>CAZRGO010000004.1:0-222361 GCA_964599665.1 uncultured Prevotella sp.
AACTTCCGTTCCTGAAACGCCTACCCACCATTATACATGATGCATGGGGAATTGTCAGCGGTGTGTTCGTTTACATTATCATTGGCATAGCGATCGGAGCAGGAATACATGGCTTTGTTCCTGATGAGTTCTTCTCCCAGTGGATGGGGAAAGATAACTGGTATGCCGTTCCGCTCGCCGTGATACTCGCTGTTCCGATGTATGCCAACGCTGCCGGTATTGTTCCCGTCATTCAGGTCTTTGTTACAAAAGGAATATCAATAGGAACCGCACTTGCCTTTATGATGGCTGTTGTAGGGCTCTCTTTACCAGAAGCAACCTTGCTAAAAAAGGTTATGACATGGAAACTGATTGGAATATTCTTTGGCACAGTTACCATAATAATCATTGTTTCAGGATATTTATTTAACTGGATATTATGAATACCTTACTTGATACACTCTGGTATTTTTGTTATATCACGGTAGAATTGGTTGTATTGTTCATTGTGATTACTGCGCTGGTAGAAATCATCTTGATGTATATCCCACAAGAAAAAATCAGTAAGAAAATCGAAAAAGCAGGATTTTTCGGCAATGTAATTGCCGCAGGTTTTGGTGCGTTAACTCCATTTTGTGCCTGTTCCACTATTCCGATGACAGTAGGTTTTCTTAATGCCGGAGTACCGTTTGGAGCAACAATGTCATTCCTCATTGCTTCCCCATTGCTTAATCCTATTATCATTGCAATGCTTGGCGCTCTTGTTGGTATCAAAGCTATGCTTGTCTACGTTGCCATCGCCTTTATATGCTCGGTTTTCTTCGGTTGGATATTACAAAAGGTTGATGCTCAGAAATATGTAAAGAACGTAAGACTAAAACCTCAAGCCTGCTGCTCTGGTGGAAATGATAATTCGATCGAGACAAAAAGGCTACCGTGGAGTCAGAAGATTGCCATAGCACTTCGTGCCGGATGGGATACATTGCGCCCTATTATATGGTATCTACTCATAGGAGTAGCGTTAGGAGCCGTTATTTACGAGTATATGCCGAATGATTGGGTACTGAAAATTGCTGGACCTGATAATCCATTTGCTGTTCCGGTTGCAGCTATAATCGGAGTTCCTCTCTATATCAGGGCAGAAACTGCAATACCAATCGGTGTCGCTTTAATGGGAAAAGGTATGAGCATAGGAGCTGTTATTGCACTCGTCATAGGAGGTGCGGGAATGGCTATCCCGGAAATGTCAATGTTAGCAAGCATATTCAACAAGAAATTAGTTGCAATGATTGTAGCTGTTATATTCATTACAGCAGTAATCTCAGGTTATTTATTCAATATACTTCTTTAGGCTCAACAAAAATTGGAAAAATAAGGATTGTAAGTAACTGCCAAAGGTGTGTGAATAAGCATCAGGCAATACAAAGAATTCTAATTACTACAAAAATACGTTCAAAAGCTATGGCATTTACAATAAAATCAATATCTTTGCATCATCATCAACAACGGTAACCAAAATACAAAAACTAAAACAAAAATGCCACAAGACCATTCCAAGAATATACTTATTATCGGTGCGACATCGGGTATAGGAAAAGCTCTTTACACACATTATATATCTTGCGGAGATACTGTCGCAATAATGGGACGCCGCAAAGATATTCTTGACGAACTATATTCCAACAATCCGTCAAGAACAATCCCACTGGCTGCTGACATTTCCGATTGCACACAATTCAACAAGGCTTTTTCTCAGACTATAGAATCATTACAACAGCTTGACATTGCCATAATATGCGCCGGCGTGGGAGACCTGAATCCCGATTTAGACGTTTCCAAGGAACTTGAAACCCTTTCCACAAATGTTATTGGATGGACAAACGTTATTGACACTCTTTATAACTATTTTGACGGACAGGGGAAAGGACATATTGTTTCTATCACCTCCATTGGCGGCTTACAGCCAACTCCCATTGCGCCATCATATAGCGCAAGCAAGGCTTTCCAAATCAATTACACCAAGTCGTTGCAGGCAAAGGCAAAACTATCCAACTTACACATTACAGAGATAAGACCGGGATTGGTAGATACAAGAATGGCAAAAGGTGAAGGGTTGTTTTGGGTTATGCCTATTGAAAAAGCCACAAGCCAAATTATCAGAGCCATCGAAAAACGAAAGACATTGTGCGTAGTAACCAAAAGATGGAAGTTACTAAACTTTATAGTTAAACATTTTATGTAAGATTCCTGCTGTCCTGCAACAGGAATCATGCGTCAAATATTGCCCCAAAAGCGTATACCTGATGTCTATAACAAAAACAGAGCACGCAAAGATATTATGCAATCAATGAACAAATAACGATAAAAGGCAATTCAATGCGTGTTTAGTGGAGGTATAACAAAAAGGACACTGAATGTTTTTCAAATAAAGAAAAATAATTCAACTATTATATAGCTACAAGCATACGGATGACTTGACCGAACATTGTCATTTATCTTTGTGTTGTAATCGCATTGCGTTTATAATGTAATTGCAATGCCTTTACAGTGTAATCGCATTGCGTTTGCAATGTAAAAGCTATGCGATTACCGCACGTAGCGTTTCTGTTTGCATAATCGCCGGAACGCAACCAAGTCAGGAACAGCACAACAATTTAGTAACCAACAACATACATTCTCACCCTACGTCATTTCATTTAAACCTGCAATAATATCTCTTTGCCACATTTTCATTCATCTTATTTTAATGCAAAGATACACAACAGCATATTAATTAAAAATTGAAGATGCGGGGAATATACAGATTTAACGTCAGTTCGGTATAAGGAAACAATAATAAGTGTAGATATAATATCTGTATTTCATTATTGGTATCACTTTGCAAGAATGCAATATTTTAGTCGATAAAGAATAAAAAAAAGCGTAAGATGTTGCGATAAAACACCCTTGTGGGAATGCAATGTTCTTGTCGGTATTTGGAATAGAGTAATATATTGTGCAGAGGCGCCCTGTGGGAGTGTAATATCCTTGTCTGTATTGAATTGGAATAAAGTAAGAGATTGCGGCGGCGCACCCTGAAAGGGTGTAATACACAAGCCCGGGGTGTCAACCCCGGGGATAGAATAGTCCAATCCCTCAAATTGTATTTCGCCCTGAAGGGGCGGGACAGAAGCCGCTATAACATTCGTGCGTTTTACGATTCTATTGCTATTATGCTCCTGTTGCGGTGCGTTATGTAATGCGATTGTTGTCCCGCCCCTTCAGGGCGAAATACGTTTTATCCCTTATATATGTTCCTTGTTCCCGGGGTTGAAACCCCGGGCTTGTATATTGCACCCTTTCAGGGTGCGCAGGTTCTATATCTCTTGTTGTTGATACATATACATTAATTTATAGGGTTGCCCCCCCGGGTTGTGTATTGCACCCTTTCAGGGTGCGTGATGCAAGAGATATACAAATACAATCGCACTATTTGTGTCGCAGTTTTATATCGAATTTACGTAGATTTACATTTTTTAACCCCTCCATTTTGGAATACATTAGCATTTTTTTATAACTTTGCGCAAGACATATAAATTCAATTCTTCATATATAATAATGGAAGAACAAGTTCGAATGCCGGTAGTTTGAACCTAACCAAAATGATTATTTAACAAAACAAAAAATGAAAAAGCTGATTCTTTACCTTCTCTCCATTGTGTGTCTTTGCACAGAGGCGCTGGCAGATTCTACATTTGTTGTTTCGGGTATCACCTATAAACTATCTGACGATAACACGGTAAACGTAACATCACAAAAAGAAGGACTTATCGCAAACAGCCTCAACGACTCCATCCTTGCGATACCGGGACATGTAAAATATGGCGGTAAGAAATACATTGTCCGGACTATAGAGGAAGAGGCTTTTACAAAAATGTGCAATTTCAAGCGTGTAATCATAGGAGAAGGGGTACAGGAAATAAAAGACTGCGCTTTCGCCGGATGTGCCAATCTTGAGGCTATAGACATACCGGCCGAAAAGATGTATTATCGCTATGCATAAATCTAACATCCGTAAATGTTGATAAAGGCAACAAATTCTTTGATAGCAGAGAACACAGTAATGCCATAATACGAAAGGCGGACAATACTCTTCTTTATGGATGCAAATCAACCAAGATACCCTCCTCCGTTGAGAATATTAACAGCAAATCGTTCCACGGATGTATGCTCGAAGAGGTTATAATTCCGGAGGGCGTAAGGAACATCTCGCATGAGGCTTTCAGCCATTGTTATAACCTGAAGAAAGTCTTTATATCTTCTTCAGTAGAAAAAATACGGTATAACTCATTCCATGAGTGTTACAATCTGACGTCAATCTCTGTCGATGAGAGAAACAAGACATACGACTCAAGAGATAATTGTAACGCTATTATAGACAAAGACAATGAAATGCTGCTTTATGGATGTAGCACTACCCAAATACCATCAAGCATAGAAGAGATAGGAGAAAGTGCTTTCCTGGACTGTTTTAATCTGCATAGTATCACAATCCCGGAAGGAATAACAGGAATTAACGATTGTGCGTTCCGCGGTTGCTCTGCTCTCAGACACGTAAGCCTGCCTTCTTCTCTTGAATATTTTAGCGGACACGCCAATTTCGGGGATTGTGTGTCACTGGACAGCATTACCTTGCCACAAAACGTGGGAAAGGTTCCGAATGACATCTTTATGGGATGCACATCACTGCAGAGTATCGTTGTAGACCCAATGAATAAAACTTACGATTCGCGTAACGGCTGCAATGCTGTTATTCAGACCTCAAACGATGAGTTAGCGACCGGATGTAAAGGGACTGTAATTGTTGACGGAATAAAGTATATTGGTGAGTACTCATTCTGTAAAAGCGGTATTACCTCTATAAACATTCCCGCTTCAGTCATGAAAATAGAGCCGGAAGCGTTTCGTGGAAACAAGGAATGTATTGCCATAACAGTAGATAAGGAAAGCCCGTACTACAAATCTGAAGGGGCAAACGCTGTAATCGAGAAATCAACAGGCAAGATGGTGCTTGCATGTTCCTCAACAAGAAACTTTCCGGGGGTAACAAGCATTGGCTCGTATGCATTCATTAACTCCCCAACAACACTTATCCTACCATCAGGAATAACGGCTATTGAGGATGAGGCGTTCTTTAATTGCACGGAATTGCAAACAGTAATCATTCCGGCTACAGTAAGACGTATTGGAGATTTTGCTTTTGCAGGATGCAAACAGTTGACAAACCTGATTATAATGGGAAATGATGTAGAAATAGGTAATAAAGCATTTGCAGCATACAATAACCTGCCAACAAACGCGACATACAATAAATAAGTACCATTTCTCTTCCGGTTAACTTAACCTTCAAGAACACATTAACAACCAAGAAGTATAACTTTTACAATATAAAAACTATGCGATTACCGCACGTAGTATTTATGTTTGTACAATACTCTGAGAGCATTCAAGCTCTAAACGCTATAATTATTTAGGAACCAACAATATATAAACACATCAGATTCTATATCTTTTGAGCCTGTACCAATATCTTTTTGTGCAGTGTTCACTATTGATATGGCAAGGAAAATCACTTTTTAGCAGAAGCCGTAGATTAATTGTCCAATGGTGTTTTGGCATAATTAAACCGCCATGCAAATATCATCGTTGGTCCAATCCCCACATCATCTTTTCACGTAATGTTGCGAAATACCCACGTTCTGACAGTCGCACCACACGAGCTGGATATGGAGCCTTACAGATACGCACCTCGGTACCGTCGTGCAGACTCACGCTGCGTCCGTCCACCGCAGCAAGAAAGGTGTGGCTGCGGCTCTCTACCTTCATGGTTATGACACTGTTGTCCGGCACTACGATAGGGCGAACGGTAAGGCTATGGGGTGCCACCGCCGTCAGACACAGTGTCTGTGTGTCCGGCGCTATGATAGGACCGCCGTTCGACAGGCTATAGGCCGTTGAACCTGTGGGTGTTGTTACGATAACGCCGTCGGCCTGATAGGTCATAAGATACTCTCCGTTGATACTGGTTCGTATTGAAATCATGGAGGCATGGTCGCGCTTCAACAGCGCAATATCGTTGAGTGCGTACTCCGAGCCTTTTATACCCTCTCCGTCTGTGGTCTCAATCTTTATCAGCGAATGATCGTGAACAGAATATTCCCCCGCATAAAGTGCCCGGAATGCCTCTTCGATCTCAGACGGATTGACAGCCGCCAAAAATCCCAGACGTCCTATATTAACCCCTATTATGGGTATGCGCTTGGCTCCGACACGTGCCGCCGTCTTCAGCAACGTTCCGTCTCCACCCATTGAGACCGCAAAATCAGCATCAAAATCATCGCCCTCAAAGACTCCGGTTACCTTGACATCAATATGCTGCCCGTCAGTTATAAACTCGTAGAACGGCCTGTCCACAAAAATCTCGGCTCCCTGCTGCTGCAAGATTGCCACTATTTTATAAACGGCCTGCGATTTCTTTGCCTGATACTCGTTACCGAAGAACGCAAAGCGTAATATCTCTTTTTTCATGCTGTCTGAACGTTTTTGTGGATGAAAAATTTGCCAATCTGACAAATTTTTGTACTTTTGCAATGCAAATTTACATTATTTCCACCAAACCGACAAACAAAACCCAAAGAATTATGGCAAAAGTATATGAATTTATGGCTAACGGTACCGAAGAGATAGAGGCTCTTACGGTGATAGACGTGCTCCGTCGAGGCGGTGTAGACGCACTGATGGTAAGCGTCACAGGTAGCGAATACATAGAGACTACACACGGAATAACCATAAAATGTGACACGACCATAGAGGAAGCCGACCTCAGCGATGCCGATTTTCTGCTCTTGCCGGGCGGTCTGCCGGGTGCCACCAACCTGCTGGAACACAATGGTGTAAGAGAAACCCTGCTGAGACATGCCGCTGCCGGCAAGTGGATAGGCGCCATCTGCGCCGCCCCCATGGTGCTTGGCGACCTCGGTCTGCTCCAAGGCAAGAAGGCAACGTGCTATCCCGGTTTTGAGAAATATATGGATGGAGCCGAGTACACGGCCGAACTATACACCATTGACGACAAGATTATAACCGGTTGCGGTCCCGCCGCCACTCTACCCTACTCCTATGCGATATTGGAGATGCTGACCGACAAGGCCACAACTGAGGGTATGAAAGAAGGAATGATGTTCAACCGCCTGATGAAACGCGGATAGCAATACGCCAGAACGATGGACTACGTTATAATAGTGGCAGGAGGAAAGGGACTGCGTATGGGCGGCGAGATACCCAAACAGTTTCTGCCTGTGAACGGCAAGCCGATACTGATGCGTACAATGGAGCGTTTCAAGGAGTATGCTGCGGAGATAAAAGTCATACTCGTACTGCCACTGTCGCAACAGGAATATTGGCGGAAGCTATGCCAAGAGTACTCTTTCGACATGGACTATACGCTGGCAAACGGCGGAGAGACACGTTTCCATTCGGTACAAAACGGTCTCAACAAGATTCCTGACGAAGAGCAAGGTGTGGTAGGCGTGCACGATGGGGTACGCCCATTCGTAAGCACCGAGGTAATAGCACACTGCTATGAGGCTGCCCGCAGGGAGGGAGCGGCCATTCCCGTAGGTCAGGTAGTGGAGACTCTGCGCTACGTAGGCAATGACCGTGCGGCACATAATGTGGTACGCAGCGACTACCGCATGGTGCAGACGCCGCAGACTTTTGACATACAGCTGCTGAAAAAAGCTAACCGGCAACCATACAGCGAGGCGTTCACAGACGACGCATCGGTAGTGGAAGCCATCGGAGGTAAGGTAACAATGGTCGAGGGAAACCGCGAGAACATAAAAATCACAACACCATTAGACATGATTGTGGCGGAGGCTCTGCTGCGCTGACAACGATATATAATGTCTGACATACTTGCACAAGACATAAAATACATAGCCGGTGTAGGCCCGCAGAGGCAACAGATACTTGGCAGGGAGCTGGGAATATGTTGCATCGGCGACCTGCTGGAATATTATCCGTACAAGTATGTTGACAGGACAAAGGTGTATAAAATCAGCGATCTGTCGGCCGATATGCCTTTTGTGCAGATAAAAGGCAGGATATTGTCATACGAAACGTTTGACATGGGTCCACGGAAAAAACGGCTTGTGGGTCACTTTGGCGATGGTACGGGAGTGATGGATTTGGTCTGGTTCAGCGGTACTCAGTACATTGTCAAGAACTATAATGTTGGACAGGAGTACATAGTGTTCGGCAAACCGACCGTGTTCAACCGTAGAATACAAATAGCCCACCCCGACATAGACGATGCCTCAACGCTGACTCTGAACGATATGGGAATGCAGCCATACTACGTTACCACCGAGCGCATGAAGAAAGCGGGCATTACATCGCGCTCCATGGAACGCATAACCAAGTCGCTCATATCCAAGATGCCAGCGTTGCCGGAGACACTGCCCGACTATATCACACAGCCATTGCACCTCATCAGCCGTGACGAGGCAATGCGAATGGTACACTACCCCAAAAGCCCGAAAGACATGCAGCGTGCGAGGGAGAGGCTGAAATTTGAAGAATTGTTCTACGTACAGCTTAACATTCTGCGCTATGCGGCCAACAACCGCCGCAAATATAAGGGTTACGTCCTGCCGAGAGTGGGCAACGTGTTCAGGACATTCTATTCCAACAACCTGAAATTTGAACTGACAGGTGCCCAAAAAAGGGTCATGCACGAGATACAGCGTGACATGAATACCGGCCGACAGATGAACCGTCTGGTGCAGGGCGATGTGGGTTCCGGCAAGACTCTCGTTGCACTCATGGCAATGCTGATAGCCGTTGACAACGGTTTTCAGGCTGTAATGATGGCTCCGACGGAAATACTGGCAGAACAACATCTTGCCACTATCAAAGAATTCTTGGCCGGGATGGATGTGAGAGTGGAGTTGCTCACGGGCATAGTGAAAGGCAAGAAACGCAAAGAAGTAATGGAAGGGCTGGCCGACGGCAACGTGAACATACTCGTAGGCACACATGCCGTGATAGAAGACACGGTGCAATTTGCCAATCTCGGACTGGCAGTAGTAGACGAACAGCACCGGTTTGGAGTGGCGCAAAGAGCCAAATTGTGGGCCAAGAACGACAATCCGCCGCATATTCTCGTAATGACGGCAACACCAATACCCCGCACATTGGCCATGACCATATACGGAGACTTGGACGTCAGCATAATAGACGAGCTACCACCGGGTCGCAAACCAATACAGACCATACACAGATACGATAACCAAAAGGCCACGCTATATAAAGGAATAAGAAACGAAGTGGCCAAAGGCCGGCAGGTTTACATCGTATATCCGCTGATAACGGAGAGCGAGAAGATGGATTTGCAAAACCTCGAAGACGGTTTCTGTCACATGCAGGAGGTTTTTCCCAACTACAAGCTCAGCAAGATACACGGCAAGATGAAGCCCGCTGAGAAGGAGATGGAGATGCAACGCTTTGCAAAGGGAGAGACACAGATGCTCGTTGCGACCACGGTTATAGAGGTAGGAGTAAATGTTCCGAACGCAAGCGTAATGGTTATAATGGAGGCGCAACGCTTCGGACTGTCGCAACTGCACCAGTTGCGTGGCCGTGTAGGGCGTGGAGCCGACCAGTCATATTGCATATTGGTGAGTGGTTACGAGATAAGCGCGGAGACAAGGAAACGCCTTGACATCATGTGCGAGACCAACGACGGCTTCCGTATAGCCGAGGCCGATTTGAAACTGAGAGGTCCCGGAGACCTGGAGGGCACACAACAGAGCGGAATGGCTTTCGACTTGAAGATTGCAGACATTGCGAGAGACGGCCAACTGGTTCAGATGGCGCGCGATGAGGCCCAAAAGATAATCGATTCCGACCCGGAATGCAATGCTCCGGAGCACGCAATGCTATGGAACCGCCTCAAGGAGTTGCGGAAAAACAGCATCGACTGGGCGGCAATAAGTTAAAAAGACCAAGAGTAAGACAATGAAAGAGTTTGTAATATCAGAAGCAAAAATAGAGACGGCTGTGCTAGTTGGCATAATAACCCCACAGCAGAACGAGGCAAAGACCAAGGAATATCTGGACGAACTGGAGTTCCTGGCCGACACGGCGGGAGCCGTTACGGTGAAGCGTTTCACCCAGAAAGTGAACGGTCCAAGCAGTATCACGTATGTAGGCAAAGGCAAGCTGGAAGAAATTGCGGCATATATAAAAGACTGTGAGGAACGGGCCGACAACGAAGAGATACATCCTGACGGCACACCATGGCAGCCTGTAGGCATGGTTATCTTCGATGATGAACTGTCGGCAAAGCAGATACGCAACATAGAAGCGGAGCTTAAAGTGAAGATTCTTGACCGCACAAGCCTGATACTCGACATATTTGCCATGAGAGCGCAGACCGCCAACGCCAAGACACAAGTGGAATTGGCGCAATATCGCTATATGTTGCCACGACTGCAACGTCTGTGGACGCACCTTGAGAGACAGGGAGGCGGCTCCGGAAGCGGCGGCGGCAAAGGCTCGGTTGGCCTGCGTGGTCCCGGCGAGACACAGCTTGAGATGGACCGACGCATTATTCTCAGCCGCATGTCGCTGCTGAAAGAGCGTCTGGCCGAGATTGACAAGCAGAAGATTACACAGCGAAAAAACCGCAGACGCCTTATACGCGTTGCCCTTGTAGGGTACACCAACGTCGGGAAATCAACAATAATGAACCTCTTGGCCAAAAGCGAAGTATTCGCAGAGAATAAGCTTTTCGCCACACTCGACACCACAGTGCGAAAGGTTGTGATTGAAAATCTGCCGTTTCTCCTTGCCGATACCGTAGGTTTCATAAGGAAACTGCCTACCGATCTCGTCGATTCTTTCAAGTCAACCCTTGACGAAACGCGCGAGGCCGACCTGCTGTTGCACGTGGTTGACATCTCACATCCTGACTTTGAGGAACAGATAAAGGTGGTGGAAAAGACACTTGCCGACCTTGGATGCGCCGATAAACCGTCTATGATAGTATTCAATAAGATCGATGCCTATACATGGAACGAGAAAGAAGAGGATGACCTCACACCCATAAGGAAAGATGAAGTATCGCTGGAGGAGCTGAAACGTACATGGATGGCAAAGCTACAGGGTGACTGCCTGTTCATCTCCGCACGCCAAAAGACTAACATTGACGAGTTCCGCGAGGTCATTTACAAGAAGGTACGCGAACTGCACGTACAGAAATATCCATACAATGACTTCCTTTGGAACATGCCAGAGGAACAGGAATAGATAACTTTTAATACGCAACATAATAACAAAACCTTAAACACAATACACAGATGACATACAGAAACCTTACAATAAACGAGATAACGGAGTTGCAAGACCACGGTTGCCGCAGCGCCTCATGGCAGCAAATATGGGTGGCCGACGGCTTCACCACAGACAATATATATAATGTACGTTTTGAAGGTGAGATACGCATAGGGCAAAACACACGCATAGAGAATGTGGGGATAATGCGTACAACCGACGGTGCCACATTCGGAGAATACAATCTTACGAGCGTAAAGAACGAGGCGGGCGACGGCAATGTGATACTGTTCAGCCGCCTGTCTTCGCAGCTGGCTGCCCTAATGATACAGGCACAAGACGACAAACCGCTCTTCGAGAGCCTGCGCGGAATGATTTCCGACTATATCAACGCACACCGCCCGCAGTGCACTACCATCGGCAACAACGTATCAATAAGTGACTGCCGAGAACTGACCAACGTGTATATAGGCGACGACTGCGAGTTGTGCGGAGCGTCAAGGCTTATAGACTGCACCCTGTCTCCTACCCCTGATGCCGCCATTTATATCGGCGATGATGTGATAATGGAAAATGTCATAGCGCAATCGGGTTCCTCTATCGTAGACGGGGCAAAGCTATACGACACGTTCGTGGGCGAAGCATGTCATATAGGCCGTGGCTTCACATCAGAAAACTCCATATTTTTCGCTAATTCGCACATGGATAACGGTGAGGCCTGCGCCGCATTATGCGGGCCTTTCAGCGTGAGCCACCACAAAGCATCACTGCTTATAGGCGGAGAATATTCTTTTTACAATGCCGGTTCGGCCACAAACTTCTCCAATCATGCCTACAAAATGGGGCCGATACACTATGGAACAATGGAACGAGGCTCCAAAACAGCCAGCGGGGCGCATATCCTATGGCCCGCAACAATCGGCGCTTTCTCCATGGTCATGGGCAAAATACAGTCCCACCCGGACACATCCCTGCTGCCATTCTCATACGTTATAGGTAAAGGCAGGGCTACATACCTCATTCCGGGACGTAACCTCTGCACGGTAGGCACATACCGTGACATAACGAAATGGCCCAAACGAGACAAGCGTCCGGCCAACAGACGACTGTCGCTCATTACATTTGACTGGCTGTCACCATACGTTATAGAACGCATCAAGGCTGGATTGGCCCTCCTACAGGAGATGCAAGAGGAGCAAGGCTATGACGTTGAGGAATACAAAGGCAACGGTTTCCGCATCAAGGCATCGGCATTACAGAAAGGAATAGACTATTACCGTCTCGCCCTACGTATGTACGGCAATGCCAACAGCAGCAGCGAATGGACTGATCTGCTTGGATTACTCGTGCCGACAGACGCCCTGAAGCAGCTGAAAGAAGACATAACAACCGGCAATATCAAGAATATCGAGACGCTTGAGAACCGTTTCCACGACATATACGATAGCTATGAGCAATGGAAAGGCTTCCCGCAGAACGAAGTAGAGTGCGAGCATGCACACGAGAAATGGCTTAAAGCCATACGCAAAGACGCCGAACGCGAATACGAAATGGGCGATGTAAGCGAGGAAATGATGAACGATTTTGTTGAGAAACTGAAGTAACGACACTATTACGGCATACGAATAAAATCCAAATCACATACAAGATGACACGTTATATATATATGATAATATGTATGCTTTGCCTCTCTGCCACTGCAGAAGCAAAGACATACGACTATGAAAGCGTTGAGAACGACCCGATGCGGACACGCATCTACACCCTCGACAACGGCCTTAAAGTGTATCTTTCCGTTAACAGCGAGGAACCAAGAATTACCGCCCACATAGCGGTAAACACCGGTTCAAGGAATGATCCCGCCGAAACCACCGGTCTGGCGCATTATCTTGAGCACCTGATGTTCAAGGGGTCACAGAAGTTCGGTACCACAGATTATGCGCAGGAGGAACAGTATCTGAACAAGATTAGCGACTTGTATGAGGAATATCGCACTCTGACGGTTCCCGAAGAGCGTAAAGCCAAGTACCGCGAGATAGACTCTTTGTCACAGATTGCGGCAACTTTCAATATACCGAACGAATACGATAAGATGATGTCGGCAATAGGAAGCCTCGGAACCAACGCATATACATCGTATGATGTCACCTGCTATGTGGAGAATATACCGTCCAACGAACTTGAAAGATGGTGTCTCGTACAAAGCGATCGTTTTCAGAACCTTGTCATGAGAGGCTTCCATACGGAACTGGAGGCTGTATATGAGGAGAAGAATATCTCCATGACCAAAGACGGAAGAAAATCTACCGAGGCACTATTGAGAAAGCTGTTTCCGACACATCCGTATGGCACACAGACGACAATAGGCACACAGGAGCATCTGAAAAACCCGTCACAAGTGAACATACGCAACTACTTCAACAAGTATTACGTGCCCAATAACATCGCAATCTGCATGGCCGGCGACCTCAATCCCGACGAGACTATAGCCATGATAGACAGATATTTCGGCTCATGGAAGCCCGGAACAGACATTGCGCCACGTACTTTCGCACCATTACCGGAACTGGACACGCCACAGGACACTACCGTTCTCGGACAGGAAACGGAGCATGTGATATTGGGATGGAGGCTGAAAGGAGCGTCATCCTTGCAGAACGACACCATAACAATGGTCGATATGCTCCTGTCCAACGGCGATGTCGGCCTTATAGACCTTGACCTTAACCAACAGATGAAGGTGCTTGGCGCCGGCTCCGGGATATGGGGACTGAAGGATTACAGCATATTCATGATGCAAGGCACACCCAACGAGGGTCAGACATTAGAGGAAGTGCGCGGCCTTATGCTTGACGAGCTGGAGAAAATAAAGCGTGGCGAATGGGACGAGAAACTCATACACAGCATTGTCCTCAACACAAAGTTAGAGCATCTCAACAGCCTTGACAACAACCGCGCGCGTGTTTCGGACATGGTAGACAGCTATATCGACGGCACACCATGGGAACAATTGGTAAGGCAGACAGACAGATTGGACAGGCTTACCAAAGCAGACATCATGAAATGGGCCACCGAACATCTCGCCGACGGATATGTATGCGTGTACAAACGCAAGGGTGAGGACACAACAATAGTAAAGATTGAGAAGCCGGAGATAACGGCAATACCAAGCAACCGTGATTTCCGCAGCAAGTTCCTCGATGACTTCAACGACATGAAAGTGGAGCCTATACACCCCGTATTTGTAGACTTCAACAAGGAACTGAGCTTTGGCAACACCAAGAGCGGGCTGCCAATAATATACAAACAGAATACCTCCGACGAGCGTTTCAGCCTCACATACCGCTATGAATTCGGCGCGGACGCAGACGAACGCTGGGACATTGCGTCGGAATATTATGAGCTTCTCGGAACAAACAACGAGACAGCCGCTGAGATAAAGCGTAAATTCTATGACATTGCCTGCTCTTATTCCATATCAGTAGGCGACAAAGAGATTGCCATCAGCCTCAGCGGACTGCAAGAAAACATGGCAACAGCGGTAAAGATGCTTGACAATCTGCTGCAAAACCTGAAGCCTGACACTGCCATATACAACCAATACGTGGAACAAGTGTTGAAAAGCCGTCAGGAAAGCCGTACCAACCAGAACGCCTGTTACAACGCACTTATAACCTACGGGCAGTACGGTAAGGACAATCCCCTGACCCGTTCGCTGTCGCCTGCCATGCTGCGCGACATAAAACCCGATGTCTATACCTACCTGCTGAAGTCGCTCAACGGTATGAAACATCAGGTATTATATTGGGGACCGGCCTCCCTCAAAGAGGTATCGGCAATTATAAGTGCCGGACACAAGACCCCGAAACATCCTGCCGACGTTCCGGTGAACAAACAATACAAGCGGTGGACAACGACAAACACAGAGGTATTCACTGCTCCATATAACGCCAAGAACATCAACATGCGCATGCTCCACAGCGAGGGAACGCCAATGTCTGTAGACAGGAAACCGATAATAGCACTCTTTAACGAATACTTCGGAGGGTCGATGAACGCCATTGTGTTTCAGGAACTGCGCGAGGCCCGCGGACTGGCCTACAACGCTTCCGCCGCATACGTAACGCCCGGACGCGCGGAAGACACCGAATATTATCAGCAACACATCATATCCCAAAACGACAAACTGACCGACTGCGTCAACGTATTCAAAGAGATAACGGACACAATGCCGCAGTCACAGACGCTGTTCAACACAGCACAGACCAGCCTTCTGAAAACAATAGCCGCGTCGCGCACCACTAAAGCGGGGGTAATAAACAAATATCTCCGTGCCAAGCAGATGGGAATAGACTACGACATCAACCGACTGTATTATGAGAAGCTCCCCACACTCACCCTGCAAGACCTCGTAACATTCGAGAAAGAGAACATAAAGGGCAAGCCGTTGCGCTATCTCATACTCGGAGAGGAAAGCGAACTCGACATGGAATCCCTCCGCCGTCTGGGCAATGTCACCCCTCTTACACTCGACGACATATTCCCTGCGTATAAATAACGATGTCCATCATACGGCAAACAAGAAACACAATAATCATACAACAATAAAAATCATACAACAAAATGGCAAATCCTGAATTTAAGTACGCGCCAATGTTCCAGCTTGGCGAGGACAAGACAGAGTACCGCCTCATCTCCAAAGAAGGGGTATCAGTCAGCGATTTCGAGGGAACACCAATCCTCAAAGTATCCAAAGAGGCTCTCGAACTGCTCACGACACAAGCGTTCCACGACGTAAACTTCATGCTCCGCCGCGAACATAACGAGAAGGTGGCAGCCATACTCAACGACCCCGAGGCATCAGACAACGACAAATACGTTGCACTGACAATGCTGCGCAACGCCGAGGTGGCCTGCAAGGGTCAGCTACCGTTCTGCCAAGACACCGGCACCGCCATAATACACGGCGAGAAAGGACAGCAGGTATGGACAGGCTTTGAAGACGAGGAGCCTTTGGCCAAGGGCGTTTACAACACTTATACCAGCGACAACCTGCGCTATTCGCAGAACGCTCCGCTGAATATGTACGATGAGGTGAACACCCGTTGCAACCTTCCGGCGCAGATAGACATTGAGGCCACACACGGAATGGAATACAAATTCCTCTGCGTGGTAAAGGGTGGCGGCTCTGCCAACAAGACATACCTCTATCAGGAGACCAAAGCACGAATACAGAACCCCGGCACTCTCGTTCCGTTCCTCGTTGAAAAGATGAAGACTTTGGGCACTGCAGCCTGCCCGCCATACCACATCGCCATCGTTGTAGGCGGCACATCGGCCGAGAAGAACCTGCTGACTGTGAAATTAGCCTCAACAAAATACTACGACAGCCTGCCCACAACAGGCGACGAGACAGGACGAGCATTCCGCGATATAGAACTGGAAAAGCAACTATTGGAGGAAACACGCAAGATAGGTTACGGCGCACAGTTCGGCGGCAAGGCCTACGCCCACGACATTCGTGTGGTACGTCTGCCCCGCCACGGCGCAAGTTGCCCTATAGGTTTGGGCGTAAGCTGCTCTGCCGACCGCAACATCAAGGCCAAGATCAACAAGGATGGTATATGGATAGAGAAGATGGACGACAAACCATACGAACTGATACCGGAGGCACTACGTAAGGCCGGCGAAGGCGATGCCGTATCTATCAACCTCGATCAGCCTATAACCGAGGTCTGCAAGGAGCTGAGCAAATATCCCGTTTCAACCCGTGTGTCACTCAACGGCACAATAATCGTGGCGCGTGACATAGCACATGCCAAGATAAAGGCACGCCTTGATGCGGGCGAAGGCATGCCACAGTACTTCAAAGACCATCCTGTGCTCTATGCAGGCCCTGCCAAGACGCCAGCCGGAATGCCTTGCGGCTCAATGGGTCCGACCACTGCCGGGCGTATGGACCCATACGTTTACGAGTTCCAAGACAACGGCGGCTCAATGGTAATGATAGCCAAGGGTAACCGCTCACAGGTGGTTACAGACTCATGCAAAGACCACAAAGGCTTCTACCTCGGTTCCATCGGCGGCCCTGCCGCGTTCCTCTCTTCAAGCAATATCAAGTCTATCGAGTGCGTGGAATATCCGGAACTCGGCATGGAGGCGATATGGAAAATACGTGTAGAGAACTTCCCGGCATTCATACTTGTAGACGATAAGGGCAACGACTTCTTCAAACAGTTCTAACATATATAAACATTCATAGAACAAACGCATCCGGATTACTGTATAAGGACATTGCAATTATATTGTAATTCGGGTGCGTTCGCATTTACTTATGGATACGTTAATATTCATAGCACAGTTTCTTGTGGGACTGACAGCCATTGTAAAAGGTGCCGACTGGCTGACAGACGGAGCGGCATCCATAGCCAAGCGTTTCGGCATTCCGTCGCTCGTCGTTGGCCTTACCATCGTGGCAATGGGCAGCTCCGCCCCTGAATTGGTTGTAAGCATTGTCTCTGCCATGAAGGGAAACGTTGACATTGCACTGGGAAACGTAGTTGGCAGCAACATCTTCAATACCCTTGTCATAATGGGCGTCACGGCAATAGTGCGTCCGGTGGCCGTGAACGGAGGCAACCTGCGCAACGATGTGCCGTTTGCCATGCTGGCAGCGGTGGCGGTATTCATAACGGCTTTTGACTCATTTTTCAACGGGCCTGTTGTCAATGCGGCGCACACCGACAGTACACTCATGCCGAATATAATCAGCCGCACCGATGGTCTGCTGTTGCTTTGCATGTTCGCGATATTCATTTCCTACACGATGTCGATAGCAAAGAACGGCAATACGGACAGCGGCGACGACACAACCGTATCGACTCTGCCCAAAAGTGCGATACTCATTGTAACGGGTCTCGCCGGACTTATATTGGGTGGCGACTGGCTTGTGAACGGAGCTTCGGGCATAGCGCTGCAATTAGGCGTCAGCCAGTCTGTCGTAGCACTGACAATAGTGAGCATGGGAACCTCGGCACCCGAACTGGCAGCTTCTGTCATGGCGGCACGCAAAGGCGACACGGCCATGGCGTTAGGCAACGTAGTGGGCAGCAATGTGTTTAACGTATTCTTCGTATTGGGCTGTGCGGCAACCGTACACCCGCTCGGAATAGGCGGCATAACCCTGTTCGACATTGCGGCATTGCTCATAGCATCGGCAACATTGTGGATATTATGTAAGTTCGGCAAGACCTACTACACGCTGACACGAACGGAGGGAGCGCTGCTCGTTGCAATGGCAGTAGCCTACTATGGCATTGTGGTATATAACGCATAATACAGATATATTCCCTATCCTATTATAGTTTTCCTATACCGAACTGACGCAATTCTTGCTTTGACAGAATATCGGAATAATCCGTCTTTTGCTTACAAGTTGAATTTTAGCGGTATGCTCAGAATGCGAAAATCGCAAAGAGACTTCCTGACAGCATTAAAAACCGCAGCCACGAGCAACGAGAAGAAAACACTATCATTCAGCGAGTTACAAAATATTACATTACAAAAACGGTGTAAAAACGTCCCCAAAAGCACGTTTTTACACCGTTTTTCGTTACCGACGACAGTGCAAACAGACTGTAATCACGATGTAATCAGGGTCTGATAACAATGTAATCGCAGCCCAATAACAAAACGATTAAGGCCCAATAACAGACAATCACGCCACATTCCGCCCGAAAAGCGATACGGGAAGCACCGCTTTTATCTAAAACACACGATGAAAACGGCTGTTATCTGAAAGCAGGATGAAAGGAAAAGGAGCGTTTCTCCGACATTATGACAAATCGGGCAATACCTGTACCCGCCATGCAATGCCTGCATTTATTTGGTATTTTCAGAACAACACGGGCTACTCCGCACTGATTATCGTAACATCGTCAAACTCTTCCATACACTCTATGAGCCATTCCTCCTGCCCTCCATGCTTGACCTTCATTTCCAAAGACACCGCAAAAATTTCGCCTTTAGCAGTCCGGCGGTCTCTCAATTCATAGGAATGGATTTCCAAACTCTCTTTCCTTATTTTCTTTACAGCCTCCAACGCCCTCTCCTTAGACCGGGATGAGAACGTAAGGCGTATGGTATCAGTACTAATACGTGGTATAAGGGTATGCAGAACCTCCAGACCAAGCAGCACCATGGCGGTAGTAATGCCTGCCGCAAAATACATACCCGTACCGCATGCCAGTCCTATTGCCGCCGTAACCCACAGCCCGGCGGCGGTGGTAAGGCCCCGCACCATGTTTTTCTGAAAGATAATGGTGCCGGCTCCGAGAAAGCCTATACCAGAAACGACTTGCGCCGCAACACGCGATGAGTCTTTCAGGTCTATGCCGAAGCCGAACTGCGACACTATACAGAACAAGGCACTGCCCATGGAAACAAGGAAATGGGTACGGAAACCGGCGTCTTTGGAACGGTATTCACGCTCTATGCCAATCAATCCGCCAAGCAACAGTGCCACGGAAAGGCGAAGGGTCAATGCAAGTATGTTCTCCATAATTCATATATTGAAACGGTTTATTATCTGTCAGTCAACGGCAATGCCATGTCTTTGTAATGGCATTCCACGACAACGGCAACCTACCGGCTTTGCATCTGCACCATCTGGTAGAACTCATTGCGCAGCTGTAGTGAGTCGTTGAAACAACCGGTGAAATAAGATACCGCCATGTCGCCGTCGTTTTTCACACCGCGCATGGACTTGCACAGGTGCTTGCCACGCATGACAATGGCCATGCCAAGGGCGGAACCGGAGAGTGCCTCTGCAAGCATCTCTACGATTTCACGCGCCAGACGCTCCTGCAACTGCAGTCGGGCGGCGCAATATCCTACCACGCGCGCTACCTTTGATATGCCGAGAATGCGTCCGCCGGCACTGGGTACGTATGCGAAATAGTATCTGCCGAAGAACGGAAGCATGTGGTGTTCGCACATAGAATAATAATCACCGCAGTCAAATACCATCTCTTCCGTATGCGCACTGTTGGCAAATGTAGTTATTGTCGGCTTGCGCTCAGAGTCATATCCGCGAAATATCTCACGGTACATACGCATGATACGGTCGGGAGTCTCCTGCAATCCTTCCCTGTCCGGATCCTCACCAATGGCCCGTATGACAGTGCGCAGGGCCTGTCTCAGTTCCTCTTCGCTAACAGGCGATGTTATCTTACGTTCAGTATCTTGTGTGTTTGAAGTGACAATTTCCATTTGGGATGTTGCAATATATAGTTTATAGTGTCGTTTAAGTGTTTTTTGTTCGTCTCTTCCTCGCCACAATCAAGCGGTTGCAGACGATATTCCTGTGCCTCTATGCCGTCAAACCGGCTCAAATCACCATACGGGAACAATACCTTCAGCTCATCAATGCGCTGCAACAGCACCGGCATGTCTTTCGGCGAGCATGTAATCCAGTCCACATCAGCGCCGTCGGGCAACCTTACAGAGCCGTTAGTCTCCATCTGTATGAAGTATCCCCTGTCATGAAGCAGGCGCGTAAGCAAAGGGGTTATCTGCAAAGCCGGCTCACCTCCGGTAATGACTATATGACGCGCGGGATATTGCGATATATCGTTTACAATATCATCCTCGGTCATTTCCATAAAAGACTGGTGCTGTGTGTCGCAGAAAGGACAGTTGAGGTTGCAGCCGCTGAACCTTACAAAGACTGCCGGAACACCCGTATAGCGTCCCTCTCCCTGCAAAGAATAGAATATTTCGTTTACTTTCATAACGTCAACACAGTCAGTCTTTCTCATAAGACGCGGTATTTCCCGCGCTCTCCTGCACGTCAACGCGATAGCATGAGGGCACCTGCTCGCATATCCAGCGTGCTATATTCTCTGCTGTCGGATTAAAAGGCAACAGCTCGTTAAAGTTCCCATGATCAAGATAGCCGTGTATCTGTTCTTTCACCTTGGTGAAATCCGCCACCATACCGTCTGCATTCAATTCGGCGGCCTTACAATAAATGGTCACAATCCAATTGTGACCGTGGAGATTCTCACACTTACTGTCGTATGAAAGCGACAACCTGTGGCAGCCGGCAATCTCCATTGTCTTGGTAATATAATACATGTTTGAAAGTTTTTTGAATTAGGGTTTTCTTCTACCTAAGTTGCTTATTGCCTGCAAAGTTACCCATTTTTCCGTTAATGGCAAAAGAATTATGGTAAAATCCATCGTTATATGGCGGAAATTTCGTAATTTTGCACACGATTAATAGATAATCATAATGGCAAGACCCGATACGAATAAAGAATTCAAGGAGGCGCTATCAATGTGCCGCGACATATTTTCCAAGAAGCTATACGATTATAAACCGTCATGGAGAATGTTGCGGCCGTCGTCATTAACCGACCAGTTGTTTATCAAAGCCAAACGCATACGGACACTGGAGGTGACGGGTGAGTCGCTCGTTGGCGAAGGCATACTGCCGGAGTTTATGGCTCTTATCAACTATGGCATAGTAGGATTGATACAGTTGGAGAAAGGATATGCCGACAAAGTGGATATGACCAACGACGAGGCCATGGAGCTGTACGACCGGTATGCCTGCATGTGCATAGAGCTGATGCTCAAGAAAAACCATGACTACGGAGAGGCATGGCGAGACATGAGGGTCAGTTCCTATACCGATATAATACTCACCAAACTGGAAAGGATAAAGGAAATAGAAGACAAAAACGGCACGACAACAGTCAGCGAGGGCATTGACTCCAACTATATGGACATCATAAACTACGCTACATTCGGCGTTATCAAGCTGAAAGGATGAACATTCTCACCAAAATAGCAATCAATCTCTGCCGGCTGTGCGTAGGCCTTACATTCATATTGTCGGGTTTTGTAAAGGCTGTTGACCCGATAGGGACCCAATATAAGATACAGGATTATGCCGAAGCGCTGTCCCTTGACGGTCTGTTGCCGGACTGGGCGACACTGTCTGCCTCTGTAATACTGTCATGCACGGAGTTCGTTCTCGGCATATTGTTGCTCTTTGCCATACAGCGCAGGCTTGTAACAAGGCTGACACTCCTGTTCGTCTGCGTCATGACAGCCATAACAATATGGATTTATTGGGCTGACCCCGTAAGTGACTGCGGATGTTTCGGCGATGCCATAACACTGACCAACGGCAAGACTTTGGTTAAAAACATAATCCTGCTTGCCATGATTACGCCGGCGGCATGGCGCCCTACGGCCATGCCACGGATGGTAAGCCTCAGCAACCAGTGGATAGTCTACAACTATTCAATGCTGTTTATCTTGCTTACCGCGGCATACAGCCTGTACGATCTGCCCATATTCGACTTCAGGCCGTACCATATCGGAGCCGACATCGCAAAGGGAATGGAGATACCGGAAGATGCGGAACAGCCGGAGTTTGAGACCACATTCATAATGGAAAAGAACGGGGTAAGAAAAGAATTCTCACTCGACAACTACCCTGACTCAACATGGACGTTCGTCGATTCCAATACAAAAATACTGAAACAGGGCTATGTACCGCCCATACATGACTTCTCCATGATGCTGCTTCCGGCCGCAAACGAGGGGAATGACGGTGACTCATACACCGAGGACATAACCGATATGGTGCTAAACGATACAAGTTACACCTTCCTGCTCATTGCCCCGCATCTGGAACAAGCCGACGATTCCATGTTCGGCAATATCGATCAGATATACGAATATGCCCGCGACAACGACTATAAGTTCTACTGTCTCACTGCAAGCAACATGCCTGCCATTGAGCATTGGGCTGACATCACAGGGGCGGAATACCCGTTCTGCAACACTGACGAGACGACATTAAAGACCATCATACGCAGCAATCCGGGGCTATTGTTGCTCAAAGACGGCAAGGTAGCAGGCAAATGGAGCCATAACAACCTGCCGACAGACGAGTTATTGGCAGGCGGCCGCCTGTCTCCCAAGTCAGGAATAATGCAGAGTGAGAATGACACCGCAACAAAAATTGTCTGCATACTGCTCTGGTTCGTACTGCCATTGACGCTACTTGTAGCCGCTGACAGACTGTGGATGTGGAGCAAATGGATCAAGAAAGAAAAGAGAAAACACTCTGATAAATTATTAAAATCCTTAAAAATCAATCAAACAATGAGAAAGAAAATTGTAGCAGGTAACTGGAAAATGAACAAGAACCTGCAGGAGGGCGTGGCTCTTGCCAAGGAGCTCACAGAGGTTGTAAAGAATCCTAACTGCGGTGTTATCATCTGCACACCTTTCATTCACCTTGCAAGCGTGGCAGAAGTAATCAAGGGCAGCGCCATAGAGCTTGGTGCAGAGAACTGCGCTGACAAGGCAAGCGGTGCATACACCGGCGAGGTTTCAGCCGAGATGGTCAAGTCAACAGGTGCCGAATACGTTATACTCGGACACTCTGAGCGCCGCGAGTACTACAAAGAGACACCGGAAATACTTAAGGAGAAGGTACAGCTGGCACTCGCCAACGGTCTGAAGGTTATCTTCTGTATCGGTGAGACACTTGAAGAGCGTGAGGCAAACAAGCAGAACGAGGTAGTAAAGGCTGAGCTTGCGGGCAGCGTGTTCAACCTTACAGCAGAGGAATGGAAGAACATTGTAATAGCATACGAGCCAATCTGGGCCATCGGTACCGGTAAGACCGCAACAGCAGAGCAGGCTGAAGAGATACACGCCTACATACGTTCTGCCGTAGCTGAGGTTTACGGACAGGAGATTGCCGACGAGACAACAATCCTTTATGGCGGCTCTTGCAAGGCAAGCAACGCTCCTGAGCTTTTCGCTAAGCCTGACATCGACGGCGGACTAATCGGCGGTGCCTCTCTGAAAGCGGCAGATTTCAAGGGCATTATTGACGCCTGGAACTAATCATTCCTATATAAAAAGGCACGTTCTGACAGTCAACCCTCACAAGGGCGGGACTGTCTGAGCATGCCTTTTTTCTTTATTTACACCCGCCACGGGCTTTTTCACTTCTTGACATTCAACATGAGACGTTTATCAGCATTCATCATTACAGTACTCTGCGGCATCACATTGCATGCTCAGACATTCCTGGACACGCTACGAAAAGACGTTCCGGGCCAAGGTACAGTAACCGTTGTCCAGTCGCCGGAGATAGACAAACTGGTCAACGGCACGGAAAAACCGGTGGCAAAGCCTAATGACGGTAACGGCAACAGCGGGCAACAGCACCCGCAACAGGCCGACAACAAGAAGCACGAGCAGCAAGAATCGACTGTCCCCGGCACATCTACCCACGACGAAAGTTCCTCCACCTCACAGACAGAAGAGACGGTTGTGGACACCCGAAAGAAGATTATGCGCAACAGTTACAAGACACAGGGATACCGAATACAGGTCTTCTCAGGAGGTAACTCACGCACAGACAGACAGAAAGCAGAAACGGCCGGAGCGGTAATGAAGTCCAATTTCCCGTCAGAGCCAATATACGTACACTTTTATTCACCGTCATGGAAATGCCGCATGGGTAACTACAAGACCGTAGAAGAGGCAAGAGCGCTATTGGCACAGGTCAAGAAACTGGGGTACCCACAGGCATGTATAGTGAAAGGCACTATATCCGTGCAGTATTAAAGCAGCCGCAACAGACCACGGCGGCACTCATTCAAAAACACAAAAAGACACAACCATGCTTCTAATCTCATGGAACGTAAACGGTTTGCGCGCCTGCGCAGGCAAAGGATTCGCAGACTTTTTCATACAGGCCGACGCCGATTTCTTCTGCCTACAGGAGACGAAGATGCAGGCGGGGCAGCTCGATCTCGCATTTCCCGGCTACGAGTCGTATTGGAACTACGCAGAGAAAAAGGGTTATTCAGGCACAGCCATATTCACAAAGCATCACCCTCAGAACGTATTCTACGGCATGGGCACCGTAAACGCAGAGGGTAACATCGAGTATGACAGTGACAACGTGCACAACCATGAGGGCAGGCTCATCACTCTCGAATACGAAAAGTTCTTCATTATAACCGCCTACGTGCCAAATTCGCAGGACGGACTGCGCAGGCTTGACTACCGTATGCAATGGGAGGATGCGTTCAAGGCATACGTTTCTGCGTTGGATAAGCGCAAGCCCGTGATATTCTGCGGCGACCTTAACGTTGCGCACAAGGAGATAGACCTGAAAAACCCGAAGACAAACACACGCAACGCCGGATTCACAATAGAAGAAAGAGACAAGTTCTCGAGCCTGCTCGATGCCGGTTTCAAAGACAGTTTCCGCACGCTTCACCCCGACACCATAACCTATTCGTGGTGGTCATACCGTTTCAAGGCACGCGAGAAGAACACCGGGTGGCGCATAGACTACTTCGTAGTGTCGGAGCGTATCATGCCAGACGTGACCGAAGCCACAATACACACCGATGTATTAGGCTCAGACCACTGTCCCGTAAGTTTGGAGATAGAACTGTAAACGGACAGGAGGTTAAACCGGATTGGGCATTCATTATCAGAGCAAAGTGTTCCGATTTAGGTCGTTTCGCTGACATATTGCTTTTTGAATGCTGTCAACATGAAAGCGCGAAATAGATTATCCGGACAGGATAATCTTACCAGTTTGGGGCATAAAAAGCGCAATCAGGCACAAACGGTGCCACGATCAGGCTGCCTTTACAATACAATCAGGGTGCTTTCACAGTGCAATTGAGCCACTTTAGCGATGTGATTAGGGTGCTTTCACAGCGTAATTAGGACATAAGTATGTTTATAAAAACAGAAACAAATAATGATGACAAAATAATAATATGATAATATAAAAAAATGGTTAAAGTGACAAACAGTTGGGATATGTTATGCAATATATGCATTCTTGCCCTTGAGAATTTAAGCGATGTAACAGGATTATCATACGGCTTCCTTAACATCATGCTATTTGTAATATTAGGACCTTTAGCAACATTGTTATTCATGACTTCTGCCTTTACATTACTCATAAATACAGAGATAAAAAAGTTGCAAAGAATAGTTGCTGCAATCCTATTTACAATAGGACTACTTGTAATTCTCATTATAGCAATTCCTATTATTATTGCTTTTTTTATAGTATAATTAATTTTCACTTTAGCAGCAAAAAGCCCTCTTATCCTACGGTTTTTAAGGCCACGGTTATCATACGTTTTTTTAAGAGTCTAAAAGTCAACAATATACATTTTTGCCCGATTTTTGCGATATTTGCACTCGGATAGATATTTTTTTCAAATACCACGCCTCACGTTGAGTTAAAGAAAATCACATTGTCAGCAAAAGCAATATATTGCCGACAATGTGATTTTGCATTTATTTCCACTCCCGTTTCTCGTATACTGTTCTTCGATTGCGGAAGCACACCCATCCCTTAAAGATAACCTTATCGGCAGCTTCCATTTAATAAGTATATACTGTTTACAGCTCATCCAACATCAGAAAGGTTCTGAGTCCAAGGTGGGTTATTCCGTTGTCATCGTTTTTGGTGACAAGCGGCGTCATGGAGATAACGTACTTCGGATAGTTATCCTTTATGGATGACAGATTACCGAACTCACGTTTGCGTGTCTCCTCGTCCGCAATGATATACGATGCCTGAACGTAGAAACGCTTACCGCCTTTCTTGGAGCAGACAAAGTCAATCTCTCCGGCTTGCAGCTGACCAACAGTCACCTCGTAGCCCATACGGATGAGTTGCTGGTATATGATGTTCTCTATGACCTTCTCTATGTCACCCTCACGGCTGCCACCAACAATCGCATTGCGAAGACCATGATCCTCGAAGTAGAACTTGTCGTTGCTGTCGAAAAGTTTCTTTCCACGGATGTCATAGCGATTCACCTTCTGCAGGATATAAGCCTCTGAGAGGTACTTGATATATTCGATAATGGTGGTAGTGGTAATGGATTGACCTTGCGACCTCATATACTTTGCAATACTTGTCGCTGAGATAATCTTGCCGATGTTATCTGCAAGGAAGCGAGTGAGATTCTCGAGAAAGACCACATTACGAATCTTATTACGGAGAATGACATCCTTTAAGAGAACAGTGTTGTAAATGTCTTTCTGATACTCTCGGGCATCATCCTCGTCAAGGCCAATCTTCAGCAATCCCGGAAGTCCGCCATACTGGATATATTTGGCGAGAGAATCATCAGAATCCTGTAGTTTATGGAACTGCAAGAACTCCTCATAGCTTAATGACTGGATGTAAATCTCCTTGTACCTGCCGCCAATAAGTGTGCTTAGATCGCTACTCAACATCTTGGCATTAGAACCGGTTATAATGACCTCGGCATCCGGTTCGGTACAGAAGCTGCGAACCGTACGCTCAAACTGCTCAATGTCCTGAACCTCATCCACGAGGATGTAGTTCATCTTGCCCTCAACCCACTTGCCTTTAATGTATTCGTTCAAGTCCTGATAGGTGCGGATGAAGTCGAACTGCTCCTTCTCCTTATCTACATAGATAATGTTATTGTTCCCATCTTGCTCCTTAATACTGCGGATTATCTTCAACGTGTAACTCTTGCCCACACGTCTTTTGCCCACAAGAACTATGATATAATCCTTGCCCAAATACTTCTCTATTTGGTCAAGGTATTTCTGTCTTAATAGCATATTTACGTCTTTTATAATTGATAACATCTGCAAAATTACTATTTTTATCCGTTATAAAAGACAAAATACACAATTTCCTTTGTTTTATATTCCATATTTAACAATAAAAGACAGCTTATCGCATAAGTTTTAACAAGTGTTATTATACTGTCTAAAAGAGTTACTGATTATTCCTATCAGCCTCTGCAACTTCAGAATACAGCGTTTCCCTGACTTCCGATGCAAATACCCCCATACCGAAAGAAGCCGATTAGTGTTACAGAAACATTAATCGGCTTCTTTCAGATGATTGAAACTCATTTGAAGAAAATTTTCTTTCCATTAACTATATATATACCACAAGCCAATGGAGGTGACAGCAACTTCCGACCTTGCAAGTCGTATATGTCTGCGTGGTGCAAGTATGGGTTTTGAGTTACTGATGGTGTGTTAATGCCAGTTTCTTCGTCGGCAATGAAAGTTCCGCAGATGACACCGCGACCAACAGTGCTCATATAAACACGTCCGTACTCGTTCATGTCGCCCGACACAATTTGTGCATTGCCAGGACCGCCGAACTGGTGTTGGTTATCGTTGATGCGCTCCCAGCTGCCCCCCATGTCGTCGCTACGATATAGGCCAAGACGCTGCGCGTCTGTTTTCCGTCCCCAAATGTAGAGCGAGGGATAGCCGTCGGCCTCTTTGGCTTTGCCAGCCCCAATACACGTACATGAACTCATGGTGATATTCTTTACGGTAGGTGTACCTGTGTCGCACCCTGTGAGGTGGGTCACACCACTACTGCCACGGGGTAACCATACATCGCCCGTTCTGCCATCGACCACACACATACGCCCTATGACACCTGTCACCGTGCGAGTCTTGGTAGTGAAGGTGTCGCTCGTCGGATCGTAGATGTGCATGTAGAAGGTACTACCGTTCATGCCATAGAACACATAGTTGTTTACAGGGTCAGCAAAGATATTGGTTCCAGATGGTGCTGCTGCAAGCACTTTCCACGTTATCCCTTTGTCGAGCGAATAGTAGGGCTTGCTGTCTGAGGGGCATGCTATGAGGATGTTGCCCTCTGCCGATACGGCACAACTGGCAATTCCTTTGTCGCCCACGGGCTTGGTCTTCTTCACCCACGATGTACCACCATTCTGACTCAGATACAGGTCTCCTGCTCCGCGCAACATCACTTTTACATTGCGGGCGGCAATAGCGATGGCACTGGTAGAACCCATCGACGGCGTAAAACGTTTGTAGTATTTTGTCACATCGGCGTACAGACAGCCGTCGTAGTCGCCAATCGTAACAGCCAACGGAGCACCTGCCACGCTGACAATGTTCAGGGGCACGGTCTCTTCCAGCCCCGTGACACACATTTGGAAGCGTGGCTTAGAGGCCCAAAGGTTAGTGGTACTGACGATGCCGTTGCCTGAAGTGAACCATGCGTAGTTGCTGTCGAACGGATTCATCTGCGCACTGCCACACCAATGCAGCTGACAACCCGATGTGAGCCACTTAATGCTACTCTCGCTATAGGTGCTGCGTCCGCTTTCCATCAAGTTCGTCCATGTCTTACCTCCATTCTTGGAAATCCATATTTGGTCGCCCCACGTGGTGCTTGCACTGGTCCAATACTGTCCCCACCACAAGCCCATCGAGACTGCCATCAGGCAGTTTGGATTGTCGTAAGCCACCGACACATCGCCAAACGATACTTTCTGCGGTGATATGTCCGTCCATGTGTCTGTGGCGAGGTCGAGTTTCATCAGTGCTCCTGCCCCGTTCGTACTGGATCCTTCGCCGTCGCTGTAGGCCACATAGAGCGTCTTCCCATCGGATGACAGGCGGCAACGATGTGGCATATAGTCCGTGCGAGCATCTTTGATGGCGGTCCAAGTCGTGCCTCCGTCAACCGACCTAAACAGGTTGTCGCCGTCCTTATAGAGAATGCCCGCAACGACAGTGGCACTGTCGATGAACTGCACGAACGACATTTTGCGATCGTTCACAAACGTCGTTGCAGCCATGCGCCGCCACGTCTTTCCGCTATTCTCCGACTTCCACAATCCACGGGTGCGCGAACCGCACAGCAGCAACTGCCCACCTGTGGGGCATACAGCCAGCCGCTCACCGCTTTGCCGTCCGTAGTCATTGCCATGGGCAGGAAACGAACCGGTCACGGTGGCTAATTGTGTAAAAGTCTCACCATAATCCTCCGAACAAAGAATAGCACTCAGCCCGTTATTCCAGTAAGACGTACCACAATACATATATACCTTGTTTGGCGATGATGGGTCGATGGCAATACTCTCGACTCCCATCAACCCAGCCTTGTCAGCCCCTAAGAAGTCAGTGATAGGATGCCATGCCTTCTTCTCTGCGTCCCATCGGTAAGCACCGCCCACGTCTGTACGCGCATATACCACGCCTGCCTCCTGCGGACAAGTGATGATTCCCGACACGAAACCCGCTCCGCCAAACGGCAACGACTTCCATTCATAATGCCCCGTCTGGGCATGCCCCGTAGTAGCGAATAACGTAATCACTACTGCCATAACTACAGATTCAATATGCTTGCTAATAGTTTTCATATACTTTGTTGTGTGTTATTTATACTTATTCTATTGTTATACTTTGCTGTTGCATACCATAGGCACGGGCAGTGAGTGTGCCTTGCCCACTGACGATGACCATACAACGGCCATGGTAGCCAATGCGTTGTGGAGCAGCAAAACGCTCCATGGAAGTTTGGCATCCGTTGTCTGTGGCTACTATCTTGAGACCTGGAGTTGCAGAAAAGAATATTTCGTTAGAAGCGTGCGGACAAATTGTACCATTAGCATCAGTTATATCCACGTTGATAAAGCGCAAATGACGTTCAGGAGGGATAGTCGTGTTATAATGTGCTCCATCGTAATCCATACTAAGTCGGATGCCGGCAGGAGCAGACGCTGTGCGGTGCGATGTTTCGCGTACTACCTTTCCATCTTTCCTTGCCACCACCTTCACTTCGCCCGGTTCATAGCTGACACGCCATACAACGTGATATTCATGGTCGTTTTTTCTACGAATACCTTGAGACTGTCCGTTGACGAACAACTCTACCTCATCTGCCTGATTATAGTAGCACCATAAATCAACCGTTTGCCCATCAAGCCAGTTCCAGTGAGGGAAAAGATGCAATACAGGTTGCTCTGTCCATTCGCTTTTATACATATAATAGATGTCTTTCGGGAAACCAGCCAAGTCGATGATGCCGAAATAACTACTGCGGGCAGGGAAACCGTAGGGCGTAGGTTCACCGATGTAGTCCCATCCTGTCCAAATGAATTGTCCGCTGACATATGATGTATGCTTCACAATATCCCACATTTCTTCATGTGTCGAGGACCATGGAGCATGCATATTGTCGTAAGCAGAGCATTGCATCGAGGGGTGAGTATATGGCAAATCCCATTGCTTCGGAACTACGAATATGCTGTCTGAGGGCATTGTGTAATAGCCTCGCGATTGTAGTGCCGAGATTGTCTCTGTGAAGAGGAAAGGTTTATCGGGGAAGTTCTGTAGCACGTCCTTCACCCATTGATGATGATAATTAAAGCCAATGAGGTCAAGTGCGCCACTACGAAAAAGGTGATTGCCAGGTGCAGGTTCGTTACAGCCAGCCGTAATGGGACGGGTGTTGTCGTAACGGCGAACGATGGAGGCCAGTCGCTGTGTCAGCATGGAGTTAAAACTCATCTCCCCTGCTTGAGCCAATGTGGAAGCGTCATGACCTGCATTGAGAATAAGATTGGCCTGTTCCAGTGTCAACGTATCGGCATCGACACTCGACCATTGCTCCAACACTTCATTGCCGATGGACCACATCAGTACCGACGGGTGGTTGCGATCTCGCAGGATGAGGTCAGTCAGGTCTCGTTCAGCCCATTGATCAAAGAAGCGTGCATAATCGTTGCGTGTCTTGCGCCTACGCCACATGTCAAAGCTCTCATCCATGACAATAAAACCCATAGTGTCACACATCGCCAGTAATTCTGGAGCAGGCGGATTGTGGGAACAGCGTATAGCGTTACATCCCATCTGTTTCAGTTTGAGGAGTTGGCGGTGCAAAGCGTCTTCGTTCAAGGCTGCACCCAACGCACCCAAATCGTGATGCATACACACACCGTTTATCTTTATATTCTTGCTATTAAGCCAGAATCCCGTAGATGCATCGAATCGAAAATTACGGAATCCCGTTGTCGTTTCCACTTCATCCACGATTTTGTCTTTGACAAGCAATTGCGTGCGCACCTTATATACTTTCGGATTGTCAGGACTCCAAAGTTCACGCCCTTTTTCCGACCAGATATTACGAACCTTCACTTTCTCATTCGTAGGATTTTCGTAATCCACCTCCACTTTTCCATTGTGGATATGAACTCCCCATTGCTTGACATGTATAACATGGGTCTTCGTGAGCCAAACATGGCGATAAATGCCACATCCGCTGTACCAACGAGAGTTGGGCTGGTCGGAGTTGTCAACTCGCACTGCCACCACGTTCTCACCTTCATGAATATATGGTGTAATGTCATACTCAAAGGAACTATAGCCGTAAGGACGGAAACCAACCTCTTGACCGTTAATGAATACAGTGGAGTTCATATATACACCATCGAAGGACAAAAACAGTTTTTCGTCTTTCTTGCTGTTTACATCAAATTTCTTTCTGTACCATCCTACACCACCAGGCAGTGCGCCACCACCAGCACCAGAGGGATTTCCTGCGTAGAAATCGCCTTCAATAGCCCAGTCATGAGGAACATCGAGCAGCCGCCAATGGCTGTCATTATAACTTGTCGTAGCCATGCAGGCTGAGTCAGCCTGAACGAAACGCCAGTTGTTGTCAAAGTTTATGCGCTCGCGAGCCACGAGTGGAGAGACAGTAAAGAAGTAAATGATAAAACCAAGTGCTGTATATTTCATAGGCTCATAATTTTGGGGTAACCACAGTAATCCACCATAATGCCGTCGTTGCCATCCGGTTCACTGTTTTTACTTATGAAGCAGAACCTTGAATATTATATTCACTTTACCGCATCAGGCAGATAATAACTGAGATGCGGCGGCTGGTTATAAGCCACATTCTGCCATACAATACTCATGCGATATACATGGTCGTGCATAGGTGTCACAACACGATATTGCGTAGGTATATTAGTAGTGAAAATGTTAAGATGTGAATTGTCACCCGCATCATAGAGCACTATCTCCTCTCTCCAGTCGCCGAACAGGTCAGCTTGCAGACATGGCGTAGCCTTTGTGCCGTTGCATGACGCCGAGTTGCCCCAGTCACTCAAGTTCCTGCCGGCTACGGGTATTGTGTCCACACCATTGCCGTTCCACTTGGCTATGTAATAATTCTGCCGACGTTGCGGCGGACGCTGCATGCCTCCCTGCATATTACGGCCATTACCACCCTGACGGAGGTTAGGCCTCTGAGCGCCTTGAGGTCGGTTTCGCGGCATACCTTCAAACATAGAGCCGCCGGGGCGCATACCTCTGCCACCGTTACCCATCAACTCGTCCTGCAAATCGCCGTCCCAATATATACGGAAATTCTGTGGCATCCACATCTCGGTAGTGGTAATCACTTTGCCATCCACGGCATGAATGTCTTTCGACGCCGAACACCAGAATTCGAAACCACGGCGCGTAGAGTCTATATCGGCGGCCATTCCCCTGCCCGTATCCTCTCTGCCCGTGATATGAACGAGCAACTCGCCAGTACGGGCATCACGCAAATCACAACCGTATGGCTTTGCCTCATGCACCATATAGAACTCCAGTCCCGGCCTGTCAGGATCAAGATCAGACAAATGATGCGCATCGCCATGACCCAAACCTGTACTGTAAAGCAATGAGCCGTCATGGTCAATAGCAGCGGAACCGTATGTTATCTCATCGCAACCATCACCGTCCACATCGCCAACGGCAATACTGTGATTGCCCTGTCCGAATGCGGTGGCACGCAGGCCGGAGGCACTTGCGAGCGTATTGCCGTCGCCATCGGTCACCGTCCACTCTGACCTTGAGGTGCTGGCATGTAACCAACGGGTCTTAAGAGCCTTGCCGTCGAAGTCCACCGCCCATAGATAAGAACGCGTATAATATCCGCGGCACATCACGACAGATGGGTTTTGCGACGGTCCGCCAAGGAAAGCCACACAGGCAAGGTACCTTTCCCCCCTGTTACCGTAGCGGTCTCCCCATCCATCGGCATACTCCGGTGCTCCACCCGTGCCAAAAGCGCGGTTGGGATTATAATATACAGTATGTATGGCACGGCCATCTTTGCCACCAAACACGGTGAGATACTCCGGACCGGATAGCACATGACCCGTGGCATGACGGTAATCCGCCTCATTGTCAGCAGCCAGTATCGTGGGGTCGGTGGCCGCATCGGTAACATAATTGCCTTTGCCGTCCTTGGCTCCGGGCGCAGTCTTGCACACCAGCTCAGCCTTGCCGTCGCCATCAAGGTCATAAACCATAAACTGAGTGTAGTGCGCTCCGGCCCTGATATTCTTGCCAAGGCTGACACGCCACATAAGAATACCCTCCGGTTTGTAACAGTCTATATACACCTCGCCCGTATAACCGGAATGGGAATTGTCGTGAGCATTGCTCGGATCCCACTTGAGGATTATCTCATACTCGCCGTCACCGTCCACATCAGCAGCCGAACAGTCGTTAGGAGTATATGAACACGTGCTGCCATTAGGCATAGTCTGCTCTATAGGACGTATGAGGGGCACGGACAGATATGGCTTGTCCCATGGCTTTACCTCATCGCTCGTCTCACTGACCGAACCGTTTATCAATGTCTGTACGGCATAGCTGTTGGCGGGAGTGCCTGCGGTATCCACGTAACAGGTTGCCGATGACAGATTACGGGCAATGATCTCGCCATCGCGGATGACAGAGAACGTAGTGCCGGCGGCATCGGTCGACAGCAGGCGCCAACTGACAAACACACCTTTCTCTGCCGGCAACGCAACCACTCCGCGGCTCAGTTTCTCCACATACGTTTGCGCACCGGCGGCACACAGCACAAGACACATAATGGTCGTTAGGAATAATCTCTTCATTATTAATTATAGTTTAGTTAGTATTTATGTTTACATAAGGTTGGCATCTCTTATTTTTTTGACGCCAAAGCCTCCTGAAAGGTTTAACGGTAGCGGAGCTCACGCTTCGCTACCGTCATTCATCACCACCGGCAACGCTACGCACATTTCGCAGCATACTACCCTATTGGTTGTTTAAGTTTGCATGGAGCAAAGTTAATACTTTTTTCAATAACAGACTGCTTCCATTGAGTTAACAAAATTTAATTGACGCATTAAATCTCTGTATGTATGCTATATTTTTATTAACTTTGCAAAATATATATCAAGAGCAAATAAAAATATGAGTCCTATACTAACCGCCAAAAAGACAAACTACAGATGGATGGTCTGCAGTTTTCTTTTTTTCGCAACAATGATCAACTACCTTGACCGTCAGGTATTGTCACTTACATGGCACGATTTCATCGCACCTGAATTTGCATGGACAGACAAAGACTACGCCAATATAACGTCTCTCTTTGCTTTGGTCTACGCTATCAGTATGCTTTTAATAGGCAAACTCGTCGATATATTAGGAGAAAAGAAGGGACTTGCGTTCTCAATGGTGCTATGGAGCATAGGAACCATGGTGCATGCGTTATGCGGTATCATCACCTGCGGAATACTTACACAGGAGTGGTTCGTGACATTTGATGGGGCAAAAGAGACCCTGCACGACTACGGTATAGTCGGTATATTAATCACAAGCACCAGTGTATGGCTGTTTATAATCTGCCGCACAATACTCGCAATAGGGCAAGGCGGCTGTTTCCCGGCAGCCATCAAAGCCACAGCGGAATACTTTCCGTCTAAAGACCGTGCTTTCGCAATAAGCGTTTTCAACAACGGTGCTTCGGTAGGAACTCTGATTGCACCGGTATTCATACCGTTAATAGCCAGCCACTTCGGTTGGGAGATGGCATTCTTCACGGTGGGTTGCATCGGATACCTGTGGGTATTGGTATGGCTGATAGGCTATCGTAGATTACGTATAGGCAAGTACGTGAACCATGCGGAGTACGCATATATTACACAGGATACCCACGACACTACAACACAGGACAATGACACGGACAGCATAGAGGAAAAAGAGTTGCAGGAAAAGAAAGTAGGCCTTTTGGAAAGCTTAAAATACAAGCAGACATGGGCACTTATTATCTGTAAGTTTATGACTGACGGGGTATGGTGGTTTTTCCTGTTCTATACACCTATTTATATATCAGACTTCTACGGTTACACCACAGAGTCGACAATAGGAATGGCACTTATGGTTACGCTGTATCTCATTTCTATGCTGTCTGTGGCCGGAGCGTATTTGCCGACATATTTCGTTAACAACGACGGCATGTCGCCACAAGCGAGCCGCATGAGGGCGATGTTCATATTCGCAGCTATACAAATAATAGGTATCGCAGCTGTACCGTTCGGCGAAGCCTCGCCATGGCTGTTCGTAATAGTGGTGGGAATACAATGCGCTTCACACCAAAGTTGGTCGGCGATAGTATTCTCTCTGATCAATGACTTCTTCTCAAAGAAGTCCACCGGCACCATAACCGGCATTATAGGTATGGCCGGTGGTTTGGCATCTGCTATAATAATGCAGTACTCAGGCACACTGTTCTCGCTGGCAAGCGACCAGAACAATGATTTTGTTATATGGATATACGAAGGCAAGAAGGCGGTATACATGTTGCTGTTCAGCTGCTTCTCTTTCATGTACCTGCTGGGATGGGTACTGATGAAGCTGATACTGAAAGAGCGAAAAATAAGGAAATAAAACGGAAGATACACGCTATCGCCACCGAACAACGGCAAAGACAGAAAGAAGCATAACACAATAAAAGGATAACCGCAAAGTGACAGCCGCCACTTTGCGGTTAAAGTATGTTAAACAAAAGACCGTGAAAAGATATACCTTCACATATATCAAGAAATTTTCGTAACTTTGCAAGAGTTGTTCCTGAAACGCAATACACTGGCAGGGCAACAAGAACCTAATGATATCCAAACCTGATAACATACGAGAAATAATAAATCCAAATAACATTACTATTAAATGAGTTCAGTTACAACCAACAAAATGTCCAACTGGCGTTGGATGATGTGTGCGATGTTATTCTTCGCCACCACTGTAAATTACATGGACCGTCAGGTGTTATCACTGACATGGAAAGACTTTATCGCTCCGGAATTTCACTGGAATGATGAAATCTATGGTAACATTACAGCCGTATTCTCTATATTCTATGCCATAGCAAATCTGTTTGCAGGTAAGTTTGTAGACTGGATGGGTACTAAGAAAGGCTATCTGTGGGCCATATTGATATGGTCTTTGGGAGCCGTGCTTCACGCACTCTGCGGCGTATTTACCGAGACATGGGTGGGATTAGACAGCAAAGAGGCTCTCATATTGGTACAACAAGGCTCTGATCTCGCTGTCATAATCGCTACAGTAAGTATGTATGCCTTCCTTGCATGCCGTTGCGTGCTTGCACTTGGTGAGGCAGGAAACTTCCCGGCAGCCATCAAAGTGACAGCAGAATACTTCCCAAAGAAAGACCGTGCCTTCGCAACGTCAATATTTAACGCCGGCGCTTCAGTTGGCGCATTGGCGGCACCGGCAACCATTCCTCTGCTTGCCAAGGCCATAGGCTGGGAGATGGCTTTTGTAATTATCGGTGGACTGGGCTTTATATGGGCTGCAATTTGGATATTCGTATATGACAAGCCCGCACAGTCTAAATACGTAAACGAGGCGGAATTGCGCTACATCAATCAGGATGACGAAGAGGAAAACGCCGTACAGACACACGAAGATGAGAAGCAGATGAGCTATAAAGAGGCTTTTAAGCACAAGCAGACATGGGCTTTCATTGTGGGTAAGTTCATGACCGACGGTGTATGGTGGTTCTTCTTATTCTGGGCACCGGCATACTTCTCAGACCAGTTCGGTTACTCCTCTGACTCTACTATGGGTATAGCGCTCATCTTTACACTCTATGCGATAGTGACATTGCTATCAGTATATGGCGGTTACCTGCCAAAACTATTTGTGGAGGAAAAAGGCATGAACCCATATCAGGGTCGTATGCTTGCCATGCTAATATTTGCATTCTTCCCTATCCTCGCCTTGTTCGCACAGCCATTGGGACAATATAGCCCATGGTGGCCATGTATAATAATAGGTCTTACGGGTGCAGGACATCAGGCATGGTCTGCAAATATATTCTCAACCGTAGGCGATATGTTCCCTAAATCAGCCATCGCAACTATCACAGGCATAGGCTCTATGGCCGGCGGCGTAGGCTCATTCATCATCAATAAGGGTTCAGGTACACTCTTTACATACGCAGAAGAGCAGGGAGCGGCATTCCAGTTCCTCGGCTTTGAGGGCAAGCCTGCAGGATACATGATTATATTCTGCGTCTGCGCCGTGGCCTATCTTATAGGATGGTCAATAATGAAGATGCTCGTACCAAAATACAAGCCGGTGGTAATATCAGAATAACAAATATCTGAACATACTGCTATCACAGCAATATATATACAACAATCCCTCACAGAAATTACTTCTGTGAGGGATTGTTGTATTAGAATAGGATAGCCGGAGTTAGCATCCGAGAACCGTAATACGTATACAGCAGCATGGCAGGATACTTGTATAGCACAGTATAACGGCCTTTATCCAAGTCCCACAAGACTATATTTCAAAGCCCAGAGGGATATAATTGTCAAAAGAACGGCAGACAGCAGAAGAGAAACGCTGCCCCATATCGACAAGAGGACGCCATTTCTCCACCGGCATCTCGGACAATACCGCCTGTGATGCTATACCTTCACGCAACAGAGCGTAACAAAAACCGGCGTTGAAATTATCGCCGGCACCTATCGTACTGACTGTTTCTATAGATTTGGCAGGGAAAGATGCCGCAACCACAGGGGTACGCAGTTCTATAGGTTTGGCCGCATTGGTATAGATAAAGCATTGACAATACTGTGATATATGACTCTTGTATATCTCGTCAACATCATCAGATTGGAACAGTATTTGAAAGTCTTCTGCCGATCCCCTCACAACTGTTGCCATACGCATATTCTCCTCTATAAACGGGAAGGTATATGGAAGGTCTTTCAGATGCGAGGCCCTGAAATTAATATCATAGAACAGTATCGCCCCACACTCTTTGGCTTTACGCAGAAATGCGCTTACATATTCTCTCAGATTGGAATTGATGGCAAAGTAAGAGCCAAAGAGAACAATGTCTCCTTTCTCCACATCAGGCATGTTCTTGTGCATCGTAAGCACAGCGTGGTTCTTGTAAAACTGGTATTGAGCGTCATTGTTATCATCCAAAAAGGCCAATGACACGTGTGACTGAGTGCCCTTACTCCTGAACACATACGATGTGTCCACATTATTTTCCCGCAGGAAATTCGTCACAATATCACCTACATGATCGTCTCCAACCTCCGTAGCCATAACGCAAGGTGTACCTGTTCTGCCTACGGAAACAATGGCATTGAACGCCGAGCCACCCGGCACCGCCTTTACAGGCTGATCGTTCTTGAATATAATATCAAGCACAGTCTCTCCAACTCCTATTATCTTTCGCATAACACATAATTTGAATTAACAAAAATATCTAACTAAATAAGCTGTAACCCCTACTACATAAATCACGATATCATACTCATTAGAATAGAAATCTCAAACCTATCAAACTACAATAGCAACTTGAGCAAACCGAGATTCCAAATCACTTAGACTATAATATCAAATTCACTAAACAGAGATCCTAAATCCCTTAGAATGTAATGTCTGATTTATTAAACAGAGATATTAACCACATAAAGTAAATATCAGATTACCTAAACAGATATTTTCATTTACGTAAATGAGAAAATTAATTACTTAAACGAAATAAACCCCTCAGAGTATTACCTCCGAAGGGTTTAGATTATGTTCTATTTGTAAAACCTTATCAGCCGATTTTACTTAGTTGTGTCGTTGAAGAGAGCAACACGGTTGAACTCAACCTGATCGAAGAGCTTGTCTGTTGCGCCAAGACCTTCAGTCTCAATGCGGTCAGCAGCAATCTTATACTTCTTAACGAGTACAGTCTTCACAGCCTCAGCACGCTTCTCAGAGAGCTTCTGGTTGAACTCCTTAGAGCCTTCCGGTGAAGCATAGCCAGAAATCTTAACCTTAGCGTCCTTGTTGTTCTTCATGTATGTAGCAATCATCTCAACGTTAGCGAGCTGATGCTTCTCAACAACAGACTTGCCCTGAGCGAATACTACAGATGGCTGAAGATTAGCAGCCTTCTTCTCTACTACCGGAGCCGGCTTGTTCTGACAGTCCTTAAGAGCCTTGTTAAGCTCAGCAATCTTTGCGTCCTTAGCAGCAGCAGCAGCCTTAGCTGCGTCTACATCACAACGAAGAGCATTGATCTTTGCGTTAAGACCATCAATCTCAGACTGGTCGCGGAGCTGCTCAATAGCGAAGTTGTGCTTACCGTTAGAGCAAGCGAGCTTGTAGTTAACACCAGCCTTCAGTGAGAAGTCTGCGTCATTTACGTTATACTTGAAAGTATTAACGTTCATAGCAGCGTTACGGTATGTGATAGCCGGCTCTACATAAAGCTGCCACTGTTTGTCTGAACCGAAGTTATAAGCGAGGTCAAGAGCGAGCTTTGTGTTAAGACAGTCAACGTCAGAAGGAAGACCGTGAGCCCAACCGAAACCACCGAGAGCGATTACCTCAAAAGCGCGTGGATCACCTTTATAACCGCCGAAGAGGTTCATAAGGTTAGCAGTACCGAGGAGATTTGCCTCAACAGCTGTAACGAAAGTCTTGTTGCTGTAGGCACCACAATCACTCTTGTGAGCGTTGAAGTAAGCGTTTGCATCGAGTGCCATACCGAATACAGTTGTGAAGTTCTTACCAACACGAACACCGAAGTTAGGATTGAAAACCTCAAACGGAACACTTGGCAGATAGTGATTACCTTGTGTCAGTGTTGTGGTTGCACCGGCGTTTACACCAACATAGATGTTGTCACCTGCCTTAGAAGATGTAACAACATTCTTCTGTGCATTTGCAGAAACTGCTATAGCAGCCGCTGCGATAAACATTGCAATCTTTTTCATTGTAATAATAAATAATAAGATGTTTGTAATAGTTTAATCTTTTGCATCAGTTGTCAAACCGCCCGTAACACACCGCAAACTGTAAACGTTTTATAGTCTGTACTTAGCACTTTGCCATTGATTTCTGCTGCAAAATTACTATAAAGCGTTTTATCCTACAAACATTTTTTACTAATATACATAAGTTAGCAGACCTTTCTTGACATATATCAACCCAAAAGTCAATCACCTCAAAAACTGCGTTTAACTTAAAAAGGTTTTATATTGAATGGACAAGAAGTAGTCAAAAATAACATGCTAAATATGAGGATATTCAAAAAAAAGTTGTAATTTTGCAAACGAAAGCCATACAATCGCAATACGCTTCTAAAGTTATTGCCATACGACAGTTATACAGCAAAGTTATATAGAGAATAATCAATTAAGAATAACACAGTGAAAAGTCTAAAACAATTCATCCCGGACGTGCTGATGATACTGCTCTTTGCCGCAATATCATTCGCCTATTTCTACCCCGCCGACACCGAGGGGCGTATCCTTTACCGACATGATTCCTCCGCAGGTCGTGGGTTGGGTCACGAGTCAAGTGAATACCATGAAAAGACAGGCGAGGTCACCCGCTGGACGAACTCAGTCTTTGGCGGCATGCCAACCTACCAGACCGCTCCCTCATACGACTCCACCAGCAGCCTATCCTCAGTCATGCAGGCCTACCACCTGTGGCTACCGGAGAACGTATGGTATGTGTTTGCCTACCTGTTAGGTTTTTACATACTGCTACGTGCTTTCGATTTCCGTTGGTATCTCGCATCACTCGGTGCCGTAATATGGGCTTTCAGCAGCTATTTCTTTATCATAATAGCCGCCGGTCACTTATGGAAGGTAATGGCTCTCGCCTATCTTCCACCCATGATAGCGGGCATATTGTTAGCGTACAAAGGCAAATACCTCTCCGGCCTTGCCGTGACGGGCATCTTCACAGCGTTTGAGATAAACGCCAACCACGTGCAGATGACCTATTACTATTTCCTCATTATCCTGTGTTTCGTCATAGCTTTCCTTGTTGACGCAATACGCCAAAAGTGGATAACGCATTTTATAAAAGCGTCAGCGGTTTGCATCATCGGCGGTTTGTTAGGCGTTTTGGCCAACATTTCCAACCTCTATCACACATGGGAATACCAGAACGAGTCCATGCGTGGCAAGAGCGAGCTTGTTAAAAAGAACACCGCAAACCAGACCTCAAGTGGTCTTGAGCGTGACTACATAACCCAATGGAGCTACGGGATAGACGAGACATGGACCCTGCTTGTCCCAAATACCAAGGGAGGATCATCAATGTCGCCCGTCAGTCAGAGCCCTGCGGCTCAGACAAAGGGTGACCCTATGTATATGCAGATATACCAACAGATAGGACAATACTGGGGAGAGCAGCCCGGTACGAGTGGCCCCGTATACGTGGGTGCGTTCGTTCTGACACTGTTCGTATTGGGTCTGTTCATCGTCAAGGGCTCCATAAAATGGGCATTACTCGCCGCCACGGTTCTGAGTATATGCCTATCTTGGGGCAAAAACATGATGTGGCTCACCGATTTGTTTATAGATTACGTGCCGATGTATGCCAAATTCCGCACCGTTGCCTCCATACTTGTAGTAGCGGAGTTTACCATCCCATTCCTCGGCATACTGGCATTGAAACAAGTCGTTGAAGAGCCCGGCAGCGTAACAGGCACCGTTTGCGGCAAAAAAGTAAACTGGCTATACGTATCTTTGGCACTGACAGGCGGCATAGCGGCCCTGTTTGCCATCATGCCGACCGTATTTTTCGACTCATTCATCTCCTCTTCCGAGATGCGCGCATTCCAAGGCATACCGCAAGAGCAGATCACCCCACTCCTCTACAACCTAAAGGCTATACGTATCGCAACATTCACGGCCGACTGCTGGCGCTCCGTCATCATCATATTGATATGCACTGCCGCCGTAATGCTATACCGCATGCGCAGGCTCAACGCCATGGTCATGGTCGGAATAGTGACTGTTGTGTGTCTGGTTGACATGTGGCAGGTGAACAAACGCTACCTCAACGACGACATGTTCGTAAGCAACACCCTGCGTACCGCCCCCGTTGAGCCGACCGAGACAGACAATATCATACTGCAAGACAAGTCACCCGACTACCGTGTACTGAACCTTGCGAGCAACACTTTCAACGAGAACGAGACCTCATACTTCCACAAATCCATCGGCGGTTACCACCCTGCAAAGCTCCGTCGCTATCAGGAACTGATAGAAGCATACATCTCTCCCGAGATACAGAAGACCTTTCAGGCAGTAATAGACAACAACGGCGATTTGTCGAAGGTCAATACCGACAGCATAATACCGGTGCTGAACATGCTCAATACCAAATACCTCATCCTGCCATTGCAAGGCGGACAGACCACGCCTGTGGTCAATCCCGGAGCTATGGGCAACGCATGGTTCGTATCAGAAGTACGCTATGTTGACAACGCCAACAAGGAATTGGACGGCATTGGAACCGTGAACCTGCACGAGACAGCCATAGCCGACAAGAAATTCGAGGCTACACTGGGCAAAAGCATGATACAAGACAGCACCTCTACCGTAAACATGACGGTGTATAAGCCCAATGAACTGCACTATGACGTACAGTCAACAAACGGCGGTGTCATAGTATTCTCAGAGATATACTATCCCGGCTGGACCGCAACAGTAGACGGGCAGCCAGTAGAAGTAAGCAGAGTAAACTACGTCCTGCGTGCCATCAATGTCAAAAGCGGCAAGCACAAAGTGGTACTCGAATTCAAACCGGCTACAATCACCACCACAGAAACGATAGCATACATTGCCCTCGCACTGCTGTTGATTGTAATTGTAGCGGTCATAACACTTAAAATACGTACAAAAAGCTACGCATGACACATTATTTATATATACGCGCGCGTAAGGCTCTGCTTTTGTCGCTAATGCTGACGTTAAGCCTTACCGCCACAGCCGCAAGGCAATGGGATTTACAGGTCTCTGACAATCACCGTTTTCTGCAATACACCGACGGTACCCCCTTCTTCTGGTTGGGCGATACCGGCTGGCTGTTGCCGCAGTCCTTACAGCGCGGCGAGGTCAAGGGCTACCTCAGCACCTGCGCAAAAAACGGTTTCAACGTAGTTCAGGTGCAGACCATCTGCGGTGTTCCCTGCATCAATGCCTACGGCCAATACTCCAACATCTCACGGGAAAACCCATGGGATTTCTCCCAAATCAACGATGAAAAGGTTTATGGATACTGGGATCACATGGACTATATCATTGACGAAGCGGCTCAGAACGGCATATACATCGCAATGGTATGTATATGGGGTGGACTCGTAAAGGGTGGCGCCATGGACGAAGAAGGCGCAAAAGCCTACGGAGAATTTCTCGCCAACCGTTACAAAAACCGCCCGAATATAGTATGGGTGATAGGCGGCGACATACAAGGTGACATAAAGCACAACGTATGGTCAACACTTGCACAAACAATACGCAACATAGATAAACGCCACCTGATGACATTCCATCCGCGCGGCCGTTGCACATCGGCCAAATGGTGGTCACAAGCCGAGTGGATAGACTTTCATACCTATCAGTCAGGGCACCGTGCCTACGGTCAGCGCATGGGCAACAAGGACTACCCTATACCCGACAACACGGAGGAGGACTGTTGGATGTATGTAGACTCCACATGGGCCTACAAACCCATAAAGCCGGTACTGGACAGCGAACCGTCATACGAAGACATACCAATTGGACTGCATTTCCCCGACGGTCCACGCTGGCAGGCGAGCGATGTCAGACGATATGCCTATTGGAACGTATTCGCCGGCGCATGCGGGCATACCTACGGCCACAACGCAATCATGCAGATGCACACACCGGGCAAGGCAGTAGCATACGCAAGCACAGCCAAGCCGTGGTACGAGGCGCAACAGGATTCAGGCTATGTGCAGATGAAATACCTCAAGGCACTGATGCTGTCACTGCCATATTTCGACCGCATTCCAGACCAAAGCGTCATCTTCAAAGGCAACGGCACACGCTATGACCGTCTGGCGGCAACCCGCGGCAAGGATTATCTGCTTGTATACAACTACACGTCACGTACAATGGACATTGACCTGAACACCATATCGGGCAAAAAGAAAAATGTATGGTGGATGGATTGTCAGACCGGAAACCTGACATTCCTTGGCACAATGCGCAACGGCAAACAATCTTTCGCAACGGTAGTACCCGCCAATTCCACTCTACCAATAAACGACGGAGTGCTGATAGCCATAGACTCCGAACAACAATACCTGCAGAAGGAGCAGAAAAACATACTCATACCCGTGCAGGACAAGACAAAGAAAGACCTGACAGAGTAAGCAGGCCAAAGCAACAAGACAAAAAAGACACACAACAAATGAAATACGCTTTAGTAACCGGAGGCTCACGCGGTCTTGGCCGCGCGGTATGCCTCAAGCTCGCGGAAATGGGCATTCCAGTCATAATCAACTACCAGTCCAATCAGGCCGCAGCAGAAGAAGTAAAGGCTTTGGTCGAGGAGAAAGGAGTGACAGCAGAGCTGTTACAGTTCAATGTCGGTGACATGGAAGCCACAGATGCCGCACTCGACCAATGGGAAGCATCACATCCCGATGATTACATTGCCTATCTGCTGAACAATGCCGGCATACGCCGTGACAATATGATGTTCATGATGCCGGCAGAAGACTGGCACGCCGTGATAAACACCTCGCTCAACGGCTTCTATTACGTAACCCGCCGGTTGCTGCCAAAGATGATGATGCGCAAGCACGGAGGCAGGATAGTGAACATGGCCAGCCTCTCCGGACTCAAAGGACTGCCCGGACAGACAAACTACAGCGCTACAAAAGCCGCCATTATCGGTGCCACAAAAGCGTTATCGCAAGAGGTTGCGGCACGTAACGTAACCGTAAACGCTGTTGCCCCGGGCTTCATAGAGTCGGATATGACAAAGGACCTGCCCGTAGACGAGCTGAAACAACAGGTACCGATGAAACGTTTCGGAAAGCCGGAAGAGGTCGCTGAACTTGTTGGTTTTCTGATGTCAGACGCCGCAGCCTACATCACCGGCGAGGTAATATCCATCAACGGCGGACTGTACACATAACACCCAAATCGCACACCATGTCGGGGCATGTCGTAATCGCAGTGCGTTTACAACACAATCGCAGTGCGTTCGCAATGTAATCGCAATGCCTTTACACTGTAATCGCAGCGCGTTTACATACGGCATGAATTGCAGTGGCAACACATGCCATCAGGACTATCTCCAGACACACGCCATCAGGTGTTTTAATGACACCACGACAGGGCTGCGGCAATGATGGCAAAGAGCCTGAAAGCGGCTTCAGGGTTAATAAATTCCAACATAGTATTCATAAGGAATGTGTTTACTACCCATTCCTTATGGGTTTAGCTTGCTATATACATTATATAGAAAAACATATAGTCTGACATTTAACTAATTACGAAATATATAATCCCCAACACAAAGAAATATATAAATGGAAAACGAAACGAAACAACGCTCAGGGCGAAACAGGACGTTGACCATCACGCCGGAGGAACTCCCGACACTCAATCAACAAATATCCGCTATAGAAAATATATTAAAAACAGGGGTTACTGATACTATTATCAACGGCGATATCTTTGACTGCATAGACTACATACCCAATGAAACATTCGACTTGATAATAATAGACCCTCCGTACAATCTTGCAAAGAACTTCAACGGTAACAAATTTAATACTATGAAGTCATCTGACTACGAAAACTATATACGCAGTTGGTTCTACAAAGTATGCGACAAACTAAAAAAGAATGGTTCATTATACATGTGCGGGGATTGGAGATGCACTGCACCAATGCAAAGGGTAATAGAAGAGAAACTAACCATTATCAACCGCATATCCTGGCAAAGGGAGAAAGGTCGCGGAGCAAAAAACAACTGGAAAAACAGCATGGAAGATATATGGTTTGCGGTAAAAAATGCCAAAGATTACTATTTCGCCGTTGACGACGTTATGATGAAACGAAAGGTTATAGCCCCATACCGGATAGATGGCAAGCCTAAAGACTGGGACGAGACAACAGAAGGGAACTTCAGAATCACCTACCCCTCCAACTTCTGGGATGACATTAGTATACCGTTTTGGTCAATGCCAGAAAATACTGACCACCCAACACAGAAACCGGAAAAACTATATGCCAAACTAATCCTTGCCTCATCAAAACCCGGCGCCATCATCTTCGACCCATTTTTAGGAAGCGGCACCACTGCCGTGGTGGCAAAGAAGCTAAACAGGCACTACTGCGGAATAGAGATAAACCGCGAGTATTGCTTGTGGGGAGCGAAACGACTGTCTATGGCAAACGAAGATACGACAATACAAGGATATGCAAACGGGGTGTTTTGGGAACGTAACACATTAAGTGAACAAAACAGGAAAGGAAAAAACACAAAGCGAGGTTGCATCCAAAAAGACCTCGCTCATGATAGTACCGCACTTAGTCTCTTCAACATATAAACAATATATATGAAAGCAATGAATTTGAACAACATAGCACAAGACTTGCTTAAAATACTGCAAAAAGACGGAAGTGATATTGTAAAGGGATATTCTCTCAGTTCACCACGAGCAATAGGAGATGCCATTCAAGCATTCCTCGGTAGCGACAAAGGGCTCACTGCCATATTAAAGAAACACGGCATAGAAGTTAAAGATGACTTTACAAGACGCTCAATGGAGGACATGGCTTTCACAGACGACCAAGGAAGATATTACGCCATAGACGTAAAAACACATAATCTTCTCACCAATTTCAATATGCCCAACCTGATATCCGTAAAACGATTAGCACAATTTTACCGGAGATCAGACAACAATTTCTTCTGTATTTTAATAGTTGAATATAAAGTACAGGATAATGTCCTGCACTATACAGGATGTCACTTCAAGCCCATAGAGGCTTTTGATTGGAACTGTCTAACATTTGGTGCGTTAGGATGGGGGCAGATACAAATTGCCAACGCTAACATATTGAATTTTCAAGACGAGCATAAAATAGACAGGAAGAACTGGATGATAAGCATGTGTGATAAGCTTCAAGATTTTTATGACGAAGAAATAGGAAAAATATCAGAGCGCAAATCATGGTTCGCAGATATGAAAAAGTATTGGAGTGACAAAAAGTAAACAATCTATCCTAACATGAGGATGTAAGTATCAGGCAATGATTAAAATTACACCAAGCTTATTGTTAACAAATTTTAATACAGTATTCAAAGGGAGTGGGTAATAAACCCACCCCTTTTGCGTTTAGTATATGTGAGAAAGTGTAATGACATCATATCCGTTTCGGCAGTGAAGATAAGCAGAGCCATTCTGCTTGCCGCCATGACAGTGATTGCGTCACTGAATGCCGACGCACAGTACGACCCGTATTTCTCACACTATTTCGACATGCAGCCAACGTTCAACCCCGCCACTGTGGGCAAACAGGAGAAACTGAACATAACAGGCACATACGCAATGACTATGGCCGGATTTGAGAATGCACCCCAAACCATGGTCTTTGCCGGTGACATGCCATTCGTGGCTATGAAGAATATACACGGTGCGGGCGTACAACTGATGAGCGACAAACTGGGACTTTTCAGTCACCAACGGCTCTCTGTACAATACGCTTTCCGCAAACAACTGGGCGGAGGATGGCTCGCCGTAGGTGTGCAGCCGGGCATAATAACGGAGAAGTTCAATGGCTCGGCGGTGGATCTGGATGACGAATCGGATCCGGCATTCTCGAAAAGCGACATCAATGGCAACACGTTTGACATAGGAGCGGGCATATACTACTCAAGAAAGAACTGGTATGTGGGCATCAGCGCACAGCATCTGACAATGCCGACAGTAGAGCTTGGCGAAACAAACGAACTGGAAATCAGCGGTATCTACTACCTTACAGGCGGCATGGACATACAGTTGCGCAACCCATTGCTGAAAGTTGCTACATCGGCCATAGTGCGGACGGACGGCATTGCATACCGTGGAGACGTGACAGGACGACTGATGTATAACTATCAAGGCCGAATGTTCTACGGTGGTGTGACCTACAGTCCGACAAACTCAGTAACGGCATTATTCGGAGGGCAGTTTCAAGGTGTCATCATAGCCTACTCCTTTGAGATGTACACCAACGGTATAGGACTACGAAACGGCTCGCATGAGTTGTTCGTAGGCTACCAAATGGACATAGACCTCGGCAAAAAAGGTAAAAACAGGCATCAGACAACACGCACACTGTAACCGCAGCTGACAAGGAAAACAAAACGGAATTAAACGTAAAGACACCGACACAGACGATATAATATCAAAAAAACAAACAACTAAACAACATTTTTCATTCATGTATATAAAGAAAACGACATTACAACTCGGCGCCATAATGATGGTAGTACTGCTCAGCGGATGCTTCGGAGGCAAACTGACCGGTACGCAAATGGGCGGCGAAGTGACCGGCTACGGAGGTGGAAGAGGCTTTCAGGAGCCTACTCCTTATGGTATGACACTGGTGAACCGCGGTTCGCTGCGCATGGGACTGGAGACGAAAGACACTCTTTGGGGAGCGTCAACGCCGGTCAAGGACATATCGGTTGACGGTTTCTGGATGGACGAGACAGAGGTTACAAACGCCAAATACCGCCAGTTTGTAATGTGGGTAAGAGACAGTATATTGCGCACCCGCCTTGCGGATCCGGCATACGGGGGCGACGAGACATACATGATTACCGAGGACAAGAACGGCGATCCTGTCACACCACACCTCAACTGGAAGAAACAACTGCCGCGAAAGCCTAACGAGGAGGAGCTGAGAGCCATCGAAAGCCTATATATAACCAATCCCGTAACAGGCGAGAAATTGCTCGACGCAGCGCAGATGAACTACCGCTACGAGATTTACGACTACACAACGGCGGCCTTGAGAAAGAACCGTCTTGACGCGGCGCAGCGCAATCTGAACACCGACATAACCGTAAATCCGAATGAGGTTGTCATGATTTCAAAGGATACGGCATACATTGACGATGAGGGACGTATAGTAAGGGAGACCATAAACCGCCCGTTGTCAGGGCCGTGGGATTTCCTCAACACCTATATCGTAAACGTATACCCCGACACTACATGCTGGGTAAACGACTTCCCCAACAGCGACAACGAGGTATATCTGCGCAACTACTTCTCCAACCCCACTTTCAACGACTACCCGGTGGTAGGTGTTACGTGGGAACAGGCAAACGCTTTCTGCGCATGGCGTACAGAGTATCTGCTGAAAGGACTCAACGGTGCCGCGAAATATATACAGCGTTACCGTCTGCCTACAGAAGCGGAATGGGAGTATGCGGCACGCGGCAAGAACGGAACGGAGTTCCCTTGGGAGAACGAAGATGTAAAGAACGACGACGGTTGTTTCTTTGCCAACTTCAAGCCGGAGCGTGGAAACTATACCAAAGATGGTAACCTCATAACGTCAAAGGCCGGCATCTATGCCGCAAACAGCAACGGGTTGTTTGACATGGCGGGCAACGTGGCGGAATGGACCTCAACCATTTACACCGAGGCCGGTGTGGATGCCATGAACGATCTCAACCCGCAATTAGAGTATAAGGCGGCTTTGGAAGACCCGTACCGAATGAAAAAGAAATCTGTAAGAGGCGGTTCATGGAAAGACCCGGAGAGCTATATCCGCTCGGCATGGCGCTCATGGGAGTACCAAAACCAGCCAAGAGCTTACATTGGCTTCCGTTGCGTACGCTCATTGGCCAGCTCTACCAGCCTGAACGCAAAAGGAAAGAAAAAGAGATAACCCAAACACACACAACAAATAAAACAACTATTCATCATGTCCAAATACAGTAAAATGAACATAGTCTATCTGCTGCAGAAATGGATGGACAGCGTGCCGGGACAGACATTCCTGAACTACGCATACTCATGGGGTGCATCTATCGTTATCCTTGGCGCACTCTTCAAGCTGACACACCTGCCGGGAGCCAACCTTATGCTCTTTATAGGTATGGGAACAGAGGTTGTAGTGTTCTTCCTGTCAGCCTTTGACCGTCCGTTTGACAAGTCGGCCATAGACAAACCGCTCGACATTCATCTTAACGACTCTATGCCTGAGGATGCGGAGATGGACGCAATGCAGGCAGACAACGGAGCGCAGATGTCGCCGGTTGCGGCACAGTCGCAAAGTGGAGTAATGACCGGAGGAACCATAATAATAGGTGGCGGCTCACACGAGGCAACAGGCTCGATTTCATTCAACGGAGACAACGGCACCACACAGCACAGTGGTGGCAATGTACAAATGCCGCAGTCGCAACAGAATGCGGCAGCAGACACGCTGTCAGGCAATGCCGCTGCTCCACATATTGTAACACCGGCACCGGCCATAAGTGCGGAAACGGCAGAGGCTATGGAAGCCGCCACGACCAGTTATGTGGCTCATCTCAATGAACTTAACGAGATATTAAAGAAAGTTGCCGCCCAAAGCACACGACTGGCGACCGACAGTGATGAGATGGAGAACCTCAACCGCACGCTGACAGGCATCAGCCGCATATACGAAATGCAACTGAAATCGGCATCACAGCAGATTATAACACAGGACGAGATAAACGAACAGACAAAACGAATGGCCAAGCAAATACAGGAGCTCAATGCTATATACGCCCGTATGATTGAGGCCATGACCGTAAACATGAACCCTCTCGCCGCACCGAAGAGCGACAACTAAGGTGTTTTTACTATGGTAAACGGGTGGCGGAACACTGCTGACGGACACTGTTTCATCTAATATTGGACAATAAAGCAACCCATACCGGCAACCTAAAACCAAGAACCGACAAAATTACAGCAATGGCAATAAAAAAGAAACCCCTTTCTCCACGTCAAAGGATGATAAACCTTATGTATATCGTCCTGTTGGCAATGCTCGCCATGAACGTCTCAAACGAGGTGCTCAACGGCTTCTCCATTGTGGAAGAGGGTCTGAACCGCTCTACGGATAATGCGCTTAAAGAAAACACCGGCATCTATGAAGACTTCGATGCACAGATGAAAAGTAACCCGACCAAGACACGTCAGTGGTACGAGAAAGCGCAACAGGTGAAGAAAATGAGCGATGAACTGTATGACTTCGCCGACCAACTGAAACACGCTATCGTAAAAGAGGCGGACGGAGCAGACGGGGATGTCAGGAACATACGCAACAAAGAAGACCTCGAGGCAGCCGCACAAATAATGCTGGCGCCGGGCAGAGCGCAAGGCCCCAAACTACAAAAAATGATAGAAGACTACCGCACGGCAATGAGCGGGCTGCTCAACGATGAGAGACTAAAGACCATAATAAACAACAATCTCAGCACCGAGGTATCTCCAAAAGCACGTGAATTGGGCAAGAACTGGCAGGAATATATGTTTGAGGATATGCCGGTGGCAGCAGCAGTAACCCTGCTTTCAAAGCTACAGAATGATGTCAGATATGCTGAGGGAGAGGTATTGCACACCCTTATCAGCAATGTTGACATAAAAGACATAAGGGTAAACAAGCTGTCGGCATTCGTAATACCCAACGCACAGACCGTAGTACGCGGCGATCGTTTCTCGGCCAAAATCGTAATGGCGGCCATTGACACCACGCAGCAACCGCAAATATACATCGGAGGCAAAGAGGTTACACTGCGCGATAACACCTATGAGTTCATAACCGGAAAGACCGGCGATTTCACACTCAATGGATACATGACCATGCAGGACGGCAACGGCGATGTCATACGCCGTGATTTCTCACAGAAATATACCGTAGTAGACCCATCGGCAACAGTCTCCGCAGACCTTATGAACGTACTTTACGCCGGATACACCAACCCTATCAGCGTGTCAATCCCAGGCGTTCCGCTCAACAAGGTAACCGCAACAATGTCTGGAGGCACTTTTACTCCGGTCGGACCGGGTAAATACATTGCCAAGCCAACGGCCATTGGCAAAGATGTAACGATAACAGTATCAAGTCTTCTCAGCGGGAAACCGCAGCAAATGGGCCAGTTCACGTTCCATGTGCGGAAACTTCCTGACCCTACGGCATACATACAAATCGGCGATACGCGCTTCAGAGGCGGCGGATTGGAAAAGGGTAAGCTGTTGGGAGCATCTGGAATAAAAGCCGCTATCGACGATGGACTTCTCGACATAGAGTTCAAGGTTACCGGATTTGAGGCGGTATTCTTCGACAATATGGGTAATGCGGTACCGATAGTCAGCAACGGTGCGGCTTTCTCCGCACGGCAGTTGGAGACATTCCGCAAGTTGTCACGTTCCAAACGTTTCTATATCTCACGCATACACGCCGTCGGCCCCGATGGCATAGCAAGACAGTTACCTGCCTCTATGGAGGTGATAATAAAATAAAAACAACGTTATTATGACACATAATATAAAAGCTATAGCCATTGTCGGCATCATTGCATTGTCTGCAATACAGGCAACCGCACAGCCTGCGGCACGCCGCACGCAACAGAACACCGCGCAACAGAAGTCCAATGCCGCCACATCGCTCACCACAAGAGCACAGATTTCATTCCCTACCGCACAGCCGATGCAGGAGGATGTGGTATGGAGACGTGACATATACCGTGAGATAGATCTGACAAAAGGGGCTAACTCCGGGTTGTATTATCCTGTAGAACCGGTCGGTTCACAGATGAATTTGTTCACATATCTGTTCAAACTCGTCCTTTCCGGACAGCTGAAAGCATACGAATACCGCTTGGACGGCAACGAGTCTTTTGAGCCGGATGCAGTCATTAAGCCCCTGACACTGCTCGATAATTACCATATATATTATGAGCGCAAGGACGGAAAGCTGAAGCTTGACAACTCCGATATACCGTCGGCAGAGGTGAAGGCTTATTATATTAAGGAGTCTGCGTATTACGATCAGGTCACGGCCACATTCCATAATAAGGTCATTGCACTGTGTCCTATAATGTATCGCGAGGATGATTTTGGCGATGGAGTAGCGAAATATCCGTTATTTTGGGTGAAATATGCGGATGCAGCGCCTTTCCTCACAAAGCTTTCTATCATGACAAGCGACATAAACAACGCCGCAACGATGAGCGTTGACGATTATTTCGTAAAGAATTTGTACAGCGGAACAATATATAAGACCAACAATATGCTTGGCAAAACGCTGGCACAGTATTGCCCTACCGATTCGGCTATGGCTAAAGAACAGAAGAGAATAGAAACGGAACTGCAGAAGTTTGAAACAAACATATGGGGAGATCAGGCACGAAAAGATTCTATAGACTCCATAGCAAAAGCACAGGCTGCCAATCCAAAAGCTGTGAAGAAAGCCCAGAAGGAGAACAGACGTACAACACAGGCAGCTACGGGGAACACTACTACCGCCACAAAGAAGGCAAAGACACGCACAGCACCTGCCGCATCATCAGCGTCAAGGGTTAGCGTAAGAAGACAAAGACACTGATTAATGAATAATATAACTAAATTATGTTATTATGAAAAGATTCTACACCCTCATCATCATGGCAACAACGTTGCTCATGACGCAGCCTTGTATGGCACAGTTTAAGTTTGGTATCCGCGGTGGTGCCAACCTCGTAAACATGAAACTCAACAACTCTATTGCGGACAAAAGCAACCAAGCCGGCTTCTATATAGGCCCAACGGTTAAATTCACCGTACCCATTATCGGCCTCAGTCTCGATGCCTCTGCACTCTATGACCAGAAGAATGCCGAAGTAGAAGAGACCACCATCAAATCACAATCCATAGCAATACCAATCAACGTGCGTTACGGTTTTGGTCTTAGCTCTTTGGCAAACGTGTTCCTTTTCGCCGGTCCGCAGTTCGGTTTCAACATCGGCAAAGACAAGAAGTTCTCACATAGTGTTGAAGAATGGACTTGGCGGTCAAGCCAATTCAGTATAAATGTCGGTGTTGGCTGCACACTTCTCTCACACCTTGAGGTAAAAGCCAACTACAACATCGCTTGCAAAGAAACAGGACAGATGAAGAATCCGAGTCTCAACAGCATCTCATCAAGCAAGTATAACTCATGGCAGTTGGGATTAGCATACTATTTCTAAAGAATTAGGCTACTGTTACCGCAACATAAAACAATAGCCAAATCATATTGATGACATTACGAATGCGATAACAGTACACAACTAATTTCTACATTTAAGGCCTGATTACGACTGTAATCAGGCCTTAAATGTAGAATGAGAGCATAATAAATTACTTGTATTCAAGATAATCCACATCGACATATCCGATATCTTCCCTGTCGTTAAAGCAGTAGATTCCAATCCTGTCTCCACGATAATGCCCCCACGCCAGTTGATAAGGCTCGCCGAAAAAGATATAATCCTTACCATTTATGCTATATGAAAATGTAGAGAGACCATCAAGTCCCCATACCGTTTTGAGCCATATCACATTTGCAGTCAACTGCTCTCCGCGTACAATGCTATCATTTTTCCTATATTCTATATACCGTTTACCATCCTCAACCACTACACCTATAGCCGCATGGGTAATAGAAAAGTGGCATAATCCGCTCTTCTGACCGTCAGTCATATTGGCGATATCCATCTTTATCACCACATTATTCTCCGGAGTTCGGAAACAACGCTGTGTCAAAGTGTTGCCGGCATACTTCAATTGGTTACTTCTTAAAGGCCTGAAAGCCTTCAATCTTAGCCATCCTTTACGCTCTGTAAGCGAAAACATGTCACTGCGCGGCTGATAATTCCACTGCCATTGCGGTGCCAATGTACGGTCTTTGAAACCGTCACTGCATGCAATATACAGCTTATGGCCACCTTTTGCAGGTATAGCCCCACCCCATTTCATGCTCCCAATAGTATCAGAAGCCGCCATTTCACCTATGACAGGCCACTCGTTTACCCATGTAACAGGCAACAAACTCACAATGCGCCCGCTCCAATCTCCCGTACCATGATGCGTAAGGAAATACCACTTACCGTCTTTCCCCTCTACGATACCACCCTGATTAGGTTCATTAGCCTCCCGACAGGCATACGACAACTGCCGTTCCTCGGTATAAGGCCCGGTAATAGTCCGTGCCCTTTTAGCCATAACATAACGCCCTTTACGCCCCTTATGCTCACTGAACACAAGATAATACCAACCACCTACCTTTATCAGTTTACTCGCTTCACGACCGCTTCCCTCGTTAAAAAGCCTTGCTGAACTACGGTCTATGCTCCTACCATCATGCGACATATCAAAGATGTAGGTCTTATAACCGTCCAAGAAGTGTGTGCCGGCGAAATAAGCCCTGCCGTCTTCATCCCAAAAGGCGGTACAATCGTCCCATCCAGGCTCACGAAGCAGACACGTCAAAGGCTCCCATGGTCCTTTGGGATCGGCCGCAGAGGTCATGAAAAAGCCCTCATCCGGAGTACCGAAGAATAGATAAAAGCGTCCGTTGTGATAACGCAGCGTACCTGCCCATACTCCCCTGCCATAGCGATTCATACGCGTCCAGCTCAGCTCCTCACTTATTTGTGTAAGGTCATAAATAGCATTACCGCATATTTCCCAATTAACAAGGTCCTTGGAATGAAGCAACGTCATGCCCGGAGAGAACTGAAAAGTAGACGATATAGCATAATAATCTTCTCCAACACGTATACAATCAATGTCGCTATAGTCCGAAGGAATAACAGGATTAAGGTACATACCGTCTCCCTGATCACCCCATTTCTCCCACATTCCCCACTTTACGGGAGCCTGAGTCTGTGCTGATACAGAGCTATATAGCACAGACAACAGTAATATCAATATCGCTTTCATTCTATTTGCAGATTAATAATACAATCAGATAATGGCACACACCATTACAATATCCGTTTACTCTCTCCGGCTTTCAGGTTCACATTGCGCTTTTGTCCGTTGAAACAAAGAGTGGTTTTACCACCGTTCCGCGATGTAATATGTAAGGATATAACCTGTCCGTCACGCCATTCCATACTGACAACAAAGCCGCCACGGGCACAGATACCACGCACATAACCGTCTTTCCACTCCTCCGGAAGAGCCGGAAGCAATGTTATCGTGTTGGCGTTAGACTGCATCAGCATCTCAGCCACTCCGGCACAACCGCCGAAATTACCGTCAATCTGGAACGGAGAGTGCGCATCCAACAGATTAGGATATGTGCCTCCGCCACGCCTTGCGTCCTTGCCCGTATAACCATCAGGACTTATATAGCGCAGCAACTTACGGTATATGTGATACGCATTCTTGCTATCACGCAACCGAGCATACAGGTTTACACGCCATCCCGTACTCCATCCCGTTGTATTGTCACCCTTTATCTCCAACGAACGCAAACACGCGGCAGCCAATGACGGTGTCTCCGCCATGGTAATATGGTGCCCCGGGAATAGTCCGAACAAGTGAGACTGATGCCTATGCTGCGGGTCCTTATCGTTCCAATCGTAATACCATTCCTGCAAATTACCGTTTTTACCCACATGATATGGCAACATGCGCTTCAAAGTACGGTCTATACGCTTCACAAGATCATTATCCTCGTTAAGCACACGTGCCGCCTCACGGGTATCAATAAGGCACTCCCGGCTCATTGCAAGGTCCGCAGTGCCGCCGTATAGCGTTGCCCCAGCATATCCGTCCGGCGTAACATACACGTTTTCAGGCGATGTTCCGGGCGAAGTCAGCAAATATCCGTTCTTCTCTATCAGCCAGTTCATACAAAAATCCGCCGCCCCTTTCAGCACAGGATAAAACTCTTTCAGGAAGGCTTTATCCTTGGTAAAGAGGTAATGTTCCCATATATGCGTCGCAACCCATGCCCCGCCCATATTCCAGCAGGCCCATACCGGGTCACCGGTGTGCAGTCCTACAGGGCATGTCATGGCCCACATATCACTGTTATGCCCTACACACCACCCCTTATCAACACCATAATACGCTTTCGCCGTAGCCCCTCCGGTAGTGCTAAGGTTCGTGATAAAACCCATAAGCGGCATGTGCATCTCCGTAAGGTTAGTGACTTCCGCCGGCCAATAGTTCTCTTCCAGATTGATATTCATAGTATAGTTGCTGCTCCATGGCGGCAATAACCTCTCGTTCCACAGTCCCTGTAGATTGGCCGGAACACCCATTGTTCGTGAGCTTGATATGAGAAGGTAACGACCATACTGAAAGTAAAGAGCCTCAAGCTCAGGATTTCGTTGGTTATCATCGGTATAATGGCGCAACTGTTTGTCTGTCGTCATGGCGGCAATAGCCTCATCCGTCTTTCCCAATGACAGTTCCACACGGTCAAAATACGTCTTATAGTCAGCGATATGTGCCTCACGCAGTGCCGCAAACGCCTTGCCTCCGGCAGCATTTATCTGTTGCCTCACAATATTCTTATAGTCACGTCCCTCCCTGACAGGGTCCTTGTCAAAACCGTTAAAGCTTGTAGCATTAGCCACAAGAAGCATCACTTCGGTGCAGCCCTCAACCTTTATCTCACCGGTAGGAAATGCCTTCACCACCCCATCGGGTGCCACAACACGCACGATTGTATTGAAATGTATACCCCTTTCCGGGTCATAATTATGCCTTTCAGCACTATTATAATATGACGGCAGAGAGTTATACGCCGCATATCCCTCCATAGAAATCTCATTACCGGAGGCTGATGACGTATGCGGCAGCAACGAGGTCAAAGACAATATCGCCCTGATACCGTTGTTGTCAGTTGTCTTCAGGCGTATTACTATTACCGAATCCGGTGCAGAAGCAAAATAATCGCTTGCAAACGCCTTGCCGTCCACTTTGTAAGTCGTGGCTGCCGTAGCATCACTTATATCAAGCCAACGGCGGTAATCGGTTATCTCTCCATTGTGATCAAGATAGCTTATGGTCAGAGTGCCTAACGGCTGATAGTTCTCACTGTAATGACCTTGCACCTTACGCTGCAACTTATCCGCCGTACGGTAATCCTCTTTGTCAAGAGCGGCACGTATCTCCGGAATGGCTTTATAAGCATCCGGAGAGTAAACCTGTTTGTCCGGCTCTCCCGTCCAAAGCGTAATATCATTAAGAGAAATCCGGTCTTTACCCATACCACCATAGACTATGGCTCCCAAACGGCCATTACCTATCACGAGAGCCTCCTCAAAGAACTCCGCCGGCTTGTCATAATTCAACTGTAACGAACTGCCACACGGGGTTGTCCGTTCCCCTGCCGTAGCGTGAAATGAGCCACAACAGCACATAATTGCCGCCCATACAAAACGGGCTCCTGTTTTAATAAAGTTCATAGTTTATCGGTTGTAGATTTATTTTTTTATATAATTTCAATGAAACACAGATTTCAATCCGCGCAAAATATAATACACCTCCTCCTGCAAGCGGAACATTTTCCATGCCCCGCACATAGGCATAAAACCGAATTTCCGGGTCATACGCTTATCAACCATATCGGCATGCGCCTTGCAAAACGCCTCATGTATAAAGCCCATCGCCTCCTTTTGCATTATAGCCGTCATATATTTCCGCTCCTTGCAATATCTCATATAAGCGGCTATGATATTCTCCCAACAAAAAGTCTCGTACAATGCCAGCATATTCTCATTGACATTATTGTCGGCCATGTGCATGGCCAAGATCCTCTGCGAATGCAATCTGGAATAATGTCCTATGCCTGAGGTGTGGCATACCGACTCACCGTGCATGCGATAGTAATACATGCCTTTCGACAACGCGACGTAACATGCCGACAACAGCATCATACGCCCGGTATTCTCATCACCGAAATAGCGGCAGGAATTATCAAACGGAAACCGCCGCTGATATTCTATCCTGACACAAAAGTTGCCCGCCACCTGCCATGGCATGCTGAGCATAAAAGCCTCCTCGCCCGTTATTACGTCAAACACCTTACGCCCCTCGGGTGCATACATAACGCCTTCAGGACTTTGTCGCATCTCAGGTATCAGCACACAGTCCGCTTCCGGATGCTCTTTGAAACAACATAAGCAGTTCTCCACACAGTCCTCGCTCAGCCAGTCGTCATCATCCACATATATTATATAGTCCCCTTCCGCCACCTCCATAGCGTAATTGCGTGCCTGCTGCACTCCCTTGTTGGTTTCAAAACGGAATATACGCACCCTATTGTCACCGGCTGCATACCGTGACAGTATCTCAAAACTGCCGTCTGTAGATGCATCATCCACACAAACAATCTCAATATCCGTCACCGTCTGTGCCAACAACGAGTCCAGACACTGCTCTATATATTTCTCACGGTTATGTACAGTTACCGCAATGGTGGTAGATTTCCTCATATTGTTTTGCTACTTTCCGGTATTCATAGTTTCTTATCACATATTCCCGGCTCTCCGCTTTCTGCCGTCCGAGACCCTCCGGATGCAGTATAAGCCGCTCCAACTCATTGTAAACGCTGTCATAATACGGCTGCACGGCTATGATAGGCCGGCACTGTATCTCTCCCATTATGTCGTAATGCTCCGGCTCTCCGCCCGTAAACGTCACAATCCCCTTAGACAGTGTGAGCAGGGCATTCATGCCGGGGCCGTAAGAATACAGTTGGTCAAGCATCACATCCGAATGATTCATCATTGAGCTATACTCCTCATACGGCACTCCATTCGCCACTTTCAGTTCCATCCTATCGGGATATTTCTCCAACAATGCCTTGGCGGCATCAAGCATTATGTCCGTACCCTTGAACTCCGAGCGCTCCTTACTGAGACCGATAAAGACACGAAGCCTGTCCGACTGCCCTGCGTCTATCCTGTCGGCAGGTTTGAAAGGGAACGGCACCAGATGCAGTTTCTCACGCAACGGCCTACCGTCCCGCCCCTTGTCCTCGGTCATATTGTAGGGCAACCAATACTCGTAAGTTCCGGCCACTATAGCATCACAGTCCGCTGCGATATACCTGTTCAACCGTTCCTTATCAGTCCCCACCCAATCGTTATACGAATTTTCAGCATATTGCGTGCAACGCCTTGTGGAACCGAGGTTATAATCGGAATATCTCATTGGCATTACATTGCGGTTTATGTGTGGATAGTAGTAGTCATCGCCCACGGCACACATCACAACCCGGCCGTTATTACGTCTGAGATAATTGTAAATGTATGACAAACGCCCCGCTTTCAGTTCAAGAAACATCGGGTTTATTATCTGCACTATATCGAAGCCACGCATCTTTGGCAGAGCTTTCAACAGCCTCCACAGATAGTCGGCGGCACCTTTGCGCTCCAAATCAATATCCCGCGGATAGTCTTTCCAGAAATCTCCGTTACTTGCCACAACCACATCGTGGCCAAGAGTCCGCAATCCCTCGGCCAAAGTGCAATGCACTCCGCTGTATTCTCCTAAAAGCAGTATTCTCATCGTGTCTTGCAAGCGTGTAACATAGCCCTCACCCGACATACAAGGCCAATCAAAGGCCATGGCAAAACAATACGACCCGTAAGGTCATATATATCCTGCTGTCGGCAGAGCATAGAATAAAAGAGGTATATTCCGTTATAAGAAAAAAGCGTGGTGCGCATCGTTTCCGCCGCCATGCGCAAGGCTTCAAGATGTTGCATCAATCCGTTTGCCGTATTATCGGCGGCCACCGATATGCCATTTTCATTCCATGTGTAGCAGTATGCGCCATGCGATGTGGTGGCGACACGCGGATTTTTCGCAAGCAACGACGGCAGTGTATAAATATCCTCAAACACCTTTCCCGGCGGAAAGCTAACGCCATCGAACAGCGCGCGGCGGTAAATCTTGTTACAGGCATAGCAGTGTTCCCACGCTTTCGCACGCAACCAATATTGCCTTGCGGTACGGTATTGACGGTCACGGAATATCAACTGCTGTCTGTTGCCATCCCCCTCCCGTTCCGATATATGCCTAAGCGGAAACTCCAGCATATCGCAGTCTTCATGCTCCGACAGCCATTTCATCAACTGAGGGTAAGTATCCGGCATCAGATAGTCATCGCTGTCAACAAAAGTGATGTACTCTCCCTGCGCCATATCAATGCCTTTGTTACGCGCGTCACTCAATCCGCCATTACTTTTGTGCAACACTTTGACGCGACTGTCATTCCGTGTCCAGCGGTCACAGAGCACCGGACAGCCGTCAGGCGAGCCGTCATCCACGAGTATTACCTCCATATCGGGCACATTCTGACAGAGAACGCTCTCCAAACAGCGGTCGAGCGTCTCTTCAACCTTATAAACCGGTATTATGACAGACAAATATGGCATTACAAATAATTATAAGATAACCCTCGTAAGAAGGTTAAACAAAATATATTTCGGCTCCCAACGCCATCGCAACGGAAAGCGTCCCATCTCACGTAAGGCACCGACAATCTCACTGCGGAACGCCTTCGGATGTCTTTGTCGCAACATCGTCAGCAGGAGGTCAACCACAAGATAGTCCATTTTGCAACGGGCATAAGCCTCAAGGCCGGCATTTTGCTCAAAGAAAGTATCAAGACCGGACATAATTTTCAACACATCACGAAGCCGACGCTGCCGCATGGAACGGTCAACAGTGGTGGTAATGCTGCCCTGACGCAGGCGTCTGACGTACCAGCAGACGGGCAATGCCACAAAACTGCCGCCAAGAGCGAAAGCCCTAATGATAAAATCATCATCCTCATGATACACCGAAGGACTAAAACGAAGCCCCTCACGCTCCACAAAATCACGCCGAAAGAGATACGCCCACACACAAGGGAAAAGGTTACGCCCTTGCATGAAGAGGGCGGCTGGAGTGTACACCTTATTATATATAGGCACATAACGGCGGTAAGGCATCTGCCGTCCGCTCCCGTCACGTTGAAGCACATCCACGCTTATTATATCATTGCTCCCGTCTTCCAAGGCTTTCACCACAGTATCCCAGGCCGCCGCTGTGTCACTGCCGCCGCTATCAGCTATAAGCAGGTCATCGGCATCCACAAAACAAAGATATTTGCCCGTTGCAATATCCATGGCAGCATTGCGAGCGGCACTCGGCCCACGGTTATCCTGACGTAGCGTCCGCAACGTGGCATATACCGCATGGCACTGCGACAGTACCTCGTCCGTGCCATCAGTAGAGCCATCATCCACTACTATTACCTCACGTCCATACCCTGCAAGTGGCTGACGGTAAACGCTATCTATACACTGCCGCAGATAAGGCGCAGCGTTATAGGCCGGTATTATGAACGTTACAAGCGGTTGCGACATTTTGATATATAGCAGAGATAGCCCAGTTTATAGAGCGAGAATACTTTAAGATTGGGCATGTGTCCAAGCAGATTACGGCGCAACAACGGTCTGGAAAGACAGAAAAGCACACCGGCAGGAGTACCGAGATGCCAATGTTGCAGACACAGCATGGCATGCCCGACATGCGAATAAGGCACCATCCTATCACCAAGGCTCAACAGGCTGCGCAAGGCAGTCTCCGTCTTCTGTAAATATACGGCATTGCTCTCAAGGCCACGATGTAGCAAAGGGTTGTCGATGTGCATCACCTTCACCCCCCTCTGCTTCAGCATAAGCCCGAAAAGCGCATCCTCATACCCGTAATTACGGCAGTGCTCGTCAAAACATACCGCCAACATCAAATCACGCCTGATGCAGAGATTGAACGGTGTGAAATGCCGGTATGGATCCATAGAACGCTCGGCGGCGGAGCGGTGGCGGTCAGCCGCCTTCTCATAGCGATAGCGCAAGGACACGTCAGGCGACGGCATGACGGCGGCATGGTGCAGCCCTCCGATAATAACCTGCGCACCGTCAGCATGCCGTATGGCGGCTATCAGCCTGTCAATATAACAGGAGTCGCTAACCTCGGCATCGCTGTCAAGAAACAACAGCCACTCGCCTTTAGCCTCCCTTGCAAGGAAATTCTTTATAGCGGCACGCCCTACGTTCTCCCTACGTTGTATATAGCGGCAGCAAGGCAACTCGTTTATACGCAGATTGGCGATAACAGACACTTGGTCACGGCTTCCGTCGTCAGCCACAATAACCTCATACTCCACCCCCGACCGGCACAGCTGACTCTGCAAATCGGCCACAAGAGTGTAGCATTTGTAGTTATATGTGGGTATCAGCACGGACAGTCTCATACGATACCCCCTATCTGTTGTTTTACTTTATTATTCACCTCACGGCGCTCATCGTCCTTGAACCATCCCCATTTATTGAAATACATCATGATGTTCACGATGTGTATGCGCATCAGACGCAGAGTCTTACGCGAACCGCGGGTGAAGGTATGGTATATGCTGACGCGGGGATAGTAAAGCGTTTTGTACTTCTGGTGTATACGACGGGTAAGGTCTATATCCTCGGCATACATGAAAAAGTGCTCGTCAAACAGCCCCACATCACCCAAAGCAGACGTGCGCAGGAACATGAAACACCCTGAGAGGTAAGGCACATTGAGAATCTTCGTAAAGCCGGACTGCTTCAACTCATATATAGTATTGCGGCGTTTGATGATAAAATGCGGCATGCAAAGCCTGCCAAACATATCCAACGGCGTAGGCAACAGCTTGGCAAGACGCTGTATCTCGCCGTTAGGATAAAGCACTTTGGGCATCATCTGCCCCACATCCTCATGCTCTTCCATATACCGCACCAGCTCCGGCATGACCTCAGGGCCGAACCATACGTCCGGATTCACCACCAGATGATACTTGCTACCGGCATTGATAGCCTCGTTCAACGCCACGTTATGACCGCCGCCATAGCCGTTATTGTCATGTGGCAGATAAATCAACTGAAAGCCTTGTGACTCTTTCTGCCGCAACTCCGGCTCGCCCTTCAGCACTCTGGCGGCAAACTCCTGCAACTCTGCTTTCAGCTCAAGCATGGTGTCGGAATGATCTACCACATAAATAATATTCACCGGCGAGGCGAAAAGGCTTCGCAGCACCGGCTCAAAGTCCAGCAAATGATGATTATATGTAACTATAGAGGCTGTTATAGTCATCAGACTTTCTATTTTATTTTATATATTTAACGCATGAAACACACGCTTATTGTATCATGGCACCATTAACAACAGATTTTCATCACTTGCAGTTTGCGCATATACCTTTCACGATATACTCCACTTCCGACATCTCAAAGCCCTGCGGCATGGCTACCGCCGGTATGACATAATCTTCCAGACAGTAGGTCTTGCCACAGTTCAGGCAGGTGAAATGTATATGATTTATATGGCTGTCGCTATCGCAACGGCACACACAATATTTCTGTTGGCCGCTGCCGTCGTCGAGAACGTGAAGCAGATGATGCTCTGCAAAGAGCCGCAGGGCACGGAATATGCTTGAACGATCCATTGTAGGCATCCGGCGTTCCATATCGGCAAGCGTAAACGCCTCGGTCTGTTTCCGTGCCTCTCGCCACACAATGGTGCGCACTGCCGTAGGCTTTACGTCATGACGCAGCAATTCTTCTTCGACAAGGTTATCTTTCATATAAGATCTACACATTATTAATAGTTAGCGAATACAAAGGTAATACTTTTTTTTCATTCCATAACCGTTTAACGTTTTTTTTGTTGGCGGACGGCACAAAATCAGCGTTTCTGAAATAAAAGCCACGACACAACACTGTAAAGGCGGCTCTATTAACCTGCGTTGTCCAAAAAATATCGCTCAAATTAAGGACGGGGCCGACACCCGTCGATATAACTTTAATTTTCAGCATGTTACAAACAGCATTACAATCGCACTGCGATTAGGATGTAATTGCACTGCGATTACAACGCAATCGCAATGCTTTTACACGGCAATCGGGGTGCGATTACGGAGCGAACAAAATTGTATAACATAAACCCGGTATAAGAACAAACGTCAGTTCGCTATAGGGAAACAATAATAAGTGTAGAGATTTTATCTGTATTTTATTATTGGTATCACTCTGCAAGAATGTAATATTCCGGTCAATATAGAATAAAAAAGCGTAAAATATTGCGACAAGGCACTCTGTAGGAGTGCAATATACAAGCCCGGGGTTTCAACCCCGGGTATAGAATAGCCCAATCCCTCAAATGCTATTTCGCTCTGAAGGAGCGGGACAAGGGTCGCTATACCATCCGTGCGTCTTACGATTCGGCTATTGTTCCGCTCCCTGATCCGTTCGTTTTGTAGTGCGATTGCTGTCCCGCCCTTTCTGGGCGAAATACGTTTTATCGTTTATGTGGGTACATTGTTCCCGGGGTTGAAACCCCGGGCTTGTATATTGCACCCCTGCAGGGTGCGCGACGCAAGAGACTTACAAATACAATCGCACTGTTTGTGTTGCAATTTCATATCGAATTCACGTTAAAACAAGGGTAAGAGCAATGAGACTTTCCGTGTTCAAAAAACCTTTTACCACTGTTAATTTTGCATAAAAAGCACACTTATTCACTTTACATTTAAGAAATAATAAGTAATTTTGCAGACGAAAACAGACAGGTGTATTAAAAGTTTTCGTTCGTTTCAATGGCTAACAGACATATAACATATCAGTTATACCGCCATTAATTAAAGAGCAAAGACATAACAAAAGCATAGAAAATCAAATCATAATAAATAAAGAAAGAAAAGAGATGAAAAAACTATTGACAGTTGCGACGATTGCCGCCATGCTGGTTTCATGCGGAGGCAACAAGCAGGGCAAGCCCGATTTTGGCGACAATGAATACGCTGTTCGTACCATTGGCACCTCTGACGCAAGTCTGCAGACAACCTATCCCGCCACTTTCAAAGGTGTGCAGGATGTGGAAATCAGACCGAAAGTTGCCGGTTTCATAACTAAAATTTACGTACACGAAGGACAACCGGTATCTGCCGGGCAGATGCTTTTTGAGATAGACAACGCAACATACAAGGCAACCGTAAACCAAATGCGTGCCGCCGTTGTATCAGCGGAAAGCTCTCTCAACACAGCAAAACTGACATACGAGAACTCAAAGAAACTTTTTGAGAACAACGTGATAGGCGATTTTGAGCTTCAGTCTGCCAAAAACAGATATGACGCGGCCGTAGCGGCACTCGGACAGACCAAGGCCAACCTTGCGTCAGCAGAGGAGACATTGAGCTACTGCTACATAAAAGCACCCACATCAGGTGTCGTAGGCTCTCTGCCTTATAAGGTCGGGGCACTCGTAAGCTCTTCAAATCCGGACGCCTTAACGACTATCTCCAACGGTTCCGAGGTGGAAGTGTACTTCTCTATCAACGAGAAAGACATTTTGGAAATGAACCGTAAATATGGTTCCTCACAGGCCGGCATAAGCAATCTGCCCCCTGTAAAGCTGCAACTGGCTGACGGCACCATATACGAGAACGAGGGAAAAGTGGTGAAAGCCAGTGGTGTGATAGACCCGACGACAGGCTCTACCAGCCTCATAGCAGTGTTCCCCAACACAAAACACCTGCTGAAATCAGGCGGTTCCGGACGTATCGTAATGCCATACACCGCCAATGCCGCCATTATCATACCTCAAGATGCCACGGTAGATGTGCAGGACAAGCATTTCGTGTATGTTGTTGGCAAGGACAACAAGGTGAAATACACCGAGGTTACCATCGCCACACAGAACGACGGGCAGAACTATATCATCACATCAGGATTGAAAAAGGGTGACCGCATTGTTGTGCAAGGCGTGACATCTCTGCAGGAAGGCATGGAGATAAAGCCTGTAACAGAGGCTGAATATGCCAAGAAACTGAAGAAAGCGGAGGAACTTGGTAAAGTGCAGGACCAGGGGGTAATGGCCGTTGGCAAGGCATTGAAAGGATAAGACGCAAGCAGTTATCAAGAATTGAAAGAAAACAACGACAATGAAATTAGATAATTTTATTAACAGACCGGTACTTTCAACCGTTATCTCAATAGTCATTGTGATATTGGGTTTAATCGGTTTGGCAACGCTCCCTATCGAGCAGTATCCCGACATCGCTCCTCCGACAATCTCGGTACGATGCTACTATCCGGGTGCCGACGCGGAAACGGTACAGAATTCCGTACTGGCACCGCTGGAGGAACAGATAAACGGTGTGGAAGGTATGACCTATATGACCTCTTCCGCAACCAACGAAGGCTCCGCTTCCATCTCTGTATTGTTTGAACAGGGAGCCAACGCTGACATGGCGCAGGTGAATGTACAGAACCGTGTGTCACAGGCAACGGCGCTGTTGCCTGCCGAAGTGACCCAGTCCGGTGTGACAGTGCAGAAGCGTCAGAACAGTAACGTGCTCATTATGGGTCTGACGTCAGCCGACGGGCGTTACGATGAGAAATTCCTCGGAAACTACGCCGACATAAATATCATACCTGAAATGAAGCGTATCGACGGTGTTGGCGAGTGCGAGGCTATCGGTTTGAAGTCATATACCATGCGTATGTGGCTTGACCCGACCAAGATGCACGATCTGGGCCTGATGCCGTCAGATGTCGTAGGCGCACTGGCCGAGCAGAATATTGAGGCCGCTCCGGGTAAATTCGGCGAACAATCAGACCGCCAATACGAGTACTCCATGAAATACACCGGCCGTCTCAAGACTCCGGAGGAATTCGGAGATATGATTATCAAGACCGATGACATGGGCCATATACTACGTGTAAAGGATGTGGCAAACGTGGAAATGGGCGCACTCTACTATACCGTAGAATCAAAAATCAACGGCAAACCGGGTCTGATGCTTATGGTAACACAACGCTCAGGCTCCAACGCCACACAGATTGTAAGGGACTGTAAGGCTACGGTAGAGAGGCTACAGCAGAACTTCCCGCCGGGTATGGAGATGGTATACATGCAGGATGTGACCGAGTTCATCGACGCCGCTCAGCATGAGGTTATAAAGACTCTCTTCGAGGCTTTGGTGCTTGTGTTTATCGTGGTATTCATATTCCTGCAGGATTTCCGCTCAACGCTCATACCGATGATTGCCGTTCCGGTATCGTTGGTTGGTACATTGTTCTTCCTGAAGGTCATAGGCTTCTCCATAAACCTGCTGACTCTCTCGGCACTCGTACTCGCTATTGCCATAGTGGTCGATGATGCCATAGTGGTAGTGGAGGCGGTACACGCCAAGCTCGACATGGGTTACAAGAATGCACGCAAGGCTTCTATCGACGCCATGGAGGAGATTTCCGGTGCTATCATATCCATCACACTCGTAATGTCGGCCGTGTTCGTGCCCGTATCGTTCATGAGTGGTACGACAGGTACATTCTATCGTCAGTTCGGTCTGACAATGGCCGTGTCTATCGTAATATCCGCTATCAACGCACTCACACTTTCTCCGGCTCTATGTGCGATATTGCTGAAACCACACTCCGGTGAGCATAAGCAGAACTTCACACAGCGTTTCTTCACCGGTTTCAACGCGTCTTACCAGAGACTGCAGGACAAATACCAAAAAGGGGTGGAGTCAATAGTACGCAAAAAGTGGATAGCAGTAGCAGCGGTAATAATAGGTATCGCGGTAATGGCGGTGGAAGCCATGACAACAAAGACAGGTCTTGTGCCTGATGAGGACACAGGTACGCTGTTCGTTACCTGCTCTACTCCTCCGGCTACATCACTGAGCAAGACCAACGAGGTAATGAACGAGATACAACGTATGTTGGATAACAACCCTGCCATATCACAGACACTGCGTATAACCGGTTATAACTTCATAGCAGGACAGGGTTCTAACCAAGGTACTATTATCGTAAAGCTGAAGCCTTTTGATGAACGTCAGCGCTCAGAATATTCTACTATGGTTCTGGGAATGATATATAAGCAGACGGCTGCCATAAAGGGTGCGCAGATATTGGCATTCCAACCGCCGATGGTATCAGGCTTCTCGGCCAATAACGGTATATCATTCTCTATGCAGGACCGCACGGGAGGCAACTTGGACAAGTTCTTCGACATCACCAAACAGTTCATAGCCGAGTTGAACAAACGTCCGGAGTTCTCCAATGCCATGACCTCATTCGACTCCTCTTACCCTCAGTATCAGATCAATGTTGACGTGGCTAAGTGTAAGCAGGCAGGTATATCGCCGAAATTAGTGCTGCAAACCATGCAGGGATATTATGGTGGTATGTATTCAAGTAACTTCAACTCCTACGGCAAGCTCTACCGTGTTTACGTACAGGGAGACCCGAAGACACGTGAGGACAAGACTTCATTGCAAAGTATATACGTCCGCACCGCCAAGGGAGAGATGGCACCTGTCAGCGAATTCGTGAATCTAAAGAAGGTTTACGGGCCACAGGCCATAAACCGTTTCAACCTGTTTACATCAATAGCCGTAAACGCTACGCCTGCAAGCGGATACTCAACGGGTGACTGTATCAACGCAATCGCCGAGGTATCAAAGCAGTCTCTGCCGGCGGGTTACACCTACGAGTTCTCAGGTCTGACACGTAACGAGGCGGAATCCAGCAACTCTACGGTAATGGTGCTTGTACTTTGTCTGGTGTTCGTATACCTCATTCTGTCAGCACAATACGAGTCCTACCTGTTGCCTCTGACCGTCATTCTATCCGTACCGTTCGGTCTTGCGGGAGCATTCGTATTCACAAACCTGTTCGGTAAGAATAATGACATATACATGCAGATAGCACTTATCATGCTTGTGGGACTGCTTGCGAAGAACGCTATCCTTATAGTACAGTTCGCATTGGAGCGCCGTCGTCTCGGTATGGCTATATCATGGTCTGCCATTCTTGGTGCCGCTGCCCGTCTTCGTCCTATCCTTATGACCTCACTCGCAATGATTATCGGTCTTCTGCCGCTTATCATCACGGGCATACCGGGACTCAATCTCATAATGTCTCCAGTGGTAGGTGAGAACGGTTATATAACTCTTGGCGCGGCAGCCATAGGCGGTATGCTGATCGGCACATTCTGTCAGGTGATGATAGTGCCCTGCCTGTTCGTGATATTCGAATGGTTACAGGAGCGCATCAAGCCAATGGAATTTAACGATGACAATGCGGCTGTAGACTCAGAGCTGAAACAATACGCCATATCTCAGGCCGTTGTAAAAGAGAAAAAAGAACACGGCGAGTAACGACCGCAATTGTATCAAGTAACAATCGCAATTGTATTATGAAAAGACTGAATATAATCGCTATAATGTCTGCAACTGTTCTCATGAGCAGTTGCGGGCTATACAACAAGTATGAGCGTCCGGATGTCGCCACAGACAACATCATGCGCGACGCCGCACAGTACGCTAACACCGCCGATACGACCTCATTCGGCGACGTGGAATGGCGCAATGTGTTCACGGACCCTATCCTTCAGGGGCATATCCAACAGGCATTGGACAACAATAAGGACTTGCTCAACGCCGCCCTGAACGTACAAATGGCCGAGGCTCAGCTGACAACGGCCCGTCTGGCATTCCTACCATCTCTCACTTTTGCCCCGAACGGCTCGTTAAGCAAAGTGTTTGACATGGGAGCAGACTGGTCAAAGTCATACACCATGCCCGTAGTAGCCAACTGGAACGCTGACATCTTCGGCAACCTCCTGTCACAGAACCGTGCCAAAAAGGTGGCTTTGATAGCGACACAGGATGCACAGCAGGCGGTACGTATGCGCCTTACCACAGGCATCGCAAACCTTTACTACACTCTTCTAATGCTTGACAGACAGTTGGAGATACTCAACGACATGGAGAAGCTAACGAAGGAGACATGGGAGATGATGAAACTGCAAAAGGAATTGAGCTATGCCCGCGAGACAAGCGTGCTCAGCGCAGAGGCTTCTTACCTCAATGTGCAGGCTTCAGCAATAGACATGAAGAGGCAGATACGGGAGACAGAGAACGCATTCTCATTGCTTCTCGGACTGCCCGCACAAGAGATTAACCGCAGAAAGCTGTATGATCAGAACCTGCCGAGCAACTTCAGCACCGGCGTTCCGGTAGCACTGCTTGCCAACAGACCTGACATTCACGCGGCAGAGATGCAGCTGGCGCAGTGTTTTTACGGTGTGGAGACAGCACGAAGCCGCTTCTATCCTTCGCTGTCATTCTCCGCTACGGGTGCTTTCACCAACAGTCTCGGTGCCGCAACGGTCAATCCCGGCAAGTTCCTGCTAAACTTTGTGGGCAACCTCACACAGCCAATATTCCAGAATGGTGCCATAATCGCCGGCCTGAAGGTGGCCAAAGCGCAATACGAGCAGGCTTATAACTCATGGGAACATGCCATACTGTCAGCAGGTTCAGAGGTAAGTAACGCCTTGATACAATACAACAGCGCCGACGAGAAGGGTAAATTAGATCGCCGTCAGGTCGAGGTCATGCAACAAAACGTCAAGCATACACGTGATCTCTTTAAGATGGGATCAAGCACTTACCTCGAAGTTATAGCGGCACAGTCACAGCTTCTCAATGCAGAGATAAGCCAGGTGCAGGATGATTTCAACAAGATGCAGGCCGTAGTGAACCTATATGGTGCTCTTGGCGGAGGCAGAAAGTAGGACATTAAAACAAAAACCACACAATGAGCAACATTTCAGACAAGGCAGTAGTCAGCCCGAAGGCGAAGATAGGACAGGACGTTACGATCTATCCCTTTGTCTATGTGGAGGATGACGTCGTAATAGGCGACGGCTGCACCATATACCCCGGAGTGAATTTGATGAACGGTACACGTCTTGGAAAGAAGAATACCATCTACCAGAACACCGTGATAGGAGCACAACCTCAGGACTTCAACTACAAAGGCGGGAACACATTGTGCGTCATTGGCAACAACAACATTATACGCGAGAACGTGGTTATCAACCGTGCCACATACGAAGACGGGCAGACTGTGATTGGTAACGACAACTTTATAATGGAGGGCGTACACATAAGTCACGACACAAAGATCGGTAACAAGAACGTGTTCGGTTACGGAACGAAAATAGCCGGCGACTGCGAGATTGCCAATTACGTGATATTCTCATCAGGAGTCATAGCCAACCCGGCCGTAAGAGTGGGCACAGCAGCCATGATACAGTCAGGATGCCGTTTCTCCAAGGACGTACCTCCATACATTGTTGCCGGCGGACACCCCATAAAATACGGCGGTATCAACGCATACGTAATAGATTCCATAAACATTCCCGAGAAAATCAAGGGGCATATAGCCAACGCTTACAGGCTTGTGTTCCACGGACAGGATGCCATAGAGAATGTATGCGCACAGATAAACCAGCAGATTCCGGCAGGCAATGAGGTTGAAGAGATAGTCAACTTCCTTCAGAACTCAAAGCTTGGTATCATTTCCAAGATACAAGGTGCGGAATAATAAAGCAACAATAGATTCACAAGTATATTTATATCTTTGCACTTTTTGATAATTGTGAAGGCAGGATGTTGTGAAACATCCCGCCTTCTTTTTATTTAATACAAGCCGTATCTTACCCCCGCTAAAAGTGAATAACATTTGTATATTTTGTATAAAAAACAGAATAAAAGGCACCAAATGATTGTGTATCCGAGAAAATAAGACTACTTTTGTAGATAGTTATCATTCCGTTTTGACAGCGGAGATGACACCAGTCTATAAAAAACACTAAACATACAGTAATAACTTAAACCAGCATTAACATGACAATACACTGCACATTGACCAACCGTATATTACTTTTGCTTGCATTACTTATCACGACAACGTCACTGCCGGCACAAAAACGCAAGACTGTCAAGCGAACCAAGGCAAAGAAAACCACCACCATTGTAAAGAAAGACGAGTCCGTTGTGCTCCCCATAGACTCGCTCATAGGCAAGGTTTACGCAGGAAAGACAGGCCGCACGATAGTGGACTTCTTCGGCAACAGAGTGACATACGGCGATGTAACACAACAGATATACATCTGGCACGACAGCATTGCCGTAATAGACCAACACGTAGGAGACACGCAGGAATATCTTATCCTGCCATACACACTCAATGGCTCCACACTGTCCATAGGCCAATACCGCTACACTACCATAAAGGGCGGGACGGCTTTGGAACTGCAAAAGATGAAAGAGGGCAATGAAGAACGGCAGGGAACACTGACAAGTGTCTCGCCACTCATGATGTCTGACGCACTATACTACCACGGCAAACATCTCGACGGTATGACAATACAGACAGACGAGGACAAACGAAACGCCCTGATATGCCTGAACATTGCCGCAGAAAACGGCAATGCCGATGCCAAACAGTATCTGTACGAATACTACAAGAAACGCGCTGACAGCGGTGAGATGTCCGCCATACGATATATGTCAGACTACGAGACAGAGGCAGGAAACTACGCCAGTGCCATAAAATACTGTGAAAAGCTTATAGACCTAAACCCTAAAGATATGCAATGGCAGTGTAAAAAAGGTACAATCTGCATAAAAACGGGTAATATTTCCGAGGCAAAGAAGGTATACAAGAAGATCAAAAAGCTTGACAAAGAGTTCTATGACAACTCCCCCCACCCCTTCATGCAACACATGAGAGAGCTGTAGAACCTGCTCATTTTAACGGTATCATCATGAATTTTATTATTGTTACGACCGAAATTGTAAAGCAAGAAAAGGAATGAGTCGCATAAACCGGTATAGCTGTCTGCTTTATAGCATAGCATTTATATTCTGTTCCTGCAACGGCAGCACCCCTAAATCCAAAGGAACACAAGCGGATACCCATGTGTCTCCACTTGAGGCTTATTGTCATGCCATAGACTATAATGACACTCTCGCACTCCATGACGAGACGGTTATGTCAAAACATATAACGAAAATCGTACAGATGTTACCGGCTACCGACTCCCTGTCGGCAACCACAGCCCTGTCTTACTTCTTCAACAGGATGAAGCATGACGCCAAAGCCTTGACTATTGTCACAAGCCTTGCCGACGAGTCTCTCAACAATCCCGGCTCACCCGTGAGAGATGAGACCCTATATATCGCTTTCATTAAAACCCTTCTTGCCACCGACTCCATCCCAAAGATTGTAAGAGATATAGAAGAAGAGCGTCTAAAGACGGCACTGCTTAATCGTCCGGGTAATGTGGCTCACGATTTCCGGTTTATCGACAGGAACGGAAACACACACACGCTCCACAAGTTATCCGGAGAAATGATATTACTGTTGTTTTACGATCCGGAATGCTCTCACTGCACCGACATCCTAAAATTCATCGCCAAAGACCCAAAAGTCAATTCAGCAATAAGCAATGGTTCCCTGACGGTGACAGCAATCTATACAGAAGGAAAAAGAGACGTATGGGAAAGCAACAAATGGAATATGCCGGAAAACTGGCTTATAGGCTATGATCTTAGCGGAATATATGAGAATGCACTGTACGACCTGCCTGCAATGCCAATTATATATCTTCTTGACAGCAACAAACGGGTGCTTATGAAAGACCCCGATGTACGGGATCTCTTCAAGGCTTTATTCTGAGACTTGAAAAATGTCTTGGAATCAGTCCCGTGTCAGTCAGGCATGTAAGTCCTGCAAACAACATACAAGCAAACGTACATGCGGCACAACGCCAAGTAAAGCACAGCACCAATATCACGCTGAATATAAGAAAATTACAAGAGACAAGACATACATAACAGAGTCTTCTCAGACAAAGCGTACTGTAATCGCAATGCAATTGTATGGTAATCGCAGTGCGATCACGTTGTAAAAGCACTGCGATTGCAGTGTAATCGCAATGCGTTTGCGGTGGCATCAGCAAACCACCAAAAAACGAGCCGCGTACCCCTGCAGGGTGCGCGGCTCAAGATTTATAAATACAATCACACAATCTGTGATATTTTCTTATACCAAGTTTACGTCAATACTACATTCCCAGCATTCTGAAGGCATTTGGAAGATGTTCTATAATGTCACTGGCTATGAGACTCTCCACACCGACATCCTGCATGGCAAGGTCGCCCGCAAGCCCGTGCAGGTACATACCTAATGTGGCAGCATTACGTGTATTATAGCCGCGTGCAAGCAAAGCGGTTATAATGCCGGTGAGAACATCGCCCGAACCGGCTGTAGCCATGCCGGCATTCCCCGTGCTGTTGAACACAATATCGCCGTCAGGCAGACACAAGGCACTGTAATGCCCCTTCAATAACACATATACCCGCAGACGTTGCGCCATATCGCAGGCTTTCATCAGACGGTCATAATCGTCGGCAGGCTCCACGTCTGACAACCTATCCATCTCTTTCGGATGCGGAGTGAATATTACTCCTGCCGGCAACTGCTGCAACCATGCGCGATGAGAGGCGAGAATGTTTATCGCATCAGCATCTATAACGACCGGCACTCTCGCACTGCGTATCTGCGTCATCAGCGCTATCGCCGTTGACTCCGCAACGCCCAATCCGGGTCCTATGCCCATAGCACTGTATTTATTGGCATCTGTTGCCTGCGAGAACGCATCGCCATCACGGTCAGCATCCACAATAGCCTCCGGCAGAGCGATTTGCATTATATTGGAATTGCATAGCGGTGTGCGTACCGTTACCTTGCCTACGCCTGAACGCAGGCATGCCTTGGCAGCCAACACAGCCGCCCCCGCCATGCCATCAGAACCGGCCACGAGCAGGGCATGCCCCATATTGCCCTTATGTGCGAACTCGTCGCGTTTTCTCAGGAGCGGCAACAGGTCATCTTCCGTAACTATGCTGCACTGCGTTTGTGTCCGCTCCATAAATTCCTCGCTCAACCCTATGTTCAGCACTTGCACCTCGCCGAGATAGTGTTGAGTGTCGGCCATCATCATGCACAGTTTCTTTGTGCCGAGCGTCATAGTGTAATCAGCCACCACTATATTTGCCTTAACGTTAAAAGCATTGTCCTCCGGCATCAGGCCGGACGGCATATCAATGCTCACAACGGTAGCCTCAGACTGGTTGATATATTTCACCACGGCGGCAAAGCCTCCCGTCAGCGGTTTGTTTATGCCCGAACCGAACAGACCGTCTATTACCAATGTATCCTCAGTAAGCCGTGGCGGGTCAAACTCCTTGATGACCTCTTTCACTACTGTGGCATATTTCTTTTTCAGACGGTCAAGGTTTTCCTGACAATCCGCAGAGAGCTTGCCGCTCACATTAAACAGGTAAGCCACCACGTTATACCCTTTCTGCCTCAGCATTCGGGCAACAGCAAGGGCATCGCCACCGTTGTTTCCGGGCCCGGCAAATACCACTACGGGGGTATCAGCGTCCCAACGCAGTGTCACTGCCTCTGTGATGGCAGAGGCAGCGCGCTCCATAAGGTCAATGGAAGCAACAGGTTCATTCTCTATTGTATATTTATCAAGTTCACGAATTTGAGCTGATGTAAAGAGTTTCATGTTTTTATACATTTTATTATGTAACAGTAACTGTTGATTGACACTTTGGCACAAAATTACGAAAAAGATACGAATAATGTATCATTTGTATCAAAAAAAACTTTCATTTTCAAAAAGTTTTAGTAATTTTGCACTTGATATGGCAAACAAACGCATCACAATACATGACAAAACTTTCGAGATAACCATTCCGGAGGCTACCATACAGGAGGCGGTCAAGAGCGTGGCCGCAAGCCTGAAAGCGGACTATGCAGACAAGAATCCGGTGTTTGTAGTGGTGCTTAACGGTGCCTTCATGTTTGCCGCAGACCTGTTCAGGATGACAGATTACCCGTGTACCATCACTTTTGCAAAGGTATCAAGCTACGACGGCACCTCATCGTGCGGCACGATAAGCGAGCAACTGCCCGTGTCCGAAGCCGTAGCAGGGCGGCATGTGGTGATAGTGGAGGATATAATAGAACGTGGATACACCATGGAGTATATCGTAAACCGCGTGCAATCGCTCCGACCCGCATCGGTAGCGATATGCGCCTTCTCGTTCAAGCCGGAGAAACTGGAGGTTCCGCAGATTAAAGACAGGATAAAATACACGGGCATGGAACTGCCTGAGGCATTCATAGTAGGCTACGGACTAGACTACAATCAGTGCGGACGCCACCTGAGGGACATATATTCCCTGACGGAAAAAGGATAACAAAGCAACACAACAGCAACGGCAAAGCGACCGTGCCGCAACACAAAAACGACCAAACAAACAAGTAAATATATTAAGGTAAAAAATGAAGAACATTGTAATTTTCGGTGCCCCGGGTTCAGGCAAGGGCACACAAAGCGACAAAATCATTGCAGAATACGGCGTAGCCCACATCTCTACAGGTGACGTTCTGCGCAAAGAGATTAAGGAAGAGACAGAGCTTGGAAAGACAGCGTCTCAGTATATCAACGAAGGCAAACTGGTACCGGACGCGCTTATCATAGACATGCTTGCCGCAACACTCGACTCTAAGGGCAAAGACATACCGGGAGTGATATTCGATGGCTTCCCACGCACTATAGCACAGGCCGAGGCTCTCGACGAAATGCTGAAAGAACGCGGCGAGGAAGTGTCGGTGGTAATAGGTCTTGAGGTTGACGACGAGGAACTTATCAAACGCATTATTGCACGCGGCAAGACCAGCGGACGCGCCGATGACAACGAGGAGACAGCAAAGAAACGTCTCGATACATACTACTCACAAACCTTGCCGCTAAAGGATTTCTATATCAAGCAGGGCAAATATGCCAAGATACAGGGTGTAGGCTCTATCGATGCCATATACGCTGACATAAAGAAGGCTATAGGATAACACCCAAAAACGAGCAACATGATTAAAGCCGTTTTCTTCGATATAGACGGAACTTTGGTATCGTTCAAGACTCACCGCATTCCGACAACGGCCATAGAAGCCATACAACGCATCAGGAAAAATGGCGTAAAGGTGTTCATTGCCACCGGCAGACCAATGCCTTTCATCAACAACCTGACCGGATTGGAGTACGATGGCGTTATGTCCGTAAACGGAGCATGTTGCGTAACGTCAACGGGAGAAGTCATAACGCGCCACACTGTTCCAGAGGAAGACATCAGAAGAATGGTGGAAGATGCCGCGAGCAACCCGATGCCGGTAGCGTTTGCGTCAAACGAAAGAGCCATAGTAGTCAATCCTGAGGCCGCCAAAGAACACTTACAAGAGGTCTTTGAGCTGCTGGACATAACCATTCCGGAGACCCGTCCCATTGAAGAGGCACTGAAAATGGATGTCCTGCAGGTCATAGCCTTTTTCACAGAGCAGGAGGAGGCAAGGATAATGGGCGAGGTTCTGCAAGGCTGCGATGCCAACAGATGGCATCCTTACTTTGCCGATTGCGTGGTAAAAGGCTGCAACAAGGCCACGGGGATAGACGACATCTGCCGCTACTACGGCATAAAGCGTGAGGAAACGGTGGCCTTTGGCGACGGTGGCAACGACATAACAATGCTTCGCCACGCCGGAGTGGGAGTAGCAATGGGCAGTGCTCCCGATGAGGTAAAAGCCGCTGCCGACATGATTACTGCGTCAGTTGATGACGATGGCATTGCAAAGGCATTGACATCGTTATTCTTTTCGTTTGAAAGCTGACCCCATAAGAAACAAACAGGCAATAGAAAAACTTATAAGCCCTGCCAAGAATATTTGGCAGGGCTTATAAGTTTTTTACGTGTTCAGAACGTCATTCATTTCTTTACCACCTTCTTTCCATTCACGATATATACACCGGCCGGGAGAGAAGAGAAGTCGGTTCCATCGGCAAAGCGGCGTCCGGACAGGTCAGTAATACCCGTAGTGGCAGCGGGACACTCCTCCATCTCTACATTATCAACACCTGTCACGACACCACCGAATCCGCGAACAAATCCCGCATAGACGTGCTTGCGATAATAGTTGATGTCCCAAATACCCACAGGAGTGTCGGCTCTCCACCCACTATTGGACGGTGCATCGGTAGGACACCACTGACATATACCCCACTGTTGGGCAGGAGGCACAATGGTGAGATACTGTTTGATAATCCATTCGTAGTAATTTGCCATACGTTTGTGCATGGCTTCGGTCATGTTGGCCGTGCTGACAGGATTTCCATTGGCGTCGTCCATGCCCATATCCAACTCGCTGACACGTACAAACTTGCCGCTATTTGCCATAAGTCTGAACATCTGTGTGATGTATTTCTTGCGGTTGTTCAGGTCGTTGTCATTCATACTGCAGGAGATATGCATCTGAGTGCCGATGCCATCTATCCGTGTTACACCGTCAGCCTCCCACTTCTTAATCCAGTTTATGAGCGACTTCAGTTTCTTGTTGTCATCCCAGAAGCTCTCAAGGTTATAGTCATTGATAAAGAGTACCACATCGTCCGGACCGTATTTGCGTGCCAAACGGCAGGCCTGACGCACGTATTCGAGGTCGCCCATATAGTCTTGCCAGTAGAAAGCGTCTCCACCAACATCCCAAGTACCATTGGGATTATAGCCTTCTGAATGCTGAAGGGTGTAGTTTCCGGAACCATCATTGCCCCCGCCGGATATAGCTTCATTTACCAAATCCCATGCTTTGACCTTGCCTCCACAGGCATTCATCATGCCTTTGATCCACTTATCCATTGCGAATACAAGCGTGTCATGACGCTCCTGCTGTGTGAGTGGGATACCAGTGGGTACGTAAATGTATGTCAGGTTCTCACAAACGTCAGGCGTTTCCACACCACCGCCATACTGTTTAACCTTGAAAGAAGTCATATTGTCACCCTCAAAGTCACCGTTCTTGATTCTTTCCACACCGTTTATCTTAAGACTAACGTTGTCAAAGTAATAAGTATTGGCGTCAGCCAGCTCATTTAGATTGATGGCAATGCTCTTTCCGGCCTTACTGAACGTACCGGAAAGCTTTACAGTTTTCCATTCTGTGGTAAAAGGAATGTTGCCAATAGCCTCATAATGGACATAGTTTGAGGGCTCATTGTGAATCTGTGTGGTTGTCATTGCTGCCTTATCGGCCCGCACCTCGGCTGAGAACTCAAACTTTGCGCCTGCGCTGAAAGCACCGGGAACGAGCCATGCCTGATTGTCCCAGACGTTTTCGCTACGCTCTGTTGCCTCCATTTTAAGGCAACGGCGATCCTCTTCTATCGTCTTACCGCTCTTCTGCTCCTCGAATTTGATGTCCCTGATGTATATATCGCCTACGAAATCACCGCATTGCAGGAGGTAAAAGTTGCTTGACATGGTTGCCTTGTACTTGAAAGTTACAGTCTTCCACGTTGTGGTGAATGCCACATCGCCACCGGGTCCGCCTCCCCAGTCACCCAACTTTGTATGCAATCTACCAGCTTTCGTACCCTTAACAGTCATTGTCATGCGATAAGTCTTGCCGGCTTCCATGAGTATATCCGTGCAAGCCAGAAACTGAACCTCCCACGAGTTGACTTTCTTTGTGCAATGAATGTTAAGTCCATCGGTAGAATCAAAGGACAGTTTATAGCCATATTCCGCCTCACTACTTTTCCATCCTACGCTCTGATTGGTACGGAAGTCCTTGGTATAAACAGGCACATACACTGTAACATCACCGTCAGTGAGTTCCGGAGCCGGTTTGTCCTGCAGCAGTTTGAGTAGCCATCCCTTGGGTTGCTGCGAGTGCCAGGCAAGCGTATGACCATAAACTTCAACCCCGGCGTTTGTTGCCGTGTTGACAAAACGGGTCACATTGGTAAAGTTCATATTACCATTGCCATCCACACAGCTTGCCATCTTCATGGCATTGCCGGCCACTGTCTCGTTGGCATTTCTGTTAATAAGGCTACGTACCGTAGTGTTATTAAGGTAATCGTTCACGATTGTGGCAATACCCATGCGGAAATGCGGATATTTGTCTCTGTTAATGTACTCCTTCAGGTCAGCATAATCATCAAGATACCGATAATTACTATCATTAGGCTTACCCACTTCAAAGTTCTGTTGGGCCATGCCAGACAAAGACATAGCAAGCCAAAGGATAAATGTAGAAACCTTCTTCATTTGTCAATCTGTTAGTTATTTCGTTATATTTGAATCTTGCAAATTTCTAATTCCAGACTTATTTTAAGTACCTGAGCAACAAAAACGTATCTCAAAATTATGCCATGTCAGAAATTTCCCATAGCGTATGTGTATCTTACAAGCCAAGCAAAAAACTGAATGACATGGCAAAGGTAACAATAAAATATGAGAAACCAACACCTTTTGGAGATTTTTTTCAATCATAGAGCAATCTGACATGACAATACCAATGGTTTATAGGGATTGTCTTTCATATCCGCTCAGACACATTATTATATAGAATCAGTACATGAAACCAAGATAAGCACCAAGAGACAAACTTGAATTAAAGAAGTTTAATAAATATGAAATGCCAACAAACCGAGTGCACTTGTTGGCATTTTTTTTGTATCTTTGCCAAATGATACATTACAAAAAGAAAGCTACTGCAACCATACTGCTACTTCTCTTAGCCATGACAATAACGGCAAAAGACGAGTTCACAGCATTGGAGCAACAGCAAATCAGCATAGAGACAACGGGATTGTTCAGCCATTCCGGCACAATACAGATAGATTTCACACTACTCTCAAAAGATGAATACTCATTTCCGCTACCGGTCGGACATGTACTGACCGAGAATGCCGGCGAGATAGAGATAGAAACCAAAAAGGGAGATGCCGTAAAGGCAATGTTTGACGGCACGGTACGTCTCTCGAGAAACAACCCCACCTACGGCAATGTGGTGGTAGTACGCCACAACAACGGCCTTGAAACGGTCTACGCCCTCAACGCCCAGAACCTCGTCAAGAGCGGAGACAAGGTAAAAGCCGGCCAAACCATAGCCATAGTGGGCGGCAAACCCGGCAAGACCTACTGTCTGTTCAGTATCATGGTGGATGGAAAAAAGATCAACCCAAACACCATTCTTAACGTAAGGCAACACACATTACGCCGGCAAACGGTAGTGATAAAGAAGACCGGCAACTCCATAGACATCAAGACCACAAAGGTTTTACCGGAGAAACAACCTGCGGTAATGAGCATGGACACCAACAATCCGTTTAAGGACAAAGCCGTATTCCGTATGGATCTCGACGCCATTCCAAACAACGAGTGGCACTATCCTCTCGACGGTTCAAAGGTAATAAGCGGCTATGGCGGCAACAGACGGCACTCTGGCGTTGACATCAAGAATGCTCCCAAGACCAATATCTACGCCGCTTTCGATGGGGTTGTGGTGCAATCGGGTGTTGCAAACGGCTACGGCAAGTGCATAACGCTGCGTCATGCCAACGGCATAGAGACACGATACAGCCACAATTCCAAAAACCTCGTTATCGTAGGGGAGAAAGTCAAGGCCGGGCAGATAATAGGAACAGTAGGCAGAACAGGACGAGCAACGACAGAACACCTGCACTTCGAGACACGCGTGGCCGGCAAAGCCTTTGACCCCAAATACATATTCGACCACGCCAACCACTGCCTGCAAAAAGGAACGCTGCAGTTTAGTAAAAGCGGCAGTGTCGTAAGGCTTAAGAAATAGAGTAACCAAACACTAACATTATGAAGAAAATATTTATCGTTGCCATCGCCACATTTGCGGTAATGGCGTGTCAAGAGAAGAAAGATGGCGGCACAGTAAGCACTACCGACATACGCATAGACTCCCTTCAGCGCATCATTGACCAAAAAGACAATGAGCTGAACGACATCATGTCCACCTTTAACGAAATACAAGAAGGGTTCAGACTCATCGAGGCCGCGGAGCGAAACGTCACCGTCATCAAAGACGGCGAGGCCACAAACAAACACGAGCAGATAAGGGAGAGCATACGAAACATACAGCAACGCATGCAACACAACCGTGACCTCATAGCAAGACTGCAGCAACAGGCACGCGAAGGCAGCACCCGTTCAGAGGAACTGAAGCGCACCATCAACAATTTCGTAAAGGAATTAGAGAACAAGAACAATGAGCTCCAGCAGCTACGCAGCGAGCTTCAGGAAAAAGACATAAGAATAACAGAGCTTGACAACACCGTAACCGAACTCAATTCCAATGTCACCCAACTGAAAGAAGAGACAGCCAAGAAGACCGAAACCATTAACAATCAGGATGCGCAACTGCATAGCGCATGGTACGTTTTCGGCACAAGAAAGGAGCTGCAGGAGCAGAATATCTACCAAAAAGGCAAGGTATTGCAATCCTCTTTCAACAAAAACTACTTTACAAAGATTGACATACGCGTAGACAAAGAGATAAAACTCTACTCCAAATCGGCCACAATGCTCACCTCACACCCGGCCGGAAGCTACACATTGCAGCCCGACGCGCAACACCAGTATGTACTGCGCATTACCAATCCACAGCAGTTCTGGAGCACGAGCAAGTATCTCGTAGTACTTGTTAAATAAGCATGAAGGCAACAATACCATACATTGAACAGAAATTCAAGGAGTATAACGACATGTATTTCGGGGGCAAACTGCCCCCGATACCGATAGAACTAAGCAACGCCAAGACTTTTCTTGGCGTTTGTGTTTATAAAAGCAAGCGGACGTTATTAGGCAAAACACGCAACTACGACTTTCGCCTGCGCATCAATACACGCATAGACCTGCCCGAAAATGAGATAGAAGACACCATCATTCACGAGATGATACACTACCATATCGCCCTGAACAACATACGAGACACATCGGCTCACGGCAAAGTTTTCAGGCAAATCATGACCGAGATAAACGAAAAATACGGCAGGAATATACGCATCTCGCACCGTTGCACACCCGAACAGCGCGAGCAAGCCATTGACAAAAGAGAGCGATACCACGTAATAGCCGTAGTATCATTCAGCGACGGGCGCACCGGCTTTAAGGTATTGCCACGCATAAGGGAGCGCATCCAGCACTATCATACAAACGTAAGCAGGGCGAAAGGAGTGTGTTCGGTGGAGATGTATATGTGCAAAAACATCTTCTTCAACCGCTACCCGAACTCAGGGGCACTGTCCGTACACTATCATGACAGGGCAGAACTGATGCGACACCTGTCAGGAGCGCAAAGAATTGATGTGAAGAAACTATAACAGCGGCATAACGCCACACCGCATATACACCACACTGACACAAGACGGACAAGACATCCGGCGTCATTTGTGACATTACTCGAAATAAAACGACAATACAATCATCTTGCTATGAGCCTGACTGACGCTTGCGGCATAAGGCAAAGCAGAATCGTTTCTCATTGTGGCAAGATGCGAGTTGTCCAGACAATTGCTCAGTCCATACATAAATTTCAACTCCGGACGCAACTTAAAGAACGGCAGATAGAAGTCACAACCCATGCCAACCTCAAGAAAAACATCCGACTTTTTCAGCCTCACATAGTCGCCGGAGCCTGATGACAGGTTCAGCACCGGAGCCAATCCCGCCATCAGATAAGGCCTGTGGTTATTGAAACGCTGTGCCGCATAGATAACATTCAGGTCCGCACCAACATAGACAGTCTTCAAAGACTGCCGCTCCTGATACGGCCCTCCCGTCTCCGACAAGCGGTTATAATCATAGAAAGCGATGTTACGCGTACCAAAATACATTTGCGGTGCCATACGGAACGCAAAAAACTCATTAAGGCGCAGCTCTCCAAGCACACCCACATTGAACCCCAAGTCCCAGTTATGCTGGTCTGTTCCGACATTCGACATAACCTGCCTGCCGTCTTCCAGAGTCAGCATCTGCTGTCCGATGTTGTCAAACTCCAAGTCCTGCAAATGCGTTCCCACCACAATACCAAGATGAAAAGGACGCAAATCGGTGTAGGGGCGATTCTGTACCGTGCGCTCCTGCGCATGCAACATAGCCGCTCCCAAGGCTATATATATAAATAAGGTGAATAGTCTGCGCATAAATTCCATTAATATGACGCTTAAACCAACGCACCATAAGCGCAAAAATTGCGTTAGATACTTACAAATAGTTTCAAAAAAGGCTAAAAAAACGCATTCCAATAAAAAAGTTATACTTAAATGTAGGTATTTTCAAAAATAATTAATACCTTTGCAGTAGGTATTGGGAAGCAATACAAATTTACAACAAAAATACAAACAACTTAAAACAGACAAAAGACTATGGCTTACGTAATCAGCAATGATTGTATCGCATGTGGTACATGTATCGACGAGTGTCCGGCAGAAGCAATCTCTGCAGGCGACATCTATTCTATCAACCCTGATGTATGCACAGAGTGCGGTTCATGCGCAGACGTTTGTCCTAACGAAGCTATCAGCTTAGGATAATACGCTTTTGCGACGTTGTAAAAAACTTAAGGCGGTTTCCTTTCTATATAGGGAAACCGCCTTTATTTTATTTGCCAGACAACGAACAAATTAACAAAAGCCTTGCAAACAAGTCTAAAAACAGTTAGATCAAGCCTTAATTACAGCAAGACTAAGCCCCAATTACAACAATATCAAGTCTTAATTACAATAACATCGTTTTCTCTGCCATAAAGAATTGTAGTCATCATAGCCGATATTTCATTATTTTTTCTTATTCTGAAAACATTTTATTGAGATTTTATTGTTATTTGTTGAAAAATATGTATCTTTGCACCGTCGCAACCTACGCTGAACCATCGATAGAGATGTGAGGCGTGGTGGGACATTACATAATGTAAAAGCGTCATTGATGCTTTGTCTATTGGTCGTTTGAGACGTAGGAAATTTCATATTGAAGATCAGTTGACATTGTCAGAAGTGAATGCTACGGGTATGCACAATAGTTATCCGTGAGTGTGCGTATGAGGGTATATAATATCCTCAAAGCACACTTTTCCATGACTTAATGCATATTGTCAGCGTAGGCATGCACTCTACTCGTCATCTTCAAGGTTTTTCCTACGACCTCAAACGACAGACGGGTAGAGATGGAAGCCTACGTTTTTCTTGTGTAATACCATTCAATCCTAATTTTATAAATATGCCATACCGGGTTTCTGTTGGCAAAAAACAAGCAACAACTATGAAAAAGTTTTTTTCTTTGGTAATCGCCATGATTATCGCATGCACCGCCAATGCACAGGTAAAGGAGCAGGTACAGCAAAGCAAAGACCGTGCTGCACGTTTACAAGCACTTGTTAATGACTACAAGACATGTGGCAATGACAACATTGACGGTTATGGCAATGATGTAAAAAACGCTGCAATCCTCGCCATTGCCAACAGTGAACAATTAGAAAATCTTTACAAACGTCAGATAGGCGAGACCAAAGATGGCGTTACGGATGTAAACATTAAGAAACCTACCATTGAAGAATGGGTAACTCTATCCGTTACCGTTGCCGGAGAAGCGGGAAGCATAAAGATGGCTGTTGACAAAGCACAATCCGCCGGAAAGGAAGCCAAGAACATGACCGAGCAGGCCTCAAATCTAAAGAATCCGATGAAAGCTGCAAAAGCAGCAAAGACAGCCAAGGCAGCAATGGCTGTGATAGAGTTTGGCAATGTGGCAACACCTATTCTCATTGAAGAGTCCGCGGCACAGGTAAAGGCTATAGATGAGATCATAAAGACTCTTAAATCCGGTAAGAATCTGTAAATCATGACAGAGTCTTTATTGACAGTTCTCATGTCTGTGGGTATCCTCTCCGGATACGCACAGACATCTGATGGTGCGGTGAGACAGGAGCGTGAGTTTCAAAAGGATGTGCAATTCTTCAACCAAAAAAGCATAAAAGACGACCGAGAGGTTGTTGGCGTTGCCGCTTTCAAAAGCGACACCGACACACCTTTCGCTTCTTTGGTAACGGAAAAGGTTGTGGAAACCCTGAAAAACAGTAACCGTTTCATTGTTGTTGACCGTACAAACCGCGATAAGGTAAACGAGGAAGTGGAATACCAAAAGCATGAAAGTTTTATTGGCCAAAATGTTGTAGAGCAAGGAAACAGCCTTGCAGCGAAGAAACTTATAGTTGGTACTATCACAAAAATACCGGTTTATCGTATTAAGAACAACGACGGTTCGGTGAGAGGCTATAAAGCCAGTGTCGCATTCCAACTAAAAGTAGATGATGTCGAGACGCTGCAGACCACGGTATCTACCAGTTTTGAGGCAAAAGCAAGTAACGAATGCGTGTCACCACAAGCAGCAGTACAGATGGCTATGAACTCATTGGAACCAGCTCTCGGGCAATATTTCAAAGAAACATTCCCACTAAACGCACAGATTGTAAAGATTATTTCTGAGAAAAACGGCAAAGCCTCTATGGTACTCTTGAAAGCCGGAAAACGTCATGGAGTAAATGTTGGTGACATTTTTGATGTATACAACATTGAAATGATAAACGGCGAGGAACTACATTCTACCATTGGCACTGTCATAGTAGAAAAACTTTCAGGTGAGATATTCTCAGAGTGTAAAGTCGACAGAAAGGCTTCCTCAGCACTCTTTGAGCAGTTTAACGCCAACGGAAAACTGCGTTGCACACTGAAAACGAAGAAATAAGACCGCTTATGAAAAAGACAATCTTCCTGTTTCTCGCATTCATGACACACATCGTGGCTCATGCGCAATATCATTGTTCTGTCACAGACTCTGACAGAGAGAAAGTTTCCTTTCGTGTTGTCGGCTACGGAAAAAACGCAAAGACCGCAATAGCTGATGCAGAACTGTCTGCCATCAAGACAATATGTTTCCTTGGCGCCGACGGCACAATCTTCAGCCAACCATTAGTAACAGAGAGACAAGCTATAGCAGAAAGCAGACACCAACCTTTCTTTCATTGTTTCTATAATGGTGACTACAAGAATTTCATAGAAACATCTGTCGTTGTCACGCCATTTGGAAAGGATTCTGCCAAACGTAAGTGTCTGACGATGATTGTATGTGTAAAAGCAAGCAGTCTAAGACTATACCTGGAGCAAAATGCAGTAACACGTAAGTTCGGACTATAACAACTCACAAATAAAACTATCATAATGAAAAATACGATTTTTAATATTCTCCTCTTGTTTTGTGTTCTAAACATTCATGCTCAAGGCAGTGTTACAGTACAACCCAAAATTATGGTTGTGCCATACGTAACAGAAGGTATTGACATTCGCCAGATAATAGAAGGCGACGCTAACACACGCATTGCAATATCTAAAATACGTGAGGCCTTTGACAAACGAGGCTTTACGACCGTTGACTTCGAGACCAAATTGATGTCACAGTCTCTCAACAATGCACTGGCGCAAGATACGCAACAAGACATAAAGACAATGACAATACAAAATTCCGGTGCCGACATCTATGTAGAAGCCGAATATATATTTACAGAATCGCCAAACGGCAACAGTGTAAAGGTGCTGATGAAAGCCTGTGATATATCCACCGGAGCAGCACTTGCAAGCAAAGATGCCTTCAGCGGGCAATTCTATACAACAGACGTAAGTCGCTTGGTTGGAGCGGCGGTAGAGAAAGTTTCCGACGAATTTCTATCTGTAATACAAACAAAATTTGACGACATAGTAGCCAACGGGCGTTCCATAAACCTCAACATCAAGGTGGAAAGCACATCGAATATGACCTTACAAACAGAAGTAGGCGACACAGAATTAGTAGATTTACTTACCGATTGGGTAGCAGAACATGCTTATCAGAACAATTATCACATACAGGGCTCATCCGATTTGGAGCTGATCTTTGATGACGTGCGCATTCCTCTGAAAGACGCTAACGACCGAAACTATAACATACAGCAGTTCAACCGCGAGCTACGTCAATATCTGCGCCAACAAGGTTTGAAGATAGGACATACCACAAAGAATAACACTCTCGTTATAACCATTAAATAATGTCATGAAAATGAATAGACTCTTTCTTTCACTTACAATGCTATTCCTTGGCATATACGCCACAGCACAAGAGGATAAAGTATATATTTCAGTTGCAATGCCCACCAACAGCATCCTAGTCGACAGCAACAAAACGCTGTTAAAGAACAAACTCATCAGCATTGTATCAGCTGAGGGAGTGGCAGCTACAGAATACAGTATGATAGTGATGGTACCCGAAGTCAATGTATTGGTCGAGAACATAATACAAAGTGGTATGCGAAATATTTACACCACAGAGTTATGTTTCACTATAACCGTACGCAATATTGTCACAAATACGATTTTCTGTAGTCTCAACATCCCTGTTTCCGGTGAGGGATATTCAAAGATTGAGGCCATACGCAAAGCTATACAAAATATAGACACCGACAAATATGCCTTTTTTACAGCTACGGCAAAGAAAAAAATAACAGACTATTATAACAACAACACATACGCTTTGATAGCCAAAGCCAACACCATAGCATCTCAACAGCGGTACGAAGAGGCGTTAGCCCTGCTCTCCACTTATCCCGAGTCATTTGCCGGATACCCCAAAGTATCTGACGCTATTATCAAAATCTACCAAATGTACCTCTCCCAAAACTGTGACGAGATAATGCTGATGGCTCACTCTGCCATAGCGAAACGGGATTTTGAATACGCCGCAGACATTGCAGCCACCATCAATCCGTCATGTAGTTGTTTCGGTGAAGCGCAGAAATTGCTGAAAGAAGTCAAGAAGAACGTGAACACAATGTACAAAACTGAGCAGCAGGACATTAGGCAGGCACGGGAAGCTAATGAGCGTATTGCCATGGCAACAGTTACCGCTGCACGCGATATCGCGATAGCTTATTTCAAGCAACAGGAAAATTATATATTCTTTTGGTAAGCAAACACTAATTCAAGAAACGCTATAATCCCCCTGTGTTATGTAAACATTCATCTAACACAGGGGGATTATATGTAAGTTTCATTTATCTCCGCCCTCCGGAAACACAACGGATAAGGTTTCAGCTTTTTAAGGTCTGTTATCCCGTTTCCCTTTAATTATGAGACCTCTTCCATCCTTATCGTCTCATAACCTTTTATTTGTACTACAATAGAATGAAGTACCGTACCTCGGAGAAGGGATGTGACACATGGAGCTTCGGCATACCTGCGTATTTGCTCTACCGCTTCTGTCCATTATCTCTCCACCTCAACGGCTGTGGCGTTAGTTTTAATGTACTTCAACTCAAGGATATAACTGTGTCTGACTTCTTTCCAACGGCTGTCGGGAAGAAGAAAGAAGTCACAATAACTATAGTTCAGTTCCAACTCCGGTTGCTTAAAAATCAGATATGTCATTGGGCAATGATTTGTAGCGTGCCATAGTTATTTGATAATTTGGGACAAAAGTAACATTCTTCTTTTATTTATGCAAAAAAGCAGTCTCCCAAAGACTTTTTTCGTATATATAGAAAAAACATGGTCTTTGCTGTAGGTATCGGGAAGCTATACAATTTTACAATAAAGGCGCAAACAAGTAAAAAAAGGACAAAAAACTATGGTTTACGTTATCTGCTATGATTGTATTACACGTTATACATGCATCGATGAGTATCCACCAAAAGCTATCAGGACACTGCTAAATAATTATTTTCATAACACACTAAAATACAACCATTTACAAAAGATTAAAGCTATCCCTTCACAATCGCAGTGCGATTACACTGCAATCGCGGTGCCTTTACATCATAATCGCAGTGCTTTCACAACGCAATTGCAGTGCGATTACAACGGACTCACACAGCACTTGTTTTGAACGTTACAACTTTTTTCCAATTTTCTCTTGCATGTTTGAAATTTATTTGGTACTTTTGCAGCGACGGACAACGTCTGCGCGGCTGTTTCTACGACCTTGTCCGCTTTTTCATGAAGCCCCGACACCGCAACCGCCGCAACCCACATACACTCAAACATATAAAACCTTCAATACATCTATCAATGATAATACTATTCAACATACATTATCTTGCGACATACGCCGACCAGTTGTTTGTTAATGTCAAGATGTCCGACGGACATACTGAGGCTTTCAAGATGACCCGGAAGCAAGACGGATACTGGCAGTATGAACTGCGTTTCGATAACGGCGGCATGGCCATGATGGACTATTACTATTCCGTGCAACGCATGAACACTGTGCTGCGGACCGAGTGGACCACCCAAGCGCACCGCATTGACATAGGACAGACAGGACTGACGCAATACACCGCCAACGATACATGGATTGATATTCCTCACGACACCTACCTCTATACGTCAGCATACACACAGTGCATAAACCGCAGGGAGAAACGTTCCGTGTACCGCAAGGCATGCCCATCGGCACTGAGGCTCAAGGTACGCGCCCCACAGTTGCGCGGTTTCGAGCGCCTTGTAATGACAGGCTCACATCCGGCGTTAGGCGAATGGGATCTGAACCGTGCCATACCGTGCATGGAGCAGGCACCGAACGAATGGGTATGTGACATTGACGCCGAATACACCGCAGGCGAAAAACTGGAATATAAGTTTGTCGCCATAAAGGATGAGAACCCTTATGACACCCCGATGTGGGAGACAGGAGAGAACCGCAACATAGCAATGCCACGCATGAGACGCGGCGAGATCATAGAGTATGAGTTGCCGCAGGCGTTCTTTGAGATATGGAACGTACGCAAGGCTGGAACCCTCATACCGGTATTCTCGCTAAGGACAGAGGGCAGTTTCGGTGTGGGTGACTTCGGAGACCTGAAGAGTATGATTGACTGGACGGCATACACGAAGCAGAGGGTGCTGCAGGTGCTGCCGATAAACGACACCACTCTGACCCACACATGGACTGACTCATACCCCTACTCCTGCATAAGCATCTTTGCGCTGCATCCGCAATATGCCGACCTGAGACAGCTGCCGCCACTCGCCGACAGCAAGAAGGCGGAAGAGATGGAGCTGCTGCGCAAGGAGTTGAATGCCCTTAGGGAGATTGACTACGAAAGGGTTAACAACGCAAAGAACGAATATCTGCAACTGCTATACCAACAAGAGGGCAAGAGCACGCTGGCATCGGCCGATTTCAGAGCGTGGTTTGAGGAAGAGGAGCGGTGGCTGGTGCCATACGCCATGTACTGTTACCTGCGTGACACCACAGGCACGGCAGACTTCACACAGTGGAAAGACAACGAGCAATGGAATGAAGAGAACCGCCAACAGCTGGCGAATCCACGGACAAAGGCATACAGACAGGTGGCATATTACTACTATGTGCAATACATTCTCGCCACGCAGATGAAGGCGGCGCACGCCTATGCCAGACAGAAGCACGTGATATTGAAGGGCGACATACCGATAGGCGTACACCGCAGCGGATGCGATGTGTGGCAGGAGCAGCGTTATTTCAACCTGAACGGACAGGCGGGAGCACCGCCGGACGACTTCTCCATAAACGGTCAGAACTGGGGTTTCCCGACATATAACTGGGATGAGATGCTGAAAGACGACTGCCAATGGTGGGTAAGGCGCTTCACGAACATGCAGAAGTATTTCGATGCCTACAGGATAGACCACGTTCTCGGTTTTTTCAGGATATGGGAGATACCTGTCCACGCCGTGCACGGTCTGTTAGGACAGTTCCAGCCGGCACTCGCCATGACGCCGGAGGAGGTGGAGGCGTATGGCCTGCACTTCAGGAGGGGACGCTTTACACGTCCGTATATCAATAAAGAGATATTGGAAGATGTCTTTGGCACGGAGCGGGCACTGCAGGTGCGCGATACATATCTGGAGCCATACAAAGACGGTCTGTATCTGCCAAAGGAAGAATATGACACGCAACGCAAGGTAGAGGCAAAGGTGCGGGACATAAATCTGCGTGACGGCCTTTACACATTACTTAGCAATGTGCTGTTCATAACCGACCACAAGACACCGGAGCTATACCACCCGCGCATAGCGGCTCAGCACTCTTATATATATAAGGTGTTGCTGTCAGACAGCGACCGCAAGAACTTCGACCGCCTTTACGACGACTATTACTACCGGCGCAACACTCTGCACTGGTACAAGGAGGCCATGAAGAAACTGCCTAAGCTGGTGGAGGCCACACGCATGCTGGTGTGCGCCGAAGACCTTGGCATGATACCGGAGTGCGTTCCCACCGTCATGGACGAGCTACGCATACTGTCTCTTGAGGTGCAATCAATGTCAAAAGAGATGGGAAGGAGGTTCGGCCGGCCGGAATACTACCCTTATCGCAGCGTGTGCACAATCGACAGCCACGACATGCCCACCCTGCGCATGTGGTGGGACGAGGATCATAACCGTGCCCAAGAGTTATATTCGTCAGTACTGAACAGGCGTGATGACGCTCCGCACCCGTTGCCAACATGGCTGGCACGCGATATAATGCTACGCAACCTGCAATCGGCTTCCATGCTCTGCGTGCTGTCATTGCAGGACTGGCTGGCGGTGAGCGAAACACTGAGACTGCCCGATGCCAACGCCGAGCGCATCAACATACCCGCCAATCCGAGACATTACTGGCGGTACAGGATGCACCTTAACATTGACGACATGATGGCCGACAGGCGTTTCTGCGATGACATTGCCGAGATGATAACACAGAGCGGGAGATGAAAATAAAGCGTATTGACCCGCCGTCATGGTTCGTAGGCATGAGAGACACGACGCTGCAACTGATGATTGCAGGCGAAGACATGTGCGATGCCGCAATAACGGTGCGTTACCCGGGTGCGAAGACAGTGGAAACGGCCATTACCGGCAATGGGGAATATGCGTTTTTACATCTTGACATAGGCGACTGCAAGGCGGGAACCATGCGGATTGAGGTAAGAAAGGGCAACAACACCGTCACAATACCATACACCCTGCACGAAAGGGAAACACAACCTGAACATAGGCAGAGCCTTACGCCAAAGGATGTGATATATCTTCTGATGCCGGACAGGTTCGCTTGCCATAAGAACAAGGCCGCAGCGGAACCGGAACAACACTGTTGTCCGGACCAATGGCAGGGCGGAAACATAGAGGGCATACGCCGACACCTGCCATATCTCGCCGACCTTGGGGTGACGGCACTGTGGCTTACGCCCGTGTTACGAAACAATATGCCGGAGACAGGCAACAGGAGCTCATACCATGGATATGCTGTTACCGACCATTACGCAATAGACCCGCACTTCGGAAGCATGGCGGACTACCGGCGACTGGTGCATGACGCGCACAAACGGGGGCTGAAAGTGGTTATGGATTTCATATTCAACCACTGCGGAATAGCGCACCCGTGGCTCAGAAACCCGCCCGAACCGGACTGGATAAATCATCTGAACGGACGACGAGTGCGGACAAACTACCGTCTGACAACAACCGTAGACCCATACGCGGCGGATGTGGACAGACAGCAAACGGTGGAGGGTTGGTTTGTGGACACAATGCCGGATCTGAACCTTCGCAACCGGAATCTGTTGCGTTATCTGACACAATGCACTATATGGTGGATAGAAACGGCCGGCATAGACGCCATACGCATGGACACATTCCCATACGCTGATGCGGAGGCCATGCAGCAATGGCTCGCAACTCTGCACAAAGAGTATCCCGATTTCAAGGTGATTGGAGAGACATGGGTGTCACATCCCGCTTTCTCCGCAAAGTGGCAGGAGGGCGAACTGGACAGCAGCATGGACTTTGCGCTGTTTGAAGCCTTCAACAAGACAAAGGACGAAGAGTCCGATGAATGGTGGAGCGGCATGAATCACATATATCATGTGCTGTGTTATGACTATCTTTACAAGATGCCGTCAATGACATTGGCGTTCATTGACAACCATGATGTGAACCGTTTCCTCGGCGATTTCGACACTTACGACAGCAAACGCCGCAAACATCTGGTGGCCAGCATGAGGTGCGCGCTCGCCGTTCTGCTCACAATACCACGCCTGCCACAGATTTATTACGGCACGGAGATTCTGATGTATGGCACCACCGGCGTAAGTGACGCTATGGTAAGACAACCCTTTCCGGGCGGGTTTGCAGATAAAAGGCATAACGCCTTCACGGCTAAAGGGCGCACAAAAGAGCAGAACAGCATGTTCAATTGGCTGCGGCGTCTGCTGCAATGGCGCAAAAGCAACGACATAACAGCATACGGAAGCACCAGACAATTCGTACCGAGAGACGGTATTTACGTAGTGGCACGCATGCACCGGCAGGGCAATATCATGACAATCGTAAACGGGAACAACCGTCATGCGATGTTCAGGCCGGAGCATTACAGCGAGATTATAGGCAACGCGCCAACGGCAAGAGACATAACGACTGGACGTTCTTTCTGCCTGACCCGCCCGACAATGATGGCTCCACGCAGGGTTGCCGTAATATTTTTCGTGAAAAATGATTGAAACGGCTGTGACTATGTCGCGGAAAAGTCGTACCTTTGCACCCGATTACCACAATGGTAGTCGGCTTTTTAATTATTAACCCAAATAAAAACAATGCGAAAGACAACTTTCAACAGATGCGAAAGACTGTACTTCCGTCACTTCACAAGAAAGGGTTACGCACTCTTTGCGTGTGTGAAGCGGGAGGTAATCATCTGCACACTGAGCATTGCCACGCTGCAACACTCCAAGGCCGAGGGCGTAAGCGTGAACACGGCAGTGGCGGATAACAGTCTCGAACGCACGGAACAGAAGCTCGACGAGGTCGTAGTGACAGGTTCCAGAGCCCCTCTGACGCAGTTAGAGATGGCAAAAATTGTCTCCGTTATCACCCGCAATGACATAGAATGCGCGGCGGCGGAGAGCGTAAACGACTTACTAAAGACAGCCATTGGCGTTGATGTCCGACAACGAGGTGGCTTTGGTGTACAAACGGACATATCCATTAACGGCGGCACTCACGACCAAGTTGCTATTCTTTTGAACGGTGTCAACATCAGCAACTCACAGACAGGACACTTCAGTGCCGACTTCCCGGTTTCATTAGACGACATTGCTCGCATCGAGATTATCGAGGGTGCGGCATCACGTATCTTTGGTGCAGCGGCCTTTAACGGGGCCATTAACATAGTAACACGCGGCGAACGAGAAACCGGAGGTAATGTGTCAGCTGAGGGAGGCAGTTACGGTACATTCGGAATATCAGCCCGCGGAGGCATTGCGGGCAACGGCATTACCAATAGTTTGTCGGCGGGTTACAAGCTGAGCGACGGCGGAACGGAGAACTCTTACTTCCGTAAGTCGCAGGCATTCTACCAAGGTAGCTATTCACAGCGGCACCAACAGGGCGAGAGCGACATACGTCTCGACTGGCAGTTGGGCATGAGCGCCATGCGATACGGTGCCAACACGTTTTACTCCGCAGCCTATCCCGACCAGTATGAGAGCAATGCCCGCATCATGGCGTCGGTAAAAGCCGATGCAACCGTGGCGCTCCAAAGCGGCAAAACCGTTAACATCGTACCCACAATGTATTGGAATCGCTATTACGACCACTTCCAACTGATAAGCGGCAAGGCCACAGGCGAGAACTTTCACCGCACGGATGTGTACGGATTATCGGTCAACGCCTACACGGATTGGGCACTCGGACGCACCGCTATCGGTGCGGACATAAGGCAAGAGGGCATTCTCTCCACCAACCTCGGACGGCCTTTGGAGGAGAGTGAGTATGTAAGCGTGCCCGGACACAGCGACAAAAGCTACACAAAACGGGAGCAACGCACTGACGTCAGTTACTTCATTGAGCATAATCTGCTGTTAAAAGACTTCACTGCATCAGCCGGAATAGTGGCCAATATGAATACGGCCTACAACTCTTCTTTCCGCCTTTATCCCGGCATTGACATAAGCTATCGCCCCGACAGGGCTTGGAAACTAACGGTATCATGGAACATGGCGTTCCGTATGCCTACATTTACAGATCTCTTTTACAAGTCGCCCACACAAGAAGGTAACAAAGATCTAAAACCGGAGAAGACGCAATCGCTGCGCATCGGAACACAATATCGGGCCAATGGCATTGAGGCACGGCTGTCAGGCTTCTACGATTGGGGCACGGACATGATAGACTGGGTGATGTATTCAGCCGAAGACATATACCATTCGGCCAACTTCAAGCTCGAGAACCGTGGCTATGAGGTTAACATCGACCTGCTTCCTCGTGAGATTTTAACTAACAGCCGCATATCACGCCTACGCCTTGCCTACGCTTTCATAGACCAGTCGCGCAAGGATGACACCGAGTTCTACAAATCTAACTATGCGATGGAATACCTAAAGCACAAGTTTGTCGCCGCAATCGACCATAAAATAGCGGGCAGCCTGTCCGCCTCATGGTCTTTCAGGTGGCAACAACGCATGGGAACATACATCGTTTACAACGGAACCACACCAACAGGCGTGTCACATCCTTATACACCTTTCGGGCTGCTCGACCTGAAACTGATGTGGACAAAGCCGCGGTATGAGCTGTCTCTGAATATGAACAACCTGACATCATACCGTTATTTCGACCTAAGCAACATCCCGCAACCGGGCTTTTGGCTTATGGCAAACGCCAGACTAAAGTTCTAAAAGATTGTAATAAAAACGAGAATACGTCAGTTCTCCGACATAACAAGACGGTAGAACTGACCGAGTGACGTGGAGCCATGGCGTTCCTTGAAATGGAATGTCATGGTTCCTATCGTATCACCGCCATTATGGAAGCGGTTAATCCTGTCGCCTTCCTTCAGGAATATGAACGAGCGGCGCAGATATTCCCTATACTCTTCCGGCACTTCCACGCCGTGAAACACTCCGGTTTCAGCGGCATGCAACACCAAAGACATTGCGAAGCCATCGTAATGCCACTCCGGTATCCCCACTGTCTCACCCATCGCCTGCCTTATTGTCAACTCGGTCAGATCTATACCGGTTACATCCTGCAGTGCGAAAGGAATGAGATTGCCACCGTTCCGTGGCCCGATTTCCATAATATACACCTGATTGTCGGCTCCAACAATATACTCAACGTTACACGGCCCCATTCTGAATCCAAGCCGTGTCAGTATCTCCTGCACCAGCGTCCGTGCCCTGTCTATGTACTCTTCAGCCATCTCCGAGGGGAAAGTGTGTGCCGCCGGCACGTATGGAGCGGCCGGATCCTTGTGCTGATCGCCCAATCCCCAGAAGGCAACTTTACCATTTATGACGAAGATGTCACCGTCCTGCTGCATTCCCTTACGCTCAATGAACTCCTCAATAATCACCGTTCCCTCGGCGGAATAGCACATAGACTCATGCCAATGCGCCCTGATGTCATCCTCAGAGCATATCCTGAACACCCCTTTGCTGCCCGCACTGTCCACCGGTTTCATCATGGCGTGACCGCCAAGGCTGCGATAATACGCCGCGGCCTCATCCATATCCCGGAATCCTTTGCCCCTCGGCGTAGGGAAACCATTGTCTGCAAGAAACGCCCTGAATCGGTTTTTGTGGGTCATTATCTGCACGGTATCATACGGATTGCCGGGCAATCCCATCCTCTCCGCAACGTAAGCGGCCACCGGAGCAAGCACATCTGAGGCATAAGGCACTATTCCGTCTATGCCTATCCGCCTTGCCTCACGCAGCACGGCCTCCTTGTCCACAACGTCCACCGGGCAATATTCGTCCGCTAAGGCATGCCCAGGATTGTCCGGATGCAAATCGGTGCTGACGGTATAGTAGCCCAATCGTCCCGCAACGCGTGTGGCTTCAGCCTGCACACTGTTGCCCCCAAGAATCATTATGCGCTTTCTTGCCATGACATTTTATATCTGTTGTAAGAGTATAGCACCGTGACAGCGGTCATAACGACGCCCGCTACCCAATAATTCCAGCCCTCAAAGCACTGACTGCAGGCGTAGGTGGCGACCAGAAGCGACACGAACACACCCAATGACAACATCCTTGGCAGTGTAAACGCTACACCATACTTCCACTTTGATATTGCCATTACGAGCACCATGTCAATGAAATTCTGCACGGTCAGGGCTATTCCTGCACCAATCAGGCCGCAACAGCGGTAGCCTACTATTACAAGCAGAATATCAATAGCCCCTATTATATTTATGATAAGGAACGTTTTATTGTCGCCGGCAGCCAAAGACACGTAGGCATTAGGCAAATATACCGCCCTGAACACAAGTCCTACGGTCGTCACCTGTGCCATGTGTACGATAGGTTCAAACTCTCCGCTGAGGAACAACGGCACCAATACCGGCAGCACTACAATCATAGCGGCAAGCAAAGGTACAATAAGAATCAGCGAGACGTCCTGCTGTCTGAGCAATGTCTCCGCCCTCTCCCGCGGCTTTGTCACCACTCCCGACAGGCGAGGGAAATAATCTGTCTCCATAGCCGCAAACACCATACCGGCGTATGTCATTGTCATTGTGTAGCCGGCACTGTATAACCCCACCATCTCCTGCGACGCAAAATTATTCAGATACGACAATATCCCAAGCACAGCCAAATGACCTATGATACTGCACACAACGAAGTTAGTTCCCACAGCCAGCATACCACGCCCCTTACGCAGCGTATTTCCGGTCATAGCCAGCCTTAACGGCTCCGCCCTATAGCCGAAAAAGCACGCCACAAACATCGTAACCAGCCCCAGAGTGACAAGCGCCGCCAAAACACCCTCAATGCCCCAGACGTAATAAATAGGTATGGAGACGACCAAACCCGCCACTACATTCAGCAGCGACACGGTGGCAATCCACCTCAACCGCCGCAACCCTTTGAGCACAGCCAGCTCCCCGCACGTAATAGTGCTGAAGGCAACGGCGGGCGAAAGCATTACATATCCCCAGATATGGTCATAGTCTTTGAAGGTCATCAGCGACAACGGAGCCGACAATAGCATACAGAGCAGCATGCCAACCAGCGCCAACAGCATCACCCACGAGCGCAATACGGCCACCTCCTCAGTTATATCCCGGCGCATAGCGGACAACACCGTGGCATCGGCACGCCCGTTTTCCTCCGCCTTCATCTCCTCGTATGCCTTCGACAGCCCTCTAACCCCGCTGACATCCAGTCCGAGATTGGATGTGCTATGCAGCAGCTCACGGCTCTCATTGTATATACTGTTAAGGGCAACGCCCTCCGGTCCTATGATTATGGCAACCATCTTCGTGCGGATAATGTTGAGGATGATATTCAATCCCTGCACACCGCTGAAAAGACTTGTAGCCTTTATTATTGCTTTATAACTGTTCAATGTAGGTAGTTTAATTGTCCGCGACATCCGGTCACACTACATTCCGCCCGCTCAGACGATGCGTCCCTATCGCTTATTTCCTTTTTTATAGTCCTTATAATTCCTTATATAATCGGCCTCATCGTAATAATCTGACGCCATCACCATGCACACCGCCCCCGAAGAGAAGTCCTCCAGCGTGCGCCACACACCGGGATATATCAGCAAACCCTCCCAAGGATGGTTCAACAAGAATGTCTTTTTCTCCTTGCCGTTGTCCAGTGTCACATTAAACGAGCCGCTTGTAGCCACCAGAAACTCACTTATCTCCTTATGGGCATGCCCTCCCCGGCGTCCGCCTCCGGGCACATCGTATGTCCAGTACACGCGTTTTACCTCAAAAGGCACATTGCGCAAGCTCTCACAAAAGGTGAGATTGCCCCGCGGATCCGTTATCTTCGGCAGTTGTATTATTTCCCCTAACATCCGTTTCTCCCTGTTATTCCGTTAATGTCACACCTCAATGCGCAACTCTTTATATATCACTCCCCTTGCTCCAAAACCCTCCTTGTAGCGGTTCAGCGTAACGTTCAGCCTCTCACCGCCATCCTCATTACTTGTACCAAGGTCAAAAAAGCGTATTCCGGGCACCGTTCTGTAATGGTTTATCAGCGAAAGGTACAGAAAATCCTGAGCACCTATACGCCGCCCACGCTCCGTGGCCGTACTGTATTGTGCGTGTGCCACCTGTCCCGATACATACATAACCACACCGGCAAGCATCTCGCCGTCAGCGTCAACAGCCGCCGCACACAGTATATTCCGTGGGAAAGCCTGCTGCAACAGCGTTATCTCCCGCAAGGTATGCACAGGCCTTGCGGCATATTTTTCGGCCAGATGCTCCATCAGCAACGGCCAGAAGTCCTGCAGACGAGCCTCCATATCGAGCCGCACCCCTCTTGCGGCAAGCCGTGTAAGGGCATTGCGCCGACAATACTCCGCACGCAATTCCGGCATACTGCCATAGTCCACAACCGACGCAAGGTTACAAGCCGTAGTCCGCGCGCCACGCCTCCACAGGAAATACTCAGCATCCTCAGACGGTATATTATGATAAATGCCCGGCACAGGCTTATACACCCACGCACCAAACCCGTTATCACGCAGGTAGTCCAGTGTCACATCCACCATTGCTCCTACATCCGCCGCATGCGTACCATTACCCAACAGCAGTCCGCCATACGTCAGACCACGGTGGCTATAAAGCGTATCAGCGTCCTCGTTGCATGCCATCACGGCAATAAGCCGTCCCCTCTCATCATGATAACAAAGCGAATGGTCCTTAAAGCGGGTGGCATGATAGTCCATATAAGCCCGTTCAAAGAGAAAAGTACCGTTGCGCGAGTGTCTGACGAAATCATCCCATTGTGCGGCAACGGCAGTATTATATCGCGAAATTGATATCATAATTAGCTGCAAAGTTAAAAAAAAAAAAACAATTAAACAAGTTATTCACCTTTTTTTGTTAACTTTGCGACATGAAACAGATTATTTCTCTTATACCATTATGCCTGCTGCTGTTGTCGTGTGGCGGGCAAACGACTCCGGACAACGCTCCGGACACGACATTTCTCTATAAAATCAACACCGACGGCATAATAGAAACGGCGGCGGCAATGAAACGGGATATAAATGAAAGGCTAAAGGATGACGACATACAGGCTGTCGCGGCACTGTGTCAGGAGGCTCTCGACAACATCGCATATTTCCAGGAGACCGGAGAGCATGCGGCAGCACAAATATACAAAAAGGAAATGAGGTCATTCGTAAAGAACAATACCGAGGGTCTGGACGACATGGCTTCGCAGAACTATATTGTAAAACAGTTTGTCATAGCAGTGTGCAAGGACGAGGCACCGGCACCATCCAACGACAAGCAACAGCCTGAAAGCAAAAAGGCAACAAACACCACAAGCAAGCCGACAACAAGGACACAATCCAAATAATGGGTAACAACAACTTGGCCGGATATGCGCTTGCCATACTGTCAGGAGCCTCATTCGGTCTGATACCGCTTTTCACCATTCCCGTGATAGACGCCGGAATGGGGTATATAAGCATCATACTATACCGCTTTTTCTTCGGTTCGCTCTTCATGTTGGCATTCCTTCTATGCCGGCAGGTGTCGCTCCGCATATCATGGAGTGACTTTCTACGCATATCCATACTGTCGCTTATCTACATAATATGCGCCTTCACGCTGTTCGGAAGCTATGATTATATCTCCTCCGGCGTAGCCACATCGCTTATATATACCAATCCGATATGGTGCTGTGTCATAGGTCTGCTGTTCCTCGGCGAACGGCTTTCGGGACGCAAGACACTGGCAATAACCCTCACCACCATAGGTGTGATGTTGTTGTCCGGCTTTTTCGCCGCTGACGCCCGCTTCTCCGCATGGGGCATTTTTCTCGGCCTGTGCTCCGGTATAGGCTACGGCATATACCTCGTTCTGCTGCCACGCCTGCGCATCAGCAGAATGCCAAGCACCAAACTAACATTCTATATCTTTTTCAACGCATTTCTATATCTGTTGCTATACTCACTGTTGGTAGAGGGAGGCGCGGGAAATGTGCCGGACAGCACATCGTGGCTCAATCTCATTCTGCTCGGCCTGCTGCCGACAGCCTTCAGCAATATCTGCGTAACCATGGCCCTACGACGCATCGACACCACCATAGTGGCGATACTCGGAGCCTTCGAACCGCTCACGGCAATGGTTGTCGGCGTGTTGATATTGGGCGAGACATGCGGCATAGACACTACAGTCGGCGGCCTGCTCGTACTGTCGGCCGTCATGATACTGACGTGGCGCAAGCGCAAAGCTTAAACAAGCCTGTTACAATCGCACTGCTTTTGCGTTGCAATCGCATTGCGATTACATCATGAACACACTGCGATTACCGTGTAAAGGCACTGCGATTACAAAGGCGTCGCACAAACACAATAAGACAAACGATGACAAGTAAAGGTATTACATCTATATATCATATATGAAAGCACTCTGAAAGAGTGCAATATTTCAGTCGATATAGAATAAAAATGGTGTAAAATATTGCGACAAGGCACTCTGAAAGAGTGCAATATCCAAGCCCGGGGTGTCAACCCCGGGAATAGAATAGCCCAATCCCTCAAATGGTATTTCGCTCTGAAGGAGCGGGACAAGGGTCGCTATACCATCCGCGCGTCTTGCGATTCGGTTGTCGTTCCGCTCCTGTTGCTGTTCGCCTTGTAACGCGATTGTTGTCCCGCCCTTTCAGGGCGAGATACGTTTTATCGTTTATGCGTGTCCATTGTTCCCGGGGTTGACACCCCGGGCTTGAATGTTGCACCCATGCAGGGTGCGAGACACAATAGACATAGAAATACAGTCACAGTGTTTGTGTTGTAATCTTATATCGAATTTACGTTAATTTAGCGCAGATTATGCAAGGCTTTATATTCTTGAGTAGCCGTCTTTTTTGCACCTCGAAAAACTGTATTTTTATATCATTGTAACACAGACAGTTACAAGTAGCATTGCAATCGTATTGCGATTATAATGCAAAAGCACTGCGATTACATTGTAATCATGGCCCGATTGCATTGTAAAAGCACTGCGATTGCAACAGGACTATCATGCACTACTGATAGAGACGGGAAAATTTTACGCAAACATAGTATATTCCTTGCCATCATTACCTGCGCCAATAAAAAAGCAGGGAGCCCATAGGACTCCCTGCAAACATATCCGAGTATCAGAAAGAATTACTTACGAATACCGTCAACACCATAGAGAACACCGTTCTTCTCGATAACGATCCGGCCATTCTCAATACGCTTGGCAGGAGCAACAACATCAACAGTTCCAACTGAGATGATTGCATCGAAACCGGCAAGCTGATATATTACAGTAATATCACCCTTGGCAGATGTAGCCTGAATGTTGGTAGTGAGAGCCGTTACACGACCATCTGTCACTTCAAAGTAGTTGTCCTTGGCATTCATGTTGGCCGTGAACTCTGTATCATCAACAGTGACCTTGAAGCCCTCGCCAGCCATTCCGTACTTACCATCACCCATCTCTATGAGCTTAACACCGTTTATTACGGTTGCCGACATAGAGTGAGTATTATATGTGGCAGCAGGGAGAGTGATGTTTACCGTGCCGGCTTTAGCACCTGACTCCACCTTGATTGTCTGGCCCTTGAACTCTGCTGTGGTACCTCCACCGGTAACAGTAGCGTCAACAAGATACTCTCCGACAAACTGAGTCACGTCAACAGGGGTAATAACCTTAGCCTCGGAAGCCTCACCAAGACCACCCATCTCGTTGGCGGCACGTACCGTCCACTTGGCGGTAGCATCGTCAACCTCATAAGAGTTTGATGTGGTTGCGGTAACAAACTTGCCATCCTTGCTTATAACCCAGCAGAGAACATAGCTGTTGTCGTCCCATGTCAGAACATTGGTGTCGCTGTCTAACATAACGTTAGCAGGAGCGGAAGCCTGTTCTGTGAGTGCTGTAGGATCCCAGTCGTCATCCTGTCCCATCACGTTGGCAAGGCTCATGGCGTTGACATCGTCGATAGTGAGGATAGGATCGTTAGCGTGTACGTTGCCATCGCTGCCATTAAATGATGTGCGACGGGTAGAGAGGTCGATAGATGTGCCTGAAGTGAGGAAAGAGTTGTACTCGGCAAAGCGTGCCGGCCAGCCTCCGCTCATGTCGGCCCAGCCGTTACCAAGAGCGTTACCATCCATCTTCGTGTTGATAAAGCATGCTATCGGAGTGCCGGTACCCCATGGACGTCCGAGATAGAACGATACGTCTGAAGTCTCTTTCTTGATATAACAGTTCAGGAATACATAGCCATACTTCTTGGCTTTTGACGGAACGGCGAGATAACCGCCGGTGCCGCACTGCTGCAATGTAACCTCGTTGTAGAATACATCGCCCTTACCGCAGAGGAAGTCGGTACGGCCGCGAAGCACACCGCCCTCAAAATAGTACTTGCCGGCCTCAGAGTTAGACACGTATGTGTCCTGATAGCCCCAGAGACATGCATCCTTGAAGATTGTACGGTTAGACTTGTCTTGCAAAACTATGTCACGGCCGTGATTGTCACCCATTGAGCTTTTGAGAGTAAGGTTCTGGAAATATGCGTCATGACCGTCTTTCTGTATGATAAGCACATCACCATTACCAATGCCCTCAAGCGGACAAGCAGTGCCGAAGCCATTATTCCATGTTGCCTCAGGAGTCTTGTTGGTGATTGTTACACCCTCCATAGACTCGCCTATGAATGATACATAAGGAGAAGTGAGGTGAGAACGCGGGTCATCGTATTCCTTACCGTCGCCGCCTACGGTTGTACCGTGGCAATCGAAGACGTAGTTACCGTTGGTGATGAGTATGCGATAACGCTCTGTAGCATTGGCACCACGCGCGTTAGCTGCAGCGAGAGCCTCGGTAATGGTACCGTCTACCGGCACAATAAAGTCATAAAGCGCCTTATCTACAGACGGCTTAACCTTGGTCTGGAAATTGATTACGATGTCCTCGGCAATAGCATTGTCGGTCAGGTCGGCAACAGAGCCGCCGGCAAGAACGAACTGCGCATCGGTAGAGTAATTGAGTCCCTTGTACTCGCATATTACTGTCTTACCGCTAACCACCGGTTTGAGAGCCACACCGTCAAGTGTTGCCTTGGCATTCTCGGTCAGTTTTATCTTCTCGTCGAATGTCAGTACAACCTTACCATTGGCGGAAGCACCCTCAGACTTGTCGGCAGGAACAGAGCTTACGAGCACCGGAGCGGTGCCATCGTCAATGAGTTTTGCCGTACCAACAATATATGTAGCACCGAGTGCGATACCGTCGTTGGCAGAAGCTGTACCTGCTATTTGTGAGGTCTTGTCACTGATCCAGCGGATGTAAACCTTCTCCTGATTATTGGCGTCGGCAGGAAGCGCGATAGTTGCGTCGGTCCAGTTCTTGTTGCCGGATATAACGATCTTGCCAACAGTGCTCCATGTCTCGCCATCGAGAGAGTATTCCACAAGTTGTGTGGTGTAAGCGTTGTAGTTATACAGCATGGCTGTAATCACCTTGATGTCGGTAAATGCCGCAGCATTGACGCATGTCTGCCAATAATAGTAACCTATATCACCATTAGAAGAACCGGTTCTCCAGTTAACGGCAGCGGGACGACCCTCGTAGCCACCTGCATTGAATTGGCTCTTGTCAAGCCATCCTGACTCATCACCGGCATCATTACGCATCACAAGGCTTACGGCATCGTTGTCAGCAGCGGCGAAGTCGCCCGGTCTGCCTGCACCACCGGCTTTCATGAAGTCCCAGCCTACGATATAATCTACAGCGGAATAGGAGGCGGTGAACGCCTTGTCCCCTGTCATGTTGATAGCCATCTCGGAAGCAGTCTCACCATTGCTCCAGTTGGTGAAGGTGAGTATCGGGTTGGAAGCCGCCGTCATGGTAACCTTTGTGCCCTCTTCATACATATTCTTGCCATCCACTACTGTCGGTTCGGGTGACAGACTTACCATGTAGTCGTTGGCACCGCCCTCTACGGTAATGTCAAGAACGTAGGTGTTTACCTTCTTGAAGTTTGCGGTAAGAGTCTCGTTGCCTGTTACAGTATATTTGAACTTAGCCTCGGTTGACACCTCCTCGCCTGCGGCGTTGGTCCAGTTTACAAAGTCGTAACCGAAGTTTTCGGTAGCTGTAAGTGTTACCTCGTCGTTCTCAATATACTCCTCTGACTTAGGATAAACAGATACCTCACCGCCGTCTTCAGGTGTGGCAGCCAGTTCAAGGGTGTATTTGTTGACTGAGGCAATAGTGCCGTTCAGTACGCCGTCTACTGTCAACTGACCGAAACCGCCCTCTTTACCGCTATTCACACCTATGGTGAAGGCAACGGTAAACATATCACCTGTAGCCAGCTTGGCCTGCTGCTCGGGTGTAAGTTCTATTACAACCTGATTGGTATAGTTGTCGTTTGTGCCAAACTTGTCCTTATCCTGCGCCTGATTGTTACGCGGAGCGGTATAGTTGCCCAATGTGATTGTCTCGCCATTTGCGGTAGCCGTAACCGTAACACCATTCGCCGCGTCTGTGCCGAAGCGTCCTATATAGCAGGAAATCTTTGTCGGTGTGAATGTAAGGCCTGCCGCAGCTTTCATGTTTGCGGCAAAGGTGTCGCTTGCACCTTTTGCCGGCTTGATCTTAAGCAGAGTCACAGCAGAGCCGTCAGGGTATGTGGCCTGTCCGGTGCCGGTGCCGGATATTGTCGCACTGCCAAGTTCGAATGCCTTTGTAGCAAAACCGTCAGCAGGGAGTGTGGATGTAACATCAGTATTACCATCAAGTGCCCATACTATGGAAGCGGCCTCATCGGTGTATGTCTTGCCGCTTTCTTCCTGTGAAACGACCGGAAGAACTGTCTGGATATAACGATAGTAAGAGCCGTCGCCTATAACAACGTCGATAGTCTCGGCGCTGTTGGCAATGGTATAGTTAATGGTATTGGCACTTGTGTAGTCGCTTTGTCCGTCGATAGTGGTTGAGCTGATAGTGCTATAAGCCTCCATGCTTACCACAGCGCCTTTGGCTGACGGTAGAATGAACTTGGTTCCATTGTTCATCTGTGCCCAATCGGTGTTGTTGGCATTGTTTATCTTGCCTGCGGTAGCGTCATAATCGAGTTTGACATCAATGATCTCACCGTCTACCTCAGCCTGGGTAACCCACACACCGACACCGTTTCCGCTGCCCTGCACGGCTATTACCGGTGCACCCTGGTCTCTACGGAAGTTCCATTTCAGTGTTACAGGAGCGGTGCGGCCTGCAAGATTCTTTACATTCTGCGTGAATACCGGTGTCAATGTAACATCAGCGGTTGGAGCATATACGTCACCGGCCTTAACGGTAACGGTACCATCGGTCCAGCCTTTCAGTGTGTAACCTTCTTTATATAAGGTGTAGTTTGCGGGAATGGTATAGGTATCGCCCTCTGTCCATGTAACAGCTGCAGGCACAACACCCTCGGCTGTCTCGTCGCCCAAAGCGTATGTCACATCATAACGGGCTATAACATTCTCATTTTTCTCAACTCCAACAAACGGACAGTAGCCCATTCCGCTTATGGTAAGGGTGGTAGCGTCGCCTGTATAATAGATTTCCGTAACATTAGAACGGTCATTTTTCCAACAAGCCTGACCCGGAGTCTTCTCCGCAACGGTTGTACCGTTAGCGTCTTTCACAGCAATGGTACCACCGGAGTAGGTGCATTGGCCTATGCTGATTTTGACACTACCATCCACAGGAACCGTAACGACAAGGTTTGTCATTCCATGGTCACTGTGATACTTACCGCTTATCGTGGCGACAGCGGTCTCGTCGGTGGATTCAACACGGCTAACGTTGCCGGCATCGTCCACTGCCACTCCAAAACTTACAGCCGTTCCCTGCACCTGCTCTTCAGCGGTAAGGAGCGTACCGTCCTGATTGTTCAGTACGGCAGTGAAGTTTTTGAAGTCAGCCCACGACATTGTTGTTCCCATTACCAACAGGAGCAACAATAGAAATGCTCTAAATGTTTGCTTCATTTCGTTTTTTAGTTTATTAATATAAAATTGTTATGGTAATACAAATGTAGTCAGTTAGTAATATATTAGCGGCAAAATTAATAAATATTTCTCTAATATGCACTATATTAGTAGTACTTTTTTAATTTGTGACCTATTTTTTATCCTCTTTTGAAAGTTTTGTCCCCTGTTAACATATATAATGCTTATATGGCTTTATATGACTACATAGCGGAAAAAATGTGAAAAATATATTACTGTCTTTGCGCTATGAAGGAAAAACAGTAACTTTGCAGCAGTAACAACAATTTATTTTTTATAACTATGAACATCGGTGACAAAATTCCGGAAATACTGGGCGTTGACCAGAACGGAAAAGAGATTAAGGCCAGCGATTACAAAGGTCGCAAGATTGTATTATACAGTTATCCCAAGGCAAACACACCGGGATGTACGGCCGAGGCATGCTCTCTGCAACAACACAAAGCAGACCTTGAGGCCGCAGGGTATGCTGTAATAGGTATCAGTAAGGATAAGACTGAGGCACAAAAGAAATTTGCTGAAAAGTTCAGTCTGGACTTTCCGCTTGTTGCTGACACCGACACCACAGTGTTGCAGCAGTTGGGTGCATGGGGAGAAAAGGTAACATGCGGACGCAAATCGGTAGGAATCATACGTACAACATATCTCGTTAACGAAGAGGGCGTAATAGAAAAGATATTCCTGCCAAAAGAGATCAAGACAAAAATACATGCAGAACAGATTCTTGATTTTGTCAATGGCAAAGGTGCATAAAACGCTATGCCTGCATGATGCAGAAACAAGAAAGATATGTATGTAAAGGCATAGCAACAGTAAGGCATTAGAAATCAACAATCCCCGCAACATCCTTTTATGGCGTTGCGGGGATATTTATGTTGTTTATCCGATGCTTATTGTTTAGGTACTTTATCCAAATGTGTTCATGGTCAAGGTCAATAGTGTTTCAGTACTATAGTATTAAGAAAGGATCAAGATTGGGTTTGTCACCGGATTACATTTGCAAAGGTAAGAAAAAAAGCTGACATAAGTTTGACTTATATCAACTTTATGCCTTGTATTTACATTCTTTAACCATCAAAAAGGGCTGTGCGCCCACACATGTTAACAGTATTATACTTTGCAAATCTTACTTTCTGCCAAAGTCCGCAGGTATCTCTCCCCAGTTTTTAGTATCCCATTTCACTATAGGAACTCTGAAAGAGTGGGTTCTTAGCCATGTCTCCGCACGTTGTATCAGTTCATGTGCTTTCCGGGTCTCAGGTGTTAGGGGCAGTTTTGTCTTGCATTGTTGTTTCTTTACCCATAGTTGTGCATTGACGGAGTCACTGTATATGATGTAGCCGGCCATGCCTTTCTGCTCCATAAGGGCAAGAGCATGAACGATGGCGAGGAACTCGCCGATGTTGTTCGTGCCACGTATCGGCCCGAAATGAAATACAGACCGGCCGGTAGCAAGGTCCACACCACGATATTCCATGGGGCCGGGATTGCCGGAGCAGGCCGCATCTACAGCCCAAGCAAGGCGTACCCCACTCGTAGTATTATTGCCATTACTATATTCTGTCATTGACTTTTGTTTGTTTTTGTTTTGCAAAGGTAACAATAAAGTTTCAAAACGAGAACATAAACAAAGAAATATTTATATGATTTTTACGATGACAAATAGCCCTTTTAACAACATCTGCCACTATAAGGGGAGTCCCTTTATAGTGGCAGACGGTATATAACAATATTGAATTAGTTACATTCTTTCCGGTACTTCGATTCCCATCAGGGCCATACCGTTCTTTATTGTCTTTGCGATATTGGCCACAAGGGTCAGACGCAGTTGCTTCTGCCCGGTGGTATCGGCACCTAACACCGAATAATCGTGATAGAATTGGTTGAATGCCTTGGTGAGCTCGTAGCAGTAGTTGGCAATACCCGACGGGCTATAATCCTTGCCGGCCTGAGCAACCACAGCACCATATTCGCTGATTTTCTGCACCAGTTCAATCTCTTTGGCGTTCATCTCCACGCTATCCGGCAGTTCCGGCATCAGTCCCTCAGCCTCCGCCTTGCGCAAGATACTCCTTATTCGGGCGTAAGTGTATTGTATAAACGGTCCGGTATTACCATTAAAATCTATGGACTCTTCCGGATTGAACAGCATATTCTTTCGCGCATCGACCTTAAGGATGAAGTATTTCAGTGCCCCCATGCCCACAATACGTGCTATCTCGGCCTTTTCATCCTCGCTCATGTCGTCAAATTTGCCCAATTCATCGCTTGTTTTGCGCGCATCAGCTATCATAGTGGCTATCAAATCGTCCGCATCCACCACAGTACCCTCACGCGATTTCATCTTGCCATTGGGCAGTTCGACCATTCCGTACGAGAAATGTACGAGGTCTTTGCCCCACTTAAAACCGAGTTTGTCAAGCAAAATAGACAGCACCTGGAAATGATAGTTCTGCTCATTGCCCACTACATATATCATCTTATCAATCGGATAGTCCTGAAAACGCAACTTGGCCGTGCCGATATCCTGCGTCATATACACCGACGTACCGTCAGAACGCAGCAGCAATTTCTCGTCAAGTCCCTCCTTAGTGAGATCTGCCCACACCGAATTGTCATCACGACGATAGAAGAATCCTTTCTCAAGCCCTTCCTCAACCTTTTCCTTTCCTTCAAGATAAGTATCTGACTCGTAGTAAATCTTGTCGAAACCAACGCCGAGAGCCTTGTATGTCTCATCGAAACCGGCATACACCCATTCGTTCATCCTTTTCCAAAGCGCACGCACTTCCGGGTCATTCTGTTCCCATTTCACCAGCATATCGTGTGCTTCCTTTATGAGCGGAGCCTCCTGTTTTGCCTTTTCCTTGGCGGCATCTTCTGCCATTCCCTCTGCGACATACTGCTTATACAGTTCGTCACACTCTGCCTTATAGTGCTTATCGAACGCCACATAGTAGTCGCCAATGAGGTGATCGCCCTTCTTTCCGGACGTTTCCGGAGTCTCACCGTTACCGTATTTCAGCCATGCGAGCATTGACTTGCATATATGTATGCCCCTGTCGTTGACGATATTTGTCTTCACTACCTTGTTGCCATTGGCCGCCATAATCTGCGCTAACGACCATCCGAGAAGGTTATTGCGCACATGTCCGAGGTGCAACGGCTTGTTAGTGTTGGGCGATGAGTATTCTATCATCACTAAAGGAGAGTCACCCGTCGCCTGTTTCTCGCCAAAATGCGGGTCACTGTCAATCCTTGCGAGAAGATCAAGCCATGCATCCCCTGCTATGGAAAGGTTCAGAAATCCCTTAACCACATTGTATTCGCTGACGGCTTTGCAGTTCTTCACAAGCCATTCGCCTATCTCCGCCGCCGTGTCCTCAGGCTTTTTCTTAGACATTTTGAGGAAAGGGAACACCACAAGTGTCAGGTTTCCCTCAAACTCGCTACGTGTTTTCTGCAGGGTTGCCATCTTTTCCGGTATCTCCTGCCCGTATAATTCTTTTATAGCGGCAATGACCGCCGACTGTATTGTCTTTTCCATTTTGCGTTGTTTTGTATATATAAAGATGTGCATCGCACTTATCCCACCTGACTACCGGGCTTCACTTCCTTCGATGTAGTGGTCACCGACAGTGTGCCGTCATAGTCAACGGCCGACAATATCATGCCCTGTGACTCCTCACCCATCATCTTGCGGGGAGCGAAGTTGGCCACAAACAGCACACGTTTGCCAACCAATACCTGCGGGTCTTCATAGTATGCCGCTATGCCTGACAGTATAGTACGCCCGTCAGCGGTTCCGTCGTCGATATGGAACTTAAGAAGTTTCTTTGATTTCTTAACCTTTTCACATGACGTTACGAGTCCGACACGTATGTCCAGCTTCTCGAATGTCTCAAAATCCACATTCTCTTTCACCGGCTCCGGCTCGTATGTGGCGGCCTCATTAGCCTTCTTTGTGTCCTCAAGTTTCTGCAACTGCGCCTCTATCACGCTGTCCTCAATCTTCTCAAACAGCAGTTCCGGCTCTGCAAGCTTGTGCCCCGGACGTATAATGTCAGTGCTTCCGAGCTGCTCCCACTCAAATGTCGTAAGGTTAAGCAACAGCCTCAACTTATTGCTTGAGAACGGCAGGAACGGCTCAAAGGCTATGGCGAGGTTGGCAGTAAGCTGCAAACATACGTAAAGTATGGTCTTCACACGCTCCGGATCAGTCTTCCATACCTTCCATGGCTCACACTCCGTGATGTATCTGTTGCCTATACGCGCAAGGTTCATGGCCTCTTTCTGCGCCTCGCGGAACTTGAACTGCTCCAGCAGTGACTCCATATCAGCCTTGACATCCTTGAACTCCTCTATCGCCTGCGTGTCTGTCGCCAACAGCTCGCCACATTCCGGCACCTCACCGCCAAAGTATTTCTTTGTCAATTGCAGCGCACGGTTAACGAAATTGCCATATATAGCCACCAGCTCCGAGTTGTTACGCTCCTGAAAATCCTTCCATGTAAAGTTATTATCCTTGGTCTCCGGAGCATTGGCCGTCAGCACATAGCGCAACACATCCTGCTTGCCCGGCAGGTCAACGAGATACTCATGCAGCCATACCGCCCAGTTACGTGAGGTCGAGATCTTGTCATTCTCAAGGTTCAGGAACTCGTTTGCAGGCACATTGTCAGGCATTATATAGCCTCCGTGCGCCTTCATCATAACCGGGAATATAAGACAGTGGAACACTATATTGTCCTTTCCTATGAAATGCACGAGTCTGGTGTCCTTGTCCTGCCACCACTGTTGCCATGTGCCCCACTTCTCAGGCTCACGGTCACAGAGTTCCTTTGTATTGGAGATATAGCCTATCGGCGCATCAAACCACACGTAAAGCACCTTTCCCTCGGCTCCCTCCACGGGCACAGGAATGCCCCAATCGAGGTCACGCGTCATGGCACGCGGCTGCAAATCCATGTCAAGCCATGACTTGCACTGCCCGTACACATTGGAACGCCACTCCTTATGCTCTTCGAGTATCCATTGCTTCAGCCACTCCTGATACTTCCCAAGCGGCAGATACCAGTTCCTTGTCGGTCTCTTCACAAGGCCATGGCCGGGATTATTCTTGTTAGTCGGGTTTATAAGCTCATCGGGCGACAGTGTAGCGCCGCACTTTTCGCACTGGTCACCGTAAGCGCCCTCGGCACCACAGCGCGGACATGTACCCACGATATTACGGTCTGTAAGGAACTCTCCCGTCACCTCGTCACAATATTGCTCCTCCGTTATCTCCTCCAGCTCACCCTTATCGTATAGCGTACGGAAGAAGTCGGAAGCGAAACGATGGTGTATATCCGATGTAGTACGGCTGTAAACATCAAACGAGATACCAAAATCCTCAAACGATTTCTTTATCATCTCATGATAGCGGTCCACCACCTCCTGCACCGTTATACCCTCTTTGCGGGCACGAATGGTCACAGGCACACCGTGTTCGTCAGAGCCTCCGACAAACACAACGTCACGTTTCTTCAGACGCAGGTAGCGAACATAGATGTCGGCGGGCACATACACGCCTGCCAAATGTCCTATATGGACACCGCCATTGGCGTATGGCAGGGCCGCTGTCACTGTCGTTCTCTTGTAATCTTTCTGTTCCATTTTCTCGTTGTTTGTAATTTTTCAGCGCAAAAGTAATAAAAAATCCCGATACGCACAAGAAATTACATCAAAGATTGTAACAGAAAAACAGTAATATTTCTATGTACTGAGCCATATTTACAATGGTATCATCCCAAAATCACTCAATCATCATGACCAAACGGCTCTATCTTAGCCTACCGATACCGTTTGCATAACGGTTCCGAGCCTGCAACATGTAATTACAAAAGAAGTTCCTCACAGTTGCCTGTTAGCAACCGTGAGGAACTGATACCGTGTCTAACACTATATTATTCTTTCACAATCTTTACGGCAGAGCCATTGCCTTTCAGCACGTATGTGCCGGGAGCGAGATCCGCTGTTATGTCAGCTACGGCGCCTCCGCGCTCCATTGTCTTAACCTTCAGACCGACAGCGTTATACACCTCGACCGCTCCGGCGAAGTTCTCAGCAGAAACAGCGCCCACAGCAGTAGTGTTCGTCACGGTTAGTGTCGACGTTCTCTCACGATATGTGCTGATAATGTTTGTGGAATGAGCACACTCCGCATCGTTCATCACTATCTCATACGTACCGGGCGCAAGGTCTTTATCAACCGTAAACACCAGCTTCGCCACCTCGCCGGGTTCCTCTGTCTGCACGCCTATACTATAACATAGCACGAAACGTCCGCCATTGTCACGCTCGGCATTCTTGAATGTGAAGATATACTCATCGTCATCGTCCCTAACCTTTATCTCCTCACCACGCTGCACCTTTGTCAGCGTAACGCCGGCTGGCGGATATACCGCAAACTGATAGCCCGACGCGCGACCCGTCATCGTCACCGGTATGGTCACGGTAGAGCCTGCCTCCGCTGTAGCATCGGCTATTACAAGGTTCGCTTCCTCTATGGCGTGTGCATTACACAGACAGGACACCGCCGCCATCACTGTCAAAATAACTTTCTTATACATAAATTCCATTTTCTGTTTTTTATAGTTTATTCATCAGTATCTATTATAGTCTTCTTGCCAAGCAACGCGGATGACAGCAGAGTGTCAGCCAATGTCGTAATGTCTCCGACAGAAACATTGCCGTCACCGTTAGTGTCAGCAGCACGATTATCAAACGGTTGCAGACTGTTATCCAACAGATAAGAGCCTATTGCGGTTATATCGGCCACCGAGATTGCGCCGTCGCAGTTGGCATCACCAACCAACACATCGTTAATGGTCAGCGTGCTCTGCACATACTCAACCACTCTGTTCTCTCCTGAGTAAGCCACCTCACTGCCACGGAGTATTATCGGATACTCACCGGCGGCCATTTTGGCAGGGATTTTCACCGTTATCTTAGCCACTTCTATCTCGCCTTCAGGCATGGCAGAGTTCGTTACAGAGTAGCAAAGGAAGAAACGTGAGCCGTCTTCCTTCACCGAGTTGGTGAAAGAAAACAAGTATTCGTCGTCATCGTCCGTACCCTTAATGCCGTCACCACGTGTTATCTTTGCTATCTCCACACCGTCAGGCAGGTACATTCTCACCTGAAAGCCTGACACAGGCATGGTGTGCTTCATCCTCATAGACAGCGTTATGGTCTTGTCGGCAACACTCTGCACATCCTGAACATACAGCACATCGCTCTCAAGGTCTATATTTGTCGGCACCTGAGCATACTGTATGTTGAACGGTTTCCATCTATCAGCATTCTTATATTTGTCCAATGCCGTGCTCGGAACATAGAGAGCAACGCTCTCAACATCAACATTACCAAACACATCATTGCGTTCCCATGTTGGGGGCTCCATGGCATAACAGGTTATACTCTTAAGGTTAGAGCAGCTTTGGAACGCTTGACTTCCTATAGACTTCACCTTGCGGGGAATAACAACAGTGGTAAGACGAGTACATTCATAAAACATGTAAGAACTTATCGAACTCAGTTCCTCAGGCAAAGTTATAGCTGTAAGGCCAGTACAGCCCTTAAAAGCATAGCCTCCAATATACGTTACGCTGTTAGGTATATCAATAGTTTTCAGGTTTATACAGCCTTGAAAAATACACTGACCCATAGATGTCACAGTATTAGGTATGTCAATAGAAGACAGATTGGTACAATATGCGAAAGCATATTCCCCAATAGAGGTAACAGACTTAGGAATACTGATTGCTTCCAATGATACACAGTTCCGGAATGCATATTCACGTATTTCTTTCACAGTCTTTGGTATATCCACTGATTTTAGATTTACACAACCATCAAATATGCAACCACCCATAGACACCAGCACATTAGAAAGAGTAATAGACTTCAGCTCTGTACAGCCGGCAAAAGCATAATTTCCGACGCTTCCCACTGAATTAGGAACGACTATTTTTGTCAGGCTATTGCAATTACGAAAGGCTTCATAACCTATAAAAGTAACATTATTCGGAATATTGATTGCCTCCAATCTCGTACAACCACTGAACAGATATTCATTTATACTCTTCAATGCCTCAGGAAGGGTTATAGATGTGATAGCACTACAACCGGAGAAAGCCCCATTTCCTATCTCATTTACAGTATTAGGGATTCTCACCGTCTGCAAATTGATACAATCGTTGAATGCGTTGTTGCCTATAGTTTTAACAGCATCAGGCACAACAACCTCCGTTATGCCGGTACAACCTCTGAAAAGGCTTCCCGCTATTGATGTGATTCCGGTTGGCAGTTTCACCTTTGTTATTCCGGTACACCCTGAAAAAGCACTACCACCTATGAATATAACACTGTTAGGAACTGTAATATTCTCCAAATTTTTACAATTATAAAAGGCAGAAGCCCCTATCTCGGTGACAGAGTTTGGAATCTCAATTGACGCAAGACGACTACAAGCAGAGAATGCGAAACTACCAATAACAGCAACTTTTTCGGGAATGGTAATATATTTCAGTTTGCTACAACCACTAAACATGTAGTCACTTATGTGTGTTACTCCCTCAGGAATGTTGACAGTTGTAAGTTCAGAGCAATTTACAAATGCGTTGTTGCCTATCGAAGTAACAGCTGCGGGAATACTGATTGCGACCAATTTATAGCAATAACCGAAAGCATAATTACCTATAGAAACAAGCGATTGGGGAAGAACTACCGATTGCAGGTTATTACAGTCGTATAAAGCTTCATTAGCAATAGTCGTCACTCCGTCACCTATCACAACGCTTGTGATACCTCTCTTAAAAGAATACCACGGATTACCATTCAGAAATTCCATTGCACCCTTTCCGGAAACGTTCAGCACTCCGGTTTCCGTATCATATTTATAGGTGAGGTTATCACCACAAGTGCCGGTATGAACAGTGGCGTTCAGTGCCAGCACACACATCGTTTGCAACAGCACAAACGACAGGAATGTTTTTGTAATTTTTCTCATAAATAAGATGTTTTTTGATTGATTGTTTTGTGTTCTACACATTAATTTGTGCCTGCGCCATAGCGCTGACACCCCATTAGCCCGCCAAGCGGCATTAATGGTTTTCTTTCTTACAAGGTATTTGTTTTTCCGTGCTTAATATAATTGCCGCCTATTGACCCCCAAGTTTCGGCAAAAGGTGATTCATAATGACAGAGGGCTAAATATAAAAAAAGCGCAGGAGTCTGACATTGTTGCCCGTCCTACGTTCTGAGGCTTCTCGCATTGCCCGATAAAGTCGAACGAGCAACATAGAAACCTACGCCGGCTGTCTGTATAGAATCCACCCATCAATATACCCCACACAGCCCACCGCCCCAACAGGAGCCGTGCGCACAAGGCATATTAAGAGAGGTCTAAAAAACATCCCTTAGGCATCTACCGTTGCTTTTGTTCAGACTTCATCTGTAATTTTGCGAGAATTTCAGAACGTCAAAACAAAGCGCATGTAAACGCTTTCCCATAAATAGCGGCCTCCTATTACCCCAACCGTAACGCCTTTTCCCATGCTTCAAACGGGTGCAGGAGTACATCTCGGCGTAGGCATCAATGTCCTTATCTGCCAAGTATGCCGAACTTCTCCGGCTTGTAGCTGTAAGTACATTGACTATGGAAGCCGTTGCAAAATTAATAATTATTTATGTATCCGCAAAATTTTCCTTGATTTTTTTGTCATTTCCACACGACTCTATACAAGAATGTGACAAAGCGGTGTGGGATAACATTTACATATCTCTACACCGTGCACCCTGAAGGGGGTGCAATATATATGTATTGTGTTTTCGCCACATAAATAACAGATATGTTTAATACATCAAATACATTGAACATAAGCACCCTGAAAGGGGTGCAATATACAAGCCCGGGGTTTCAACCCCGGGAACAAGGAACATATATAAGGGATAAAACGTATTTCGCCCTGAAGGGGCGGGACAACAATCGCATTACATAACGCACCGCAACAGGAGCATAACAGCAATAGAATCGTAAAACGCACGAATGTTATAGCGGCTCTTGTCCCGCCCCTTCAGGGCGAAATAGCATTTGAGGGATTGGACTATTCTATCCCCGGGGTTGAAACCCCGGGCTTGGATATTACACCCTTTCTGGGTGTCTCGCCTCCCTGTTTTACTCTATTCCAGTCTAATACAGACAAAGATATTACATTCCCACAGGGTGCCTCTGCACAATATATTACTCTATTCCAGTCCAATACCGACAAGAACATTGCACTCCTACAGAGTGCCTCGCCGCATGATTTCACAATATCTCAATTATATATCGAAGCCACATTACGCCACGGCAGAACCACATCTGTATATCTCTGTTCATCAAGCGTTTACAAACACTTTTACAATCGCAGTGCGATTACTGTATAAAAGCGGTGCGATTGCAGTGTAAACGCACCGCTTTTACCATGTAATTGCATTGCGTTTACCGTGCGGTTACATTTCGCTTATTTTGGCATTGCCTGTCTACGACATGATATAACCTCGGACAATGCAACAAAAAAATACACCGGAAAGAAAATTCTTTCCGGTGTATTCCGAATATAGTTTGTCTAAATTGCACTCCTCAATTACTGTGCGAGCTTGCCGTCAGAGCCAAGTACGTTTACAATCTTGTGGATATACATCTTCTTCATGTTCTCACGCGCAGGCTTGAGGTACTGACGTGGGTCGAAGTCTCCGGGGTGTTCTGCAAGATGCTGGCGTATAGCGGCTGTCATAGCGAGACGTGAGTCAGAGTCGATGTTAATCTTACATACGGCTGACTTAGAAGCCTGACGCAGCTGATCCTCAGGAATACCGATAGCAGCCTCAAGGTGACCGCCGAACTTGTTGATGGTGTCCACCTCGTCCATTGGTACTGAAGAAGAACCGTGGAGAACGATAGGGAATCCGGGGAGCTTCTGCTCTATCTCTGCAAGGATGTCGAATGCGAGTGGTGGCGGAACGAGAACACCGTTAACGAGAGTACACTGATCGGGTGTAAACTTATGTGCTCCGTGTGATGTACCGATAGAGATAGCGAGAGAGTCGCAACCTGTACGTGTAGCGAAGTCAATAACCTCCTCCGGCTTTGTATAGTGAGACTCGGCAGCGCAAACCTCATCCTCTACGCCTGCGAGCACACCCAGCTCAGCCTCTACGGTTACATCGTACTGGTGAGCGTAGTCAACAACCTTCTTAGCCAAAGCTACATTCTCCTCGTAAGGAAGGCTTGAGCCGTCGATCATGACTGAGGAGAAGCCCATATCAATACAGTTCTTGCAGAGCTCAAAGCTGTCGCCGTGGTCGAGGTGGAGCACTATTTCAGGGTGTTCGCAACCCAATTCCTTGGCATAAGCCACTGCACCCTCTGCCATATAGCGGAGTATTGTGCCGTTAGCGTAGTTGCGGGCGCCCTTTGACACCTGCATGATAACCGGTGACTTGGTCTCTACTGCAGCCTGTACGATAGCCTGCATCTGCTCCATTGTATTGAAGTTGAAAGCCGGTATGGCATAACCACCGGCAACGGCGCGCTTGAACATCTCACGGGTGTTGACAAGGCCGAGGTCTTTGTAATTTACCATTGATTTGAGAATTTATTGTTAAAATATAAAATGTTTATCCCTACTCGTGCGTCGGCGCATAATATTGCGGGTGACGCCATTGTTGTTTTATCCATTGCAAAGTTAGCATTTTCTTTTAACACGGGCAAATTTTTCTTTCAAAATATCATGAAAACGGGGTTATTTCCGTATTTTTGCAAACTTCGCTTTGCAATATATCTGCATCCTGCTTATTTCAGATTTTTATCGAAGAACAGCCTTATCTCATGCTGCATCTGCCTGTTGAAGAAATGTTTCTCCGGCCATATCTTCGTCAGCAGGTTCTTATTGGCGCCGCAGTCGGCCCATACCTGCCTCATCTCGCTATATGCTTTCTCCACTCCCTCCACCGGAAACAGCTTGTCTTTGTCGCCATTGAAGAACAGCATGGGCTTTGGACACGCCAGAGATGCCACATGCGGATAGTCCATCAGGTTGCGTATGCCGGGTATAAGCATTGAGTATGCCGAGCCGCCTTTGTTCTGATTGTTTGTAAGCGACATGAGATGGTCGGTGTCGTTCATCCAACATACAGCCGCACCGGCCTTCACCACATCGGTCATAGCAGCCAGCATCCACGCGCGGTACGATCCCATCGAGAAACCGACACAGCCTACATTGTCGGCGTCTACCATCGGCAGATGGGCCAAAAACTCCGCCGAGCGGATGTCATCCCATGTTATCCACGCTCCCCATGAGGCGCCCATCTGCAACATATTAGCCGCCAAAGCCTGCTGCGAGTCATAGCGCACGCCCTCTTTACGGCCACGATCTCCCCAGAACAGCGCATCGACGGACAGCACCACATAGCCGGCCTTGGCCAGCTCGTCGCCCACATAAACGCCGTCATAGCATCTCATTGCCCAGTCATCGGCATCGGCTATCACCGTGGAGTCAACGTCAAACGGCCTCACCATCTTCTCCTTGCCTATGGAGAAATGCGCCCCGTGGTCGTGAAGCATCAGCAATGCCGGTGCTTTCCGCACCTCCGGCACAAGCAGATAGGCCGGCACACGCTCCCAACGGTTTATGTTGAACAGTATCTTCTGAGCCTCATAGCCGTCGCGTTGCTCACGGGCCACCACCTCATAGTCGTATGACAACGGCGCTGGCGGGGGCAGTTGCATGGTTGCCTCCACCTGCTTACGGGCCGCCTCACGCCATTTTTTGAATTTCATGGAGCTCTTTTTCTTCTGCCATGACCACGGGAATGTAAGTTGTTCTTTCAGCTGTTGGTAGAACAACGGCATGTCTTTCTCCGTGCCATAGGCCGGAACACACTGCGCATCGGCTGACATCGACGCGACAATAAATATGGACAATAATATGAGTTTCATGCTTGCAAAGGTAAAGATTATTCCTGAAACGGCAAAAGAAAAACCCGGAAAAGCGCCTCCAGAGATGATATAAGGCATTAAAAAAAGGAAGGTTCCCGCACAAACGCAGGAACCTTCCACTACAAGATTCATTCTTTTATAATCTTTTTTCTTTTATTTCTTGGCATTGTTCTTCTCTGCTGAGACCTGATCGACAGGATTCCCGGCACCAATTCCCTTCGGAAGCTCAACGTCAATCTTCTCAGGTTGCGTTATACCCTCAAGCTCAACGGTGAAGATAAGCGTGGAATAAGGCTGTATCTTGCCTTGCCCACGCTCGCCGTAAGCAAGGTTATAAGGTATATACAACTCCCACTTTGAGCCTACAGGCATCATGGTCAGAGCTTCAGTCCATCCTTTTATAACCTGATTGGCATGGAACTTCGTCACAGGATTTTTACGTTCATAGCTGCTGTCGAACACGGTACCGTCGATGAGGCGTCCCTCATACTTCACGCTCACCTCCTGAGTGGCTGTCGGTTTCGGTCCCTCGCCCATGGTAATGACCTTGTATTGCAAGCCGCTTGGAGTAACCTGCACGCCTTCTTTCGTCTTATTCTCCTCCAAGAACTTCTCACCTGCACTACGGTTCTCGCCATATAGCTTCTCAGTCTTGACCGCTCTGTTGGCTTCCATGCGCTCCTGGAAGAGTTTACCCGCACCGGACATGTCAAACTTTGTGGTGTCATTGCTCAGAGCCGCAACGAAACCGTCATAGAAAAGCTCACGAATCAGGGAGTCAGGAGTATCTGTTAGTTCGTTGTCCATGCCCTTAATCATACGTGACTCCACGAGTTTCGCAATCTCAACACCTGCGGAATAAGCCACATAACGTGGGTCAGTGACCTTATTGCGGGCCTCTTTGAACCCCTGAATGAAGTCAGCCATGTAAGCGGTATCGACATTGTGCTGCTGCATAATGAACGGTATCAGACCCTGAGTATTGGCGTATCCGGCGGCATAGCTGAGTGAATCGCTGCCGCTTTTCAGCTCAACCGCAGCCTTAGAGGCTTTTTTCTGCACATTTTTCTTTGCATAACCCGCAACTCCCGCAGCCGTACAAAGAAGTGCCAATAGCAGTATTTTCTTCATATCGCTATCCTGTTACTTATTTATTGATATCGACAAGCTCGATAGTGAAGATAAGAGTAGAGAACGGTTTGATAACCTGTCCGCGCGACTCAGCGCCATATGCGAGGTCAGCAGGGATGAAAACCTCCCACTTTGAGCCTACAGGCATCATGGCAAGTACTTCTTTCCAGCCCGGTATCATCAGCTTGATATCCATTGTTGTAGGCTCGCCACGCTGATAACTTGAATCGAATACCTGTCCTTCTATGTTCTTACCCTCATAGTGTACCTTTACAGAAGCAGTATCAGCAGGCACGGCGCCCTTACCTTCTGTAATGACTTTATACTGCACACCGCTCGGCAACGTCTTTACACCTTCCTTCTTTGCGTTCTCAACAAGATACTGTTCGTTCTTTTTCTTATAGTCGCCAAACTGCTTTTCCATACTGGCCTTCTTTATAGCGGCCGCCTTTACCGTGATAGTATTGCGGGCTTCTTCTACAGACATAAGCTGACCTTTGCCCTTGGCACCTGCCGCGAAGCCTGCCAATACGTTCTTCAGCGAGATAGTCTTTGTGCTGTCATTGCCGAAAAACTCATAGTTAGCGCCTTTAATCATCTGTGTACCGAACTGCTGTCCTATCTGTAAACCGGCCATATAAGCGGCTTTCTTCTGGTCATCGCCGCATGTTGCGCCTTCAGTTACACCTTTCAGGAACTCGTCAATGTATGCGGTATCAATGCCCATACGCTCGGAAAGATACACCTTTAAGCCATCTGACTGTGACAGACCAATGGCATAACTAAGTGTGTCAATGTCATTCTTGAGGCTTGCGCTCGGCGTTCCGTTGCCGCAAGATGTGAAAGCGGCGGCTGCTACCGCAACCATTGCCGCGAGAGTGAGTTTCTTCATTTTTCTTATTGTTTATTGTTATCTATTATTATTTTGTCTGAATACATTGCCAAGACAACGGTTACACGACCTCTATCAGCTCCACATCGAATATCAACGCAGAATACGGAGGTATTGAACCGGCCGCTCCCGCCTCACCATACGCAAGGTTATAAGGTATGAAGAAACGGTATTTGGCCCCTTCTTTCATCAGTTGCAGCCCCTCTGTCCATCCTGCTATGACACCGCCAAGAGGGAATGTGGCAGGCTCTCCACGCCTATAGCTGCTGTCAAACACCGTGCCATCGGTGAGAAAGCCCTCGTAATGGCACTTTACGCTGTCCGTAGCCTTAGGCTGTTTGCCCGTACCCTCGGTGAGAACCTGATACTGCAGGCCGCTGGCTGTAACGACCACGCCGTCTTTCTTGGCGTTCTCCGCAAGATATTTCTCACCCGCCTCCTTGGCAATCTTGCCGTTCTCGGCGGCCTTGGCACGCTGCTGTGCCTCCTGCTCCTGAAAGAATTTCGTTACTATCTCCTGTGCCTCAGCGGGTTTCAGCTGTTCCTTACCGGCGATAGAGTCCTTTATTGCCTGTGCAAAATCGTCAATATTGAGTTTTTCCGCGCCCATATTCTTCAACTGAGCTCCAATCCCCAGACCGAGAGCGTAACTTACTTTGTCCATATTCGTTTATTTGATAATTAATACTTGTATCATTAAAATTGTCGCAAAATTAAGCAAAAGTTTAGAATTAGTGCCACCCGCCTATATTAAATATTGTTAAGAGTCGGTTTACACGGGACTTTTCCATTTCCCGACATAATATAAATCAAGAAAAATATCTACCTTTGCAGAAAACTCATCATAGCGCAATGAAGAAGATAGTAATACTTACAGGTGCGGGTATATCGGTGGAAAGCGGCCTGACTACTTTCCGAGACGCCGGCGGATTGTGGGACAACCACCCCGTGGAACGGGTGGCAACGCATGAGGCATGGGAGCAAGACCCGTGTTATGTCAACGACTTCTACAACATGCTGCGTGTCAAATACAAAGACGTGCAACCGTGCGAGGCCCACCATCTTGTCAAGGCGCTGGAGCAGGACTATGACGTTACGGTGATAACACAGAACGTTGACGGCCTGCACGAGGCCGCCGGCTCAACAAAAGTGATACATCTGCACGGCGAGATGATGAAGATGTGCTCCTGCGCCGACGTGGAAAACACGAAATGTCACGTGTCATTGCCGCACGAGGGCTTCGGAGCAACGGGATTAGAGGTGCCACACGGCGCCAAAGCCGCTGACGGAGCGCTGCTAAGACCGTACATAGTGTTCTTCGGAGAGGCGGTGCCTAACATTGAACCGGCAATAGCCGAGACGCGCAAGGCTGATATATTCGTGATAATAGGCACATCGCTTAACGTCTACCCCGCGGCAGGATTGGCAAGCTATCTCAAACCGGGGACACCTATATATATTATAGATCCCAATCCGGTAGCGGCCAACAAGGAGACGGTTCACCTGCAATGCGGCGCCGGAGAAGGCATGAAACGACTGATACAAATACTGAAAAAGCAATGAAGATACTTATAATGAACGGCCCGAACCTCAACCTGCTCGGCGTGAGGGAACCGGGTATCTACGGCAACAACTCGTTCGAGAGTTACCTGCCACAGCTCAAAGAGCGTTATCCCGATACGGAACTGGAATACTATCAAAGCAACATAGAGGGCGAGATGATTAACAAGCTGCAAGAAGTGGGATTCACATACGACGGCGTAGTGCTCAACGCCGGAGCATACACACACACTTCCGTGGCATTGCACGACTGCATACGCTCGATGAAATGCCCCGTTATCGAAGTGCATATAAGCAATGTCCACACTCGTGAGGAATTCCGACACCACTCATATCTCTCACCGGCATGCAAGGGAGTGATATGCGGTTTCGGGCTGGACAGCTACCGTCTGGGGGTGGAGGCACTCATAGAGTGTAAGAGAAATGGCTAAGTCGCACACACAGAACCCGCTGCACACCACCCCGATACCGGCGGGGGAAGACATGGAGCGTGAGGCGTTGCTGGACGAATATGTACTGGAGCACACCGACCCGGAACCGGAATACCTATACCGTCTGTGGCGGGCAACAAACATACATACGCTGCACGGGCGCATGGCATCGGGAAGACTGCAAGGCAGACTGCTAAAAATGTTCGTACAGATGGTGCGCCCGCGGAACATAATAGAGGTGGGCACATTCTCCGGTTACTCCGCACTGTGCATGGCAGAGGGACTCGAAGAGGGCGGACACTTATATACATTCGAGATAAACGACGAACAGGAGCCGTTCACAAGGCCGTGGATAGAAAACTCACCGTGGGCAGACCGCATAACATTCATTATCGGAGATGCGATAACAGAGGCCGCAAAAACGGGACAGACATACGACATGGCGTTTATTGACGGGGACAAACGCACATACATAGAGACATACGAGGCACTGCTGCCGCTGATGAACAGCGGGGCATTCATATTGGCCGACAACACTTTGTGGGATGGACATGTGATAGACCCTGACTATGACAATGACCGGCAGACAACGGGAATAAGGCGCTTTAACGATTACATCGCCGAGGACAAACGTGTGACAAGAGTGATATTGCCGTTACGTGACGGCCTGACTGTTATAAGGGTGAGTTAGCGACGCTACACCGGCGGCCGGCAATCGCAGTGCCTTTATATTGTAATCGCACTGCGATTATCATGTAATCAGGGTGCGATTGCACTGTAATCGGGCTACGATTACAACGCTGCTTGTATCACACTGATTTCCAGTCCATTTCAAATCGCATTTCAAAACAGGCATAAAACAAAATATAGAGTGCCGGTTGTCTTGCCCATACAGGCTCGACAACCGGCACTCTATATTCTCCACACATCGCCGCGGATATGCCTTTCTCATGTAATAACAATACCTACATCCTGTCAATAACGTTCATAAAGACGATAAACAACGCCAATACCACTGCGATACAGATAAGAATGGTCATGCAGATGCGTTCCATCCGTTTTCTGCGCCGCTCGCGATTGAACATATATTCACGAAACATTGAAGTGGAATCTCGTCTGACTTTTTTATGCGATGTATCTGTTTTTGAATTCATCAGGGGTATTTTAGATTACTCTACTTTATAATTTACCGCTCAATTTTACCCCCCCGATAAGTTTTTACCAGAGAGACCGTTTGCTTTTCGATGTGCAAAATTAATCAATAATAAAAGAATTCGGGAAACTTACGGCTCGTGTTTTTAGTTTTTTCTTTTTTGTTTCATCTTTTTAACAAACAAGATATTGCACAAAATATTAATAAAACGTACCTTTGCAGACATATACAACTAATAACATTATATAATGAACCTACACCGATTATTGTCTCTATGGACAATGCTTGCATTATGTATAGCGCAGGTGCAAGCCCAACTAACTCTCGACATCTCGCCGAAAGAGCGAGGCAGTGCAATAAACCCTCTGCACTACGGCATATTTTTTGAAGAGATAAACCATGCCGGAGACGGTGGATTGTATGCGGAACTGATACGTAACCGCTCCTTTGAGGACAACGCATCCACGGAATATTGGACGGCTAAGGGAACGGCAACTATAAGCAGAAGCACGAAAGCGCCGTTGCTGAACGACGCACAAGGCGGATATGCGGCTGTGACATTGGCGGCAAAAGGCGATGCCATACAGAACAGCGGCTTTTGGGGTATGAACATCGTGCAGGGCGAATCGTACAAGCTTTCTTTCTTCATAAAGACGGCAAGCAAAATAACATTGGCCGCACAACTGCTTGATGACAAAGGAAAGAGCATAGGAGAAACGGCCATAAGCATTGGCGCGGCAAGCGGATGGCAGAAACAAACGGCCGTGATAACAGCCACAGGCTCTTGCGCCACAGGCAGTTTCGCCATTGCCAACGCCGCAACAGCCAAGGCCTCGTTCAGCCTTGACGTGGTAAGCCTGTTCCCACCGACATTCAAAGACCGTGAGAACGGATGCCGGATAGATTTAGCTCAGAAGCTGGCTGACATGAAACCGGCTTTCATGCGCTTCCCCGGCGGGTGCTACATAGAGGGCGAATACAGGAACAATGACCAAAACCGCTTCGAGTGGAAGAAGACAATAGGACCGATAGAAAGCCGCCCCGGACACATGAACGTGAACTGGAACTACCGCGTCAGCGACGGTCTGGGATTTCATGAGATGCTGCAACTGTCTGAGGATTTGGGGGCCGCGCCGCTGTTTGTGGTGAACATCGGACTGGGACACGGATGGTATCAACCGTTAGATGACCTCGATGAGTACATACAAGAGGCCCTCGACGCAATGGAATATGCCAACGGCGACGCCTCAACAAAATACGGAGCAATGCGTATAGCAAACGGACATCCGGAGCCGTTCAACCTGAAACTGATAGAGATAGGCAACGAGAACTATAACTTCTCCGCAGGAAACAACAACGACCAGAGTTTCCAGTATGCGGAAAGATACTACAAATTCTATCAGGCTATAAAGGCCGCATATCCCGATGCGGTATGTATAGGCAACGTAGAGGCATGGGGCACCGACTCACCTACATGGCGAAACGACTATCCGGTGGATGCGGTAGACGAGCACTATTACCGCTCACCGTCATGGTTCGTAAGCCAATACAACAAGTATGACGGCTATGACAGGGCAAAATCTCCCAAGATATACGCCGGAGAATATGCCGTGACACAGAACTTTGGCACCACGGGAAATCTGGACGCGGCACTGGGCGAGGCTATATATATGCAGGGAATGGAAAACAATTCCGACATCTGCATAATGGGAAGCTATGCCCCGATATTCGTAAACGAGAACGATCAGAAGTGGAAGCCGGACATGATACGCTTCAATAGCAGCGAGAGCTACGGCACACCATCGTATTATGTGCAGAAGCTTATGCCAAATTATGTGGGTAAGGAGAACGTAAAATGGGTTGAGACAAACAACAACACCAACACGGCCGTTAACTACGGAGGCCTGAGTACTTGGCTGACAGCAGCGACATTCAAAAACTATAAGGTCACGAAAGCGGACGGAACGGTGTATAACGCGCCATTCAACGGCACGGAGAAATGGAACGATGCCGGTGGCTCATGGACAGAAAACAACGGCACGCTGACCCAATCAAGCACCTCAATGACGGGATTGCTGTACACAAACATGGCACAACCATTAGGTGATAACTACACCATTGAGGTGGATGCTACCAAAACCGCCGGGGCGGAAGGATTCCTAATAGCTTTCAACTATAACGATGCGGAGAACTATTGCTGGTGGAACCTCGGCGGATGGGGCAACACCCAACATGCGGTTGAGGTGTGTCGCAACGGCACGAAGAGCACGGTAGCGTCATGCTCCGGTTCACTCGTTACGGGAAAGACATACCATATAACGATACAGGTGAGCGGTTCAACGGTAAAATGTCTGTTGGACGGCACGCTGATGCACACTTTCTCACTGCCGATAGAGCGCAAGGTTTATGTATCATCAAACATAAACGATGAGACAGGAAAGTTATATGTGAAGCTCGTTAACCCCAATGCGGAGGCACAAAACGCCCTGATTAACCTGAAAGGATATCATGCCACCGACGGAAAGCTGGTGCAGATGACAGCAGACACCAACAAGGAAGAGAACACTATCGGCAACCAATATGCCGTGGCACCGACAGAAAGCGACTTGGGAGTGAGCGGAAGCAGCATGATACTGAGCATACCGGCATACTCATTCAATATCGTTGAGCTGGACATTGCGGAAGGAGAAGACTCTGAAAACACCGTATCAGTACCGGAAGGCACCTATTACCTTTATAATAAGGAGAGCAATACCTTCATGGGCAGAGGCGCAAACTGGGGTACACAGGCCACAATGGAAACATACGGCATACCCGTTGAGGTGAAGAAGACTGACGACGGATGTTATACTCTGCGTCAGACTGACATGGAAAATGCATTCATCGGCATAGACGGAGACATATACACAGACAAGAATCAGACTTTTCCCGTGAAATGGAAGTTCTCTCCGGCCGACGGTGGGGCAATGGTTTTGCTTAACGCTACAGGCAAGACATACATAGCAGGCAACGCACCTTACGCCGGATGCACACAGACAACCGACAAGACACAGGCCACAACATTTGAGCTGATAGACAAAACCCGATACAAGGCTATCACCGCATTGGGAGACTCTTTGCTAACAGCCACGGACGGAACAATGTCCGTTGACATGACGGACATGATGCAAAACCCTTCAATGAACAGCGGCGTCAGCGGATGGGAGAGCAAGGTTTACGTCAATAACTACCAATACAGCGTAACTAACCGTGCCGGAGTGAACGAGGTATATGAGAAGAATGCGTATCTGAAACAGACGATAAGCGGCCTCACACCGGGTGCTCTCTACCGTTTCTCACTATACGGTTTCCTTCGTAATGCGTCACGGGAAGTGTGTCTGGCCAATGAGGCTGCAGGACTGGAGATAAGCGATGCATACATATACGCAGGTGAAAGCACACACCGTATGGCCTCATGGGCAAGTGAAAGAGTGAGTGACAAGGCTCCGAACTCAATGGAAGAAGCCGCCGAGGCATTTGCCAACGGACGTTACAAGAACTCTGTGGTAGGCAGAGCTGACAAAGACGGCAACCTGACAGTAGGTCTGGAACTGAAGCAACACATCGGAGGTTGCTGGCTTATATGGGGCTCTGCCACGCTGGAGCAAAGCACATTGCCGATAGATTACACCGCAAATATAAGTAATCCGAGCTTTGAGAACTGGCTGACAGGTTGGGACAACAACGGCATGCAGACACAAAACAACAACGAACCGTCAGCAGGTAAAACAGGAACCTATTACTGTGAGCGATGGACACAGGCACCCGGTCATCTGCCTGACACCTATATACAGCAGAATATTAGCCAACTACCGGAAGGAAGATACCGGATTACCGCTACATGTCATGCCGAAAACCAAAGCGGAACACCTGCAATAGCAAGCGGAGCATTCCTCTTTGCGGGTGAGGAGGAAACGGAAGTGAACACTCCGGGAGAGTATTCGGTGGTAGGAACGGCCATAGGCGGGGAGCTGACCATAGGCTTCAAGTGTGTCAACACAGACGCAAACTGGGTTACAGTGGACAACTTCAGACTGGAATGGATAGGCGAACCGACCACAGGTTACAAGAAATCACGTGACCAATGGATTGCGAAACTACAGAATCTGACCGCAACCAAGAAGATATTGACGGCTGAGCAACTCGCCCACGCACAACAAGTGATAGACAATGCCAATGCCGCCGAGACATCAGAGGCACTGGTTGAGGCTATAGCGGCATTGAAAGCGGAGTACGAGGCACTGGATTCATATCGCATAGACATAGACAGGTCAGCGGAATCATACAAGGGTTATCTTTTCACTTATTTCCCTTCAAACAGTAATGAGAACCTGTACTACGCCTATTCCGATGACGGTTTCAACTATACCGTGCTGAACAACGGCCAGAAAGTAATGGCCTCCGACACCGTTGCCATCAAGAAAGGCATACGAGACCCGCACATTCTGCGTGGCGAGGACGGCAAAACATTCTATATGGTGGCCACGGATATGCGCTGTGCAGAGGGCTGGGACAGCAACAGGGGTATCGTAATGTATAAGAGTACCGACCTGATACACTGGCAACACTCTACGGTACACTTCCCGACACGCTTCCCTAACGGCTGGAGCAGCGTAACAAGAGTATGGGCACCGGAAGTGATATGGGACAAAGACTATGAGAACGCCGACGGTACCAAAGGACGGTACATGGTATATTTCTCCCTGCTAACAAGCGACGACGGTACATGTACCTACGACAAAGTGTTCTATTGCTACGCCAATGACGACTTTACCGACTTGCTTGATTACCCCGTTTATTTCTATGACAGAGGCTCGGCAACCATTGATGCAGACATAGTGTATGACGAAAGTGACCGCCTTTACCACATGATATACAAGAATGAAGGTTCGGGAGGCATCTGCCATGTAACGTCAGAACGCCTTACTCCAATGGCCGGCGAGCCGGCCGGAAGCCAGTGGAGCGCACCGACCGGCATGGTGCAGCAAACAAATGTGGGAGTAGAAGGAGGTGGAATATTCCGTCTTATAGGTGAGAACACATGGGTAGTGATGTACGATTGCTACGGTAGCGGATACTATCAGTTCTGCACTACCACAGACTGGAAGACCTATACACTACGTGCCCAGACCACGACAAGCGGTGCATTCACACCACGCCACGGCACGGTCATGCCAATAACAGCACAGGAATACAATAGGTTGATAAAGGCTTTTCCCGCCAATGGGTTGTCACAGTGCCTCATAGGTGACGTCAATTCTGATGGAGCCGTTACCGTTGCCGATGCCAACATGATTGTAAACCACAACCTAATGATTAAGCAAACGAACTTCAACAGGGGCGTTGCCGACACCAACAGCGACATGATAATATCCGTTGCCGATGCCAATGTCATAACAAACGATTACCTTGACAACACGAAGTAGTAACGTTCATAAGAGAAAACTGCAACAATAATAAAATCAGGAGTGCTATTTGTGAGAATGTTTTCACAAATAGCACTCTTGATTTTTTATGCCCTCCGACCCACATCCACCATTGTTCAGCGTGAGTTCGGTATAAAAGGACTGAGTCAAGTACGTTTATTCAATATCCCTTCGCACCATATTCAGCAGTTCCTCGCCTGTCAGTTTGTGACTCATATCGGTGCTATCAAGAATATCCTGCACCAAAGCACGCTTGCGTTCATGCAGCCGTTGTATCTTTTCCTCAATGGTTCCCTCCGCAATAAGGTGATAAACGGTGACCGTTTGTCGCTGCCCTATACGATGAGCGCGATCCGTTGCCTGCGCCTCTATAGCAGGGTTCCACCACGGATCGGTATGTATCACATAGTTGGCGCGTGTCAAATTCAATCCCAGTCCGCCCGCTTTCAGCGATATAAGGAACACCGGACACTCCCCATCCTGAAATTTTGCGACCAATTCCTGCCGCGCCTTGATGCTCACCCCGCCATCCATATAAAAGTATGGTATAGCAATTGCGTCAAGAGCCTGTTTTATCAGCGCCAGATAAGATGTGAACTGCGAGAACACAAGCACCCCGCCATTGGCTTTACCCGCCTTGTCTTTGGTGAAGCCATCAAGTATAGTCTGCAACAATTCTATCAATGCCGTAACCTTGGAGCCAGGCATATCGCTGCCGATACCGGCGGCATTGCGCCCCTCCCGCACCAGCCTCATGTCACACGAGCATTGGCGAAGTCTTGTAATCTCGGCCAGAGTATTCATAGACACTTTCTCCCCCACCTCTGCCATGAGCAATTCCTCGGCCTTACTGCGCAGCACCTCATACACAATCATCTCCTCCTCACGTAACCGTACATGCTGATATATCTCCTCTTTCTCCGGCAGTTCCTTTGCCACCTTGTCTTTTGTGCGCCTCAGCATAAACGGTTTCACAAGCCTGTCAAGCAGTTTTTGACGTTGCTTGTCGCCGTTTTGCTCTATCGGTATTATAAATCTGCGACTGAAATCCTCAAACGATCCGAGCAATCCCGGATTGACAAACTGGAACAAACTCCACAACTCCCCAAGATGATTCTGCACCGGTGTACCGGTCAGCATAATGCGATTATCTCCCTGTAAGCGCATTGCCACGGCCGATGTCTTCGCTCCCCTGTTCTTAATTATATGCGCCTCGTCAAGGCAAATGGTGTACCAATGTCGGGCAACGATAGCTTCCTTGACACTAAGCAGCAGTCCGTATGTCGTAATGACAACGTCACCGCCCCCCACTCCGTTTATGACGGTCTGACGATGTTCCGCATAATTCAGCACTGAAACATTCAGTGACGGTGCAAACCGTTGCAACTCCGTCTTCCAGTTTGGGGCCACCGATGCCGGCGCCACCACCAGAGCGGGTCCTTTCCCGGCATTAGCCAGCAGCAGAGCAATGGTCTGTACCGTTTTTCCCAGACCCATATCATCGGCCAACAATGCCCCTGCCCCCCATTTGTTCAGGCGCGCCATCCACCGATAACCATCCACCTGATACTTTCTCAAGGTTGTTTTCAGTCCCTCAGGCACATCGGGCGAGTATCTTCCGGCGATCTTAATGCGCTCCCTTATCTGTTTCAACTCATCGTCTTCGTCAAGCTTCAGTTCACCGTTCAGCACATCAGCGCCCAACAACGCTGCCGCAAACGGTGACATCTGCAATCTGCCATGCACCCTCGACGCAATGGCACCGAGTTGCATTAGCTGCCTGCGCAGTCTGTCACCAAGTGCCAAGAACTCCCCCTCGCCAAGTTTTATGTAATTCCCTTGACTTTGGTTTACGAGGTCAAACAACTGAGCCATCGTCAGCACCTTATCCCTATCCACCTGCACGGAGCCCTCTATATCGAACCATCCGTTTGCGTTCTTCTTGATAATACCTCCCCACGACGACGCGTTATCACGACTTCTGATTGTAATACGAGCACCATCCTTCCACTCACACAATATACTCTCAGGATGTTGCTGTGCATATTCCACCAACGGCAACATGTCATAGGCGTCTATCACAAGCGTACCGCCGGCAGCCTGCGGGGTAACACCCACGGTATCGCACAGCTGTCGCATATTGCGAACCTCGGCCTGCAGGTCACGTTGCACCCGCATACGCTGCCTGTCTGCCGTCATATCCACTATTACCTCATCGCCTTTACCGGGCTTACACTTCATCCTGCCCTCCTCCAGCGGCCTTACAAACACATTGACATTATAGTTACCGCGCTCACCGGGAGTCATTCTCACGGTCAAATGTGACCGCCCTTCCACCAGCGGCAGCGTGCTTCCGCCGTCTATTATGTCACTGTTAATGTCTATCACCCCTCCAACAGTCTTGAAGAAGTCACGCAACTGTTCCTCTGCCTCCAATGGAAAATGCCCCAAAGCCAGCAGACGCCCGTAATATAGTTTCTGTTCTTCGGTCAGCAGTATGTAAGTAATGCTTGCGGGTTCCGTTGCCTCTATATGCACACCCGACTCCACACTATACAAAGCCACGTTGCTATGCACCTCAAAGCCCGATGCCGTGCGCACCATATTAATATACGGCACCGCCTCGGTCAGGTCCACAAGCTTATATGGAGCATAAGTGCCGACATACAGACGGTTCTCTGCCTTCATGCCGGTCAGCACCAGTTCCAGCGGTATGCCCGTAACATTCCGGTTTGATGTCACACTCAAAGCCTTTGCTATCTGCCTGTCCTCAGCATTCATTTCGGGCACCATACCGTCCATAAAGTTCTTAATATTCACGCTTTTTCCCGCTCCCCACCGTCCACTCTTCAGGCGACTCTGCAATCGCACCGCAACGGTATCGCTGTCTATGTTGTCAAGAAAATAGGCAATGCGTGCCGCCGATGTGTCTTTACCCCTTGCTTCCGTCTTCCCCACGCTCAACTCCTCGAGCACATTCTCCCACTCCGGCTTGCGGTAAAGTGACGTCAGCAGACCGTCTCCGGAATAGGCCTGTGCCGCTTTACGGGCATCCTCATCGTCCATAGGGAGAAACTTATGCGTCTCATTACGCAGAAAAAGCCAGCGTGGTCTCTCCATTTCCATGTCACCATAACCGATATACCGGCACAAAAGCATTGTCAGCATACGACGCATACGATATACCGACGGCGACAATGCCGCAAGACGGCGGCGGATAGAGGCTGCCGACATAGAGCTATACAATATCTCATAGAGAGCTTTTGAGGTGGATGTCAGAGTCTGTTCCGCGACTCTATATACCCCCAAGGCACTCCTTCTGCTCATTTCCGTATCACATCGTTTGCAGACAAGCACAAAATAAAAATTGACTATCTCCTGATGGAAATATGTCATGCGCCGCATATAGCTGTGATATGGTTGGTTAAGCAGTTCCAACGCTTGCTTGAAATGACTGTATGCCGTAGAGTCGTCACCTCTGTGAGCCTCTATTAGAGCGGCTATCACACGATGATACACACTTGAGGCCAACAGAGCAGAAGGCCTGTCGCCATACGCAAGAAAAGCATACAGGTCGCACAGACAGAGATAATTCTGCCTGTCAAAATCGCGGCCAAGGTAATTGTTCACCAGCATACGAACCACACTGATATCCACCAGTGCCTCACTGCAAAAGACATCCCGAAAGAACGCGTCCAGCAATTCGCAGAAATTAAGGTTGTTGAACAGCAACAGCAGTGTACTGAAACGCTCATCTGACACCACCGGCACAAAGCAATCAATGTGACGCTCTATCTCGTGGTCGTCAAAATCGGTTATCGGCACATCCTTGAAACCGCTGCTCACAAAATGCCATAACATCGCCTTTACAGGCTTGACCGTCATCGCACCGCATGCAGCCCGCACCTGCTCCGCCAGTTCCGCATAGTGTTTGTGCAGGCATACCATAGCGGCTATGAGATATTCATCATTGATTGAATAGTCAAACGTATCGGTACGCCAGTTGTATGTACCGGCAACAAGCAGCCCCTTGCTCTCCAAATCGGCGGTGGTGGTCTTCATGTCGAGAAACGGTCGGCCTATAAGGTCGGCCATTACAGTCTTAACCTTGCGCGACTCCGAGTCTTCCACATCATACATGGTGTAAATAGCCAACAGCAGCCGGCTATTATGGTCAAGAGGAGAGAATATGCTGTCTGTCATATCGTGGTTATTCGCGGTAGCGTTATACGTGTATGCCAATGGCGGTTGTTATAAAGAGTATGCCAAAGCGTATGCCTTTATTCTCTTCACCATGGCCAACAAGCCATTAGAGCGTGTGGGTGACAAATGCTCTTTAAGCCCTATGCGCTCTATAAAATAAAGGTCTGCATCGAGTATCTCCTGCGGACTATGCCCGGAAAGCACACGTATCAGCAACGCCACAATGCCCTTTACGATAAGGGCGTCACTCTCGGCGGTAAATGTCAGCGTGCCGTCGGCTTCCTTATCGCACTGCACCCACACACGGCTTTGGCAACCGTCTATGAGATTTTGTTCTGTCTTGAACTTCTCATCAAGCGGTTCCTGCTCGCTGCCGAGGTCTATAAGCAACTGATATTTATCCATCCAGTCATCGAAGCCGGAAAACTCCTCTATCACTTCGTTTTGCAGTTCATTAATAGTCATATCCTGTATTTGTTTAGTTTGTTGCGCCACGTCTGCAACATGACCGCACGTTAAGCCGGCAATCACAATATCAGCAGACGCAAAACCGAAATATCAATCTGCAAAGTTACACAAAATAGCCGGAACAACAAAATACTTTTCAAAGAATTAAACATTGCAACAAGGCAGACAGCCTTTTATCATGGCAAGCCGTTGTATTATAAGTGCGTTGCAATCGCAGTGCAATTACAGTGTAAACGCACTGCGATTACAACACGAAAGGGCTGCTTTTACACCGCAATCGCAGTGCGATTGCAACGCTCTAAGAATAAGGATATTACAGACTCAAAATTACATCAAGTCAAAAACACAGGATTTTCAAAGTGGCAAAAACTCGATGCCGGCGGCAAATAAAACACGAAAAAGTTTGTGAATGTCAGAAAATTATAGTACCTTTGCACCCGCTTTCCGATGTAACCTATGGCAAGAGCGATACAAAAGCATGACCGTTTCGCAAATTAAGACACTTGCTATGTTGCATTCGAACGATAACAACAATTCAATAATCAAAAACAAAATGGATTTAATCAAAGTTGCTGAAGAAGCATTTGCAACCGGCAAGCAGCATCCGGAGTTCAAGTCCGGTGACACAATCACTGTCGCTTACAAAATTATCGAGGGTTCAAAGGAGCGCATCCAGCTCTACCGTGGTGTAGTAATCAAAATCTCCGGCCATGGTGACAAAAAGCGTTTCACAGTCCGCAAGATGTCAGGCACAATAGGCGTAGAGCGTATCTTCCCTATCGAGTCACCAAACATCGAGTCTATCGAGGTAAACAAATACGGCAAGGTACGTCGCGCCAAGTTGTACTACCTCCGCAAGCTCACCGGCAAGAAGGCACGTATCGCAGAAAGACGTGTCATCAACAAGTAAGCACTCCGATAAACAGGAAAGAAAAACAAAACGGCTTAACCGCACGCCATGTGTGGTTAAGCCGTTTTGTTTTATGCCCGTCAATGCCGTGCGACACTGCCATTGACGCATGGGCGGAGCACTATCGCTCTTTAGCCAGATTGCGTCCGGCATCTATGCGCAGAAAGATAAACAACAATAGCGTGAAGCCCCACAACGAGGAACCGCCGTAACTGAAGAACGGCAACGGAATACCTATGACCGGCGTCAGCCCCAACACCATGCCCACATTTATGAAGACATGAAACAGGAACACGCTCATCACGCAATAGCCATAGACCCTGCCAAACACATACGGCTGGCGTTCGGCTACGTATATCAGTCGTAATATAAGACAGAGGAACAGCACAAGCACTCCCGCCGAGCCGAGAAACCCTTCCTCCTCGCCAACAGTACAGAAGATAAAATCAGTATCCTGCTCCGGTACATACTTCAGCTTGGTCTGCGTACCGTTAAGGAACCCCTTACCCTCAAGTCCACCCGAGCCTATCGCTATAACACTCTGATGCACATTATACCCCACGCCCTTGATGTCTTCCTTTACCCCCAACAACACATTGATACGGTCACGCTGGTGCGGCTCAAGCACGTTATTGAGCACATGCGATGCCGAGAAGAAGAAAAACAGCGAGCCGGCGGCGAAAATCATAATAAGAATATACTCTGTTATCTGCTTCCCTGCCCACACCCACAGCATATACGCGAACATTAACGCTATAAGCCCGAGCTGCACCCACAGCATATTGAAAGGTATCACATACTCCGAAAAGAGCACGGCAAGTAACGTTACGACCACAGAAACGCCGGCTATCAGCAGCGCTTCATTCCGGGCTTTGCAATAAACCCACACCAATCCTGCAGTAAAGAACTGTATCATCAAGATTACTATAAATGACCCAAGACTGGTTGGAGAGTCGAAAAGCATGGCGTCCTGATACCTTATGCCTATAACAAAGTACATAACCATGGCGACGGCGGTAAAAAGGAAACTGCCGGTCATACCCTCTCTGTATAGCATCAGGAAGAAAGAGAAATACACAAGAGCCGACCCCGTCTCCTTTTGCATAACGATAAGCACCACGGGAAGCATAATCATGGCTATGGCCTTGGTAAGATTATGCCAGTTATTAAACGAGAACTTATAGGCGGACATCATTTTCGCCACGGCAAGGGCAGTGGCAAACTTGGCAAACTCCGCCGGCTGTATACGCAGATACGGCCCAAGCACCAGCCACGATCGGGAGCCTTTGATTTCGTGAGGGTTAAAGATAGTTGCAAACAACAGCAGCAACATAAGCCCGTACAGAAAATAAGCGAACGTCTCATACAGCCTGTCATCAAGAAGCAACAGGCAGAAACCGAGCACAATACTCGTGCCTATCCACACTATCTGCATACCGGAACGGGACGAAAGCGAGAAGATGTCAGTCTCACCAAACGAATAACTGGCACCGCAGACACTGACCCAACCGAAGCACAGCAATGCCAGATAGAGCACAATGGTGACATAATCTATAGAACGCAAAACAGAATTGCTTTGTTGTTTCATTGTCTTTCGCTTTTATTACGTTTGCTTTTTCAAACTGCAAAGGTATAAAAAAATACACGTTTAAGAAACATTAACCAAGCGCAAAATCGCTTTTTAAGATTAATTTACTAACTTTGCGGCAATTATTCGATGATTTTTAGTGTACAAGGTAACAGGAACACACATGCGACAACTGCTTTATGCTTTAGAAACGGCATTCGTCTTGTTGGCTCTGCGTGCAACCATACCGGTACAGGCGCAAGTGATGGATAACAGCCGCCGTGTGGAACACCTGTCCATGGCGGAAAGAATATCTTTAAGAACCAATATTGTTGACTGGGCGTTAATGGTGCCTAACATAGGCATAGAATATGATTTGCGGCCGGAGAACTGGAACAGACACGCCATAAACCTGAACATACGCTACCGTCCGGAGACTACGGGCACATTCGTAAGACCGCTGGTGTTCAACCTTTTTGAGGCAACAGTGGAAGGAAGGATGTATTGGCGTGAGCGAAGAGCGGAGCCAAGCGGATACTTGCGAAGACACACTCACTGGTGGGACAAGCTGTTTTCATGCAGGAATATGCACCCCGACCATCCGAACTGGATATTCTATCGCGGGGCATACCTGACATACTCGGACTATAAGATATACCCCAAGAAATTCAAAGGAAAAGACGGTAAGGCATTCATGGCGGGCTTGACATGGGGATTCGTGAAACCGTTCATAGCATTCCAAAGCGGAAACTCGCTTGACATGGAGGTCGGTTTATCGGCCGGGCTGTGCTATACCAAATACAATAACTTCCGTCATGACAACAACACCAACAGCTATCCCGTGACGGCAAGAACGGGATGGCACCTCGTAAGCTACCCGGTGGTAAGGGATTTGCACGTGGCTGTGGTGTATCGTTTCGGCCATTATCCGATACAGAAGAAATACCGTTGGAGGTATGACGTGGATATGCTGTACCGTGATATGAAAGACTCCGTACACAACAGCAGAATAACCGGAAGGGAAAATCAGTTCATAAAAGACTCGTTATATCGTGTGGTGTCACGCGATTTCAAGGTATTGTACGACTCCTGCGTACACCAAAGGCGCATGGAGAGACAAAGGGCGATAGACAACAAAGCCCCGAGAAGAGCAATGCAATAGCCGTATTACGGCACGAGTGGAGCCGGAATGGTTGTTAGAGATAACCGAAAGACTGGACAAGGACAGAAGACACAATGTATATACTGAGACACATAACCCTGCTACTGACGCTCCTCGCCGTCACAATGACGGCAAGAGCGCAGCGCATAGCGGTGAATACCGACATAGCAACGGATCTATGCATGGCACCGTCATTAGGCGTTGAGCTCACAATGGGAAAGAAGTCCACACTGAACCTCAACGCCTTGTATGGCGGCCGCATACTCGGAAGCGATATACGCATAGCGGCATTACAGCCGGAATGGAAAGTATATATATCCGGCAGGCCTATGTATCATCATTATGTCGGATTCGTCGGGCTGCTGACATCATACAAGATGCGGTTCGACAGGAAATGGCATGACGGCGACGCTTGCGGCATAGGACTGTCGTTCGGCTATGTGTTGCCGATAAAAGACAGATTGCTTATAGACTTCCACAGCAGTCTCGGAGGAGCGTATTACCACCAGAAAGAATACAAAGTGGATGAGGATTATGATGCAACCCACATAAATACGGAGGGTTATCCGGAAGCGAACGCATCGGGAAACCTGCTTATCCCGCTGAAAATCGGCATCGCACTGACTTATATAATAAAGTAAATGAGGACAAGATTACTCGTCATATTATTCCTAACGTTGCTGATACCTTATTATATTAAGGGCGGAACAGCCGTGAAAGCACAGAACGATGCGCTGGACGCAACGGTCGGAGTGGTGTTTGAGACGGCCGGAGCAAAGGAGTATCGCACCATACAATATGCCTTGTTTAAGACAGAGAGTAAGGCGCGCGCGGTCATGTCGCAACTGCAGGAGGCCATAGCAAGGCAACGGGGAGACATGGGAGCGATACAATTGAATGCGTGGGAGAACGCTGTCACACAGAACAAGATACGTTTCCGCACCTCACGCGGCAATGGAGAGTTCAAAGTTCACGCATATCCTGACATGGCATTGCTCGTGACTTCATACCTTCCGGACGACGAACTGACAATAGAAGACGCGCAATTTGCCGTAATTACCATTAAAGAAGGGCAGACGGAATATCCATATACCTTTCAGGTACAAATGGGAAAGGGAGCGCACACTATCAGCAATGTTGACGTATTCGGAACCAACCGTGATACCATAAGCATAAAAGCCGCACCGCCCATTGACGACGGCAAGCGCATGTTTTTCAAAATACACGTAGAATTGCCGGAGGGATATGGCAACGAACGCGCGAGACTTGTGGTACAACCAAGGGCCGTGGACTGCCAGACAGAGGATACGGTGGACTACATAGGCGGTATCGTAATGGAAGGAAGGGAGTACCATAAGCTACAGAACAAACGTATGCTCTTCAACTACCACAAGTACGACAAGGTGGCATCGGCATACGTAGACAAACCACTAACGCAATACGAGAAAGTATATATCGATACTACTTTGGTATATACGAAGCCCGACAGGAGGAAAAACTACAAGATACCGTACACTGTACAGATAGCAGACCTTAACCACATATACTTCAATCGCAGTGCCGCCACCGGCTCATGCAACAGCAAGAACATCTTCAAATTCCTTGACTTGGGAGTGGCGGCAGCCGATATGGATCTCGAAGAGTTTCGCGTTGACGCTGAAAGCAACTACGACACGAAGAATCAGGATTTGCGACTTAAATTCGCAGTAGGCCGGTCGGAACTGACCAACGATTCCATAAACCAACAGCAACTGAATGACCTGATAAAGGAATTGCGGTCATACGGCGAGCAACTGATGGAGGTAACGGTGGAGGCAACGGCATCACCGGACGGCGGATTGGACTATAACCGCCGGTTGGCAGCGGAGCGGACACGGGTAGCTGCCGCTAAGGTAAGGGCATATCTCGGCAATACCGACATTGCTTTCCATACCTCTCAGCCAAAGGTTTACACATGGGAAGATGTAGCGAAAGAACTGGATTACGACCATAAGCCGGAGATGGCCGAGGCCGTAAGGCGTAATATGGGTGCCGAGGGATATGGCGGCGACGATGCCATAGCAAAGATAGAGGGCTACGAAACCGACATAGTACCTGTATTGGAGCGGCTGCGCATGATGAGGGTAAGATACCGTTACGAGCGTGAACACGTCATGGACGAGCGTGAAGTGACAGCGGAATACTACAAACGCAAAGCAAGTCTACTCCAAGGGCAGGGCAAAGACTTCTCTGATGGAGACTATTACAATCTCTTTCATGCCATAACAGACCCGAAAGAGCAGGACACACTGACCATACTCGCATATCGCCATATTACCCGACACGGCGGCTACGAGCAGATAAAGTTCTCCATGTACGTGGCAAACCGTATGGCTATACAGAACCAACGACGTGGAAAACCGGATCCAAGGGTGCTTGAGCCTTTCATTAACAAGCGTCTGCGTGTCGTAAACACAAAGGAATACGGAGAGAAAGCGCAGCAGAACAGGCGTGAGATACTAATCAACCAGATTATAACATACTTTCAACTGGAGGAGAGGGACAGTGCCATCAGCTTCTGCGACTATTGGTTCAGCAATGACAACGACCCGAAAGTGGAGCGGCTGCGAAAGTATATAACATTCAAAGAGGGCTTCATAAGATACGCCACACACCAGTTATCTCCTGAAAAGGAACAGGAAGTGCTGGACGCAATGGAGTATGTCATATCATGCGCATCGGACAATAAGGCCGTAATATACACCGAGGCACGGGACATTCTCAATGTACCGGAGCAGACAGCGGGAGCCCTTGTGGATGCATTGGCGGACGACAACCCGAAGAAATGGTATCTGAAAGGTATCCTTGAAGCGGACAAAGAAGAAAAGAAACTTGGCGAGAAGCATCCGCAATCATACGTTCCCGCGTATCTCGCATACTTCAATCACAGCTTTGAACTGGAGCCGTCATATAAGTGGTTGTATTTCTATGACGGGCAAATCAGCGACCAATTACGCGAGAAATACAAGTACAACAAACATGACAAACAGCGCTATCGTGAGATATTCAGAGAAAAAGCGACCCTGAACACACAGGACACAGAGCAGAACGAGACAACGATAGAGATAAGCGGAGAGTAGTATCGGACTATGACCACGGCGGTACCCCACCCCGCCACCAACGCAAGAGTGAAGCAAAGGGAATCCGTTTCATAACCATAATGAAGACGTTACTTTTCATAATAAGCCTCATAGCACCAGCTATATTGTCGGCGCAAAACTATAGAGTGCCTCCAAGCATTGACCCTCTCGACACACTCGACGAGGTAGACCTGCACGCTATGCGCGACACCGCACTGATAACGCGGCGCAACATAGCGCAGAACAGCCGTAATGTCAATGCGTCGGACTATATATTGAATGACCGTTACATACCGACTGACCATACTTTTGACAATAGTTGGTATGACCATATCTACATTGGCGGAAGCTATGGGTTGGAACAGATAAAGCCTCAGACAAGCGATTTCAGGTTCAGCACGATGTCGCAAGTGAATCTTTTCATCGGAAAAGAGATTGACAAGAAGAACAGTATGCGTCTGTCTGCAGGCGGTGGATGGGGTTATCGAAACACTACCAACGAATGGTTGACACGCATTCAGGCACGTTTTGACTATATTTACAATCTATCAACGCACTTCAACGGCTACAATCCCGCCCGCCGCATGGAAATATCGCTGTTGCTCGGAGCCGGAACCAACTTCTCATGGATGCGTAACACAACAACGAAAGTGGCACCTGAGGGACATTTCGGGCTACAAATGAAATGCTTTACAGGCCCTTTGGGCACAATAAACGTAGAGCCTTACATCGGTATATCATCAGACCAGATAGATGTTTCGGAACAAAGAAACTGGCGAAGATATGACGTTTTTTATGGTATAAACGTCAATTATTCGGTTTTCCTCATTGACAATCTGTCCAAAGAAGCACGCCTTCAACTGCTACAATCACGCCTTGCCGACGATCGTTTGGTTAATCCTCAGACACTGGAGAAGTGGCGCACGCCATGGTTTGTGGAGATGTCAAACGGCATTATCATGACCTCCTCACCGTATCTTGACTTCAATAGGACTCTCGGCCATCAGACAGCATTGAGCGTAGGCAGATGGCTGTCGCCGGTAATGGGTTTCCGCGCCTCTGCAATTTCACGCACAACAAAGTGGATGGAGCAGGAGATAACGGCAGGAGATAACGGCTCCACATTCAAACTGGCATATAATTCCAACTATGTCAGCGGGCGTATGGAGGCACTGTTCAATCCTTTTGGATTCTTAAAGACATTCAAGTGGGACAATCCCATGGGCGCATACCTTGCCTTTGGCGGTGAGTTAGGCTCTCTGACCAAATACACTCCCGATGAAAATATACACATAATCAGCGAGTCTTACGACTTGGGCATACACCTATGGAGCCGCCTTTCGGAAGACTTGCAGATATTCATAGAGCCACGTTACAGTCATTCTGTGTACACACAGCCGGTCAATGGCGGCACAAAGTCAATGCACCGTGACAACACTTGGGGTGTTGATATGGGACTTACAATGCTGATACGATCCAAACGCTTTAGCAATCCTGACGCAATGGACGAGACACAAAACTATCTTTATCGTGATATCAGAGGCTTCAGCGCCGCCATTGCCGGCGGCATGACGCTGTTACAACGTAAAGACGCTTATTATACCGGCACATCATTGAACTATAACGGCATGGCTATATTGGAGTACCGCGGCAACCATATCAGCACAGTCAGCGCCCATGCAGATTTCGTTACGCTACACAACGCATCCACACCACATGATTACAACGCCAAGACATCCGGCGTGTTTGCATCGTTAAACTATCAGGCGAACCTTACAAACCTATGCAGCGGGCGCTTCGCTAACCGCCGTTTTGAACTGGAAGCATTCGCCGGTCCGGCCTTCGGCATAGGCTTTTCTGACAACGACAAGGTTCTGTTTGGCGTGAACGTAGGTATGAAACTCAATACCTACGTATGGAAAGGACTTTCCGTTTTCCTCATGCCATCACTATATCTAATGAGCAGTTCTGCCCCCATCAGCGGCAACAACACTATCGGTATGGGTAATATGCGGCTCTTTGAGACACTCAATATCGGTGTACAGTACAAGATAGGCCGACTGCGTCGCAACGCAGAAACACTACGTATGAAGCGCATGCAACGTGACCATGAGTGGGAACTGCGCCAGCAAGCAAAAGACCGTAAGGCAGAGAACCGCCGCAAAGCCGCCGCCATAAGACAGTCAAGACGTTAAACCAAGCCACAAATCGCAATGACAATATACAAGATACTCCTTGCCCTGCTCACCGCTCTCATCCTGCCTATAGCCGGAGGAGACGGCAACCGCATAGCGGCACAGATGGATCCGGATGCCGTACAGCCGGCCATGGCAGAGCTGTTGCGCCGACATTCCACCAGTGCAGATACCATAGCAAAGGAGATTTCGGCCCGTTTCTTTAACAGCGCGCCAATGCAAATAGCCCTCGCAAGGGCATACTACCGCAACAATGAGAGGCAGAAAACACGCTATTACCTGAAACGTGCTATGGCGGCAGACCCGCAATTCACTCCCGCTTACATCATGTATGGTGAGCTATACGGGGAGTGGAATGTCGATTCTGCGGCTTATTGGTATGACAGAGCCATTGAGGCTAATCCCAAAAATCCGGACGGTTACATACACTACGCAAACGTTATGGCTCGTAAAGACATGGACAAAGCGGTGGAAAAACTGGAGGAACTGCGTAAGATTGCACCTTATTATAACGTAGATGTCGAAATATCCGCGCTACATAACAAGGTCGGTAACGACAAGGCTGCGGCCGCGGCACTGGAAAATGTCGACCCGCACACACTCACAATGAACCAACTGGCGCAATATTTGCAGAACTGTTATTGGAGCACTTACGATGAAAGAGTGATGGAAGTGGGCGAGATAGCGATGCAACGCTTTCCTGACAACCGTGGCTTCAACCGTCTGTATGCATGGAGCGCGGCACGAAGCGGACATGGAAGCGAGGCTATAACCAACGCTTTGTTATGGTTAGACAATGCTCAGAGCGATTCGATAAACTCTATAGATTACCTCACTATCGGTACGGCATACGTGGAGCAGGGAGAGTATGACAAAGCGTTTGACTATCTTGTGCGTATGAACGACATCAAGAACGACTATTTCCTGCCACAGATGCCGGGACAGATAGCCAAGCTGGTGAACCGTAACGTGGAGAGCCTCAAAGAGCAAGGACGCTACGAAGAGGCTGCCCAACTGTATTCGCTATACATAAAACATTATCCGAGTAAGACCGACCCGGCATATCAATACTACACCCTCGCACAGATATACCGCGCATATCAGGACGAATTGGAGGGCGAAAAGCGTAAGGAGACAATACGTAAGATGTTCGACATCTACGACATCATAGAGAAAGACCATCCCGATTGGAGCAATATCCACTATGTCCTATACACTCATGCACGCTGGATGTATTCTTTCTTTGACCCCGACAACACCCAAAGTCTTGCCTTGCCGTATTACCAAAAGCTATACGACATTCTTGAGAAGAGAGAGAAATTGTCAGAGCAAGAGAACACCATGATAGTGGAAGCATGCCAATATATAGCCTCAGACGCATATTTCCAGAAAGACGACCTGACAGAGGCACGGTGCTGGTGGAGCCGCATATTGACATACGACCCAACCAACCAAGCAGCCAAAGAAGCGCTGGCAACATTAAAAAAATAGTACAATACGGACATTATTTCATACAACATACATTTAAGTTAAGAGACATCACCACAGACAACCCAAAACCATCAATATATGGAAAGTAATTTCGTAGACTACGTTAAGATATTATGCCGCTCCGGAAAAGGCGGCAGAGGCAGCATGCACCTGAGACATGTAAAGTACAATCCCAACGGAGGCCCGGACGGAGGTGACGGTGGTAACGGCGGCAGTATAATACTGCGTGGCAACCACAATTATTGGACACTTCTGCATTTGCGTTACCAACGGCATATCTTCGCAGAGCATGGCGGCAACGGCGGACGTGACAAATGCCACGGAACCAACGGCAAGGACGTATATATCGACGTACCGTGCGGCACCGTTGTATATGATGCCGAGACGGGAAAGTTCGTATGTGACGTTATGGAAGACGGTCAGGAGGTAGTACTTCTGAAAGGAGGAAGAGGCGGATTGGGCAACTTCCAGTTCCGCACGGCAACCAATCAGGCGCCACGCTATGCCCAACCCGGTGAGCCGATGCAGGAGATGACCGTCATAATGGAATTGAAACTCCTTGCCGATGTCGGTCTGGTCGGACTGCCTAACGCCGGCAAGTCCACACTGTTGTCAAGTCTGTCATCGGCCAAGCCCAAGATAGCCAACTATCCGTTCACCACACTTGAGCCTTCACTCGGCATCGTAGCATACCGCGATCACAAATCGTTCGTTATGGCAGACATACCGGGTATAATAGAAGGAGCATCCGAGGGCAAGGGGCTCGGCCTGCGTTTCCTGCGCCATATAGAACGCAACTCACTGCTATTGTTCATGGTTCCGGCCGACACCGATAACATAAAGAACGAGTATGAGCTACTGCTCAACGAGCTGAAACAGTTCAACCCCGAGATGTTGCAGAAGCACCGCGTTCTGGCAATAACCAAATGCGACACGCTCGACGATGAGCTTATAGCCATGATCAAAGAAGATCTGAAAGCAAACGGACTATTATCAGACAATGGCGACGGCACAGACGTAAAAGTTGTGTTCATCTCAAGCGTCACGGGCATGGGCATAGAGGAGCTGAAAGACATATTGTGGACGGAGCTGAACAGCGAGTCCAACAAGATAGCCGGCGTGATAGCAGAGGACACTCTCGTTCACCGCGACAAGGATTTGTCATACCTTACAGCCGAGGTACAGGACGAAGACCGCAACGCCGACGCCGAGATAGGCATAGCAGAGGATATAGACGAGGACGAAATTGAGTTCATTGACGAGGATGATATAGACGACCTTGAAGACTTTGAATATGCCAACGAGAACGACAACCAATAGTCACAAACGTCTGAATGTCACACAATACAACCCACGACCCGACACAACAGGACAACAAATGAAAAGCAATCAGCAATCAGCACCTATTATATATAGCCTCGGAGAGAAGATAATGGCATTCACAACCGACAGGACTATAGGACGTGAAGAAGACAAAGTGAAGGCTTTTGTGGAGCAGCACATAAAGGAAACAGGCTGCGATACCGGTCATTGGAAACCTGAAACGTTGCGCTTTACAAGGCCACATCAGACACACAGCGACCGCATACTGCCTGTAGCGGAGGAGTTTTTCTCGCTTGCAGAAAGCACACGGCAGTTGCTTATGGAGGGCGTTGACGCCGTAATAACAAACGTACCGGGAGTGATTCTCGGCGTATCCACCGCCGATTGTATACCCGTACTTGTATATGACCACGAACATCACGCCGCAGCAGCTATACACGCAGGATGGCGTGGCAGCCTGCAACGCATCGTTATGAAAACGCTTGACAGCATGCGGCAACAGTATCACACCACACCGGCAATGTGTCGGGCGGCGATAGGACCGGGAATCAGCCTCAACAGCTTTGAGGTAGGCGACGAGGTTTACAACGCTTTTGCCGAGGCGGCATTCCCCATGCGCGGCGTTGCGCGCAGATACCCGGTCATGAATAAATCCGGTAACGAGGCGCAAACAGAGAAATGGCATATTGATCTGAAAGAGATAAACCGCCAGCAACTCATAGCCGCAGGCATATCGGAAGAGAATATCAGCGTCAGTGATATTGACACCTTTACCGACAGCCGTTTCTTCTCTGCACGCAGAGAGCAGACCGGCACGGAGAAATGCGGCAGAATATTCTCTGCTTTCATATTGGGCAAATAACCACTGCAGAGACATCATATAGCAATCCCTATCACAATAACAACCAATATCCCATCGAGTCCGATGCAACCCCATAACCGTGAGAAGACCATATACAAAGTAACGTTTATCGGTAGCGTGGTAAACCTGACGCTACTCGTATTTAAGTTCTTTGCTGGTGTGGCCGGACACAGCGCGGCAATGATTGCAGATGCCATACACTCTCTGTCCGACTTCATTTCTGACATTATAGTTGTGGCATTCGTTAGAATATCGGGCAAGCCGGAAGATGACGACCATGCCTACGGACATGGAAAGTATGAGACACTCGCCTCCGTAATAGTCGGATTGATATTGCTTGCCGTCGGCATTGGCATTCTTATCGACGGTGCTAAATCTACAATAGCATTCTTCAGCGGTACACAACTTGAAGCCCCCGGCAGTCCGGCACTCATAGCCGCCATTGTATCTATTGTAGCGAAAGAATATCTGTTCCATTACACCATAAGACACGCCCGCAATCTTGACTCCTCTGCTCTAACCGCCAACGCATGGCACCACCGTAGCGATGCTTTCACATCCATAGCGACACTCGCAGGCATTGGAGGCTCCATGCTGTTAGGAGCAAAATGGAGGGTACTTGACCCACTTGCGGCGGTTATTGTAAGTGTATTTATAATCAAAGCGGCTTATTCATTAATGAAGCCGGGCTTTGACGAGCTTATGGAAAAGTCGCTACCCGATGCCATACAGGACGAGATTGCCAAGACTATTCTTTCCACTACGGGAGTTGACGCACTGCACAACCTGCGCACACGCAGAGTGGGCAACCACACGGCAATAGACGTTCATATAAAGATGGCAGGCGACATGACGCTATGGCAGGCTCACAACATAGCTACAGATGTAGAGAAACGCATCAAGAAAACATTCGGAAACAATACGTTTATCAGCGTACACATGGAGCCACTGACAGACAGTCATACCTGAAAGCCATTGCTTTCACCATCGCATAAACCATACCATATATACTGTCAGCTAAACGATTAAGACAGAAAAAGTACTGTAAATATTTGCAGAATCAAATTTTATTTTATACTTTTGCAACGCAAAAAGGCTCATACATGTGCTTTTTTGCAATTAAAGCCCCATACCGGTGCCGTCTGAAAAAGATGGCAGACGGGAAAGGGGGGACATAAAAAAGGCGTTATTGACGCTTGATTTCTGACATTGTGGAACTTCGAACATTTCATCAATCTACTCAGAATTCATGCAACGATGATGCTCATGGGTATGTCATAAGCATACCTCCATTAGGCTTGTCATTATTGAAACAAGTCTAAAAGGTGGTATCTTACACATACGGTGTGGGGTCTCGTTGCTCGATTCAGTAGACGGGTAAGTTCGAAGACCTCACAATGTGAAGCGAGCAACAAGAGGCTTCACGCTTTTTATATGGTCGGATACTGAACCTATCACAACGTACACATTTTTTATTAACCGTCCGAACTGGAGCCATAGGACCTCAAAACAACAAGAATTATGAAATATCTCTTTGTCGTTTCTTATGCTCCTTGCCGAACCTGCGGCATCAGCGCAGAGTGCCACCTGTACCTATGAGTGGCAGACTATTAACCATCCCATTATTTATTAAGAGTCCAAAATCTGTCAAGCATCCATCATCTCAGGCTTGACAGGTGGTTTGTATGACACAAAATCATTATTTATTAAATCCCAAAAACTGTTAGTTATGAACAAAAACCAACTTCTTATCGGTGTTTTGGCACCATTATTATTCACATCATGCGCGTCAATATTAAGTGGGTCACGTGCTAAAGTAACCGTAAAAAATGACGATGTTCTGACACCTGTCAACCTTACCTATGACGGCAAGACAGAAAGCAACGTATTTCTTCCTTATAAAATAAAGATAAAACGAGGCTTTAAGCCAACCACAATCAAAGCCTCAGCCAAGGGGTATGATGATGTGAGTGTCAATGTGAAAAAGAAGTTTAACAGCACGACATTGGGCAATCTTATATTGGGTGGCATACCGGGTGCGGCCGTTGATGCCGCTACCGGTGCAATGATGGAACCCGTTTCAACGGAAATATTCCTGCCTTTTAAGGTCAGCATGAATAATGAACCGGTAGAAAACTATGTCACCACCTCCCCCAATAATAACATTCAGGAACGCGTAACACGCGAAAAGCCGGGTCAGACATCAATGGAAAGAACCATCATACGCTGGTTCTTTGAATCCGATCCGCAAGGCGCCCGCATAATGTGGCGTGTAATATCAAACGTGCCTGACGAAGTGAAAAACACCAATGAGCTATATCTCGGTACCACACCTTACGAGGATACACGCGGTTTTAACATCGTGGGTCTTACAGAAAGGAATGCCGCTAACGTGCAGATAGAAATCAAATTGAAGCGTAAGGGTTACTTGGATCAGACAAAACGTTTCAATGTCCGTCAGGCAATAGACCAACAAGAGATAAGCGCTTTCTTTGACATGGTGAAAGAATAGTATAAACCAACAAATACAAAAACAAAACATGAAGACATTATTCTACAAGATATTCGCATTGTCTTTGCTGCTTATTCTCTCACATGAGGCCAATGCACAGAAAGCAATCGTATTGCCGGTGGACTATGCTAAGATAACACTCCAGAGCTATCCGGAAGGGGCCAAGGTCTATCATAACGGCAAACTTATCTGTACGTCAACCCCTGCCACCGTAGAAATACCATTCCGGGGTATGATTGTCCCCGGCTCCAAGAAAGACTTGCAGCTACGTATGAAGCGTTCAGCAGAGGCAAGCGCCATAGAACTTGTATTTGTACAGGACGGATATGCGAAAGTTGTGGAGACGGTAACACCTACAATAACGCAAATCAGTAAAAAGAATTACAGTTTTGAATGGCCCAAGACCGTTATAGGCGAACTTCAGACAAAACGCACTAACACCAACAACGCTGACAAGACAGTACCAAGAAACGAGGAAAAGAGAATGGTATCACGTGAGAATGCCGGCCAAACATCGCTTGAACGCACCATCATACGCTGGTATTTTGAATCAGACCCGCCGGGTTCCCGTGTGTTCTGGCGCGTAATATCAAGTGTGCCGGACGAGGTAAAGAACACCAATGAGACTTATCTTGGCACGACACCTTATGAAGATACACGCTCATTCAACATCCAAGGACTTTCGTATGCCAATTCACGTGATGTGCAGATTGAGATCAAATTGAAACGCAAAGGCTTCATGGATCAGACAAAGCGTTTCAACGTCCGTCAGGCAATAGACCAACAGGAGATAAGCAGTTTCTTTGAATTGGTCAAAGCCGAGGAAGAGTAATATTTAGTTTCTTAAGCAAAAGCCACAAAAACTGTCCGACCGTTATTCTGCCGGCAGTATTTGTGGCTTTTTATATTTGAATCCGCAAGTCCCCACTCCGCTGGCATTTTACGCAAAAATCAAGATTGTGTCCCGAAAAATTGTGTATAAGAAAAAATTATACTACCTTTGTAAGCGAAAGCACTTCGGAGAGCAAATGCAATCCGAGGCCGCCCCAAACCTAACACTAAACACCGGCAATACGCCATACAGGTGATAACAAACTCGCCCTAACGCAGTTACAAAGGGAGGATGTCGTATGAGACACAAACGGCTATTATCTATATATCTATCCATAATATTTGTGGCAATGCCTTCTTGCCTTGCCGCAGCCACATATAGAATTACCCACTATGACGACCACAACGGTATGTCGCAGTGGCATCTAACCCGCATACTTCAAGACCGCCGCGGTTTTCTTTGGTTTGCCACATGGAACGGACTGAACCGTTATGACGGTTATGACTTTGCGGTATTCAAGTCACAACCCGGTGACGGCAACAACCTAACATCCGACCGTATACGCAATATGCAGCTTGGAGACGACGGTAACATCTATTGCGTCATTAACGAACACGTATGGCGTTTCAATCTCTCCACATACCGTTTCGAGCAGCCTGAGGAAGCGGTGCGTGAGCGTTACCTTACACGTATCAGGCATGACACGGTTGTAAAGAAAGAGCACAGCCAAGAGATAGGAGGGCAATTATTCAACCATGTACGCCAGGTGTTTACCGACTCACAGCGCAATCATTGGGTTATAGGACAATATGGCGTGCACAAAATATCACCGGCGCCACAGCCTGCGACAACCGTTTCCGCCGTTCCATCTGACATCATACGCTGCCTTTTCGTTGATAACAAGAAACGTATATGGGTCACTTCACGCAATCAAGGGACTATAACGGTACTCGACAGCCTCGCCAACCTTATCGGCTATCTGGGTACTGACGGCATGTTGCATCCCGAACCGCAACGCTTCGCACCGGTATATTGCATAGAGCAACAGCGCAAAAGCGGCACATTATGGTTCGGAACCAAGCCACACGGCATGTTTTCACTTGTAGAAACATCCGATGGCAGGTTCACAATACAGCACCACAACATGGGAACACCGGCGCAAGTGAAACGCGGTGAGACAATAAACTGCAACGACATATACGACATTAAGGAAGACAGCCGAGGCAGATTGTGGATAGCAACCCACGGCGGAGGGCTTAATCTCATGGAGATGAAAGGCGGTAAGCCGCATTTCCGCAATTATATTAACACCTTCTCCGGTTATCCTAAGGGCAATCTCCACATGCGCCGGTTGCTCATTGTCGGCGACACACTAATATTAGGAACTACCACTGAGGGATTTATCGTAGCCAAAGACATACACCGACAACCTGAGAAAATCGGCTTCAACCTGCATCTGCGTGAGTCAAACAGAGCCGCAAGCCTATCGTGCAGCGCCGTTATGGACCTGCTGATAGACCGCAAGGGACGCCTGTTTATCTCCACCGAGAGCGGTGGTGTCAATATGCTTCTGACAAAAAACCTCACGGAACCCACCTTCTCTTTCAAGCATTTCAACACCAATAGCGGTATGGGGTCGGATGTAGCGCTGGCCATGGCCGAGGTAGGCGACGAGATACTCGTGCAGTGTAACAACCAAGTTACACGCATCAACGCTGACACCAATGCGACAGAAAATTTCAACGACCTCTTTTTCTCTGTGGATTCGAGGTTTTCCGACGCTGAACCGATATTGCTATCCGACGGCCGTTGGCTTCTGACTCAGGAAACAGGGCTGCTTATTATGCCCGAGCAATCATTCCACCAGCGTAGCTATGTGCCCAGAATAGTAATAACATCCGTTTCCATCCCCGGCCGCAACATAGACTACTCAGCCGATGGGCGCGACACGTTACGGCTTTCGTCCAATGAGAGAGACTTCACCATACGCTACGCCGCACTGGATTTCACGGACAATTCGCATATCAAATACATCACCCGCATGACCCCCGAAGGGTTATGGGACAATGATAACGATACCGCACAATGGACCATTCCCGCAGACACCCGCACTCTGAGTTTCTATAATCTCGCTCCCGGCACATATCGTCTGGAGATACGTTCCACCAATGCCGAGGGATTATGGACAGACAATACACGCACACTGATAATAGAAGTGCAACCAACTTTCTGGGAAACACCGTGGGCATATATCCTGTATGTGCTGATATTGGTATGTGTCGTGTCCGGTGTCACATACACATTATTATATATACGCACGCTGAAAAGGCAGCGTGAGGAGAATCTACAGGCTTATCTGCAACTGTTTGAGCAACAGATACCGGCAGCCACCACATCCCAACCCGTACAAGAACAAGACCGGCCGGCCGACAGTCAGACTGCACCCGTAGCACCACCGGCTACGGAAGCCACACCGTTATTGCCACGACTGTCAGACGAAGACGCCGCTTTCATGCAACGGTTGCTGACTTTTGTGGAGGAAAATCTCGGTAACTGCAACATCGGAGTGGATGACATGGCGGCTGCGGCAGCAACATCACGCTCCTCACTTAACCGCAAGATAAAAGCGCTATTAGGCGTCACGCCGGGTGACTTCCTTAAAGAGGCGCGCATGAAACGTGCCTGCCAACAACTGCAAACGACCTCAAGATGCGTTAACGATATTGCATATTCCTGTGGTTTCTCCGATCCAAAATATTTCTCAAAGTGTTTCAAGGCTTCATTCAACATGTCGCCGACAGAATACAGAAACAAGACCACAGACTAAATAAAGCGGCGTGAGTCCGGTATAAGAATGTGACACTGACAGTGAGATTGGGTCAACCCTCTCAACAAATCCATTCTTATACCGGACTCATGCTTACTCTTATCCGAAAGGCTTTTTATCCCCCTGTTTATTAACCACTTGCAAATACCATTGTAATCGCAGTGCGATTACAGTGCAAAAGCAGTGCGTTTACAGCGTAATCGTACTGCCTTTACTATACAATTGCATTGCGATTATATCACGCTTTGACCGAGGCCGTTTTACAATGCTCCTTTTTACCCTTCGTCTTTCATTATGTTCCGTACCTCACAGGCATTCTTGCAGAGTGATGTCAATAATGAAATACAGATAATATCTCTACACTTATTATTGTTTCTTCATACCGAACAGACGTTAAAATTACGTTATTTGTTATAAAGAATCACACCATTGCACCTTTTTTGCCCCATACCTGACAGAGAATTACACCACAAAATGGTTGGATTATGCACTCGCGTCTCATGAAAACCCACTACCTTTGCAAACGAGAAAATTATAACCTAAACCATCATTTTATAACAATGAACAAACATTTTCACACTTCCCTCATCGTGCTGCTTATGTCACTATTCGTATGCGGCACCGTAGCAGAGGCGAAGAAGAAACTGCACACCATCGGCGACTCAACCATGGCAAACTATCCAACCGACGGTTCTACCGACAAACGCGGTTGGGCACAGATGTTGCAGCAGTTCTTCAACATCGACAACCTGACGGTAAACAACCGCGGCAAGTCTGGCGCCTCAAGTAAATCGTTTTATAAAGAGGCGTCATTCTGGCCCACTCTCGTCACAGGAGGCAGCGATGCCATGCAAAACGGAGACTTCCTGCTGATACAATTCGCGCACAACGACGAGAAAAACAACGGCGCTGACGGCGATATTGTAAAGCAATACTATAACAGCATAGGCGACGCCACAACGGCAGGAAGCACGGATTACCGCGGAACGACAGCCTCCGGCACTTTCAAGGAATACATCCGCAGCTACATAAACGAGGCGAAGGCCATGGGAGTGAAACCCATTGTCGTAGGCCCTATATGCCGAAAGTATTTCAGTTCCGACGGTAAGGACATACAACGCAACGGCCGTCACGACCTCGGCAACAGCTTTGCACTGTGCGACGGCAAGACGCTGACAACGGGAAACAAAGTGGCCGAGAGCGACGACACATACGACTATGTTGTCCAAGCACACAATGTTGCGGACGAGTATGACGACGTTCCTTTCATAGACCTTACCACACTGACCGCCAACCTCTATCTGAAATACGGCGACAGCTATTGCACCGAGAACCTGTTCTGTGCGGATGACAAGACGCATCCGGCAGCCCTCGGCGCCACACTCATAGCAAGAGAGTTCGCGCAGCAACTCAAGACACAGGCCGAGACGGAAAAAGACGCTAAGAAACAAGCCGTATTGCAGGAGTTGGCAAACGACGTTGTGGTATCGGCGGAGATAACATTCAACCCCATCTCCAGCGACTTGGGCAAGGCATATCAAAGCCAATCCATAGTAAAAGAGTTCAATGTATCCGCCTTTGGAATATCCGATGGCAGTGCGATGACAATAACGGCAGACGGCGGTTTCCTCGTGTCTACTGACAAGAAGAACTACACCACCACTTTGGAAATACCTGCCGACGGCAGCAATATCATAACCTCCATATATGTAAAGGCCACGCTCAACAATAGCGGAACGATGAACGGAACGCTCACAGCCACCGTTGGCGACAAGTCATCGTCACTCAATCTCACGGCAGAGGCTATAAGCCTGTCAGGAGGAACGGAAGCGACAGCAGTATGGCCGCTGACAAAAGATGCCTCAGCGACATCTGATGAGCTGCTGACCGTGTACGACGAGCAACTGGAAGGACTGAAAGTGCAGCAGTATGGCAACATAGGCTCAGGAGAAGCGGCACGCACCATGCAGCTGCTAACAACACCAACCGGCAAATGGGGCATTGGGGAGATAGACGAGGTATCTACCCGTTACGCTGAGTTCAAGGTTACATGTCCGGCGGATTACACTTATTCCGCCGACAAAATATCATATTATATCTCCGGACGCGGAGGCTCTGCGGTGAGTTATCACGCCTATTACAGCACCTCAAAGGATTTCTCCAATCCGGTATTGATAGACGAGAAAGTGAACATTGCCAAAGATACCCCGACGCTGATTGAATACCCTGTAACCGTACAGATAGAGGAAGGACAGTCCATTTATGTACGTCTGTACCCGTGGTATAACAACCAAAGCAGCGAGGCCAGCGGCAAATATCTCTGTGTCTCAGACATGACCGTACACGGAACGGCAACCAAGGCCGGCGGGCAGACAGTAAGCTACGACGGCAATGTAAGCTATTCTCTTGTGGACAGCGACCCTGTATTCGCTCCAGAGGCAATGACCATAGGATTTGTTGGCAAGACAGTGTCATACGGCTCACTGCTCACCGTAAGCGAGAACGGAGGTTGCACATGGAGCGGCACTACCGAGAACGGCAAGAAACAGACTAAAGTTGCCAATGCCACCGGCAGTTCATTGCCATCGTCTCCGGTAGCGGGAAATACCATAACATATACCCTTACCCCTGAGGAGGGAGTGGTATTCATACCGTCAAGGGTTTCTTTTCAGGCGGCACGCTACGGCACTGACGGCGGAAACATCACGGCAACGCTCAGCGGAAACGGCTCGGCCGACATCTGCAGCAACGAGGGCATAAACCGTTCCGGCAAGTCTTTGGAACTGAAAACAATCTCGGCCGACATCAACGGCGTATCGGCCGATGCCTCAAAACCGCTTGTTCTCGCCATCTCCGTTATCGGTCTCGGTAACAACAAGAACGTGGGCATAAACGACATTGTAATAGAAGGCACAATGTCTGGCACCATACAGCAGACGACAAAATACAACCTCACAGCCAATGTCATACCCGCAGAGGCGGGAAGCGTGAGCATTGACCCTGAGATGGCTTCTTACAAAGAAGGCGCAGAGGTATCTCTAACAGCCAAACGCAACTTCGGGTATAAGTTCAAGGAGTGGCAGATAGAAGGCAAAACGGTATCTACCGCCACCGACTACACCGTCGTTATGGATGCGGACAAGACCGTTACAGCCGTTTATGACGCCATACCGGTATATACAGTAAGCACCACATGCACCAACGATGCGGAGCTGACTATCGGCAATATCACCCTGTCACCAAACGAGAACAACGGCAAATACGAGGCAGGCACGGAAATAACGGCTACCGCCAACGAGTCAAAAATACTGAAATTCATGCAGTGGACGGACACGAACGCTAACGCCGGGACATCTGCCGTGCGCACGCTAACGGTTGACTCTGACATGCAACTGACCGCCAACTATGAGGTTCAGGACTTCATTGCGGTATTCGATGCGTCAGCAACACAATCATACGCCTACAACACCACGGCGAACTATCCGTTCCCCGCAGACCTGACATGGGACGAAGAGCGTAACGCTACCGCTTCAGTAGTGCGTCTGAGCGACGGTACACCGGCCTACAGCCAAAGCACAGGCACCCCGGTTGTGCGCAACAGAGAGGGCGTTGTGCTGGCAGGCATCAACGGTCTGTACCAGAATGGCTATGACACCCGTGACATAGCATGGCAATATTGTTTCTCGACCAAAAACTTTACAGCGGCAAACTTCATCGGCGACATGGCGGCAAAGAACATGGCTGCCAAGTCATACAAGGCGCAATATTCCATTGACGGCAACACATTCAGCGACATTGAGGGCGCGGCATGGGACATGACAGCCAACGTTATACGCCCGATAGAGTTCAACATACCGTCTGAGGCCATGGGGCAAGAGGCCGTAACAATACGCATAACCGCCACAGGCGACGCTCTCCTGTCATCGTCTTACGAGTTCTCAGAAACCTTTGACGGGCTTAAATACACCTCACACTCAGAGTCGGGAGTGGGCAATGTCTATATACTCGGCACGGCAGAGGTAGCGGCCGATGACGAGGCACCGATAGTATCAGCCACTCTGCCGGCCGACAATGCCACAGGCGTAAGTGCCTCCGGCTGCATAACCATAACATACAACGAGCGCATACAGCCGGGCAACGCAGACACAAAGATAATGCTTGGCGGCAAGGAGATTGCGCCGACATGGAACACACGTAGCGTGACATTCAACTATGTTGCCTTGGATTACGGCAAGACATACAGCCTCAGCATACCGGCCGGATACGTACAAGACCGCTCAGGCAATGCGGCAGAGGCGGTATCTCTCACATTCACCGTTATGGAAAGGCAGAAACCGACAGCGCGTATCTTCGATGCCATAGTGGACAAAAACCTCGATCTGCAGCAAGGTGAGAGCATAGCCGCTACAGAGACAATGCCAAAGCAATACCGTTACATTCAGGATGCGATAGACGATGCCCCGTCTGCCGCCACGAAACCATACCTTATATTCATTAAGGAGGGCTACTACAACGACCCGAACAACACGTTCAACTCCAGCTACGGTACACGTTACACTACATCGCAGACCGGATCAGGCGCGCCGACGGAACAGATACCGGGTGGAAAGAGCGACTACGACGACTGTCGCCTTGTGTATGTGAACAAGCCTAACATACATATCATAGGCCAGGCGGTGGACAAAGTGACCATAGCCACAGACCGTCTGGACGGAGCTTGCTCTGATCCGACAAAGGTATGGTATCACGTTAACGCCGGAGCTACGCTGGAGGTTCAGGACAATGCCACCGACTTCTTCATGCAAGGCATAACGCTCGACAACGAGAACTGGACACTGAAAGGAATGGAAGGCCCGCAGGCTCTCAGCATGAACATTACCTCTGACCGTGCCGTTTTCGACAACATCAACGCGCGTTCATATCAGGATACCTACAAGAGCAACGGCACATATAACCGTCAGTTCTTCAATAACTCAACAATAGAAGGCGGCGTTGACTTCATATACGGCTCCGGCGATGTATGGTTTGAGAACTGTATTCTGAACATAAACCGCAAGACCGGCGGCTACATTGTGGCACCAAACCACCCTGCTGAGACCCGTTGGGGATATGTATTCAACAATACTACCATCACAACCACATACACCTCTAATCCGGAGGAGTACCGCATTTACCTCGGCAGACCGTGGCATGACAGTCCGAAAACGGTGTTCCTGCACACTAAGATGGAGGTGAAGCCATACGAAGGCTATTGGTATCCGACAATGGGAGGACTGCCGAAGCTCTGGGCTGTATATGACATAGTGGACAAAAACGGCTATGCTATGTCGGAAAAGTCTATAGAAGACTACTATTATACCTCTAACGGCGAGAAAGTAACCGGCAAGGCCAAGAACTTCCTCACTGCCGACGAAGCGGCGCAATACACCGTTGCCAACGTCATGGCAGGCGACGGCACAAGCAATATCAGCGGAGTCTGGAACCCAATGGAGGTGGTAGAGAAAACTGCTGTGCCTGTCCTCTCACGCGATAACAGCACGATAACATGGACGGCAGACGAATATGCCATCTGTTATGTGGTGACTGTGAACGGCAAGGTGGCAGCATTCACTACCGGTACGGAATACTCTGAGGCCGGCGAAGGCGATGAGATAGCAGTACAGTCGGTGAACGAACACGGTGCATTGTCAGCACTATCCGCACCTGTCAGCATTCCTACCGGCATGGAAGCCATTGCCACCGAGAAAGGAACGACATCCGATAAGATGTACAACCTGCTTGGACAACCGGTCAAAACACCTCGCAGAGGAATCTATATTGCCAACAAAAAGGCTTTCGTGGTAAAGTAATCATAACACAATACCAATGATAATTACCATCAATGGCGTGACGGAAACATTTCCGTCACGCCATTATCTTTTTAGTTCTACTACTTTATGGAACGACTATATAATATTTCTAACCGTCCATCTACCGTATATTGTAATAGCTAACACAATCTTAATTGGCCGCAGTCAGTGTGCCAACTACCACAAAACGCATATTTTCTTCTTGGTCGGTGCAATCCTCATAGACTCGCATTTGATTACCGGCAAACCGAACTGTCAAATAGCCATCAATTTCTATATCGTCATCTGTCATCGAATGATAACAATAAAGAGTGCCTTTTTCTTTATTTACCCAATTCCATCGCGCAACTTCCATATCCCCATCTGAATAAAAGCATATATATGTGCCTACAGAAGTAAATGTAACTTTGTAACAGAAATAATCTTCATCCACAAAATCTTTTTCCGCAATATCAAACATATCATCTTCGATCTTTTGGAAATAAGTATCGATCTTACCGTTATTAAATGTCTGTTTCCAATGCGCGACATATTCATTACGGAAGTAAACCCATCCTTCCTCGCTATTGCCCTTCCATGTTCTGCAGAGGCTTTTTCGCGTCAAGTCCTCTGAAATTGGTTCAGACACATTTACATATACATGTGATATCCAACCATCTTTACCCTTATATTGTATCTCTTTATCAGAACCAGTAAGGTTCATTAAATCAATTTCTACGCCATTACTCAATAGGTATTTCTTATCGCCAAGTTTTGTAAATTTGCCATAATACTCACCATTAGGTAATGCTATTGTCCCGTCATCGCTCTCTGTGCCTCTTGTTTTCACTGCACTATTCTGACGACTTTTACAAATAAATACACTTCCGTCAGTTCCCGCAGCGACATGCACAGCGGAAGCATCATAATATGGGCGAACGGTGCTAAGCAGATAGTACCCATCCGACATAAGCTCAATGGCATAGAACGGAGCTTGATCATCCAGCGCCTCAATACGAATAGCGTCTTCCGCATAAGGCTCATCCGGCAAATTGTTAGGATGAAACTCGGCTGAGGGGAATGCGCCAACCGGTACATTGCCGTTTCCACTTCCATCTTTACTATCGTCGTCTGATTCAGTACAAGCCGCCATAATCAATAATGAAACGACTAAAAAGATGTGATAAAAAAACTTTAATTTCATAATTACTCTAAATGTTACGGGTTAAAATCTTAATGCTATATAAAAACGAGAACCACTTTGTTTCAACTTGAATTTCTTCGTATCAAACAAAGTTAAATCATTATTATCTTCATAATCTTCTTCATCAAAAGAAGACTGCGTATATTTAATAGTACTCCACACACCTTCGACACCAACTGATATTGCTTTGTAGGACACCGAAATGCCTGCCGACAGGGCGCAACCGAATCCAGAAGAAAAGGCATCATTTTCTATAATACCTGATGCTGTCGGCATGACATGAAAATAAGCTGCCACAATAAGATGGTTCCAAGGATTAACACTAATACTTGGACCTATATGCAGTCTGTAATCAATCTTGTGCATCCCCAAACCGACTTCCGGAAGAAAAGTAGCCGATTCACCGGGAGCTTCGCTTATGATATCATCGAACCCTCCGTAGGGATTCGATCCAACACTTGTCCCAAAGGTGGATGTTGTGTTCTTGGGTAATTCGACAGACTTTAACTTTAGTTTAGCATAGCCAATATCTACGAACCCATAGTCAATACCTACTTTAACCATTCCCCAAAGCGGTTTGGAATGGACATAAACGGTTTTTCCACGTTGAAGAGACACAGCAAAATCCGTCTCCCAACTCATTGCCTCACCATCGGCACGTTCAATACTCGGATTACCAAATCCTAATTTCCAATATTTTTTACGCTTCCAGATCTTTTCATAGTGCTGTTCTTGCTCTATGTCATTAAGTCTGGATTTAATTTGAGCCAATTCGCCAGCCAAAGCTTTCAGCGAATCCATTTGCTCATTGTGATTTTGGAGATTGTCGCCAATTGAATCTGTTTTAACTTCCTGTGCTTGCATGGCAGTAACCATAAAAAGCAACATGACGACACTACTGGTCATTTGTTTTATTCCCATAGTTTTCCTTTGCCCACACAGACCCTTTAGGACTCTATATAATACATGAAGCGTGGATCTGCAATGCCACGTCTTAGATGAAGGTCCTGAGAAAACCTTTGCGAACAGATGTAGTAATAGCAGCCCACGCCATGCGTGAGAACCACTATGCTATCCTTGTTCGCTTTGAAAATTTCTCAGGTTTTCATCTACAAGATAAGCATAACGCTTCTTATTAATTCAATATGTCTTTGGATAGAGTTTACTCCAATTCAAGTGCAAAAATAAGAAAAAAAACAGAAAAACACTTGTTTATTGGTTGTTTTGTTTATTTTTGTAGTATAAATCTTCTTTTTTATCCCTCCATTCATCATTTTTTAATACATTTCCTATCCTTTTTCTGACATCAAAAAAAAAGGCATATGCTCAACAACTCTATTACCTTTGTCTGATTTACAATCTTTCAGCAACTGACGAGAAGACCTCTTAAGAAGTTAACAAGTAAAATCATTTTGAGCTGACAAATATACTATAATCCAAAAATTATCACTAACTTTGCAAAGTAAAACAATACAATCAGCTGACAAACAGATTATATAACACTAAAAGCTAACATACAATAAACGAAAGAACATGAAAGATTTCAACTTTTACACTCCCACCGAAGTAGCGTTCGGAAAGGAATCCGAGAAACAAATCGGAGCACTCGCAAAGAAATATGGCGCAACGAAAGTACTGATACACTACGGCGGACAGAGCGCAGAGAAATCAGGATTGCTCACCGTAGTAAGGCAACAGCTCGCCAATGTCTCTATACCTTTTGTGGAGTTAGGCGGCGTTGTGCCCAACCCCGTGCTGTCAAAGGTCAATGAAGGCATTGCACTCGCCAAGCATGAGGAAGTGGATTTCATTCTGGCCGTGGGCGGAGGCAGCGTCATTGACTCAGCAAAAGCCATAGCATGCGGCATGGCATACAGCGGTGACGTATGGGATTTCTTCCTCGGTACGGCAAAAGCCGAGGAGTGCTATCCGGTTGGTGTGGTGCTGACCATTCCCGCCGCGGGCAGCGAAATGAGTTGCGGATGCGTGATAACAAAAGAGGATGGCGACGCAAAACGAGCATACGACGACAATATCATGCGTCCGAAATTTGCGGTAATGAACCCCGAACGCACCTACACCCTGCCCGCATACCAGACTGCCTGCGGCGCTACAGACATAATGATGCACACTATGGAGAGGTATTTCTCGCACGATGACGACATGGTGCTGACCGACAACATCGCCGAGGCCATTCTACGCACAGTGAAAGAATATGCGCCAAAGGTGATAGACAACCCTGAAGACTACATCATACGCAGTCAGATTATGTGGGCGGGAAGCGTTGCTCACAATGATCTCACAGGCTGCGGCACCACGGGAGACTGGGCAACACACATGCTGGAGCACGAACTTAGCGCAATATTCAAAGTGGCGCACGGAGCGGGTCTGGCAGCCATTTGGCCACATTGGGCTACATACACGATGGACGAGAACATCTCACGTTTCGCACGATTCGCCGTAAACGTAATGGGAGTGAGCAACGATTTCAAATCGCAGAAGAAGACAGCTATAGCCGGAATAGATGCCATGAAAGCGTTCTATCGCTCCATCGGCATGCCGACAAGCATACCCGAACTGATTGGTCGCAAAGCAACCGAGGACGAAATAAAAACGATGGCGGAGAAATGCAGTCTCGGCAAAAGCGTAGCGGTGGGCCACCTGAAAGAGCTTTGCTACGATGACATACTGGCAATATATCAGCTTGCCAACCGATAAATAATCGGAGTGCGTTATAATCGCACTGCTTTTACCATGTAATCAGATAGCCTTTACACTGTAATCGCATAGCGTTTACAGTGTAAAAGCAATGCGATTACTTTGCACTTCGGCTTCAGACAGCATAAAACCTTGACAATCAACAAATACAGAGATATATCAACTATCTAAGAAAACACTAAAGTCAAAAGAAAAAAACAATGCTTTCAGTAAACAAAGCATTATCAAAACCAACGTCTCCCCATTATATTAATAATAGTTAAATACTTGTCACCAATTCTTTTTTGTTGTACCTTTGTACCGTGATTGCATTATTATGCACTTTTTTAAGGCTCTTATTCTGTCAAGGGCCGCATATTAACATATCTGTATGTCAACAAAAAAGAAAAGAAGAAAGGGCGGCAAAGAACGTGGATTGCAGGTTGTAACACTCTGCATAAGTACCTCATTAGTACTCATTTTGCTTGGACTTGTAGTATTTACCGGACTGACAGCGCGTAACCTGTCGGCATACGTAAAGGAGAATCTTACCGTAACGGTGATGTTTGATGATAACGTCTCCAACCGTGAGGCAACCGTATTGTGCAACAAGATGCGTCTGAAACGCTACGTAACAAAATTAGACTACATCTCTCGCGAGCAGGCTCTGAAAGAACAGACCAAGGCTTTAGGAACCGACCCGGCAGAGTTTCTCGGCATGAACCCTTTCGTCCCATCGGCGGAACTGCACTTGAAAGCCGACTGCGCCAATGCCGACTCCATGAAATGGATTACCAAAGACCTGAAGAAGCTCAACAAAGTTGAAGAGGTAAGCTATCAGAAAGACCTTATGGACAGTGTCAACAAGAACCTTCGGAAAGTCACCATCGTAATGCTTGTGCTGGCGGCTCTGCTGACATTCATATCTTTCTCGCTTATTAATAATATGGTGCGCCTTGGGGTATATGCCCGCCGTATATCCATCAACACCATGAAACTGGTTGGCGCGTCATGGTCATTCATACGCCGTCCGTTTATATTCATAGCGATAATAGAGGGTCTGATAGCCTCGTTTGTGGCCGATGCGGTGCTGGCAGGCATTTTCTATGCTCTCTATGACTTTGAGCCTACGATAGCGGAGGTGGTGACATGGGAGATACTGGCCATTACAGGCGCATCGGTATTGATATTCGGCATTTTAATATCCACGCTGTGCGTGTTCTTCTCCGTGAACCGCTATCTGCGCATGCCGACAAGGAAACTGTATAAATGCTGACCACTGCATGGAATCATTTGCAGCGCTAAACGACAAAAGACAAACAAGAACAACAATATGAAAAACAAGGACTTTGCTTTTAGCAAAATTAACTTCATACTGATAGGCGTCAGTATGCTGATTGTCATTATCGGCTTCCTGCTTATGACCGGAGCCAGTTCAACCAGCGAGGCTTTTAACAGTGAGATCTTCTCGACCATGAGAGTTAAGGTCGCTCCGGTTATATGCCTTGTAGGTTTCCTGTCAATCATCGGTGGTATAATGTACAAACCCAAAGAGAAATGAACGAGACAGAAGCATTGGTATTGGGCCTTGTGCAGGGCCTCACGGAGTATCTGCCCGTAAGCAGCAGTGGTCATCTGACCATTGGATCCCACCTTTTCGGCATAGAGGGTAAGGAGAATCTCGCCTTCACGGTGGCCGTACACGTTGCTACGGTACTGAGCACATTCGTGATACTGTGGAAAGAGATAGCATGGATACTGAAAGGTATCTTCAAATTCGAGATGAACGCGGAAACAAAATATATGTTCAATATCATCATATCAATGATTCCCGTTGGCATCGTAGGACTATTTTTCAAGGATACGGTAGAAGAGATATTCGGTTCCGGACTGCTCATTGTCGGCATCATGCTACTGCTGACTGCCGCCCTGTTAACATTCTCGTATTATGCCAAGCCGCGCATAAAAGAGAACATAAGCCTGAAAGACGCATTTATAATAGGTATAGCACAGGCTTGCGCCGTAATGCCCGGCCTAAGCCGCAGCGGCTCAACCATAGCCACCGGTCTGCTGTTAGGCAACAAGAAAGAGAAACTGGCACAGTTCTCGTTCCTTATGGTGATACCGCCTATCCTTGGCGAGGCCTTGCTGGATATTCTGAAAGCCGCAAAAGGCGAAGAAGCCTTCGGCAACATTGACGCCATGCCATTGGCTGTTGGCTTCATGGCAGCGTTTGTGAGCGGCTGTCTGGCCTGTAAATGGATGATAAACATTGTAAAGAAGGGCAAGTTGATATACTTCGGAATATACTGTGCCATAGCCGGTGCCGTAACAATAGCGTGCAGTTTAATTTAATGCTATCGTCCGCCACAGCGGCAAGACACCGCACACGGAATATGGCCGCAAGCCACTAAGGTAACAAGAAAATTTACAATCGGATGGATTTCCAACAAGGAGAGATACTACACATCAACAAACCCTATGGTATGTCGAGCTTCGGGGCATTGGCATTTGTCCGCACACGCATATCAAGGGCAATAGGAGTGAAACGGGTCAAGACCGGGCATGCAGGCACACTGGATCCTTTAGCCACCGGGGTACTGATACTATGTACCGGCAAATGCACCAAGGAGATACCCAACCTGCAATATCATTCAAAGGAGTACACCGCCACACTGCAGTTCGGAGCCACCACGGCAAGCTACGACAAGGAGCATACCGTTAACCACACATACCCCACGGCACATATAACAGAAGAGCTGATAAGGCAGACACTGAAACAGTTTGAGGGCGACATAATGCAGGTGCCGCCGACATACAGTGCCGTAAAGGTGAACGGAACGAGAGCATACGAGCTGAGAAGAAACGACGAAGCCGTAACACTGAGTGCAAAGCCGGTGCACGTAGAGGAGATAGAACTGCTATGGTTCGACAAGGAAAAGATGCAGGCCGCAATACGGGTGGAATGCGGCAAGGGCACATACATACGCTCTTTAGGCAGAGACATTGGCCGGGCACTGAACAGTGGCGCTTTCCTTACATCGCTATGCCGTACACGTCTCGGTGACGTTAGGATTGAAGACTGCATAACACTGAATGATTTCCCGCGGTGGCTGAAAGGACAAATCAAGGGAAAATAACCTTTAACGAAACCACTTTCCACAGCAAGACCCAGACAACCGCAAAAGAAACAAACAACCATATAATGAAATTATCACAGTTTGACTTTAACCTGCCTGCCTCACAGGTGGCACTATATCCGCACAGTATTGAGCATACAGTGACGAACGACCGGGGCGAGAAGAACACATTCTCGGTGAAACGGCCGGACGAATGCCGTATGGTAGTGGTACACAAGAAGTCACAAAAGATTGACTTCTACAAAACAGACGAGAAAGGAAAGCCGCTAAAAGGAAAACAATTCCTCACCCTTCTGGACATATTCAACTATTTTGAGGAGAACGACACATTCATATTCAACAACACAAAGGTGTTCCCAGCGCGCCTTTATGGCACCAAGGAGAAGACCGATGCAAAGATAGAGGTATTCCTGTTAAGGGAGCTGAATCAGGAAATGCGCCTGTGGGATGTTCTCGTTGAGCCGGCACGAAAGATAAGAATCGGCAACAAGCTGTTCTTTGACGAGAGCGGTGCCCTTGTGGCTGAGGTAATAGACAATACCACTTCACGCGGACGCACATTGCGTTTTCTGTACGATTGCCCGCACGACGAGTTCAAACGAGACCTATTTGCCATAGGCGAGGCACCGTTGCCAAGATACATCATAGACCACAAAGGAAAGGACGGGAATCCGGACAGGCCTGTAACAGAAGAGGATTTCAAGGACTTCCAGTGTGTGTTTGCCGAGCACGAAGGCGCTGTAACGGCCCCGACAACGGGTCTGCACTTCACAAGACAGATGATGAAGCGCATAGAGATACACGGCATAAACACCGCTTTCATAACCATACACATAGGCTTGGGCAACTTCAACCCTATAGAGGTGGAAGACCTTGCGAAGCATAAGATGGACTCCGAGGAAATGCATATCAATCAGGAGACATGCGATTTGGTGAACAATACCAAGAAAGCCGGACACAGAGTGTGCGCCATCGGAGCCAGTGTGGTAAAGGCCACGGAGAGCAGTGTGGGCACTGACGGTTTCCTAAAAGAGTATGACGGATGGACGAACAAGTTTATATTCCCGCCATACGATTTCGGCATGGCCGACTGTATGCTCGTAAACCTGTACCACCCCATGTCCACAATGCTCATGTCCACATGTGCCTTCGGCGGATATGACATAGTAATGGAGGCATACAGAGAAGCCGTCAAGAACGGATATATGTTCGGATGTTTCGGCGATGTGATGCTGATAATGAACGACTGACGCTGTAACGGAAATGGAGCGGCACACCATATATCTTGCTCTTGGTTCCAATCTCGGAGACAAGGAGAGTAACATCGAGGAGGCATACCGAAGAATAGAGAAAGCTATCGGGCCTATCATGCAACGCTCTTCGCTACACAAGACCGCCCCATGGGGATTTGACTCCGGCAACGAGTTCGTCAATTCCGTTATATGTTGTATCACAAGCCTGTCGCCATTCGACCTGCTGGAAGGTACACAATACATAGAACGGGAGATGGGTCGCACGGAGAAAACAGAACAGGGTGTATACCACGACCGCATAATAGACATTGACATACTTTTGTACGACAATCTGTCTATAGACACACCACGGCTGAGCATCCCCCACCCGCTGATGACACAACGGCCGTTTGTCATGGAGCCACTGAAGGAACTGGAACCGGACGGTATGGTTATCAAACAAAAAACACTAATATAACCTCATGTTAAAACTACTAACTATCTTTGCGGCCATGCTATGCACGACAGCCGCTAATGCAACAACCAAGAACCTTACCGTCACGGTCAAGGCCTCAACACCGATAGAGGGCTACACCGTACCGGTGGTAATAAATGTGGATGACGATGTGCGTTCAGCCATCGTAAAACACAATGGCAAGGAGATACCGTGCCAGTTAGACGACCTAAACGATGACGGAGCATACGATGAGCTGGCTGTACTTGTTGACATGCAGAACAAAAAACAGCAGACTCTGAACATAGAGTTATCTACCGAGGGAGAGCCACGGCAGTATAATGCCGTGACATACGGCTACCTTGGTATAAGGGATCGGGATAAATCTGCCAAGACACTAAAGCATCAGAAGATACGTTCTGTCACGTTTTTCAAGGAGACAAAACCTTATAACTACATATTCCCACACGGAGCCGTGATGGAAAACGACATGGTGGGATTCAGAGTGTATTGCGACAACAGACAGTCTATAGACTATTACGGTCACCGTGTATTGAAAGCGGACATAGCGGAAACCGGCTTCTATCCGACAAAGGAGCAGAAAGCGGCAAACTCCGGAGATGATGTACTATATACCGGCAGCACATACGGTTGCGGAGCGTTGCATGGATGGAACGGAAAAACATCAGTAATGTTTGAGAATGTGAGAAACAGCACACAGACAGTGGTAACGGACGGGCCGGTGCGCACGATTCTCGACATAGGCAACAAAGGCTGGAAACCGGTAGAAAGCAGCAAGCCGGTAGACGTTAACACACGCTATACGCTTTATGCCGGACACAGAGATGTGGCGGTAGAAGTGACATTCTCACGCAACGTGGCGGACATACCGCTGTCCACCGGCATTGTGGATATCGTGGAAGGGTCAGAGGAGTTTACGGACAAGGCAGGCCTGCGAGGATGCTGGGGAACGGCATGCGCCGGCAATAACCCAAAGGTTTATGACACACACACCGTGGGACTGGGTATAGCTGTACCTAAGAAATATTATAAAGAAGACAGCCATTTTACCGACGGCAAGGAACATCTGCCCAATCAGGCATACGTAGAGGTGGTAGGAACACAGGACGACAAACTGAACTATTGGTTTACCGCCACATGTGATATGGAGACATTTGGTTTCAAATCGTCAAAAGAATGGTTCGACTACCTGAAAAAATGGAAGAAACAGGTGGAGGCAACCGTTACGCTAAAGATAACAGAATAACAAACAAATAACTCATAATAACAATGGAAGCTGTATTCTCATACATTATCGGCCTTGGGGCCGCGGTAATGATGCCAATAATATTCACCATACTGGGTGTGTGCATTGGCATAAAATTCTCAAAAGCATTGAAAAGCGGACTGTATGTCGGCGTGGGATTTGTAGGTCTCGGCGTAATAACGGGTCTGCTGACATCAAGCCTCGGCCCGGCACTGTCACAGGTGGTGGAAATATACGGTTTGGAGTTGAACGTATTCGATATGGGATGGCCTGCAGCCGCATCCGTAGCGTATAACACTACTGTAGGCGCGTTCATCATACCGGTATGTCTCGGCGTAAACCTGCTTTTGCTACTGGCAGGATGCACACGCACGGTAAACATTGACCTGTGGAACTACTGGCATTTCGCATTTATCGGAGCCGTAGTGTTCTTCCTGACCGATAGCATAGCATGGGGATTCTTCGCCGCCATCATCTGCTATATCATAACTCTTGTTATGGCAGACCTCACGGCCAAGAAGTTCCAGAAGTTCTATCCGGGCATGGAAGGTATCTCTATTCCGCAACCATTCTGTCAGGGATTTACCCCGTTTGCAATAGTAATAGGCAAAGTTCTCGACAAAATACCGGGCTTTGACAAACTGAACATTGACGCAGAGGGAATGAAAAAGAAATTCGGTCTGTTCGGCGAGCCATTGTTCCTCGGTGTCATCATTGGTATCATTATCGGCTGTCTGGCAAGCAAAGACACAACGGAGCTTGTAGACAACATCCCCGCCACGCTTGGACTGGGCATAAAAATGGGTGCTGTTATGGAACTTATTCCGCGCATCACCAGTCTATTCATAGAGGGACTGAAACCTATATCAGAGGCAACACGCGAATTGATAGCAAAGAAATTCGGAGCGGATAAAGAGTTTTATATCGGCATGTCGCCTGCACTCGTTATCGGACATCCGACCACACTCATCGTGAGTCTGTTGCTTATACCGGTAACTCTTATTCTTGCGGTAGTATTACCGGGCAACCAATTCCTGCCATTGGCATCATTAGCCGGTATGTTCTATGTCTTTGTGATGATACTGCCATACACCAACGGCAATGTGGTTAAGTCTTTTATTGTCGGACTTGTAGTAATGGCAATAGGTCTTTATTTTGTGACCATCATGGCAGAAAACTTCACTTCTGCAGCACATCAGGTGTCAGCAGCGCATCCTGACGACAAGGCCGTACAGGTACCTAAAGGCTTCAGCGCCGGAGCACTGGACTTTGCATCGTCTCCTTTGGCCTTCGCCATATACGCAGGCATGAAATATCTGTCATACATCGGTGCCGCAATACTGACTGTGCTGACAGCAGCTCTCGTACTTTGGAACAGAAAAAGAATCAACAAATAAATACTACCGCCACACAAAAGGAGCGGTAGAAGGTTGCTAAGGACAACAAACCAACAAGAAAAAAACGAACTAACTATACAAGAAAAAAACATGAAGAAAGTATTAGCATTCGCAGCTGTCGCTATTGCGACACTGAACGTATCTGCGCAACAGAACGTTAAATACCAGACAGCATGCCATCCACGTGACGTAATGCATTATGACACACAGACTCTGCGCGACCGTTTCGTAATGGAGAAGGTCATGTCTCCGGATGAGATTAACCTCACATATTCACAGTATGACCGTTTTATCTTTGGCGGAGCGATGCCTGTAACGAAAGATCTTAAAATAGAGAACTTCACAGGACTCGGCCTGTCCGTGGACAGCACCATCAAAGATCCGTACTTCCTTTACAACCGTGAAATGGGCGTTATCAACTGCGGACAGGGCGAAGGCTCCGTCATTGTAGATGGAAAGGAATACGTTCTCGGTCCGAAAGAGGCACTGTACATCGGTCGTGGTCATATAGACAAAGACAAGGACGTGAACAAAGAAGTCGTATTCCGTTCAAAAGACAGCAATAATCCGGCCAAATTCTACATCAACTCGGCAACAGCCCACAAGCATTATAAGACACAGTGGGTGACACTCGATGGCCGTAAGGGCTCTCTCAAGGCCGCTATCTGGGGACCTGTGGGTACGAAAGAAGAAGCTAACGGACGCACAATCTACAAACTCATAGTACGTGATGCGCTGCAAGAGGGTCCATGCCAGTTGCAAATGGGTCTCACACAGCTCGAACCCGGTGCTGTTTGGAACACTATGCCGCCACACACACACGGCCGCCGCATTGAGGCTTATTACTATTTTAACCTGCCTGAGGGACAGACCATATCACACGTAATGGGTGAACCACAAGAGACACGTAACGTATGGCTGCATAACGAACAGGCTATCATGTCACCGGAGTGGTCTATCCACGCTGCAAGCGGTACATATTATTACACATTCATTTGGGGTATGGCAGGTGAAAATCTGGAATACAACGACAAGGATGTGGTACCGGTAATAGACATCAGATAATCATATACACAACAAAAGACTTTGGAAACTTCTGTTTTCTTACGCAAACTGATGAGCAAATACCTTTGGATAAACCTGCTCGCTATGGCTGTAGTAATAGCGTTACTGGTTTTAGGCACAGGTGTTGCAATGCACATATACACCAGACACGGTGAATCCATCACCGTGCCTGATGTGCGTAAGCATTCTTATGAGGCTTCGCTAAAAGTATTGCAGGACCTCGGAATGGAAGTGGTTATAAACGATACCGGATATGTAAAGAACCTGCAACCGGGCACAATACTTGACCAACTGCCGCAACCGGGCAGCATGGTAAAGAGCGGAAGAACAATATACCTTACCGTAAACGCCACCGATTCACCCACACTTGTAATGCCGGACATTATTGACAACTGCTCACTTAGAGAGGCGATGGCACGTCTTCAGGCACTCGGATTCAAACTCGGCACGCCGAAACAGGTGCCAGGCGAGAAAGACTGGGTTTACGGTATTGTTGTCAATGGCAAGCACGTATCGGCAGGCGACCGTGTCTCTATTGAGAGTACGCTGATAATAGAAACCGGCAGTGGGCTACGAGATGCCGCAGATTCTATATACATGACAGACATATCGGAGCCATATACCAACGATGACTTTGAGTATATGGACGATGGTAAGGCTAATAACACAGAGCCTGCCAACAACGGCGACGACTTTGAGATAATAGAATGACAGAGTTTTTTACTATGAACGAAGAATACGATATATCAGAAACGGATGATCTATACACCATCCCTGACGCAGAAGAGGTGCAGGAAGGTAACCACCTTTTTGAGCATTTCAGATGTGAGGTGGATGCCGGACAGGTGCCAATCCGCATAGACAAATATCTTTTCGAGAGAATGCAACACTCGTCCCGCAACCGCATACAGGCGGCTGCGGAGGCGGGTTTTATTCATGTTAACGATCGACCGGTCAGGAGTAACTATAAGGTACGACCTGGAGATGTCGTAACCCTTATGCTGCAACAGCCAAAACACGACACGACCATCTATCCGGAGGATATTCCTTTGGATATAGTATATGAAGATGACGTGCTGATGGTTATCAACAAACCGGCAGGAATGGTTGTACACCCCGGAGCGGGAAACTTCAGCGGCACACTGATAAACGCCATAGCGTGGCACATGAAGGATGTGCCGACATTCGATCCCAATTCTCCTGAGGTAGGATTGGTGCACAGAATAGACAAAGACACAAGTGGGTTATTGGTCGTTGCCAAGACCCCTGACGCGAAATCGCACCTTGGCAAACAGTTCTTCCATCATCATACACACCGTTCCTACAACTGCCTCGTATGGGGACATTTCACAGAGGAGCTGGGGCGCATAGAAGGAAATATCACCAGAGACCCAAAGGACAGACTGCGAATGACCGTCGCACCGCCAGACTCTGGAATAGGAAAGCCTGCCATTACGCACTGGAATGTAATGGAAAAATACGGTTATACCACTCTTGTGGAATGTAGGCTCGAAACGGGCAGGACACATCAGATAAGGGCACACATGAAACATATAGGACATCCGCTATTCGGCGATGAGCGATATGGGGGCACAGAAATTTTGCGAGGCCAGCGTTCATCATCGTATAAAGCCTACATTCAAAACTGCTTCAACATCTGTCCGCGTCAGGCTCTGCACGCAAGGACCTTAGGCTTTGTACACCCCATGACAGGCAAACAGATGGATTTTACAAGCGAATGGCCTGAGGATTTCAGCGCATTGATAGAGAAATGGAGAAAACTAACACAAAATTCTAATATACAATGAAACGTACAATAGCAGTAATCTGCGGCGGCGACTCATCGGAGCACGATGTTTCAATGCGCTCCGGAGCAGGTATCTACTCCTTTTTCAACAAAGACAACTACAATGTGTTTATTGTTGACATCAAAGGACTGAACTGGAACGTGCACCTGCCGGATGGCACCACAGCACAAATAGACCGTAACGACTTCTCATTCATAATGAATGGTGAGAAGAAAACATTTGATTACGCTTATATAACTATACACGGTGCACCTGGAGAGAACGGCGTATTGCAAGGTTATCTCGACCTTCTACGCATCCCCTACTCCACCAGTGGGGTACTTGTAGAAGCACTTACGTTCGACAAGTTCGTACTGAATAATTATTTAAGGCAATTCGGAGTAAGCGTAGCGGAAAGTATCCTTGTGCGCCATGGTGAAGAGAATAACATAACAGAAGAAAGCATAAATGACACCGTAGGTTTCCCATGTTTCGTTAAACCGGCTGCCGATGGTTCCAGTTTCGGTGTCAGCAAGGTAAAGAACTATGCCCAATTGCCTTCCGCACTCGACAAAGCGTTTCTTGAGAGTGACACTGTAATGATAGAAAGCTATCTCGCTGGCACAGAAATATCACAAGGTGTCTATAAGACCCGTAATAAAAGCATTGTTCTACCGGCTACAGAGGTAGTTACAGACAATGAATTCTTCGATTACGATGCGAAATACAACGGACAGGTACAGGAAATCACACCGGCAAGACTCGCACCGGAGACAGCTGAGCGTGTGGCCAAGATTACATCAGCAATATATGACATCCTACACGCAAACGGCATCATAAGAATAGACTATATTATAAGTAAGAATACGGATGGAACGGACAAGATAAACATGCTTGAGATAAACACAACCCCCGGCATGACTCCAACCTCATTCATACCACAACAAGTTCGTGCCGCCGGCATGAACATGGCAGATGTACTTGCCGATATCGTAGAAAACCAGTTCTGATGCGACAATAGAGCATTTCAGCCACGACGACAATAACATGAGGCCAACAAATGCACGACATCAGAGTTTGAGTAAAATAAAAACACTCCATGACGCTACACGATTTTGACGAAATACGCCCTTTCTCGGAAGAAGAGATGCAAACGGCATTCAACGGACTGATAAACGACAGGCAGTTCAACCGAATGCTGAACAAACTAATGCCATGGTTCCCCAAGATAATGCGCAATGCCATGCTGAGACTGTTATACCATGGCATCAAGACCCCTCAAGATTTCCAGTTGCGCATCATGCGCCCGATAGTACAATACGTCATACGACATTGCACAAAAGGGCTCTCATTCAATGCCTCTCCATTATTAAATAAGGATGGCAGATACATATTCCTGTCAAATCACCGTGACATAGTGCTTGATTCCGCCTTTCTTGATTTGTCTCTCATAAAGAATGGGTTCGGATGCACCGTAGAGATCGGTATCGGTGACAACTTACTAATATATCCGTGGATAAAAACACTCGTGCGCCTAAACAAATCATTCACAGTACGCAGAGGATTGACAACACACGAGATGATGCGCTCGTCAAAACTCATGAGCCAATATATCCACTTCGCTGTAAACGAAAAGCGAGAAAACGTATGGATAGCACAACGAGAGGGACGCGCAAAGGATTCTGACGACCGCACACAAGAGTCTGTACTGAAGATGTTCTGCCTCAGAACACCAGAAGAGATAGTAGCAGACAAACAGCAAGGCGAGGCAACCATAGAGGCATTGCGCCATCTACACATAACGCCACTGACCATATCGTACGAGTATGACCCATGTGACTACCTCAAGGCAGAAGAATTTCAGTACAAACGTGATGTGCCGGGGTGGAAGAAATCAAAGCAGGACGACCTGATAAATATGAAGACCGGCATTCTTGGCAAAAAAGGAAAAGTACACTATGAAGTGGCTCCATGCTTAGACCAATGGCTCGAGACCATAGACTCCACACTGCCAAAGAAAGACATCTTCAAGTTAGTAGCTGAGCATATAGACCGTGAAATACACTCACGCTACCGCCTATATCCCTGCAACTGGATTGCAATGGATGAGTTGGACGGTACCAATAACAGTGACAAATACACGGAGAAAGATAAAAAGAAATTTGAAAAATACCTCAAGAAACAACTTGATAAAGTCAGGATTGCCAATCCCGACACCGCTTTCTTGCGTGAAAGGATGCTGACGATGTATGCCAACCCGACACGCAATTTCATCAAGGCACAATTAACCTGACAGTTCACACTGGCCGTAACCGGCACATGTATAACACAAAGTTTCATTACAATAATGCCACAACACAGACTACTCTCCATAATACTACTGACAACAACAATAGTCTTTGTACTATCGTGTAGCCGCGAACCATACGAGAGTGGTGATGGAATACTGTCATACCTGCATGCCGATTACGCCGACATCACTATATCGGCGGCAAACGTAACGGATATACTAACAGACGATAACATACACCTTGCCACAGCCAGACAGCTTACCGTCAGCCAAGACATGCCGCAAGATACCACACTACGCCGTCTAATATATTATACAACCCATGAGAAATCATCTCCAATAGAGATATTACAACTGACCCCTGTCACAGTCGTTACGACATACACACCAGAAGATTTATCCACAAACCGACAAGATCCGTTAAAGCTTACAGCCGCATGGCTGTCGCGAAACCACCGTTACCTGAATCTACAATTAGGACTAATGGTAGGTAATGACACCGATGGCAAATCACAACACATACTGCAATTTGCCTGTGACTCCATACATACAGAAGACAAAGGAGCCATATTCCTGTCCCTATATCATGATCAAGCCGGGATACCGGAATACTATACGGAAGACATCCATATCAGTCTGCCACTCAGTCAGCTTGTTCCAACAGCCCTACAACTGCAAAACACACCACCGGCAGACACCATCTCACTAACAATAAACACATATAGTGGAACACAAACAAGACTATTCATAAAATAAAGCTCTCCCTAATTGAAAATCAAAACCATATTAAACCAAACGTCCCCAAGAGAACAACTTCTCATTCCAAAATAAAAGAATTATAAAAACAGCATATATAACACAAAAGAGGATTATAACAAATATACCCTATCATTGAATTTATATAATAAAATGGAGAAGATAACAACACCTAACGCACCGGCAGCCATAGGTCCATACAGCCAGGCCATAAAGACAAACGGAATGCTCTTCGCCTCCGGACAGATTCCCATTGATCCCGCAACGGGCAACATCGTAAGCGGAGGCATAGAGAACCAGGCACTACAAGCATTCAACAATGTACGCAATCTCTTAGAGGCAGCAGGCACTACAATGTCAAACGTTGTAAAAGTCACAGTCTTTATGGCCGACATGAACGATTTTGCTACCGTCAACACAATCTATGCCCAGTACTTCACCGAGCCTTACCCCGCACGCTCAGCCGTTGCGGTAAAGGCACTCCCTAAAGGCGCATTAATAGAAGTTGAGGTTATAGCAGAATTGTAAAAGAACAACAGTTTAGCAAAGAGACATAACGAATGCGGATTGCCAATCATAGCAATCCGCATTTTTCTAATCCTACTTATCTATTATATTCTTTATATTGGACTCACATTATAGGTTTTTACGTCTGTTCGGCGTAAAAACAAACATTAAATAATTTGTGAGATAGTATTCAAACATCATCTGCACCGCATACCCTACCTGTAATGTATAGCTACCAAACTCAGGGACACAGAACCTGAGCTTGGCCATAATTATAGTTAATGGAACTAACGCTTTTATTTAAAATAACAGCATATTTGCCATTTATTGTTTTCTAAAATTCTCAATATTACCTTTACTGTCTTGTATTCCTAAGACTTTATCTGTAAGTATTAACACCTTATAAGTATCAATATCATCATCATCTGTTTCTGCAATAGTAAGTGTATTTCCATCATAAGAATATGCTATTGAGTGAAAAAGAACGAGGATATCCTTGGTCTATCTTTTGGATTGTTCCGGTACCATTAGAATTGAAAGTGCAGATTTTGTAATAGTCATCATTTTTTGATTCAGCACTTGACCAAGTACCAACAAGCATAGACTTTGTGCCATTGTTACTTTCATCGTCATCGCTACTGCATGATACAACACTTAAACTTAATACAACTGCCATTATAGCAATCATCCAACCGAATAAAACTTTTTTCATAATTGAAAATTACTTCTTTGCCTATTGACCTCCAAGTTTCAGAATATGATGATAATATGGTTTACAAACTTCATTTTGTTTATAATAACATAAAAAGACCATCAAACGATAGCAAATACCCCCTATAGGGTATACTATCAATAAAAAACATATTAAAACAAGTTCAATTATACCTTTTCGGTACCATTTTGTTGCAAAATCAATATTTTTTGTACTTTTGCACCCAAAAGGGTATAATATGACATCAGAAGAGAAATTATCCAAGTGCGTTAAAGAGCTTCGCAAGAAGTATAAAATGACTCAAGAGGATTTGGCATACAAGTCTGGAGTAGGCCTGCGTTTCATACGGGAATTGGAACAAGGAAAACCAACAGTAAGGATGGACAAAGTAAATCAGGTTCTGAATTTGTTTAACATGGATTTGGTGCCAATGAAAAAAGAAAGGAATAATGTACCATGAGACAGGGCATAGTATATTGCAACGGGAAAATGGCCGGTATTATTGCAGAAAATGAGAACGGTTACACATTCACATACGACAGTGGTTATATTGAAGATACAGAATCCGATGCCGTAAGTCTTACATTGCCTTTACGTGTCGAACCGTTTCACAGTAAAGTATTATTTCCTTTTTTTGATGGTCTGATACCAGAAGGCTGGCTTTTGAATATAGCCGAAAGGAACTGGAAAATACGTAGGAACGACCGTATGGCCCTATTGCTTACATGCTGTCATGACTGCATAGGCAATGTGAGTGTAATGCCGCCTGATAATAAAAGTGTGCAATAATAATATAAAATATGGAAAAGAAAAACAAATGTCTTTTTTGTTATAAACCACTCAATTCAGGCGAGATAGATTTCCATAAACATTGTTGTATGACAATGTTCGGTACACCCATTCCCCCAAACCTGCCTTATATCCGCAAGGATATTGAAAAAGAAACTGATGCGCATAGACTTCATTGAGGGTATGCTATCTACAGGAATAAATGATACAATGGCCAACCGCATCCTCAACCGTTTCCAAAAATATCAAAAGAAATGGAACGAATGTATTGACAATTCATTTATTACTGACGAGCAGAAGACACAATACCAATCCCTTATAGCCCAACGGCTGGACACACTAAACCATAAATAACACACACATTTGCTATAATAACGAAATAGGGTGCGCACCCTCCCGAGCGCGCACCCATGCAAACTTAAACAACCAATAAAAGAAATAGATTGTTTATGCAAAAGTTTTATCTTATAAACAGCAGTTCACGATACTTAGGCAATGTCCATACCTCATCGTCAACCTTTGCCTCAAGCTTGTCTATATGATAACGTATCTCGTTCATTTTCGGTTCTACGGTATCATGATAAGCAATAGCCTTGTCACGCTCTGACTCTATCTTGTTAGCTACTTTACGAGCGTCGATAAGAGCCTGACAACCCTCCTCAATATATTTCACACGCTGAGAGATCTCTGTTATGAGAGCAAGTGTGCCGGAAGCCTGATCCTTGAACTCCTCATCTGGCAATATAGCCTTCAATGCTGCTACATTCTGAGCAATCTTTGTCTGATAAGAAAGCACCTGAGGTATAATGTGGTTTATTGACAAGTCACCGAAAATACGTGCCTCAATCTGTATCTTCTTGGTATAAGTCTCCCACTTAATCTCGTTACGTGCTTCCAGTTCCTTAGCAGTCATGATGTTAAGAGACTCAAACATATCTATGGTCTCCTTGTCGAGATAGCGGTCAAAGATAACAGGGCATGACCTCTCAACATCAAGTCCACGTGCCTCAGCCTCTACGACCCACTCGTCAGAGTAGCCGTTGCCATCAAAACGGATAGCCTTACAAGTCTTTATGTCATCGCGCAATACGCTTATTATAGCCGTATGCAGTTCTTTTCCGTCAGCCACAAGAGCGTCAACACGCTTTTTGAACTCTACGAGAGCCTCAGCAACAGCAGCGTTGAGCACAATCATTGCAGACGCACAGTTAGCTTCCGAGCCCGGTGCACGGAACTCAAAACGGTTACCTGTGAATGCAAACGGAGATGTACGGTTACGGTCTGTATTGTCAATGAGCAACTCCGGTATTGACGGTATATCCAGCTTCAATCCCGCCTTGCCTGCGATAGCGATTGTATCATCATTGGAATTCTCCAGATGATCGAGCACATCAGTCAGCTGTTTGCCAAGGAAAGAAGACACAATAGCCGGCGGTGCCTCATTGGCACCAAGACGATGAGCGTTAGTAGCAGACATTATAGACGCCTTCAGCAGTCCGTTATGTTTGTAAACACCCATCAATGTCTCAACAATGAATGTCACAAAGCGCAGATTGCTCAAATCATCCTTACCCGGAGCGTGAAGCAATACACCCGTGTCGGTAGAAAGCGACCAGTTATTATGCTTACCGGAACCATTCACACCATCGAACGGTTTCTCATGAAGCAGACAACGGAAGCCATGCTTACGGGCTACTTTCTTCATCAGAGCCATTATCAACATGTTATGGTCAACAGCCAGATTGGTTTCCTCAAAGATCGGAGCCAGCTCAAACTGGTTTGGAGCCACCTCATTATGGCGTGTCTTACACGGTATACCGAGTTCGAGAGCCTGTATCTCAAGGTCTTTCATGAATGCGGCAACACGCTGTGGTATGGCACCAAAATAATGGTCATCCATCTGCTGATCCTTTGCAGAAGAGTGTCCCATCAGCGTGCGTCCGGTCAGCAACAAGTCCGGACGGGCAGAGAACAGCCCCTCATCCACAAGGAAGTACTCCTGCTCCCATCCAAGGTTTGAGATAACTTTGTTTACTTCAGGATTGAAATATCTTACAACATCCGTAGCAGCCCTGTCCACAGCGTGCAACGCTTTCAGCAACGGAGTCTTATAGTCGAGTGCCTCACCGGTGTAAGAGATGAACACTGTAGGAATCATCAGCGTGTCACCAAGTACGAATACAGGTGATGTCGGATCCCAAGCCGAGTATCCACGTGCCTCAAAAGTAGAGCGTATACCACCTGACGGGAAAGAGGAAGCGTCCGGTTCCTGCTGGACAAGGCTCTTACCCTCAAACTCTTCTATCATACCGCCTTTCCAATCATGCTCCACAAAAGCATCATGCTTCTCGGCAGTAGTACCGGTCAGAGGCTGGAACCAGTGTGTACAGTGTGTCGCTCCAAGCTCCATAGCCCATTTCTTCATACCGGCCGCCACCTTATCCGCTGTCGCGCGGTCAAGCGGAGCACCGTTATCTATCACGTCAAGCATCTTGTCGTACACCTTCTTCGGAAGGTATTTGAACATCTTCTGCTTGTTAAACACGTACTTACCAAAAAACTCTGACGGACGTTCTGCCGGCGCCGGTACATCCAACGGATGCTTTGAGAACGCCTCGGCTACTACCTGAAATCTTAAGTTTGCCATTATATTTCTTTTTTTGTTGGTTACCTTTGGTAGGACATTTTTAAGTTTGCACTGCAAAGGTAATTGATTTTTTGTTTTTATACAAGTTTTTTATTGCTTTTAGACCTACGGACACCGGTTTTAGAAGTCCCATAACGGTCCGGAGTCGGAATATAAACCTTAATCCCTCAACCCTTTATCCTCTACGGAGCTACAGTAAATCCCACTACGAGATACCCCTTTTTGGTACTTGGATTGCAAGAACCCTCCATAAATACAGGCAGACGGAATCTCCTGCAAACGGCCACATCCTTGGTGGCACGCAAAGCGACATTGGTAACGGCAAAGCCGCCTGCATCACTATAAAAAGAGGTTTTGTAAGGCACGGCACCCACCGTGGCGGTCCAATCACACGCCGCAAGTTTGAACGGGGCACTAAGTTCTAAATACGAAGAATACGCCCTCTTACCGTCATCCGTGCGCGCGTCGGCTCCCGCAAAGTTGGTATACCACTGCAACGCCACCGGTCCGAAATCATAGCCGATATTTGCTTCCCAAACATGCGCTGTCTCTGCTGAGCGGTATTCAAAATACTTGTTGTCAGCACCGCTATAAGAGAAATAATAATCCGTAACACCTACGTTAAAACCTCCGGTGCTATAAGACAGCGTGAGGTCAAACTCCTTGGTGTCATTACTGCTTACAAATCCATAACTACCCCACGCAGAGAGCGAGAATCCTTTGTAAGCAAGACCTGCAGAGGGCTGTATTGCGGCATCGCCGAGAGCCTGTCCGCGCCACACATACCTTGAAACCACGTCCGCCGCAACGCTTCCCTCTACCTTGTCTTGTGCATTTGCCGTTGCCATTCCCATAAGAGCCATGACAACCCAGGTCATTTTTTTCAACATTCTCATAATGTTTTCCTTTTCTTAATTAATTGTGTTTGTGTTGTGTTATTAATGGGTTACAATTCCCTTATCCTTCTCATTGCCTCCTCACAGTCCTCTCTCTCTCCAAAAGACGTGAACCTTACATATCCCTCTCCTGACGGACCGAAGCCTACACCCGGCGTGCATACGACACTCGCCCCGTAGAGCAGCCGGTCAAAGAACTTCCATGACGACTCGCCATTTGGTGTCTTCACCCAAAGATATGGAGCGTTTTTGCCCCCAAACACCTCAAATCCCATTCTCGTAAGAGCCTCCCTCATGATGGTGGCATTCTCCATATAGAAGTCTATCACGGCCTTTGTCTGTTCCTTACCCTCCGGAGAATATATCGCCTCGGCAGCCCTTTGCGATATGTAGCTTGTGCCATTAAACTTAGTGCTCTGCCTTCTGTCCCACAAATGGTTCAGCTCTATGCGCTGCGTCCCGTCCAATGTAACCGCTGTCAAGTCCTTTGGTATAACCGTATATCCGCATCTTATGCCTGTGAAGCCTGCCGTCTTTGAGTATGAGCGGAACTCTATGGCACACTTGCGCGCCCCTTTTATCTCATATATAGAATGCGGTATATTGTCCTCCCTTATGAAAGCCTCATACGCCGCGTCATACAATATGAGCGTATCGTTCTTCAGTGCGTAGTTAACCCATTTCTTCAACTCATCCTTTGTCAGCACCGTTCCCGTAGGGTTATTGGGATAACACAGATAGATCATATCCACCCTATGGTCCGGTATCTGCGGCACGAAGTTATTCTCTGCCGTACACGGCATATAACTGACATTGCTCCACGAGCCGTTTTCAAACACTCCGGCACGTCCGCACATCACGTTTGAGTCAATATACACCGGATATATCGGGTCTGTCATACCCACAGAGTTGTCCCATCTCACGATATCACCAATATTACCGGTGTCAGATTTCGCACCGTCATTGACGAAAATCTCATTCATATCCAAATGAATCCCCCTCGGCAGGTAATCATTCTTTATGATAGCCTCCCTGAGAAAGTCATAGCCTCTCTCCGGCCCATAGCCCCTGAAGGTTGCCTTCACAGCCATTTCGTCCACGGCTTTGTGCATGGCCTCAATGACAGCAGGCACCAACGGCCTTGTCACGTCTCCTATACCCAGGCTGATTACTTTCGCCTTAGGATGGGATACCTTATAAGCGTTAACCTTCTTCGCTATCTCCGCAAACAGATAGTTGTTTGACAGTTTCTGATAATGTTCGTTTACTAATGCCATTGTCTTTTATAATTGTATAAGTTTGCTTTCCTTTTCCTCTCTCCGTATACCGTTAGGGCTTTTCCTCTCCTATTCCGGCAATGCTATCTCGCCCTCAAACGATATTGCCGCCGGTCCGGTCATCATCACATGCCTCGTCTCTCCGTCCAGAACTATATTCAGTTTGCCGCCATCCATCAGTATGTCACTGTCGTTTCCGCGCCGTCCCGTGAGCTTTGCCGCCACGGCTGTAGCGCACGCTCCCGTTCCGCAAGCAAGCGTTATGCCGCTTCCACGCTCCCATACCCTCATCCTTACGGTACCGTCTTCGAGTATCTGCGCAAACTCAATGTTACAGCGTTGCGGGAAGATAGGATTAAATTCCAGTTCTCTACCGTATCTTTCCACATCGAACCGTTCCACGTCTTCATCCACGAAAATAACGAAATGCGGGTTTCCCATCGATACGAAAGTACCTCTGAAGAGTCTGTCCGCCACTGCGACTTCATAGTCAACAGCCCTTCCCCCGTTCACAGCCAACTGCTCCGGCTGCTCCAATACGGGCATTCCCATATCCACCGTCACCGTCTCCACCTCATTATCGGCATTCAGATGCAGGTTGAGTATCTTCACACCAGACAGCGTTTGCAGCCTTATAGGGTTCTTGTCTGTCAGCCCTTTGTCGTGCAGATACTTCGCAACACAACGTGTACCGTTGCCGCACATCATAGCCTCCGAGCCGTCGTTGTTGAATATTCTCATAGAGAAATCAGCGTCATCCACCGTAGCTTTGCCTATCAATATCAAGCCATCAGAGCCGACAGCGAAATGGTTTCGGCTCCATTCCTCCGACGCCTTGGCCGGATTTGGTATATTATATAATAATGTGTCAACATATATATAATCATTACCCGCGCCGTGCATCTTTGTGAATTTAACAGTCTTTTTCATCGTTTGCATTGCTTTTGGTTTCACATTCTTCCTTAATTTTGCTGCAAAATTACAACTTTTTGTCGTATAAGACAAGTAAAAATTAGCATTATGACACAAAAATACGAAGAAAATAACAATTTGTTACATTTTCAACTTATTTCATTACCAAAACATAAGCGAGGCGCACGCATACACTTTCAATTCGAAAGACAGCCAAATATCAACTAAGCAAAATGATAGTTTTATAACATTTATTTGCGCATTTTGTTGTAATTTTGCACCAGAAACCAAACAAAACCTTTCCGGAAAAGGCATATCAACAACACAAACACAATTAACGACAATTAAGAAAGGTATTAAGTATGAAAAAGATTGAGGCAATCATCCGCAAGACAAAGTTCGAGGATGTAAAGGAAGCTCTGCTTAACTCCGACATTGACTGGTTCGAGTACCACGATGTCCACGGCATCGGGCAGAGCCGACAGGAGCGCATTTACCGTGGGGTTCAATATTCTACAGACGTAATAGAGAGAGTGGCTATCAGCATTGTGTGCCGCGACATATTGGCGGAAGCAACCATAAACGTCATAAAAGAGGTAGCCCACACCGGCAATATCGGCGACGGACGCATATTCCTCAGCGACATTACAGACTGCTACTCCATCCGAACCGGCGAGCATGGCGACACGGTACTGGCCGACAAGAAATAAACACACAACACACAAACACAAATCCATGGTGGCTCATCAGTCATGCCGGCAAACATACCGACCGCCTACACGGCGCGACATGTCACCTCAAAAAAATAAAGAAAGGGAAAAACTATGACAGATATGCTATTTGCCACGCCTCTTGCCGCAGTGGTAGAGGAAGCGAAAGACTACGTTAACGGTCTTGATACCGTATGGGTACTGCTTGGCGCGATACTCGTATTTTGGATGCAGCCGGGCTTCGCTTTGGTGGAAGCCGGCCTTACCCGCTCCAAGAACACAGCCAATATCCTCATGAAAAACTTCGTGGATTTCATGTTCGGCACCGTTCTTTTCTGGATAGTCGGTTTCTCCATCATGTATGGCGAGGGTAACTCATTCATCGGTTGGGAGGGCTTCGGCTTCATCGGCAACGACTCCAACATTCCCGCCGAGTGTACATTCATCTTCCAGACCGTTTTCTGCGCCACCGCGGCCACTATCGTTTCCGGTGCAATGGCAGAGCGCACGAAGTTCTCCATGTACGTAATCTATTCCGCGCTTATCTCCGCTTTCGTCTATCCCATAGAGGGACACTGGTCATGGGGCGGCGGCTGGCTCTCCGACTTAGGTTTCCACGACTTCGCCGGCTCTACCGTAGTTCACCTCACCGGCGGTGCGTTAGCCCTCGCAGGTGCCATTGTCCTCGGCCCGCGTATCGGCAAATATGACAAGAACGGCAATAGCCGCGCCATTCCCGGACACAACCTCATGCTCTGCGCCCTCGGTGTTTTCTGTCTGTGGGTAGGCTGGTTCGGTTTCAACCCCGCCTCTACCGTTGCCGCTACAGGCTATGCTAACGCCACAAGTATGGCGCATGTCTTTGTCACAACCAACATGGCCGCCGCCACAGGCGCCATAGCCGCGATGATTTACACATGGGTCATTGACGGTAAACCGTCGCTCTCCATGCTCTGCAACGGCGTACTCGCCGGCTTAGTAGGCATCACCGCCGGTTGCGACTGCGTCAGTATCGGTGCCGCTGCCATCATAGGCGCGGTGACAAGTGTTGTAATGTGCGTGTCAGTAGGCTTCATTGACAAGGTATGCAAGATTGACGATCCGGTGGGCGCAGTGTCAGTACACGGCGTTGGAGGCATAGTGGGAACCATTCTCACCGGTGTCTTCTGCGACCCAGCCATAGACGGTGTAGAGGCCTCAATAGGAGTACAGACTTTAGGAGCCTTGACCGTTGGCGTATATGCTTTCATTGCCGGCATGATACTCTTCACCATTATCAAACGGATACACGGCCTGCGCTGCGACCGCATCATAGAAGAGGAGGGTCTCGACATCTATGAGCACGGCGAGGCATGCTATAACTAATGCCAGAGAACCGATAGCCATACAGTGTGAAAGAGAGAATGGATCACAAACAGTATGGCTGTGATACAAAAGTGAAGGACCTTCGCAAGGAGGCACCTTCACATTTCACGCAAAACCAAAAGCAAACTTAAATACAAACCTAATTAAAAGAAATAAGCATTATGTGTGGAATTGCATGTATTTTCAACATTAAACAGCAGACAACAGAGTTAAGAGCCAAAGCGCTCCGTATGAGCCAGAAGATTCGTCACCGTGGCCCCGACTGGAGCGGAATATACGTTGGCGGCTCGGCAATAATGGCTCACGAACGTCTAAGCATAGTAGATCCGGAGTCAGGACAGCAACCTCTGTTCTCACCCGACCGCAAACAGGTGCTGGCCGTGAACGGAGAGATCTACAACCACCGTGAGATAAGGGCGGAATACGCCGACAGATACGAGTTTCAGACAGGCTCCGACTGCGAGACTTTCCTTGCCCTGTATCGTGAATGGAAGGCCACCGGCAGCGATGACCCAAGCAGTATATTCGAGAAGGCGAGCGGAATATTCGCCTTTGCACTGTATGACGAGGAGACGGACGAGTTTCTTGTGGGTCGTGACCCGATTGGCGTAATACCGCTATACATAGGTCACGACGCTGACGGCAAGATATATGTCGCCTCCGAGTTGAAAGCCCTTGAAGGGTTCTGCGATGAATACGAACCGTTCCTGCCGGGCCATTACTACTGGTCACGCAACGGCAAAATGACGAAATGGTACAAACGTGAGTGGATGGACAAGATGCCCGGCGACTGCGCATCACCCACTGCTGAGATAGCAAGTCTTACATACGAGGAGAGCGTGGCGGCGGTTCACGATGCCTTGGAGGGCGCTGTAAAAAGACAGTTGATGAGTGATGTGCCCTACGGCGTGTTGCTATCAGGCGGCCTCGACTCCAGCGTGACATCCGCCATAGCCAACAAATTCGCGGCGAAACGAATAGAGAGCGACAGCACCGAGAAGGCTTGGTGGCCGCGTCTTCACTCGTTTGCGGTGGGTCTGAAAGGTGCTCCCGACCTTATCAAGGCCAAGGAGGTGGCCGATGCCATCGGAACGGTACACCATGAGATTAACTATACCATACAAGAGGGACTGGATGCCATACGCGACGTGATTTATTTCATAGAGACATACGATGTAACCACCGTGCGCGCCTCAACGCCTATGTATCTTCTTGCACGTGTAATCAAGTCAATGGGCATAAAGATGGTGCTCTCAGGCGAGGGCGCCGACGAGGTGTTCGGCGGTTACCTGTATTTCCACAAGGCTCCGGACACGAAGGAGTTTCATGAGGAGACGGTGCGCAAACTTGGCAAACTGCATCTATATGACTGTCTGCGCGCCAACAAATCACTTAGCGCATGGGGCGTGGAAGGCCGTGTTCCGTTCCTCGACAAGGAGTTCCTTGATGTGGCCATGTCGCTCAACCCGGAGTACAAGATGTGTCCGGGTACGGTGATAGAGAAGAAAGTGGTGCGTGACGCTTTTGCCGAATTGCTGCCCGACAGCGTGGCATGGAGACAGAAAGAGCAGTTCTCTGACGGTGTGGGATACTCATGGATTGACACTCTGAAAGAGATAACGGCACAGGCGGTGAGTGACGAGCAGATGGCGCATGCGGCCGAGCGTTTCCCGATAAACACCCCGCTATGTAAGGAAGAATATTACTACCGCAGCATATTTGAAGAGCATTTCCCAAGTAACAGCGCCGCAAAGGCAGTACCACACGAGGCAAGTGTGGCTTGCTCCACGGCCAAAGCGCTGGAGTGGGACGAAGCATGGAAGAACATGAACGACCCCTCAGGACGCGCGGTTTCAGGGGTTCATGAGAAGGCTTACTAAACGGTTGCCATAACCGCACGCCGCAACGCCGTTCCAATCGCACTGCGTTTGCGCTACAAAAGCACTGCGTTTACATTGTAATCGCAATGCTTTTACACTGTAATCGCACCCTGATTACAATCCACTAATTATCAGCCTGATATTGAGGCTTGAAACAATCACGCAATTTATATCGCGTGATTACGTTTGTATATCCTTTGGGTTCGCCCAATGTACGAGTGCAATTACTGAGGAAACACTAAAGACAGAAGCCCTTGACACGAGCCAAACGCTCATGTCAAGGGCTTCTGTCATACTCACACACGGCTTCAGTCCTGCGGTGCGAGCAATGAGACGTACTTCGTTATAGCGTCCCTTATCTCCGAAACACATATAAACTCATCCGCACTATGGGAACGTGAACTCTGTCCGGGACCCAGTTTGAAAGACGGGAAACGCATCAGTGCCTGGTCAGACAGCGTAGGAGAACCGAACGGTTGCATGCCCATTGCCTTGCAACGCTGCACAAGAGGATGTCCCTCAGGTATGGAAGAGGAATGAAGATGGAACGAACGCGCCTGAAGACAGCTCCTCAACCTCGTCTGCAAGAAGTCGAACACCTCCTCGTTGGTGTAGTATTCGTTGGTTCTTACGTCTATGATAAACCTGCACTCGTCGGGTACCACATTATGCTGCGTGCCGCTATTGACCACAGTACACTGCATCTTCGTGGGGCCGAGAAGGGGCGAAACCTTGTCGAAACGGTAGTCACGGATGAACAACAGGTCATCGAGAGCCTCATAAATAGCATTCACACCCTCGTTGCGGGCGGCGTGTCCCGATTTGCCTTTGGCAACGCCGTCAATGACCATAAGCCCCCTTTCGGCTATAGCCGGCTGCATGCCGGTTGGCTCTCCCACTATGGCCACATCTATCTTTGGCAGCAACGGCAGCACGGCCCTTATGCCTCCCGCTCCGCTTACCTCCTCCTCGCAGGACGCAAGGTACAGCAGATTGAACGGCAACGCACCACTCCGGCCGCTTTCTTGTCCGCATAATATCCTGAATACCTGCAACAACGATACCAGACCGCCGCCACAGTCGTTGGAGCCAAGGCCGTAAAGACGGTCGCCCTCCATAACGGGTGCGAACGGATCGCGTGTCCATGTGGCCACGGGCTTTACCGTATCTATATGGGCATTGAGCAGGATAGTGGGACGGTTGTCATCCCAATCGGCCGACATCACCCACAGGTTGTTGCCCTCTCTCTTTGGCTTGAAACCGTATTCCTCCATTGCCGACTGCATAATATCGGCCGCCTTGCACTCGTCACGGCTGACCGATGGAGTGGCAATAAGCCGTTGCAACAGCGACAGGGCATCGCCTACGTATTGTTCCGTGTCTGTCATTTTATCGTAATATTATAAATTTCCACCGACTGAAATATACATTCGGTGAACAAAGGTAGCCATATTTCCCGTAACACCCAACACAAAATGAGTAAAAAATTTGGCTATTTGGGATTTTTTACATATTTTTGCAACAGAATTAGAAAAGCGGGATTACCGTCCCGAGCAACCAACAGACCATAACGTTCAACATCATGCAGACTGTTTGTCACATAGCCTTGCTGCCACAGGAGCAGGCTAAGAAGTACGGCAGCAGAACCGTATTCGAGTATCAGGACTTCGGAAGCGATATTTGGAAGAGCGCCTCATGGGATGACTTCTCGTCAGAGGTGAGGCGTATCTCAAAGGCATTGCTGTGCCTTGGCATACGGGTGCAGGAGAATATAGGCATATTCTCGCAGAATACACTGTCGTATATATATACAGACTTTGCGGCATTCGGCATCAGAGCCGTTACGGTTCCGTTCTACGCCACAAGCTCCGAACACCAGTTGCAGTACGTAATAAACGACGCCGACATACGCTTTATGTTCGTAGGCGAGCAGGAACAGTATGACAAGGCTATGCGGGTGCAGGCATTGTGCAGCACGTTGGAGCGCATAATAGTGTATGACCGTAGCGTGAAACTGGCCGAGCACGACAGCAGTTCAATGTATTTTGAGGACTTTATAAAGCTGGCGGACGACAAGAAGACAGACGATGAACTGGAGCAAAGGCATAGGGAACTGAACGATAACGACCTTGTCAACATCCTATACACATCGGGTACCACAGGCGAGTCGAAGGGAGTAATGCTGACAGCAGGACAGTTTGCCGCAGCATTGCAGGCCAACGACAAGTGCGTGCCGGTGACAGAGGACGACCGTGTGATAACATTCCTGCCAATAACACACATATTTGAGAGGGGATGGGATATGCTGGCGCTGACAGAGGGAGCGACGCTGATAATAAACACAGACCCGCACAACATACAGAAGTCAATGCGGGAGCGCAACCCTACCTGCATGTCGGCGGTGCCAAGGTTCTGGGAAAAGGTATACGCCGTGGTGAACGCCAAGATTGATTCTGCCGCACCCATGCGCCAAAAGCTGTTCCGCAAGGCTCTTGAGATAGGCAGAAAGGTTAATGTCGAGTGCAAATCGCAGGGCAAAAAGCCATCGTCCATGCTGGCATTGAAATACAGACTCATCAACAACACTATACTGGCGTTGGTGAGAAAGCAGTTGGGACTGGAGCGACCGAACATATTTCCCACAGCCGGGGCGGTGGTGTCGTCAGAGGTTGAGATATTTGTAAAAAGCATTGGCATAAACATGATAGTGGGATACGGACTGACGGAGAGTCTGGCCACAGTGTCATGTGACCATAAGGACGCACCATTCACCATAGGCTCAGTAGGCAGACCCATAGAGGGGATAGACATAAAGATTGGCGAAAACAACGAGATACTGCTGAAAGGGCCGACAATTACAAAGGGATACTATAAGCATGAGAGGCTGAACAAGGAGTCTTTCACCGAGGACGGGTACTTCCGCACAGGCGACGCGGGATACATGAAGGACGGGGAACTGTTCCTGACAGAACGCATAAAAGACCTGTATAAGACATCGAACGGCAAATATGTAGCGCCACAGGCAGTGGAATCGAAACTGCTGGTGGACAAATTCATAGAGCAGATAGCCGTCATAGCCGACGGGAGGAAATTCGTATCAGCGTTGATAGTACCCGCATACGGACTACTTGAGGAGTATGCACGGGAACACAAGATACCGTTTGCCTGCCGTCAGGACTTATGCTCCAGTCCACGGATAAAGAGGATGCTGACCGAGAGGATAAACACATTGCAGCAGAGTCTGGCGGGATATGAGCAGGTGAAACACTTCACCCTCTTGCCGGAGCCTTTCACAATGGAGAACGGGGAGCTTACCAACACACTGAAAACACGCCGACCCGTTATAATAAAGAATTACGCTGAGATAATAGAGAGAATGTACGAAGAGTAAAAAGACGACAAATGATTACCCAGGAACAACTGAAAGACATAATGGATCGAGCCGACGCATTGGCACGATACCTTGACATTGACGCGAAAAGGATAGCATACGAGGAAGAGGATCTAAGGACACAGGCACCGGACTTTTGGGAGGATCCGGACCGGGCAAGACAGCAGATGAAGGTTGTAGGCGACCTGAAGAAATGGATAGAGGGCTACGATGAGGTGCGGACAGCGGCAGACGAGTTGCAGCTGAGCATGGAATTCTACCGTGATGAGATGGTAACGGAGGAGGAAGTGGACCAGGCTTACGACAGAGCAATAAAGGCAATAGAATCTCTTGAGCTGAAGAATATGCTCCGACAGGAGGAGGATCCGATGGACGCCGTGCTGAAAATAAACTCCGGAGCGGGCGGAACAGAGGCACAGGATTGGGCGCAAATGCTGATGCGTATGTACATGCGATGGGCAGAAAAAGGCGGATATAAGGTAACGATAGTAGACCTTCTTGAAGGTGATGAAGCCGGAATAAAGTCCGTTACCATGCAGATTGAAGGCGGGGAATACGGCTATGGTTATCTGAAATCAGAGAATGGCGTGCACCGTCTGGTGCGTGTCAGCCCGTATAACGCACAGGGTAAGCGCATGACCAGTTTCGCATCGGTATTCGTAACACCGCTGATAGACGACACAATAGAAGTGGAAGTGGACCCGGCGCGTATCTCTTGGGACACATTCAGGTCAGGAGGCGCGGGCGGTCAGAACGTGAACAAGGTGGAAACGGGTGTCAGACTGAGGTATATGTATCAGGATCCGGACACCGGAGAGGAAGAGGAAATACTCATAGCCAATACCGAAAGCCGCAAACAACAGCAGAACAGGGAGAATGCTATGCGCCTGCTTAAGTCGCAACTCTACGACCGCGCCATGAAGAAACGGATGGAAGCACAGGCGGCAATAGAGGCAGGAAAGATGAAAATAGAATGGGGTAGCCAGATAAGGTCATACGTTTTCGATGACAAACGCGTAAAAGACCACCGCACAAACTATCAGACTTCCGATGTTGATGCGGTAATGGACGGCAAACTCGACGGCTTTATTAAAGCCTATCTGATGGAGACTAACAACTAAATCAATAACCGAAATAACAATTAACCAACTAACAAGACCAAGCAATATGAGCAAAAAAGATTTGAAAAAGAACGCAAAACGCGAGGCACGCGCAAAGAGACAGGAGAAAGAAGGACGCAACATCATCAACTGGATATTCGGCATTCTGATATTCCTTGGGGTGCTGTACGCCATATATTCTATAATCCTGTTCGGATAAATGGAGATAGAACGCAAATTCCTCGTAAAGCGGGACGGAGAGTTTCGCAAGATGATAGCATCCTCATCACGCATCATACAGGCATACATGGACGTAAGAGGGGCTACCGTACGCATCAGACTGCGGGACGAGAAGGCGTATCTTACCATTAAAGGGCTATCTAAAAACGGAGGTATTTCACGCTATGAGTTTGAACGGGAGATACCCGTTGCCGACGCAAAGGAGATGCTCCAACTATGTCATGGTGGCTATATAGACAAGGTAAGGCATATCGTTCCGTACCACAACCATGTGTTTGAGGTGGACGAGTTCCATGGAAACAACGAGGGATTGCTATTCTGTGAGGTAGAATTGGAATCGGAAGACGAGCAGTTTGACGCTCCACCATTCCTAGGTCCGGAGGTTTCCGGCAACCGACATTTCTACAACAAGAACCTGCTCACGGCACCATACTCCGGATGGAGAGACGAACTGCCGGAGGAATATCGGTGACAATATTAAAATATATCATAAATAAAGCCGTGAGAATATAATATCATACATTCCCACGAACAATAACAACGTTAAAAAAGGAGGTGATAAACAGACAATAAAATTAAGGAACGCACAAGGAAATCAAGCTTGAATACCAAGCTTATTCCACAAAATAACTAAAAGTATAGTTATACAACAAATGCGTTTCCATTCAACTATCTAACAACAAAATATAAATAATATCTGAGCTTTTAGCTCTTGTTCTCATTACCTTGAATACCGCCAAACATTCAATCCCGAGAACAAGCTTACTAAGGGTTCACGCTTATATGGCGTGGATCATTCTATGCTTGTACGGGAAAAGGGCACTTGGCGGTAACCTAAGGTAATGACAAGTAGAAGAATGGTTAACGCCTTTTTATTTATAAAACATTTATATTTTATTATCAAACAATTACGATGAAGAAACTTTTATTCTCATTGGCTATAGCGATTATGTCGCTAAGCACTGCCGCCGCACAGTTAACCAACAAGAAATCGAATGAATTCAGTGTGAATTTGGGATACAATTTCGGGCTGAGTGAAAATGGCGGAGGAACAATCTTTCTACAACCAGAATACGGAAAGCATTTTACTGACCAGTTTTATCTTGGCATTGGTACTGGCCTACGAACCGATGATGGCTTTGATACGTGGTTAATACCGGCTTTTTTGCGTGCAGAAGTAGATTTTCAGGCAGGCAATTTCACACCTTATATATCTCTGCAAGGAGGATATGACTTCAATATTAGCGGATTTAACGGTACAGGCATAGGACGTATAAGTCCCACTATTGGTGTCAAAGTACCGGTATCTCAACACACGACCTTTAATCTCGGCTTTGGTTATACCAGAGAGATCTATGATGGAGGTGGAGCAGATTATCTCGGTTTCAATGCAGGTATATCATTCAATTCAGGTGGCCGTGGCTTCGCTAACTTCATGAAGAGGTTCGAATATAGTCTTGAATTGGAGACAATGTTGCCGGTTTCCGGCCCGATATATAAAGATAACCACCAACAGTGTCAGAATAAAATATCAAGCATTGTAGGCGTTCGTTTCAGCGGTCTTCTGCCAACGGGACTGGAAAATCTATATGCCGGTTACAGCTTAGGAATAGGAATGTGTAATGATGAGTTCACAAACGAGAGTAGAGGTTTTTCAGCCACCTCTGAAGATAAGACTGGATATATTAATATTATGGCACGTGCCAAATATAAGATAAAGCAGCTAAGCATAACGAATAAAATTTATCCATATGCTCAAGTGGATATGGGTATGGCCGGATATGAAGCCTGTCTTTTCTCAATAAATCCCTCTGTCGGTATATCAATAATGACAAGCAAAGAGAAAAGCATAGACATTTCCGCCGGATACTACAGTGTTGGCTTTGAAGATATTGGAGGCGAGTACGAAACGGTCAGCAAAGGCACCATTCGCATTGCAGCGGGATACACGTTTTAAGTAACATAAACGCATTACAATCACAATGCGTTGACCATGCAATAGAGGTGCCTTTACAATATAATTCGGCCGCGTTTATCAGATAAACGCGGCCGAATTATTATACATACACAACGGTTAACGTTGCTCCTCGCTACCGTTTCATGCAATCACATCGGTGTCTTGCGAGTCAAAAGTCTTTTTCTGCAAACGGAAATTGGTGCCGAGGTATTTCTGACGGACAATCTCATTCGAAGCCAATTCATCAGGCGTGCCATGGAAAAGGATACGTCCCTCGAACAGCAAATAGGCACGATCGGTTATATTCAGCGTCTCATGCACGTTATGGTCGGTAATGAGTATTCCGATATTACGGTGCTTCAGGTGCCACACCACCCTCTGTATCTCCTCCACAGCAATAGGATCCACACCGGCAAAAGGCTCATCCAGCATTATGAACTTAGGCTCTATGGCCAGACAACGGGCTATCTCCGTACGCCTGCGCTCACCGCCCGACAGTCTGTCGCCATTGTTTTTGCGCACTTTCTGCAAACTGAACTCACTGATAAGGCTTTCCAATTTCTCCATCTGATAGGCACGAGGCTTGCCCGTCATCTCCAAAACCGACAGGATATTGTCCTCCACCGACATCTTGCGGAATACCGATGCCTCCTGCGGAAGATACCCCACCCCGTTGCGAGCATGCTCATATACCGCCATTGAGGTTATCTCCTTGTCGTCAATGAATACCTGTCCGGCGTTTGGCACCACCAATCCCGTGGTCATATAGAATGACGTTGTCTTGCCTGCCCCATTGGGTCCAAGCAGTCCTACTATCTCACCTTGCTTCACTTCAAACGACACATTGTTCACAACCGTGCGCTTTCCGTAGATTTTTTCCAGTCCCTCGCTACGTAGAGTGGAACGCGTTTCCAGCTGTTGCTCCATGCTTTATCTCAGTTTTGCCAATGCGGTATTGTACTCATCAACAAGACGCTGCATTATGACGCTAACGGGTTCGACCTTCTTTATAGCCGAAGCTATCTGGCCAATCTCCATCTCTCCATTCTCAATGTCACCGTCAAAGATACCGCGTCGTGTAGCTTTCTCACCGAGTATCTCAAGCAATTCCGGCACTTCCGCGCCACGGTTCTCCGCCTCTGCCAGACGATTGTAGAGGGCATTCTTTACCAATCGTGACGGCGCCAGTTTCTTCAAGCACAACATTGTGTCACCCTCCTGCAGGTCAATGCAACGCTCCTTGAAGGCATCAGCGGCCGAACTCTCCTCCGACAGCGCAAAGAGTGTACCTATCTGCACGCCCTCCGCCCCAAGAATCTGAGCGGCCAGACATGCCTGTCCGGATGCTATACCACCGGCAGCAATTACCGGCAGCGTGGTAGCCTGACGCACCTGCGGTATAAGACACATGGTAGTAGTCTCCTCACGACCGTTGTGCCCGCCGGCCTCAAAGCCCTCGGCCACCACAACGTCAACGCCCGCCTCCTCACACTTCTTTGCGAACTTTGAGGAACTGACCACGTGTGCCACCGTCATACCGGCGTCGTGGAAGCGCTGTGTGTATTTCTTCGGGCTGCCGGCAGAAGTAAACACAATCTTACAGCCCTCTTTTATTATCATATCTATAAGCGAGTCTATCTGCGGATACATCAAAGGCAGGTTGACACCCCACGGCTTGTCCGTGGCAGCCTTGACCTTACGGATATGCTCACGCAGCAAATCCACCGTCATGGTGCCAGCCCCTATGAGTCCCAGGCCGCCGGCATTACTTACCGCCGCTGCCAGTCTCCAACCGCTACACCACGCCATACCGCCTGCTATCACAGGCTGTTCTATACCGAAAATTTCCTTAATCCTGTTTGCCATCGTATTCTATCGTTTTGTTATGCTAATGATTTCAGTCCGCATTGCCTGCGTCTCACTCCTTGTTTTTAGTATCCATACAGATAGTGACCGGCCCGTCGTTGAGCAGTTCCACTTTCATGTCCGCCCCAAATTCGCCTGTCTGCACAGGCTTGCCCAGCTGTCTTGACATCTCGGCCACAAAGCTCTCATAAAGCGGAACGGTAACCTCATGACTGCCGGCGCGCAGATAACTCGGCCTGTTACCTTTCTTATATGACGCCCACAGCGTGAACTGCGACACCACAAGCACCTCGCCTTCCACGTCAACCACACTGCGGTTCATAACGCCCTGCCCGTCATTAAAGATTCTAAGCGCCGCTATTTTCCTCGCAAGCCACTCTATATCCTCCTGCGTATCAGCGTTCTCACATCCCAACAAGACCAAAAGACCGTGACCAATCTCAGCCTTCACCATACCGTTTATGGTGACAGAGGCGTGTGACACACGTTGTATTACTGTTCGCATCTTATATCTACGTTTAGCCGTTACGTTTTTGCAAAGGTACAATAAAATTATCAATTGACAAAACTTTATATCTGTGTTCGCTCCTTTTTAGTTAATATTCCTTAACAATAAAAGGAAAAATAGAACAATAAAGCAAAAGGATTTATTAAATATCTAACTTTGCACTCACAATTAATGCAAAAAGTGCACCAAACTAATTAAATAAAACTAAAATGGCAATCAAGAAATTTCTCGTAGCTGTCGCAATAGCCTCAGCCTCGTTATCAGCTAATGCCGGTGGCCTGCTTACCAACACTAATCAGAACATCGCATTCTTACGTAACCCGGCACGCGATGCCGCCATTGGCATAGACGGTGTATACAGCAACCCTGCCGGTGTGGCTTTCCTGCCCGAAGGATGGCACGTGTCACTGAACATACAGAACGCTCACCAAACACGTGAGATAGAGTCAACATTCAACGGCTTTGCCGCCGGCAACCAAAACCTCGGCCAGCGCACCAAGACCTTTAAGGGAAAGGCCGATGCACCAATCATACCGTCATTGCAAGTAGCCAAGAATTGGGGTAAGTGGTCATTCCAGTTCAACTTCGCCATCACCGGCGGTGGCGGCAAATGTACGTTCGACAACGGCCTTGGCTCTGTGGAAAGCCTCGTCAGTCTCGTTCCGGGCGTGTTCAACGCACTTGGAAACACGCTGAATGCCGTATCCGGCGCGAATGCGTTCCCAAACGACAACACATACAGTATCAACACATATCTGCGCGGAAGACAGTACTATTACGGCTACACATTGGGTGCGGCATACAAGATTAACGACCAATGGTCAGTATATGGCGGCCTGCGTCTGCTCTACGGCACGTCCAACTACTACGGCTATGTCAAGAACATCGAGCTGACAACAAATGGCAGCGGCATGTTCCCCGCAGCCCAAAAGGAGAGCCTCAACAAGTGGATTACAGACAATAAGGCCATCGTTACAAACGCATTAGGCAACATCATAACCAACCAGCAGCTGCTACAGGCCGGAATGCCGTTGCTTCAGGCGGGTCTCAGCAACATGTTGCAAGAGGGATTGCAGCTGAACTGCGACCAGAGCGGCTACGGAATAGCCCCCATCATAGGCGTTGACTACAAGCTGAACGACAAGTTCAACTTTGCGGCCAAGTACGAGTTCAAGACCCGTATGCGCCTTGAGAACCGCTCCACCAACAGCGATCTGGCCGGATACATACCGCAGTTGCACCGCTTTGCCGACGGTGTTGTGGACGCAGACGACACTCCTGCACTGCTGACCATAGGCGCACAGTACAGCGTTTTGCCTAACGTAAGGGTAAGCGCCGGATGGCACCACTACTTCGACAAGGACGGACACCAGCACGACAACATGCAGTCAAAACTCGGAGGCGACACCAACGAGTATCTTCTCGGTGCAGAATGGGACGTCAATGATGCCATAACGGTGAGTGCGGGAGGCCAGCGTACCTGCTACGACCTTACCGATGCCTACATGGATGACATATCATTCAACGTAAGCTCTACATCACTCGGCTTCGGCGCCAAGATAAAGGTGGCGAAGAACCTGAAAGTAAACGTGGCCTATTTCCACACATTCTACGACACATACGAGCGTCAGCAGGCCGACTACAACAACGTGGGCGCTACGATAAACGGTATCACAAACGGTCTGACCACAACCCTCGGACAGGCTCTCACCACTCCGGAGGGACAGGCAATGGCGGGCATCGCAGGTCTTAACCCTACAGCATTGCAGGGTGCCATGAACGGAATAATGGGTCAGATCAAGCAGAGCGACTTCTCAGGCTCAGACAAATTCACACGTTCCAACCGTGTAATCGGCGTGGGTATCGACTGGACTTTCTAAGCGAGGAGACGCAACAGAAAACGCAACATTATTGGTTTTATAAAATATAAGGAGAAGGCTGTCGCCCGTGATGGGTAACAGCCTTCATTGTTATATAACAGGTTCGCATTTCAATCGCACCCTGATTACAATGTAATCGCATTGAGATTACACCGTAAACGCACTGCGATTGCATTGTAATTGCACCGCGATTACAGCGACGCTTATAACATATTATAATTCAACATTTTATAAACAACAAAGTAAAACAGTTATTATCACGTTCATAAAAAGCAGGAAAACTGTAGAAATACCTGCGTTATCTATCAATGAAGACGCCAGACCGGTATAAGAAAACGATAATAAGTTTAGGGACAATATCTGTATCTCATTAATAGAGGCACTCAGAAAGAGTGCAGTCTTTCAGTCAATATAGAATAAAAAAGCGGAATTTATTGCGGGAAAGCACTCTAAAAGAGTGCAATATCCAAGCCCGGGGTTTCAACCCCGGGTATAGAACAGCCCAATCCCTCAAATGCAATCTCGCTCTGAAGGAGCGGGACAAGGGTCGCTATAACATCCATACGTTGTGCGATTAGGTGGCCGTTATGCCCCTGTTGCCGCTCGTTTTGTAGTGCGATTGCTGTCCCGCCCTTTCAGGGCGAAATACGTTTTATCCCTTATATAGGTTCATTATTCCCGTGGTTTCACCCCCGGGCTTGTATATTGCACCCCTGCAGTGTGCACAATGCGAGATACATATAAATACAATCGCAATGTTTTTGTTGTAATCTTATGTCGAGTTCACGTAATGAAGTTAAAACACAAGGCTTGAACATCCACACTCATACGGAGTGCCTCACTGAACCAACAGCCGCCGTTTACCGAACATAAAGCGTGATATTTGCATGACATCAAGCGCTTTTGCCACCGCAAGGCTACCATAGACACACAACGGCAAAGATACAATCAGAAAGGCTACGGCACGCAACTCGTCCCCGGGCACCCATGAGAAAAGCGGCAGCAGCTGCCGGCAAAGAATGGTAAAAACCGGTGAGAAAAGAAATATCGGCATGGTATTGCGCCCGATATACAACAACGGCTCAGCCACCGACAACGGCAAAGCGGCACAAACACGCATGGCAAGACTCATGATAAAATACACTATCAGCACTCCGCCGGGCACAGCCTTGTCAAGGTTTTGCATATCAAAAACAAGCGGCAACAACAGGAGCGCACTGAACCACGAAGGACGGAACACCTCTTTCAACCCCATATCGAGCGCCCTCAACGTAGCCCCGGCAAAGAAATACATGGCACAAGGCATTGACAGCGCCCCCGACAGCGACAGCGTATAGCATGCCGCAACACACAGACAGAGGCGCGACAGCAAGTGTCCCGGCAACAGGCGGAACGACAAAAAGTGCATTCCGCCACACAAAAGCATAGTCTGAAGATACCAATACGGTCCCAAAGGGCGTACAAGCAGCTTCTCAAGAAACACCCCTGCCGTGAGCCTGTCAATATGCTCATTGATGGGAAGCTGCGCCGCCATCACTATATAACCGCTCTCCATGACCACGTATGGCACCAGCATCCACCATAGCATACGCAGGAAATCGGGCGCCGTCTTGCGCACATTCATCAGATAACCCGACAAAATCAGAAAACCGGGCATGTGAAATGTGTAAACCACCTGCTTGGCATAAGGAAACACTGCCGACAGATATGTGAGGTGAAACACAACCATCAGCAGTATGAAAACACATTTAAGGAAATCCGGTTCTTTAAGGCGAGGCATAAGAGAGGGCATGTTTTAAGCGTCAGAGCAGTTCCGGCAACTCGAACAGGCGGTTGCCGTTCGACCCCTTTATCAGTATATAGAATCCCTTGACGGGGCGTTCCGCCAGCTCTGCCTTAACGGCATTGACATCGGGGAACTTTCTGTATCCGCAGTCAATCCCCTCAAACTCACGCCCCACCAGCCACACATTCTCCATAGAATGCTCTCTGAGGAAGTCCACGACTTTTTGGTGTTCCTCCCTGCTGACATCAGCCAACTCGCGCATCTCGCCCAATATCGCCATCTTAGGGCTCACGGACATCATGGCGAAGTTTTGCAAAGCGGCCGCCATTGAGGTCGGGTTCGCGTTATAGGTATCCACTATCAGTTTGTTATTTCCGGTCAGTGTAAGCTGCGAACGGTTGTTGCTCGGAACATAACCACTCAACGCCTCGTCCACCTCGGCAGGCGTAACGCCAAAGTAAAGGCCTATGGTTGCCGCCGCCAACATATTATATATATTGTACGTCCCGACAAGATGCGTCTGCACCTCGTGCTCCGTGCCATTCACCTTCCATCTGAAACGCAGATACGGCGCACAGTCTATCACCTCGCCTTTCACCGATATATCAAAGTCGTCAGTCTGCACCGCATACTTGACAAGTGACAATCCGTGGCTAATATCAGCCAGATACGGGCTGTCGGCATCAATGAACACCTTGCTGCCCTTGCGCTCCCGCAGTTTGTCATAGAGCTCTCCCTTGGTCTTTATGATATTCCCGAAAGAGCCAAAGCCCTCTATATGCCCCATGCCCACATTGGTAATGATGCCGTAGTCAGGCTCCACAATGTCAACAAGGGTCTTTATCTCGCCCGGATGGTTGGCCCCCATCTCCACCACCGCAATCTCATCAGCGGCGGTAAGGCGCAGCAATGTCTTCGGCACGCCAATGTGATTATTGAAGTTTCCCTGTGTGTACAGCACACGATACTTCTTTGACAGCACCGCCGCCGTAAGCTCCTTGGTCGTGGTCTTGCCGTTAGTGCCGGTCACTCCGATTATGCGCGTACCCAAAGCGCGACGATGTTCATTTGCCAGCTGCTGCAAGGCGGTGAGTACATCTGGCACCAATATATAACGTTCGTCCACGGCATACTCCGCATTGTCAACCACCGCATAGGCACACCCTTGCTCCAATGCCGCCGCAGCGTATCTGTTTCCGTCAAACGTCTCACCCTTCAAGGCAAAGAATATACTCCCCTGCGGACAGTCACGGCTATCTGTCGTAACCGTGGGATGCTCCAGAAAAAGCGAATACAGTTTTGTCATTACTGTGTTATTTGTTGTTGTTCGTTATGTTATATAAATGCCATTCGGGTGCATCCGTCCTCCGTCCAGAGGGCAGACACACCCGAATGGAAACTGTATTTAAGGCCTTATCTGCCCGTTTCCGTCTATCAGCCACTTGTAAGTGGTCATCTCTTCCAGCGCCATAGGGCCGCGCGGGCCGAGCTTCTGCGTTGAGATGCCTATCTCGGCACCCAGCCCGAACTGCGCTCCGTCGGTGAAACTGGTCGGCGCATTGACATAGACGCAGGCCGCATCCACCTGCTTGCGGAATGCCTCGGCAGTGGTTTCGTTCCCGGTTATGATACACTCACTGTGCCCGGAGCCATAGCTTGCTATATGGTTTATGGCAGCGTCAGCTGTCGGAACGGTCTTTATTGCCATGGTATAGGACATAAACTCCGTGCCGAACGAGTCGTCGGTAGCCGGCAAGAGCAACTCGGCGGGATAATGTCCCTGCAGTGCCTCCATAGCCGGGACATCAGCATAAATCCTGACATCAGAGGCCTTCAGCGGCTCACAGAGTGAAGGCAGGTCGGAAAGTCTGCCGCTATGCACCAGCAGGCAGTCGAGAGCGTTGCACACGGACACCCTGCGTGTCTTGGCATTGTTGACTATGCGGCGGCCTGTCTCAATGTCTCCGTCCTCGTCAAAGTACGCATGCACAACTCCGGCACCCGTCTCTATCACCGGTACCTTGGCGTTGTCACGCACAAAGTCTATCAGCTTTCTGCCGCCACGTGGTATGCATACATCTATGAACCCTACCGCTCCGAGCATCTCGGCGGTAGCCTCATGGGTAGCAGGCAACAGCTGTACCACTCCGGTGTCAATGCCCTCACGCTGCAACACGGCGTGTATCATATCCACAATGGCCTTGTTGGAGTCGTCAGCATCACGGCCTCCTTTCAACACACAGGCGTTACCGCTCTTGAAACATAGCGAGAAGACATCGAAAGCCACATTGGGACGTGCCTCAAACACCATGCCTATAACTCCGAAAGGCACCGCTACCCTGCGCAGATGCAGACCGTTATCCAAGACCTTATCACTCAATACCCGCCCCAATGGTGACGGTAACTGAGCCACATGTCGCATGTCCGACGCTATGTCGGCAAGGCGTTTCGGCGTCAGTTGCAACCTGTCATAGAGCGGATTGGCAGGATCCATGCGCGCCAAGTCTTTGGAATTGGCGTCGAGTATGGCCTGTTCGTTCTCGGCTATGGCATCGGCCACGGCGTAAAGTATCTCATCGCGCCGTACATCGGGGATGAGCGCAAGAGAGCGTGACGCTTTCTTTGCTATGGAAAATTGCTGAAGCATTGTCAATATATCGGTTTTGAAAAATTCTTAATTAAACATGAATGTTGCGCAAAAGCGGCATAACGGCATGCTAAGCCAGATAATCGTAGTGTACCAAGGGTTTCAAATCGTGTTGCCCTATCAACGGCCTTGCCGCCTCAGCACTGTAGGCACTGCGTCCCACGGCTATCGGATTGCCCTTATGGTCTACTATGTTAACGATGTCACCCTCCTCGAAATCGCCCTCAATGGCGGTGACACCAACCAGTAGCAGACTGACAGCACGGTCGGAAAGCAACGCTTCCGCCGCACGTTCGTTGACCCTTATGATACCTTTGGCAAAGCTCTCGCTATGGGCTATCCACTTCTTGACGGTGGAGACGGCATCCGGCCGCGGCACGAACTCGGTATGCAGCGTGTCTTCGGGAGCGTCAAACAGGCGCAACAGGATGTTGTCTTTCTTGCCGTTGGCAATGATAACACGAATGCCTTCGTCTGCGACTTTGCGGGCAATGTTACACTTTGTTATCATACCCCCACGCCCAAGGCCGCTCTTTTCGCTCTGTATGTATTCGCTAAGGTCGCGTTCCGGCTCCACAACTGGTATGACCTTCGCGCCGGGTTCCTTTGGAGAACCGTTGTATATACCGTCTATATTCGACAGGATTATAAGCTCATCGGCGTCGAGCATAGACGCTATAAGACCGGACAATTCGTCATTGTCGGTGAACATCAGTTCGGTAACGGACACCGTGTCGTTCTCGTTTACAATAGGTATAACGCCATTGTCGAGCATGACCTGCATGCAGGCACGCTGATTAAGGTATTCCATACGGGTGGAGAAGTTCTCCTTCATGGTCAGTACCTGACCGACACAGATTCCATATTCACGAAAAAGGTCGTAGTAATGGTTTATCAGTTTTGCCTGCCCAAGGGCGGAAAACAGCTGCCTTTGCTCCACGCTGTCAAGCTGACGGTCGGTGGAAAGCAGCGCTCTGCCGGCCGCAACGGCACCCGATGACACCATGATAATCTCCACACCCCTGCCGCGCAACTCCGCTATCTGGTCAACAAGATGCGACATACGGGTGATGTCGAGTCCCCCATCGGGCCTCGACAACACATTGGAACCTATCTTTATTACTATTCTCATATATCAAAAAGGCTTACTTAGCCCCTGCTTTCAGACCACGAATGACGGCACTGCTGAAGCCGGCATGCTCCATTTCGTTGAGTCCTTTGATAGTGACTCCGCCGGGAGTGGTAACAAGATCTATCGCCGCCTCAGGGTGCATGCCGCTTGCCTGCAATAGTTCCACCGCCCCTTTCATGGTCTGCATCACTATCTCTTGGGCGTCATGAGCCTTGAAACCCAACTCTACTCCACCCTCACTGCTTGCCCGTACGTATCGCATGGCGTATGCTATGCCGCATGATGCCAGTGTGGTACCCGCGCCAAGCAGGTTCTCTGTCGTCATGATTGTCTTGCCAAGTTGGTCGAATAGGGCCTGCACGGCATCGGCTTTTGCGCTATCGGCGTTGACATTCACAAGGAAAGTCATGCTTGCAAGCTGTGCTATTGCGATGTTAGGGATACATAAAAGGGTAGCGGGAGCACTGCCATTCTTGTCCATCCACTCCAATATACTCGCGCCTTTAACGCCTGCCGCAATTACCACAAGGGTCTGCCTGGCATAGTCCATGGAGTCTTTTACACTCTTAAGTACCTGTTCCACGAGCCATGGCTTGACGAAAACCATAACTACGTCGGCCCCCTTCACGGCAGTAGCGTTATCTTTTGTGACAACAGCGCCATTGGCCTCAAAGCGGCTAAGGTCTGCCATCGGGTCCGATACGGTTATATCTCCGGCGGTGAGCGACTGCAATTTCAGCATACCCTCAACGGTAGAGCCGCCCATTGCCCCCGCTCCTATTACTGTAATCTTCATTGTTATTATCTGTTTGTGATGTTGATTATAATGTGTCCGGCACGCGATACGGCAGCCGGACGCTTATGACGCTTACGCATTCAGAGCCTTTGTAAGGCGCACAAGGAAGTCATCGGCCTCCGCCTTTGTAAGGCATAGCGGCGGAAGGATACGCAGAAGGTTGGTTCCGGCACATCCGGTAAAGCAGTGTTGTTCGTACACAAGGTTCTTGCGCACACCGGCATGAGGCACGTCAAACTCCACGCCTATCATCAGACCACGGCCACGTACATCTACGATATGAGGCTGTGTCTTCTGCAACTCCTTCAGTTTCTCCATGAGATAATCGCCCACCTCACGTGCGTTTTCAACCAGATTCTCACGCTCTATGACGTCGAGTACAGCCAAAGCGGCCGTACATGCAAGATGATTGCCGCCGAAAGTGGTTCCCAACTGTCCGTAAACCGGTTTGTAATCGGGTGAGATAAGCACGCCGGCCATAGGGAAGCCGTTGCCTATGCCTTTGGCAACGGTGATAAGGTCGGGCCTTATACCGAGCCACTGATGGGCAAAGAACTTGCCGGAACGGCCATAACCGCACTGTATCTCGTCGCAGATGAGAGCGGTACCGTTGCGCCTGCAGGCCGCCGCAAGTCCCTGAGCGAACTCCGATGTGGCCATCTGTATGCCGCCGACGCCCTGTATGCACTCCAGGATAACGGCGCAAACATCGCCCTTATCCAGTTCTGTCTCCCATGCCGCAAGGTCATTCATCGGCAGATAGGTAACGTGTCCGCAGTCATTTATAGGTGCTATTATCTTCGGGTTATTGGTAACCTCCACCGCCAAAGAAGTACGACCGTGAAATGCTTTCTGTGCCGACAGGACACGTTTGCGGCCGTTTGTGAACGAAGCGAGCTTGAGAGCGTTCTCGTTAGCCTCCGCTCCTGAGTTGATAAGGAAGAACTGATAGTCCTCATAACCGGAGGCCTTGCCGAGGCGTTCCGCCAGTTCCACCTGCAACTTGTTCTGCACTGAATTGCTGTAGAAACCCAGTTTGTTCAGCTGGGAGGTCATCATCTCAACGTAATGAGGATGACAATGGCCTATACTTATGACTGCATGGCCGCCGTAGAGGTCAAGATACTCCTGCCCTTCCGCATCCCAAACCTTGCAACCGCTGCCCTTTACGATGTTAACATCAAAGAGCGGATATACATCAAATAGTTTCATTGTTCTCTTAATTTGTCGTTATTCTGTAACAGTATCCCCGCAATGGGGCCGTTTCATGGTTAGAAAGCCGCTGCCTTGAGCCTCAAGCCAAGGTCTTCCTGCAGCCCGAACATAATGTTCATGTTCTGCACGGCCTGTCCGACAGCGCCTTTCAGCAGGTTGTCTATCATTGTGGTCACAACCACCTTGCGCCCGAAGACATCGACATGCACGATGGCCTTGTTGGTATTTACCACCTGCTTCAGATCCGGAGCCTTGTCGCTATAATGGGTGAAAGCGGCCGTTTCGTAGAAATCTTTATACAATTTCACGATGTCTTCGGCCTCAACCGCCTTGTCAAGACGCACCACTTCGGTGCAGAATATGCCTCTGGCGAAGTCGCCACGGTACGGTATGAAGTCCACGGTTATACTGTTATCCTTCACGTCATAGCCCTCATTTAGCGTGTCAACCACCCTCGGCGCCGACGCAGGACGCAACTCATTGAGCGTCTGTGTTATCTCGTGCAGATGCTGATGTGTAAAGAGTTTATACACAGAAAAGTTGTTGGAGCGCCATGAGAAATGAGTGGTTGCACCGGGTTTCTGCCCTGCTCCCGTAGAGCCTGTAACGGCATTGACGGCTATATCCGATGTAAGCATGCCGGCCTTGGCCAGCGGTAGCAGTCCCAACTGTATGCAAGTGGCAAAGCATCCGGGGTTAGCCAGATGGCGGCACTGTGCGATAGCGTCACGATGCGTCTCCGGCAGGCCGTAAACATAGTCGTGTTCGCCCGCGATACGGAAGTCCTGTGCAAGGTCTATTATCTTCACACTGTCGGGAATGCTATGCTCTTTGAGGAAAGCCTCGCTCTTACCGTGGCCGAAACAGAAGAAAACGACATCGACTTTGTCAAAAGGCATAGCCGAAGTGAACTCCATTTCGGTCTCGCCAAGAAGTCCTTCATGAACGTCATACACCTTGTTACCGGCGTTAGACTCGCTGTTTGCGAACACGATATTGACAGAAGGGTGGTTCACGAGCAGGCGTATCAGCTCACCGCCGGTATAGCCTGCCGCACCCAATATACCTACATTTATCATAGATTACTGTTTGTCAGTTGTGGGATTATGTTACTATAACCTTTATTTTCTCTCGTCAGGATGGGCGAGATAATATGCTCTCAGAGCGGTAGAAGACACCTTTATGAAGCCTTTGGCGTCTTCAGAAGACCATGCTTTGGCTGTCTCGCCATACTCTCCGAGCTTGTTCTTGACAAGATCATTGGGCGAATCCACTCCGACTGTTTGGAAACAAAGCGGACGAAGCTCCAGCTCCACCTCGCCGGTCACGTTGCGTTGTGATGATGTCAGCATGGCCTCGATGTCGGCCATTACCGGCTCCAGATACTGACTCTCGTGCAAGAACATGCCATACCAGTTGGCAACCTGGTCTTTCCAGTACTGCTGCCACTTGGAAAGGGTATACTTCTCGAGGAAACGGTGAGCGCCAATGATGAGCATGGGGGCAGCGGCCTCAAAGCCGACACGACCCTTGATGCCTATGATAGTATCGCCAACGTGGCAGTCGCGGCCTATGCCGTATGCGGCACCGATACGCTCCACCTCCTGTATAGCCGCGATTTTGTCGTCATAACGCTTGCCGTTGACAGAGCAAAGCTCACCCTGCTCGAATCCGAGTTTAAGCGTCTCAGGGCCTTCTTTGGTCGGATGCTTGAGGTAAGCGGACTCCGGCAGTCCCTGAGTTGAGTCGAGAATCTCGCCGCCACAGATTGATGTGCCCCAGACACCTACATTATATGAGTACTTCAGTTTGGTGAAATCAGCAAAGAATCCGTGCTCGTTGAGATAGTCTATCTCCTCCTGACGGGAGAGATTGCCGTCTCTTGTCAGCGTGATAATCTCCACTCCGGGCGCCATTACGAGGAAAGTCATGTCGAAACGTATCTGATCGTTGCCGGCACCGGTAGAGCCATGGGCTATGGCATCAGCCCCTATCTCGTTGGCGTAGCGTGCTATCGCTATAGCCTGGAATATGCGTTCGGATGAAACCGAGATGGGATAGCAGTTGTTACGGAGCACATTTCCGTAGACCATGAACTTCAATGACTTCTCATAATACTCCTGTGTTACGTCAAGTGTTACATATTCCACCGCTCCGAGCTTATAGGCGTTCTCCTCATTTGTCTTGAGTTGCTCCGCTGAGAAGCCTCCGGTATTGGCGCATGCGGCATAAACCTCATATCCGTCCTGCGCAAGTTTCATTACCGTGTAGGAGGTATCGAGACCTCCACTGAATGCCACTACTACTTTTTTCTTTGCCATAGTTTTATCGTTGTTTTTGTTATTGTCACGTTATTGTAGCGCGGGGAACACGCCGTTGCCGCTCCCCGTGTGCCTTATATCTAAAAAGGTATGTTCCGTTTGGTCAGCGTCTTCACTATATCCTGAAACACCTCGGCCGGTGTAGGCTCCCCCTTGTGGCGGGCAGGGTCATACAGCATGCCCGTGCATATACAGAACTTGCGCCCCTTCATCTCCAGTATAGGATGGTTGACACAGCCGCGGCAACCGCGCCAGAAAGCCTCATCGTCCGTCAACTGGTTGAAAGACACGGGCACATAGCCCAGCTCCGTGTTCATCTTCATAACGGCATCGCCCGATGTCAGCGAGAAGATCTTGGCGTGAGGCCAGCGTATGCGTGCCAGCGTGAAGGTATAGTCCTTTATGCGTTTTGCCACGCCAAGCCCCTGATAGTCAGGATGCACTATCAGTCCCGAGGTGGTAACATACTCCTTGTTGCCCCAAGTCTCTATGTAGCTGAACCCCACAAAACGGTCGTTCTCGTCGAGAGCCAGCACCGCCTTGCCCTCCTTCATCTTGGTGGCAAGGTATTCGTGCGTGCGCTCGGCAATGCCCGTACCGCGCTTTTTGGCTGCCACACGGATGGTTTCAAGTATCTCGTCGACGTATTTTTCGTGGGACGCATCCGCCACAAGAATCCTAATGTCTTTCATATTAAATGAACAATGAATGATTTTTTAATGAACGATGATAACAGTCTGTGAGCCATTGAATCGGACTGACGGCACGCCTACAGCACCATATCGGGTATAACGGCGGCCAGTTCGTCAACCACATCCACATGGGTGGCACCCTCTCTTATTACTATAAAGATAGTATCGTCGCCGGCAATGGTGCCTATGACATTCTCAAGGCTCGCCGAGTCGATGTTGGAAGCAATGCTACTGGCGAAGCCGGGCCTTGTGCGCACCACGGCCATATTGCCTGAGAAGCGTATGGACTTAAAGCCCGGGGCAGGCAAAATGTCTATCTGCGGCAACGGTTTGTGCACCCTTCGATAGGCTGTATCCTCAGGAATGGCATAGACATAACGCCCGGCATGATTGGCAATCTTGACTATCTTCAGTTGCTTCATGTCGCGGGACAGAGTGGCTTGCGTTGTGGCAATGCCCTGTTTGGCAAGGGCGCGCACTACTTCCTCTTGCGAACCGAGTTCGTTTGACGTTACTATCAGCCTGAGAGCCGCAAGCCTGTCTTTCTTTGTTACACTGCGCATAGCCTATGGATAAATATTCATAACTCGTGTGCAAAATTATAAATAAATATGCAAACCACCAAACATTCATGAATATTTTTACTGCATGGCAGTGAATATTTTTTCATATTGCCGCATATATGCACCCGACCGCCGGGAGCGGAAGGCTCAGAAGTCGAGACGTTGGTTTCTCACATCCTCCAGCACCACGGCCTTGCGGGCATCGGGACGCTGCAGGCGGAACTTCACATTACGCACCGTCAGGCCATCGACATGGCGGGCAAATAGCCCGTAAGCCGGCGTAGGCCCAGCCCAGCGAGGCTCCGGATAGTTGGTGCCCTGCTCACGATATGATTTCTTGCGCAGCGAGACATCGCCACCACCACGATATTCTATGTTTATGTCGCTAAGGGAAACGCGGCGCAACGGGACACCGGGCATGCCGGTAATGATTATGCCTGCCAGACTGTCCGCGTCAAGAGCCGTGACGTTACTGATTGATATATCGGCGCCATAGCTCGGCTCCGTAACGTCTTTCGGGCCACGGTTGCGGCAGCCGGTGGTGATGTATATGGGATAATGGTGCACGTGGTTCATGGCGATATTGCTGACAACGATATTCTCCATGCGCCCTTGGTCAACCTCCTCAAACGCCAATCCGGAGCTCCACTCCATGCTACAGTTGGTTATAGCAATGTTGCGGTAGCCGCCGTTGCTCTCCGTCCCCAGCTTTATACGCCCGCAAACCCAGTTGACTTTCTCCGGAACATGAGTGCCGTCAAGCAGACATCCGAGTTTATAGCCGGTCACAATGCAGTTATTCACAAGTATATTCTGACACGGCACGGCCTTTTTCAGAGCGTATGAGGCCTTCAACACTATAGCGTCATCATTAGGAGTGTTAACCTTTGTGTTACACACCGTTATGAAATTGCAGCAGTCTATGTCTATGCCGTCACGGTTAGTGTCGATTGTTACATTGTCAATCGTACCCAGTTCGCAGCCCGTTATAATAATGGCGAAGTGGCCGCCACGATATATGGTAACATCACGTATGAGAACATTGCGGCACAGTTTCAACGCAATAGCCTTGTCGCCGGTGCCGATACTGCCGCCGGAGACAACACCGGCACGCTCTGTATCCTTCTTGGTAAGCCCCTTGCCGTCTATGGTACCACGGCCGGTAATGGAGACATTGGTCTGCCCCTCGGCCCAGATAAGGGAGTTATGGAAGTAGGTATGTCCGCCATCCTGATATTCAGGAAAGTCGAAGGACTCGCTGGCGTCATAGGCTTTCATGGAGGCTGGGGCTGCAAGTATGGTGGCACCGGCCGACAAATGCAGCTCGACATTGCTCTTGAGGCGTATGCTACCGCTAAGATACGTACCGGCATCGAGAACGACACGACCGCCGCCGCAGGCCACAGCAGAATCAATGGCGGCATTTATAGCTGGGCTGTCAAGGGTCTTACCGTCGCCCTTGGCGCCAAAATCACACACGTTAAAATCTTTGGCAAAGGCCCATACTGCACAGAGCAGAGCCCAGGATAACATTAATCGTCTCATATTGTCAAGTATTAGTATTGACTGCAAAGATACGATTATTTTGCAGTTTCCGCAACTTTTGAACAGAAAAAAAAGGCACCGCGAACGAAATCGCATAACACCCCCGTTGCAATCGCACTGCCTTTGTATTGTAATCGCACTGCAATTACAGTGTAAAAGCAATGCGATTACAGAGTGATTGCAGTGCGATTACAGCAGCCGTGAAATTAGTTGAAAATACGCCCCAAAAGGTACGACAAGACTTCGGCATACACATAGCACATGAAAACTATTATCGGCAACCGGTTTTAGGTAAAGTTTGCACGTTAATCATATATTCGCCAAAGAAAAAACACATTTCCGAAAGAAAAACATTATCTTTGCAATAGAAAACCAAAAACACGAGAAAATGAAGAGAATATTATTCGTATGCCACGGAAATATATGCAGAAGCCCGATGGCTGAATTTATAATGAAGAAGTTAGTGGCTGACAAAGGCATGAAACAACAGTTCCACATAGCATCGGCGGCAACAAGCACGGAGGAGTCAGGCAACAGCGTATATCCGCAGGCACGACAAAAGCTGAGCGAGCACGGCATAAGCTGCAAGGGCAAGACGGCACGGCAACTGACGAGAGGGGACTATGATGAATACGACCTGCTGATAGGTATGGACCGCTACAACATACGCAATATGCAACGCATCTGCGGAGGGGACCCGGAAAACAAGATAAAACGGCTTATGGACTACACCGAACGACCGGGGGATGTGGCAGACCCATGGTACACAGGAGACTTCTCCGCCACATATCGCGACTGCCTCGAAGGATGCGAGGCGTTGCTGAAAGCCATAACGACAGAATAGCAACCCACCATAAAACAAGCACCATAACTATGAGAAAAACATTGCTACACATAATGGGCGCACTGGGACTGTGTACCGGATGTACCGCACAGAGCGACATAAAAGTACTGGAACCGGAGGAATTCATAACTGCCGCCAAAGCCGATAGCACAGCGATACTACTGGACGTGCGGCGTCCATCCGAATATGCCGAAGGACATATAGAGGGAGCTATGAACCTCGATTGGCTCGACACGGAAACTTTTGCGAAAGGAATGGCAAAGCTCGACAACGCGCGTACATATTATATATATTGTAGAAGCGGCAGGCGCAGCAATGCAGCGGCGGCAAAAATGCAGGCGGCAGGGCTGAAAGTGTACGACATGAAAGGCGGGATACTGCTGTGGAAAGAAGTCGGCATGCCCACTGTCAACGGCAAATAAAAACAGGACAGCAAAGGGATTGCACATAGAAACAACAAAAATCCCCTTGGAAACGGTATAGTTTCCAAGGGGAAAAAGACTTTCTTTGAAAGTCGGGGTGACCAGACTCGAACTGGCGACCCCTACGTCCCGAACGTAGTACGCTACCAACTGCGCTACACCCCGAAAATCGATCATTTTTCGATTTCGACTGCAAAATTACAACTTTTTTTTCAAAAAACGAAGAAAAACGAAGAAAAATAAAAAAAAAGTGGAAAACATTTGGCCAATTCAAAAAAAGGTAGTACCTTTGCATCGCAATCAAGGAAAAAGCACTATCATAGGGGTGTTAAGGGCAGTGCAGAGAACTTGATTTGCAAACGGTGCCATAGCTCAGTTGGTAGAGCAAAGGACTGAAAATCCTTGTGTCCCCGGTTCGATTCCTGGTGGCACCACCTCATCAAAAGTTAAATCGCTAGTTCTTACCGAATTGGCGATTTTTCTTTTAGTCACTATTGTCTATAGTCACTATAATAGTCACTATCTAAACCCCTCTAAATCACATTAAATCGGCTTAATTAAATGCTCTTAAAAAGTTCCCTTTAATCCTAACGCCAATTAAAGGATCACTGGATTTTGATAGTTTTTCCCAATTGTGAGTATGTGAGACTTGCTGATAATTTGGCATATATAAAATTTTTTTGTAATTTTGTAAAAAACATATCGATCAATATTATGACTAAGAAAACTTTCTATGGTGAGTACACCTTACTCCATTGGATTGAACTAATATTACAAAAAAACATAACGTTACCTGCTTATCAGAGAAGTTTTGTATGGGATAAAAATCAAGTTGAAAAATTTCTAAAAAACATAAAAAATGGCATATTTGTTCCTCCTGTAATCATCGGCTCGCTAGAACAACAGGGAGCACATGAAAATATTATCCTTGATGGACAACAGCGTTTGACATCAATATTGCTCGGGTATCTAGGAATATTTCCAAAAGCTGAGGCATTCCATATTATGGATGCTCCCATGTATAATGCGGTGGATGATGAAGAAGGAGAACTAGGCGGTGAAGTCATCCCTTGGACATTTTCTTTGTTGACATCTGATTCTCGCAACAAATCAAAAGGTGATATTTTAAGTAATATAGATCTAACCAAATATGAAACATTATCGGCAGATGCTCGCTTAAATGATACATTTCTAAATCAAAACTATCTCGGTTTCTCATACATAGTACCCAGTGGAGCTAGCGAAAAGAAGCAGCAGAGATTCTATTCCATGGTTTTTCATGATATTAATCTACAAGGAATAGCGTTGCAAGGCCAAGAAAGTCGTCGCTCATTATACTATCTAAATAATGATCTTATTCCATTCTTTGAACCTAGTTTAAGCGGGTCGCTAAAGATTTCTCAGAATGGCAAAATAAGACGTTATGATTATGTAAGGACACTTGCCTTTTTATCAGAATATGCTCATGATGTCAACGCAAAAATCGCAAAAGGGTGTAGAAGTCAAGAACGATTAGAAGTATATTATGAAGACTTTATAAACTCAGTTGTTACAGATGAGGATAATAGTAAATTTGGAAAATTTTCGAATTTGATTGGTCTACCTAATGTTGAGGTGAGGACGACTCGTCTTCAAAGTACTTTAGAAGCTTTAGGTTTCAAAAATAAGGTCTTTTCAACTATTATTGAGGCTGACACAAATCTACTTGGACTCATTTATCAAATCTTGTTTAAAGATAAAACGCTTGATAACACCAGATATGATGATTTAAAGAATGAATTAAATCATAAAGCCGAGCAGTTCCGTGATAATGAAGGACATCGTAAAGCCCCCAATGGCATATCGTATCTACGTCAAAGAATAACAGCTTCTATAAATATCTACGCCAGCTATCTAAATGAATAAAGACGAACATACTACATACATACGACACAATCTAGAAAAGATTGTTCGAGAAGTTGTGTCAACGGCTAATCTTTTAGGAAAAGGAATGGAATTCTCCGCAGTAAGTGGGTATTTACTTCAATCTCTTTTCCTTCAAATGACAGGAGCCCAAGAGCAAAAAATGAAGTGCATCTGTTGGGAGTTAGCAACAGATGATTTAAGTTATCGTCATAAACGTTATTATTCAGGATGGACTCTGAATCAATGTTCCACACTTGCTGACAAGACATCAGTGTATGAAGATTTGATGAGTGCAATAAATTCTCGTAAGCCGAATTATACGATTTTTAATAATAACTTAGAAAGAGAAACGTTTCGTGACGATATTTTAGATATGATGAATACGATATTTGAAGATACCAATATCGCCATTTATAATAAACAGAAATATGAATCATTCAAAGAAATATTACATAACCTCAATCCTAAGAATATCATAGCCGATCAAAAAAATATATTTAAGAAGGGTGATAAAACAGCCCCTATTTCGAAGGTAGCATCAGATACCGAAATCTTCGCCATATATACCTTATTATATAATCACAGAAATAGGTGTGCACATAATACCCCTTCATATCAATTAAATTTTCCTCATTTGCAAGATCTCCGTAACTCAAAATATCAAAAGTATGATAATATTTTTTTATTTTTTGCTACCCTCTTAATGATCGATGAAATATTCAGAAAAATATTTATCGAATATGAAAGTTTACGTACTGTAGAAATTAATATTTAGTATATTCTGGTTTCTTTGGCATTATCAAATGCTCATATTGCCAAATTGGAGAGTACCTATATCATCATAGCGGGAGCGGTTGCCGACTTCCCATTCGCGATTCTCTCCGCGTCCTGTTTCTATATTGAGGAATGAGAGGGACGAAGCGAGATTGAGGGAGAAGGATTTTGCCATCTGTGATGTGAAGTCTTTGGGTTGTGGGAGTACACGGACTGCTGTTTGATCTTTTGTTGTTTGTCGGATACGCTGAATTATTGACCGGGCGTCTTCTCGCGTGAGGTAATGGACAGCAAGATTATTGAGGAAGTCTTGAGTATCGTTTGGGGATAGTCGCCGATAACGGCTTTCATCCGGATCATCCATAGGTATCATCATTGACATTCCATCGTTCATCATAATTCTCAAAGCCATTATGCCATCTTTTTGCTTAACTGCCGACACGGATTTTATGTTGGCTTGATAGTTCTGAATAGGCTGACGAGTTAGATATTCCATCAATATCTCTTCAGTGAACATAGTTGAGGCAATCATCAGTGCGACATCTTCCTTGTCCTCCGGCTTGGCATTGTAATACCATGCCGATTGTCTTGCAGAGATAGGTTTCTGAAAAGTGGCACCGGCGTTTGTGTGTATGCGTACATAGTCTTTCGTTCCGTCATTGAAAATTTCGGCTGTGAAGAGGCTACGGTAAACGTCGAGAGGGCTTGGTTTGCGCTCCGGCTTTATAGTGAAGTCTATCAACTCGGATAGTTTCATCACCTTGCTGCCGTCGAAGGCAATCTTTTCGGAGTGATCAACTAATCCATAACCGCGTACCTGACCGTTCTTGTCTTTCTGGAAATAAACGTCAATACCGAAACTGGTTTTGAGTATGTCAAGGAGCTGCTGAATCTGCTGTTGGCGTTCTTCGCTTAATGGCTTGCCGTTACTGTCAAGTATTTTCTTGATGTCGGAATTGACCTTTGGCAATTTCCGTTTTTTCTTCTGAGACTTTGAGACTTCGGGATTATTGAGACTTTGATACTTTCCCTCGGCAATCTCAGCCTTATATTTCTTGATGATAGCCTTAAGCTGCTTTGCCCGGTCTTTGCGTTTCTGACTATCTTTAGAAAGGTGACGCTGAATGTCATTATCCGTGATGTGTCCGGCATCGCCACCATTCTTGAACAGTCGGTAACCATCCTCGACCTTTCCAATCTTATAGCCGTGTGAACGGATGATGTTGGCAAACTGACCTTCCGTTTCATAGTCATAACTGAATATGTGGGTTATGTCCTTATCAATATCGGACGCAAGTATGCGGTTGGCACATTCATTTAGCCTGCGTATGTCCTGATGGTCTGAGATTGGGAAACCGTTGGGTTGAATACGTGTGGAAAGAATATGGACGTGGTTATTCTCAGTGTCATGGTGATAGTACACGAAATATGGCTGTCGGGCATAGCCCATACCCTCCATAAGTTCACGGGCAAAGTCGGTCAGCTCTTCGGCTGACATGAGACGTCCTTTGACAGATGCCGACACATGAAACTGAAACCTTGTCGTGTTGGTGTTGCCGTAGGTCTGCGAGCGGTCTTTCAGATAGCGTTCAATCTCCGATGCAGCGTCCAATCCGAAGTGATGCAGAACATCAATCTTGTGTCGTAGCGCATTGCTGATGTTCTCCATTGCCATTAGTTCTGCCACACCTTCGGCAACCTTCCTTTCGTTATATCCAGCACCGGGGAACTCTCCTCCTTTGACATCGCTGAGTTTCTTAACAATCATTCCTTGATCATATTATAAAGGTAACTTAACATATTCTCCACAGTCTTCATACTTTCAGCAAACTCATTGAAGGGACGAAGATCTGAAGGAAGAAAAGCAAATGGGGACATTTTCATCTTCTCGTTGATACATTTTACCGCCTGATTATGGTTGGCGCCAATCTTACGGATTTGCTTTAAGGCTGCTTCCATGACATCAGTTAGCTTGTTATTTTGTTCTGAAGGCTCAGCCTCCTCAGAATATTTTAGCGAGGCACAGCGAACCAGCGCACTCATATTCCCACCGAAATAGGTATTAGCCTTTTCGCGCATCTTCCTATAGTCTGCCTCATTTAGTCTAGTATTTATGGTGATTTCTTTTTTAGTTGGCATAATATTATAGTATTGGGTCTTTCGATAATTAGATAATTACAGTATCACAGCATTTGAGTATTTAGTTTTTACATACTTCGGTCACTCGGTCATTGGGTTATTGCAGCATAGGACTATTGCATCATTAGGTCATCCGTTTATCTGTTGCAAGAACTGAGGTTCTTCGGTTTAACAGACTGGAGTTTCCGATTTCCCAGCCTGACGAACTGAGGTTTTTCGGCTCATTATCCGACGAACTGAAGTTTGTCAGTTACATAATCTAACCGTCCGAGGTTCCTCGGTTCTTTTATCCCAAACATAAAAGTCTGCGAGTTTCGAGCAGAATTAACCCTCACCTTTGGGGAGGCGAGATTGCCGTTGTGTATACAATCGGCAT
>CAZRGO010000005.1:0-204029 GCA_964599665.1 uncultured Prevotella sp.
CTATATACAAATACAGATATAATGAACACAAAAACCGGAAGAATGGAAGAAAAACAGCAAAAACAAGGGGGAAGAGAGAGAACACACACAGGGAACACATTTACAAACGGTTTCAACAAAACTACGACAAGAAAATCACAAAAAAGGTTGTAAAATCAAATTTTATTTATATCTTTGCAGCGCAAAGACGCTTGTATCAATACGTTTCGCAACATAAAACCCCATTGCGGCACCTCAAAGAGAGAACAAAAAGGGGACACAAGAGGCTTCACGTCTTTTTTGGTATGACATGGCAAACATGCCGCATACATATACATATTATATATATAAACCGTCCGAACCTTGGAGCCATAGGACAAAAAACAATGAGAATAATGAAACATCTCTTATCTTTTCTTATGCTCCTCACCGGCATTACGGTATCGGCGCAAGATTTCACTTACGCCTCTACGGGGGGGTAATTCTTAACTACTCCGTTATTGACGAGGCTAGCAAGACCTGTCAGGTTGCCACAAATACTGGATTAGAAGGCACTGTTGTTATCCCGGAGAAAGTACTATACGGACAGACAGAATATACAGTAACCGCTATAGACAGGTACGCATTCGAAGAATGCGATATAACATCCATTGACATTCCCAATACCATAACAGCTATAGGCAGTAGCGCATTCTATTACTGCTACAACTTACAAGAGGTAAATATTCATGACATTGCGGCATGGTGTAACATACAATTCGATTACGCTGCTTTTTCATCATGGACAACAAAGGCACTCACACTAAACGGCGAAGAGATAAAGAACCTTGTAATCCCATCTTCTGTAACCGCTATTGGAAATTACACATTCCAAAGTCTCAATAACATTACATCTGTCACCATTCCCAATTCTGTGACATCCATAGGACAGTCTGCGTTCGCTTATTGTAGCGAGCTCTCAACTATCGACATTCCTAACTCTGTAACGTACATAGGTGATGCAGCTTTCAAGGGATGCAGTAAACTGACATCAATATCATTACCGACCTCACTAACAGAGATTAAAAGTGTCACATTTGGGGAGTGCCGTAGTCTAACTTCTATGGATATTCCTAATTCTGTAACAATCATAGGCCCCTCAGCATTCTCGAGCTGCAGCGGACTGGCATCAATAAATATTCCCAATTCCGTAACATCTATAGGAGGTGGTGCATTTTCATACTGCGGTCTGACATCTATAGACATTCCTAATTCCATAACAACTATAGAAGATTATACATTCCATAACTGCAACAACCTGACCTCAGTAACAATCCCAAGTTCCGTAACATCTATAGGAGGTGGTGCATTCGAGGAGTGCTATATGCTGCAATCAATAGAACTGCCCAATTCTATTACATTTATAGACGATTACGCTTTCTCCGGTTGCGGAGGTCTACAAACAGTGAAAATACCGGCTTCTGTAACGTCTATAAGGAAATGCACATTCTTTAACTGCCGTAACATGACATCTATAGACTTGCCAAACTCCATTACGTCCATAGGCGAAGAAGCATTCGCTTATTGCATGAATCTAAGTGCTATAGACATTCCGGCCACAGTAACATCCATAGGCAATTCTGCCTTTTACTATTGTTCAAGCCTAAGAACAATACAGTATCTGAACCCTACCCCGCCAATCATCCCCTCCAACAGTTTTGACATACTAAACTACCAGTACGCCACGCTTTACGTTACACAAAATGCCTTGGAGGCATATCAGACAGCCGAGACATGGAAAGACTTTGAGAATATACAGGGAGTGCCATACACAGGAATCACGGACATTAACGCCGGCGACAGGAATGCTAACCAAAGCTATTACGATATAAACGGCCACAGACTCAACACACCGGTCAAGGGGCTGAACATCGTAAACGGCAAGAAAGTTATATTGAAGTAAAATGCCGGCAGGCATAGCCGGAAAACAACTGTGAACGGAAATGTATTCTCTCGTAACATTAACGTGAGTTCTGTATAATCAGAATCTTATGACCCAACCATTGCACAAGGCCTCTAACTCTTATTGAGTCAGAGGCCTTGTGTAATCTACCCCTTTCCCGGACTTCCTATATTTATGATCCGTCTTATAAAATCAGACTTGGCGGCGGTATAGCCATCTCTGTTATTCTTGTATTCAGGCAGAAGGCTGCGCTTTAACACCTCATACTCATGCGCTACAGAGGGATTGTCTATCAGATAATCACGAAAACGGATCTCATCGTCGTCACCAATGTTATGAATATGGACATGAAACACCTTTTCCGCAAATCCGGAAAGGGTATATCCTTTGTTGAAACTCTGCCGACTTACCGACTCTGACATACAGATATAGCCCACATTTTCCAATGCCTTTCTAACGCATGAGCGATCCACTACGGGTGCAATCTCAATCAAAATATCTATTATCGGCTTTGCATATATACCGGGAATGGCTGTGCTTCCTATATGATGGCATAGGGGTGAATAAACTGACAATGTCTTTTCAAGAAAACATATCTCCTCTTCGGCCCACACTTTCCAATGAGACTGATGCGGTGTAAGAACCACAGGAAATAGTTCCCACAGTTCTTCCAATGTCATGTCTTCAAGTCTTTTGTTATGAACCATGGCAGATTTGCCATTACCATTGTTGGTTTTCATTCTCCTTTAAGCGTAGCTAACTATCATTGATACAGTGTCTGTGCTGTCTGTTGCCCGCAGGAGGCCACAACAATGATTGCCATCAGGATGCCGCGACATATCAATTTACAATACACACTATCACTTCTTCCTTGATTGTACAAGCCATAATATTCTTAAATATTGCCGCAGTCTCCTTCCACATAATTCTCCATGAAGATGTGCTCCCCGTCAAAGACGGCATAGGTAAACTGCCATATCCAGTCACCGAGAATCATCAAACGCGTCTGCCTTGAGAGCAACAAATCCAGCTCTATGTGCCTGTGCCCAAAAAGAAAGTAATCTATATCGGGGTGGGTTTTAAGATATTGTTTGGCAAACAGCACCAGATGCTCATTGTTCTCGCCCATATACGAGGGTTCTTTTCCATCCTTACGCTTCAGCCTTGAGTGTTTTGCCCAGTTCAGACCCAAGTGCATTCCCCACCGCGGGTGAATGGCATTAAGCATTATTTGGCACAGTCTGTTGTGGAAACACCATTTCAAAGCCTTAAACTTCGGGTCCGGATCGCCCAGCCCATCGCCGTGAGCAAGGAAGAAAGTCTTGCCGTGAAGCTCCACGGTAGCGGGCTTGCGGTGCAGTGTCACCCCGCATTCCTCTTCAAGATAACCATACGTCCACAGGTCATGATTGCCGACAAAATAATGCACTTCCACCCCCATGTCAGTCAGTTCCGACAACTTTCCGAGGAAACGTGTATAGCCTTTGGGCACGACATAGCGGTATTCGTTCCAGAAGTCGAACATATCCCCCAACAGATATACCGCCTCCGCCTTATGCTTTATCTCATCAAGAAATCTCACCAAGCGTCTCTCCTGCGTACGCCTGTGCTCCATTGCCAGCGAGCCAAGATGCGCATCGGCAAGGAAATAGATGTTTTTGTCCATACGGTCATTACGGTTTTATTATTCAAAACCCAGTTCCACACGCGCCTCCTCGGTCATCATCGACTTGTCCCACTCCGGTTCAAACACCATGTTGACATTGGCAGATGTAACCCCGCTTACCGCCGCCACCTTCGTTCTGACATCCTCTATTATAAAATCCGCCGCCGGACACGATGGCGCCGTGAACGTCATGTCAATGTCCAGCGCTCCGTCCATGGCAAGGTCTATCTTGTATATCAGCCCAAGGTCATATATATTAACCGGTATCTCCGGGTCAAAAACGGTTTTAAGCACCTCAACGATACGCTGCTCCGCCTGTGCATGTTCTTCCTGTGTCATTTGTATCTATATATTATATATAATGTATATGTAATTAAATCCTTCCGTTGTCGCGATACGAATAGTAGTCGCCATCAGTCACAATGAGATGGTCAACGAAATGTATACGCATGGTACCGCAGGCCTCCGCCACCTTTTGGGTAATCATATCGTCCTGCCGGCTTGGCCTGACGCTACCACTCGGATGGTTATGCGCCAGTGCCAGCGCAGTGGCATTGACCATCAGCGCCTCTTTCATTATCAGCCTAACGTCAACGGCCGTCTCTGTCAGTCCGCCGTGCGACAGGCGTATTGTGCGCAAATGCTTCAGCGATTGGTTCAGGAGTACCACAAAGGCCTCCTCCACATCCAAATCCCTTACCATCAGTTTCAGATGCTCATAGATAGCCTCCGAGTCGCCAAGCACAATGCGTGTGGGCCGCTCTTCCAACTCACGGCGCTTGCCAAGCTCACACGCCGCCAGCAATGTTATGGCCTTCGCCTGCCCTATTCCGTTGTAACGCATCAGCTCGTCAATACTCATACGGCTCAATGTCGCAATGCTATTGCCGCAGTCATTGAGCACCCGCTTCATCAGATCCACCGCCGTCTCACCTGCGTTACCTGAGCCAATGAGTATGGCAAGCAACTCGGCCGTAGAGAGAGCCGCTGCCCCGTGGGCCGCAAGTTTCTCACGAGGACGGTCATCCTCTGCCCACTGTGTTATAGTAAGGCTTTCCTTGCTCATTTGTAGAAAGTCTTTTCAAAAGCCTGAAACTCGTCTTTTCCGAGCAGACACCGTTTCCACCACGCCTCTATGAAGCCGCATCCATAGCCCATAAGCTGCACGAAAGCCGCGGCCACACTTATCAGTCCTATCCTGAGCGAACGGTTTTGCCACGACGAGTCCGCCGCTATCAGCACCGAATACAACAGTATCGGCAGCCACGGTGCAGCGCACAGCCAGAACCACCGGTGCACGTCGTCATACTCCATCAGTATCCTTCCCGCGGCCGAGATAAGCACAAGGGCTATAATTCCCACCGTGAACAGCATCGGCAACAGATGCACCGCCTTCAAGGTTCCGGGGTGTCTCTTCGAGAGATTTATACGGGCTATACCGCTATTATACACCTGTCTGAAGAATTTCCTAAGGTCTGTGCGCCGCTTATGCCACACCCACGCCTCAGGAAAAAGCCTCGACACATATCCGGCCTCCACTATACGGTAGGAGAAATCTATGTCCTCGCCGAAACGCATACGGCTGAAACCGCCCAGCCTCATATACACATCACGGCGTATGCCCATATTGTATGAGCGCGGATAGAAGCGATCCAGCTTCTTCTTGCCACCACGTATGCCGCCCGTTGTGAAAAAACTTGTCATAGAATAGCTTATGGCTTTCTGAACGGGCGTAAAAGAGCTGTGTGACGCATCGGCTCCGCCGAAAGCGTCGCATGGCTCCCCTGCCAGCTCTTTGTCAATGGCCTGCATGTATCCTTGTGGCAGCACCACATCGCTATCCAATATAATTAGGTATTGCCCTTTGGCCCTCTCCGCACCATAGTTACGGCTCTGTCCCGGCCCGGAGTTGTCTTTTTCATAGTATGCGATGTCAAGTATACCGGTGTATTTACGGCACACGGCATCGCACTTCTGCGTCGAGCCGTCCTCTACTATGATGACCTCAAAGCCGGAATACGTCTGCGCCACAAGGCTCTCAAGCAGTTCCTCCACCTCGTCCGGCCTGTTATACACCGGCACTATGATGCTGTATTTCATGTGAACACGGAATGATGTCAGCATATTACAATGCTGATGATTGTATAAAGCGAAAAAAAGTGAAGAACTTGCGCTCTTCACTTTTATATCCTACGGAATGTCCTTATTCCTTCATGCGCTGGAGGTAACTGCCGTCGCGTGTGTCAACCTGCACAAGGTCGCCCTCGTTAATGAACAGCGGCACACGTATCTCTACGCCTGTTTCGAGTGTGGCAGGCTTGAGAGTGTTGGTAGCTGTATCGCCTTTCACACCCGGCTCAGAGTGTACAACACGCAGAACTGTCTTGACAGGCATCTCGGCATATAGCACGGTCTCAGTGTCAGCGTCACTTACAACCTCCACAATATCAGACTCTTTCATAAACTCTACGCCCGTAACGAGGTCAGAGGCGATAGGCGCTTGGTCAAAAGTCTCTTGGTTCATGAATATATAATCCTCGCCCTCCTTATAAAGATACTGGTACGGACGGCGCTCAAGACGAACATCCTCAAGCTTCTCTCCGATGTTGAAACGACGCTCAAGCACACGGCCGTCGCTGACGTTCTTCAGCTTGATATTCATAATAGTGTTACCCTTACCGGGCTTGCGGTGCTGGAAATCGATACACACCCAAATGCCGCCATCCATGCGAACGGCAACGCCTTTCTTAATGTCCTGTGAGTTAATCATTGTTTATTATTGTTTGTTTTATATACACATATATCGATGCAAAGTTAAGAAAAAAAGTTCAGAAAACCATGTGTTCCATACATTTTTAACCGTTTTGGACACTAAAATAAACAGTTTTCTTGCGTATTCCAAAAGAAATAAGTAACTTTGCACCCTGAATTGCGTAATGCGCAAAACCCAAAACAACAAAAAATAACAATAAGATACAAGAAAAATGAAAAGAACATTCCAACCACACAACCGCCGTCGCGTAAACAAGCACGGCTTCCGCGAGCGTATGTCAACAAAGAACGGATGTCGCGTTCTTGCGTCACGCAGAGCACACGGACGTAAGAAGCTCACCGTAAGCGACGAGCATCACGGAAAATAACCATTTCCATTCAGGGTTCGTAATTTAGGATAACACAACGCCGGAGAGAGACATCCGCGAGGAGGTCAGCCGCGCAATGAAATCCGACTACGATTCAGAGGCGTTACAATCGCAGTGCGATTACAGTATAAACGCGGTGCGATCACGATACAATCGCAGTGCAATTACAATGTAAAGGCTATGCGATTGCGGAGCCGACAAGAAGCAAACGGCAGCCGACATCTCAACACCCTCTGAACCAGAATGATAGAACGACAGCAAAACGACTCTCAATCCGCAACCCGAAACACACGGATTGCATAAGCAAGCGAAACACGACAACCGATTGAGACATACGGCCGTAAAACGGAACGGGAACTTTGTCATGGCGAAACAAAAAGCCGACAGAGTTCCCGTTTTTTCTTCTTAGCGTCCCGACATAGCCCGACAAGCGGCAACAGGGCGGCAACCTCCCCAAAACACATTGTAATGCAGCCTTTGCAAAATCAAAGCAAAAACGCCAAAAAGCTACCTTTCTTCTGTTTTTTACGACATTTCTTCAGTCCAACTATTGTATATGTGCAAATTTCTAATTAACTTTGCAGAAGAAAAAAGAACATAACATAGCAGGCACTTTTATGAACAGTGTAATCATCGAAGACAATTTAAGCAACTTATCAAACAAAGAGTATGCAGGATACCAAGCATTCATTTACTGTAACAACGGCTCATGCACCATACACTACAATGACGGCAACCATGAGATGCACAAGGACTGTTGCGCCATCATTATGTGCGGCAGATTTCTGAAAGGCATAACCGTCAACGACGGGTTTGAATGCAAAGTGTTATACATAGAGGAAAACTTCCTCAGACAAAGCGAGCCGCGCAACCCATACATAACACAGGGAAAACTGGCTCTTTACTCACACCCCATAATGGAACTGAGCCCTGACGAGGCAGAGCAGTGCAAGATGTTATTCCGGAATATCAACACAAGATTAGAAAACACCGAACATAAGTTCTACGAGGATACACTGCGGACAGCCACCCGCATGTTGCTATTGGACCTTTACGACTTTCACTCACGCGTCCACCCCAACGACAACTCATCGCTCAGCGCGGCCTGCATAATGTCAAAATTCATAGAATTGCTGGAGACAAAAGCATACCGTGAGAACCGAGAGGTGGCCTACTACGCCGAAAAGCTCTGCGTGGTGCCGAAGTATCTCTCCGAGGTGGCAAACAAAGTGAGCGGCTTCTCCGCGTCATATTGGATAAACCGCTACGCCTCACAGGACATAAACGAGGAGCTGCGGCAGAACAAACACTCCGTAGCCGAGATTGCACAGATGTTCCACTTCACCTCCACCTCATACTTCAACCGCTACGTCAAGCGTAGCCTCGGAGCATACCCGTCAGAGTTAAGGGGACAATAAGCAGCCCGAAAGCAGAAACTTTATTTAACTATACAATTATTGTGGGTTCCACAATTAATTATTACCTTTGCACTTGGAACGTGCCTGCTGACAGCGATATAACTGCATGCCGGCGCACGTTGCAGGTGTTTTTTAGTTTACAGCCATAGCAAAAAGACCACGACATGGTAACAGTAAAAGTCATAAACAAAGGCAGACAGCCTCTGCCGGCATACGCCACGCCGCAGAGCGCCGGCATGGATCTGCGGGCAAACATTGAAGAACCGATAACGTTGAAGCCACTGCAGCGGCGCCTTATACCCACAGGGTTGCACATAGCGCTGCCGGAAGGTTATGAGGCACAGGTGCGCCCACGCAGCGGGCTGGCCCTGAAACACGGCATAACAGTGCTCAACACCCCCGGAACCATTGACGCCGACTACCGTGGAGAGATTGGCATTGTATTGGTAAACCTGTCGGACGAGGAGTTCACCGTCAACCCCGGAGAGCGCATTGCTCAGATGATAATAGCAAGATACGAGCAGGCGGCACTGCAGGTCGTGACGGAATTGGACGACACCGAGCGCGGCGCAGGAGGCTACGGGCATACCGGTGTGTAGGCAACCACAACGCCGCAGACGGGTGACAGACAATAAGCACAAACCAGTTTAGGGCACTATGCGAAGACTAATACTATCATTTCTCGCCACGATAACAATGGCCATACAGGTAACGGCAGCCGGAGACGACGCACTGTACCGCTACCATTACATAGAGGCCGTGCGCCAACAGGACATGGGGCACTACGGCACTGCATTCGCATTGTTCAACCGCTGCAAGGCCATGAGACCCGATGCGTCAGAGACTTATTTTGCCTTAGGCAGGCTATATCTGTTAGCCAACCAGGACTCCATTGGCCTTGTGTTCACACAAAAGGCTGTGGAACTGGAGCCGGAGAACACTGAATACGCCGAGAGGCTGGCCGGAATATATCTATACAAGAACGAGATAGACTCGGCAACAGCGGTATATGAGCGGCTGACGGCATTGCAACCCGACCGCACGGAGTATCTGTCACTGCTGCTAAGGATATACAACCAGCAACACGAGTACTCCAAAATGCTGTCCACACTCGAAAGGCTTGAGCTGCAGGAGGGGCAGTCGGAGGACATCACCCTGTCGAAAATGCAGGTGTACTCATACCTGGACAATCAGCAGGGAGCGTACGATGAGCTCCGGAAACTGGTGGACGCACATCCGTATGACCTCAGCCTTCAGGTCATGATGGGCAACTGGCTATTCAGCAACGGCCGTAAAGAGGAGGCGCTTGCCACCTTCAAGAAAGTGCTTGCGGAGGAGCCTGACAACGCCACGGGGCAGATGTCGCTGATGGACTACTACCGCGCCGAAGGGCAAAACGACGCTGCCGACACCCTGTTATACCGTATGTTGGTGAACCCGCGCACCGAGCCGTCAACACGAGTGGCCATGATGCGCACATGGGTCAAGGACAGCGAGGAGCGGGGAGGCGACTCGATAAGGGTGATGCAGATGTTCGACCGTGTGCTGCAACTGCCGCAGAAGACGTCTGAGGTGGCAGAGATGAGAGTGGCATACATGATGCTTAAGAACGCGCCGGCAGACTCTCTGCGCAGCGGATGGGAGCGGATTCTGCAAATAACGCCTGAGGATGTCAGTGCGAGATTGCGTCTTATAACCATAATGTGGGAGGACAGCATAGACGAGAACGTCATACGTGAGTGCAAAAAGGCAGTGGAGTACGTGCCCGACGAGCCGGCATTATACTACTATCTCGGTGTGGCGCAGTACCTGAACGAGCACTACGACGATGCCATAGCGACACTACGGCGCGGCGCGGACAACATAACCAAGGAGACAAGCGGCAAAATGGCGGCGGACATATTCTCCGTTCTCGGTGACATACTGCACAAACAGCAGCGGGTGAGCGAGGCTTACGCGGCGTATGACAGTTGCCTTATACACAATCCTGACAACGTACAGTGCCTGAATAACTATGCCTATTTTCTGTCACTCGACGCAAAAGACTTGAAAAAAGCGGAGAAGATGAGCTACAGAGCCATAACGGCAGAACCGGGCAACGGCACGTATCTCGACACATACGCATGGATTCTGTATAAGCAAGGACGCTATGAAGAGGCGCGAATATATATAGAACAGGCTCTATTGTACGAGGAGCAACGGCTTAATGGCATAGACTCTACTGTGTCAGAGATAGCGGATTCCATAGTATCCGACACCATAGCGGCAAATGAAATACACGTAGACACGGCGGCAACGGGACATATCCAGATAGCAGGGGATATTCTTGAGCACGCCGGAGACATCTATATAAAGCTGAACCGCAGAGAGGATGCACTGCAAATGTGGCGCAGGGCATTGGAGAGCGGGGTGGAAGACGAGAGGAAACTGACCAAAAAGATAAGGAAGACAAAACCGTAACAATCATCTCTTTACAGCATAATGAAACATTTTATAACAGCAATCACAGCCATTCTGACACTCACAGCCTGCGGAAGCGGAAAGGCTCTGCAGGGCAATGACAAACCAACGGCACACCAAACGACAGGCCAAGGAGAGCAAAACCAGCTAAACTACCTGCGACAGATAAGTGACAACGCCATATACAGCAAGAACATTACGGCATCAGTAGACTTCTCATTAGAGGCCATGGGCAAAGACATCAATGTGGGAGGCAAGCTGCAAATGCGCCGCGACGAGGTGATTCGTATCACGATTACGCCGTTTGGGATAATGGAAGCCGGCCGGATAGAGTTCACACCGGACTATGTTCTGGTGGTGGATCGCATAAACAAGCAGTACATAAAGGCCACATATAGCGACGTAGATTTCCTGAAAGCCAACGGAATGGACTTCTATACGCTTCAGGCTCTCTTCTGGAACGAGTTGTTCATGCCTTCAAAACAGAGCGTGGCGGAATCTGACCTGTCAGCCTTTTCGGTTAATATGCAGGTGACAGCAGACCGTCCCATAACATTAAAGGCAAAGGATTTGACCTTCAACTGGACTACCGACGTGGCACGAAAGAAGATCAGTTCCGCCAACATCACATACAGAAAGGGACAGCCTCAGGAGTCGTCAATATCATTCAGTTACGGTGATTTCCTGCCATTCGGAAGCAAAAGTTTCCCGGCACGCAACATTCTAACATTCAATTCCTCCGCCTCTGCCGCAAAAGATAAGATTGTACTCGACCTGAAACTGAGCCGCTTATCGGACAGCTCCAATTGGGAGGCACGCACAACCGTATCAGACAAGTATGCCCAAGTGTCGGCAAAAGACGTACTTACCAAGCTCTTAGGCAGATGAAAAGACTTGTAATCATAATATTATCCACAGTCTTCTGCTGTGCCACAGGAGTGGCACAGCAGAAGAAACCCGTTCAAAAGAAACCGGTGACGACCAAGGCAGCCACCGGAAAGACTACCGCAGCCAAGAAGCAAACCACAGCAAAAAAAGCTGCAACGACCAAGACCACACCCCAAAACAAACGCACAACCGGCGGGACTTCCATATCAGGATTACGCAATGAGCAGGCCCGCATAAAACAGAACATACGCAAACAGGAGCAGGCTCTGCGTGCAAATAAGGCGCAAGTGCAGAAAAAACTGAAAGATCTTGAACGCATAAGCAGTGACATGGCACGCCGAAAGCAGACGATTGACTCCATAAACACTGACCTGCACCGCATAGATAACAACATCGGTTTACTGACATCGCAGCTCGACAACCTGCAGAAACAACTCGAAAGCCGCAAGAAGAGTTATATAAAGTCAATGCGATACATGGCCGGACAGCGTAATATACAGAGCCAACTGATGTTTATATTCTCGGCAAAAAGCCTCAGCGAGACTTACCGCCGCATGCGTTTCGTGAGACAATATGCCGCATATCAGCGCACACAAGGCAAGGCCGTGCAGGAGAAACAGAAGCAGATAGACGAGAAATGCAAGCAACTGCATGCCACAAGGGGTGAGAAATCCACCCTGTTGTCACAGGGGCACCGTGAGCATGCCGCACTGATGCAGCAGCAAACGGAACAGCAACAGCTTGTGACATCACTGCAGAAACAGCAGAAGACCATTGCGGCCGTGATAGATGAGCAGAAGAAAAAAGACGCGGAAATAAACACAAGGATAGACAAGCTCATAGCGGAAGAGATGGAAAGAGCGCGCCTGAGAGCGGAAGCAGAGGCCAAGAAGAAAGCGGAGCAGGAGGCGCTGGCAAAACGAAAGGCAGAGGAACTGGCCCGTAAAAAGGCGGAGGCAGAGGCAAGAGAGCGTGAGAATGCACGCCGTATAGCCGAGGCTAAGGCGGCAGAGGAGCGTGCTGCGGCAGCGGCCAAGGCAAAACAGGCCGATGCAAGAAAGCAGGCGCAGGCCGAACAGGCTGCCCGCGAGGCCACGGCAAAACGCATTGCTGCCGAGAGGAAGGCGGAAGCGGACAAGGAAAGGGCTGCAAAAGACGTGGCAAAGGCACGTCATGAGTCAGAAAGCACTGCCCGTTTCTCTACCGTAGACCGCGCGTTGAGCGGACATTTCGAGAGCAATAAAGGACGATTACCGTCTCCTGTGGCGGGCGGACGCATAGTGAGTCATTTCGGACAGCACGGAGTTGAAGGACTGCCCGGTGTGGTACTCGACAATAAAGGCATTAACATTCTCGGCCAAAAAGGCGCACAGGCACGTGCAATCTTCAACGGTGAGGTGTCGGCAGTGTTCAATGCCGGAGGCAGTTGGGGCGTATTAGTGCGCCACGGCCGCTACATTTCCGTATATTGTAACCTCGCATCAGTCAGCGTATCCACCGGCCAAAAGGTGTCAACAAGCCAGACTATCGGCACAATAGGCCGCGATAACATACTCCAATTCCAACTAAGACAGGAGCGGACAAAGCTCAATCCGGAGGCGTGGATAGCACGATAGCGGCAGTTGTCGGGCGTAATCGGCTCACTCAAAACGTACAAACGGCTCCAGACGCGACAGTTGCTCGGACGTAAAGGATTTAAGAAAGCGGAGGTCTTCCAATGATGTTATCCTGCCGGCAGTGCGCCGCAGGCTGACAATATCACTCGCTTGCGTGTAGTTAAGCAACGGATGTGCATGAAGCTCCTTATGCGTCATGGTGTTGATCGCAATGAGAGGGAAATCATGAGAGGCCGTCATATAGGCCAAAGAATGCTCCGGGAAATTACGGATGCAAAGGAGTTCTTCCGGCGAGACAAAGGCCTGACGCCGGCGTCGCAGTTCCATTATACGCCCGGCGTAATAAGAACCTATACCGGGAATACGTTTTAACAACGCTGTATCAGCTTTATTTATATCCACTTTCGGGTCAGAGAGCGTCAGTTTGCGCTGATATTCGTGTCGGATGCCATCCCTTTCTCCCGCCGTTTGCGTCTTTTTCTCACCGGCATCAGAACGTTTCTTTATAACATCAGCGGCCATTATCTCACGTTTTATGTGTATATATGGCTCCAAACGACGATAGTGGCTGAGCGTAAGGCCATAAAGACGGGCAAAGTCTTCAGGTGTATTATACCGCCCTCCGTGTGCCCTGTACCTGTAAATGTTACGCACCTGCCACGGTTTCAGCCCAAGACGCAACAACATAGTGCTGTCAGCGGTATTCGGATCGAAAGGAAACAGCTCGGCATTACTGCCATTATCGGCCGCAATATTACCGTCACCATAGCCCATATCCGGTTGAGCATAATACCCGCCGCCGTCCTTTTTCCGTGTAATGACAGAGGAATGACGGCGGTTTTCCTTTGCGTTTCCGTCATCATCTCTAAGAAAAACAGAAACGAGAGAGCCGGAAACAATACATATTATGATAAAGGCTATAGCGGTACGGTCGGAGTCTCGCATAGGGAACAACTCCGGTTTCCTTTTGAAAAACATGCGTACAATGGGTTGTTAGAGTTAGGTTAGGGATATGCAAGAAATTGGATTACAACGTCTTTCAGCCACAAAACAAAAGCATTGCAAACCGGTTTCATGCGATATAGCGCCTGAATCCGCTCCGGCATGCAATGCTTTTTTATACTATCGGCAACGAGGTTCCGTTTATTTTTTGGTAGAAATCGAGTGCAAACACGTCTGTCATGCCCGCAATAAAGTCCACAACAGCCATGATACGCGTCTCCATGTCAGGCGAATTTATCTCATATTGGCTGCTGACACGGCGCAGAAGCTGTTGCGAATAGAAGCGATTGGGATTGACAACAGCGTCTATCAACTGCTCCATAAGGGTGGTCATGACACGATATCCGGCCAGTTCCACGTCTATAACCGGTTTGGAATGGTATATCTTGTCAAAGGCGACACGGCTGCATTGCTCGTATGCCGCACGCTGACGATGGCTTATATGCTTTATAAGCGAGCCTTGAAACGTCCCGTCAAGTATTGCCTTCTCATTGGCAAGGAAAGCCGCCACGCACTCATTCTCAAGCTTTCCTATAACGCTGGCACGCATATATACTATCTGTTCGTTGCGGTCTGTTATGTCTTCCGTGCTTATACGGTCCAGTATTCTCTGCTGCACATCATCGTCAAAGAAGTCAAGTAACAGCCTGCTTGTTTCCTCAAAAGACAGCAATTTCAGCTTATGGGCATCCTCTATGTCCATTATCTCATAGCAAATATCATCCGCCGCCTCCACAAGATAAACCAAAGGATGACGCGCATAACGCAAAGGCGCTCCGTCAGGCGACAGCCTCGGCATGCCAAGGCGTTCCGCTACCATCCCGAACGTGTCGGCCTCGGTAGCGAAAAAACCGAATTTGCCATGCTCTCCTGCATACATCGAGGCATAAGGGTATTTGACAATGGAGGCCAACATTGAGTATGTCATGACAAAACCACCCGTACGCCGGCCATTATATCTGTGCGTCAGCAGTCGGAAAGCATTGGCATTACCCTCAAAGTGGGTGAGATCAGTCCACAATCCGGGTGAGATTGCATCGCGCAGACGCTCCCCCTGGTTCTCGGTAAAGTACGTTTGTATAGCTTTCTCGCCTGAATGGCCGAACGGCGGATTGCCAAGGTCGTGGGCAAGGCACGCAGTTGAGACGATAGTGCCCAGTTCCTCCACCATGGTACCGCTCAATGTCGAGTCACGCCGTATTACCTCACGCGCCACATCGCAACCAAGCGACATACCGACACTGGCCACCTCAAGCGAGTGTGTGAGGCGGTTATGCACAAAGATGCTACCCGGTAACGGGAACACCTGGGTCTTATTCTGCAACCTTCGGAACGGGGCCGAGAATATAAGGCGGTCATAATCGCGCTTGAACTCGGAGCGATCGTCATGGCGTTCGGGATGATGAGCACCGTAACAAACACCCGACGCACTCTCAGATTGCCCCAAACGACGGTTGGATATAAGGGTATGCCAATCCATTTCTGCTGCTATATTAAACTTACCACTGTTTGTCTATAATACATTCACGGCTCTGCGACTACACGAAACTTATTACTCCGCCCGTGTCTCCGGTGCTTTTGCCCTCTGTCTGTGCCGTGTCATCATCATTAGTGCTATAACCTACCACAAGGCGTGAGAGGTCATCAAGCTTCTGACGGGTACGGCCACATGTCGGACTGTTCTCTACCGCTATGATAAGATCTTCATTATCGAGGTCTGCCGAAGAGAAAAGAAAGATGTTAGGACGGCGCTTTTGCGGCGTATTATTGCCGTCAGAGCCGTAGTAATGCCCCATACGCTCAAGCATTTTGGCCTTCCTCTCCTCCTCCTCGGCAATCTTCTGCAGTTCTTCCGCAGTGTGTTTCTTCACCCTGTCAGCCAGTTCATCGGCCACATCAGCCAGTCCGAAGCCCGTAGCGAGGATGGTAACTTTCACCTTATCGCCAAGAGTAGGATCGTTAGCAACACCCCATTTCAGCTCAAAGTTAGTGCCAAACTGCTCCATGAAGTCATTAACGTCGTTCATTTCGTCCATCATCAGACCCTTATGCTGCCCGTCATCGCTATGGAACGAGATTGAAAGAAGTATCTTCTTGGAGTGGAACACATCGTTATCGTTGAGCAACGGCGAGTTAAGGGCATCGTCAATGGCACGCTTCACACGTCCGTCTCCCTCGCCATAGCCTGTGGACATGATAGCGACACCACCGTCTTTGAGCACTGTCTTCACATCGTTGAAGTCGAGATTTATCTGTCCGTGCACCGTGATTATCTCCGCAATACTCTTCGCTGCCACGCTGAGCGTATCGTCAGCCTTGGCAAAAGCCTCCATCATCGAGAGGTCGCCGTATATCTGTCTGAGCCGTTCGTTGTTGATAACAAGCAACGCATCCACGTTCTTCGCCATCTCTTCAACACCGTCCAGCGCCTGATTTATTTTCTTCTTGCCCTCAAACTTAAACGGAATGGTAACAATACCCACCGTGAGTATGCCCATATTCTTTGACTCACGGGCTATGACCGGCGCCGCACCCGTACCGGTACCGCCGCCCATACCGGCCGTAATAAAGGCCATTTTGGTGCCGTCATTGAGCATACGGCGCACGTCCTCAATGCTTTCTTCAGCGGCCTCACGCGCCCGTTCCGGCCTGTTGCCGGCTCCGAGGCCCTCCGTTCCCAATTGCAGATGCACCGGTACGGGAGAGTCGTTGAGTGCCTGTGCGTCGGTATTACACAGTACAAACGACACATCGTGTATGCCTTCACGATACATGTGGTTTACGGCATTGCCACCGCCGCCGCCTACTCCTATCACTTTTATTATGCTTTTCTCCTTTACGGCAGGGCCGAAATCGAGAATATTGTTTACATTATTGTCCATGTATTCAATTGTTTGGTCGTTTTGTGAATTATGGTTCATGCAGTCATAATACTGCCTCCGCCATCTATCTACACTATTCGTCGGGCGAGGTGAAGGTGCCAAGCCACTTAGCTAAACGCGCCCCTATACCGGGTTTTCTGTTTTTCGCTTCCTCTATGCGGCGCATTTCCTCAGCTTTTGCCTTTGCCTCTTCTTCCTTACGGCGTTCCTCCTCGGCTTTTCTTGCGGCAGCCTCTTTCTCCGCAGCAGACTGCACCGCTCCCGGCGGCAACTTATTAGGATCACGCAGTGGCAGCGGCTCCTGTGCATTATCATCAGGAATAACGCCCTCACCACCGTTGAACATATCCTGAATAGGCTTCTCCGTCACCTGAGCGCAACAGTTTTGGTTGCCTTTCGCAAGCAGGCCGAGCAGCGTATTCATTGTTCCGTCATGGGCATTGATATCAGAATTGTTTGAGCTTATGGTATATGTGACAAACTTTGCCAGACGAACCTTATTGATGCTTGTATGTTTCTTGAAGGCAATATCCATATTCTTCATATTGGCGGCACCTCCTGTCAGAACGATACCTCCGAGTATTTTGTCCGTAAAGTCTGTCGGTATCTGATTCCATACGTTCGCCACTATCTCCTGTACACGCGCCTCTACGATATCAATAAACCTTGAACTCTCCACCTTCCTGTCGATGTCGATGTCATATTTCAACGAGGGATCGATATTTTCGGGTGCTGTATATGCCGAGGCATAGCGCAGTTTGAGTTTCTCTGCCTCCGCTTCCTCTACCTGCAGGGAACATATATCCTTGGTGATATTGCTGCCTCCGAGAGGTATAACGGCTATGTGGCGCACGATATTCTTGTAATAAACCATTACGGTTGTGGTGTCCGCCCCCATGTCCACCAACACACAACCGCTACGTTTCTCAACGGGTGTGAGCACGGCATCAGCGAGAGCGAACGGTGCAAGATACATCTCCGCCAACTTAACCTTAGCCATATCGAAGCAGGTATTAAGCTTTTGGTAGTGGCGTTTGCTCTGAAGGATATTGAGGAAGTTACCTTCAAGCCTTGAGCACGGTATGCCTACAGGGTCTGTCTGCAACATAGAGTCGGCACGATACTCCTGCGCCTCCACATCGAGTATCTCCATATCCGGATACTCCATGCTACGGTTCTGATCCATCATGTTAGTTATCAGGCCATCCGTAACAGGTGCCGCGTTGTCTATTTCCTTTACTATCACATTACGCTCGGAGTGTATCGACTGCCCGCCAACGCCTACATAGACGTGTTTTATGCCGGACTTGAGCTGTCCTCTGAGCTTCTGCACGATGTTAATTATGCATTGTCCGGTCTTGTCTATATTGTAAACCACACCGTTACGTATGCACTGTCCGGCATCTTCGCTGACAACCGCGAGCACGGCAAAGCTGCCGTCAGGCTTCTTTTGACCTGCGATACCCTTGATTTTTGTAGAGCCTAATTCTATGGCTACGACGAAATTCTTTGCTGGCATATATCTATTATTTTATTTGTTATTTCTCAATTCTGCGTCTCACGTTTTCTACATACTATCTGGTTGCTATACTCTAATGTTATATAGTCATACTTATTCCACCCCGCATACTTCAACCCCTCACGGTAAAAGAGCTCGAGACGGTGCATCTGGCGAGCCACATAGTCTGCTATGACTTTCTGTCTCTCCTCGCGGTCAGCGCGTTTCGGCATCTCACCTATATTCACTATGTGGTCTCCCACACGCGGAATGAGCTCCACTGTCCTGTCGGGCAGAATGTTTATCTGCTCTATCTGGTTGCGCCACAGGTCGTCTGCCATCAGCTGTCGCGCCAATATATAGACGTAATTACAGGCATATTGCCGTGTGACGTTGCCCGTCACGATTATCATATCACTGGTATATTGCGAGTTTGGCATAATACCACCATTGTCATCTATATAATAGTCCTCGCCGGTTATGCTTTTTACCCTCACTATAGGCGTGCGCTGCGTTACGGTTATGCACACATGATTGTCCTCGGTGGCATAGCATTGCGCCGTCTTCACGAACGGCATCTCTTTAAGAGCCTGCTCTATCTGCCGCGGGTTGATGTCCGTCATACGGTGTGAAAGGGGGTACAACCCACCCTTCTCAAGCAGTCTTTTCACCTCAGCCGAGTTGAGAAAGCCATTCTCGTTAGCGTCAGCTACACTTATAAGAACCTGCGTACACACCTCGTTCTCCCTCGACGGTTTGTTCCATGAGGTCAGCGCCATGACGAGGTAAAGGGCTATCACCACGTCGAACGTAATGAGGAAGGTTCTCTTCCAGTTAATGTTTATCTTCAAATGACGTTATTATTATTTTGCTTCTATTATCTTAGCTATCTCCGGAACGTAGTTGTCAAGGTCTCCGGCACCGAGTATCATGAGTACGTCAAAGTCACGGTTACGCACGAGGTCGAGCACGTCCTCCTTGTGTATCATGCTTTTCTTCACTCCGGGTTTTAGGCGGTCGTATATCAACCGTGACGTAACTCCGGGTATGGGTTGCTCCCTTGCGGGGTATATGTCACAAAGAATGACCTCGTCAAGCTGTGACAACGCATCGGCAAACTCCTCATAGAAGTCCCTGGTCCGGGTGTAGAGATGCGGCTGGAATATCGCCGTTATGTGGCGGTCGTGATATACCTTGCGCATACTTCCGGCACTATGGAATATCTCTTTCGGGTGGTGGGCATAGTCGGAGAGCAACACATGCCTGCCGTTTCTTACTGCAAAGTCGAAGCGCCTGTCCACTCCCTTGTACGTTTCCATACCGTGCCGCAGCTCTTCAGCCGTACATCCGTTCAGCTGTGCCATAGCCATGGCGCCCACACCATTGTCTATATTTATGGGTACGGGCTGCCCGAGCCTTATGCCCCTGACCGTTTCTATCGGCGATATGAAGTCGAACGTTATCTCGCCGTTCTCTATCTTTATATTCTCCGCATGGAAATCGCCCTGCTCCACACCATAGGTGTATGTGCGTACGCCCTGCTGCACGTCGGCCTTCATCTCCAATCCGGTGTGTATTATGAGTGCGCCACCCGGCTGTATCAGCGTGGTATAGTGTCTGAACGACTCCAGATAAGCCTCGCCTGTACCATATATATCAAGATGGTCGGGGTCGGTAGAGGTTATGACTGTCATCCAAGGGCTCAGCCAATGGAACGAACGGTCAAACTCGTCGGCTTCTATCACTACATAGTCAGACGTGTCCGAGAGGATATAGTTGGTGCCATAGTTCTTGGATATGCCTCCGAGGAAAGCGTTGCAGTCCTGTGCCGAACTGTGCATGATATGCGCGCACATGGTGGACGTGGTGGTCTTGCCGTGGGTTCCGGCCACACACAGCCCCTTATGCTCACGTGTCAGCATGCCAAGCACCTGCGCGCGTTTCTTTATCTCAAAGCCTCCATTGCGGAAATAGCTCAACTCGGTGTGCTCCTCCGGTATGGCCGGAGTGTATATCACAAGGCAGTCGGCGGCATTACGGCACTCCGCCGGTATGAGGTTCACGTCATCTTCATAGTGTATGAGCATGCCCTCACGCTCCAACTGCTCCGTCAGGCGTGTGCGTGTCTTGTCATATCCGGCCACCACCAAGCCCTTACGAATGAAATAACGCGCTATGGCACTCATGCCGATACCTCCCGCGCCAACGAAATATACAGACTTCATATTTATATATCGTATTTATATTTTGCTATGTTGTTATCTTTCACTAACCGCTTTGCGGCCGCTTTTGCATCACATTTTGCAATCATTTAATTTACAGTCATATACAGACAGTAATGTAATCGCAATGCGTTTGCAGTGTAATCACGGTGCGTTTGCAGTGTAATCGCGGTGCGTTTACAATGTAATTGCAGTGCGATTACGGAGCGACCAGTAAACAGTCGCAACGCTCCACCGTCAATATAGCGCCGTAACACATATCCGGACATGCCTCCGGAGACATCTCCATGCCGTAGCGGCACGGTCTTTTCAATCCGCCTCGGCGGGTATCAGCTTCAGCACTTCGTCCGCAATCATGTCGGCAGAGCCGGGCAGTGCCAGCTTGCTAACCGCCACCTCAAGAGAGGTTATGGCCGCCGGATCAGAGACAAGGGCTATCGCTTCCTCCACAAGTGTCTTGCCGGCAGCGGCATCAGGCACAAAGACCGCGGCATTGCGGTCTGACAACGCACGGGCATTCTTGGTCTGATGGTCTTCCGCTACGTTTGGCGACGGCACGAGAATTGAGGCCTTGCCCAGCAGACACAATTCGCTTATACTCGACGCTCCCGCACGGCTTATGACGATGTCGGCGGCTTTGTATGCCATAGCCATATCCGAGATGAATGCCTGCGGCTTAACCATGACAGCACCGGCGGCCTTGGCTTTCGCCATACACTCGTCGGCATAATACTTGCCGGTCTGCCATATTACCTGTATCTTCTTCTCCTCAAAGCGCCGTATACCGTTGGCAATGGCATCGTTAATGGAGCGCGCACCGAGCGAGCCGCCTATAACCAGAATGGTGGGACAGTCCCTGTCCAGTCCGAGAGCCTCGCAGGCATCAGCCTTCGTGGCGGTATTCCGCGTAAGGGCCTGCCTTACGGGGTTGCCGGTCTTCAGGATATTCTGAGCGGGAAAGAAGCGCTCCATACCGTCATAGGCCACACATATCCTCGCGGCTTTCTTGGCAAGGGAGCGGTTTGTGACTCCGGCGTAAGAGTTCTGCTCCTGTATCAGACACGGAATGCCGAGCGATGCGGCGGCGTTAAGTGTCGGTGCAGAGGCGTAGCCGCCCACTCCTACCGCCACATGGGGGCGGAACTGCCTTATGATGTTCTTGACAATATGCTTGCTTTTCAGGAAATCGAACATTACGGCAATGTTCTTCAGGCTCCACAACGGACGTATAAGCCCGCGCACCGGCAGTCCCTTTATATCGTAGCCGGCCTCCGGCACACGTGTCATCTCCATTCGCCCTTGCGCCCCGACAAACAGTATCTTGGCATCAGGCCGTTTCGCTTTTATGGCGTTGGCTATGCTGATGGCCGGAAAGATGTGTCCTCCCGTGCCGCCACCACTGATTATTATTCTCGGTTCTTTCATGTGTTTTGTATTTGATTATCTTGTTAGCATTTACTCGTCACGCTTTCTCAACACGCTTCTTGGCCGTACGGCTGACACTGAGTATTACGCCTATATACACGCAGTTGATTATGCTTGACGTACCACCCTTGCTGATTAGCGGCAGCGGCTGACCCGTAACGGGGGCAAGACCCACGGCCACGCACATGTTGAACAGCGCCTGTACCACTATCATCAGAGCCAGCCCCATGGCGAGGTAGGCGGGGAAAGCGTTCTCGCACTGACGCGCTATGACTCCCGTGCGGAAGAGAAGCGAGATATAGAGCAAAGCCACAAGGGCGGCACCCAGCCAGCCCATCTCCTCGAAGATAATGGCATAGATGAAGTCGGAGAACGCCAATGGCAGGAAATCGCGCTGCACGGAATTGCCGGGTCCGACGCCAAGGATATGGCTTGAGGCTATGGCGATGTTGGCATGACCCACCTGTCCGTTCTTATCGAGGTCATATTTCCTTGGCGGCACATACTCATCGTTAAGGAAATTTTCCACACGGTCTTTCCAAAGGTCAAGGCGGTGCAGCAGACTGCTGCGCTTTTGTGTTGCCGGCTCTTCCGCTTTCCGCTCCTTGTCCACCGTTTCGGTGTACTGTTTGTCCTGAAGTATGGCATCGTCAGCAAGCTGTTGCTTCGACTTACCGAGTGTGAGAACGAGCGTAACGGCTATCATTGCCGTTATGATTATACAGGAGAGCAGGTAGCCTATCTGTCGCATCGGCACACGGCCTATTATCATCATCAGCAGAACCACAACGCCCATCAGCGCCGCAGTGGAGAAATTCTCTGGGAATATGAGTATTATAAGAGTGCCGGCCGTAAGGCATACATACTTAAAAGCCTTGGGATGGGCACCGGAAGGGGTCTGCAACTGACTCAGGATATGGGCTGTAGCCAGCACCATCGTACCCTTGGCTATCTCTGATGGCTGTAGCGGTATGAAGCCAAACAGCTTTATCCACCTTGCAGCGTCATTCTCCTTGGTGCCTATAAGATATACCAACACAAGCAGAATGACAGAGAGGGGCACCATGAGCGGGGTCATAACCTTGAAGTATTTGCACGGAACGTTAAGCACACACACCATCGCTAACAGACCGACTCCAAGGAGAGCGGTGTGGTAGAAGGCGGCATACCAGTAGTTTCCGCTCTTGTAACCCAAGATGGAAGATGAGGAATAGACCTCCACCACACTGACAATGCAGAGCAGGAAGAAGATATTCCAGATGATGGTGTCACCCTTGAAGATATATTTCAGTTGCTTTATCTTTTCCACTGAGTAGTTATTTAAAGCACATTATTACTTTGGTTTGCCTGAGATAGGATTACCCTTTTGCGAGGGTCTTGAACTGCTCGCCACGGTCTTCCATGTTCTTGAACAGGTCGAAAGAGGCGCAACAGGGCGACAACAGAACAACATCGCCCGGACAGGCCAGACGGCGGCAAGCCTCAACGCACTCTTTCATGCTGTGGGTGTCGGCTATTTCCAAGCCCGTTCCGTCAAAAGCCTCATGCAGTTTGGTATTGTCCGCGCCGAGGAACACAATGGCACGGCACTTCTCCCGCACCAAAAGCTTGATGTCATTGTAATCATTGCCCTTGTCCTTGCCGCCGACTATAAGCACAACCGGACGGCTCATGGCCTCGAGAGCGACATGACAGGCATCGACATTGGTTGCCTTCGAGTCGTTAATCCAAAGTACTCCGTCCTGCTCCGTGACACGTTCCAGACGGTGCTCAACACCGGGGAAATCTTTAAGGCACTTCGCAAGTATCTCCTCATAGCATGCCTGACGGCCTGCGGGCAACTCCATCTTGGCCATAGCGGCGCGCACTGCGCCGCGGGCTGCCATCATATTGCGCTGGTTATGCTTTCCGGGCAGGGGGAAATCGCTGTCGGGCTCTATGTCCTTGTCAGAGAAAGGAGCAAGCGTTGGATTGCCGTTGGCGGCAGGACGAGACGATGGTGTGGGGCGGGGATTATAGCCGTCGAACCGCTTTTCCAACTCGGTGTCGATATACTCATCGTCGCTCCAGTAGACGAAAGTGTCCTTTGGTGTCTGGTTTTGTATGATACGCATCTTGGAGTCGACATAATTCTGCATACGGAACTCATAGCGATCAAGATGGTCGGGGGTTATGTTCATCAGCACAGCCACGTCAGCACGGAACTCGAACATATTGTCAAGCTGGAAGGAACTAATCTCAAGCACATACCAGTCGTGGTCTTCCGTGGCTACCTGCAAAGCGTAAGAGCGGCCGATATTGCCCGCAAGACCTACGTCAATACCCCATTTCTTCATTATATAATAGATGAGAGAAGTAGTGGTTGTCTTACCGTTGGAGCCGGTAATGCAGATGGTTTTGCCCTTGCTGTAACGCTTGGCAAACTCCAATTCGGCCAATATCGGAGTACCCTGACTTAGCAATGCCTGCACAATCGGGGCCGTATCGGGTATTCCGGGGCTTTTGACAACCTCGGAAGCCGACAGTATCTCGTCCTCGGTGTGGTGGCCTTCCTCCCAACGTATATTGTTTTCGTCGAGCTTACGCTTGTATTTCGGCTTGATAGCGCCCATGTCTGACACGAACACCTCATAGCCTTGCTGCTTGGCAAGGATTGCTGTTCCTACTCCACTTTCTCCTGCTCCGAGTATTACTAACTTCTCCATGTTAACGTATTGAATTATATGGTGGTATTGTAGTTGCTGTTATTACGTTGGCATAGCAGTGTCATCGTACCTTAAGTGTAACGATGGCAAGGGCAGCCAGCAGTATTGTTATAATCCAGAAACGGGTGGTTATCTTCGATTCCAGCCAACAGCCGCGAGGCCAGTTGAACAGTATATGGACATCATCGGCTATCTGTCCGGGCTTGATGCGGAAAGCATCGTGTATCGGCGCACGCTTGAAGACCCTAAGTTTCTTGCCGTGTTTGTTGCCGTACTTGGCCATCTGAACCTGTAACATCACCGATACACTCTCCATAAAGAACACGAAACAGAGCACCGGGACAAGCAGTTCCTTGTGTATTATGATTGCCGTAACGGCGATAATGCCTCCTATCGCCAGCGAACCCGTATCGCCCATGAATATCTGTGCGGGATAAGCGTTGTACCAAAGGAAACCTATCAGGGCACCGGCAAAGGCGCATAGGAATATAACAAGCTCCTCCGAGTGGGGGATATACATTATATTAAAATAGGCGGCGTAACCTATATGGCTTGACAAGTATGCCAAAATGCCAAGCGCGACACATATTATCGCGGAGTTACCGGCACACATGCCGTCCATGCCGTCATTGAGATTGGAGCCGTTACTCACTGCCATCACCACAAAAGTGGTAAGCGCCACGAAGAATATCCAGCCCGCAGCGCTGCGCTTTTCGCCAAGCCATGAGAAGAAAGTGTCGGTATAATTGAGGTTATTGTCTTTGACAAACGGTATGGTTGTGGTAGTGGACTTAACCGGATTACTCTTGTGTATCACCACTTCGTGCCCCTGCCGCTGCGCTGAAACGTTCTCCCTTATGACCGCGTCAGGACTCAACCACAGTGTCAGACCGATGATAAGACCCAGCCCGGCCTGCCCGACGAGTTTGTAAACGGGGCGTAATCCGTCTTTGGTTATCTTCATCTTAATGTAGTCATCGGCAAAGCCTATGATACCAAGCCACAGGGTTGTGACAATCATCAGAAGCATATAGATGTTGCGAAGCCTGCCAAACAGGAGACAAGGCACTATCGTTGCCACAATGATTATAACGCCACCCATAGTGGGAACGCCACGCTTTTCCACTCCATAGGGGTCTATAGAGCGGTCGCGTTGTGCCTCAAGACCACCGTGTTGCCTCATCCATTTGATGAATTTCTCACCAAACCAGATTGAGATAACAAGCGAAAGTATCAGCGCAAGCAATGATCGGAAGGAGATATATCCCCACATTCCGGAACCGGGAATGTCCCATTGCTCAAGGTATCTGAACAGATAGTATAGCATACTTAACGATTTTGTTGTTTAATTGTTTGTCAATTCCATTACTCTTGCAACAGGACATCAGAAATTATTGCGCAGTTCTTCCCTGTCATCGAAATGATGTTTCACGCCTTTCACGTCCTGATAGTCCTCGTGTCCCTTGCCGGCCACAAGTATAACGTCACCTTTCTGCGCCAGCATGCAGGCCGTCTTTATGGCCTCACGCCTGTCGGTTATGGCGAGAACCTTTTTCATTTGCTGCGGCGTAAGGCCTGCAAGCATATCGTTTATAATGTCTCCCGGCTCCTCAAAGCGCGGGTTATCGCTCGTAATGATAACACGGTCGCTATGCTTCACGGCCTCCTGAGCCATCAATGGGCGCTTACCCTTATCGCGATTACCTCCGGCTCCGCATACGGTTATTACCTGTCCCTTGCCGTTAAGGACTTCATGAATGGCACAGAGCACATTCTCCAGAGCGTCAGGCGTATGGGCATAGTCCACGATTGCGGTATATCCCTCCGGAGCATGCAGCGGTTCCAGACGCCCGGAGACACTGCGCAGCATGCTCATCACAACAAGAATGTCTTCCGCTTCCTTGCCAAGCATACGCGCCGCGCCGTACACTGCCAGCAGATTGCTGACATTAAACTTGCCTATAAACTGTACTCCTACCTCACGACCGTCCACCTCCAGGTACATACCCTCAAAGTGACACTCTATGATACGTGCCGTGAAATCGGCCATAGAGCGTGTGGAATAGGTCTTGATGGCAGCCTTAGTGTTCTGCACCATCACCATGCCGTTCTTGTCATCGGCATTCGTTACGGCAAAGGCTCCCTTGGGCAGACAGTCGAAAAAGGCCTTTTTCGCATCACGATAGTTCTCGAACGTCTTGTGATAGTCAAGGTGGTCACGTGTCAGATTGGTGAAGATACCACCGGCAAAAGACAGTCCTCCTATTCGCTTTTGGGCTATAGCGTGGCTTGAACACTCCATGAATACGTACTCACAGCCCGCTTCCACCATACGATGCAGCAGCCCGTTCAGCTCTATCGGGTCGGGTGTGGTGTGCGTTGCCGGCACCGCCTCACCCTCAATATAATTACATACCGTTGAGAGCAAGCCGCATTTATGTCCCATCTTGCGGAACATATTATATAATAAGGTGGCGATAGTGGTCTTACCGTTAGTTCCCGTCACGCCAACGAGTTTGAGTTTCGATGACGGATTGCCGTAGAAAGCAGTGGCAACACGCCCGACACAGTCCTCACAGTCGCTGACTTTCACGAACGATACGTTATCCGGCGCATCCTGAGGAATATCCTCACACAGCACCGCCACGGCTCCCTGCTCCACCGCTTTGGGTATGAAACGGTGACCATCCACCTGCGTTCCGCGCATAGCCACAAACAGATTGCCGCGCTCTACCTTTCTTGAGTCTATGTTAATACCGGTTATCTCCGCGTCCATGCTGCCGCATGCCTGCACGATTTTCACCTCCGATAGTAGTTCTTTTAGTTTCATTTGCCCGGTTTGTTTTGTTATTATCTGCTACTGAACCGTCTTTATTGTCATGCCGGTTCTATTCTTTTGTCATGCCAGCTCAAGTATAATCTTCTCGCCTTTGTGTATCTTTGTGCCACGAGGCTTGCTCTGTTGGCGCACTTTTCCCCTGCCTTTAAGCACCACTCTCGCCCCACGGCTCTCGATAAGGAACACGGCGTCACGCGCCCCCATGCCCGTTACGTCAGGCATTGTGCCCTTCGGGACGTTGCCGGCACGGTGTATCTGTGACACTTTCCCATCGTGCTCCACACGTCCCCACACAGGTTGTCCGTCTGACGGTGCCCCATTCCAGCCGCCATTGCACAGGAATCCGAGTCTGGACATAACGTAATCGGCCGCAAGCACATTGCCCGCCTTCACATCCGGGATAAGGACTGAGGCGGAATCTCTTGACTGTTTGACGTCATACTTTATGTTCTTGGCCATAATGCCTTCGGCAATGTCGTGGAATACCTGTCCGCTCATCAGGCCTCCTGACGCGGGCAGACCGGCTTTGTGTATACATACTATGCAACTGTAACGCGGTGACTCTGACGGAAAGTAGCCACAGAAGGACAAAAGGTAGTTAACCGTACCGGTCTTGTAGCCGCCTCCCATAGCTTTTTGGGCCGTGCCGGTCTTGCCGGACACCGCAAATGCGTTGGAGCCGGCCGTCTTTCCCAAACCGATACTTACCACCTGACGCAATATTGTCTGTATCTTACCAAGCGTAGGCTTGCTGCATATCTGCTCTTTCAGCACCTCTACGGGGAAATCCTTTATCACCTCGCCGTTCCTTTCCACCCTCCTGACGAGACGCGGCCTAACCATTACGCCGCCGTTGGCAATGGCATTGTAGAATGTTACCACCGAGATCGGAGGCACATTGGTCTCATATCCTATGCTCATCCACGGCAATGCCGTATTGCTCCAGTTGAGCCACTGCCCGTGTTCGTTCTTCTTCGGCATGCGAACCCGCGGCGGCATATACTCAGGGAAAGGCAGATGCAGGTTCTCCGCTATGCCTACACGATGCAATCCCTCCACAAACTTCTCCGGTTTGGAATGGTAATACTTGTCGATAAGGTAGCTCACGCCTATATTTGAGCTTACCTGCAGCACCTTTGGCACTGAGATAACACCGTAACCGCCCCTGTGCCAGTTGTGATCTCGCATGGTAGAGCCATACATTGTCAGCAGGCCACAGCCGGTATCCACCCTGTCCGTGGTGTCGATCACACCGTCATCCATCGCCACCATGAAACTGGCCGTCTTGAACACCGACCCCGGTTCCAGCCAGTCCGCAATGGCATGGTTACGTCCTTCGTAATATTCTCCGGTGGCATCGTCACGGTCTACGTTCACCATCGCTTTTATATCGCCCGTCGCCACCTCCATGACTATGGCCACTCCGGTATATCCTCCGACGGCTCTCAACTCCTTTATCAGTGAGCGCTCGGCCAGATCCTGTATGCCGACGTCTATGGTTGTGACAATATCGTTGCCGTCTACGGCCGCAGAGTCAAGCATATCAACCCACCCGTTCAGCACCTTGCGGCGATGTTTATAGCCGGGGCAGCCTTTCAGTATGGTGTCATACGCCAGCTCGAGACCTGCAAACGCCTCGCCTTTCTCCTTATACATGCCGCCGACTATACTGGATGCCAACGACCCGTATGGTCTGTTTCTCACCATAAACTTCTTGGCCGTGAAGCCGCCCACGCCGGGTTTCAGGCGGAATATGGGCAGCGCCTTGACCTGTTGGTATGTGGTGTACGGCACACGCTGCTTTATTACCGGCCAGTAGCGGCTGCGTTTCTCATAGCCTTCTTTCAGATGCGCGAGATATTCCGCCGCCGTTTTCTCAGGAAAGAGGATGTGCAGGCTATCGCACAGCATGCGAAGCGTTTCCGTATCATTGCCCAGCGAGTCATGCCACAGGGTGTCAGCCTTGCCCTCCTGCAGTGCGACAAAGTCCATATACATCCTGTACTCCGGCAGATTGCAGGCCAGCTGCTGTCCGCCTGAGCTGAGAATATTGCCGCGCACGGGAGACACCGTTATGCTGTCGAACTTCATCAGCGAGTTGACCTCATCCCAATATCCACGCTGCACGGTCATGATATACAGTCCTTTTGCCAACACTCCGATTGCGAGGAGTGTCAGCAACACGGCAAAAACCGTATAACGCAGCATTGATTTACGATATTCAAAATGACTCATCTGGTTGTTTTTATTGTCTGACGGGCCTGCCGCCCGTATCCTTTACCTATGTATATGCTATTCACATGTGTCGTATATGCCGTACAGAGAGACTGTCTTTGCAGGACTATTCCTCCACCCTTATCAGGTAAGGCGGTTCGTTAGGTATCGTCAGCGCCGTGTCCCCATACTGATACAGCAGTTTCATGATATGGCTTTCGCGGCTCTTCTCGGTCAGTATGCTGGTGCATACGGTGGCCTTGTATCTGGCATCAACAATCTGAGACTCTATCTTTGCAATCTCAACCATACGTTTCTGGCATACGTAGCGGTTGCTTATATATATAATAAGGAACGCGCATATAAGCAATACCAGTCCCATCTGCTTTTGAAAGGCACGGGCTATTATCACCCCGCCCAATGTCTTTGATATGGAGAAAGGCGACGTTGTGTCTTGCTCCTCCCTCGCCTCACGCCGTATGACGTCCTCGATAGTGTCGTCACCAAGCACGCTGTTCGCCTGCTTTTTGCGGCTTTCAGATGTCGGGGAGACAGTATTGTCGGTCTCCTCAGAGGCCAGGTCCTTATTTTTCTTCTCGTTGTCGTCCATTGTTTCAGTTCTTTATCCCCACCCTCAGTTTTGCGCTCCTTGAGCGAGGGTTCTGTTGTTGCTCCTCGGCAGCGGGCACTATGGGCTTTCCATTCACCGTCTTCAGCGGTGCATCCATACGCCCGTAGAAGTCCACATTACGCTTTCCCTCCACGTTTCCGGTCTTCATTACGTTCTTCACCATACGGTCCTCCAGACTGTGATAGGTTATAACGCTGAGCCGTCCGCCCTCTCCCAACACCTCCGTAGCCGCCTGCAACATCTCTTTCAGTGCATCCATCTCGTGGTTCACCTCTATGCGCAGAGCCTGAAACAGGCGTGCCATATCTTTTTTCTCTTTTTCCTTGCGGAAGAACGGCTCCATGAGCCGCAACAGATCCTGCGTTGTCCCGATCTCCTGCCGCTGCCTGCCGCTCACTATCGCGGCGGCTATCTTGCGTGACGCCTTCAGCTCGCCGTAGAGATAGAAAATGTCCGCCAACCGTTCCTCACTGTAAGTGTTGAGCACTTCGGCCGCCGTTATACCGGCGCGGTTGTTCATCCGCATGTCCAGCGGGGCATCGAAGCGGAAGGAGAAGCCCCGCGTCTCATCGTCAAAATGGTGGCTCGACACGCCAAGGTCAGCCAATATGCCGTCCACATGGTCCACTCCATAGTAGCGCATCCAGTTTTTCAGATAGCGGAAATTGCTCCTTACGAAAGTGAACAGGCCGCTATTGCGGGCGACTGACAACAGCTCGGAGGCTTCGACATTACGCTCTGCGTCAGCGTCTTGGTCGAAAGAGAACAGCCGGCCATTGCCGTTCATGCGCCGTAAAATCTCTTGCGTGTGCCCGCCCCCGCCGAAAGTGACGTCTATATAAACGCCTCCGGGGTGTATATTCAATCCGTCTACACTCTCACGGAGCAACACCGGTATATGGTATGTCTGTTCTGCCATTGTCTGTGGGATTGGTTGTTTGCCGTACAGCGGCATTATAGCTCACCGCCGGCACCGCCGGACATCAGCTGCTCGATAGCATCGCCAAAAGCGTCGGGAGCCATAAAGGGTTCTTCTTCATCACGGGCGGCCCACACCTCGATAGTGTCGCCGACACCGACAAAACGCACTGCCTGCTCTATGCCGGCCATCTCCTGATAACGACGGGATATAAGAAAACGTCCGTTGCCGTCGAGTGTCACCGGCTCCACATCGCTTACGAACTGTCGGAAGATCTGTTGTTGCTGACGATTCCAACGGTTCAGGCGACCGCGCAGCATGTCCATCTGCTCATTCCAGACGCTGTCGGGGTATAACACAAGGCACTTCTCATGCACATCCTTACGCATAACGAGTTGCTCCACGCCCTCCGTCTGCAACACTTTTCTGAAGACGGCAGGAAGGAAGACACGCCCTTTAGCGTCGGTTTTTGCCTCTATGTTTCCCAAGAATCTCACGTGCGTTCTTATTATAAGATTACATTTTGCAGGCAAAGTTACAAAAAAATCCCCACTTTGCCCCACTTTGCCCCACTTTTTTTACTAAAAATATTCATTTATCATTATTTAACAGTTCAACGGCCATGTTCTCATGCTATTACACTACCTTTGCAACCGAAATACAACCGTGGAGACAAAAGACGGCAAAAACGGCCGGAACAGAACGGCACGCCAAACAGGAACGCTCCGGAAGACGGTTACAAAGAGCAATAAACAACTAAAAAACAAACGACTATAAGAGATGGCAAAGAAAGCACTTTTGATGATTCTCGACGGATGGGGAATCGGGAAACACGGCAAAGGGGATGTCATTTTCAACACCCCGACACCTTATCTGGACTACCTGCAGGCTGTAAGCAGCGTATCGCAGCTACAGGCATCGGGAGAGGACGTGGGCCTGCCAGACGGACAAATGGGTAACTCAGAGGTGGGGCACCTCAACATCGGAGCGGGACGCATAGTATATCAGGATCTCGTGAAGATAAACAGAGCGTGCGCAGACGGCTCCATAGTGGAGAACCCGCAAGTGAAAGAGGCATACGAATATGCCAAAGCCAACGGCAAAAAGCTGCACCTGATGGGACTGACATCTAACGGTGGCGTACACTCTTCACTCGATCACCTCTTCAAGCTCATTGAGGTTGGAAAGGCATACGGACTGTCACAACAGCTGTTCGTACACTGTTTCATGGACGGACGCGACACCGACCCGAAGTCAGGAAAGGGATTTATAGAGCAGATTGACGCCAAATGCAAGGAGAACGATGCCAACATTGCAAGCATAATAGGACGTTTCTACGCCATGGACCGCGACAAACGCTGGAACAGAGTAAAAGAGGCTTACGACCTTATAGTGAAAGGAACGGGCAAGAAAGCCGACTGTATGGTGCAGGCAATGCAGGACAGTTACGATGAGGGAGTAACGGACGAGTTCGTGAAACCTATATCAAACGCCAAGGTAAACGGCAACATTGAGGAGGGAGACGCGGTGATATTCATAAACTTCCGCAACGACCGCGCCAAGGAACTGACACAGGTGCTGACACAGCAGGATATGCCCGAGGAGGGAATGCAGACCATAAAGGGACTGAAATATTACTGCATGACACCATACGACGCCTCATTCAAGGGCGTGGGAATACTATTCCCGAAAGAGAACGTGACAAATACCCTCGGAGAATATCTGTCACAGCAAGGCAAAAAGCAGTTGCACACAGCAGAGACAGAGAAATATGCGCACGTTACATTCTTCTTTAACGGCGGCAGAGAGGCACCATACGAAAACGAGGAGCGCATACTTGTGGCCTCACCAAAGGTGGCTACGTATGACCTTAAACCTGAGATGTCGGCGTATGAGGTGAAGGACAAGCTCGTAGAGGCAATAAAGAAAGACGAGTATGACTTTATAGTTGTAAACTTCGCAAACGGAGACATGGTCGGACACACAGGCGTATACAACGCCATTGCCAAAGCGGTGGTAGCGGTAGACAACTGCGTGCGCGACGTGATAGAGGCGGCAAAGGCTACAGGATACGAGGCTATAATAATAGCAGACCATGGAAACGCGGACAACGCCATAAATGCTGACGGCACGCCTAACACGGCACACTCCCTGAATCCGGTACCGTGCATATACGTAACAGACAACAATTCCGCTACAATAAAGGACGGACGACTGGCTGACGTGGCACCTACAATACTGCATATCATGGGGCTGGAGCAGCCGGAAGATATGACAGGCGAGAACCTTATCGTTGACTAATATCGCAACAAACAACAAATAACTGCGGGGAACGTGGCACACAAAATGTGTCAGGTTCCCTTTTTTAATGGCATATAGCCGACACCTGCTGTAGGCATGATATCGCCCCCACATTCTAATCGCACTGCTTTTGCGTTGTAATCGCACTGCCTTTACATTGCAATCGCAGTGCGTTTACATTGTAATTGCACCGCGATTGCAACACCCTAAAGACAAGCACGTTACAGAACCACATTTTCAACCCGCAAAAACTGAGAGAATATCACGCTTCCAAAACACAAAAAACGTTTTGAGACTTCGTTCCCTGAAGAGGTGCAATATCCAAGCCCAGGGTTTCACCCCCGGGAACAATGGACACACATAAACGACCAAACGCATTTTCGCCCTGAAGAGGCGGGACAACAACCGCATTACAAAACGGGCATTGCAGATAGCGGAACGGCAACCGAGTCGCAAAACATACGGACCTATATCGTACCTTGTCCCGCCCCTTCAGGGCGAAATACCGGTTGAGGGATTGGGCTATTCTATCCCCGGGGTTGACACCCCGGGCTTGTATGTTACACCCTGTTAGGGTGTTTCGCCGCAATGTTTTACGCCATTCTTGTTTTATCTCGACCGAGATATTGCGCCTTGACGCGGGGCAATATCCTATTATTGTGTTTTAATCCTATGAATGATGTATGGGTATGCTCTATCAAACATGTTGCGTCTGCGCACCCTGAAGGGGTACATTATTCTATTATTGTGTTTTATCCTTATGAATAATGGATACGTACTAACAACAAAGAACATAGGTTCCGCGCACCCTGAAAGGGTGCAATAACTAAGCCCGGGGTTTCAACCCCGGGAACAATATACGCACATAAAGGATAAAACGTATTTCGCCCTGAAATGGCGGGACAACAACCGCATTACATAACGAACAGAGACATGAGCGGAACAAAGACAAAATAAACAAAACGCACGGATGTCATATCAGCCATTCTCACGCCACAAGAAAACGAACTTTAATCGTATTTCCCCCCGCCCCCCGGATTAATATCATGTTTTTTTCTCTCATATCAATATATTTTACCGGCCGGAATGCAATATTGTGGAGAAATATATGTACTTTTGTAACAGCATTAACAACAAACGGCAACAACACTATGGTAAAGATAGAACAATCATGGCACGATGCCTTGCAGACCGAGTTTGAACAGGAATACTTCAAGAAACTAACGGCATTCGTACACAACGAATACGCCACCGGCGTCTGCTACCCTCCGGGCAAGGAGATATTCAATGCCTTTAACCTCTGCCCCCTGAACGATGTAAAGGTGGTAATATTGGGGCAGGACCCATACCACGGGCCGGGACAGGCCGAGGGACTGTGTTTCTCCGTGAAGGAAGGCATAGACCTGCCGCCATCACTCATAAACATATTTAAGGAGATAAAGGATGACATTGGCTCAGTACCGGAGATACTGACCGACGCCAACGGAAGACGGAAATACAACGGAAGCCTGCGCAAATGGGCACGACAGGGGGTGTTTCTGCTCAACGCCACACTGACAGTGCGCCGGCATCAGGCGGCATCGCACCAGAGACAGGGGTGGGAGACGTTCACAGATGCCGTTATAAAGACCATATCCGACCGCTGCCCACACGTTGTTTTCCTGCTGTGGGGAGGACCGGCACGCTCCAAAAAGCGCCTCATAGACACCGGGAAACATCTCGTACTGGAGTCGGTACACCCGTCGCCGCTATCCGCTAACCGGGGAGGATGGTTCGGGAACCACCACTTCTCACGCTGCAACGAATGGTTAAGGCAGCAGGGGATGGAAGCGATAACATGGTAAAGTGTACGTAAGCTCTATGCCCCCGTATCATTGATTCATCCCTTTACGTATTAAGCCCTGAAAGGGCAATAGGAGAAAACCGATGCACATAGCGTCCTTTATCAGAAAACAAAACGTGCATGTTCCTTCTATTGCCCTTTCAGGGTAAATGTATTTCAGGGAGTCAGTGAACTTGATTTCACAAGTTTACCACCACGGAGAAACGACTATCTCAACCGCACACCACCGACACTATACACGTGTCCCGGTGTCTCAATGACCAGACGACCGTCTTTAATGACCTTTCGGGGCATAATACCGGCCTCAGACTCATACGAGTCACTGACACCCTGCACCGCAGTCACAAGGCTGCCGGCCTCAAGCTTTATGCAATCATACATAAAACCGCCGTTCTTACCATTGCCGGACATAGTCAGCGTTACGGTATTGGCACCCACTTTTAACGCAGATGCGGGGAAAGTGGTGGTCATAAGCCAATGACGTCCGCTCTGTACGGCGCTTCGGTATATGGCGGCATCATTGACACCGGGTTTCCATGTGCCTCTCGACACATTGTTAACCTTAACCGCCACGGACGAACCGGCATTGGTGGCACCGGCAAGAGAGGCCGTGAGACACGCCGTGCCGGTATATGTCCGGTCAAGATTAAACTTAATTGTCCACGTGCCGGCTTTGGTCTGAGCATAGTACCAGTCTGTCTCCGGCTTGCTTGTTCCCACGGTATAGGTAAGCGTGGCAGGCACGGCATTCCATAAACCATATTGGCGTGGCGAGTCACAGAGACGGTATTCGCCCGAACGGCGGTCGTTCTCGCCTATCATCCACAGCAGGTCTGTGTAACATGTCGGGGTCCAGTCTATCGTGCCGAGGCTCTGCTCGCCCTCCTTTACCTCTATATCATCCACCTCCAGCATGTCAGTAATATCGCCGGTTGTGGCGTATGCATAGAGGTGATAGGTACCGGGACGAACGTGTTTAACACAAAAATCGCCCTTTTCATCGGTCTTTGCCCAGAACTGATAGCCATGCGTTTGTGCCAGCGGGTCAATGCCTTTCTCCTGTGCAAGCACCACCCTTACATTGCTGTTGTCTTGTCCGGTCGTCACATTCAGATGGCCGCTGACCGTTCCGCGTACCTTAGGGTAAAGCTCATTGTCAAACCATTGGAACGGCCACTCGGCGGCATACTCCTGCGCAAGGCGCTTGGCATTGGCAATAGGGCCTGTTATTTTCGGAGAAACATAGTTGGTATAGATGAGGAACGGGCCATAGAGCTTCTTCTCGCCGTCATTCAACACCATGGCCGAACCGCCGAGATGCTCGCCTTGCAACATCTGTATCGTAATGGGAGACTTGCTCGTGGCATGAACTGTTAGCTCCTGACGCTCCACGCCTCCATTGAGCCACTCATAGGAAACCGGTATATTCCAAAGGCCATAATAACCGTTTGACAAGCCGTGCACGGTGTCACGCTCAATATAATTGGCCCAATTGTATTTGGTATAGATTGAACCGTCGGCAAGATAGTATGTGGCATCCTGCACGGTATTCTCCTCTTTCTCGGCCTCTTCCATTGCGGAGTTATTGGGAATGGTGCCGTTCATGCGCCAATCTACATAGCCCTCCAACATATCCGGTGCAAGACGGCTGCACACACGGGCCTCCTTGACAGGCTCGTCTTTAGAGGTTGAGGTACCGGTGGCTATGACATACACATAGATACCCGCCACATTCTTACGCATGATATACCCCTGCTCCCATATAGTGTTTCCGGAGGTGGCGCTATAAAGCACCTCACATATCTCAGGAGTATTCTTGATAACGGTTACCTTGGTGGGCGAAAGGCCCTTGTTTCCTTGTGCGGTGGTATAGTCAAAATATACGCCATTGGAGGCAAGCAACTCGCGGGTAAGGTTATATTTCATGCTGCTAACACGACCATTGGCATCAATTGTGACAGAGAGTTTGCCATTGTTCATGGTCGTCTTCATACCGTTTACAGACATAGTGACATCGGTAAACGATGCAGCGGAGAAAGTGTTGGCGACAAAAGCGCACAACATAACTGTTAATATCAGCAGTCTTTTCATTTTATTCAGGTTTGATATTAATATGATACGCCTTGTCGTTTATATATATCCATAGGTCATAAGGGCTGAAACCCAATGCTTGGATACTACACCCATACAGGAAGCGCACCACAAAAGGAGGATAAATGTAATCATGCAATTTGTATTGCATGATTATATCGAACTCACATTAACATTATCGCCCCGCAAGCGGGAATGCCTGCGGGGCGATGATTATTGTTCCATTGAACCTGCAAATACAGCGAATTACTGTATCTTGGCGCCGGCAACAGTGTATGTTCCGTTAGCGCTTTCAACAACAATGCGACCGTTCTTCATAACCTTAACAGCCTGTCCCTGTGATGCTGATGTCTCATAAACACCGTTTATACCATCAGGATCCTCAATGTCAGGAACATCATCAGAAGGATAAACTATAATATAGTCAAGACCTCTTCTGTCATCACCACCGGCTTTCCAGATAAGTTCTGTAGGCTCTGTGACAACTATCAGTTCATCGGTATCTACCTCTGAGAGGTTGTCGGCTGTTGAAGAAAGAAGGATAGGAGTCTCTTCTGAGTTACCAAGAGTCAATGTTGCAACGTAAGAGACTGGCTTAACATCAAAGAGACCGGCCTTAATCTTATAGCTTCCCGGCTGGAGTGTTACGAGAACTATGTCTGTCTCATTGTATGCAGCATTCTGGTTTGAAGCGCGTACACCCATATTGCCGCTTGTAAGAGGAGTTGTACCCTCTATGTCCTCGCCCTCAACGCAAAGCACCGCATTCTTGATGTCTGTGCTCTTATAAGTTACATTGTAAGTGCTTTCTGCGGACAATGTGAATGTTGAGGTGAACGGTGTGCCTATTGTACCTGCTGTATATACGTTGCCCTCAGCGTCAGCGACATAGTGAGAATAGCTAACCTCTACCTTATCGTTAGTCAGACCCTCACCCTCAGTAATAGTCTTAAGTACATTACCTTCTGCGTCAACAGCGTTAATGGTGTACTGAACGTTCTCTTTCTGGATTGTAGAAGGGAATACGCTGATAGCTTGGTAAACCACATTCTTGCTGACAAGAACAAGATCGCCGTTATCAGATACCTTGATCTTATACTCAGCAGAGCTTCCTGTAAGGGTAATGGTGTTGGTTCCATCCTCCGCTGTACCGTTGGTTATGGTAATGGTACTATTGTTCTTGGTTGACCAAAGTCCCTTGATTGTAACCTCATCACCGGCGTTACAAGAAGGAATAATGAGGTTAGGAGAACCACCACCCAACTGGAGACGACTGTTATTACCCGCAGGTGTACCAACAAGAATATCATTGTCGTTACTCATTGTGAACTCCAATCCGTCTGTTATACGAAGCGGAGTATCCTCTGCTACCAACAGGGTTCTGTTGCCATTAGCGAACATTCTGGTTGAAACGCTGTAACGTCCCTTAGAACTTTCATTCCAATAACCGAGCTCTACTGCAGCTGCAAGAGCCTCAGCGTCCTCTGCCGTGTTGGTGAACTCCCATGCACGTTGCTCTTCTACGCCCGGGCCTGTGGTCTCAAATGAAAGCGGATAGAGCTGTTCGCCCTCTGCTGCCTCCTTGTTCAAAGCCTCATAACCGTCAACAACGAGTTTGGTCAGATAGAACTCATAAGCTGTGTTCTCAAGCAAGCCACCCTCTACAAAGTCTGAGAAAGTAAAGGTAAGGCCCTCACCCAATACAAATTCAACACCATCAAACATGTAATCGGCCTTTGCATCCTCATCAAGACCGGCAGGACCACAGTAACCTTCGATGGTTATATTGGTATCAGCGTTTACGTTAGCGGCCTTAGAGAAGTTCATTGTGAAGGCAACTGTTGACGGGTTTATCTTGCTGCCGTTCTTCAAAGAATATACAGGATCACCGAGTTTCGGGTTCTTGTCAACCACTGTCTCATCCTTAACCTCTGCCTCTATTGAGTAAAGGTGAACGCCTTTGGTTGCTGTAAGCACTACATCAACATACTCATCAGAGCTTTCAGGGATAGTGTATTCAAGTACAGTATAGTCAGCTGTTGTCTGGGTTGCACCAACCTCAGTGCCGTTAACCACTACCTTGAAGCCACGCTTATCACCAGGTTTGTGTGACTCAACACCAAGTTTGAATGTTGATCCGGCCTTAACGTTAGGAACAACGATAGAAGATGATGTACCGGTTATCCAAAGATAAGAGGGAGATTCGTATGGTCCCCAGTTGTTACCGTCGGTCGTTGTCTGGTAATCGAAAGCGGTAGCCATGCCGTATGCACCAAGAGAATTGTGGCGAAGACCCTTCATCTCAGCGATGGCCGCACCACCGGCAACGAGGTCTCCGTTAGCGTCTACAGTAGGATCCAAAACCCAACGGATCTCATCACCTGTGATATAATTCTTGGATGCAGACTCGGCTGTAGTCCAATCCTCGGCTGCAAGTATCTGAGACTTGGTAGCGTCAGACCACTTTGTGAAGTCCCAGGTCTTGATATTCTTATCACCTTCGTCAATGATGATAGAGAAAATCTCGATACCTGACTTCGGAGCGCCTGACAATCCGGTAGAGATCTTAACCACACCGTCAGCAATAACTGTCGCTACAACAGTGTAAACACCGGGGGAGCCTTCTACCTTATTACCTAAAAGGATAACAGATGTCTCACCATCTGCTGTCTGTGCGTTTGTCAAAGAGAAACCTCTGTCAGTTGCTTCACCGTTGGCTGACTGCGCAACGATTGTGATCTTCTGACCTGCTGACAATACAGGTAATGTGATAGAGCAATTCTTCTGCAAACGAATATTGGTGCCTTTGTACATCACTGCATTTGCGGCAGCGAAGTCACCGAACTGCAAACCTGCAAACTCAGGAACTACCTCGCCGTTGGCTGTCAACTCGCCATCAAACGATTTGTTTGTTGTCCATGCAGTGCTCACGCCATCACTAATGGTTTTGAACCATGTGGCATCGTCAGCGTCAAGCATCTCACGACTGCTGTCGCTCACTCCCTTAGTGAAATCCCATGACTTGCGGCTCTGCGCATTAGCGCCAAGCACCAAGAAGAGCATCACTACGGAAAGAAAAGTAAAAATTTTCTTCATGAGTAATAATTTTGTTTGTTTAATAATATGATTATGAATGATTAAGAATTCGTTTCGTGTAATAATCCATTTAGAGTAACATTATTACCCTATGATAATATATTAGGTGTATTATGGATAGTAGTTAGTGTTTAGATACCATACAAATTACGATATGGTTAATTTGTGTGCAAAGTTAAAAAAAAAAATACAAACGCCAAAATCTTTTCAGGAAAATTTTGGCGTTCATACTGAAATTTGTCTCACTGCGAAGTCAAACGGCAAACATCTGTTAACCAATAGAAACGTAAAAAGATAGCGTTAACGGCTCAGAAGAATTGCATTAACGGTTCAAAAGGTTCATTGCGGCGGCGAAATGCCATATAATAATGCCTGCCGTAACAGAGACATTGAGCGAGTGTTTGGTGCCATACTGCGGTATTTCGAGGCATCCGTCACATATATCCACAATCTCCTGATGCACTCCTTTCACCTCATTACCCAAGACAACGGCATACTTCTTGGACACATTACCGCTCACCCACTCCGGCGAGAAGTCCCCAAGCATAGTGGAACCATGAGCCTGTTCCACTGCCAACACGGTGAAACCGTCGTTTTTCAGCGTTCTCACCGCTTCCTCCGCAGTCTTGAAATACCTCCATTCCACACTCTCCTCCGCTCCGAGAGCCGTCTTATGTATCTCCTGAGCGGCCTTCAACGAGCAGTCTTTCACAATGCACCCATCGGTGTCACGCACCTCGTCCGGCGCCGCCGTAATGCCACAAAGATACACAGTCTGCACACGAAAAGCGTCCGAAGTCCTAAATACCGAACCCACATTATACAACGACCGTACATCGTCAAGTACGACAACGAGTGGCATTTTATCGGCTTTACGGAATTCCTCCACCGTAAGTCGGTTCATTTCCGGTATAGTAGTTTTCTGCATCATAGTGATTTTAGATAATAATGTTTTTGCCTACAGCGGCAAACAGCATTAATATAGACCAGGCGATACGGTTCACTCAAAACATTGTCACAACCCTTTTTATTCCCGCAACCAGAGCGTCAACCTCCTCTTTTGTATTGTATAATGCAAAAGAAGCCCTCACCGCGCCCTGTATTCCAAGCCTTTTCATGAGCGGTTCGGCACAATGATGTCCTGTTCTCACAGCTATACCAAGCCGGTCCAGCAATGTCCCCATATCAAGATGGTGTATAAAACGGTCGCTTTCACCGCCGTTTTCCCTCACGAGAAAACTTATGACCGCATCGCGAACGGATACATCCAACGGCCCGAAAATGGTCATTCCCGGAATCTCAAGCATTCGTTCTATGGCGTAACGGGTAAGCTCCCGCTCATGATTCTCAATATTTTTCAAGCCTATTCCCTGCATGAAATCTATCGCAGTGGCAAGGCCATTGGTGGCGATATAGTCCGGTGTTCCGGCCTCAAACTTCAAAGGCAGCTCCGCAAATGTAGTCTTTTCAAACGACACAGTGCCTATCATGTCGCCCCCACCCTGATACGGAGGCATCTCCTCCAGATATTTTTTCTTGCCATAAAGCACTCCGATACCGGTGGGACCGTACATTTTATGTCCTGAAAAAGCATAAAAATCACAGTCAATATCCTGCATATCGACCTGCATGTGCGGTGCGCTTTGCGCCCCATCTATAAGGCATGGCACGCCATTGTCATGCGCTATGCGTACAATTTCCTTGACAGGGTTCACCGTTCCCAGCACATTGCTGACGTGTGTAACGCTGACTAACTTTGTCTTTTCATTAAACAACGCTCTATAGGCATCAAGATCCAATATCCCGTCGTCGCTCATTGGAATCACCCGCAGCACAATCCCCTTACGTTTCGCATGCAACTGCCACGGAACGATATTGGAGTGATGTTCCATTACCGAAACAATCACCTCGTCACCCTCCCTCATATACGCCTCAGAAAAGGAATAAGCGACAAGGTTCAGGCTCTCCGTCGTACCCCGTGTAAATATAATTTCCTCGATGGAACCGGCATTTATGAATCCCCTTACCTTCTCTCTCGCCGCCTCATGCAGGTCAGTTGCCTGCTGCGAAAGGTAATGTACGCCTCTGTGAACATTGGCATTGACATTCAAATACTCCTCCCTCATGGCGTCAAGCACGCAAAGCGGTTTCTGCGTCGTGGCGCCATTGTCGAGATATACCAACGGGTATTTTCCGTATATTTTCCTCGATAAAATCGGGAATTCTTTTCTTATGTCTTCCATTTACGAGGTCTTGGAATTGTGACTGTTATTGTTCTCTTGTTATATTACAGGCTTGCCGGCCCATGTTATCATTTGCATATCTTACAGGTTCCGCACCGTTCTTCACTCGACAGGCGCTTATCCACAAGAATATGCAGGCGATCCCGGAACGACTCCCACTTCATTTCGTTCACCACTTGCGATATGAAGGCGGTTTTAAGCAGTGTCTTTGCCGTTTCCAACGGAATGCCGCGCTGACGCATATAGAACAGCGCCGCCTCATCCATAACACCCACTGTGGAGCCATGCGCACACTTTACGTCATCGGCATAAATCTCAAGCATAGGCTGTGTGTACATCCTTGCGTCCGACGACGCGCACATATTATTGTTCGTTTCGTGCGATATTGTCTGCTGAGCGCCCTCTCTCACCATTATCTTCCCGGCAAATCCGCCCACAGCCTCATCGTCAATAACATACTTATACAACTCGTTTGACGTGCATTGCGGCACCTGATGGTCTATCATCGTATTGTTATCCACATGCTGTTTGCCGTCGGCTATGACAGCACCGTTCAGCGTCACCTCCGAGTTCCGGCCTTGCATATACACGTCTATGCCGTTCCTTGTAACGCCATTCGACATCGTCAGGTTGTTATGTCTTATCGAAACGTCACGCCCTGTCTTTATATACAGGTTGCTGAAGCGGTTGCATTTCTCGTGAGTCTCCTCTAACTCGTACATGTCCAGCCGTGCCCCGTCCTTCGCAACCACCTCTATTACCTGAAGAGACAGGAAACGCCTGTCGTCCTTTACGTGGTCAACAAAAAACACAGTAGCCTCCGAACACTCCTCCATGACAATCAGAACACGCCTGATCACCATCGTATCCTGCTCCCCCGACAGCACGTTCTCGATGCGTATGGGCGTTTTTGCACTGACATTCCGCGGGATATGCACCACCAACGCATCGTGAGCCAACGCCGTATTCAGCGCTGTCAGCGCGTCTTCCCTATACTCCCCTTTCAGGTTTCCCATGCCCACCGGTTCCCCATCCGCCGTCACCGCAGCGTCAACCACCTTATTATAATAAGGAGTAACATCAACCGGAGCGTCCTTTATGGCATAAACGTATGGCGTATCCTTTATCGTTATGGGAGCGAGCGACAAGCCATAGTCCGGTGCGAAAGCCTTCTCCACATCGGTATATCTATACCGTTCGTCTTTTCTCGCAGGCAGTCCGAGTCGTCTGAACGTCTCCATTGCCTTTTCTCTCATACCGTTCAGGGTGTCACACGACTGCCTCATGAGCAGTTCCTTTACCTCATCGTACAGTTCTGTATATTGGTTGACCATGCGTTATCTCCCTTTCAGTTCATCCTTTATCCAGTCAAAGCCCTCGTTTTCAATCTTCAACGCAAGATCAGGGCCACCCGTCTTCACCACTTCTCCGTCTATAAGCACGTGCACAACATCCGGCTTTATGTAGTCAAGCAGCCTCTGATAGTGTGTAATGACAATGGCACTGGTCTTCTCCGTGCGCAATTTGTTAAATCCTCCAGCCACTATCCTCAGCGCATCCACGTCCAATCCCGAGTCCGTCTCGTCAAGAATGCAGAGTGAAGGCTCCAGCATAGCCATCTGGAATATCTCGTTTCTCTTCTTCTCGCCACCAGAGAAGCCCTCGTTCACAGAGCGGTTCATCAGCTTTTTGTCTATCTCCACCAGCTCCCTTTTCTCTTTCATCAGCTTAATGAAGTCGCCGGCTTTGAGCGGTTCCAGCCCCATCGCCTTACGTCTGGCGTTCACCGCCGCCTTCATGAAGTTGGTCATAGACACCCCCGGTATCTCCACCGGAGCCTGAAATGACATGAATATGCCGGCGTTGGCACGCTCCTCCGGCTTCATAGCCAGCAGGTCTTTGCCGTCAAATGTTATAGAACCCTCCGTCACCTCATAAGCCGGATTCCCCACTATGACGTTACTCAGCGTCGATTTGCCGGCTCCGTTTGTACCCATCAGGGCATGTATCTCTCCGTCTTTTATCGTAAGGTTTACGCCTTTCAGTATTTCCTTGCCGTCCACAGCGGCGTGTAGATTCTTTATCTCAAGCATTTTCTCGGGTATTTATGTTTCTTATCCTACGCTGCCTTCCAGGCTAACGCTAAGCAGTTTCTGTGCCTCCACCGCAAATTCCATCGGCAGTTTCTGTAGCACTTCCTTGGCATATCCGTTCACTATCAGCCCTACCGCTTCCTCGGTGCTTATGCCTCTCTGGTTGCAATACAGCAGTTGAGCCTCCGAAATCTTTGAGGTTGTAGCCTCATGCTCCACCACCGCCGTCTTGTTGTGTATATCCATATACGGGAATGTGTGCGCCCCGCAGTGGCTTCCCAACAGCAACGAGTCGCAAGATGAATAATTTCTTGCGCCGTCGGCCTTTGCCGATGCCCTCACCAAGCCGCGGTACGAGTTCTGCGAGTGTCCTGCCGATATGCCTTTGGATATTATCGTAGACTTTGTGTTTTTGCCTATATGTATCATTTTCGTTCCGGTGTCAGCCTCCTGCCGGTGGTTTGTCACCGCCACGCTGTAAAACTCGGCCACGCTATTGTCTCCCCTCAATATGCACGACGGATATTTCCACGTTATGGCCGAACCCGTCTCCACCTGCGTCCATGACAGTTTCGAGTCGCGTCCCCTTAGGTCTCCCCTCTTCGTCACAAGGTTAAAGACACCGCCTTTGCCGTTCTCGTCACCCGGATACCAGTTCTGCACGGTCGAGTACTTGACCTCCGCCCTGTCCTTTACCACTATCTCCACGATGGCGGCATGCAACTGGTTCTCATCGCGCATGGGCGCAGTGCATCCCTCAAGGTATGACACATAAGAGTCATCGTCAGCTATTATCAGCGTCCTTTCAAACTGTCCCGTTCCCGCCGCGTTGATTCTGAAGTAGCTTGACAACTCCATCGGGCACCTCACGCCTTTCGGTATATACACGAAAGAGCCGTCAGAGAACACCGCAGAGTTCAGCGCCGCAAAGAAATTGTCCCTGTACGGCACCACGGTTCCGAGATATTCCCTCACCAGTTCGGGGTGTTCCCTCACCGCCTCGCCTATCGACATGAATATGATGCCTTTCTCCTTCAGCTTGTCCTTATATGTAGTCTTCACCGAAACGGAGTCCATTATGGCGTCCACCGCCACCCCGCTCAGCGCCAGCCTCTCCTCCAACGGTATGCCGAGCTTGTCGAATGTCCTCTCCAACTCAGGGTCTATCTCCTTTTTCCCCTCCTTCTTCTTGGCCATAGGGTCTGCATAATACGAGATAGCCTGATAGTCTATCTCCGGCAATGACACGTGCCCCCACTCCGGTTGCCGCATCGTCTGCCAATGCCTGAAGGCCTTCAGACGAAACTCCAACATCCACTCCGGCTCGCCTTTCTTCCGTGATATGAGTCTTACGACGTCCTCCGTCAGTCCTGTCGGTATGATGTCGGTATGCACATCGGTGGTAAAGCCGTATTCATATTTTCTGTCTGCCACCGCGCGCACAAAGTCGTTGTTGTGATTTTCGCTCATTATTGTTTTCTGAATTTTGTGCAAAGTTACTGCTTTTTTCCGAGAAAATAAAATTAATACCGCTAAAATATCGGTTGCGTCCGACCCTCCTTTCCCGTTAAATAAGCAAAAAAGGTATATCATTCCATGCTTTTTATATCCCCACATTGAAAAAATGGTTGTAATTTTGCAACGCAAAAGCTCACTAACGCCGGCGGCAACAAGTCAACGGCCTATTACCGTTCGGTTTACATCACACTACAATAACAATAAAACTACTATACGACCATGCAAGTAATCAAAGACAAAGAGTTTGAGGGCGAGCGCCCTTTATTCGCAAGTCACGACCTGCGCCTTGAGAATGTAACCATACATGCAGGCGAATCGGCCATAAAGGAATGCTCAAATATCGAGGCTATGGAGTGCGTTTTTGAAGGCAAATACCCCTTCTGGCACGTCAATGGCTTCCGCATAGAAAACTGTCTCTTTCGTGAGGGTGCCCGTGCCGCACTGTGGTACTCCCGCCATCTCGTCATGAAAGACACCGTTGTGGAGGCTCCGAAGATGTTCCGTGAGATGGAAGACCTGACACTTGAGAACGTAAAGCTGCCCAATGCAGAGGAGACTCTGTGGCAGTGCGCCGGCATCCGTTTGAAAAACGTAGAGGTAAAGAACGGCGATTACCTGTTCATGCACAGCCATGACATCGAGATCGAGGACTACTACCAAGAGGGCAACTACTCTTTCCAATATTGCAGCAATGTTGTTATACGCAACGCCACACTGCATACCAAAGACGCTTTCTGGGGAACGGAGAACGTAACGGTGTACGACTCGGAGATAACAGGCGAGTACCTCGGCTGGCACTCCAAAGGGCTAAGGCTCGTAAACTGCCGCATTGCCGGCACGCAACCGCTGTGCTACGCCCACGACCTTGTGCTTGAGAACTGCACGTTCGACGCCGATGCCGATCTCGCATTTGAGTATTCCACCGTCCATGCCGACATAAAAGGCGGCATAACGAGCGTCAAGAACCCCCGCAGCGGACAGATAACGGCCGACAGCATTGGCGAGATAATACTCGACGACAATATAAAGTCTCCCGCCGACTGCGTGATAAAAAGCCGTAACGCCAACGGCTCCGAGGCATAACCATAACGCCATACTACTATGCAACAGACCTTCAACGACATCACAGACAGGCGCGCCACCAACTCGGTGAAATGGGATTCGGCGACCGATGCGGACATACTGCCCATGTGGGTGGCCGACATGGACTTCAAGACAGCCCCATGCATAACGGAGGCGCTGCGCAAACGTGTTGACCACGGGGTGTTCGGCTACACCAAAGTGCCCGAGGAGTACTACGCCGCCACCATAGACTGGTTCGCCACACGCCACGGCCTCAACATAAACCGCGACTGGATACTATATACCAGCGGCGTGGTACCGGCCATATCAGCCGTCATAAAGGCCTTGACACAGCCAGGCGACAAGGTACTCGTGCAGACTCCCGTCTACAACTGCTTCTTTTCTTCAATCCGCAACAACGGCTGCACGATAACGGAAAGCCCGCTAATATACCGTAACGGCAACTACACCATGGACTTTGACGACCTCAGCGCCAAGGTATCCGACCCCGCCGTAAAGGTAATGCTGCTGTGCAACCCTCACAATCCCGCCGGACGTGTGTGGACATCTGATGAGCTGCGCCGCCTCGGAGAGATATGTTTCGAGAACGATGTAATGGTAGTAAGCGACGAGATACACTGCGAACTTGTATTCCCGCCACACCGGTACATTCCTTTCGCATCGCTCGGCGAGGAGTTCGTCAACCGTTCCGTCACCTGTTCCTCGCCAAGCAAGGCGTTCAACATAGCGGGATTGCAGATAGCCAACATATTCGTTAAGGACGAGGAACTGCGCCGGCACATAGACAAGGCCATAAACATCAACGAGGTGTGCGACGTGAACCCGTTCGGAGTGGTGGCGTTATGCGCTGCATACCGCCACGGTATCGACTGGTTAGAGGGGCTTATAACATACCTGCACGGCAACTATCGTGTGCTACAGGACTTTTTCGACACCGAGTTGCCTATGCTGAAGGTCACCAAACCGGAAGGCACTTATCTTATATGGGTGGACTGTCGCAGTCTGGGACTGCCATCCAAGACCATTGAAAGGATATTATATAATGAGGGACGCGTATGGGTTAACGCCGGAACCGTGTACGGAGCCGCCGGAGAGGGGTTTATACGCATTAACATTGCCTGCCCGCGTGCCACGCTGCTCGAAGGGCTGAGACGCATCAAAACCGGCTTCGACAGCATAAAAGACAAGGCCACAGACACGGCGGACAGCATGTAGCCCGTCTGACATAACGTCAGGCTTACCGCCTTTTCTCTTACTTTTTGATTTCCAAGAACAGTGGCAGAAAAACGCAAACCGGAACCTTTTTCATCTATCGCTTTGCCAATTTAATCGGCAAAGCGATAGTTTTTTGTTGTAATCGCATAGCTTCAGCAGTGTAATCAGGGTGCTTTTACAATCCAATCAGGGTGTGTTCACGGCTCAATCCGATAGCTTTTACCTTATAAACGCAATGCGATTACACCACAAAAACGATTATTTGGGGGAATTCTTTGCGCACGTTTCTACGACAAAAACATAACAATCTTAGAATCAATAAAATACCATTATTGTCGAATATTGCGATATTTTGACTCGCACTATTATTTTTTTTGAAATACGCAATTCTCCGGCTGTTAGGAAATTACAATTTGTCAACAAAAGCAACAGATTAGTAACGAACTGACTTTTCTGTCTTTTCCAATTCAATCCAACATCAGTTCGATACATGGAAATGATAATAGTTATGCTCCTGTTGCAGTGTGTTATATAATGCGATTGTTGTCCCGCCCCTTCAGGGCGAAATACGTTTTATCGTTTATGGGTGTCCATTGTTCCCGGGGTTGAAACCCCGGGCTTAGTTATTGCACCCTTTCAGGGTGCGCGGAACCTATGTTCTTTGTTGTTAGTACGTATCCATTATTCATAAGGATAAAACACAATAATAGAATAATGTACCCCTTCAGGGTGCGCAGACGCAACATGTTTGATAGAGCATACCCATACATCATTCATAGGATTAAAACACAATAATAGGATATTGCCCCGCGTCAAGGCGCAATATCTCGGTCGAGATAAAACAAGAATGGCGTAAAACATTGCGGCGAAACACCCTAACAGGGTGTAACATACAAGCCCGGGGTGTCAACCCCGGGGATAGAATAGCCCAATCCCTCAACCGGTATTTCGCCCTGAAGGGGCGGGACAAGGTACGATATAGGTCCGTATGTTGTGCGATTAGGCTGCTGTTACGCTTCTGTAGCCGCACGTTATGCAATGCGATTGTTGTCCCGCTCATTCAGGGCGAGTATTGTGTTACCACTAATTCACACCGTCCCGACAACGGAATAAGGGCGCCAATATGTTAACAAAGCATAAATAACACAATCCAAATAGTACTTTGTATTGCACAGTTCTAAATTTCTGCATACCTTTGCGGCAGAAATAACATACCGGCATGGCATTAGGATGTCAAAACAAAAAAACTTACATCTTTATTAGTTTTATTGTTAACATTCCCACATCTCATGCGTATAAGAAACAGACAATAACGCAAAAAAACTATACATGAGACAATTAGCGACTATCATCATCATGGCGTTCTGCGCCATCATGGCTCACCCCGCACACGCGGAACAGACAAAAGAAAAGAAAAAGGGCACAATCACCCTCGGAGGTGAGGTGTACGACTCCTTCACCATAGGCAAAATAAAGGCCTTCATAACGCTAATGGACACCGACTCCACCGTGGTGGACACCATGACATGCTACACATGGGAGAGAGGCACATACTCATGGTACCAGTTTGATGTTCCACGCGAGGAAAAAAAATATATCATTAAAGCCGTGGCCGATGGCTACGAAGACACATACGCCAACTATGAGCTGAGCGAACTGAAACGCCACCGCTACAAAGAGGTACCCAAAATACTCATGAAAAAGAAACAAGAGGACGTGTATAAAGACGTAACACTGGACGGAGTAGTGGTAAAGGGCACACGAATACAGGTGGCCTACAGGGGCGACACCATCGTTTATGACGCGTCAGCCTTCAAGCTACCCGAAGGTTCCATGCTCGACGGACTGATACGTCAGCTGCCGGGAGCGGAGCTGAAAGACAACGGCGACATATACATCAACGGCGAGAAGATAGACTATCTGACACTCAACGGCAAGGATTTCTTTAAGAACGATAACAAGGTAATGCTTGAGAACCTGCCGTACTTCACAGTAAAAGACCTGAAAGTATTCCACAAAGACACCAAGACAAGCGAGATGTTGGGCAGACAGGTAGAAGAGAAGGAGTTCGTAATGGACGTAACGCTGAAACGGGAATATGCCCGCGGATACATCGCCAACGCAGAGGTCGGGGTGGGAACCGATGACCGCTATGCCGCAAAGATGTTCGGAATGTTCTACAACGACCACACACGCATATCCGCATACGGCAACTTCAACAATGTAAATGAGGACAGGACACCCGGCAGCGACGGTGAGTGGGACCCTAAAAAAGCGCAAAACGGCGTGCTGATAATGAAGCAGGCCGGCGTAAATATCAATACGGAGGACAAGAACAAGCGCGTAAAAGACAACGCTGACATTAGGCTGAACTGGCGAGACAGCAACAATGAAGCCGAGACATTCAGCGAGACATTCTCCGACAACGGAAGCATATTCGGCAACAATTGGTCAAAAAACAAAAGCAAGAATTTCTCCCTTAACGTAAGCAACAATTTCCAAATAGACAAGGCTCACCTTTACATCTACAACAGCCTGTACCACTCAAACTACAAGAGTAAATACGAGTCGGGAGACTCCACATATACCACCACGCTGACAAACCGCAGCAACAACATCGGCAAAAGCACACGCAAATATCTTAGCCTTTACCAATATGTGAGCTGGACGAAAGTGCTGAACTCCGGAGACTACCTGAATATCTCCGTCAACGGCAACTACAATAACATAAAGCCATCCGACAATTTCAATAGAGACAGGACATTCTATGCCAGTACAGGAGCCACTGACGTGCGCAACAGATATACCGACAACCACAACAGCGATTACTATTACATGCCAACGGTAACATACTATCTCTCGTTGCCGAATGACTTCATGCTCGGAACAGCATACGAATACCAGAAGAAATACGAAAGCAGACACAACGAAAGACTGAACCTTGAAAGGCTGACAGAGAGCGAAGATTATGACTTAGGATGGCTGCCATCGCTGCGGGAGGACATAGACAAGGCTTTTGACAGTAATAACAGCTACCGCTACACAACCACAACCAACAGTCATACGCCACAACTATACCTGCAAAGGTATAATAAGAATATGGGATTCCATCTGCGATTGCCGCTGTCTTTCTACACAGAAAAGATGAACTACCACGGCAATCAGCTCGATACCGTAGCAAAAAGGTCATACGTAACGTTCTCACCATTCATAACATTCCGCACAACGGGCAAGACACAGAGACCGATACTGCTGGAATACAGAACCAGAATAACCACCCCAAGGTTCTCCACCCTCATGCCATTGAACGATACCTCCAACCCATTGTCATTGCGTTTGAACAACCCTGACATCAAGTCGTCCATGGAACACCATCTGAAGACGCGCTTTACATTCAGGAACGACAGCATAGGCAGCAACCTTTACATCGGTGTCGAGACAATATTGAGAACCAAGGAGGTAGGTACGCGCACGACATATAACCCTACCACGGGCGCATACACAAGAATGGACGACAACGTGGACGGCAACTGGACGGCATTCATAAACAGCGGTTGGCAGCGTCCGCTCGACGCAAACAAACGCCTCCGCATAGACCTGTACGGCAAGGCCGAGTATGTACGCAGCGTGGACTTCGCCACAATCACGACACAACCGGCGACGGACGGCACCAGCCTGCTGCAGGAGTCCCCGCTGTCAAAGGTTGACAATGTGAACCTGATAGCACGCACTAAGCTGACATATAAGTTAGGAGACTTCTCCGCAGGCGTCAACGCAAGAATCACATCACGCCACACAAGAGGCCGCCTCGACATCGTAAGGAGCATTGACGCCAATGATTTCCAATACGGTATGAACGCCACATACACCATACCGCTGGTGAAACTGACAATAGCGACCGACCTGACAATGTTCTCACGACGCGGCTACGAGAGCTCGGTGATGAACACAGATGAACTGATATGGAACGCACAGTTGTCACGCACATTCTGCAAAGGCTCGCTGACGGCAAAGCTGATAGCCTACGACCTGTTGCAGAACCTAAGTTCAACACGCTACAACATCAATGCGCAGGGACGCACGGAGACATGGTATAACTACATACCAAGATACGTAATGTGCAGTCTGGCCTATAAGTTCAACAGGAAACCAAAGAAATAAACGGCAGCCGTAATAGCGGAACAAAAGCCGGCACGGAGACTATAGCGAGACACAGAATGACAGCATCGGAGTTTGATAATATGGTTAGTGAGTTGCGTCCGCACCTTATAAAGGTGGGACGTAACTTCTTTAACGATGCTGACAAGGCCGAGGATGTAGCGCAGGAGGTGTTGATGAGACTGTGGGTGGCGCGTGAGAAGATCACGGCGACAGACAATCTGCACCCGTTAGCCACCAGAATAGCCAAGAATGTGTGCATAAGTATATGGCGGCATGAGCGACATACCTTAACAAAGGAATACGACAAGGAAAAGGAAAACATCGCAACAGCACCGGACACGGAGATGGAAGACCGTGACAACGCTCAACTGTTGCGGCAGGCAATGGAACGGCTGACAAAAGGAGAGCGGCGGCTGATGGCCATGCGCAACGAGGAAGGGATGGAGATTGACCGCATAGCGGCGGTGACAGGCATTACGCCACGCTCCGCAAGCGTAATACTGAGCAGGGCGAGGAAAAAGATAATAGAGTTACTAAAGAAGGGAGGAAATATATGAAAGAGATTGAGAAACTGACGCAAAGATACCTCGACGGGGCAACGACGCTACAGGAAGAGCAACGCCTCGCCGAGCTGACAAGGCGCAAGCCTGACGCAGCAGCGGCGGATAAGGCCATGGCGGCAATGCTGTCGCAGCACGTACACAGTGAGGAGGAGATGGAGCTGTGGCTGACAGAGGATGAGACAGAACTGTATGACACCATTATAAGACAGCGTAAGCAACGCAGGATTATAAGGAGACTGACGGCCGCGGCTTCTGTGGCGATTATAATATGTATGGCATTGTGGTTCGCCCCTGACCGGAAAACGGAGCAACACAGACATGTCGCATGGCAGGCACCGGCAGCAGACTATACAAAAAAGCAGGAAAAAGCCGTACGACAGACATACGCCAAAATGTATGACGCTGATAAAACAATAGCGCAACGGGATGTTGTGACAACAGAAGAGCCACCGCAAAACACTGAGAGCATAAAGCCGGCGAAGCCAAAAGACACAGAGCAGACAGTGGCAAAAGCTGACGACATGACCCCGATAGAGAACATACAGGACTTGATAGCCTGCATAGAGGCAAAGCTGGAGGAGGTTGGCGACAGTGTATATACGGCTCACGTGGAGCGCACAATAAACACTAACCGCAGACTGAACACACTCGTAGGCAAGATGATCGCATCCGGAACGCACGATAAACGGGATTACCCCCCCACATTTGAGAATACCAATACTGTCACACATAATTTCTAAACAACATACGATATGAACACCATTCTACACCGCTTAATAATAACACTGTACGTCATGACGATGATTCTGACGGTCGCAGCTCAGTCAAACAGCAGCGCAAAGAGGCTGCAAAAGGACATAGAGACGTTCTTGGCTTCAGACGGACTGATGAAACATACGGTGCATGACGGACAGGGTCTCTATGAGCACATATTCAAGATACCATACGAGAAGGATATGCCGACTAACGAAAAGGGGCTGCCACGCATATTAGAAAGGTTAGAGAACGCATTCGCCGGCACACAAGCGGCAGCGTCATCATCATTCGTTTACAACACCAATGAGAAGGTATCGCTGATAAACAACATCAGGTTTACATGGGACAACAGCTACAGAAACAAGACGACATTCAGTTATTACCTTGACAACAACAAGAACTTCCGCTTCTCCACATACACGGACAAAGACGGAACAAGGCACTTTTACGGGCTGGTGTGGAACCCGGTGGAGTTCATTGACAAAGACAACAAACCGTACAGGAGCATAGACGGCTATGTATTGGAACTGCACGGCAACCACTGGAACTTCCTAAACAGGGAGGATGATTATTACTATAAAAGCAACACAAAAGAAACATATATGGATGACCGGAACTGGAATACGGAGCCGGACACTCTCGATTTTACCAAACTGAGAGAGAAAATATACAGCGTGAGCAAAATGTATGCGGAGGCAAGGGCAACGAACAACAAAGAGGCACAGGACGCAGTGGCATACGTGTTGCACAAAATGAGCAAGGAATATCATGGTACCCTTAGCATAGAACAGTTCAATATATTGAACAATATGCTCCAGGAAATATTCATAGACGTTGACAACAGTCACCGTAAACAACTGCTAATCGATGCAATCGCAACATTATCAAAGACTATAGAGGATGTTGCCGATCAGAAAAAAAGTTTACAACGCTCTATAGATTATATCTCTATATACAACAATATCGTGCTGAGTGAGGAACAGAGATGGTCACTACTCCAGCAACATGAATGGAACACGGCCACGCTTGGACCGCTTTATGAATTCAAAATAAACGGCAGCACAACACAACCGGATGAATTCGTAAGCGTAATGCCAACGAAACTCGAAAGCACATTATACAGACTGAGGGCGCATAAGGGACGTTTCACGTTCAGCGCAAAACTGCCTGTCGGACAATTCGCAAGAATAGCGGGAGAGAATCAAAACGACATCTGGTGGGTAATAACCGACTCCGTGCCGCTAACCATCAACATGAAAGACGGCACGGCGGAGGGTTCGGAACTGAACAAACGCTTTCTGCAATATCAAAAGCGCATAAGGGAGATGGCAGGGGAACTGCGAAAATATGCCTCTGACAATGATATATTGGACAAAGCGGGGTACAATGCCATTATAGACTCGATACGCATGATAGGACAGGAGGCGATAAAAGAGAACCAGGACAACGTGATACCGGCCTTCATACTGGCTGAGGATTATCACAATATACCTTACGAACAAATAGAGAAAGCTATGGACAAGAGCAAGGCTTACGCCAACCACATAGTGATGCAGCCGGTATGGAAGTATGTCGAGGGGGTGAAGAAACGCCTGCCGGGACAGAAATACACTGACATTGAGCTGCAAGACACGGCGGGTGTGAAGCATAGTCTGAGCGAGTATGTCGGCAAAGGCAATTACGTGTTGCTGCATTTCTGGTCGACAATGGAATGGTGGAGCCGGCGAGAACTGAAGTTTGTGAAAGACATAGTAAGGGAAAACCAAGACAAACCGCTAACGGTAATAGGCATATCCATGAACCCTAACGAGAAAGACTGGAAGGAATACATAACGGCACGAGGCCTTCACTGGGCGCATCTGTCCTCTCAGGACAAGTGGAAGGGCAATGCTACGAAAGCATACGGAGTGACAGCATTGCCAACCAGCGTGCTTATCGCGCCCGACGGAACTATCGTCGCGCAGGATTTGAGAAACGAGAAACTGCAGGAAAAGGTAAGGGAACTGTTGCAGACTCAATAAGACAAAGGACAATAACTGTCCCAATATGTGCGGTTTACCGGTTCATAGACAGAACGGTAACACAAGGCATGCGCTGTCAAAACGCCTTAATATACACCGAATTATTTTACCGTTTCAGTTTTTTTTGCTACCTTTGCACCTGCAACAAAAGCATTTATTAATTGAAAACATTTGAAGAACTCGGTGTGAGCGAAGATATTTGCCGCGCCATTACTGAACTGGGATTTGAGCATCCGATGCCCGTGCAGGAGGCTGTTATCCCACTGTTGGCACCACAAAAGACTGCGGAAGCAGCCGAAAAGGAGGCCGATGACAACAACAACACGACAGAGACAGGGGACGAACAGCAGCCAAGGATGAAGGATATAATTGCCTTGGCGCAGACAGGAACGGGAAAAACGGCAGCTTTCGGACTGCCACTGCTACAGATGACAGACCCCAGAAACCGTGTAACGCAAGCCGTGGTATTGTCGCCGACACGTGAGTTATGCCTGCAAATAGCCGATGATTTACGCGACTTCTCAAAGTATATCAAGGGCATCAACATCGTGGCCGTATATGGAGGCACGAGCATTATGGACCAGATACGGGCTCTGAAACATGGGGCACAGATAATAGTGGCAACACCAGGCAGACTGATAGACCTCATAGAAAGAGGCAAAGCGAAACTGGACGGGGTGCGCCACATTGTGCTGGACGAGGCGGACGAGATGCTGAACATGGGATTTGCGGAGAGCATAAACCGCATATTCGAGGAGTTACCGGAAGACAGACACACGCTGTTGTTCTCGGCTACCATGAGCAAAGAGGTGGAAAGGGTGGCCAAAGGCTATCTGCACGACTACGACGAGGTGGTAGTCGGCTCACGTAACGAGGGGGCGGAACACGTGAACCACATATATTATATGGTGAACGCAAAGGACAAATATCTTGCCCTAAAGCGTATAGTGGACTATAACCCACGCATATTCGGAATAATATTCTGCCGCACAAAGATGGAAACGCAGGAGATTGCCGACAAATTGATAAAGGACGGATATAACGCCGAGGCACTGCACGGAGACCTGTCGCAGCAGCAGCGAGACCTGACGATGCAGAAATTCCGCCAACATCTGACACAGCTTCTCGTGGCAACAGACGTGGCAGCCAGAGGACTTGACGTGGATGACCTGACGCATGTCATAAACTTCTCAATGCCGGATGACACGGAGAGTTACACACACCGTTCGGGACGTACCGGACGAGCAGGCAAGAAAGGTACCTCGATAGCCATTATACACACTCGTGAAAGACACAAGATACGTGAGGTGGAACGCACAATAGGCAAGGAATTTGTGCACGGGAAGTTGCCGTTGCCGGAGGAAATATGTCAGAAACAGCTGTTCCGCGCCATAGGAGAGATAGAGAAAACGGACGTTATAGACGAGCAGATAGAGCCGTTTATGGAGGAGATACGCCGCCATTTTGAATATGTTGACAAGGAAGAAATTCTGAAAAAGGTGGTAAGTCGTGAGTTCGGACGTTTCCTTAGATACTACGCCGACGCACCGAAGATAGAGGAACCGACCGTAACGGCAAAGAAAGACCGACGCAGAACCGATGACAAAGGAAGACGACAGGGTAAGAAACAGTTTGACGAAGGCGCACAGAAAGGATATGTAAAACTGCAACTGAATCTGGGTAAGCGGGACGGTTTCTATCCCGGCGAGGCCATGCAGTTCATTAACCGCAACATGAGAGGCACACGCCAGCAGGTGGGACACATAGACCTTCTGGACAGATTGTGCCAGATTGAGGTTCCGGAAAAAGACGCCAAGAAGGTAATAAAAGCCATTGACGGACAGTTCTATCACAACAAAAGGGTGGACTGCCGCATAGCAAGCGGTACAACGGGAGCGAAAAAGGCACGTAAAGCCAACAGCGCAAGAGGCGGACGCAACAACGACAGGCGTACCGACAGACAACAGGCGATAGAGGAACGCAAGGCATTGTTTCAGATGATACAGGACGTAGAGGAGGGTTCCGCACGGAGAAAGAAGAAAAAGAAATAAGGACAAACATAGCGGACGCATTGCGTCCGCTATGTTATATTATAAAAGAGGAGTAGATAACATATAATATTTTCATCTTTGCGATGCTTGCATTATACCCAACATACTTCGGTCCGGTAAGCTGGTACAGCGCACTATGCAACGGCAAGGCCTTTGTAGCCGAAAACGATTGCTACCGCCGGCAGACGGAACGTAACCGCTGTGTCATAGCCACCGCAAACGGAGTACAACAACTGACGGTGCCGGTGACACTGCCATCGCGCAGGCCGGGAGCATGTTTCATACGTGACGTGCGGATAAGTGACCACGGGGATTGGCGCCGATTACACTGGCAAGCGTTACAGTCGGCCTATGGAATGTCGCCGTTTTTCGACTACTATGCCGATGACTTGCGGCCGCTATTCGAGCATCGTTACGAATGGCTCTATGACCTTGACATGGCGACAGCAACCACAATGGTACGGTTGTTAGGCATAAACGAAGACATAATACACAAAAAAGAGACACGGCAGGAGCCTTTACCTACCGTGTCATGTAATAGCTTACAGCCGTGCGAAGGCAGATATTATCAGACATTCCAGCGCCGCCACGGCTTTATTCCTAACCTCTCGATAGTTGATTTATTGTGTAACGAGGGGCCGTCAGGAGTGATGTATCTAACGCAAGATAACTGAACCGGCGTCAGCTACCGTCTCAAACAGATACTCACCGGATCCGACCTCCAATGTAAGTGTGCCATCGGCTGTTGGCATTACCTTTATATCGTTGCACTCCTGCAACGGGATTCCGTAGTCACACACCTGCCGTCCGGCTGTTATGGCAAATGGTATCTTTACCGTAGCGGTGCAGTTGGCAGGCACAGAGACACGCAAAGACGGGTGCCGGCTGTCCGTATCCCACTCGCAACGTACCTCACCATAGGGTGAATTATATGTCGTTTTGGCCCATGTAACATCTCCGACAGGAGTCGGGGCTATAAGCAAATGTCTGAAAGCGACAGAGCCTTCCGCCTGTTTTACACCGCCAAGGCCGCTGAAAAGCCATTCCATAAGGTGCCCAAGCATAAAGTGATTGTTGGATACAAAGCCGTAAGCCTGCCACGATTCGGTCAGTGCCGTAGCACCATGAGCAAGCTGCCAGCCATAACCCGGGGCATCATAACGGCTGTTCATGTCGTATATAACATCGTCACGTCCTAACATCTCCAGGGCTTTCAACACGTACCGATAGCCTATATCGCCTGCCGTAAGACCATTTTTTCGTGATTTTATATCATCTATCAGAGCCTGTGCCACAAGCTGACGGCGTTGTCCGTCGGCCAATCCGAGATATAAACTCATAGCATTTGCGGTCTGACTGTTGCGGTCATAATATCCTTCCGCATCCTTGTAAAACGTTTCATTATATGCCTTCTTGATATTATCGGCGAGAGTAGCGAACTCTTTCGCATCGTTTTCATGGCCCAATACGCCTGCCACTTCTGCCATTGCCAACGCATCCTGATAAAAGATTGCGGTTGCAGTGACACCATTTGAGGTGAGTTGGGAGTAACCCGGATTGCGAGGACCTATGTCATACCAGTCACCAAGGCCGTAAGCCACAATATAATTGTTGGCACGGGAGTGGAGATAAGACAGGTATTTCTTCATCTTTGAGTAATTGTTTCTCAATGACTCGATGTCTCCATACCACAGATAGTTCTGCCAAGCACCTATGATAAATGAGCTACCCCACTCCGGAGAGTTCTCGAAACCATCGGCAAAGCGTACATATTCCGGCACGATTGACGGGATAATGCCATCGCCATATTGTGCGGTAGCCATGTCGTCAAGAATCTTACGGTATAAAGACGAAAGGTCATAACGATACTGAAGAGACGGCTGCATAAGGTAAGCCTCCTCCTGCCAGCCGAGTTTCTCACGGTGCGGACAGTCCGTCAGCACCCCGGCCATATTGCTACGCATAGCCCAGTCTATAAGATTATAGATGCTGTTGAACATGGGTTTGGAGCAGACAAAACGGCCTGCCTGCTGCGCACTGTTACCTGTATGGACTCCTTCCATCTGTAATATCTCCGGCAAACCGTTGGGATTGTCCTCACCTGCCAGTACAGCTCCCTCCACCTGAACGTAGCGGAAGCCGTAATATGTGAACTGCGGTTGCCACTGTTCCACACTGTCACCTCCTATAGTATATCTGAAAAAGTATGGAGAACCACTGGCACTTTGATTTACCGTACCATCAGGATTGAGCAATTCACCGGGGATAAGCGTCACGGTACTGCCGGGCTTACCCTTTATTGTCATGCGAGGTACACCCGACATGTTTTGCCCGAAGTCAAGAACTCGCAAGCTATCACGAACGCTCTTGCTTGTTACTACTTTAAGATGTTGCAGCTCTGCCATGTGAGTGCCACACTGAGCCTTAAGCACTTGCGGAAGATTATTGTCAGAAGGCAATACAGGAGCACTCCATTTACTATCGTTATAGCCTGCATATTTCCAGCCAATAGCGGCCTTGGCAGCATCATAATCCTCACCGCCGAATATGCTACTGAACGTTATTGGGCCTTGCATACAGCTCCATGACGTGTCGCTTACTATATTGTCCTCGCTGTTATCGTCATATATTATTCTAAGGCGGGCTATCATCTTCGGCGCTCCATACGAGCCTGTCAGTTTGTAATATCTTTCATTAGGTATGTTATAGAACCCGTTCCCGAGCATTACCCCAATGGCATTGCCACCCAATGTCAGGCGATCGGAGACATCGAAAGTAAGATATAGAGCCTCCTTGTCATACTTTGTCCACAGCGGGTCGAGGAAATGCTTGTCCACTTTCTCACCGTTTATATAGCAATCAAAGTGTCCGAGTCCGGAGATAAACAACAGTGCGCGGCTCACCTTCTTGTTAATATCGAACTTTTTACGTAACATCGGCAGGGCATAACGGCCTATCTCTTTGCCACCAAGATGGCCATGCGCCGCCGGTACCATTGTCTCGCCGTCACGTTCCATTGCAATCCACCGGGCACCATGCCAGTCTGAAGTAGTGTAAAGACCAGTAGTAAACTGCTGTATGCCACTAAAAGCAGAGCTACTGCCGTCAGAGCCTTTAATCATAACTTTCCAATAATAAGTGGTAGCAGGACGGAGACTGACGCCACGATATCCCACCATGACCGAACTGTCAGACCGAACATTGCCACTATCCCACATGTCCGGTTTCTTTTTGTCAAGCAATTCCGGCGTTGAGGCAACCATAATACGATATATTTTCTGCCGAAAACCACGGGTATCCGAATTTATCTTCCAGCTAAAGCGCGGCATTTCGCTGTCAATACCAATGGGATTAGACAGTTGTTCGCACGTAAGGCCATACAAAGAGCACCCCGCCCGGGATGGTGTGATGCCCACAATGATTAACAGAATTGTTACGACAAGACAATGACTTAGGGTTCGCATCATGCAAAAAGGTATTGATATATAATGTATTATAAACAGGAATCCATCAGTTAGCAGTTCCAACAGCCAACGATATTCAGGTTATACACAATGGTATCATCCTCCATGAATATCACTAACCGCCTTTATTTACAAAATTAATAAAACTCCTCTACACCGAAGACTATCATTAACATTACTTTAATGAAATTACGACTATTTTGCATTCTCATTCCCTTTGACGCAAACGGTATTGCCGAGGCGACAGTCCCATGATACGGTTGAACAGACGAGAGAAATAATAACAATCCGCAATGCCAACCTTATGGCAAATCTGATTAATGTGCATATCAGTCTCATTCAACATCCTGCAACTCTCTTCTATCTTCAAACGATTGAAATAACCAAGCGGACTCTCTCCGGTCTGCTGCTTGAAAAGCGTTGAGAAGTGATTGGGCGAATAGCCTGTATATCCCGCAATATCCTGTAACATTAGCCGTTTTTCTATATTCTCTTTCATATAATGAACCGCCGCCGACACCACACTGTCACCATCAATCCGGTGTTCTGCCTGCCTATAAGAGTTTATATAGCGCATTGACGCCAAGTAATAATGCAACAACGATGACACATAACGCAGACTTTCCATACTATAACCGCTATACAACGTGTTGAAAATCTCCTCGAAAATCTGATTGCGGTAGTTGATACGCGAATGCACTCCGGGTTTTATCTCTTGCGGATACTGTCCCCCTGCCGCATAGACAGCAGCGTGCAAGCCTGAGAAATGCACCCAATAAATAGTCCATGAATTTCTGTCATCAGCACCATAGGCATGCGGTTTGCCGGCAGGCAGAATGAAAAAATGATTTGCCGGCACAGTGTATGTCTTGCCATCGACCCTATACCAGCCTACACCGTCAGTGCAATAGATAAGCACATGCTCCGCAAGCGGATCACAACGTTCGCAGAAGTGCCCCTCGGCATGGGGATAATAGCCTATATCCGTCACATAAAGGCTTGAGGCAAGCGGGTCTGCAGCCTCACGGTCTATTATCATTTGCGGCAATGTTATCAAGCGTTCTCCGCTGAATCCCTCTTTCCTTTTCATATTATATATAATACGAACCCAATTAAATTGAACGATATAACAATCGGCAATCTGCAACATCTCAACGACCCTTACAGTGGTTTAGTACCGTAAAAGCACAAAAAAGCCGACATCTATGGCGAGGACAAAGTTACATTTTTTTCTTGTATTACAGCCAATTCACGCAAAGTTTTTAAGTGTATTGCACGAAAAATAATCCCCGCAAATCGTAAAATAGTCCATTTTATTAAAGAAAAATGCTATTGTCGGGCAACAATATTGTCACTATCTTTGCACAAAAACTTATCATATTATGAATAATTACAATAAAAAATTTGTCTATTTCATTTGCCTTGTATCGGCAATGGGCGGTTTGCTGTTCGGTTACGATTGGGTTGTCATCGGAGGGGCAAAACCGTTCTATGAACTCTACTTCGGCATTTCCTCGTCACCGTTAATGCAGGGCGTCGCCATGTCTACCGCATTGGTAGGATGCCTTATTGGCGCAATGGTTGCCGGCGCATTGGCCGACCGCTACGGACGCAAGCCATTGTTACTGGCTGCCGCAGTGCTCTTCACTGTATCGGCAGTGACTACAGGCGCCTTCAATGATTTTATGCTATTCAATATAGCACGGTTTGTCGGTGGCATCGGTATTGGTGTGGCATCTGCCCTCTCTCCTATGTATATAGCAGAGATTTCGCCTGTGTCCGTAAGGGGACGGCTGGTATCGGTCAATCAGTTAACTATCGTACTGGGTATTCTGGCAGCACAGATTATAAACTGGCAGCTGGCAGACCCTGTTCCGGCAGAGTTCACACCCGCTGACATTCTGGCTTCATGGAACGGACAGATGGGCTGGCGATGGATGTTCTGGATTGAGGCATTGCCCGCAGCGGCGTTTCTGCTATTGGCATGCTGCATACCTGAAAGCCCACGATGGCAGTTGCTCCATGGGAAGGCAGACAAAGCCTCCGCTACATTAAGCCGCATCGGGGGCGAGAAGTATGCTGCCGGTGAGCGTGACAATATCTGTCGTGCTGCCGCACAGGAGGAGAATGATACTGCAAGCGGTGGTTTACGTACACTATTCTCACGCAGATATGCCCCAGTGCTGACTCTCGGCATTATCATCGCAGTATTCCAACAGTGGTGTGGCACAAACGTCATCTTCAACTATGCGCAGGAAATATTCTCAGCGGCAGGCTATAGTGTTGGCGATGTACTCTTCAACATCGTCATTACTGGCATTGCCAATGTCCTGTTCACATTCGTTGCCCTCTACACAGTAGACCGTTGGGGGCGCCGTTCGCTAATGCTTTTCGGCGCAGGAGGACTTGGTGTGATTTATCTTGTATTGGGAACCTGCTACCAGTTGCATCTGACAGGTTTCTTCATGGTGATGCTTGTGGTGGCGGCAATAGCCTGTTACGCGATGTCACTCGGCCCCGTAACGTGGGTGTTGCTATCGGAACTCTTCCCCACCCGTGTGCGCGGCATAGCGATGGCAACCTGCACTTTTGCCCTTTGGACAGGATGCACCACACTTACTTTCACCTTTCCGGCACTAAACAGTTCGCTTGGCAGTAGCGGTACTTTCTGGCTTTACTCCCTTATCTGCATCGCCGGACTGCTGTACTTCTGCAAGAAACTGCCTGAGACAAAAGGCAAAAGCCTTGAAGATATTGAGAAGATTAACTTTTAAGTATATTATTATATGGTAAAAGCATGGAAAGAACAGGTCACTATCCCGACCTATGAAATAGGGACACCGGAGAAAGCCCCGATGTTTCTTGAGAAACGTGTCTATCAAGGTTCAAGCGGAGTTGTTTATCCTTATCCGGTCATAGAGCATATAGCTGATGAGAAAAGCGACAAGGAATATAATGCGGTATATATTGAAAACGAATACATCAAGGTGATGATCCTGCCCGAACTGGGCGGACGTGTGCAGATGGCCTATGACAAAATCGCAAAACGCCATTTCGTATATTATAACCGTGTCATCAAGCCCGCGTTGGTTGGTTTGGCAGGCCCATGGATATCAGGCGGCATAGAGTTCAACTGGCCACAGCATCACCGCCCCTCTACATACCTGCCCGTGGACTGTACGATAGAGGAATTCCCTGATGGCTCGGTAACAGTGTGGGTAAGTGAGATGGAGCAGATGTTCCATCAGAAAGGCATGGCAGGCTTCACATTGCGCCCGGGGTGCGCCCGTCTCGAAATACGGGCAAAGCTTTACAACCGCACCGACATGCCGCAGACCTTTTTATGGTGGGCCAATCCCGCTGTGGCGGTTAACGACCACTATCAGAGTGTCTTCCCGCCTGACATCAATGCAGTATTCGATCACGGCAAGCGTGACGTGTCAAGCTTCCCGATAGCCACAGGCACCTATTACAAAATGGATTACTCCGCCGGCGTGGACATATCCAACTACAAGAACATAAAGGTTCCGACATCATATATGGCTGTCAACTCACGCTTTGACTTTGAGGGGGGATACGAGAACGATACCAAAGCAGGTATGCTGCACGTGGCAAGCCATCACGTCTCCCCGGGAAAGAAACAATGGACGTGGGGCAATGGTGATTTCGGACGGGCATGGGACCGTAACCTGACAGACGAGGACGGACCGTACATAGAACTGATGGCCGGCGTATACACAGAGAACCAGCCTGACTTCGCATGGCTGCAGCCTTACGAGGAGAAACGGTTCACACAGTACTTCTTCCCTTACCGTGAATTGGGCATAGTCAAGAATGCCTCCAAGGATTTGGTTATGAATATAGAGCCGGCAGGAGAAGGGAAGGTATGCCTTAAGGTGTTCGCCACACGCAAGATGAAGGCAACCATCACACTGTGTACCAAAAGCGGCGTAACGCTATATCAACAGGAGCACAATATGTCACCGGAGGGAGTCATCTGTGAAACTATTGAGACAAAGGGCGCAGGGTTCTCCGAACTACTGTTTACCATTAAGGATAACGGACGCATATTGCTTGACTGGCAGGAGGAACCGGACGAGGTGAGGCCGATTCCTGAGGCGGCACGGGCTGCCTTGCGCCCTGAGGAGATAAAGAGTAACGAGCAGCTTTATCTGACAGGGTTGCATCTTGAGCAATACCGCCACGCTACCTTCAACCCCGTAGAGTATTACGAAGAGGCATTGCGCCGTGACCCCGACGACACCCGTTGCAACAACGCTCTGGGGTTATGGTATCTGCGGCACGGCCGTTTTGATAAGGCGGAACGCTATTTGCGACATGCCGTACGTATCTTGCAACGGCTGAACGCCAATCCCTATGACGGCGAGCCGATTTACAATCTTGGCCTTGCCTTGAAATATCAAGGCCGTTACGACGAGGCATACTCATACTTTGCCAAAGCGTGTTGGAATGCGGCATGGCAAGACGCGGGTTACTTCAACTGCGCACAGATTGCCCTGTTGCAAGGAAATCATGAGCAGGCTCTTGAGGATGTCAACAATGCATTAGTGCGTAACAGCGCGCATCACAAGGCACTGGCTTTGAAAGCCGAGACATTACGCAAGCTGAACCGTGAGACGGAGGCACTGCAGCTTATCGGGAAATCGCTGGCCGACGACCGCTTTAATTATGGGGCGATGTGGGTAAAGTATCTTATCTCAAAAGACGAGGCGACATTAAACCTACTGACAGAGCTAATGCATGACCATCCACACAATTACGATGAGATAGCGTTGGACTTTGTGGCTATGGGGTGTTATGAGGAGGCAATAGCTCTATGGCAGAAGGCTATTGAGCGCAACGCCGTGACTCCGATGACATATTATTACATGGCGCTTGCCATGCACCACGGCAACACCGGCAATGCGGGACAGATGTTGGAGAAGGCCATAAAAACGCCATTGGACTACTGCTTCCCAAATAGACCGGAGGCCATTCAGGCACTTGAATTTGCCATTGATGAGATTCCGGCCGACGGAGCCGCATATTATCTGCTCGGCACACTGTACTACGACAAGAGACAGTATGATAAAGCAATAGCATTGTGGGAACAGGCAGCGGAACATCGGCCTGAATATCCGATGGTATGGCGAAATCTGGCATTGGCCCGCTTTAACAAACAAGGCGACCCGCAGTCGGCTATTGCTTACATGGAGCGTGCTTTCGCATTGGACCCAACAGACACAAGAATGCTAATGGAACTCGACCAGCTTCACAAACGGTTGCAGACACCACACAAGGAACGTCTGAAAAGGTTGGAGCAATACGCCGGACTGGTAGAGCAACGTGACGATTTGATTTTGGAGAAAGTGACATTGCTGAACCGTATCGGCCAATATGAAACGGCAAAGACACTGCTCGACAGTCATAAATTCCATCCATGGGAGGGCGGCGAAGGCAAAGTACCGACACAATATCAGCTATGCCGCACGGAATTGGCCAAGCAAGCATTGCAGCAGGGCAACTATCCTGCCGCAGTAACACTACTGGAGGAATGTCTGGAATATCCCCCTCACCTCGGCGAGGGGAAATTGTACGGGGCGCAGGAGAATGATTTCCATTATCTGCTCGGAGTGGCGTATGAGGGATTGGGAAACACGGACAAGGCGCATTATCATTGGGAACAGGCTGCAACAGGCTCGGCGGAACCCGCTCCCGCATTGTACTACAATGACGCCAAACCGGACAAAATATGCTATCAAGGCCTGGCGTTGCAAAGGCTTGGACGCAACAACGAGGCACGCAGCCGTTTCCATGCCCTGATTACATTCGGCGAGAAGCATTTGTTTGACGAGATAAGGATGGACTATTTTGCGGTATCCTTGCCCGATCTACTGATTTGGGAAGATGACTTAAACCAGCGTAACAAGGTACATTGCAACTACATGATGGCACTGGGGCACTATGGATTGGGACATAAGGAGAAGGCGGAGCGTTACCTGTCAGTGGCCCGACAGATAGACCAAGACCATTGCGGCATGCTGGCATTCGCACACCTGATGGATCTTGAGACAAAAATGTAAAAAAATAGAAATGGTATAAATACAATAAACCGTCAGGCAGATTGTCAATATTGCCTGACGGTTTATTGTTGCGTCTAAAACATACAGATATTAAAATATGACACCGGCCGTTATAAGGACGCCGTCACCTATCTATCTTCTTCAACCTAAGTTTTTTATCAAAAATCAGTTCTATACGGTTAGACAGCTTGACCTCATATTCCTTGCGGTCTTTCTCCAGCGATTTGATTGTCTGCCCAGGATAATTATTCCTGACATAGTGTGTTATAGCGGCAGGAACGAGGGCGGAGGGTACCGCCGTAGCGGGACATTCTATCTCTGCCCATCTGCCCTTGCTGTCAAAATCAATACGGTCCCCATCAGCAAATACTACCTCATAGCTTTTTGACAGCACATCCGTCTCGACCTTCGCCAACACAATCTTGCGGTCTGCGAAGTGTTGTTCAAGTAACAGACGAGCATCGGCAGGTAGCTCTGCAACAGTAATGGTACGTTCATTGTCAGCACATGCAATATTTGCACAAACCAACAGCAAAGCGGTCATAAGATAAACAAATCTTTTCATCATAGTGCTTGTTCTTAAGAGATTAATATTATTTGCCACGGATTGAACACAAGTGTTATCCGGATGCAAAAATAACAATTAAAAATCTCACTACAATTAACGTTTGACAAAGTTTAGATGCATTTTACATTATTTATGCGAAACGGCAACATGTAACACTTTGTAAAAACATACATTTCGAAGATGTAACCGCAGAGCGAGATATATCGCATCCGACACTCCTGCAATCGCACCCTGATTGCAGTGTAAAAGCATTGAGATTGCAACGTAATCTCAATGCTTTTGTGTTGTAATCGCAACGCAATTACAACAGCATCTCTAACTCTCTAAAAACAAACAAAATAGCATTCAAAAGAAAAATAGTTATAAAACTATCCCGGAGCGCTTTATATTGAATCTCTTAAAGACTGCCTTTCTTTTTCCAAAAGAGCCAGAGTTTCTCTAATATAGTTCTCTAACCAAGTCTTTTCCGACCACTCTTTACCATCACACTCACTTATAAAATCATCCACAACCCACCTTCCATCTTCATAAACCATAAATAGTCTCATTCTGTTTTCTATACCATATTCCTTAAACGGCTTAATTCTCACGTGGGCTATAACCTCGTCATCTGAAAGTCTTTTGACGGAAACGCTCTGCAATGAGGGTTGATTATAATCTTGAGCGGCAACCCAATGGTCGGAATCAATAAACGCTTCGCCTTCACCGACAGCCTCAGCTCTTGCATATAAGTCTACCAATCCTTTTGAGACATATTTCGGTTCGAGTAGCAAATGGTCTTCTTTTCCGAAAATATCTTCATACATCTTTCTGATAACAGTTTCAATATCTTTCTCGGTATAATCCTTACCGGATTTCAATTCCGCCTCTTCATTTTGAGATTCTATAATCATCGAATCCGCTACAACATCTGATTGGGACGCATTTCTGCCAAGACTATTGTAAGCAAATGCCCCGACAACAGCCAATAGCACTAAACTGCCAACGACATAAGGCCAATACTTCTTAATGCCATTGTTCTCTTTCCCATCGCTAAACTCCATAGAGTCATTGGAAGGCCGATTAAGAAAATTCTCCATATTCAAATAGTATTTGGTTATTAGCTAACGCAAGACATGCCAATTCTAATTATTTAACAATTGGAGGGTTAACGCAGATTAGCACAGCTTCAGGATGGTAATCTGCGCTGTGTAAACAATAATCTATCTACCAACTGGGGACAAAGATACGGATTTTTCTTGTATTACAGATAACTTCAGCCTCTTTTTTGATGTAATGACGGTAAAATAATGTCTGTTCGGTATAAGAAAAATAGGGTTAATCTTTGCTGAACCGGATTTTTATTTATACCTTTGCAAACGCAGACCGACTCGCAGAAGCCCCGGTCCGGGGCAAGTGAGGAGGGAGGTAATGAACATATTAAGTAAAAGCGTTTATCCGCGCTGATTCTTGACAAATCGAAATTCTCGCAAAATTTCATGTTAAAGTCAAGGGTATAGCAACGGCAAATGCCCGTGGTATGCAATATCTTGCATTCGGCTTGGTATCCTGTGAGGGATAAGGCCGAGTGCGTTGTTTGCATATACAAGCGTGGGCTTCTGCGTTGCCGTCCGACTTTAACAGGGCAATGCGAGAAGCCTCGATTTGTAGGATGGTGACAGGTACAGATTCCTACGCTTTTTATTATGGTCGGGACCAAAGCCAAAAACAACAGATTTCCATTATTTATCAACCGTCCGAACAGGGAGTCATAGGACACAAAACAACAAAAACAAATGAGAAAAACGTTATCCTTTCTCCTGCTCCTTGTCAGCATCGTGACATCGGCGCAAAAGTTCACCTACACCGCAGTAGGAGGCAATATCTATCTTGAAGCAGAGTCACGTGCTATGATTACGGAGTATAATGAATCTTGTACATTCAATAAGTGTTCTCTCGCAGCCGACAGTATCTCCAAGGGTGCCTATCTCGACATCATGCCGACATACGCTACCGCCAACTGGGCAATGACATATAGACTCAATAGCGCTCTCTCCGGCACTTGTGACTTATACGTTGTAGTGCTACCAAAAACCATATTGGGACCCGATGGAAACAAGCGCCCGTGTAAATTCAAAGCAACAATAAATTATATTGATGACGATGGCAAAGCCGCAACATACGAATGCGGTACGTTCGTTACGGACCCTTATTGTGTTGACACTGTAAAGGTAGCCACTTTCACTTTCCCGGCATCTAACCTCAATCAGGCTTATGACACGCCCTCTCTCACTCTCAAATGTAATATCACGGGCAAGGAGACCCCAAAGTACAACCGCGAGATGTTTCTTGACTGCATCTTATTGCATCCGCTTGAATCGCTCGATAACAGGACACTTAATTACAACATTCTTGACAAGGAGGCTAAGACATGCGAAGTGTCAGCGAACCCTGATTGGCTGGGGGATCTGTTCATACCGGAAAAAGTACAATATGAGCAGTCAGAATATACTGTAACGGCTATAGGAGACAATGCTTTTTATGGCTGCAATGGCCTGATATCAGTTGACATTCCCACTTCCGTAACGAAGATAGGAAACAGCGCATTCGAAGGCTGCATAAGTATGACAGAAATTGACATTCCAACTTCTGTAACGGCTATAGGAGATGCTGCTTTTCAGACATGCAAAGGTCTGACATCTGTTGACATTCCCGCTTCCGTAACGAAGATAGGAAACAGCACATTCATGGAATGCACAGGTATGACAGAAGTTAACATTCCTTCTTCTGTAACGGAGATAGGGGATTATGCGTTCTACAATTGCAGCGGACTGACATCAGTTGACATTCCCACTTCTGTAACGAAAATAGGATCTGAGGCATTCACCGGCTGCATAGGTCTGACAGAAGTAAATACTCATGATATTGCAGCATGGTGCAATATTAATTTTGGTACTTCCGGCTCAAATCCTATGTGTCATGCGCAAGCCCTCAAACTAAATGGAGAAGAGATAACGAATCTTGTAATTCCTTCATCCGTAACAGCCATAGGGGATTATGCGTTCTACAATTGCAGCGGACTGACATCAGTTGACATTCCCACTTCTGTAACGAAAATAGGATCTGAGGCATTCACCGGCTGCATAGGTCTGACAGAAGTAAATACTCATGATATTGCAGCATGGTGCAATATTAATTTTGGTACTTCCGGCTCAAATCCTATGTGTCATGCGCAAGCCCTCAAACTAAATGGAGAAGAGATAGAGATAACAAATCTTGTAATCCCTTCATCCGTAACGGAGATAGGGAATTGCGCTTTCATGGGTTTCAAAAGCCTGACATCTGTTGACATTCCAGCTTCTGTAACAAAGATAGGAGATTGGGCTTTCCACGGCTGCACAGGTCTGACAGAAGTTAACATTCATGATATTGCAGCATGGTGCAATATTAATTTTGGTACTTCCAGTTCAAATCCTATGCATTATGCGCAATCCCTAAAATTAAATGGAGAAGAGATAACGAATCTTGTAATTCCTTCATCCGTAACAGCTATAGGGGATTATGCGTTCGAGTACTGCAGCGGCCTAACATCAGTTGACATACCAGCTTCAGTAACTAAGATAGGATCTGAGGCATTCACCTGCTGCACCGGCCTGACAGAAGTTAATATTCCAAATTCAGTGACGAAGATAGAGGATGGAACATTCAGGGATTGCGACGGTCTGATATCTGTTGACATTCCAGCTTCAGTAACGGAGATAGGAAATAGGGCATTCAGTAATTGTAGTGGTCTGACATCTGTTGACATACCAAGTTCTGTAACAAAGATAGGATCTGAGGCATTCAGTAATTGCAGTGACCTGAAAAAAGTTAACATTCCAAATTCAGTGACGAAGATAGAGGATGGAACATTCCATAACTGCAGGAGCCTGAGAAAAATTAACATTCCAGCTTCAGTAACAGAGATAGGAAATCAGGCATTCTATAAATGCGCTAACCTAATGATGATCTATTCTTTGAACCCAACGCCGCCGATGGTTGATAATAGATATTGTTTTGACATTAACTATCATGCATTTGCAATGCTTTATGTACCACAAGAGGCAGTGGAAGCATATAGAACAGCAGATGTATGGAAAAACTTCAGTTTCATAGAAGGAATAGACGTAACCGAAGTTACAAACGTGAATGCCACGGGCAATGATGCGGACAGGGTTTATTATGATATGAGTGGCCGCAGACTTAACGCCCCGATAAAGGGTCTGAACATTATTAACGGCAAGAAAGTGATAGTGAAATGATTTTATGATTATACAACAAATGGGCTGCACCGTTATTTGCGGTGCAGCCCATTTTTAGAATATCTTGATTATGTAGAACTCACTTAAATAAACATTATACTACTTCCTGCCCTTACGCCAATAGTATTTATTATAACCGCGTGAGTACTCACTTTCATCAGTCCAATAGCCACGTTGCGCCTCATTACCGTCAACAAGAGTCTTGATACCGGCCGCTATATCAAACTCTGTACGTTCCTTGTGCTGTTCCTCGTAATCAGGACTACCGAGAGCCGGAGTAACGACATTGGTGTCAAAAACCATATCCGCAAAACCTTTTGGTACAATATTTCCAAAGAAACGTATGGTATGCCTTACATATCCGGAGTATTTCTCGCTCCGAAAGGTGAATGTAAACAGTTTGTCTTTGTTAGGCGGAATGACATTATTCTCATCAGCGGCAACGGCAACGCAACCGCATGATGGCTGTATGTCATTTATTACCAACGGCGTGATGCCCACATTGGCTACACGCACCACCAGCGTCAGGTCTGTTCCTTGCACCAAAGGATAATAGTGACGGATGGAATCCTGTATCAATATTGTTGTCATTGGCAAACGCTTGCTGCACGATGTCTGCGTGAACAGTGCGGCAACACATAACAAAAGTGTCAATATCACTCCCAGTAATCTGTACATATCGTCTTGTCTTGTGTAGGATAAGTTTATTTACCCTCAAGGTATTTTTCCAGTGAACCGCCTGTTTCCTTATAGTTAAGCAGTCCGGGAACACTCTTATAGTCTTTCAGAATGATTAGTAACTCTTCCCTGTCATCCTCTGAAGGCTTCAACTGAAGACGTGTATACGCCATGGCCGTAAGCATACGGTTAATGCGTTGGCGTTCTTCTCCATGCACGTTCTTGCTCTTTTTGTCAAGCTCTATCCAGAACGCAACAAACTCTTTAGGGTCGAGATAAGCATCGATGGTCTCCTCCATAGTACCGTAATATGGCATAATACGGTTGGTACGCTTCAGTTTCTCCTCCAAGGAGAGATAATAGTCACCTATCATCTTGCCGCACTCAGGATAATATTTCTTATAGAATTGCCTTACAAGGGACTCCACATCGGCATTGACATCGAGCAATAAATGGGAGAGGACATAAGACTGAACATCGTCAAAAGTGGAGTAATCATCGCCACTACCGTTAATAAAAACGCCTGTTATACCCACTTCCTGATAATATTCCAGCCGCTGCTGCATTATCAACAGACAAGGATATGGCGTAAGATAATCATCAAAATTGCGGTCATACTCCCACACATACAACAGAGGTGTTACCTTTCTCCATGACTTCACCATGGCATCAAACCGCCTATAGCCCCCGCTCTCTCTGAAAGAGTAGCGCATAGGTATATCCATTGTTGAGAGCATGACACCGGTATTCTTGGGCAACACTGTCTTGGGCGGTTCTTTTGTGGTATGATATGCGGCCATAAAAAACTGATGGGCCGGATATTTCTTTGCCAGTTTGGTAAGCATATTTGCCACAGCCGGTGTGGCTGTCTGCGGTGTGTTACCGGCTTTCTTACAGTCATCACACTGACAGACCTTCTTGTTATCGGCCGGCATAACAGAAAAACGTCCGTCTCTTGGCCCCCATTGATCCATGATCCACCCGTCTATTATGCTATAAAGCTTTTGCGATGAGAAACAGAATTGCTTCTTATCACGCTTACCGTCTATCAGGGCATACACCTCCTCAGGTGCTTTATCGCCCACTACTTTCCAGAGATTATGTCCCCATAACGACCAATCGTTGTCCACATTGTGCGTGCTGTCCAATCCGTAGGCTTTGGGATTGGCGTTTGTAGGGGTGCACAATGCCCTGAACTCAAAAGGCTTTGCCATTGGTTTGGCGGCTTTGCCGCACGATGCGAGCAACAGCAACGCTACAGATAATACATATATCGTACGCATATTCATATTATTAGTACTTTAATGTAATTATGGCACAGACATGAGACATCATCAGAATGTTGCCATTATGGCTCCCTGTATGTAGAACATATTTTTGTATTTAGTGTTGGAAACCTGGTCTATTATCAACAGATCCGCACCATACATACCTGTCTGTACCTCTGAGGAATTATACATGGTGTACCATGTTCCGGTAATAGAAGCGGCTATGTGCTTATTCAAGAACCATGTCAGACCGCCTCCGACAAAGGTATTAAGCTTACTGAAACCGGCCGGCATGGAGAAATCGAGCAATTCGCTTTGCGGGGCATTACCGGCACCACCCATTGCAAAGACATGTGTTCTGCTGCCTTCTATAGGGAAGAACTGCCCTTTTAGCTGTCCGTTTACATAGAATTTGCGGTTCATACAGAAACCGTCAATGCTTCCGGACACTACAAACTGCTCCATAGTACGTTGTCCTGTCAGTCCTACCTGCACCAAATCAAGGAAATGCTGATTCCAGCTTTGGAACGAGAGTACATAATCAGGATCTGTTGGCTGTGTCTTCTCTGTGTTCTCTATCCACGCATATTTTCTTGTATAGGCACTTATACTACGATAACTGCCATGTAAGTTTACTAACCAGTTCTGTCCAAATTCTCTTTCTATAGTACCCCTAATACCAATCTGCGGGAAATATTTACTACCCCACGAAGCACCAACAGTGAAATTCCATGGTGAGTCTTCAAAAAGATGTTGCCAATCAAAACTTAACATAACACCCGTTCCACCCGACTCAACCTCCTCTTTCGTAAGGTTTGATCTGACAGAGCCGTCCCGGCCAGCATACGCCATACCGAACGAATAGTTATTCCGTAGACCTTTATACTGATATGTGGCAAAGGCATTGGCAGATATAACATCTTCACTGCCCGGTCTTGCCTGCTGGTACATAATGGTCACCTCATTATTGAAGCTACGCCCCTGTAACTCCTCCAAATGACGGCTATGCTCCCTAAAGTCCATCAGTGTAGGTTTGTAATACTTCTGATAGTAATATGCGGAGTCATATTCGTGCATTGTCTCATACACAAGACCTTTTGTATATAGCAGTTCCCTGTCTCCATGGTGGAACATCAAAGCGGTGTCAAGCGTAGCGATTGCAGAGTTGTAGGCCTTAGCCTTGGCTTGCTCCATAGCCAGATTTCTACTACATTCCGCAAAGGCTTTCACCAATGCTGAGTCGCCTATGTATATATCCAATTCCGGTCTTAAAAGCTTCACGGCACCGACATTATCGCCATCCGCAACCATCAGTCCGGCTTCCTTTACTATAAAGAACGGATCATCAGGATACTTTTCCCGTCCTGCCATCACCATTTCTTTATAGTCATTCTTCATGCCAAGGAGATCAGAAGTCGTTATGGCCTGATGCAAAAGATTGTTGGATGTAGGACACACCAGCAAAGCACTTTTCACGGCCTTGTGAGCATTACGTATCATGCCAATCTGTATCAAGTCCTTGATATAAGGCAGAACATATTCCTCATATTGGTAAGCTATCAGCTGAGCCTGCGTACCTTCGGCCTTTTCATACGCTGTTCCAAGCAGTGTTAACGCTGCTTCCACCTTCCCTTCGGCTTTAAGTAACGCAGCTTTCTGCAAGACATAGTTATCGTAGTTATATTTATCCTTCAACTCCTCCAACAGGGTGTAACCGTCACCATAACGTTTTGTCTCATAATAGCAGTTAAACAGACGTAACATCGCACCCTTCTTCACCTCATTGTCTATGGCATTTTCTGTCACAAACCGTAAGTCCTCTATCGCCTCCGCATAAAGTCCGTTGAGCATCAATTCCTTGGCTGTGTCGTACCTTCTCTCAGACAGATAGTCACAGACTTCCTCATTCTTTGGGTTTCGGGCAAAAAGCTTGTTAAGTATAGCCATCTCGGCATTGGTATTGCCAAGCCTCCTGTTCACAATAAACTCCTTATACAACAAATCGTCAGTTTCTCCGCGCGACTTCTTGGCTTCCTGTATATACATCAGCGCATCATCATAATATCCTCTTGACAACGAGGTATTAAGCAAGAACTGCAGTGCCTCGGCATTATGTTGCTTGGCATACACTTTGGCCATGGATGTATAAGGGTCATTGAGCTGTGCATTCTGTGCGGCAACCACTTCTATATCGTTTATATCCTTGACCAGTTGTGCTGACGGATGTGTCTTCATGCACTCCTTCAGATAATTGATTGCCTCGGTATACAGACCTTGGTCGGCAAGTATTCCGGCACGTTTCCGCATCAGTTCCACGCTACCTGTTATGCGGGCACCACGTCCCGCAACTTCTGCCGCCTCACCTATGCGTCCCATTTGCAACAGCATATTACACAATGGCAAATAATATTCAGTAGAGTTAGGATACGCCTGCACAAGGTTTTGCAACGACTCCAGCTGCCCTGTCACGTCTCCGTCTCGCTTCTGCTTTATCAGTCTCTGTTCGTTTTGGAATATTACATCCCTGTTTACCACCTCATCGTTAGGATAAATCTGACGCAGACGGATCAGCAATCTGTTTGCCTCCTCATTGTTTCCCGTCTTTCTGTAAAGATTAATCTTTCTGCGCCACCATCCACGGCTATATGGATTGCGTTCCAACAATTCATTAATATAACATATAGCGCTGGAGTAGTTGTGTGTTTCCTCCTCCACATTCACTATAATCTCCCTTGCCTGCGTATTGGTATTATCATCCCTCAGTGCTCTGACAAGATAAAAACGCGCCTTGTCATACTGTTTGTAATGATAGTAATATCTACCCATCAGTTCGTTCATGACCGACAAGTCACCATAAGCCGGCCATGCCTCGTCCAACAACTTCTTTCCTTCCGCCCAACGTTTATATTTGAAATGCTCCCGAGCGTTAGACTCATAATAATCCGGTGTCTTATATTTCTTGGTAAATATTGCATACGACTCCGTACTCATACAGAGCAGCAATGACATTATTAATAATATGTATAGAAACCTTTGCCTCATTAATCGTATATTGAATATTATTACTTGCTCGTATTATAACGTTTACGCGTCATCGTACCCCACGTAGCTTTGGTACCGAGTATATAGTTAAGGTATCCCCTCAACGAACAAAACGTTATGATAGGATGATAAGTAAACGGTTCAACCATTGCCGCCACCAGCAGTCGCCAGTAACTTCTCGCCTTCGTATATGAGCTACCCAATATATAGTCATAAAACACAACGAACGATGATAGCATTACGGCAAAGAGATAAAGCATGGCAAATACGACCCAGAACGTATCCCAGTTCACACCTCCCGTAAATATAAGGTATATGAACATAAATGAACCTATGAGTTCTATTATTGGCGCCAAAAACTCAAACATAGCGATATACGGCAACGTCACCATTCCCAGCTTTCTGTATTTGGGATTCAGCAACATCTGCGAATGTTGATGAAGTAACTGTATCAGTCCACGTCCCCATCTTGTTCTCTGTCTATATAATACTCGTAATGTAGACGGTCCCTCAGTCCAACAACATGTATGCGGTATCTGTACCACCTTATATGGCTTGTTAAAGTCACAGCAGTACCTTATCATACGGAACAACATATCCATATCCTCGGCAAACGAGTCAAAGCCATAACCACCGGCCGCCCTCACTACCTCGGTATTGAACAATCCGTAACCACCCGACACATTAGGCATGGCATTTATATTAGACCATCCCATCTTACCTATAAGGAACGAGCGTTTATATTCCAAATCTTGGAACACAGCCAAAGGGTTGTTTGATGTCTTGAACTCAACAATCTCATTATTTTTCAACTCAAAGCCGTTACTCATACTCATGGTTCCCGACACCGCTATTATATTAGGGTTCAGCAGCACCGGGAAAATACACTGATATATAGCATCACTGGACAAGATACAATCAGAGTCTGTATTAATAAAGTATGGGTACTGCGCCACGTTCAATCCTCCGTTCACGGCATCGGCTTTAGTACCTCCATTGGTTTTATCCACCACCGTAAGGTTCTTGTAATGATAGTCAGCCGATCTGAACAGCCGTTTGAAAGGTCTGCAGTTTATATGATACACATAGTCATAAGGCACCTCTATCAGATTGAAGTTTTCTATCAGTTTTTCCAACGTATCATCCTTAGAGCCGTCGTTTACTATTATAACCTCAAACTTAGGATATTTCTGTTTTAACAGCGAGTTTACATTCTCCACTATGTTCACTCCTTCGTTATAAGCCGGAGCGACAATAGAAACACCAGGCGTAAATGCACTTGTCTCCACCATCTGCTGCACATAGTCCAACGTCCACCGCTTATAATGCCATGTGTAGCTGTATGCCATTATCATCAGGAAGATATAACTGCATATCAACAACAGAGAGTAGAAAAATACTATGTAACCGTAGAATGTGCAAATGAACTGCCACATAACGTATAGTGTACTATATTGTTATTTTATCTCTTTATAATATCTGCAACTGCTCCAACAACACCGCAGCGTCAACTTGGTCAATCAAGCTCCTTGATTTCTCATCAGCCTCGTTACGCATTATCTCAAACAATCTGCGACCGGAGTTACCATACTTATACATACAGAGGAGTGCCGTAGCATGAGTTTCCCTCGACGCGCTTATCTCGTAAGCCCTTTTAAAGAACTCCGTCTGCTTGCCCGAGTTCAAAGTCTGCACGGCCTTCAACACCTCCCGTCTTATATGCTCAGGTTGGTGGAAATAAGAGTCAATAAGTTCATCCTCCGCCGACAAGTCTCCCAATGTCGCCACCACCTCAATGGCAGCCGAGCGTACCTTCAGCCTGTCGTCAAGGAAATACTTCTTTATCTCCTCTTTCTCATTATCCTTACCCCAGTAAGCCACCTCATGCACAAGATAAGCTGCCGAGGTCTCATTCTTGACACGGTTTGCAAGGTTCAGGAAGTTAGGCATCAGCCTATCCTGAAACATCATCCAACCGAAGATATAGTTCAATATCATTGACATATACGGCGGTTGGTCAATATTCAGCTCATCAAGCAGATAACGATAAGGGTCGTCTCTTGAGCAAGTGATATAGTTCAACCTTGCCATCATCCTTATCTCCGGGTTCGTATGGTTCACAAAGTTTGCCAACAAGCCTTCGTTCACCGTTATCTGCAACATCAGCAACATCTGTAATGTACGGAACACATCCACATGCTTCAGCAACTGCAGTTCAAATCGGTCACACACGCCAAGCACCTGGGCAAGCATCTGCATATTCGGCAGACACACGATCTCATACATATCCACGCGCACTTCCTCCAGCATATTGGAATAGTAGTACGCGTCGTTCTCCATTATCTCCTCACTTGTCTTGCCGAGTATCTCAAGCATTTGGGTCTGAGTAAACATCTCGGCACTACCCAATATATAGTGAAACTTTTCAGAGAAGTATTGATACAGTTTCCTTTCTTTCCTTGCCCTGCGCTGTTGTACCATCACCTGTACGAAGAACATTGACAGCAACACTACCTGCACAATCACACATATAATGGCAATAGAATACGAAGTAACAATCTGCCATGGATAATCAGCAAAATAGTCTTGTATAATGTAGAGGTAGTATTGCACCAATCCCCAGTCACTATATTCAACCTCACCAAATTTTTCCTCCGCATGAAAAGCGGTCAGCAGTCCATATATATTAGTAATTATAGTAGATACAACATAAGGCATATTTTACCCCCCCGAAACAGCCACAACGTAATTCTATCACAACATCAGTTCAACAGAGTGGAAGATAAATCACACTAAGCGATACAAAGGTAATACAAAAAATGATTTAGGCAAGCGTTTTCTGTGTTAAAAAAACAAAACCAAAGACATTATATTGCAACAAGAAACACTATAACGTCGCATCCAGAGCTGCAATAGCACAGATGCGACGTTATAGTCATATTATTCAATAGCAATCAATAATACTGATTGTATTTCTCAAAGATATTTATTTCTTTTCAACAGTACAGTCAAGCAGACGGCCCTCTTCATCTCTGTTCTTATAGTCGCCATTCTCATCAAGAGGCTTAGCACAGATATAGTTCTGAGGCTCGTTATCAGTGAACTCTATAGTAGCCTGATTCAACAGTGTTATCAACTCATCACGGCTTATAGCGCTGTTATAGTAGTTCCAAACCTCAAAGGTTATACCGTCGCCATATACCTCGCGGCAGTACTCAAGAACCTTGGCATTGATACCCTCAGACTCAATATATATACCTTCAGCAGCATAAGTTATGTTCAATACCACTTTCTGTCCTGCAATCTCACGCTCAACAGTAGCATTATTAACATTGTATGTCATGTTCTCATAGTGCTTCTCTACGATATACATATCATCCTCATTGCAGTAGTACTGGTCAGATACAGGGATGAACACCTTGAAGTTAACGGTATCACGAACATGTACAGACAACTTGGAAGAGTTCTCATCCTTATGATCCTGAACAGCAAGGTTAACCTCTACTTCACCTTCTTTCACTACCACAGCAGGATCTTCCGGATCAACACCAGGTGTAGGATCATCAGGGTCAACATTCGGTGTTTCCACTTCACCGCAAGCCGGAGTAATCTTTATAACATAATCGTTGTAAACACCGTCCGGAGCAACAGAGCTTTGATCGTTCTTCTCCATAGTATAATCAAAGCAGAGATACATATTTTTCTTGCCGTTATACTCTATTGTGTAGAAAAGATAGTTGTTATGCTCCTGGTTCTTGTCACCCCAACTGTCATGATAGATAGCCTCAGTAATCTTAAGATTCAATATAAGAGCAACAGGTCCTCCGTTAACGTTATAATCATTAACATGCTTTACATCGTTATTCTGGTCAACTAATCTGATATAGTCCATTTGCTTACTACCAGTTACCTTGTAGTCTACACCATTCCAATCAGGGGTAGTAGTATCATACACCTGATTACTACCTCCCAAATACTGGATAAAGTAATTGTAATGATTAAACTCTGTGCTACCCTCGTTAGGATGCTCAGCCAGATACTGCAATACAAAAGCTTGCTCATCCTCAGTGATGGCTTCAGGCATATTCTCTGCAAAATGTGGGAACATACCTTCAATTTCATGCTGTTCCTTATAATACCACCAACCAGCTTTAGCGCCAAGTTCGATATCATTAGATGAACATTTCATTTCAGGAGCTTTCTTTAGATTGAAAGACAATTGCTGCTGTGGCAATATTTGTGTCTCTTCATCCACATTGGAACAAGAGGCCAAGGCCAAACCTGCTACAGCAGACATAAATAATGTTTTGTAGGTCAGTTTCATTGTTCTTGTTTTTTAATGATTTTACTTCTCTAATTTATTTTAATACATCTTAATGCTGCAAAAATACAAATAAAAGTTTATATTAACACTAAAAAACAAATAAAACACATTCAAAAGAGTCCTTTATAACGTTAATTAACTATTACAAATAACCAATTAACATATAATAACAATGAAAATCTTTTTATTAACTTCCCAAACTGAAAAGGCAATGACCTCAAAATGCCCCCAAAAAAGGTGCACAAGCCCAACAAAAAAACGCCCAATAACAGTGAATGCTTGCTATAATATTATTGGAAAACAATTACAAAGACGGAATATATTATATTATTACAATAATTTAATATACGTTTATCTAACAATAAACAAAAGATATTCTGACGAGAATATGCGACTACACCATTCCCTGCCGCCTAACTTCATCAGCCACTTCACACAAGGTGCTATACCATTGTTCGCCAAAACATTCTATAAGAGGCACACGCAAAAAACGGTATATCGGCATGTTCAACTCACGTCCCTTGTCCACCGCTTCCTTACATACATCCCAACGGTTATACGTCAGAGCCGTAAGGCCATTCTTCAAAGTCTTCACACGTATAGGATACAATGCACATGATATCGGCTTACACCAGTTTGTCTTACCATTTCTAAATGCCTTCTCGTATGCACAAAGACAACAATTTTCCACGATTCCATCGGGAGTATCAAGGTCTTCATAGCATGTAAAAACACAATCCTTGCCATTTACTATTGATGTCACCACATCCCCTTCCTGATCAGTGTATGCCACCCCTTGAGTATCTATGACACTTTGTGCAGATGCCGAGAGGTCTTCCCACACTGCATCAAGGTTATTCTCCATTTCACCGATTTCATCGAGCGTTACAGGGGCACCGGCATCTCCCTCCACACAGCACCTGCCCTTGCAGCGGTTAAGGTCACAGCAGAAGCACTCGGTGATAATATCCACCGACACCAACTTGTCTTCTATCTCTATTATCATTGCAGACCCTTTCCGTTTTTTATCATTCTATGCCGTTACGATAATCTGACGGGCTTACTCCCGCATTGTCCTTGAAATATTTCCCGAAAAAAGACTGTGTAGGAAAGTTCATCTCCGCCGCTATCTCACTGATACGCTTATTTGTATGGCGCAACAGATTCTTTATCTCGGTCACCACAAATTTATCTATCCACTCATTAGGCGAGCGCCTGCTTACCGACGATATTGTCTCGCAAAGATATTTCGGCGACAGCTCCATACGCGCGGCATACCACTGCACCTGCCTTTGCTCACGGAAATAACGCTCCACAAGCTGTATGTATTGGACAAATATTCTCTCAGCCCTCGACTGCTTATCCTCCGTCTCCGGCAGCCTCGCCACCCTCTCAAAGGCATTGCGCATATCGAAAATCATGGTCAGGATAAGGTGCCTCACCACTTCAAGGCGGTAACGATGCGATACCTCCGCCACACGTTTGCGCATCAAAGTCATATATATCCGTATAACTTCCAGCTCTTCCGCGTCCACCTCAAACATAGGATGGTTATGTGTCAGCAGAAAAAGGTCGCTCATATTAGGTATGTCCTTCAGTATCTCCTGCAACATCCTATACGAGATAAAGAAGCCCATTCCATCGAAGTCAGAACTATAATTTATGCTGTTCACCACCGATTCGTTGGTTATCAGCACAACATTGTCACGACTTACCATGCGTTTCTTCTCGTTAACTACGACAGAAGCAGCCCCATCCGTACACACTCCCATAAACATACACAGAGACATACGCCTGGCCTCCGCTATCCTCGGCAACTGCTTCAGCGTGTCCACAAGCACCACCTCCTGTGCTATATGAGGAAGTTTGTAGTGGTTTACCAACTTCTCCATTGTAACGGGCTTTATATCTTTTATTCTCATTACACGTAGATATTAGCACATTATCATTATAAGCAAAACAAACAAGCGCCCCCATTCAGACATGATGGCACACTGATACCAGCCAGTGTGCCATCATCTAACGTTTACGCATCAATGTTTGCGTATGTCGCATTCTCCTCAATAAACACGCGCCTCGGCTCAACGTCATCGCCCATAAGCATAGAGAATATCTCGTCCGCATCTGCGGCGTTCTGTATTGTCACCTGCTTCAGCAGGCGTGTCTCCGGATTCATGGTGGTATCCCACAACTGCTCAGGGTTCATCTCACCAAGACCTTTATAGCGCTGTGTGTGTATCGCCTCCGGATTGCCGTCGGCATACTTGTCTATAAAGTTCTGCCGTTGCTGCTCCGTATAGCAATACTCCTTCACCTTGTTCTTATATGAGCACTGATATAGCGGCGGTGTGGCTATATACAGATGGCCTTCCTGTATCACTTTCGGCATAAAGCGATAGAACAATGTCATGATAAGCGTGTCGATATGTGAGCCATCGACATCGGCATCGGTCATGATTATAATCTTATCATAACGCAGCTTGTCAATATTAGCCTCCTTAGAGTCCTCGCCGTCAACGCCGAAACGCACGCCTACCGCCTGTATGATATTCATAACCGACTCCGCCTCGAACACTCTGTGCCACTGTACTTTCTCCACATTCAATATCTTACCCCTGAGAGGCAGTATCGCCTGCGAGTAGCGGTCACGTCCCTGTTTTGCCGAGCCGCCCGCAGAGTCACCCTCGACAAGGAATATCTCCGATGTCTTGGGGTCTTTATTGGAGCAGTCCGCCAACTTACCCGGCAGTCCGCCACCCGACATCACATTCTTTCTCTGAACGCTTTCCCTTGCCTTGCGGGCCGCAATACGGGCCGTTGCCGCCAGAACCACTTTCTGACATATCTGCCTCGCCTCCTTGGGATGTTCCTCCAAGTATGCCGCCATGGCCTCACCCACAGCCTGCTGCACGGCTCCGCTCACCTCGCTGTTGCCGAGTTTGGTTTTTGTCTGTCCCTCAAACTGCGGCTCAGCCACCTTTACAGAGATAATGGCCGTCAGTCCCTCACGGAAGTCATCCTGCGCTATCTCAACCTTAGCTTTCTCTATCTGCTTGCGTAACTGGTCGTCATTATCGGCGTATTTCTTCAGCGAGCGCGAGAGGGCAATACGAAAACCGGTGAGATGCGTACCGCCTTCGATCGTATTGATGTTGTTAACGTATGAATGTATGTTCTCGGAATAGTCGTTATTGTACAACAACGCCACTTCAATAGGAACATTATTCTTCTCTGTCTTGAGGTATATCGGATCGCCTATGATTGACGTGCGATGACGATCCACATATCGAACAAACTCTTTCAGGCCGTCCTTAGCGTGAAACACCTCCGGAGCACGCACGTTCCCCTCATCGTCCGGTCTCTTATCGGACAGAGTTATCGTTATGCCGGCATTAAGAAAAGCCAACTCACGCATACGACGCGCTATGACATCATACTTATATTCCGTCGTGGTAAATATCTCGGCATCGGGCCAGAACTGCTGCCTCGTACCGCGTTGGTCGGTCTCCCCCACCACTTTTACATCATAAAGCGGCTTACCCTTAGAATACTCCTGCTGGTAGATCTTACCGTCACGAAACACTTGCGAGAGCATGTGTGTGGACAAAGCGTTCACACAACTCACACCAACACCATGCAATCCGCCGGACACCTTATACGAGCCCTTATCAAACTTGCCGCCCGCATGGAGCACCGTCATAACAACCTCGAGGGCCGACTTGTGCAGTTTCGGGTGCTCATCGACCGGTATTCCACGGCCGTTATCCTGCACCGTGATAGAATTATCCTCGTTTATCGTAACCTCTATATGCGTACAATACCCCGCCATGGCCTCATCTATGGAGTTATCCACAGTCTCATTGACAAGGTGGTGCAATCCCTTCTCGGAGATGTCGCCGATATACATGGCCGGTCTTTTCCTCACAGCCTCAAGCCCTTCAAGCACCTGTATGCTGCTACCGGTATAATTCGTTTCTTTGTTCTGAATTTCTTCCATTGGTTTACAGATTTTATTTACCTTGCAAAGGTAATAAAAATATCCGGATTACGCAAGCATTTCCACAATGTTTTTACACACAAAAAGGCTGCTACCCCTCACGGGCAACAGCCTTTTCAATAAAATTATTATGGAAACAATCTTGTGTCTATATCGTCATTACGCAAGTTTCTGTATATGAGCAGAAAGGCTTGACTTGATGTTTGCAGCCTTGTTCTTGTGAATGATATTTCTCTTAGCGAGCTTATCGAGCATCTTCTGAACAACCGGGTAGAGCTTTACAGCCTCTTCCTTATCGTTCATTGCACGAAGTTTACGTACCGCATTACGCGTAGTCTTGGCGTAATACTTGTTGTGAAGAGTTTTTTTCTTGTCCTGACGGATTCTCTTCTCACATGATTTGTGATTTGCCATTGATGTTAAATTGTTTTTGTCCGCATCATCCGCAGACCGATTAATAATTGTTAGCTTACGGGTCTTGCGCCATTCCGGCTGCCCCGAGCGGGCATGATTATAAAACCATCTTACCCTCCGCCACCATTTCACTTGCGTTAGCACATCACTGCGCGATGGCGGATAATCTCTTTATAGTAGCGTGTAGGGGAGTCGAACCCCTCTTGCAAGAATGAAAATCTTGAGTACTAACCGATATACGAACACGCCGCACCAAAATTCAAATCCGATGTAAGACAGATACTAATTGTACCCCACTCCGAATTTGCGAGTGCAAAGGTAGCATTTTTTCCTTAAACCGGCAAATTTTATCGCAACATTTTTCATTTTTCTGTGTATTTTTTGTATTTTTGCAACCTGTAAGGGCGCAAACGGCACCATAAAACAGACAAAAGACCGTTTCAGAGAAGCACTTACAAACCCATGGATTTATTCAAGAGGAACGATAATGGAAGAGAAAAGCCGTTGCATTGTACTGAGAACCGTGAAGCTGGGCGATGACAAGATGATAGCCGAGCTGCTGTGCCGCGAGTGCGGCCGTCGTTCGGTATTGCTCCCTTTCGGCACGGGACGCAACAGCAACCGCCAGTCAGCAGTCGGCCGCAACGGCGGTTCACGAATACGCCGCAACCTGATACAGCCTCTAAACATTCTGGAAGCAGACCTCTACAGTTCGCCGAAGCAGTCGTTGTCACGCCTTGCCGACGCCCGTCTCGCCACCGTATATACTTCCATTCCGTTCAACGGCCCGAAACTGTCGCTGGCCTTTTTCGTGGCCGAGTTTCTTGCATTCAGCACACGCGACCTACACAACGACCAACCGTTGTATGACTTTGTGGAGCGCAGCCTCATCTGGCTCGACACCGCAGAGCGTGGCATTGCCAACTTTCACCTTATGTTTATGATGCGAGTGTCACGCTTTCTCGGATTCCATCCCGACCTGTCCGACTGTCACGACGGGGCTTTTTTCGATTTACGGGAGGGATGTTTCTGCCCGGTGGCTCCCTGCCATCATGATTTCCTCATGCCTCATGACGCCACGCATATCGCAACCCTCATGCGCATGTCCCCCGCCAACCTGCACCTTTTCATTACCACACGCGAGGAGCGTAACCGCATCACCGATATATGCCTGCGTTTCTATCGGCTTCATATTCCGGCTTTCGGCGAGATGAAGACACTTGAGGTGCTGCGGGAATTATAGCATTCCCGCCTACCCACCGTGCCACGGCGACCATCAACCCACGCTTTCCTTTATTTTCGTAACAATCTTATTTGCCCCGCTCGTAAGCGCGAGTGCCTCAGGATGTTCCTTGACGAACGATTCTATATGGCGCACATACTTCTGCTCCAATATCTCGTTCACGGCAATAAGTATGCCCGTTTCCTCCACATCTCCAAAGCCATCGTTTATTGCCGTACCGAAAAGCTTCATCGTAGGCGACAGGTTCATGTAGGCATTGACCAGCGGCGGGATATTGAACCCAAGCGCCCTGATGCCTCCGTTCAATATGCGGTAGTCCTCCTTGAAATCCCTTCCGCAGAACACCTGACGCAACTCCTCCTCCGGGGTGTCCAGCTGCAAGGGGGTCTTCGGGTATATCAAGCCCTCTTTGTCATCGAAATGTTTTTTCAGGAAATACAGTATCATATCCCTTCCAAAACGTATATAGTCCGGATACATGGTCATCTTGCCGAAGAAGTATCTCATATTCGGATTTATGACCGTCAGCGCTCCCAACCCGTCCCATAGGTTATCAAGGGCAAACAGGCTCTTGGCCCCTTTCTTGGAGCTTTGATATTCGGGCGTGACAAAGGAGCGCCCCAACTCTATTGTGTACGGGGCATAGTCTTTTATAAACTTCTCCGAGAAACGGAACATGTGGCTTGTAGCCAATATCGGTTGTCCCTCAGCGTCATACTCCCACTTGTCGCCCATCAGATACCTGTAGCCGCCTATTATCTCCCGCGCCTCAGGATTCCACACTATGAGCTGCTTGTAGCAGTTGGCGGAGATGTCAAACTCGTCTATATCCATCTCCTTTCCGGTGCCGCCGCCGGCCATTCGGAATGTAATCTCACGCAAACGGCCTATCTCTCTCATTACGTTCGGCGAGTCATGGGCCGTAACGATGTATATCTCGTTATGGCTCTTGTTGGTCATACGCAACTGTTTCTCAGGGGTCAGTTCCCGCTGTATCAGCTCAAGGGGAACCGGCTGTATTATTTCTGCCTCCATTACTAAGGACAATTATGTTTTTTATGGATACGTTATTTACTTATTGGTAGCTCATAAACCTGCCGCTGCACCCACTGCGCCCACTGCTGCGGCTTTTTAGAGCCGTCGAATGTCTGCCACGGTATCGGCTTGCCCACGTACAGCTCAAATGTCTTTCCGCTGTTGCGGAACATCTCGTCGGGAAGGAACAGCATCGCGGCATTGAACTTTAACCGCAGCATTTTGCAGATATTGGCAATACGATAGAAGCGTTCCGAATTACAGCCGCTGAAGTACATCGGCACGATGTCTCTCTTGGTCTGCACGCTTTTGGATATAAACGTCTTGGTCCACGGCAAATCGTGTATCTCCCCCTTTATCTTTCTGGAACACAGCCCCGCCGGAAAGACAACGATATGCTTGTCCGATGCGAATCCGGCCTCCACCATTCGGGGGAAATCACGGCTCTGTTTTCCGGTCTTGTTTATCGGAATACAGAGCGGAGCAAGCCCCGGAAGGTTCATAAGCAGGTCGTTGACGAGATAGCGGAAGTTATCGTTATACCTTTCACCTATCACCGAGCCGATAGCCACACCGTCTATTCCACCCAGCGGATGATTGCTGACAAAGGTGTAACGGCGCTCGTCATCGGGTGCGGGCAGGTTCTCCGCCCCCACTATCCTTACCTCATTGCGCAGGTATCGCAACGCATGTTTCAGCCACACCGTACCGGTTTCGTCACGCGCGTCCCACAGAAAGGTATTGATGGCATCCTGATGTAATATATTTTTCAGCCACCGCACCACAAACCGCGGCACTCTCATAGCCTTGTCACCCATTTTGGAGCGCAACAAGGCTTCTACGTCTATTGTATGCTCTGTTACTTGCATCGTTCTTTAGATGTGGCAAAATTACTATTATTTTTTCAAAAAACAGCATATTATAACAATAAAATGGTAACACGACAAGCGATTTATTATTTTTTAAGGTTAGGGCAACGGCGCCACAGGCGTAAGGCGAGACATAGAGGAATGGAATCGGCATACGAAACACTCGAAAAAACAAACGGATGCACGCTGACGGTAAAAGCACTGCGATTACATTGTAAAGGCATTGCGATTACAACACAAAAGCACTGCGATTACGATGCAATCGCAGTGCTTTTACAACATGCTGTCAGACAGTATATTACAAGAGTGTTATTTTACCATATCCATCCATGAGCGCAATTTTGCCGTTACATACTCCTTAAAGCCGTCGTCACCCTCTATTTTTATGTCATCATACAACCCGAGAACGAAGCGCCCTATTCCAAGATAGCTGCACACATCGGTCTCGAACCGCCAACGGCCATTCTCCTGTTCGGCAAAGCATGCTGCCGACTCCGGATACTCTTCAAGCATGACGTTGTGTGACAGCTGACCCATTGACAGCGTCACTTTCATGGTATTCTCTCCCGAGAAAGAGAAAAGATCTATATATACCTGACGGTGGCGCTCCTCATGTTCCCACGGTCTGTCGAGCAACTCCACACCATCCATTCGCGAGATGCGGAAGGTTTTATTTATGGACGAGGATATTTCGTAGCACCTTACATCGTTGTTGTTGTTCAGAAACATGAACGGTTCTACCAGACGCGGCCTCACAGTGTGGCTGTTTGGCGAGGAATAGCCGGATATTCTCACCATGCAACGGTTCTTAATGGCCTCATATATCGTACCCCTCATATCCATAACCTTGCGTTGCAGCGCCTCATCCTCAAGTATCTTGAAGTCATAAAAGCAATCAAGGCGCCTGTACAGTGAGCGCAAACGGTTGCCTTGCAGGCCGGCATTGTCTATGAGTTGCCGCATCAGCGCTACCTCATCCTCCGTAAGCTGCACCAAATCATAAAGTCTTTTGAAAAAGCCGCTTGACCTGTTGAGCGAATAATATCTGCCGCTCTTCTCCACCTTAAATCCCGCTTGCCCAAAAAACTCGATGTAATAATAGAAACTGCGGCGGGAGATTCCTATCCTGTCGCATATCTCCTCTACCCGATACCGGCGGTTTTGCGTCAGCAACAGTATCAGATCCAGTTCCCTCTTCAGATGGTCATGTCTCATATCAGGTTATAGTATAATAGGTATAGGAATAAAAAAAGAGACATACCCTGTAAGTATGTCTCTCTTTGCGCTTCAAGATGGGCTTGAACCAACGACCCCCTGATTAACAGTCAGGTGCTCTAACCAACTGAGCTATTGAAGCATTGCAGATTCAGATGAATAATGGAAGCTTACTCTTTAGTTCTGAATTGCGATGCAAAGGTACGCACTTTTTATGAAACCACCAAATTTTTGAGCCGTTTTTTTATGTTTTTCTACAAAAAATCGTAAAATAATCGTATTTTCTTGCAAGAACAAGATTGTTTCAACGAAATTTATGTACTTTTGCATTGTAATGAAATCAATAAGTATGAAACACCTGTTATATATATTATTAATAATGTGTATGGCTGCTCCGGCAGCCGGACAGCAACAACAGTCTGCCGGCAACGCAAAGAACCACAATTATGACGTGGCCCGACAACTTGAGATATTCTCTGCAATATACAAGCAACTGGACATGATGTACGTTGACACCCTGGACCCGGAGGTGACAATCGGCAACGGCATCAGAGCCATGTTGCAGTCACTTGACCCATATACGGAATACTATCCGGCCGAACAGGTGAATGAGTTGCGCTCGATGCTGACAGGCAAATATGCCGGTATAGGAGCTGTCATAAAACATGACATGAGACAAGACCGGGTAGTAATAGACGAGCCTTACGAGGGAATGCCGGCGACAGAAGCGGGATTGCAGAAAGGAGACGTGATACTGTCCATTGACGACAGCACCATGATCGGCAAGAGCGTGGCATACGTATCAAGCCACCTGCGTGGCAATCCGGGCACGACATTCGTGCTGAAGATACAGCGTGACGGCAAGACCCTGAAGAAAAAGATAACACGCAAGACCATACAAATGCCATGCGTACCGTACTATGGGCTTATAGGAGACGGCGTTGGATACCTCATGCTGACACAGTTCACGGACGATTGCTCACGCGATATACGCCGGGCTTTGGTGGATATGCGCCAGCAGGGCATGAAGAGTCTGGTGTTTGACCTGCGCAACAACGGAGGCGGCTCACTGTCGGAGGCTATAAAGATAGTGAATATGTTTGTCCCGAAAGGCACGACACTCGTAACGACCAAGGGCAAAATAAAGCGCTCCAACAACGAATACAAAACGGAACAGGAGCCGCTTGACACCATAATGCCGACTGTGGTGCTGACCAACGGCAACTCGGCGTCAGCCAGTGAGATAACGGCCGGATCGCTACAGGATTTGGATCGCGCCGTTATAATGGGCACACGGACATACGGCAAGGGGCTTGTGCAGTTGCCGGTGGATTTGCCTCACAACGGGAACCTGAAGCTCACGACCTCAAAATACCACATACCGTCGGGCCGTTGCATTCAGGCCATAAACTACAAGCACACGGGCGGCGGCTACAAAGAGCACATACCCGACTCGCTCACACGTGAGTTCAGGACTAAAGGAGGCAGGATAGTGCGCGACGGAGGGGGCATAAAGCCTGATATTGAGGTAAAAGCGGACTCGCTGCCAAACATAGCATACTATCTGCAACAGAGCGGTCTGGACTCGACCGAGGTGATGTTCCGGTACGTTGTGGATTACATACGGCAGCATCCGACAATAGCACCGGCGGAGGAGTTCTCCCTTACCGACGCAGACTATGAGGAGTTCAAGCGGAGAGTGGTGGAGAGCGGATTCAAATATGACCGCGAAACGAGCAAGAGTTTTAACGAGTTGATAGAGATTGCCAAGTTTGAAGGATATTACGATGACGCAAAACAGGAGTTCGAAGCATTGAGATCAAAGCTGAGTCACAACCTGCAACGGGAACTGGACAATAACCGTGCCGTGATACAAAGGCTGCTGGAGGACGACATAATAACGGCATACTACTACCAACGCGGTGCGATAGCCCACTCGCTGAAGAGCGACACACCGGTAAAAGAGGCCAAGAAACTGCTGCTCGACAACGAGAGATACATGCAGATACTGGGCAAAGACAAATAAAACCCATTAATTCTACTGACCATGGGAGCTAACAGAGAAAAGAAAAAGGGCGGCAAACGCCTGAATAAAGTACAGCTGACAGAACTGATAGGGAGTTTCTTCTCCACACATCCTAATGAGACCTTCTCCATAAAACAAGTGTTCAAACAGCTTAAACTCACCACGCATCCGCTGAAAATGCTGGCGATTGACATTATGGAAGAGATGGCATGGGACGACATCCTGACACGTATCACCGACTATTCGTACCGTCTTGCAGACAATACGTACAGGCTTACGGGGACATTCCACGCCAAAAGCAACGGCAAGAACTCTTTCATACCGGACGAAAGCGACAAGCCTATCTTCGTGGCAGAGCGTAATTCCATGTCGGCTTTGGACGGAGACAGGGTGATAGTAAGCCTTATGGCGCGTCGCCGCAACCACATAAGGGAGGCGCAGGTGATTGAAATCATACAAAGAAAAAAGGATACGTTTGTCGGAAAATTGCGTATTGACAACGAAATCGCATTCCTTATACCGCAAGAACCCATCTCTTCCAATATAATAATACCTTTGTCGAGGCTCAAAGGCGGCAAGAACAACGACCGCGCGGTGGTGAAAGTGACGCGCTGGCCGACCGAGGAACAGCGTAATATCAAAGCGGAAGTGGTGGACATATTGGGCAAACAGGGTGACAACGACGCTGAGATGAACACCATTCTGGCTCAATACGGACTGCCATACAGGTATCCTAAGGCCGTGGAAGAGGCTGCCGAGAAGATTAGCGACAAGATAACGGAGGAGGATTACGCCGAGAGAGAGGACTTTCGTGATGTGTTCACCTGCACAATAGACCCGCATGACGCCAAGGACTTTGACGATGCGCTGTCCATTCAACGTCTGGAGAGCGGGTTATGGCAGGTTGGCGTGCACATAGCCGATGTGTCTCACTACGTGAAAGAGAACTCTATCATAGACAAAGAGGCTGTAAAGAGAGCCACAAGCATATATCTCGTGGATCGTACAATACCGATGTTGCCGGAACGGTTGTGTAATTACATCTGCTCACTGCGCCCCAATGAGGAGAAACTGGCATACAGCGTGATATTCGATATGAACGACAAAGCGGAGGTAAAGAAGTACAGAATCGTTCACACCGTGATAAAAAGCAACCGGCGTTACGCCTATGAAGAGGTACAGAAGATTATAGAGGACAATCCGTCCGACACCACAAAACCATTCATTGAGGGTGTATTCATACCGGCAGAGGAACTGCAGAAACGAGAGACGGAGGGCACTTTGAAAGGCGAAAACGCTTTCCCGTTGCTGACACTGGACCGTCTGGCCAAGCTGTTGCGGGCCAAACGCTTCGCCAATGGCTCCGTGAAATTCGACCGAGAGGAGATGCGTTTCGATATAGACGAGCAGGGAAAGCCCTTGCGTTGCTACTTCAAACGCTCAAAAGATGCCAACAAACTCATTGAGGAGTTTATGCTTTTAGCCAACAGAACAGTGGCGGAAAGCATAGGAAGGGTACCAAAAGGCAAGAAGGCCAAGACATTACCATACCGGATACACGACAATCCCGACCCGCAGAGGCTGGAGACACTGCGCTCTTTCGTGGTGAAATTCGGCTACAAAATGAAGTCTACCGGAACGCAAGGGGCCACGGCACGCGCGTTGAACACACTGATGGACGAGTGTTACGGCAAGCCGGAAGGGAACGCAATACAGCTCGTGGCGCTCAGGGCTATGATGAAAGCGAAGTATTCTACGCATAACATCGGACACTTCGGACTGGCGTTTGACTATTACACGCACTTCACATCGCCCATAAGACGCTATCCGGACACAATGGTACACCGCCTTCTGACGTATTACGAACAGGGAGGACGATCTGCAAACAAGGAGCATTTCGAGGAGCTGTGTGAACACAGCAGCGAGATGGAGCAGATAGCTTCAAACGCCGAACGGGACTCTATCAAATACAAAATGGTTGAATATATGAGCCAATTCATTGGCCAAGAGTTCGACGCACACATCTCAGGCATAACCTCTTACGGCATATATGCGGAGATAGACGAGAACCATTGCGAGGGAATGATACTCATGCGTGACCTGCAAGACGACTATTATGAGTTTGACGAGCGTAACTTCTGTCTCGTAGGAAGACGCAGTCACAACCTTTACCAGTTGGGAGACGCCATACGTATCAAAGTGGCCAAAGCCAATCTGGAAAAGAAACAGCTGGACTTCACTATATGCGAATAGTATAAGGAGAAGCAGAAAATAGCGCACAACATGTGTGCGGAGAGACTTAAAACAACACTATTATGGCAAAAAGATATTTGGATCCGAAGGCGGACCTGACCTTCAAGAGGGTCTTTGGGGAACATCCCGATCTCGTAACAAGTTTACTTAACGCTCTTCTTCCTTTTGAAAGCAAAGAGGAAGAGATTGTAAACGTGGAATACCTGATGCCGGAAATGGTGCCGGAGACGCCGCTCCGCAAGAACAGTATAGTAGATGTAAGATGCAGAGACGGGCAAGGACGCCAGTTTATTGTGGAGATGCAGATGGTTTGGTCGCCTGAATTCATGCAGCGAGTGATGTTCAATTCCGCCAAAGCATACGTAAGACAGCTTGACCGTAACGAGGACTACAACCTGTTAGAGCCTGTATATTCACTGAATATCGTAAACGATATTTTCGAGAAAGACATACCGGAGTATTACCATTATTATCGTATGGTGCATGAGATGCACTCCAACAAGGTTATAGACGGGCTGCATCTTGTGTTTGTCGAGTTGCCGAAATTCCGCCCTCACACTTTTACCGAGAAACGAATGCAGGCACTTTGGCTAAGATACCTTACTGAAATAGAGGAGAACACCACCAATATCCCGCAAGAGTTTCTTGACAACCCAACCATTAACAAGGCTCTTACGGTAGTGGAGGAGTCTGCCTACACACCGGAGCAGCTATTGGGTTACGACAAATTTTGGGACATAATACGCACCGAGAAGACTTATTACAACAGTGCACAAAGGCGCGGATTCACAGAAGGTGTTGAGAAAGGAATGCTACAAGGATTAAAAAAAGGGATGGAAGAAGGATTAGAGAAAGGAATACAGAAAGGATTGGAGAAAGGAATAGAGAAAGAGAAAGTCGAAACCCTTAACCGTATGAGAGCCGCCGGAGCCACAATAGATCTGATGGCCATAGCGACCGGTTTGAATGTTGATGAGATAAAAGGGCTTATCGGTATCTAACGGCATACCAATAGAGCACAAACACGACACGCCTGTGTGCCTTGCAGCGCAAGACTATCAATCACAACCCAAAAGAATCTCATCGCAAGAGTCAACCCACTCCACAACAAATAGAATAAGAGCCATATCAGCGTTCTCCTACAGAACAACGATATGGCTCTTATTTTATAATTATGTTTAACTATGCTTTTCCTGAAAATGAAGCCTGAACATTATTTCACAGAAATTGTCTTGACCTCACCTGTCTTCACATTCTTAACTACATTCAATCCCGGCTGGAGAGAAGACTGCTTCACACCGTTTACACTATAGATCTCAATCTCATCGCTATCAGCGGCCGTAACGCCCGCAATACCTGTCGGATCCTCAACTATAGAGATTTTGCCGAAATACTCACCGTGGTTAGAGATAATACCCTTATCATAGAGTTCAGACCTGCCTGACAGCTCTACGTTAAACAGACGAATTTCATAATCACCCAAAGGCAGGTTCTCATCAACATTACATGTTATAGTAAACACCTCACCTGAGTTTCCGTCAAAAGGATAACCGGCAAGCTGCAATATCGCCACACGATACTCACCATTGACATAATTCTTTCCAAGAGAGTGCAATTCGGTGTCGGTACGCTCTGTGCTAAGATTTATCATAAGCATGTCACGTGAGTTCCTTGCCACGCTTATTCCTTCCGGGAGAGTAAAATACATACCTATTGACTGCACAAAGGCTGTGTTCTTCATCTGCACGGATATCTTAAGCTGTTTACCCGGATAGCCCTTTGCGTCAAGGGTATAAAGACTATTATCGGCTATTGTCTCTATGTCTTGCGCCATAGCCGGAGCAATGCTCACAAGCATCGCAATAAAACAAAAAAGAAATTTCTTCATACTTCTATTCTTTATTTCGGTTTAACCTATAAGTTGTTTTTATTCAAATTGTCAAGATATGCGGCAACTACGACAACAGATTGCTGCAGAGCACTGTTCCTTAGCAGGTTACGCCATTTACATTCCGATGTAAGCAGTATTTCAATCGTCGTAGGTTTACAGGTAGATGGTCAGTAATTCTTTATATAACAGTGGTCCGACCGGGAATCGAACCCGGATCTAATCTTTAGGAGAGACTTGTTCTATCCATTGAACTATCAGACCATCCTTCGGATAAAAGACGCGTTAAACACGTCATAACGCTGCAAAGGTACAATGTTTTTCCGAATTACGCAAGAATTATATAATTATTTTTACACTATTTTAATAGCGCCAACAACATCAGACACTCTTGCCACATCAGTAGCATACCACATGAACCACCCGCTCTGTCACAAGGACTTGGCACTAACATTTTCCAAAACCGGAATAGTGTCGCAAAAATATTATGACACGCTCTCACGGCAATCGCACTGCGATTACAATGTAAAAGCAGCCCAATTATATTGCAATCGCACTGCGTTTGCATCATAATCGCACTGCAATTACACGACCGGCATGCAGGAACATCCTAAAATACTCATAACACCCTCATTATACGACAGATATACATTTACACATTTTAATAGGGATATGCAAGCCATAACATTCAGAAGTATCGAAAAAGGCCGGACAATGAGTCGCAGGATACATACTATCTACAACATAACCACTCCGACTGTACACAACAAAAAAGGACAATCTCCCAGTAGGAAACTGCCCTTTTCGTTAAAATTGGTGACCTGCTTGGGGCTCGAACCCAAGACCCCCACATTAAAAGTGTGATGCTCTACCAACTGAGCTAGCAGGTCAACCTTAGCTTATGACATCCGGAAACAGTTGATTTCCGAAAGCGAGTGCAAAATTACAAAAAAAACATGAAACAAGCAAACGATTGCAAAAAGATGGCGTATTGTTATATTTTTTTAACTAAAAAACAACATCAATCCAAAAGTTTTTAGTACCTTTGTCACAAAAAACAAATGCTATTATATGATTGAAGGCCCTATTACATTCGACAGAGCTGCCCGATGGGTATTGGGAGCAGCCTGCATCGCAGCTGTGTACTTCGTACTCAACTACCTCAGCGCAGTGCTATTGCCGTTTTTCGTCGCATGGCTGTTCGCCTACCTGCTTTATCCGGTCGTGAAATTCATACAATATCGTCTCAGGGTCAAAATCAGAGCGGTGGCCATTGTGCTGGCCATGATACTGTGCATAGCGGTTTTGGGAGGAGTGTTATGGCTCATTATCCCTTCAATGGTGGAGCAATTCGGCAAATTCACCACTTTGGCATCACGCTATCTGAAGCACATCACGCATATCAGCAATATCCCAGAGACAATACAATGGTGGATAAACGAGAACAGCAACGCGATAGAACACTACCTGAAATCAGACAATTTCTCGACCGCTCTCAAAGAGGCCGCCCCACAGCTGTTCAGCGTCTTGAGCGAAACAATGAGCCTGATGATGAGCATTGTGGCATCATGCATCACATTATTATATATGTTTTTCATCTTACTCGATTACGAATACCTGTCAGAAAACTGGATAAAGATATTCCCAAAGTCTGTAAGACCTTTCTGGCACGAGCTGATGAAAGACGTTGAACACGCATTAAACAACTACATACGCGGCCAGGGACTGATAGCCCTGACAATGGGAATACTCTTCTGTATAGGCTTCACCATAATCGGGTTCCCAATGGCCATAGGCCTCGGCATACTAATTGGCATAATGGACATGGTGCCATACCTGCACACTTTCGCCCTGATACCGACGGCATTCCTTGCGGCCCTGAAAGCCGCTGATACGGGGCAGAGCTACTGGGTGGTACTATTGTCGGCCATTGCGGTGTTCTGTATAGTACAGGTTATCATTGACGCCATCGTAACACCGAAGATTATGAAGCACAAATTAGGTCTAAACCCGGCGGTACTGCTTTTGTCGCTCTCTGTATGGGGCACCCTACTCGGGTTCATCGGACTGATAATAGCCCTGCCGGCCACAACGATAATAATAGCCTACTGGAAAAAATATGTAACTAAAGAAGAAAAGAAATGCTCTATCTGATACCTACCCCCGTGGGCAACATGGAGGATATGACCTTCAGAGCCATCCGGCTACTGAAGGAAGCCGACCTTATACTCTGCGAGGACACACGCACAAGCTCTGTCCTGCTCAGGCACTACGATATAACAGGCAAACGCCTTATGGCTCACCATAAGTTCAATGAGCATGGCACATCAAAATCTATAGTAGAACGGTTGCGCAGCGGGGAGACCGTTTGTCTTATCACCGACGCAGGCACTCCGGGCATTAGCGACCCCGGATTTTACCTTGTGCGCGAGGCTATAGACGCAGGAATAGAGGTTCAGACATTGCCGGGAGCGACTGCTTTCGTGCCGGCCTTAGCCAGCAGCGGACTGCCATGCGACAAATTTTGCTTTGAAGGATTTCTGCCACAGAAGAAAGGGCGTCAGACACGCCTGATGGAGTTGAGCCGCGAGCCGCGTACCATAATATTCTACGAGTCACCTCGCAGAGTGGTGAAGACACTGGAACAGCTATGCCAGTTCTTCGGAGAGGAACGCCGGGTGAGCGCATGTCGCGAAATATCAAAGTTGCACGAGGAAAGCGTAAGAGGCACGGCAAAAGAGGTATTGGGGCATTTTCAGGCTACTGAGCCCAAGGGAGAATTTGTCATTATAGTGGCGGGATGCGGCGAAGGACAACAGACTCAATATGCAGACCTCATGGACGATGCCCGTAAAGACAAGCCCATAAAGGAGAGCAAGTACCAACGTAAGATGAGAGAAAGAGAGGAAAAAGAGTGATATGGAAAAGCTGTTGCACTACACATGGAGGCACAAAATGCTGCCATTGGGCACGCTGCGCACCACAGACGGGCAGGAGATTGAAATAATATCGCCCGGACTGTACAACATAAACGACGCAGGGCCGGACTTCATCAATGCGAAACTGAAGATAGATGGAACGGAATGGGCTGGAAATGTTGAGATACATATAAAGGCCAGCGACTGGTATCGGCACCGACACGACACGGACAGCGCTTACGACAACGTGATCCTGCATGTGGTAGAGCAGCACGACACGGAGGTGGAGACATCACAACACAGACAGCTGCCCACCCTGATACTACCCATACCCAATACCCTGAAAAATGACTACGAAGAGCTTTTGCAGTCAGAAAAATACCCGCCATGCTACAAAACCATCCCAACTATATCGCCAATAAAAAGGCATGCATGGCTAAGCGCGCTGCAAACAGAACGGCTTGAACAGAAGACGGCAACGATGGAAGAAAGGGTTAAGAGCATGAACGGATCATGGGAAGACGCCTATTTCGCTACATTGGCCCACAACTTCGGCTTCGGAATAAACGGAGGCGCATTCGACACATGGGCACAGAGCATGCCAATGAAAGCGGCAGCGCACCACCGTGACAACCTGTTTCAGGTGGAAGCGTTGTTTATCGGACAGGCAGGGCTGCTCGAAAAGGTTGAGGAAAGATACAAAAAAGAATACGAATACCTCCGCCATAAGTTCACTCTTACGCCAATAAATGGCTCATTATGGCGTTATCTGCGTACAAGACCACAGAATTTCCCGCACGTTAGGCTGATGCAACTGGCTGCAATGTACCACGAACGGCGCACAGGACTGAGCGAGTTGCTGGCATGTACGGACATAAAAGCTATAGGAAAATTGTACGGGATAACCGGGAAGAAACTCGAATTGCTGATTATAAACACCGCGATACCGGCAATATTCGCCTACGGGCGTAGCCACGCCAAAGAACAATTGTGCGAAAAAGCCTGCGATATGCTGGAGCAAATGAAAGCAGAAGACAACAACATAGTACGCATGTGGGCCGAATGTGGACTACAAACAGACAACGCCGGCGACTCACAGGCATTAATACAACTAAAAAAGAACTACTGCGATAAAAAGGATTGTCTGCGGTGTCGTTTCGGCCACGCATTCCTTTCAGGAGAGCATCGGCAGGCATTCCTGTATGAACAATAGTATCTTGACAGTAGAAAAGACATCACAACAGAGCAATATCCCAATCAAATCCAACCCTTACATCAACACAAAATGGTTCTGAATTACATCTTCATAGCATTCTTTCTCATTGCGTTTGCAGTAGCGTTATTCCGTCTTATCGTCATGGGCGACCTCGAAGTGTTCCCCGCAATGATGAATTCCACATTCGACTCCGCCAAGACCGCATTCGAAATATCCCTCGGTCTGACCGGAGTATTATCGCTTTGGCTCGGCATTATGAAGATTGGAGAGAAAGGAGGAGTAGTCAATATCATCGCCCGCATACTGTCACCGATATTCTGTCGGCTGTTTCCAGAGATACCAAAGGGGCATCCTGTCACCGGAAGCATATTCATGAACCTCGCCGCAAACATGCTGGGACTGGACAATGCGGCCACCCCTTTGGGTCTGAAAGCAATGGAACAGATGCAGCAATTGAACAAAAAACCGGACACGGCATCCAACCCTATGATTATGTTCCTTGTGCTAAACACCTCCGGTCTCACCCTGATTCCGGTCAGTATAATGGTCTATAGGGCGCAGATGGGAGCCGCACAGCCCACGGATGTATTCATCCCGTTGCTCATAGCCACCTTTTTCTCAACCATAGCAGGCATCATTATCACCTGTATTTACCAGCGTATAAATCTCTTTAACAAAGTAATGATGCTGACAATAGGCGGCATGGCTACCACGATTGCAGCCATTATATGGGGCTTTTCGCAAATGGACAAGGACACAATGAATACCGTAAGCACAAGCGCAGCAAACATATTGCTGATGACTATCATCGTGTGCTTTATCGGAGCGGGTATATATAAGAAAGTAAACGTATACGAATCATTCATCGAAGGGGCCAAAGACGGATTCGCAACCGCGGTGCGAATAATCCCCTATCTCGTTGCCATACTCGTGGGAATAGGCGTCTTCAGAGCCTCAGGAGCAATGGATGCACTGACCGACAGCGTCAAATTGGGGGTGGCAGCATGCGGCATGAACACCGATTTTGTAGCCGCATTACCCACCGCTATCATGAAACCTCTGTCGGGAAGCGGCGCAAGAGGCATGATGGTAGACGCCATGACGACATACGGCGCAGACTCTTTCGTGGGTCGATTATGCTGCATTCTGCAAGGAGCCACAGACACTACCTTCTATATTCTGGCCGTATATTTCGGCAGCGTAGGCATCAAGAACACCCGACACGCAGTCTCCTGCGGCCTGCTTGCCGACCTGTTCGGTATCATATCAGCCATTTGCGTGGCCTATTTGTTTTTCGGATAGTCCCCGACGCATTGTCCGACAGGAATGGAAACAGGAAACGAATGTCCATGATTCCCAATGCCTCCGCCACACATTCACATAGCTTTCTCTTTCTGCCTCAGCCTATCCAGTTCCCGAACCGCCTTATGTTTAGCATAGAAAAAGCAGTCAAGCTCGCCACGAACACGCGTCACATAATCCTGTATCTCAGGCATAATGATAAACGAAGACAGTGAATGTATGTCAAATGTCCGCTCCTTTTCGTTCATAATGTAAATAGTCCTCACGTGGCAACTGGCATTCAAAGTGTTCACAACCCTCCTCATCCGCGACATCTCATCAATATCCTCCTGACCACATCTCATCCAACACGGGTCATGAACGTTAACGCCCATGCACCCATTATCAACATCCGCAATGAAAGTCTCACCCTGATAACGAAAACATATCAGTTCGTCAGGACCGTCCTCTATATCATACGGGCACCCCATCTCAGCCAAAGCGCACAGAAAGCACTCTTGGGCAGTAGTCGATTGCGACTCCTCCACAGTGTTGTCATCATCTTCCTCACACTGCGAGTCATTCTTTTCTTCCTCAAAAGAGTCAGTACTGTCGGCCGTATTCCTTTTAGGTATCCAGCCAATCATCTTCAGTATCAGCCACGTAACAAAGGCCAATGCCACAACACCACACAAAATTTCCATCATGTTTCCGTTATTTTCAATAGGTTATACAAATTAAAATGTTATCCGAACGAGACTATTTCCTATTACTAAATATTAAGGGCGAAAAAGGAACGCTAACCACTTTCCTAAGAGATTAACGTTCCTTAATGTCGGTGGGCCATCTAGGGCTTGAACCTAGGACCTCCAGATTATGAGTCTGTTGCTCTAACCAACTGAGCTAAAAGCCCGACACAATCATTGTAATTGCGATGCAAAGGTAGTCATTTTTTTTGTATTCTGCAAATATTTCATCGAAAAAAGACACTGCGACTAACATTTTTTTGCTTTCGCAAGTAATTTTGGTACAGCCAACAAACAATTATGCCCACATTCCGCAGTCTGTCATACACGCATGTCAAGGCAAGCCCCGAAACATTCTCTTGCATTGCGAGACCAGTCAAATATCTATCAGATGATATGTGTTACCGGCCAAAGACATAACCACGCCTTTCATCTCCAGAGTGAAAAGCGATGACACTATCATATTAATCGGTAATCCGGTGTATGTCGAAAGCACATTAGCCTGACTGTCACCATGCTTTTTCAAGGCCTCCACTATAGCCCGCTCATTGTCGTCAAACTCCGGAAACATAGTGCGTTCTATCCCCTTCCTGCGTGTATCCTCCATTACTTTCTCCTCTTCCCACATCATAGCCTTCATCAAATCGGCGGCCGATGTAATCAGAGCGGCCTTGTTATCACGTATAAGATTGTTACATCCCTGACTATATTCGGCGTTCACCGGCCCCGGTATCGCAAAGACCTCACGGTTATAATCAGCGGCAATCTTGGCGGTAAACAATCCTCCCCCATGCGCCGCGCTCTCCACAACCACCGTCGCATCGGTCATACCCGCAATGATACGGTTACGCTGCAAGAAGTTGCGTGCCTCAGGAGGAGTGCCACGAAAGAACTCCGTCACGACGGCACCATTCCCTTTCACCATTCTGTCTGCATCGTTACGGTGCAGCGCGGGATATATGCGATCCATCCCATGCGCCACCACTCCCACCGTAGCCAGACCGTTATCAAGAGCCGCACGGTGCGCATTAATATCAATGCCGTATGCCAACCCGCTCACAATAACAGCCGAGGGGCACAACTCCTTCAACTCTTTCGCCATACGGGTAATAACCTCCTTGCCGTAAGGCGTACTCTTACGCGTACCTATTATATTGATAATACGGTGCGCATTAAGGTCACACTCTCCACGAACAAAAAGCGCTAACGGTGCATCCGGGCATTGCCGCAGCCTGCAAGGATAGCCGCTGTCACCATAAGTCAATATCTTTATATTGCTGACGCGGCACCAATCCTCTTCCTCCTCAGCCCTTTTAATATAAGTATCAATATCCCCTTGCAGCAGAGTCACAAGATTATCCGAGGCATCTGCCACCACATCACGTATATCCTTGCGATGCTCCATGACCCCAAGCGCAGTCCCCGCAGCCTTATACAACGTTACGGCATCACGCAATGGCAACTTTCCGGCGGCAAGGAGCGCCAACACAAGCGAAGCGGTAGTCTCTGACATGGCAGACTAAATATATTATATACTCTGCAAATCTAAAAGCTATAAAGGAACTGTACCAATGTCTGTCCGACAGCCTTCAGCGTGTTACGGTCTATATGCTCCATGTCATCACTCACCGTATGCCACGTAGGGCCGAAACTGCTTTGCCGGCAATCCGGATAATATGCGATAATATCCACTGTCGGTATCCCCGCCTCATTGAGCGGTTTATGGTCATCCAGCACGCTGCCGCCATTCTGATTGACAAACAATGACGCATAGCCGGCAGTGGAAGCCGCCTGCCATACCTTGTCAAGAACATCTCCCGCATAATGGCGCGACAGCCCTTCGTGATAGAAGTGCGCGCCTTGTCCGCCCACCATGTCAAGGAGTATGCCACAGGAATATTTTGTGACGCCGTCACCCTTGGGGCTTTCCGGCAGATTGGCGGCAAAGAACTGCGCCCCAAGAGCCCACGTATCCTCGGTATCATTCAGCCCCGACCATTCCGGCGCACCATAGTCCTCGGCGTCAAAACAGACAAAATCCACACCGATAGCAGGTTTCTCTGCCGCAGCGTTTATGCAGCGTGCCAGTTCCAGCATCACCGCCACACCCGACGCACCGTCATTGGCTGCCATGACAGGCGTATGCCAATTATTCTCATCGGGGTCATTATCCGCCCAAGGCCTGCTGTCCCAATGCGCGCAGATTATTATACGTTCCGCGGCAGAGGGATTGCTGCGGGCTATGATATTGGTAGCCCTTAACATCGTACCGTCCCATCCCTCGACCTTGGTTTTCTGTCTTTCCACCACACAACCATACTGCTCAAACATCCGAACAATCCAATCCTCGCAATGGTCATGGGCATTACTGTTCATCGTTCTTGGGCCGAATGCGCACTGTCTGGCACAATATATGAATGCGGAGTCTTCGCTGAATGCAGGGCCTACGAGCGCAGCCTCATCAACCTCGCTTTCCGCTACCGGCTGATTTTTCTTGTTTCCGGAACAAGCCGCAAACACCAAGGCAAGCATAACAAGCCCTGTAACTGTTCTCACGGCAATGCCGAAAGTGTCTTTTGCTGAATATCTCATTACTTATAATTGTTTGTTAAAGGCAGGTAGCGCCGGCCGTTCTTATCTCTTTCATGACTCTCAGCCAGTTGCCTCCCCATATCTTCCGTATATCTTCCTCAGAATAACGCTTCCTCAACAGGTACCTTGTGAAGTTCAACACCTCTGATGAATCGGCCATACCCGGCACTCCCCCGTCGCCGTCAAAGTCCGTTCCAATGCCCACATGGTCTATGCCCATTATGTCAATGGCATGTTCCAAATGAGCCATTCCATCGAGAATATCGGCCTCTGTCAGTCTGTTGGCGGAGCTGTCAAGCACCGTTCCCGACGGTTTCAGGAAGCCTTTATAAAATGTGGTATGCGCCACACCGCCTTTACGTGCCAGCGCACGCAACTGGTCATCGGTGAGATTGCGCGGGTGGTCGCACAAAGCACGGCAGTTAGAGTGCGAGCACACTATCGGCACACGGCTTATCTCAAGCGCGTCATAGAAGCTCTTCTCGCCGGCGTGGCTCATATCCACCATCAGTCCGAGGCGGTTCATCTCCGTTATCACGCTCTCACCGAACCGTGATACACCTCCGTGGGTATCGGCAGTTCGTGCCGAGTCGCATATCAGATTGTCACCATTGTGGCACAATGTGACATACACCACCCCCCTGTCGGCAAAATGCTGCAGATTGTTTATATCACGCTCTATAGCCAGACCGTTCTCTATGCCGAGTATAATAGTCTTTTTACCTACAGCCTTATTACGCAAAATATCCTCCTCCGTGCGTGCAAAGGCGAGATATTCCGACTTGCGGGCCACAATTCTCTCTATCTCGTCAAAGATAAAATCCGTATAGTCCTTCGGGGAATCGAACGGGAAGTCTATCATATCCCTGAACGCCTTGCCACCGGCAACAGCCGAGCCGTCAAGACTGCCGGGCGGTTGCGGCAGATAACACACCATGATTGTGGCGTCCTGCCGCCCTTCGGTCATCTTGTGAAGGTCAACCAATATGCGCGGGTCACGACTGGCAAAATCCACTCCCTGATGAAAGAACATGGGCGTATCGCAATGCGTATCGAGCGTTATGACACGTGAGTGCAGAGCCTTGGCACTACCATAGGTCTCCGCCTCGTCCACCAGCCAGCGGAACAGTGGCAGCCCTTCTTCCGCAAGCCACTCCGGATGCCACTGCACTCCCATCACGGGCTTGCGCTCACTGCTCTCCATTGCCTCTATCATGCCATCGGCACTCACCGCGACAACACGAAAACGCTCCCCCGGCATGTCAACGACCTGATGATGAAACGAGTTCACATTGATTGTCAATGCGGGGTCATCGCCGCCGTTTCCGGCCTCATCGCCGTCACTATATATATTATATAAGGTGGAGGAAGGTTCTATTGTTACCGTATGCGTGGCTTCATTGCGTGCCGCATCCTGCGAATGCTTCAACGGCCGCACGGCGGTTTCCCCAGCCTCACGGTGGTTCCGGGCCTCACTAATATCCTGTGCCACATGTCCGCCCAATGCCATTGCCAGCGTCTGCATGCCACGGCATATACCGAGTATGGGTATCTGACGGTTGAAAGCCAGTCGGGTCAGCAGCAGCTCCGCTCCGTCTCTGACGGCATTGATATTGTGGAGCAACGGCGATGGCTCCTCGCCACACCAAAGGGGATTGTAATCTCCGCCACCCGACAGGATGACGCCGTCGATAGTGTCAAGGGTGTTTGCTATGACATCAGCGTCGCATACGGGCGGAATGATAACAGGCACGCCGCCGGCTGCCACCACCTGCTTGTGATAGGCATCGCGCAAACAGACGTCTATGTCACTGTGATTGGCCGTTATACCGATAACAGGTTTACGCCGTACCGACGGGTAATCGCCGTAAGCCTTACTCAAAAGGCTGTCTATGGAGAATGAGGCCATTATAGTTCTTCGCTGTGGATAGGCACATCGCGCTTAATGCTTTGGTCGAGAGAGATGAGCGTCTCTGTAGACACCACACCGTCAATGCTTTGCAACGTGCCGTTGAGCAATTCCATAAGCTGCTCGTTGTCACGCACATACAGTTTTACAAGCATTGTGTACGGGCCGGTGGTGAAGTGGCACTCCACAATCTCCGGTATGTCTATCAGCTTCTTCACCACGTCTTTATACATAGAGCCGCGCTCCAGACTGATGCCGACATACGTACAAGTCTTGTACCCCACAGCCTTGGGGTCGACAGAAAAACCGCTGCCGGTGATAACACCGTCTTCCTTAAGGCGTTCCACCCGCTGGTGTACGGCGGCACGGGACACTCCGCACTCCTCTGCCACATCCTTGAAAGCGATGCGTGCGTTGGCTGCAAGAATAGCCATTATCTTTCTGTCCAGTTTGTCAACTTTTTCCATTTTATTTGTTGATTATTGTTTAGTCAGTTTATATTTGGTTGACAAAAGTACTGCTTTTTACCGACACTTGCAATAAAAAGCGACACTTTTTAGCTTTTTTCTCAATTCAGGCTTTACGCATTGCAAGTGCTTTATTCTCTGCCGCCTCCATTATCTCACGTTCCCCCGGTCCCTTGTCGTCAATGCCACAGAGGTGCAGAATGCCATGTATTATGACACGGTACAGTTCTTCTTCGTATGTCTTGCCGAAGAGCTCGGCGTTGGAACGCACCGTATCAAGCGATATTACAATATCACCGTTTATGGTATCGTCCTCGTCATAATCAAAGGTTATTATGTCTGTGTAGTAATCATGCTGCAAATACTCGCGGTTAACCTCCAGTATCTTATCATCGTCACAGAAAAGATAGCCCACCTCTCCTATCTTCATGCCATAGGTAGCGGCAACGGCCTTTATCCATGCCGTGGTGTCACGCTTGCGTATTGCCGGCATTTTCACATTCTCGGTATTGTATGAAACCATATCGTTTATGTTTTTTATTCATTCCATTTCAATAGTCGCCCCGCCGTATTTAGGCATGGTTGTGACATGCACCGGCACAGTTTTCCCACGAAAGGGATTCCACAAAAGCAACGCCCGCAAAAGCTTGTTTAACAACCGTTTACAAACGCCATCACAATCGCGGTGCGATTAGATTGTAAAAGCACTGCGATTACGACACGATTGCAGTGCGATTGTATGGTAAATGTACTGCGATTACCGTGCGGACAAACCGAGCCCGACGCACACCGGCATAGCTACGGCAGGAATTTGCTTACGTCCTTGCCGAAATGCTGCAATGTCCTAACAGCCGTGGACGACAACGACGACAGTTCGGGACGGGCGAAGAACACTACCGTCTCCAGCCCGTCGCCAAGCAGACTGTTATACTCTGCCTGCGAGCGTTCATACTCAAAATCCTTCACTGAGCGTATGCCCTTGACCACAGCGGTGGCATTATGGCGCGCTGCAAGGTCGGCCGCCATATCCGAGAACGCCTCAACCACCACACGGGGATTATCCTTATATACCGCCGTTATCTGCTCTATACGGCTCTCTACGTCTGCCCTCTCACCCTTTTGCGGATTATAGCCTATGCCTATCACCACCTTGTCAAATACCGCGAGAGCTCTCGTCACGATGTCGGCGTGGCCTATTGTAAAGGGATTGAAGACCCCTGTGAATATAGCTGTCTTTTCCATTACGTATCAATCAAATAACATTGGTGATATGATATTGCTGCCGGAGCGGTAGGCATCACGCCCAAGGTGGGCGTAAGCCAGCTCAGTGGCCATTCTGCCACGCTGCGTTCGCTTTATGAAACCTTCCATTATGAGATACGGTTCATACACATCCTCCACCGTACCGGCCTCCTCTCCTATGGCCGTGGCGATAGTTCCGACGCCGACAGGCCCCCCTTGGAACTTGTCAATGATAGTGAGCAATATCTTGTTGTCAATCTCGTCAAGACCGTACTCGTCTATGTTCAGAGCCTCAAGAGCCACTTTCGCTATCGCCATGTTTATGCTGCCGTCACCCTTGACCTGCGCGAAATCACGCACACGGCGCAGCAATCCGTTAGCAATACGTGGCGTACCACGGGAGCGACGGGCTATCTCATCGCAGGCGGCGTCGCTGATAGGCACGCCCAACAGACCGGCGGAGCGCCGTATTATCTTGGACAACGTGCCGGGGTCGTAATACTCCAAATGCATATTGATACCGAAACGGGCACGCAAAGGAGCCGTAAGAAGACCGGAGCGAGTGGTGGCTCCGACAAGCGTAAAGGGGTTAAGATCTATCTGAATGCTACGCGCCGACGGGCCTTTGTCTATCATTATGTCTATGCGATAGTCCTCCATGGCGGAATAAAGGTATTCCTCTACCACAGGCGACAGACGGTGTATCTCGTCTATAAACAACACGTCGTTGGTCTCAAGCGAGGTGAGCAGGCCGGCCAAATCGCCGGGCTTATCAAGCACAGGGCCGGAAGTTACCTTGAAACCGACACCCAACTCGTTGGCTATAATATTGGAAAGGGTTGTCTTACCGAGTCCGGGAGGGCCATGAAGAAGCGTATGGTCGAGCGGCTCACCACGGTATTTGGCGGCCTCTACGAAAACTCTCAGGTTCTCGACAACCTTCGGCTGACCGCTGAAATCGCCAAACTGCAATGGGCGCAGGGCTTTCTCAAACTCTTTCTCGGCCGAACTGGTTCTTTCGTTGCGTATGTCGTAGGTCTCTGACATGATGTTTTGGTTGTTCAATACATTTTCGTGCAAAGGTACGGAAAATTGTTTTATGAGCCAAATAAAAAAACAATTTATAATGGTTAGATTTGTCCATTCAGCGGTTTTTGATTACCTTTGCGCCCAAATAAAACATTATTACCCGCAAGAATGGAAAAGGAAAAAATTCTCATAACAGGCGCATCGGGGTTCATAGGCTCTTTCCTTGTGGAAGAGGCGCTGGCTATGGGCATGGAGGTATGGGCGGCAGTGCGCGGCACAAGCAGCATGCGCTATCTGCAAGACAAGAGAATCAACAAGATAACACTTGACATGTCGGACACGGAGCAGATGCGCAAAGCGCTGCGAAACGTTTGCTTCGATTACGTAGTACATGCCGCCGGCTCCACAAAGGCATTAAAAGCCGCAACGTTCTACGATGTCAACACCACGGGAACGGCAAACCTCGTCAGGGCGTTGGAAGCCACATCGCCCTCGATGAAACGGCTTATTTTTATCAGTAGCCTGAGCGTTTACGGCCCTATACGGGAGAGCATGCCGTATGAAGAGATTAAGGATAGCGACACACCGAAGCCGAACACGAACTACGGAAAGAGCAAACTGAATGCCGAAAAATGGCTTAAAGAGAATGCTACTGTGCCATATACCATACTGCGCCCGACCGGTGTGTACGGCCCAAGGGAAAAGGATTATATGATGATGGTGGACAGTATAAACAACGGAATAGATATTGCGGTGGGATACAAAAGGCAGGATTTGACTTTCGTATTTGTGAAAGACGTGACACAGGCAGTATTCAAAGCGATGAAATCGGATAAAACTATCGGCAAGGCTTACTTCCTAAGTGACGGCGAAGTGTATACGTCACGGACGTTCAGCGACCTTATAAAGGAGGAGTTAAACAAGCGATTCCTGCTCAGACTGACATTGCCGGTATGGGTGTTGCGGCTGGTTTGCGCTGTGAGTGACATGCGCTCACAACTGACAGGCAGACTGTCCACGCTCAACAACGACCACTATAACATTCTGAAACAACGCAACTGGCGTTGCGACATATCCCCGGCGAAACAGGATTTCGGATACAATCCACAATGGAAATTAAAGAAAGGTGTCGGTGAAACCGTAAGTTTTTACAAAAAGAACAATTGATGAAAGGCATAAAACAATACTTCATACCGGAGAAGAGAAAAAAGGGTAAACAGGATTTCGGAGCCCTCGGACGATGGGGATTCATGGCACCTGAGCTGGTACAGTTCGCATACGCCGCCATTACCGCTATTGTTATACTGTTTACATGGACAAACATAGATGAGCCGGGGCAACTGCTTTGGAACAGGGTTACTATGATAAGTGGCACCATAGCCCTTTGGGTTGTATATAAATTATGGCCCTGCCGCTTTGTGGTATTCTGCAGAATAGGTTATTTATTGCTTATGCTGAGCTCATGGTATCCGGACACCTACAACATTAACAGCCAGTTCGGGTGCTACGATCATGTCTTCGCCGGCTATGAACAGGACATATTTCACATGCAGCCCGCATTATGGTTCTCACGCATTTTCAGCAATGCGGTGGTGTCGGAGCTGATGTATTTCGGTTACGTGTCATATTACTTGTTCTTCGTTATCCCCATTATCTACATCTTTTTCCATGACTACAAACAGATAGAAAGGGTGACATATATTATATTTGCAGGCTTCTTCATCTGCTATACCATATACCTTTTCCTGCCGGTAACAGGGCCGCAGTATTATTATCTCGCCGCAGGCATAGACAAAATAGAACATGCTTCTTTTCCTGATGTAGGGACTTATTTTGCCCATTCCACCGAGTGTATGAAGGCACCGGGATGGGATGGCGGGCTATTTTATAACCTTTGCATGGTCGCGCACTATGCAGGAGAACGCCCAACGGCGGCATTTCCGTCAAGTCATGTGGCCATTGCCACTCTCGTTATGGTAATGATAGGGAGGATGCAGCAATGGAAACAGCTTTTCTTCCTTGCCATACCTTACATCTTTCTTTGCATGTCAACAGTGTATATACAGGCACATTATGCGATAGACGCTATCGCCGGAATGCTTTTCGGCATAATACTCTTCTTCCTGTTGGGTGGAATGCAGCTCAGGAAAACGGCGTGACAGGATTGCCATTCATCATTGAAAGGCAGGCATTCTGTACGATATAGCTTCAAGAAACAGGCTTGATAGGATGATATAAGGGTTGGGATAATGTCTACAATCTGCCGATAAAGGGATATAATGTTTCCGACTATGCGAAGCAAACAGATAACGCTAACAACCCGACTACACGATATATAGCACATAAAAACAAATAATAGGGATACTCCGGACATTGTTGGAGCATCCCTATTATTATAATGTAATAGTTATATTGGAAAACTATTTTCTATCGAAGATATAAAGCAAGGCAGACTCGTGCTCGCTCTCCTTTACATCAGGACCATTGTATAAGTCCGGATCCGCAGGAGTTACGGTGCAGGCGTAAGGATCAACAACACCGGATTCCTTACCGAAAGCATTCACGAAAATCTTCGGTGCGTTATCGAAAGACACTACAGACTTGTTGAGGATATTCTGCAATACGCTACGGTTCAGCTCATTATAGTAGTTGCGAACCTCAAATGTCAGACCGTCATTGTATGTCTCACGGAGATACTTCAGAACGTCAGCGTTGATACCTTGTGTCTTGATTGTAATGCCATTCTCAGCAAATTCCACATTAAGAGTAACCACATTGCCGTTTATTTCCATAGACACTGTCTCTGCAGTAGTGTTATAAACGTATGCCTCATCGTGCTTCTGCACAATCATCATGTCGTCAGCAGGACAGTAGTACTCTGCGCTGACAGGCAGGAATACAGTCACATCGGTTGTATCACGAACGTGTATAGAGAGGTGAGACTCTGCCCAGTCGCCATCTTCATGCTCTGCATTGAGGGCAAGGTTGACTTCAACAGAACCGTTGTTGCCTACGATTTCCGGGTCAGCAGGATCTTCCGGTACTACAATCGGATCCGGTTCCGGGTCAACAGGATCTGGATCAACCACCGGAGGCTCCGGCTTTTCCGGAGTAGGAAGAATCTCATCAGACGGTACTGTAGGTATTTCCTTGTCGCAAGTGAATACCAAATCCTGATAGTCAAAGTCCGTCCAGTCCTCTATACCGAGGTATGTCTTTCCGTTATAAACGAATGTTCCGGCATGCGCATGAACCTTATCAACTTCATTTGGAAGCTTCTCACCACTGCCATAAGTAGCGGTTACCGCAGGGTTCAGATCCGTCTTGCTATAATATGTTGTAGTGGTTGTATTGTCATGTCCATTCCAATAGAAGCCGAACTTATAGCCTTTCTTTATTGTTATCTTTACACCCTTTAGGTTATTGACGGTATAAGAGCCCTTTTCTGCAGACCAAAGGTAATCCGTTGTATACAGATTCCAGGAATTAATGCCCTCCCAAACGATTTGCTCATGCTTGACACCATTCTCGTCATAGTAGAAAACACCGAGGTCATGTTGTGTGCTTGACTGGCTATACACAGGATAAAACTCCAGCTCCATGTCTGAATCTGCGGCATAATAGAGGAAGTCTGTCGTTATATTCTCTGTGTTACCGTTCTGCTCCGGCAGCACTTCTTCGCAAATAACCTTCTCTGCATTGATGTCAATTGCAGTAGTAGTAACAGGCTGCCACTGCAGGATTGCCTGCGCACTCAGGTCCTGGTCGTTAGAGGTGAAAGCCACTTTGGTTTTCTGTACCGGTGCATAGTTTACTACATTTGATCCGGCAAGCGGACCTGTTGGCGCTGCTCCGGGATCATCTCCCTCAGCAGTGTTACACGCGGCAAGACCCATTGTCATTGCCAACGCAAGATAGAAAAATTTGTTTTTCTTCATCACTTGAATGTATTAAGAATTAGCTTAAATATTATAGTTAGTACAATTTGACAGAATTTAGGCAAATAATATACGAGCACAAAAGTAAACATAATTTACCATTCAACCAAACTTATTTGGTAAAAGTTTGTTAATTACCCTCAATAGTACTATAAAAACCAATCAATTACGAATTAATTCCGGCTTTATTGGCTATGCAATGCCCTAAGGCATTCGCCGTGTTCCCACGACTTATCGCGGCAATAACAGCTGCCCGACAATAGGGAAATGGTCGGAGGCGCTTATTGAATAGTCTATGCGGAAGTCATACGGCTCAATGTCTTGTGTACACATAACGTTGTCTATGCGCACCCTCATGCCGTAGCGGGCAAAGGAATATCCCGGTCCGGTGGCAGTTTTCTGATAACAATCCGTCAATCCGGCGCCTATGGTATGGTGCACGTATGAGTGCGGTATGTCGTTGAAGTCACCGCAAACTATCACCGGCCGTCCCCCGGCGGTATTGTGATGTTCCCTTACGAATGCCGCAACCGTTTTCGCCTGCGGCACTCTTTGGCGCGTGGCATCAAGCAGTTTACCGATTATAGTCTTTGAGGTCTCCTTTATACTGTCGTTGTGTCCGTGTACTATCTCAGAGAATTTATTACGTTCTTCTATCGAGAACCCCATGCTTTGCAGATGGTTGTTGACCACTATTATCTCCCGACCGCGCACGTCAAGCCAAAAGGCGGCACTGCCATTACCCTTCGACTCGTACTCGATGGCTTGCTTACGCTTGATTGGAAAATGGCTGAACAGGGTCAACTGCATACGGTTTGCGCATATTACAGTGTCGTAATGCTGATACACCTTATATAATATCTGTTCTATATCCTCCCGTCCATATTCCCGCAAGGCACTTTCCTGCAGGCACACTATGTCGGCATTGCTCCCCGCGATATACTCCGCCACCTCCCTGCCGCTGCTCTGTTTCTTGTCCCCACTCTCTCCTATTCCCCAGTTATGGGTATTGTATGACAGTATGGTTATGGCCTCTTCCGGTGCCTGCACGCTTCTGTTGTAGGGACAGTAGAGTGTCACCGGACAGTATGCCATCACCAATGCCGCAAAGGGAACAACCAGATGTCTCTTGTATGTGAATGCAGCCACTGCCAGCGACAGCAACGACAGCAATATGAACAGCGGCAAGGCATATCCCGCCAAAGCCGCCATACCGAATGTCTGCGGATTAAGATACGCAGCATATCCGGTATACAACAGCCCTAACGCCGTTATCACATGACCTATGAGAAGTATCCTTTTCACTTCTTGTCAAACAGTTTCCGCTTCTCCTCCTCCGTCAGCGACTGGTATCCGGAGCGTCTTATCTTGTCGAGTATTTTGTCTATCTCGTCCTCTTCCTTCTTTTTCCCTGCGTTATAGTCCCAGTCCGCGCTGTTCCTCGCAGTAGTGTTCCTCTTGCTTTCGTTCAGGTCGTCCGCCTGATTGTCACGGTCCAGATGCAGCCATTTCCTTATCTTGCCGAGTATTGTGACTCCGGTGTCCTTCACCTCGTAACCGTCCCAGCCGTTAAAGGCACTGCTATGCTTGCGCCATGCCCTTATCATCAGATATCCGAACAACATGCCTCCGAGGTGCGCCACGTGTGCCACTCCGTCTCCCCTTTGCGACATTGCCATGAACAACTCTATGGCAATGTAGCCCATCACGAACCATTTGGCCTTTATAGGCACAGGCAGCGGGAAGATGAACATACGCTCCTCAGGATATGTTATGCCGAACGACAGCAACACACCGTATATACATCCCGACGCTCCCACGGTGGTCATGCCGTTCAACGCCATACGGTACAAAGACGAAAGGTTGAACATATCAGACAGCGTAGCCCCCTGTTCGGCTATTAAAGAATATACCATTACGCCCTGTGACAACTCCTGACAGAGCGCGGCGCCAAGTCCGCACACGAGATAATAGGTAAGGAAGCGTTTGGCTCCGAACGTCCTCTCCATTATGCCGCCAAACATCCACAGCGCAAACATATTGAAAAACAGGTGCATGAACGATGCATGCATGAACATATACGTCAGGAACTGGTATATATAGAAGTCCGAAGCCTGTATGTAGTGCAGCCCGAAAATGCTGTTCAGGTCCACACCTCTGTTAGCCAACACAATGTTAGCCAGAAAACATATTGTGTTAATGATAAGCAGGTTTTTGGTGACAGGCGGTATAATGCGCATAATATGTTCTTTTTATCTTGTTTTGTTATATGTCTTTCTTTTACACTGCAAAAGTACGAAAAAAGAGGGAGATAAACGTTTTGCAGGGCTAAAAATAGTGGGAATACTATGTTTTTTTAAGTTTTTTCTTAAAATATTTAATGAAATAATTTGCCCTGCCAGAGTCCGGCACAAACATCACGACACCACGATAAACGTCAGCCCGCAGCAGGAGGATATGCCGGCATTATGACACTGTCAGTCCAAGGCCGATGTAATCGCAGCCCTTTTACAGTGTAATCGCACTGCGTTCACAGTGTAATCGCGGTGCGTTTACCATGCAATCGCACTGCTTTTACAACCACGGAGGCTCTGCATACGACAAGAGCCCGCCTGCAGCTACCCTCCGCCCATAAGGCGGCTGACTTCCGCCTGCAGTTCCAACGGCGTGCCTGTCAGCAACTTCCCCTTCTCCATCAGCCATATATTGTCGGTCAACCGTATGGCGGCGTCGAGGTCATGCGTGGACAACAGTACTGTCTTGTCCTCATCACGACACAGGCGCAGCAACATGTTCATGGTGGCAATCTTTGACGGATAGTCAAGAAAGGCTGTCGGCTCATCAAGCATTATAAACGGGGTCTGTTGCGCCAGAGCCTTGGCTATCATAACTTTCTGCCTCTCTCCGTCGCTTAGTGAACGTACGTTGCTATCGGCAAAGGACAGCATGTCCGTCATCCGCAGCGCCTCTTCCGTCATCCGCTCATCCTCTTTTGACAAACGCCCCCAGAAACCTGTATGCGGCATCCTGCCCATTGCTACCATCTCCCTCACGGTCATGTTGTCCGGAGCGACATTCTCCGTCAACACCACCCCTATGGCCTTGGCTCTCCGCCGTGGTGACATAGCGGCAATATCAACAGCCGCCGTGTGCGGCATACCGCCGTCCGGCACCGCCATATCCATCGTTATGCTGCCACGCAGCGGCGGCATAAAGGCGGCAATGGTGCGCAGCAGCGTAGACTTGCCCGTGCCGTTGCGCCCTATCAGGCATGTCAGCGTACCCGCCGTAAGACGCGCCGTCAGGTTCGCGGCAACTATCTTGTCGCGGCCGTAGCCTATCGTTATGTCGTTAAGGTGCAGCACTGTCGTCCCCCTATCTCTTCTTCAGCAATTCCATTACCGGTTGTCTGCGCCCTGTAATCTTTCCGTTCACGGCTTTCAGGTTATACGGCACGGTAGTAATGCCAAGCTCCTTAACCAGCGGCGAGTCCCACATCAGTCCGTCGCAAATGGTTGTCAACGCCTCGGCATTGTTGCTTTTCAGCGTCCTGCGACACTGTTTTACATCGGGGTCGAGACACACCGTTATGATATTGTCAACCTTGGCGGAGTCTGCGGCGAACTGCCTGTTGGAAGCCAGCTGCCGCAACGCATTGCAACTCTCGGTGTTCCACGATGTCCATACGCACACCACGGTATGCCCTTTGAGCAACTGCCCGTTGGTTATGGGGTTGCCGTCTATATCCTTAGCCTTTATACGCGGCAGGGGAGCGCCCACATTCACCGCATTGACACGCCCCGCCTCGTTAATCATTCTTGTCAGCAACAATGCCTGCGGGGTATTCTTATCCTCGTCGTTCATGCCCTTGCGCATCGCCTGCATCAGCGCCATGGCCTTTTTTACGTCAGGCTGTTCAGGCAACAGGAAATACTGCCGCAGCAGCCACAGCGACACCATAGACCTTGGGTTGTCCTTGATGAACAGCTCGGCGTGCTGCCTCATCTCCGCCGGCGAAAGGCCATCGCTGTTCTTACGCCACTCGGTAAAGACTTTGTTGTCATCGGTACCCGTTATCTCCATACTCTTCAAATGGGCCGCGTTGGCCTCTATCGAGATGTCGGCACCGGGGCTTACGAACACCGGCATGACGGCAAAGTTGGGAAACACCAGCACGATGGTGCCCTCTTGCGTGGTCTCTTTCTGATAGGTAAAACGGCCACCCCGCACGCTTATGGTGTCTATTCCGCTTATAACGCCGTCGGGTGAATAGACATAGAAGTTGGCCTGATTCATATTGAGGAACCTTGCATCGATCTTGAACCCCTTGCCCGCCGACGAACAGGCGGTAAGTATAAAAGCAAAAATAGTCACGGCAAGTGTTGTTGCCATGACTATTCCGCTGCTATTAAGATGTATTTTTAGCATAACATTTACAATATGGGGTGCCGCGAGCGGGACTCGAACCCGCACGACCGTTTCGGGTCAAGGGATTTTAAGTCCCTCGTGTCTACCAATTCCACCATTGCGGCAGCCGTAAAATGCGGTTGCAAAGGTAGTCATTTCATCTGACATGAGCAACGTTTTAGCAATATTTAACTGATGTATTTGTGTATTAAAGAAAAAAGCGCTAACTTTGCAAGCAGATAACAAATCACATTTACATATAAGAAACATGCAAAAGAAATTTCTTACCTGCCTTATTGCCGCGGCAATGGCGGGCGGTGTAAATGCCGCTCCGCTTATGGTGTGCGACTTTGAGGATTATGAGGTTGGCACACAAGTGCCTATGTGGAGCAGTTATGGCGGTACTCCCGCCTCCACCGCAACCGTGGAGTTGGACCCGACCAACGCCAATAACAAGGTGCTTCACGTTGTGTTGAAAGAGTGGTGCTCGCACCCTGAGTTTGTATTGCCTACAGCACTTAGGGGCAGCGCGCTGACATCACGCTACGGAAAATTAGGCTATAAGCTCTACCGCAGTGCCAATGACGATGCCGACTGGAAGCAGTTCGCCGTCTTTATAGGTGATAAAGAGTTGTATAGGGACGAGGGTTATCCCTACCAGGGAGACAAAGGGCAATGGCAGGTCAAGGAGTATGTGCTGCAAGCTCTTGATGATGACAACACTTCCGACCGTCTGCGCTTCGGCATTCACCATGACAACTCCGACTTTTATATAGACGATGTGCAGCTCATAGGGGAGTATGACGACCATATCTCTGTCGAGAACGGTGGGGTGCTGGACTATTGTGTGAACAACACGTCAAGCTCATACAAGAACATATCAGACAACATATTCATTGCAAAGGATGACACGGCCAATGTGCGCACGTCACGCTACTCCGAGTGGACGGGCAAGGTATCAGGCGAGGGAACGCTCAATATCTATGCCGGCGGCGAGCGCTCATACCTTGGCACCCTTGCAAGTAAAGGCTCTACATGGCCGGACTGGAGCGGCATGAGGGGCGATGTGCACGTATATCCGTTCAAGGAGGTGGTGGGCAGTTGCGGCTTCTACGGTGTGATACTGAACAGCGGCACGTTCCAGCCTGATAATGTTGACGCGTCAAGATACAACGCTCTGTTGGCGGACAAGACATTTGTAGTGCACAGCGGGGCTACGGTGGCGATGGAGTCCGGCACACGTGGCGTGAGAATAGGTGAGTTGCAGACGGAGAAAGGCAGCGTGTTGAGCGGATATTACAAAAAGAGTTCCGCCAACAGCTATTATATTATAGGTGGCAAAAACACCGACGCCGTGCTGAATGGTGACATACTCAGCACCACATCGGGCAATAAAGTGGGCCTTATAAAAGAAGGTACAGGAACATATACAATAACAGGCAACGGCAATGACATAAACGCCGGAATCAGAATACTGTCAGGTTCTATCCTTGTAGCCAACGACGTGGACGCCGCAATAGCCTCAAAAGCAACCGGAGCGACAGGCAACACAGGCGCGGTGACGGTGTTCAGGGGTGCCACATTGGGCGGCAACGGCAGCGTGGCGGCACCGACTGAGGTATATGGATTTGTGAAACCGGGCACGGAGGAGATCGGGACACTGCGTTTCCTGAACACCGCAAACGCCGCAAACGGTGTGAAAGTGACTCTGCATCCGGAGGCAAACATCGTTTGCCGGGTGCGTGGAGCGGCCGAGAACGATATGCTTAACGTAAGCGGAACACTGGCATACAGCAACAAGACACAGGATTTTGAGGAGTCGCAGAAGCTGCCCCGTCTGACAATAGCATTGACAGAGGATGCGGATTTGGCTGTGAACGACGAGGTGACACTGCTTTCCGCCACCAAGAAAGAGGGCACTGAATGGGGCTTTGCTTTCCGTTATCCGAAGCGATACACATGGGTTGTGGAGCAGCGTGAGGGCGAGGACGGCTCTTATAACATTGTGGCAAAGGTGACCTCGCTTGATTATAGCGGACAGGGTGACGTGGAAGATGACGATGACAACAACGACAATAACGGCGGATACCCTGACGATGACTGGACGTATGACATGACGGACGACACGCCTCTGCGCACTTACGCCTCGCTCCTCGGCAAGGATATAGGCGTAGCCGCGGCAAGTTACCGTTATGACCTGAGTCAGGACACAGGCGAGACGGGACTCGTCGGCAATCAGTTCACGCTGCTTGTAGGCGAGAACGAGATGAAGTTTGACGCCACGGAGCCAAGCGAAAACAGTTTCAGCTATGGCGGTTCGGACGCTATAATGTGGGTGGCCGACAGATATAAGCAGGCTGTTCGCGGCCATACACTGGCATGGCACTCGCAGGTTCCGGCATGGATAAGTCAGGACGGCAAGAAGAATAACAACGGATTCACGAAGCGTGAGCTGCTTGACATCTTAAAGAACCATATATATAATGTGGTGGGTAACTACAAGGGACGTATCCGCGAGTGGGACGTTTGCAATGAGGTGCTTGACGATGACCAAAGCATTGTGCGCACAGACCCGACGGCATACAAGCTGCGTCCGTCTATATGGTCAACATATATAGGCGAGGAATTTATTGACTCCGCATTCGTATGGGCGCATCAAGCTGACCCGTCTGCAAAGCTATATATCAACGAATACGGCGCAGAGTTTATGGGCGGAACAAAGACTGAGGCTTATTTCAACCTCGTGAAGCGCCTGAAGGCTTCCAATATACCTATTGACGGCTGTGGCTTGCAGTGCCACCTGACAACGGGAGAACTGGACACTCTGAAACTGGAGAAGAACATACGCCGCTATGCTGACATAGGCCTAAACTGCATAATAACGGAGCTTGACATTGCGCTTGCAAATCCTTATGCCGCCGATGCGCTCGACATACAGGCCAAGGAGTATGGCGCTGTAACGAGAGTTTTCCTGCGTAACGACAACTGTCCGTCGCTACTTGTATGGGGAATAAGTGACAATCACTCATGGAGGCAGAACCAGCCGCTTCTCTACAACAGTTCACTGCAGCCGAAGCCTGCATATTATAATGTTCATGCCCAATTGCGCAAAGCAGCGGAGGAGTACACAAACGCAAAGGCGCTGAAAGCTGAAAGCAGTGCGGGCACAGTGGTTTCACGCAGCTATACGAACATTCTCGGACAGCGAACCAGTACACCTAAGGGCATTGTTCTGGAGACTGTGAGGTATTCCGACGGCACCAAGGTGACAACAAAGAAGTTGGTTTTCTAAGCAATAGGAATGCAAATATCTATATTACGCAACGGGGCGACCAAGTTATGGTCGCCCCGTTGCGTGGTTATAACGTAAGTTTAGGTATGACAAGAAAATAATAATTCATTGCGCAGAGTTTCCAATTTCAGAAAAGAAAGATATAATACCGCCAAGTATTTTGGCTATAGGGTCACTGTTCCGCACGAAAAAATATATGGCACTGATTATCCATCCAATAGATAAAACGCCTTTCCACAATATTCCCTTGGTAACAGACCAACCTATTTTGTCATAGTTATCCTCAAACAGGTTATCCATTTGTTTGAGACTACCTATTGCATCTTGATATAATTCCTTGGCACGCTCTTTATCGGTTCTCTCAAATTCGCGGGCTTTTTCATTAAAATCCTTTGCCAACCTATACAACCGCCTGTATTCCTTGTAAAACTCTCCATTGTCAATATCACGCAACTTGCCAAAACATTTTGGCACAAGATGCGCCCAATATAACCGCCGTCCGTATCTGTACCAGATGAACTTGTAACAGTCAAGCAAACAACGTGTATAGTGCCCCCTTGCCTTATCCATCTGCCCTGATACATATTCATCCCAGTCATCGCTATCTAACGGATAGCTGACACAACGGGCTATATGGTCTTGTGCGGCCCTAATTTCGTTAAGAAAGGGAACGGGAAACTTATGATATGACGATTCTATGAAAACAATGGCTTTCCGTATATCACTGTTGTATATCTCGAATATCTCCAGTTGTTGTTGGTATAGCGTGCGTAACCTATCCTCTTGCATCAAAACAAATATTTCATCGTAAACACATCAAGCAGATTTGGGTGGAAAGACTTAAGGAAACGGCCTGCGCCACAGAGCACATTACCACGAGAATGAAGCCCGGCAGAATTGCCGGTATCGTAGTCCATACTCTTTTTCCTGTCGGGTTTTACGCTGTTAATTAATTCTTCAAAATATTTGTTTGCCATACCAATCGACTCAATGGTTCTATTCTTCACGCCGCAAAGATAATCATTATTTTGTAAAACACGAAATATTCCGACATAAAAACTCAACCTATTTCTTAAATTTCTATAATAAATTGACAATATCAACTAAAAAACAATGTAAATATAAATAATTTAATGTGAATACGATTGATTTATTTTATAAGTCCGAACCGACTTTAACTATCTGCCACAAGATATGTTCGTAGTCTTTTTCTTATCTTTCTTAACCACTCGATATTTTGTTTTTTGATTGTTTTTTTGTAGAACCTATTGCCCGTATAAGAAAAATTATGTACCTTTGCACGGTAATACCATTGCCGAAAGCCAATACGGTTAAGGCAGGGTGGGACAAATAATACATAAAAGGCGTAACTGAACGCTTTGGTTTTTGACTATGTGAGAACTTCGCAATTCAATCTATCCGTCAAAAGACAAAGCAACGGTGACGCCACTTGGGATGTTTATAAACGCACGTATTGGTTTGGGATTATTGTACCCGTACCAAGCGAGTGCTTTATTATAACATCATCGTGGGGCTTTCGGCGTTGCTCGTTTCGACAGACAGGGCAATGCGAAGGCCTTCACATAGTGGAACGGGCATCAGACCGGCTCCACGTTTTTTGTGTATTGCCGAAAATCTTTTTCATTCAAAATCAAAACATTTTACGAACCAGAAATCGTAAGGAGCGGGCGATTTCGCACAAAAAACACATTCATTATGAAGATTTTTTCTAAGAAAGTCATGCTCATGATGTCACTCGCCGTGGCCTCTGTTGCATTCACAGCGTGCTCAAGTGATGATGACGACAATTTCGGAGGAGGTTCCGCTGCCACCTCAAACACAAAACTATGGCCGGCCTATAGCAGCTCCGACAAGATGTGGGGATATATCAATGAGAATGGAGAATGGGCCATAAAGCCGCAATTTACAGCTGCCTACTACTTTTCATGCGAGCGGGCAGTAATCCAAGTTGCAAATAAAAAATATTATTATATTGACACAAACGGTAATTATATAAATGGTAACGCCACCTTTACAGATTGTTTTAGCTTTGAAAATAATTACGCTGTGGTTAAAGACGACAAAGGTATTTATGGCCTTATAGACCGTAATTGTAATTTCGTCATACAGCCTATGTATTATTATCTTGGAAATGTTGCATCAAACGGACTTATGTTATGCCAAGCAAGTAGTGGTGGAAAATATGGATACATCAACACTAATAATAACAAAGTTATAGATTATCAGTTTGACGATGCAAAAGGATTCTATAATGGTACGGCAGTAGTATTTATGGGAGATCTATATACGGGAGCAATGGGATTGATAGATGCAAGCGGCAAATATATTGTCACACCTAAATACGGCACAATTAAAGCTATTGGTAACGGCTTATACCGTTTTACCGAACCAATAAACTACGATGCGCCTTCAGCCTCGCTTTATGGTATTATGAACGCATCAGGAGATATAATAGTACAACCAAAATATCGAATGATCGATGGAAATGTGGAAGACACAAGTGGCAGAATTAGAGTTGAGAATAGTACCTATAAAAACGGATATGTAGATGTAAACGATAAAGAAGTCATAGAATGTAAATACAAATCTGCGCAAAATTTCAAGAATGGTTACGCAAGTGTGACAACCGAAACCGGTAAAAGCTTTATCATTGACGTAAACGGCAATATAAAGATCAACCTTGAAGACGGAGAATATATGGAAGATAGTCGTCAGGGACTATTCTTAATAAGAAAATATGAGAATAGTAAGTACACATACAAATATGTTAATTTAGACGGTAAAACCATATATATGTGGATTAAATAAGCACTATATTCTTGGTATATATACAATAAACGTGGTGCCGCAAGATTGATGCGGCACCACGTTTTGATTGAGAATGTTTTGTTTTGTAAAACCTATAGTACTGTATTTATAGGCTATCTGTTCTGCACATTAATATATGAGCCATCGTAGGAGACGCGATATCGCAGCAGTTTCTTGCCGGCACTACCCTCTGATATCACGCCGCCATTGCTGAGGTTATACTTGCGGTTGCACTTGTTACAGGCCACTGTTGTTGTGTTACCGCCCCATTGCAGCGGAGCCGCGGTAAAGCCCGTGGCCTCAAAACAGTTGGGACACTGCCTGTCGTATGCGTATAGTGTCTGGTCTATTGCCGAGCGCCCTATTATCAAACCGTTTGCAAGCCCCAGTATTCGTGAGCGCTGTGTCTCCTCTGCCGTTGTGACATTGTCCCTTGTGTCGTCGGTTCCGTATATGGATGTCACCACAGTATATGTTTTTCCGCTCAAAGGTTCAGTCGATACAATGGCGAATGTCTCGTAGGAATTGACGGCATTAATAAGCCTTGACGCATTGTGATACGTGCAATTGAAAGAGAAATAACACTGATGTGTAGTGTATTCCTCCTCCGCTTTCTGGCAGGCCGCAAGTGTCAGCAGGCCCAAAAGCAGTGGTATGTGTTTCTTTATCCGCATTTATTCTATATTGAGAAGTCTCTCCTCGGCCTGCTCCACCCTGCCGAAGTTGAAGCCATCGAGTATTTCCTGCATTAGTTTCTGTATGCGATCGTTGCAGAGATTGCCTATAGAACCCTCGTGAGTGTGGTGTATATTCTTGTCAGGCGTAAAGTTACCGGCCTCTATATCCAGTCCCACTTTCTTGTAAGCGTCACGGAACGGCATTCCGTTTGCGGCAAGACGATTAACCTCTTCTACCGAGAATATAGCGTCATACATCGGGTTATCAAGTATATCGTTGCGTACTTCTATCTTATTTATAATGTACGCGCACATCTCCAGACAGTCTTTCAACTCGTCAAAAGCCGGCAAGAACACCTCTTTTATTATCTGCAGATCACGGAAATACCCGCATGGCAGATTGTTTTGTATCAGTGTTACCTGCGTTGGCAGAGCCTGTAGCTTATTGCATTTGGCCCTTATAAGCTCAAAAACGTCAGGGTTTTTCTTATGCGGCATAATGCTTGAACCGGTGGTACACTCCTTTGGCAGCTTCACAAATTGGAAGTTCTGCGAGTTGAACAGGCAGGCATCGAAAGCCATTTTGGCCATCGTACCGGCCAGTCCGGCTATAGAAAACGCCACATTTCGCTCCATTTTGCCGCGTCCCATCTGTGCATATACCACATTATAGTCCATTGAGTCGAATCCCAACAGGTCGGTTGTCATCTGTCTGTTCAACGGGAACGAAGAGCCATAGCCCGCTGCTGAGCCGAGAGGATTGCGGTTTGTCATCTTGTATGCGGCCTGAATATATAGCATATCGTCGGTGAGTGACTCGGCGTATGCACCGAACCACAGTCCGAAACTTGACGGCATTGCTATCTGCAGATGAGTATATCCCGGCATCAGAACACTTTTATACTGCTCTGATTTGGCTATAAGTTCATCGAAAAGCGACTTTGTCTCCTCTACAACATCTTTCAGAGCGGCACGTGTAAAGAGCTTCAAGTCAACGAGTACCTGGTCGTTGCGGCTCCTGCCGGAGTGTATTTTCTTGCCCATGTCACCGAGAGCGCGCGTCAACATCAGCTCCACCTGCGAGTGCACATCCTCTATATCGTCCTCTATCACAAACTCTCCACGCCGGCAGATGTCATAGATACGACGCAGTTCCTTTAATAACAGCGGCAACTCATTGTCGGCTATCAGCCCTATTGAGTTAAGCATCGTTATGTGAGCCATAGAGCCAAGCACGTCATATTTGGCCAGATAGAGGTCCATCTCTCTGTCTCTTCCTACGGTAAAACGCTCTATCTCATTGTTAATGGAATAGTTTTTCTCCCAAAGTTTCATATTGTCCTATACTTCTATTACAGGCGTTTCCGTTAGTTTGTCACGGCACAATAGCCGCAAAACCAACGGAAACGCCTGACTGTTATTTGTTATATGGTATCATACTGAGCATGTCTGCGAACTGATCCACGCCAGCCTCAAGCTTTGAACCTATCATCATCTTTATCATAGGGTTCATATCCGCTTTCAGTGTCAGGCGCATTTTAGATGTCGTTTCCGTTACAGGCAGCACCTGTATCCACAGGTTTGCCTCCATCGGAGCTTGTTCTGTCTGGAACTTTATGCACTTGTTCTCCTCACGTTCTACTATCGCCAACGCTATCTCCCCCACCATCGGAGCCGGGAATGCTATCCTGTCTGCTGTCAGTTGCACGTCTTTCAGTTTCTCCAACTGTGCAGGGTCCTGTCCGGCTTCCCTTATCTTCTCCTTCACAACGTCGTTATTCTGCATGTTCTCCAACATCGGACGGAAGTTCTCCAGATTACTCAACGTGGCATAAACGCTCTCTACCGGAGCATTGATCTGCTTTATCTTGCTTTCGTATTTTGTCATAACCAAATAGTCTTTAGTCCTGTTTCCATGTAGAAGGAGACTTGCGCCACTCTGCCAACACGCTGAGGTCCTCCTCTTTTATATATCCTGTCTTGGCGGCTATGGCTGTGGTGTGCTCATAGTCGGACAGCGTTACCAGTCGCACATTGGCGGCTTTGAAAGCATCTTCCGCCACGGGGAAGCCGTATGTATAGCTTGCCACCATGCCTACTACCTCGAAACCGGCCTGGCGCAATGCCTCAACAGCCTTGAGCGATGACCCTCCCGTGGATATAAGGTCTTCAACCACCACCACCTTAGAGCCTTCGGGTATGGTGCCTTCTATCTGGTTTCCCATGCCATGGTCTTTCGGTTTCGGACGCACATAGCAGTATGGCAACAGCAGTTCGTCAGCCACCAGCGCCCCTTGTGCTATGGCACCCGTTGCCACTCCGGCCACAGCGTTGGCCTCAGGGAACTCCGTGTGTATCAGATGTACCAACTCCTGCTTTACGAATGAGCGCAATTCCGGATAGGCCAAGGTCTTGCGGTTGTCGGTATATATCGGCGATTTCCATCCTGATGCCCATGTAAACGGGTCGTTTGGCTGTAGTTTGATAGCCTTCACTGCGAGCAGTTTCTCTGCAAATGCGTTTTGTATCTCCATTTTATTCTATTGTTTTTGTTGTTTATAATTTCTTTCGTATGGTTCTGTTATGTTGACATGCGGGCGGCAACCGGCCTTGTACGGGACACACAATACTTACATATCGCTCTTAATGAATGCCAGCAGTCTGTCCACGGCCTCAGCCTCGGGTATGGCTTTCTCTACACATTCCTTGCCTTTATAAAGCGAAATCTTGTTCGGTCCGGCTCCCACATACCCGTAATCGGCATCGGCCATCTCTCCCGGCCCGTTCACTATGCAACCCATTATGCCAATCTTCAGGGTGGCGAAACGCGGGTCTGCCTTACCGGCCTCTTTCACTGCCGCCTTTATCCGGGCTATGGTACCTTGCAGGTCGTACAGCGTTCTGCCGCATCCGGGGCATGATATATACTCTGTTTTGGTAAACCGCACCCTTGCAGCCTGTAATATGGACAGTGCAAGACTATGCAAAGTATCGCTGTCAAAGCCTTCGTTGTTTATCACAAGATTAGTAGCCTTACGATCAATGAGCAACGCTCCCGCAGCCATGGCGGCTTTCAGTTGCAGGTCTTCCACGCACTTCTCATTGAGATTCAGCGTCAGAGTGCCGTCTTTTATGTCGGCCTGCTCACGCAATGCGGCACATTGCGGTATGAACCGCACCAGTTTTTCTGCCACGGGTATCTCGCATTCCGGTTCCTCAGAGAGCGAGACACGTATGGTATCGCCTATTCCCTCGGTCAGCAAGGCACCTATACCCACCGCCGATTTTATCCTGCCATCCTCACCCTCGCCGGCTTCTGTCACACCGAGATGTAGCGGATAGTGCATGTCTTCCTTGTCCATAGCCTCCACCAGCAGCCTTACCGATGTCACCATCACAACAGTGTTGGATGCCTTTATGGACAGTACCACATTTGCAAAGCGTTCCTTACGGCATATCCTCAGGAACTCCATGCACGACTCCACTATACCTTCCGGTGTGTCACCGTATCGAGACATGATGCGGTCGGAGAGCGAACCGTGGTTCACTCCTATGCGGATAGCCGTGCCGTGTTCTCTGCATATATCGAGAAAAGGCACGAACCGCTCCTCTATCTTTTTCAGTTCTGCGGCATATTCAGCGTCGGTGTACTCCAGTTTCTTGAAGGTTCGCGCCGGATCCACATAGTTACCGGGGTTCACACGCACCTTCTCACAGTGCCGGGCTGCAATATCTGCCACGTTGGCATTGAAGTGAACATCAGCCACCAGCGGTGTGTCGTATCCATGTTCTTTCAACGCCTTCGATATATTGGCCATATTCTCAGCCTCACGTCTGCCCTGCGTCGTAAGGCGCACCAGCTCTCCTCCGGCATTGATTATGCGCTTGGCCTGCTCTACACACGCCGCGGTATCGTTGGTGTCGGTAGTGGTCATCGACTGCACCCTTATGGGGTTATCCCCTCCTACACCCACCGTTCCTATGCGTGTCGTTGTGGTCTGCCTCCGGATCATCTTCAATTACACTTATATTCGTACTTCACCTCTGCCAGTTCCTTGTTGGCCTTCTCTATCTTTGCGCCCAGTCCGGCCTTGTACTCCTTCAGCCTTGCCGCAATATCAGAATCAGCAAGTGCCAGCATCTCCATTGCGAGTATAGCGGCATTCATAGCCCCGTTCACTCCCACCGTAGCCACAGGAATGCCGGGAGGCATCTGTATGATAGAGAGCATAGCGTCAAGTCCGTCAAGCATACCCTTGACAGGAACGCCTATTACGGGCAGAGTTGTGCTTGCCGCTATCACTCCCGGCAACGCGGCGGCCATGCCTGCCGCCGCTATTATAACACGTATGCCGCGACCTTCGGCCGAGCGCGCGAACTCTTCCACGGCATCCGGCGTACGGTGTGCGGACAGTGCGTTCACCTCAAAGGGAATCTTCATATCGTTAAGAAACTGCATTGCTTTTTCCATAACGGGCATATCGCTTGTGCTGCCCATAATGATGCTTACTGTTGGTGTCATTATCTGATGAATTATTATAAGTTACTTCTATTTGGCAAAGTTAAGAAAAATATGTTGAAGCAGCAAGTTTTAAGCCCGAAAAAGTGGTTGAAGAGGCTATAATTGGGAAAAGTTGATGTAAGTTTTACTTTTTTTCATGACATGTTGCCAATGACGGTTATAAAAGATAACGAAACGGTTGTCCGGCATAAACAAACACAGATACGCTGTAAAGGCAGTGCTTTTACAATGTAATCGGATAGCGTTTACCATGTAATCGCAGTGCCTTTACATCGTAATCGCAATGCGATTACAACGGGAACACAAAGCAAAATCATAACACGGTAAGAATAAACGAGTTACACAATAGCACCACAATCACAATCATTCATTCCCATAAAACGGGACATTACAATCTGCGACGTGAGACTGTCAACTGATATAAAGCCGGCAGGGCGATAAGAAGAGAACTGAAGACAGCCTGATACATAGCGGCAGTATTGCCGCCAAAATAATCTGCCAGCGATGCGTCAGCCGGCAAAGCGGGGAACAATTTTACCGTTACGTATGCCACACTGTTGTTAATCCAGTGGAAAATGAAGCACGGAACAATACTGCCGGTCTTCACGAACAACCACCCTAACAGCACACCCACAATCAAAGCATGGGGTATCTGCGCCGGATTGAGATGCGCCACAGCAAACAATAACGCACTGATCACAATGGCTATCCAGCGTATCTTGATGTCACTCAATGCCTGTTCAGCAGCAACATTACCGCCGTCAATATGCTTTTGGCGTCTGCTCTCGCCCCACATCACGATACTTCGTATCACCGCGCCACGGAAAACGACCTCCTCTGCCAATGGTGCAAGCATACATATCACGAAGTATCCCTCTGGTGTCCCAAGCATTTCCGTCAATGTCTTGCCGACATAATCCTTCGTCAGCTCATCGGGGATAAACCCTTCAAGCCACGCCAACGGCGCTATGCTGCCAAGTGCGAGCAACAGCACCCAGAACAATGTGCCCCAAGGCCGGGAGCGTATATATCCGCGACCTGCGGGATACCATTTCAATGCTATAAAAAGAATTATTATGACTGCAAAGTTTATTGCTGTCATCACGAGCAACTGCGGTATGGTCGTAATATGATCCGAGCTGTAAAACAACGTCAGTATCCCCTCTCCGGCACAAGAAACGATTATGTTTACAACGATAAAAACCGTAAAATAGAATATTGCCTTTTTCATATTAACGCTACAATAAGTAAATAACCAAAAACAAGTTGTTATGTTTTATACCGGCTAACCGCTGCCATTATACCGTATATTCCTGTTTTCTTATCTCCAATACATCCTTTTCTATCTGCTCTTTCAGTTCCGCCGGCGACTCAAACCGCATCTCCTCCCGTATGCGTCGCAGCAGGCGCACGGTTATAACTTTACCGTATATATTACCGATGAAATCGAGGATATTTGTCTCTACCGTAACATCAGAACCGTTATATGTGGGGCGTGTGCCTATGTTTGTCATGCCACGGCGCACCTTTTGCTCCCCTTCTATCACCACCTCCGACTCATATACCCCGTTAGGCGGCATCAACTTGCCGTCAGGCGGCAGTATGTTTGCAGTGGGAAAGCCTATCTTACGCCCTTCCTCATAGCCATGTACCACCGTACCCGTCAACGAATAGCGATAGCCGAGACAAGCGTTCGCCTCCTCTATGCGCCCTTCTCTCAACAGTGAGCGTATCAGCGACGATGACACTCTGACCCCGTCAACATTTATAGGCTCCGCCACAAGCACCTCTATACCAAGCTCTTTGCCATAACTACAGTATGTTTCCGCATTCTCGTCAGGGTTGCAACGGCCGAAACGGTTGTCATATCCAAGCAACAGCAGACGCACATTAAGCCGGTCACGCAACACCTTCGCCATAAAATCATACGCCGGCATTGCCGCCATTTCTTTGGTAAAATTCAGCACACACACCTTTTCGCCGTCACTTTGTTCATCTGACAGGCGCAAGGCTTTATCCAACAACCTCACACGCTCCGGCAAGTCCGACAGCAGCTCAGGTTGCCATTCCGGCTGCAACACGGCTCTCGGATGACGGTCAAATGTTATGACAAGGGGCATAAGGTTATGCTCGCGCGCCACATTTTGCAAGCGTTCTATTACAGACAGATGCCCTTTATGAACCCCGTCAAAGTTGCCTATGACGGCAGCCCGTCCGCCTCCTTCCAGCCACGGGCCTATGGCTTGCATCCATTTATCGCCGTTACGGTCATGAAAGGCATGGATACCGTTGCGCTCCGCCGCCCTACAATTTTTCTCGGAGTCATCGATAAAAAAGAAGTTTTCAATACCTGGGGCGGACAATCTTTTTACCTCCTGATAGATATTATCATCCGGTTTCACCATACCCAAGCGGCATGACAGGTAAATATCATCAAAATAATCCTCTACCGTCAGTCCGTCGACGGTAAAAAACTCGCTCACCGCCTTTTGCCAATGTATCTCGTTGGTATTTGACAATATAGCGGTGCGGTAGCCAAGGTCATGACGCAGGTGCCATATCATGCGCAGTTTCTCCACCGGAATGCCCGTCAACAGCTCGTTCCACGCCCGGCATATCTGTTCATCCGTAGCCGTACAAGGATGAAAATTGCCCGTTTCATCGGTGTAGGCGGACTGTAGCCGTGCCTCATTGCAAAAGGTTTCTATGCTGCCTCCAACCTCTAATTCGTGGAAAAGGTCTTCCTGTCGGCACTCATCAACATAATATGCTATCCTGCCGCAACCCGATTTATGCAGCGCCTCTATGCAACGCTGCTTTGAAAGGCCCGTAAGCACCACGCCGAAGTCAAACAATAGCAGCGTATCAGAGCAGCCCCTCGATTTCATTCTCTATATCCTTTATCTGCGCGTCGCGCTTGTATATACCGTTATTTCTGTCTATCAGGAAGAACGTCGGTATCTGCTGCACGTTATAGCGCATGAGATAACGGGACTCAAGCGCGTCATCGTCATGCACACTAATCCACGGTAGCGCCGCCGTTTGCGTCTTCCAGAAGTGCGGGTTGCTGTCAACCGACACCTGATATATCTCAAATCCCCTGTTATGGTATTTGTTATACAGTTCCCTCATCATCATTATGCGTTGCGGGCTGTCTGGTATTGAGAAGGCATGAAAGTCAAGCATCACGACTTTTCCCTTCAGTTCCTTGAGCGAACGCAGGTTGCCACGGTTATCAACGAGAGGCACATCAATAATGTTTGTTACCTCTACCTGCGACGCATCTATCGCCGGACCCATGGCTTTCTGATGCTGTATGCGCATGGCTTTCAACCCTTCTACGGCGATATTACGCAGGTTCTCGCCCCTCTCGCTACCCGGATAGAACGTATCCCACGATGTGGCGACAGCCGCAAAGCACCTGACATCCTCGTCAGACTCACGCGGATTGAATATGAGCCTGTTGCCCAATGTCTGGAACAAGGCAAAATATGCATAGGCCTTTTGGGGCTCCTTGAATATATAGTTGGTGCGCACGTACTCTTTGTAGCGTTCAACTATGGCGTCTATGCTGTCTGTTGTCTGCTCCGCCCCAAGCCTGTCGCTGCGGCTTATGGCTATGGCATGGTTGAGAAGCCGCATCTGTAAAAGCGACAAGTCTTTTATTTTCTTGCAGTTGTCGCTGCCCTCCACCTCATAGCGTGTTGCCATTGTGGGGTAATCGGCTTTCACCTCCACTGTTTCCGTGGAGTCAATACTGATGTTTATGATGTTTGATGCTATACGAAGGCGGTAGAAATCCGGCGCCTTATGGCCGTCGCCGGAGAAAGAAAAGGTTCCGTCAGCATCGAGAACGGCAGAGTCTGCCACCTCTACCCCACTCAACCCCATGTGCTCAAAGTACAACAACGAGTCAGCGGCGTTGGATATAACGCCCTTTACATGAAACTTGTTATCGCTGCAAGAAGCTAACGAAAGAAGCGCCATGACCGTTGACAGACAGCACGAAATGATATGTTTATTCATGTGATATAAGTGTAAATTCTGATGCAAAGTTACATTAAAAGGTGTAAATCGCAAAACAAAATGGGGTATATTTAATAATTTTAAGAACAAAAATAAAGGCCGAATAAAAAATAATGCGTACTTTTGCAGTTGTGAAGGCTATCATCATTTACATACTCCTGACGCTCTCTGTACCGCTATCGGCGCAAAAAAGCAATAAGACTAACCCTGAAGACCGGCAAGTGGACATGGACAGTCCCACCTTTGCGCCTTTGGTCAGGGTCAGTAAAGTATGGGAAGACGGCGACAGTATCAAATATGTCGAGATGAACAACATATATGTTTATGCCCCGCTTCTGTTCAAGACCAACAAGCAGAAGAATACATATAACCGCTTAGTATATAACGTAAAGAAGGTATTGCCACTGGCAAAGGAAGTGAACCGCGCCATACTTGAGACATACGAATACCTGCAAACGCTGCCAAACCAAAAGGCTCGCGAGGAACATCTCAAGCTTGTGGAGAAGAGTATAAAGGCTCAATACACTCCACGCATGAAACGTTTGTCGCTGTCGCAAGGCAAACTGCTAATAAAACTCATACACCGTGAGACGAGTTCTTCGTCTTATCAGCTTGTGCAGGCATTCCTCGGATCTTCAAAAGCCGCCTTCTATCAGACTTTTGCATGGATGTTCGGCGCGTCACTGAAGAAAGAATATGACCCGCAAGGGACTGACAGGCTCACCGAAAGAGTCGTGAGACTTGTGGAGGCAGGACAACTATAACACACGGAAACAGCGTGATTAAAACGCCTGTCCGTCAGTTGTGCACGTCATTCACGCCATTTGGCTAATGCACACAAGCTCCACACACAGTCTGATAAACAAGTCGTTAAAATGAATGTATAGTATAACTTTTAAGTTATGTTTAACTTTAATGACTTGCTTAGCATAGAACTCATTCTACAAAACTACAAAAACAATATAAATGAAACTACTGACATTAATCCTTGCGCTGCTGCTGTCACTGCCGCAGTGCATCACGGCGGCAGACAAATTGCCGGCGTTTCCGGGTGCCGACGGCTACGGCAAGTATGTAACAGGCGGCAGAGGCGGAGAGGTATGTTACGTTACTCGTCTTGACGACTGCACCGATGCCAACCTTGTACCGGGTACACTTAGATGGGCATTGCGCCACGACAACGGTGGAAGACCGCGTACCGTGCTTTTCAACGTATCGGGAACAATCTACCTTACCAGCAAACTTAAACTGCAATATCCTGACATCTCCATCCTCGGCCAGACAGCTCCGGGAGGCGGTATCACCATTACGGGATACAATATGTATATCTGCAGGAACAATGTTATAGTAAGATACCTGCGCTTCCGTGCCGGTGACGTGCCTGCTACATCCATGACCGGACTCGACATAGAGAACGCCGACAACGTAATCCTTGACCACTGCTCCATGACATGGAGTATGGAGGAGTGCCTAACGGCATACGATACCGACTATACCACGGTGCAATGGTGCATAATAGGCGAAGGATTGTATAACTCCAAGAACTCGAAAGGCGCCAGAGCGTATGCCACACAATGGGGTGGCGAGCACTCTACAATGCACCATACGCTCATAACCAACTCACATTCCCGTGCGCCTCGCTTCAACGGCGTACGCTCAAAGAGCAACAATAAGGGTGATCACGACTATCAGGTAGACTCCGAGTTTGCCAACAACGTGGTGTTTAACTGGAGCCAGTCGGGCAACCAATATGGCGGAGAATATGACAAAGCAACAGTGGAGACACCGGCATGGTGTGCCGATGACCCCGGATATAACCGCGTATATCTAATAAACAACTATTACCGCCCAGGACCTTCGACCAAAATCGGAGCGGCAACAGCACGCTATTGGTGTGCCCCCTCGTCGCCATACGGCCAATGGTACCTCAACGGCAATAAGTTTGAGGTGAACGGAACCTACTCCACCAGGACAGGAGTATGGAACGCAGATGAACTGAACAAGGTCAACGCAGACAACCTGTACGGCGCCCAGTCGGGCAACGCAAGCCGCGGTATAAACCTGACCGGCAGCAATTTCACACAATATGTCATGCAAGAAATGCCATATACGCTGTCAGGTTTGACCTACGAGACAGCCGACGAGGCATACAATAAGGTTGTGACTATGGCGGGAGCGTCATTGCCTCGCTATGATGAGGTGGACAGACGACTGCTTGACGAAGCCGCAGGCAAGGTCAATCCTAAATTCATCGGCGCCTCATTGGCAGCAAGCGGCGACTATGGCATTATCGACTCGCCAAACGACATTGCCCTGACAAAGACAGACCAATATGCCGTTGACGGTGTGGTATATAACAATTTCCCGTTTGTTGGCATGGCGGACGGTGACAAATATGCAGTCGACAGCGACGGCGACGGTATGCCGGACGCATACGAAGACGCCGCAGGACTGAACAAGAACGACGCCACTGACGGCGCAACAGCAACAGCAAGCGGATACACTAACCTTGAGATTTACCTCAATGGCGTGGCTGACGGCACCATAAACAAGGCGATGTATGAGACAAGCGATGTGCCGGTAACACCCGGAACGAGTGCCGCACCGAAGACGGTAACAATACAATACACTACCGATGATGCCGCCGCACAGGGGGTATTGCCACAGACTGAGACAATAAAATATGGCGAAAAGATCACTGTCAAAGCCAACACGTCGCTCTATAAAGACGGCTACACACTGACAGCATGGACAGGAAACAACTACACGCTGTATGCCGGACAAGACGTCTTGCTCACGGAAGACGTGACACTAAAGCCTGTATTCACCAAAAACACGGTAACAATAGCCGGAAGAACCGCCCCGTTGGTAGTAGTGTTTGACAACACTGACAATGCATTACAGACTAACGGCATACTCGTTACACGTGCACAAATAGGCGAGACCAGCATTGACATGGCTGTAACGGCCAATGACGGCACACTGAAAGTGCCGACGGCAGCCGGCTCCTACGCCACCATAATATATGCCGACGGTACGACACAGAAGACAACCGAGGCAACAACGGACATAAAAGACACCGAGATACAGAAAATAACCGTGGTGTTCCCGTTCAAGAAGACAACGGAAGGCGTATCGGGTAGCGGTGATGCCGTATTGACATGGGTATGGGACGGCAATGCGACCGAAAACGGTACAGTTACCCCACAAAGCGCAGAAGGAGCGTTCGCGACAGTTAAAGGCGTTATTAACGAAGACGCTTTTACAATAGGCAGCAGTACGAAACCCGGCTCAAAGTGCGTGGCCGTTACTCCAAAGACACAGGTAAAGTCATTCAGCATCAATGGCAACAACTACATGACATTCACCGTTACACCGGCGGAGGGAATCAAATTCAAGGCCACAAAACTTACTTTCAAGGCCGGACATTTCGGTACTGACGGTGGTGTGATAGCCGTATTGCAGAAGTCAGGAGCCACAGGAGCGGAAACATTAGTGAAGAATCCGGTGAACATAGCACGTGACTCATACACAGATGTAGCAATAGACCTAACCTCAACCAGTCTTTCCGGCGACCCTTATATAATAAAGATATTCGTATATAACCTTGGAACGACAAAGCAGGTGGGCATAAGGGACATAACAATCACAGGAACATGGGAAGGCTCCGCGGCTGCTGCCGAGACGTTTACCATAACCCCTGTGGCTGCTCCCGCAGACGGCGGAACGGTTGTTTGTACCCCGAAAGAGGACAGTTACGCTCCGGGAAAGAGCGTCACCATGACGGCAATGGCCTCAAAGGATTATAACTTTGCGGGCTGGGAGACAATAGACGGCAAGGTAATATCGTCTGCCGCAACCATAACCACAGTGATGGAGCGGGACACTGTAATCTTCGCAAGATTCAGGGCAATGAGCGATTACGACCGCACGGTATTCGCACAGGCCAAGCCATACGATGCGATAGTAGCCACAACAGACGAACTAAAAGTGGCACTCGCAAGAGCTGCGCAACGTAAGGGCATGACACAACGATACCGCATACTGCTGAAAAACGGAGTGTATGACCTTGCCACAACAGCCAAGACCGCCGTGCCGCAGAACACATCGCTCATAGGCGAGAGCCGAGAAGGGGTACTGATACAGAACAATCCTGGCATGGTGTCAAGCTATCAGGAGGAGACTCCGGTGTTGTTCATAGACCAGAACCAGAACAATGTGTATATGCAGGACCTGACAATACGTCAGGCACGCGACTGGGAAACAAAGAAATCGGCCGGACAAGCCATAGCATTGCGACAGCGTGGCAAACAGGCGGCGTACAAGAATGTGGCTATACAGGGCGTGCAGGATACATACTACCTTAACAAGGCTGATGCCACCGCATACTTCGAGGATTGCGAGCTGGCCGGAGAAGTAGACTTTATATATGGTGACGGAACAATGTTCTTCAGCAACTGTACCCTCACGCCTCTGTCATCAGGAGCATATATCACCGCATCAAACGCACAACCGGGATACAAAGGCATAGTGTTCGACAACTGTACCGTTGCCGGCGAGGAGTCAGCAGCCGGATATTGCCTCGGAAGGCCATGGGGAGACTCACCGGCGGTAACATTCATAAACACGAAGATGAACATTCTGCCAAAAACAACGGGCTGGGGGAGCATGACCGGAGGACTGGTATGCCGTTTCCATGAATACGGCTCTACAGACGCCAACGGCAACGCCCTGGATCTGTCAGCACGCTCCTTGGCAGCCTGCAACGCCGCAACCACATCCGACTCTCCGGTCATCAGCGCCGCAGAAGCGGAGGAATACACCCTCGCCAAGGTGTTCCCGACATGGCAACCGCAACAACTCACAGCCCAGTTGACGGCACCGCAACCCGTACACAAAGGCACGCAACTGACATGGCAGGAGGTGGATGGAGCGTTTGCATACGCCATATACCGCAACGGAGAGTTAATGAGCGTTGTCGGGAACGGCACCGCCACTGTTGCCGATGATGACGCATATTATACCATACGTGTAGCAAACGCCATGGGCGGCCTCGGCCCTCAGTCGGACATTGCTACCGGTATGCAGTGCATAAGCGTGACAACAGTACCGCAGTCAACAGACAATTCTATATATTCCATAACAGGACAGAAAGTGACAGCGGAACGCAACACCCTTGCACCGGGCATTTACATTCAGAACAACAAAGCTTTTCTGGTGAAATAAGCGCACACATCTCATCGCTATAAGTTTATCACCTTGCCGGTATGGCAAGGTGATTTTTTCATTTTGTAAATATCCTACCACAATACGAGACAAGGGAAAGGGCATATTAATATATGAATAGAAGAACCTATACATGATTATTAATTCTCTCGAGGAATAGAAAGAATATCATGACAATTCACCTTCACCCGACAACCCACCCGACAAATTGGCCGACAACATACCCGACAAGTTCTATCCAAACAATTATTTTATAGTCAGGTTGGCCAAGATTATAGATAAAGAATATCGAACATACAAAGGTATGCAAACACAGGCGGACAGGCATACCGAAATAAGCGCACGGTAAAGGCAATGCTTTTACGATGTAATCAGATAGCGTTTACAGTGTAATCGCAATGCGATTATAATGTAAAAGCAATGCGATTACAACCACTACATATCCGGTTCACTATCTGAGGGGTAAAATTTAGCGAAAACATCGGACAGGAGCACTCCATCCAGCGTTTTTTCATTTAGGACACCTCAAGGGCTACAAGGTTACAGAACAGACTGTAGCACACACATTTACATAAACAAAACTTACCCGCACTGCATACGCTTATGTCCGTGCGGGTAAGATAACAATTACTAACCTAAATGAATCTACTAAAACTATACTATATCTTTTCTTATTATATCTCTACACTTTCGGGCAACCAAGGCGTTGACAACTGAGTGGCGGTGCGTCTTGCTCATTGCCGACGGGCGCCGTGCCGCAACGTCTTGTTTACAGTTGCAAAGGTAGTGACATTTACGGATTGGACAAAGTGTTTTTCCCTATCGCTACGGGGAAATCCCCTAAAACAAAAGGGAGTTCTCCCCAACAGCGATAACGGGCGATAAAAACAGCAAGACAATGATTTTGTAAAAATATCATAAAAAAAACGAGGAAATATTTGCACGGCAGATAAATTATTCGTACCTTTGCAGCGTTCAGTGGAATGAGGGGCTCAGTTCAGAGTCCCTCATTCGTTTTTTTCATTGATTAAATAATAAAATGATTGAGAAAAAGAAAGTTCAAGAGATTGTAGAGGAATGGCTCTCAGACAAGGAGTATTTCCTCGTTGACGTGGAAGTGACACCTGATGACCGCATACTGGTGGAGATAGACCATGCCGACGGAGTGTGGATAGAAGACTGTGTGACGCTGAGCCGCCACATAGAGGAGCACCTGAGCCGCGATGAAGAAGACTACGAACTGGAGGTGGGCAGTGCCGGTTTGGGGCAGCCCTTTAAGGTGGCACAGCAGTATGTCAACTGCATCGGCAAGGAGGTGGAAGTGCTCGGCGCCGACGGCAAGAAATACAAAGGCGTGCTGAAAGGCGTTGACGGGCGCGACTTTACCGTCACCGTTAAGGAGAAGCAGAAGGTAGAGGGCAAGAAAAGACCTGTAATGGCCGATGTGGACCATGCTTTCTCCATGGACAATATAAAATATTGCAAGTACATTATCAATTTCTAAAAAACATAATACACATAAACATACCAATGGCAACAAAGACAACAGAACAAGTACCCAACATGATTGAGACGTTCAAGGAGTTCAAGAACACCAAGAACATCGACCGTACTACTCTCGTCAGCGTACTGGAGGAGAGTTTCCGCAATGTGATAGCAAAGATATTCGGCAGCGACGCCAACTTCGACGTTATCGTCAACCCGGACAAGGGCGACTTCGAAATCTACCGCAACAGAGTGGTTGTGCCCGACGGAGAGGTGGCAGACGAGAACAAGGAGATCTCGCTGTCAGAGGCACAGAAGATAGAAAGCGACTATGAGGTTGGCGAGGATGTCAGCGAGAGGGTTGACTTCACGCAGTTCGGACGCCGTGCCATTCTCAACCTCAGGCAGACTTTGTCAAGCAAGATATTGGAACTGGAGCACGACACATTATACAACAAGTATAAAGACCGTGTGGGAGAGATCATAACCGGAGAGGTTTATCAGATATGGAAGAGAGAGGTGCTCGTGATAGACGACGAGGGTAACGAGATGATACTGCCAAGGGCAGAGCAGATACCCAACGACGTATATCGTAAGAACGAGGCCGTGAAAGCGGTGATAGAGCGTGTGACAAACGACAACAACAACCCGAAAATCATATTGTCACGCACATCAACCCTCTTCTTGCAGAGGCTGCTGGAGGCCGAGGTGCCGGAGATTGCAGACGGAATAGTAACCATAAAGAAGATAGCACGCATACCGGGCGAGAGAGCAAAGATTGCCGTTGAGAGCTTTGACGACCGCATAGACCCCGTGGGAGCATGCGTAGGCGTGAAAGGAGCGCGTGTGCACGGAATAGTAAGGGAGCTGTGCAACGAGAATCTCGACGTGCTAAACTACACGCAGAACACCAAGCTGTTCATACAAAGAGCATTGGCTCCGGCACAGATCAATAGCATCGTACTCAACGAAGAGGAGCACAAAGCAGAGGTGTACCTGCGTCCGGAGGAGGTATCTCTCGCCATAGGACGCGGCGGACAGAACATCAAACTGGCCAGCATGCTGACAGAGTATACCATAGACGTATTCCGTGAGCTGGAAGACGAGAACAACACAGAGGAGGATATATACCTCGATCAGTTCAACGACGAGATAGACCAGTGGGTAATAGACGCCGTCAAGGCTATTGGACTGGATACGGCAAAGCAGGTTATCAATGCGCCACGAGAGATGCTTATAACCAAGGCCGACCTTGAGGAAGAGACGGTAGACCACCTGCTTGAGGTGCTTAAAGCTGAGTTTGAACAGCAATAAAGGCACAAGACATCCCAAAACATTTGACTAAGACTACAAGATGAGTATAAGATTAAACAAAGCAATATCAGAACTCAACATCGGCCTGCAGACCGCTGTGGACTTTCTGGAGAAACGACCGGAGCTGGGCGAGGTAAAGAACGAGCTGTCATTCAAGCTGAAAGACGAGCAGTATCAGGCACTCGTGTCCGCGTTCAAGGGCGACAAGGAGGTACGCACGCAGGCAGAAAAGCTGTTGAGGAAACCTGATAAGAAGAAACAGGAGAAGCCGGCGGCAAAGAAACCGGTACAGGCTGTAACACAAGGCGACACGGACATAGCCCACAAAGAGGTGAAACCGCTTGGGAAAATAGACCTCAGCGCAAAAGAAAAGCCAACAGTAAAGAATACCGCCAAAGAGCAAAAGCCGGCGCCCGCAGCTCCCGAAAAACAGGAACCAAAGCAGGAAGCACCAGCCAAACCGGTAGAAAAAGAGGTGAAGAAACCGGCACAGGAACCTGCCCAACCCGCCGTGGCAGTACAGCCTGTAGCCAAAGACACCGCAAAACCGGAGCAGGAAACAGCACCTGCCGCCGCTGAAGAGGCGAAGAGCAACATCTTCACACTCAAAAGCGAGCGTAAATCGGTGGTAAGACCCAATGTCATAGGCACGATAGACCTCTCGGCTATCAACCAAAACACACGCCCTAAGAAGAAGACCAAGGAGGAGCGTAAGCGTGAGCGCGAGGACAAGGTGCAGCAAAACACCGAGAAGAAGAGACGCACCAGAATAGGAAAAGAGCGTGTAGATATAAACGATGCTGCTAACCAGCCGAGCAAAAACTCCAAAAACGGAAAGAACGCAAAGCACGGCGGAGGCAACCAAGCCAACGGAAACCAAAGCAAGAAGAACAAGCAGCGTGGCAAACAGCAGCCAGAGGTGAACGATGAAGACGTGGCACGTCAGGTAAAAGAGACGTTGGCACGCCTGACCAGCAAAGGCAACCAGAACAAGAAGGGAGCCAAATACCGTAAAGAAAAACGTGACGCGGCGGCAGAACAGCGTGATGCCGCCATGGCTGCGGAGGCTGCGGAGAACAAGATTCTGAAGCTGACGGAGTTTGTTACAGTCAGCGAACTGGCCACAATGATGGACGTACCGGTGACAAAACTCATAGGAACGCTGATGACTGTGGGCATAATGGTGTCCATAAACCAGCGTCTCGACGCGGAGACCATAAACCTTGTGGCAGACGAGTTTGGCTTCAAGACGGAATATGTCAGCGCAGAAGTGAGCGAGGCGATACAGGAAGCCGAAGACGATGAGAACGACCTTGTTCCGCGTCCGCCTATCGTTACGGTAATGGGTCACGTGGATCACGGTAAGACCTCACTCCTTGACTATGTGCGCAACACCAATGTCATAGCCGGAGAGGCCGGCGGCATAACGCAGCACATAGGCGCTTACAACGTGAAGATGGAAGACGGGCGTACAATCACGTTCCTTGACACTCCGGGACACGAGGCGTTCACGGCCATGCGTGCCCGTGGTACACAGGTAACGGACATTGCCATCATTATTATCGCGGCCGATGACTCTGTCATGCCTACCACAAAAGAGGCCATAGCACACGCACAGGCAGCTAATGTACCGATGGTATTCGCCATAAACAAGATTGACAAACCGGGCGCAAATCCGGACAAAATCAGGCAGGACCTGTCGGCAATGAACCTCCTTGTGGAAGAATGGGGCGGCAAATACCAGTGTCAGGAGATCTCGGCCAAGAAAGGTATAGGCGTTGAAGACCTCATGGAGAAAGTGCTGCTTGAGGCGGAAATGCTTGACCTGAAAGCCAATCCTAACCGTAATGCCACCGGTTCGGTAATAGAATCATCACTCGATAAGGGTCGTGGTTACGTATCAACGATACTCGTAAGCAACGGAACCCTGAAACAGGGCGACATAGTAATAGCGGGAACGGCATGGGGACGCGTAAAGGCGATGTTCAACGAGCGTAACCAACGCATAGAGAAAGCCGGACCGGCAGAGCCTGTTATCATTCTCGGTCTAAACGGCGCGCCACAGGCAGGCGACTCCTTCCACATCATGGAAACGGAGCAAGAGGCCAAGGAAATAGCCAACAAGCGACTGCAACTGCAACGCGAGCAGAGCCTGCGCACAACCAAGACGCTGTCTTTGGAGGAAATAGCACACCGCGTGGCGTTGGGCGAGTTCCACGAGCTGAACCTCGTAGTCAAGGCCGATACGCAGGGTTCTGTAGAGGCTTTGAGCGACTCTTTCATAAAGATGTCTACCGAAAAGGTACAGGTAAACGTTATTATGAAGGGCGTAGGACAAATCTCAGAGAACGATGTCATGCTGGCATCAACGGCACAGAACGGCATGATTGTCGGCTTCCAGGTGCGTCCGTCTGTTGCTGCCAAGCGTCTGGCAGAGCAAGAGGGTGTGGAAATCAACACATACTCCGTCATTTACGACGCCATGGACGACATCAAGGCAGCCATGGAGGGCATGCTTGACAAGATCAAGAAAGAGGTATCTACCGGACAGGTGGAGGTCAAAGAGGTATTCAAAATATCCAAGGTCGGCACCGTGGCGGGCGCCATGGTCACCGACGGCAAGGTGCACCGCAACGACAAGGCACGTCTTGTACGCGACGGCATAGTGATACACACCGGAGCCATCAACGCCCTGAAGCGTTACAAAGACGATGTCAAGGAGGTTGCAACGGGACTGGAATGCGGTATATCTCTCGTGAACTTCAACGACATACAGGCCGGAGATATTATCGAGACATTCACCGAGATAGAGGTGGAGCAGACACTTTAGAACGCATAAATCGTTTGATAGTCTCACTGACGCAAACAATTCTATAAGACAAACATTAGCTTCAAGCGTCACATGTTGCGTATTATATGCAGCAAGTGACGCTTGAAGTTTTTTGCACATCATAACAACAGTGAGCCAATCGGTATATTTTCGCTCACGTAACAAATTGTTTTCATAATGTAACATTTATATATTTTTATCCGTTATCATTTGCAGCTGTATAAAAAAAGCAATATCTTTGCCACAATACCGAAACTAATTTTCAACATCAACTTAAAAGGACAAGGCTATTATCTTTACACCACATAATACAAGTTGCTATAATATGAATATCTCAATATCTACATATCGCAGCAGACAGCTTTCACTTTTCACGCTTCTTTTGACTATAATTAGCGTGTCCGCCCACAATAATGTTTACAAAGAAAGACTTGACAGTATAGTCATCTACGGAACTCTGCCACGAAAATACATATATTCTTACAATGCGGATAACAAATTGTCTTACAGAACAGAGTATGCTTTCCAATGCGATTCCAGCAAATGGGAGGAGGAAATAGTAACACGGTTTGAGCACAGCAACAACGCCATTGGAACCATAGAGTGCTTTATTGAAAATGAAGCGGGAGAGGATATGTGCGTATTAAAAAAACAATACGACAAGCACAACAATCTTATTGAGAAATCAACGTTTGGTATTCATCCCGGAACAATAAAATGGAAGAGGTTCTTAAACAATTTCTTTTACTACAACACCAAGAACGAACTCATCACATATATAAAATGTGACACACGCAACAATACATCAAAGTTAGTGGAAAGAATAGACTATACTTACAGTAAAGGAAAACGGACAAAATGCCGACATTCTATGCCGATACAGGAAACGGAACTCCATGAATTACAAAGGTCAGCCATAATAAAGCCCGATTTATGGAAGAAGAGCGACTGCGGCAGATATGACAAGAACGGTAATATAATATGGCATCAGATTAACAACCATGCCAATACTCTCACATATACATATAATACATACGGACTGCCACAACAAATATCCCGTCATGGGCAGATCACCACAATCCCGGCACTATTCAAATATAACGAAGAGAAAGATGTGTATTTCATCAATCGCTCAGACATTTCAGACACAGGATTTATCCATAATGATGAAATCTATACCATATCTTACAACAATGAAGTCCCAAACACAGATATAGAATGCCTGTCAAAGTGGTATGATTACATTCCATATACCATTACATCGTTATTTTATACAAACAAGATAGATTTATATGAATACATACACCATAAGATTATGTCTATAAGATTATGTCCGGTATTAACCGATACCAAGTTTGAAGCAAAATTCTTTTACTCACCAATAAAATAAAATATAAACTTAAAGCAACTACATCAATACTTTCGCTCATATTACAATTTGTTTCTTTGATGTAACATTTTTTATGATTTCTCTTCTAATTATTTGCATAACAGATATATATTTAATATCTTTGCGGCAGGAGCCTGAATCTTTCTAACCTGATTTTAAGTAAACAAACCTGGGCATTAAATCCAAACAAGGACCATTTTCAGAACATACAGACCATAAACTACAAAATGAACTTCAAGCCTACTTCTCTATGCTTATGATGATAAACGAACAGATAAGATTCCATTTACAAATCAATATGTATCCGAGTATAAGACTCAAAACCATGAAACAGCTCTCCAAACAGCAGGAAAGGGTGATGAAAAAGATAGAAAAGAAGATATCAACTTACTTCAAACATCTATAAGTGTCATGTAAACAACAGATGTATCTTATTGCACTTGCAGCGACCTTATCACCTACCGAGATAACATTAAAATTCAAATAGCAATCAAATGAAGATGTACAGAGCATTATTACTCATCGCCGTATGCCTCCTATCACTACATACCGAGGCTGAGTTTACCTGTCAAGTCTGCAACAAAAAGGCCGAGACATTCATTGAGGATAAATTCCATTATACCATCATTAATACCAACGAGGTGTCAATAAGCCTATATCGTGACACTGTTAATATCGCGTTACCCGTTGACAGCATGATACAGATACCGGCCACTGTCGAACACCATGGCACACAATACAAAGTGACAAGGATAGCAAAAAATGCGTTTTGCAGATGCTATGGGCTCAAACATATCAACATTCCCGAAGGCATAGAGGTCATTCTTAATCACGCCTTCTCCGGCTGTACGCAATTGGAGTCCATACATATCCCATCCACGGTAGAGGCCTTAGATGACGCTATATGCAGCAATTGTCCGCTGTTAAGCAGTATAACGGTTGATGAAAGAAACGAGAATTACGACTCACGCAACGGATGTAACGCCATAATAGAGACCTCAACTAACAGACTTATAGCAGGTTGCCTGACAACGACAATACCCAACAGCGTAATAACCATAGGCTCGTCAGCCTTTTATGGCTGCAGCTCGCTGAAAGATATTACAGTGCCCGAGGGGGTACAGAACATAGAGAACTCGGCCTTCGGAGAATGTTACAACCTTGAAAGCATTCTTCTTCCGAACTCTCTGCTACGGCTTGGCGACCTCGACAGGTGCCGAAGCCTGAAAAAGATTGCTATCCCTCAGAATGTCCGCGATATACAATATGGAGCTTTCAGATATTGCGCCGCATTAAAAGAGATTACCGTTGACAGCAGAAACAAAACCTATGACTCTCGCAACGGATGCAACGCCATAGTGGAGACACAGAGCAACAAACTGATAGCAGCCTGCACAAACACGCACATTGTAAAGAGCATAACATCAATAGGGCCGATGGCTTTTGGGGGTACCATGTTAACAGCGATAGACATTCCCGCCACAATCACACTCATAGAAGAGAACCCCTTTGCTGACAACGTACTGCTACACTCAATAACCGTAAACGAGAAAAACCCAAAATACAACTCTGCCAACGGTGGCAACATACTGATGGAGACCGCCACAAACAAGGTTATAGCAGGATGTATCAACAGCGTCATTCCACAGTCGGCAAAGACTATCGGAGAATTTGCATTCTTCAATCAACCCATGCCGGCAACCTTGACCCTGCCCGAAGGGGTGGACAGTATCGAGACGCATGCCCTTAGCGGTTGTCCGGGAATGGAACGCGTAATAACACCGCATTCCACAAAACATATCGCAAGCTTTGCATTCAGCAACAACAAGAGCTTATGGGAGGTGATATTAAACGGCAATATAGAAACCATCAACAGCTATACATTCGAGAACTGCCCCAACCTGTATTATATCAACATACCACCAACCGTTTCAACAATAAAGTGGAGCGCATTTGAAGGCTGCAGAAACCTCAGCTGCATCACCATTCCTCCTACCTTAAAGAATATTGCCAAATACGCTTTCAAGGGGTGTCCTGTAGAACATACCCTAAAGGAGAGAGACCTGTTGAGAAAATAACGTCGCCGCAGGAAAGACATGTCACGACACATGCCAAACCAAAGCGTGATATAAACGCAATGCAATCGTACAGTAAACGCAATGCGATTACACTATAAAAGCAATGCTTTTGCGATGTAATCACATTGCGTTTACCGCGCTATTTGTAACTATATAATAAACAACAACTTACAAATAGCCGATATTAACATCCGTCCGATATAAGAAAACGATGATAAATACAACCACTATATATGTATTTTATCAGTAAAGGCACCCCTGCAGGGTGCGCAATACAAGAGACATAAAAATACAATAGCACTGTTCGTGTTTTGGTCTTATATCAAATTCACGTATATATTACACTTTGTTATATTCGCATGTCAAGCTCATATCAACTCATTGCAGCCCACTGCGCAACCACTCCAAGAAACGTTCCGCACTCTCATCGTAGGCATAAGAGCGTGTCAGCGGCTTGCCTTCCGCATCGACTATGACATAGAACGGCTGTGCGGCATATCCGAACTTGTACGTCTCTAACAGCGCCCACTTATCGCCAACGGTACGCAATACACGCCCGCCGGCCTGTAAAGTGGCAGGCAACGGGGTGCGCTCATCCACATACAACTGCGCCACGACAAAGTCTCTTGACAGCATTTCCCGCACACGTGCATCTGTAAATACCGCTGCCTCCATCTGACGGCAGTTCACACAACCATAGCCTGTGAAGTCAATGAACAACGGTTTGCCCTGCCTCCGTGCCTCCGCCAGCGCCTCGTCATAATCGTCATACACCTGTCCGCCGTCGCTCTCGGCGGGCGGCAGGAACGCGGATACAAGCGTACAAGGCGCCCCATACAGTCCGGGGATAAGATAAAACACAAAGGCATAGCACACCATTGCCATCTTCTGCTTGCGCAACGGATTGACAGTCTTGTGCCGCCAGTCCACACTATGCCACACACCGCAGGCAAATGCCAATGCTATCCATAAAGCTATAAACAACCATCTCGGCAGGATATGCCACCCATAGGCCATATCAGCCACGCTAAGGAACTTCAGAGCAAAAGCCAGTTCCATAAATCCCAATGTCACTTTCACGCCCGTCATCCAGTTACCTGAGCGCGGCATACGCTGCAATAGCCTTGGAAACAAGGCAAAGAGCGTAAACGGCAACGCCAATGCCAACGCGAAACCTGTCATGCCCACCATAGGTGTCAGCAGGCTTCCGGCACCCGCCCCGTTAGAGGTCACGGCGGCAATCTCTACCAACAGCAGCCCCATAACAGGTGCCGTACACGAGAAACTGACCACAACCATTGTCAACGCCATAAGAAATATGCTCACGATGCCACCGGTGGCATTGCTTTTACTATCCAGGGTGTCGGCCCAAGAGGAGGGCAAACGCAACTCGAACAGTCCCAGCAACGACAGTCCGAACAACACGAGCACAATGAAACACACCACATTAAACACCGCATCGGTTGACAGTCGGTTGAGGGCATTGGCTCCAAACAGCATGGTAAGCAGCAGGCCTGCCACCAAAAATATAGCCACTATACACACCCCGAAGAGCACAGCGCCCCTCACACCCATACCACGTTTCATGAAGAAAGACACCGTAAGCGGAATCATAGGCCAAACGCATGGGGTGAGCAGAGCCAGCAATCCGCCCGCAAAAGCCAGCAGGAAGAGCGACAACAGGCCTCCACTGAAAATGGAATCACTACCCTGTCGGGCCGCGTCACTGCTTTTCTTCATCTGCCGCAACTCCTTTATTACTGGGCGCCATGTAGGTTTCTCAAGAAAATCAGCACCCGCCACGGCGTCAGCCGTTACCGTTTCCACTTTGTCAACACTATCGTTCACAACAGCGGCACTGCCCCGTTCCTCTGCCTTCACCTCGCCATTGCTGTCCTTACGCTGTGACTCCATGACTTTGTCGGCCGTCTTTCCAGCCATACCGTTATAACTGAACTCCACCGTCTGCGGTGCCATGCACATCATATCGGTGCACAATACATACTGCAGATAACCCTTTAGGCGGCACACATCACCGCTAACGGCAAAGCGTTGCCTGTAAATAACCGTGCCGCCATCGGCATCTGCCGCCGCGCCATCACCGCCAACGGCAAGTGCTCCGGACGGGGTCAGGCCTTCCTGCTGCTCTAACTGTAGCGTATGGCTGCTGACATGCCAGCCCTGTTGCAACGTGCCTGTTATAGTAAGCAACAGCTCTCTCTCGCCCTGTTTCGTCACATTCCACGAGAAATCAGCCTGCCCATAGGCCGTGGCACACAACAACATTACAATAAAAGTGATATATCTGAGTCTCATAACAATGCCTTTTTGATTGCAAATATACTCATTTCCGCTGAATAAAAACACATGCCCCGACAACGATGACTTCCCTTTTCTGTTAAAAAAAACAAAATACTATATATATAATAAGGTGTGATAAAAAGTTTTTGTACTTTTGCACCCAAATTGAAACAAACATACTCACACTATATGCAAGAGAACTTAGTTATCGTAGAGAGTCCGGCCAAGGCAAAGACCATAGAGAAATTCCTTGGCAAAGACTTCAAGGTAATGTCAAGTTACGGACATATCCGCGACCTGAAGAAGAAAGAAATAAGCATTGATATGGATACGCTCGAACCGGAATATGAGATACCGGAGGAGAAGCGCAAACTCGTTTCGGAACTGAAAAGCAACGCCAAGAAAGCCAAAAAGATATGGCTTGCTTCCGATGAAGACCGCGAGGGTGAGGCCATATCATGGCACCTGTGCGAGGTATTGGGACTTGATGAGCGTAACACCAACCGCATAGTATTCCACGAGATAACCAAGAACGCTATACTGCAGGCAATAGAAAACCCGCGTCATCTGGACATGAATCTGGCCAATGCGCAACAGGCCCGACGTGTATTGGATCGTCTTGTGGGCTTTAACCTGTCGCCCGTGCTGTGGCGCAAGGTAAAACCCGCACTGTCGGCAGGCCGTGTCCAGTCCGTGGCCGTAAGGCTTATAGTGGAGCGCGAGCGTGACATTCAGGCATTTAAGGCCGAACCTTATTTCAGGGTCACAGCCCTGTTCGACATCGACGGCTCGGAGATAAAGGCCGAACTGGACCGTCGTTTCACCACCCGCGAAGAGGCTTTGGCCTTTCTCGGCAAGTGCAAAGACGCACAATTCACCATAGGCAGCATACAGAAAAAACCGCTTAAGCGCGTCCCAGCACCTCCGTTTACCACATCAACCATGCAGCAGGAGGCGGCACGCAAGTTAGGATTTACGGTATCGCAGACCATGATGGTGGCGCAACGCCTGTATGAGAGCGGTTACATAACATACATGCGTACCGACTCTGTCAACCTTTCCAGCCTCTGCATAGGCACCGCCAAGGAGGCTATAACATCTCTATACGGCGAGAAATACAGCAAATCACGCAACTATACCACTAACTCCAAGGGGGCACAGGAGGCTCACGAGGCCATACGTCCTACATATATGGACAGGCAGGAGATAGAAGGCTCACAGCAGGAGCGCCGTCTCTACGACCTAATATGGAAACGGACGGCCGCCACACAGATGGCCGATGCGGAGTTAGAGAAGACGGTTGTAGAGATAAGCGTATCGGGATGTGAGGAGCAGTTTGTGGCAACAGGCGAGGTAGTGATATTCGACGGCTTCCTGAAAGTGTATCGTGAGAGCGACGGAGACAATGACAACGACAGCGAGAAAAAAGAGGATAGCGGCATAATGCCGGCCACAATGCAGGAAGGCAAAGCCCTGACACGCAAGAAGATTACCGCTATGGAGCGCTATTCGCAAGGCCCGCTGCGCTACACCGAGGCATCACTGGTGCACAAAATGGAGGAACTGGGCATAGGACGCCCGTCTACATACGCCCCGACAATATCCACAATACAGCAGCGTGAATACGTCACCAAGGGCGACAAGAAAGGCGAGAAGAGGACATACACCATTGACACCCTGACCGACAAGGGGCTGTCGTCAAAGATAAAGGAAGAGATGGCCGGCAGCGAAAAGGGCAAACTGTTGCCGACAGACATTGGCATCGTGGTGAACGACTTCCTTATGGAGTTCTTCCCCGCAATCATGGACTATAACTTTACAGCCAACGTCGAGAAGAAATTTGACGCCATTGCCGAAGGCAACGAAGACTGGCAAGGGATGCTTCGCGGCTTCTACAAAGACTTTGAGCCGACCGTTGAGAAGACAATCAAGGCACGCAGCGAGCACAAAGCCGGCGAGCGCATATTGGGCGAGGAACCCGGTACCGGCAAACCGGTATCGGTAAAGATAGGCCGTTACGGCCCGGTGGCGCAGATAGGAGCCGCCAACGACAGCGAGAAGCCACGCTTTGCGCAGTTGCCTAAAGAATATTCAATAGAGACAATAAGCCTTGAGGAGGCTCTGCAACTGTTCCGTCTGCCACGCACGGTAGGCAAGTTTGAGGACACGGACGTCGTGATTGGAACGGGACGCTTCGGCCCTTATGTGCTGCACAGCAAGAAATATGTATCCATACCTAAAGACAAAGATCCGCTGACAATATCCATTGAGGAGGCGGTGGCGCTGATAGAGGAGAACAGAAAAGCCGAACAGAAGCGCCACATAAAGACCTTTGAGGAAGACGCCAAGCTGGAAGTGATGAACGGACGCTACGGCCCTTACATAGCATACGACGGCAAGAACTACCGTTTGCCAAAGGCCATGCACGACAAAGCGGCGGAACTGACATATCAAGAATGCATGAACATAGTAAGACAGTGACAAGAATAATCCTTATAGGCTACATGGGAGCCGGCAAAACCACCGTGGGAAAGGCACTGGCAAAGGAGCTGGGAGTGACCTTTTATGATCTGGACTGGTACATAGAGACACGCATGCACTGCAAGGTCAAGGACATATTTGACCGCCAAGGCGAGGAGGGTTTCCGCAGGATAGAACGCAACATGCTACACGAGGTGGCGGAATTTGAGAACGTTGTGATAAGTTGCGGCGGCGGAACGCCCTGTTTCTTCGACAACATGGACTATATGAACAGTCGGGGCACAGTGGTATATCTCAAGTGTACGCCTGAGATACTCTTCAAACACCTGAAGATGGGCAAAGGCGTACGGCCGCTATTGCTCGGCAAAAACGATGAGGAGCTGATGGCATTCATAAAGGAACAGCTGCAGAAAAGAGAGCAATATTACCTGAAAGCTAACAATATAGTGGACGTCTCGCTAATGGAGACACCCGACAAAATATCCGTAACAGTAGAGAAAGTAAAGGAATTGTGCTAAAAACCGTTGTCTATACAGACAGCAAGAGACCCCAAAAACCGATAAATGAAGAAGTGGACAACAGAAGACTCCAAGGAGTTATACAACATGACAGGATGGGGAACATCCTATTTCAGTATCAACGACAAGGGCAACGCCTGTGTATCTCCGCTCAAAGACGGCTCACAAGCCGACCTGAGAGAGATAATAGACGAACTGCAATTGCGTGACATCTCCACCCCCGTACTGCTCCGTTTTCCCGACATCCTCGACAACCGCATAGAGAAAACCGCCTCATGTTTCAAGAAGGCGACAGACGAATACGGCTACAAAGGCGAGAGCTTCATCATCTATCCAATCAAAGTAAACCAGATGCAGCCCGTGGTAGAGGAGATAATATCACACGGCCGCAAGTTCAATCTCGGTCTTGAGGCAGGCTCAAAACCTGAGCTGCACGCCGTGATAGCGGTGCAGTGTCAGAGCGACTCGCTCATAATATGCAACGGATACAAAGACCAGGCATACATAGAATTGGCTCTGCTGGCGCAGAAAATGGGCAAACGCATATTCATAGTGGTGGAGAAACTGAACGAGATAGACACCATAGTGAAAGCCGCAAAGAAACTGAACGTTATACCAAACCTCGGCATACGCATCAAACTCGCATCGACAGGATCAGGGAAATGGGCCGAAAGCGGCGGCGATGCCTCCAAGTTCGGCCTGACAGCATCAGAGCTTCTCACCGCCCTTAACAAGCTGGACAGCCTCGGAATGCACGACTGTATAAAGCTGATACACTTCCACATCGGCAGTCAGATAACCCAGATACGACATATACAGACAGCCCTGCGCGAGGCAGTGCAGTTCTATACCAACCTGCACAAACTGGGATACAACGTGGAGTATATCGACTGCGGCGGAGGACTGGGCGTAGACTACGACGGAACACGCTCCAGTAGCTCGGAATCAAGCGTGAACTACAGCATACAGGAGTACGTAAACGACTGTGTTTACACCTTTGTGGAAGCCGCAAACAAGAACGGTATCCCCCACCCCAACCTCATAACGGAGTCCGGGCGCTCACTGTCTGCACACCACAGCGTACTCGTAATAGACGTATTGGAGACGGCATCACAGCCGGAAATGCCTGAGGAGTTTGAACCAAAGGAAAGCGACCACCAACTGGTGAAAGACCTCTACGACATCTGGTGCAATATAACCAACCGCTCAATACTGGAGTATTGGCACGATGCGGAGCAGATACGCGAAGAGGCTTTGAGCCTGTTCTCAATGGGAATGGTAGACCTCAAGACACGCGCGCAGATAGAATCAATGTACTGGAGCGTATGCCGCGAGGTGCTGACGCTGACAAAATCCATGAAGCACATACCCGAAGAACTGCGTGGAATGGAAAAACTACTGGCCGACAAGTACTTCTGTAACTTCTCACTCTTCCAGTCATTACCCGACGCATGGGCCATAGACCAGGTATTTCCCATTGTGCCTATACAGCGACTTAACGAGCGTCCCACCCGATTGGCAACGCTACAGGACGTCACATGCGACAGTGACGGAAAGGTTTCACAGTTCGTAACGGCCAACCATCTGTCGCCGACGCTACCCGTTCATGCCCTAAAGAAAAACGAACCGTACTACATAGGCGTATTCCTCGTGGGAGCATACCAAGAGATACTTGGTGACATGCACAACCTGTTCGGTGATACCAACGCCGTACACATATCCATGAAGGACGGCAAATACCACATAGACCAGATATTTGACGGTGAGACAGTGGAGGAAGTGCTGGCCTATGTGCAGTACAACCCAAAGAGACTCGTGCGCCAACTGGAGATATGGGTAACCAAAAGCGTAAAGGAAGGCAAGATAAGTCTGGAGGAAGGAAAGGAGTTTCTCTCCAACTATCGCTCCGGTTTGTACGGCTATACCTATCTGGAGTAAGGCAAAGCAAAGACAATCAAATTTAGGTAATCCAGTAACATATCCGCATATAACCGATAAATGCTTTCAATTCCGTCACCATACCAATCCATATAAGCAAGACAACGATAACACTTTGCAAGAAATCTTAAAGTACACTGGTTATAAACACAAAAAGACTACGGGAATTATATACTCTTACAGATGTATATAATTCCCATATCTCCAATATAAAGTGCTATAAAAGAACATAACAACTACTTTTTATTATTTTAAGAAATACATTCCTTTCGCACCATCTTCTATATATATTCCATTCTTCAAAGCATTATCTCGTAACACCTTATGCCCCCAAATATCATATAGACCATTCGACTTTTTGCCATAAGAATTAACGTTAACAATCGCAGTAGGCAAAAAATCAAACTGTTTCTCACCTATATTTATCACACCATTTCTCACAACTACACTGTAAAAGAGTTCCTTTGTAACCATCACGGGATTCGACAATTCATTCAACACGACATAAGAGTCTATATTCTTGTCACGTTTCTTTGCAGACAAATAAAGTCGGTAATAGCCGTCAGGCAATATCCTGTCAACTGCACCGGATACCCGAACCGCCTCCGTAAGATAATCCTTATAACCCAACTCCGGCAATACAAGCGGTTCACCAATAGCAAACAACGGAAAACCATTCTCGTCCGCCATCATTAACTGTATTGTTCCAACAAATGATTCTGGCTGCAAATTTATAACTTCATACACATTTGCCGTTATAGTACACTTGTCTTCCACACCAACAATCTCCATTTCTGAGCATCCAATTTCGGCCCACTCTTCTCCAACAGCCCCAATATCTTCTGACGAGGTAACCTCTATCGATGGGTAAGAGTTTGAATATATCAGCCTCCACCCATCAGAGTCAGCGACTTTATACGCCAAACAAGCCTTATATTTACCTACAGACACCTCTTCCGGCAGCATGCACGTATAACTAAAATTGCCCGTACCCTGCAAATATTGCAATGAATATCTGTTGCCCAAACCAAGCGAAACGGTATCACCATTCTCGCCAATCAGACACGCAGATATTAAACCCACAAACTTGTTATAAGAGCAGTTGTATAAGGAAGACACATTAAGCGACAGTGTCCCACCAAGTCTCACTTTCGACATTGAACTGTTAAGTTTTGACGAAACAAGCATATACCGCCCCATATCCAGTCCGTCTTCAGGCTTTATGCCTATCGTCATCTGCTGACTCTCATTAAATCCTGCCATCACAGCATAATCATTTCCTTCCTGCGGATGCAGGTTAACAATCTGATAATAACCGTTACATGACCCGTTCCATCCCCAGTTTACATGATAATCGGGGTACGGACTGCCGCCAATACGGTAGCCATCCAACACAAAAGAGTGTCCCCCGTCAAGCATACTGGTACCGGAATAGTTAACCGGTCGTCCTGCATTCAACTCATTAACAAGTAGCGAATGCCAATCATCAGTAGAACAATAGTTTCTTATCATCAGTGCTGCATCACGGTCATAACCATAGTATTCTATGTAGCCATTCAGCAAATCAGACTGATAAGCCCCACTTCCACCTTGAGAAGATAAACCAAAATCCATCTTCACAGCCGCTCCACAACTATACATTAACCCTGCTACGGCATTCTGTTCCACGTTTGAATAAACAGAATTATAGTTAGAAAGCATTCTGTTCCACTCAAATATGTCATCAGAGAAGTCATGCCGTACACTCAGATTATTGGTTCTTGTAGTATACGACACATATCCGTTAGCACGCTCAGGATAAGAATAATACTTCATAACCTGTGCCATAGCGGTAGCCACACAGCCCACTAATGTCTTTTGGCCATGCACAGAGGGACATCTGTCATTATAAGGATAGGACTGCCCCCACCTATTATCTCCGAGAAGAGGTTGTACCCCCTCCGGCCTATAATCAATGACTTTTGAAATGGCAGAGGCATTATTAACTGTACTTACGCTCTGATATTGCCTTGTATATGCTACCAACCAATGCCTCAAAGCCGGCGGTATATTGTCTGCATCAAACGAGTTTGTGTCGGAATAGCCTAACACAGATGGCATTCTTTTGTCTCCTGAAACAATAACAAAAGCCTCTCCACCACGTATGTTTGAGCTGTAAACATAAAAAGCCTCTTTATCTACCGTGTTCCCATTTTTTCCCAATAGGCTTGACGACGTACCTTTAAGGGTCAGTTGATGCGGCAAATTCAATTCACTTTTACAGTTAGAAACGATGTTCTCTACCTCCACCGCTGAACGTTGCTGGGCATAAACAGACACCATACACAACAACAGCGATAATAACATATAATTTTTGAAAGCCATAATAATTCATTTATTTTCAGAGAGGAGACGTTTGGCTATCCTCTCTGAAAATATATTTACATATTATTTTATATAGATTGGCTCTTGGGATCTAACAACAGTTCCCAATTTGCGCAAATCAGCCACACAAGGGTACGCTTCTTTTAGTTCTCTCCCTTTAGCTGCCAAAACATCAGACTTCATCATCCCACTTGCAGAATTGTTTGAAGACAAATCTTTATATTGGCGACTAAGTAACGTAGAAAATTTTCCCGTATCCCTGTTTTTGCCCCAAGTCGCACAAAAGAATGTATCACTCCTTCTATCAAAAGATATAGGTTGAGGACCATTCTTATAATGGAAATTCGGACCTTGCTCTTTTATATTCTCCTTTATAAGATAAGCGACAATAGCAGAGTTCAAGTTAAACATAAAGTTAACTTCATTCGCCCCACTGCCTTCTACAGCATAATAATAATAATCGTCACACCTTTGTCCATAAGAGCCTATACGCGCAGCATTAATATTCCAAGAGCTTGACGTATAAGAAAGTGTAAGATTCATCGTAGACTCATAAGTCATTTCAGGCAAGACAACACGTACCATTGTCATAGGACCATATTTATGTGATCCATCCGCATTTGTCTCTGTACCATAAGCTGCAACACAATATACTATTTCCGTTCCCGAGATATAAAAATCTGTTGAGAAAGTATAGTCCGTTTTTTTATCGTATTCTTCTTGCATCATAAGCAGGTTGTATATATCACGTTCCGTTTTACCTGCCAGTTCTGTTGTGCTTCGCCATAGTTCACGATAGCCTATACAATTGCGATCAAACGTCATATCCGCCGCAAAGCCATCCCATGTAACAATCGTTTCTCCAAGTGACACCCTACAATTCGCTGCCAACACACCTTTTTGGCTGACTTTACACGTGGCCGATGCAGAACCGTCCGCCAATGTAAAAACAAGATTTGCCTCCCTTTCCATATCGGAAAAATTTTCTTGCGTAGCAGTTATAAGAACAGCAGAAGTCCCAACGCCAGATTTGTTAAGACTCAACCACTCAGGTACGCCACTGACAGTCCACATGGAGTTAGAAGAAACACTGATGGTTACCGTTGTGGTACTGTTTACCGTTCCCAACAACTCGGCTGTAGGAGACACAATAATCTGTGTAGAAGAGGAATTATTTGTTTGATTTGAAGAGTCCACCACACTTATAGTATCATCGTCACCGCCGCATGAAATAAGCATACTACCCATACACACCCAAGAAAGTAAGGCAAGAAAACCCCGTAAATGTTTTTTGTTCATTTGATACAAATAATAGAATAAAATAAGGAGCGCAACCTCATCCATTTACTTATTCTTATCAGGGGTACCTCCAAGCACCTTTTGCACAAACAAGTAGGACAACAGGTCACGCCCCTAAACGGGACGTGAGCCAATCACTAACTTGTTCTCGTGCATCTTCAAATTGGAGGTTTTCTGATAAGAGAACAAGAGCGAAAGCTCAAGTATATATGTCGAACAAGCGTCCGCTTCCTTAAAAATTAATAATATTTTGCCCTTTTGTCCAATTATTGACAGAGTTAGGCACAATACTCTTCAGGAAGTAAAGACAGAGAGTTATATTTCTCTCCATTCACCGTTCATTTGTGTTTTATCTGTTTCGTATACCCTATGCAAATATGGGCTATATACTATCCTTTCTTTCGCGGTACCATTATTAATAAAATAAAGACTTCAAGACTATAACATCTTAAGACATGAGTCAATATCCAAATAGTCCCATACCACTTGCCACCGCGAATTAAAAGCATGCTGGACAATCTAGATATTTTTGCAAAATTAGTAATAAAATACTGAAAATGCATTAAGTTTTTATCAGTTTAACATTTTTTACATATATAAATATTAAGTAAATCCGTATATTTTCCTTACCTTTGCAGCGCATTTGGTTCCCGGACTGTATGCTGAATGCGTCCGGGCTAAGATGGGAATGCGGTGTGAATCCGCAACATTACCCGATGCTGTGAGTCCTTTCTTCAAGGACGGCCGATAATGGTCACTGGATGGTCAACGATGTAATTGCAGCCGTTGACAATGATATTCCGGGAAGACCGTGCCGCCCATAAGGATTAAGTCAGAAGACCTGCCATTTGCCAATAGCAACAAGTGCCCACGGGATTATGGACACTGAAATACTTTTATTATCATGTATAACCGCAGAGAGACCTTACGGTCTGTCATGTTCGTATGTATTACTATGCCCATGTGCCTGTATCCGGGCGGGACACGGGCGCAACTGTTGCGCCCCGACTCGGTATATGACCTCAATGAGGTTGTCATTACGGGCACATACGACGTCTCCCCCCGTCAGACCATAACACGAGGACAGATTACGGCCATGCCTTCCGCCTCGGTAGCCGACGCCCTAAAGTACCTTGCCGGAGTGCAGATAAAGGACTATGGCGGTCTCGGCGGACAGAAAACCGTCAACGTTCGTTCCTTAGGCTCGCAGCACGTCGGGGTGTATCTTGACGGGGTAAGAATAACAAACGCACAGAACGGCACGGTAGATTTAGGCAAATACTCCCTGACGACACTCGAATCCGTCTCGCTTTTCAATGCCAACAAAGCAGAAGAGCTTATGACGGCAAGTGAATACGCCTCAGCCTCAACCGTGTATATGAAGACCCACCGCCCCGACAGCACCTCACTGACAGCCTCATACTCCTACGGTTCGTTCGGAACACATAAGGTTGCCGCCACCGCGGCATATAAAGACCACGGATTTATTGATGCGGCATTCACACATTCCGATGGCAACTACCCTTTCGAGTACCATACCGAGTATGAAGACACTACGGGTACACGCCGCAATTCGGACATAACGATGTTCCGAATAGAAAGCTGTCTGTTCCACAAAGGCCTGCAATGGCACACATATTATTTCAACTCACGGCGGGGACTGCCCGGCGGAGTTGTCAGACGGCTGTCCGATGCCTACACCGATGTTGGCCGAGAGTGGGACAGCAACTTCTTCAGTCAGCTGTCATACCGCAGGCGATACGGCCGTTACGGGGTGCGCGGCATAGTAAAATACACCAACGACTACCTGCATTACCGTTCTGATTATCCTGAGAACATCTCCGTACACGCCAACAACCGCTATCACCAACAGGACATATACAGCGCTTTGGCAGGCTCATACAGCCACGGGGCGTTAGGAGTGTCACTCTCCACCGACCTGCGTTGGTCAGACCTTACCACCGATGTGCGTGGCTTTCACTACGTCTACCGCCTTGACAGTAAGACATCCCTGTCCGCTTTTTACAACAATAACGGCTTCAAAGCCGGCATCAGCGGATTATATACCAACATTGCCGACCACACCCACGGCGGCAGCACTCCCCTGTCACGCATCACTTGGAACGCCCTCGCAGCATATACCATAGGCCACTGCACCCTGCGCAGCTTCTATAAGACGGTATTCCGTGCCCCAACCCTCAACGATCTTTACTACACCCTTGTCGGAAACCGCAACCTTAAACCCGAATATACCAAGCAGTTTGACATCGGCATGACATACAAAAACGGTCAGATAGACATCCAAGCCGACTGGTATTACAACCACGTTGAAGACCGTATAGTATGCCTGCCGCTGAAAGGCTCATACCAATGGACCATGCTCAACTACGGCTACACACGCTGCATGGGCGTGGACATAACGGCCAACGCAACTCTTTTCAAACATCACAACCTGCTGCTAACAGCGACATTTCAGGACGACCGCAACCGTACCGATCCGACAGAAGACGCCTATAACGACTATATAGCCTACTCACCACGGTGGTCTCTCACCGCCGTCTACACCCTTCTATGGAAAAACATGTCGGCTTCCATCTCACACATGTTTACAGACAAGCGCTATTGGACGGCGGAAAACGCCATAGAGGAACCGCTCGACGCATACAACTGCACCGACATAAAAATCGGATACCGATACAGCACCACCACTATCGAGGCCGAGTGTCAGGACATTTTCGACATAAAATACGAGATGATACAGCGCTGGCCCATGCCGGGCAGACGCTTTGCCATAACATTAAAACACCAATTATGAAACACTACCTGTTATTTCTCCTTTCATTACTGACGGTGGCATGCTCCACCGACAATGACCACGCACCGGAAATAGTCATCGAACCGCCCGTGCCTACAGTGGCAAACGAGAACCTTATAATATGCAACGAGGGCAACTGGCAGTCTGACAACGGTCAGTTATCATACTACGACGGCACCACGGGCACGCTGACCAACCAATGGTTCAGGAAGACTAACGGCATAAAGCTCGGCGACACGCCCAACGATATACTGCAAATCAACGACACGCTGATAGCCATTGCCGTAAACTGGTCAAACATAATACAGTACATTCACCCCGACGGCACGGCCTGCGGAGCAACGGAGAACGTACCCAACAACCGCCGTATGTGCAGCGACGGCGACTATCTCTACGTCACATCCTACGCCCATCGTTGCGGCGACAAGACCTTCACCAAGGGCTATGTGGCCAAGATAGACCTTCAGACCAAAGACGTCGTGGCCACATGCGAGGTGGGTTGGGAACCGGAAGGCATACGCCTGTACGAGGGCAGACTGTATGTCGCCAACACCGGCGGATACTCCTTCTCCGAGAATCACGACTACGAAACTACCGTACAGGTGATAGATGCCGCCACCATGCGTACGCTCCGACTGATAGACACGGGCTGCATCAACCTGTATGGCGAGGTGTCACAGGCCGGAGAATACCTGTGTATCAACTCCTGCGGCGACTATTACGACGTGAAACCGAAAACGGTTATACTGAACTGCCGCACGGAAGAGTTCCGCGTCTTTGACTTTCCGTGCACCTACAACACCACAGACGGACAGCATTTCTACACCGTCGGCAGCGAGTTCTCATACAACACCTACGAATATATATATCACATATACACCATAACACCCGCCACCATGCAGGCCACATACGGCATATATGGCGACAATGTGACCGAGAAACTGAAGGAACTGACATCCCCATACGAAATCTACGTATCGCCATACACCGGCAACATATACTTCACAGACGCCAAGAGCTACGCTACGGCAGGCTATCTGTACGCCTATTCCCCAAACGGCGAGTCCATCATGCAGCCGCAGAAAGTTTACATCAACCCCGCGCATATACTCGCTATCCCAAACTATATTTACAGATGAATACACTAAAGACTACGGCGCTTGGCGCCATGACATGCCTGACGCTTGGCGTTCAGGCACAGACACAAGACGTAACGGTACTGCAACTGCATCCGGCTCCGGGACAGTTTGTCAACACTCTGCCCGAGGCCACGGAGGGAACCACCCACGAGGAGATATGCCAACGGGCAACGGAAAGCCTGCGCAACGGCGAGCTGATACACCTCGGAACATACGGCGGCTACATCACCGTACAGTTTGACCATCCCGTACAGAACCTGCGCGGCTCCGACCTGCGCATTCTCGGCAACGGGTTCTACGCCAACGCCGACCCCGTTTACGGCAGCAACACCATCGGAGGCTCCTTTGAGCCGGGCATAGTATATGTCGGTGTGGGCGACGACGTGGAGACAGCACAGTGGTATGAGCTTGCGGGTTCGGAATATTACACCACCGAGATACACGATTTCTCAATAACATACCACAAGCCTACGGCCGAGACAGGAGAGCACAAGCAATTCACTTCTGTCTATGACGATTACATACGCTGGGAGGCTACATGGACAGAGAACGGCGAACGGCGTGACTCCACGGGCTATCACATGAAGAACTCATTCCACAAACAGACCTACTGGCCGCTGTGGGAGGACGGTGAGACACTGACATTCTGCGGTGGCAAACTGCCGAATAACGCCATAGACCAGTCGGGCAAGGGTACATACTGGGTGCTGTACCGATACGCTCCCGACGCATACGGGTATGCTGACGCCTCGCTTAACTCTGACGACTACTCCACATTCGACATTGACTGGGCCGTAGACAACGCCGGCAACCACGTGGATCTGAAAGAGATTAACTTCATAAAGGTGGCCTGCGGCATATTCCAGTACTGCGGATGGCTCGGCGAGACATCAACCGAGGTGGCGGGATTCGAGGACCTTCACCTGACAGAGGGATATGACGACAATCCTATAATCATTACTCCCCGCACCCCAACCGGCATCGGCAACATCAGCAAAGCAACAGGACAAAGCGGCGTATATTATGACATGACAGGCCGCAGGGTGACAAAACCGGCGCACGGAGTGTATATACACGACGGCAAGAAGATATTCATAAAATAAATATGACAATAAAAATACACTTTTTTCAACAACAATTCCAATTAACAAAAACAACTATCATGAAGAAAACTTTACTCTCATTATTATTGGCAGGCACCGCAATGGCTGCGGCAGCCCAGACTGATTATGAACTGCGTGTGCTAACCTTTGAGGACGAGGACTACAAAGGCGGGACAAATTTCGCAGGCGGCAACGACTGGTCATCACTCATCAGCGACCCGCAGTATGGCGGCCCGTTACTCTACGGCGAGGACGGTTATGGCGTATTCTCTATTGAAGAGGCCTACAAATGGAACGACGACGGCAACACATACCTTGCCAGCGTGCTCTCAGAGGGCTACGGTTCATGGTGCTACTGGTCCGGTGGCCACGCCATATCAAACTACGGCTCCGCCAATATCGAGGACTATGGCGATTTCATGAGCCAGCTGACAGTGTTCAACCGCAACGGCGGCAATGACATCTCGCGCTCCGGCAACGGTCACAACGGCTCAAACAACTTCGCCATGCACTTCGGATATGCCGACAACTCCGGTTACGGACTGGGAGAAGACGCCCTGCCCACACTGTATTTCAGCGACAACACGGCGAGGGTAATAGACCACATGTATATCGCCAACTCCACATACGCCATAAACTGTTACGTAAACGGCAACGGCCTGACGGCCAACATAGGCGAGGAAGACTGGGTGAAGGTTATCGCAACGGGATATAACGGCACGGAGAAGACGGGTACGACGGAGATATACCTGTGCAACGGGCCGGAGGTGATAATTATGGATTGGACGAGATTCGACCTCTCGCCATTGGGCGAAGTGACCAAAGTGACGTTCAATATCACGGGCTCTTCAGACAATGGTTACGGTTTCTCGCAGCCCGCTTACTTCGCCTATGACGACGTAGCGGTGCGTTTCCCGAAGAATATCGGGACAGACGAGCCTGTTGACGTAACCCCGTTTGCAGGTGAATATCTTGTGGACGCTACCGTTACCGGCGGAAATATAACGGCAGAATTCAGGGGCCAGACAATCAAGGTAGAGGCAGGCACGGAGGCAGGTACAGTAAACATCACCCTCCCCGCGGCTACATACAACACCCACTCTATGTCAGAGACCGTGATTAACGGTGTCAGACTTACAGATATGGGCAATGACAGGTATGGAATGTCAGGCGAGAACTTCAGGATTATGATTGATGACACAGAGTTTACCGCCGGCATGAACGCACAGGACAACTACTTTGAGGTTGCCGACGGTAATGTAACGGCAATCAACACCAACATCCGGGCAACGTCAGCAAAGGGTGACATCACTGTAATATACCGGATCGCCGACCCGGATGCGGTATCTTCCGTAAAGGTTGCCGAGGCAGCCGCTCCCACCAAGCGTATTGTGAACGGGCAAATCGTTATCGAGAAGAACGGCGTTCTCTATGGCATTGACGGTGTACGTAAGTAACCTTTTTCCTACACCATATAAATATATTTGCAGGGAGTCCATGCGGGCTTCCTGCTTTTTTATGCCGAACGGATAACGGAAAACAGGGAACACCCACGTCGCTGACGCTCTCAACGAACCGAGCCTCAACCAACCTGCCGGGGGAAGTGGAGAGAACCGGAAACAATTGCAGTGCGATTACATGGTAATCGCACTGCCTTTACAACACAATCGTGGTGCGATTACCAAGTAAAAGCACCACGATTGCAAGTTACTGAAAATCAGAGTGGATATTCATCAAAAGCGTAGAGCACCGTAGAGAGGTAGCGCTCGCCCGTATCCGGCAACAGCGTAACGATGCGCTTGCCTTTGTTCTCCGGACGCTTGGCAAGCAACTGTGCCGCAAAAGCCGCCGCTCCTGAACTGATACCCACAAGCAGTCCCTCCTGCTGTGCCAGTTCACGACCGGTGCGTATGGCGTCGTCGTTGTCAATGTCGAGTACCTCATCCACCACAGAAGCATCGTAGGTGCCCGGCACGAACCCTGCACCGATACCCTGTATCTTATGCGGTCCGGATGGCTGGCCGTTAAGTACGGCCGATGTTGAAGGCTCCACGGCATACACCTTGATGTCGGGGTTCTGCTCCTTGAGGTATTTCGCTATGCCCGACACAGTGCCGCCGGTACCCACACCGGCCACGAAAATGTCAATCTTGCCCTCTGTCTGCCGCCATATCTCAGGGCCTGTGGTGGCGTAATGCCTCGCAGGATTGGCGGCATTCTCAAACTGCTGCAATATAACGGAGCCGGGAGTAGCATCGCGCAACTGCTCTGCAGCACGTATAGCGCCCGCCATACCGTCCTTGCCGGAGGTAAGACGCACCTCGGCACCATAAGCCTTTACGAGGTTACGACGCTCCACAGACATGGTCTCAGGCATGGTCAGCACAAGATGATAACCCTTTACGGCGCTTACCAAAGCCAGACCTACACCGGTGTTGCCGGAGGTAGGCTCTATAATGGTGGCACCGGGTTTCAGTATGCCTTTCTTCTCGGCATCCTCTATCATTGCGAGTGCGATGCGGTCCTTAACGCTGCCGCCGGGATTAAAAAACTCCACCTTGGCGATAATAGGTGTGTCAAGCCCTTTTTGGGCAGAGAACTTGTTGAGTTCGAGCAGCGGTGTGCTGCCAATCAATTCGGTAAGAGATTTTGCGATAGCCATAACTATATGTTTTTTAGGTTTATTATTGTGATTATCTTTATCTGAGTGCAAAATTACTACCTTTTTATCAAACTGACAATCACATAAGTTTGGTATATGGATTTTTTTTTATAATTTTGCACGGACAAGGCGGCTGCCACCGCAGGCTGACCGCCGGAAAAACATATAACAACATAACCTTATATATAATGTGTAAATATTTTCGCATATTGACAGTACTGCTGCTATGTATTGCGGCAGGAATAGCAAAGGCACAGAAGCGCGCCGCCATAATAGACGAGAACACGCTGCGTAAGATAAACATTGCGACCATGGCAATAAGCAATCTCTATGTGGACAGCGTGGACGAAAAGAAATTGGCCGAGGACGCCATAAAAGGCATGCTTGAGAAACTCGATCCACACTCAAGCTACTCCACTCCAAAAGAGGTGAAGGCGCTGACGGAGCCGCTGCAAGGCAATTTCGAGGGCGTCGGCGTGCAGTATAACATGCTTGAGGACACGCTGCTCGTGATACAGACCGTAAGCGGAGGCCCGTCGGAGAAAGTGGGAATAATAGCCGGAGACCGCTTTGTGTCGGTCAATGACACCGCCATTGCCGGCGTGAACATGTCTAAAGAGGAGATTATGCGCCGTCTGCGCGGCCCGAAAGGCACCAAGGTGAGGATTGGCGTAAAACGCAACGGCATAAAAGATATTGTGTATTTCACGGTGACACGCGACAAGATACCGCTCAACACCGTGGACGCTGCCTATATGCTCCGCCCCGAGATAGGCTACATACGCCTGTCGTCGTTTGGCGCAACCACACACAAGGAGTTTGTGGAAAGCATAGAAAAGATGAAGAAACAGGGTATGCGAGACCTCGTGCTCGACCTGCAGGACAACGGCGGAGGATACCTGCAGGCGGCGGCAGACATTCTGAATGAGCTGCTTGAGGATAACGACCTGATTGTGTACACGGAAGGGCGCTCCGTGCGCCGGCAGGAATTCAGGGCCAAAGGCAACGGCATATTCCGCAAAGGACGCATAGTGGTGCTCGTGAACGAGTTCTCTGCATCGGCAGCAGAAATCGTGTCAGGAGCCATACAGGACCAGGACCGTGGCACGATAGCGGGCAGGCGTACATTCGGCAAGGGACTGGTGCAGAGACCGGTAGACCTGCCCGACGGCTCTATGATACGCCTTACGGTGGCACACTATTTCACGCCATCAGGCAGATGCATACAGAAGCCCTACGTGAAAGGAGCGAAAAACGACTACCAACACGAACTGGAAGAGCGATACAAGCACGGAGAGTTTACGCACAGTGACAGCATACACTTTGCAGACTCACTGAAATACCACACGCTAAAGCTCCACAGGACGGTGTATGGCGGTGGCGGCGTGATGCCGGACTACTTCGTTCCCCTCGATACCACACGCTATACCAAGTATCACCGTGAACTGGCGGCAAAGAGCATCATACTCAACGCCAACCTGAGATATGCCGAAAAAGCGCGCAAGGAGCTGCTAAAGACATACGGAAAGGAACCATATCCCGACGGCAAGAACTACACAAGCCCGCAGAACAACGCCAAGAAAGGCTTCGCGGCGTTTGAGCGTAATTTCAGAATACCGCGTGAGGTGATAGACGGAATAATGGAAGAAGGCGAGAAGCAGGGCGTGAAGCCGAAAGACGAGGAGGAAAGACAGCAGACGATAGAGGCGATGGAGATACAGCTGAAGGCTCTTGTGGCAAGAGATTTATGGACCATGACCGAGTATTTCCGCATAACAAACGAAAGCAATGACTTTGTGAAATGCGCGCTCGAAATATTGAACAATCAATAAGTTTTTATGCACAAATGCTATGTTAGTGTGCAAAAAAATACGCTTTTTGACGAAAATATTTGGTCGTTAAGAATAAAATGTGTAATTTTGCACTCAAATTCAAGAAGATATAACAATAAGAAACTAAATAAATACTAATTAAAAAGATTTTTATCATGTCTGAAATTGAATCAAAAGTAGTAGAGATTATCGTTGATAAACTGGGTGTTGACGCAGCAGAAGTAAAGGCAGAGGCAAGCTTCACTAATGACCTCGGCGCTGACTCACTTGACACAGTAGAGCTCATCATGGAGCTTGAGAAGGAATTTGGCGTAACAATACCTGACTCAGACGCAGAGAAAATACAGACAGTTGGTGACGCCATAAACTACATCGCCAACGCAAGCAAGTAATAAAATACCTTGCATGTTACGATAATCCGTATGATACATGGGGATGGCAGGACGAGAACGTAGCCCTGTCGTCGCCCATTTTTGTTTTATTACGGGTAGACACTAAACAATAACAAACCAAACAGCACATAGCAATATGGAACTAAAAAGAGTAGTTGTAACGGGTATCGGAGCCGTTACACCGCTGGGTCTCACGGCTGAGGAGACATGGAAGAACATGATAAACGGCGTAAGCGGAGCGGACAGCATAAAGCAGTTTGACGCCACACGCTATAAGACACAATTCGCCTGTGAGGTAAAAGACTTTGACGCCACAAAATGGATAGACCGCAAGGAGTTGCGCAAAATGGACAAATTCTGCCAGTTTGCCATTGCCAGTGCAGCCATGGGCATAGAAGACGCGGGCATAGACCTTGAGACAGTAGACAAGAATCGCATCGGAGTAATATACGGTATCGGCATCGGAGGCCTCAAGACCATGCAGGACGAGATAGACTATTACTCCTCACACAAAGAGACACCGAAGTTCAACCCCTTCTTCATACCGAAGATGATAGGTGACATAGCACCCGGACAAATATCCATACGCTACGGTTTCCACGGGCCTAACTACGCCACAACAAGCGCCTGCGCGTCTTCAACAAACGCATTGGCGGACGCATTCAACCTGATACGTCTCGGAAAGGCTAACATTATAGTAAGCGGAGGAGCCGAGGCCGTAATAACAGACCCGGGACTCGGAGGCTTCACATCAATGCACGCACTGTCCACACGCAACGACGAGCCACAGAAGGCAAGCCGTCCGTTCTCCGCCTCACGCGACGGATTCGTAATGGGTGAGGGTGCGGCATGCCTCATACTTGAGGAGCTGGAGCACGCCAAGGCACGCGGAGCGAAGATATACTGCGAAATGGTCGGCGAGGGAATGTCTGCCGACGCATATCACATCACGGCATCACACCCGGAGGGTCTCGGTGCAAAGATTGTGATGTCGGAGGCTCTGAGAGACGCCGGCATGGTACCGGAGGATATTGACTACATCAACGTACACGGCACATCAACACCGGTAGGCGACATATCTGAGGCCAAAGCCATAAAGGATCTGTTTGGAGAATGGGCATACAAGCTCAACATCTCGTCAACGAAGTCAATGACAGGACACCTGCTCGGAGCAGCGGGAGCGGTAGAAGCCATGGCATGTGTGCTATCAGTGCAGAACGACATCGTTCCTCCTACAATCAACCACGAGGAGGGAGACGAAGATCCTGAGATAGACTACAATATGAACTTTACCTTCAACAAGGCACAGAAACGTGAGGTACGCGCCGCACTGAGCAATACATTCGGATTCGGCGGACACAATGCCTGCGTGATATTCAAGAAGTATGCTGAATAACACAATTGATAGGATAAGGCTCCTTTTCCGCAAGGAGAAGGAGCTTTATCTTGCTTTATACGACATCCTCGGATTCTATCCGCATAACATTACATATTATAAGGTGGCGCTGATGCACAAAAGTCTGGGTCACAGAGCAACGCCGGAAGAGCTGAAAGCGTTTGAGGGAAAAGGAAGGAAGAAGGGGAACAACGCCGACAACGAAAAGAACGGGCAACATAGCCGCAAGAATAACGGCAAGGCAAGGGGAGACGAGAAAGGCGGGAAACGGGCACGGTTGGGCAAACATCTGAACAACGAACGACTGGAATTTCTCGGAGACGCAATACTCGATGCCGTGGTCGGGGACGTGGTTTACCAATATTTCCCCGGAAAACCGGAAGGGTTCCTGACCAACACGCGTTCAAAACTGGTGCAGAGGGAGACACTCGGCAGGCTCGCTAAAGAGATGGGTGTCAGCAAACTGATACTGGCAAGCGGCAAAAACGCGACACACAACAGCTACATCGGGGGTAATGCCTTTGAGGCTTTGGTAGGAGCCGTGTATCTGGACAGAGGCTACAAGGCCTGCTATGATTTTTGGACTAACCGCGTAATGGGACGCTACCTGAACGTGGACAAGATGGCATACAAGGAAGTTAACTTCAAGTCGAAGATACTTGAATGGGCACAAAAGAACCGTGTCAAGCTGGATTTCCAACTCGAAGAACAGTCACAAGACAAGAATGGCTCACCAACATTCGTATATTCACTGCTGATAGAAGGCATTAAAGGAGGCACTGCCGAGGGATTCTCCAAGAAAGAGAGCCAGCAAAAAGCGTGCGGGATTACACTAAAGAAGCTGCGCACGGACAGCAAATTCCTCGACAGTATCTTCGCGGCAAAGACAGAAAGGACGCAAATGGAGGAGAATCCTACCACTGCCGTGCCGGAGATAGAGGAGCCTAAGAAAGAGGAGTTGTTCATAGAGCAGCGGGAAAGCGATAAAAAAGCGTGCACAAAACAGCACGCACCGGAAACAGAAAAACGCCTGAAGACGGCGGACAGAATGCAAACGGAGTGGGAACTGGACGGCATGACTCTGGATGACCTGAAGACGACATCAGGAAAAGAGATGCCTGAAGACATCATTGCTAAGGCGGAAGCGGAGGCATACGGCGAGACCACCACTGAAAAATAACTATAAACAAAGAACATACACTATGAAGATAGCACTTATCGGATACGGCAAGATGGGCAAAATGATAGAGCAGATAGCACTGTCACGAGGCCATGAGATAGTTTGTATCATTGACATCGACAATCAGGACGACTTCGACAGCCCGGCTTTCGCGTCTGCCGACGTTGCAATAGAGTTCACGGCACCACACGTAGCCTACGGCAACTATCTGCGCGCATGGGCAAAAGGCGTAAAGGTGGTAAGCGGTTCTACCGGCTGGCTCAAAGAACACGGCGATGATGTGCGCCGCGCATGCGCCGAGGAGGGAAAGACTCTCTTCTGGGCTTCCAACTATTCCATTGGCGTAGCCATATTCTCGGCAGTGAACAAATATCTCGCCAAGATCATGAACTCATTCCCTCAATATGACGTAGAGGAGACAGAGGTGCACCATATACACAAACTTGACCATCCGTCAGGCACCGGAATAACGCTTGCGGAGCAGATAGTGGCAAACATAGACCGTAAGGAAGACTGGCAGATGGGAACGCTGACACAGCCCGACGGCACTGTGGTACCCGCCGAGAACAACGACCCCAAGAGGCTGACCATAAACTCTATACGCAAAGATGAGGTGCCGGGAATACACTCTATAACATGGAATTCGGAGGCAGACCGGATAACAATCACCCACGATGCGCACTCAAGACAGGGCTTTGCGCTCGGTGCCGTGCTGGCAGCGGAATACACTGCCCAACACGAGGGACTGCTTACCATCGACGATATGTTTCAATTTTAGTCGGGCATGAAGAAAAAGAACAAACTCAATATGAAGGTGCAATGGACTAAATTCATTATAGTCATTGTACTATACGCACTGTTCCTGATATGGTTGAAAAGCTGGTTGGGAATCATTGTCATACCGTTCATATACGATGCGTATATCTCCCGCAAGATAAGGTGGGACTGGTGGAAAGACCTTGAGAACCCAATGAGGATGGTGATGTCGTGGGTTGACGCACTCGTATTCGCACTCGTGGCGGTGTATTTCATCAACCTTTTCTTCTTCCAGAACTATGTTATTCCATCAAGTTCGCTGGAGAAGTCACTTTTGGTTGGCGACTATCTGTTCGTATCAAAGGTAAGCTACGGCCCGCGCATACCGCAAACGCCGCTGACAATGCCGCTGACGCAGCACACTATGCCCGTGATTGGAACGAAATCGTACATAGAATGGCCGCAATGGGACTACCGTCGCGCCAAGGGATTGGGCAAAGTACGCCTGAACGACATTGTGGTGTTCAACTATCCGGCCGGAGACACGGTGGTATCAGAGCCTGCCTATCAGCCTAACGACTACTATCAGATGGTGTATGGCTACGGGCAGCAGATATTACAGCAGAACAATATCACTCCACAGTTGGACAGCCTGACGCCAATGCAGTTGCGAAAGTACTACGCAACGGCCTATAACGCAGGCAGACAGTATATCCTGCAGAATCCGGGGGAGTTCGGAAAACTCATAGCGCGCCCCGTTGACAGACGCGAGAATTACGTAAAACGCTGCGTGGGATTGCCCGGACAGACATTGCAGATAAAGAACCGCATAATATATCTTGACGGCAAAGCCAACAAGGAACCGGACAACGTGCAGTACACATACTACGTGAAACTGCTCGAACCGCTACCCGAAGAGCTTGTGGACGAATTAGGAATATCGCAGGAGGACATACAGCAACTGAACATGTATGGCTACATGCCGCTAACAGCCCATGCCGCAAAGGTGCTGAAAAGCCGTAAGGATCTGGTGAAATCGATTATTATAAATCAAGAGCAGACGGTGGGAGACTTATACCCTCTCAACGCACGCTATGGCTGGACACGTGACAATTACGGCCCGATATGGATACCGCAAAAGGGCAAAAGCGTTAAACTGACATTGCAGAACCTGCCGATTTACGAGCGTCCGATACGTGTTTACGAGGGCAATGACCTTACTGTAACCGACGATGGAAAGATACTCATAAACGGAAAGGAGGCCAAAGAGTACACGTTCAGGATGGACTACTACTGGATGCAGGGTGACAACCGTCACAATAGTGCTGACTCCCGCTATTGGGGGTTTGTGCCTGAGGATCACATCGTGGGCAAACCGATATTCATTTGGTGGTCAAGCAATCCGGACCGCCGTGGTATCAACGCTGTAAGATGGTCACGCCTCTTCCGCTTTGTTGATGATATAAAGTAACGGAGATGTAAGGAAAACATCATACGCAAAAAACAAATATCGCCGTAATGCAATGTCATTACGGCGATATTATATTTATTCCTCTATACCCATTTCCCTCAACAGCCGCTCAGCCTTGCCCCAGCTGCGCATCATATACAGCACATAACGTATGTCGACGCTGATACATCGTGCGAGAGTCTTATCATAATATATGTCACTTGACAGGCTGTCCCAATTGCCGTCAAATGCAAGACCTATCAGTCTTCCATTGCCGTCTATAACCGGTGAGCCGCTGTTTCCACCCGTAATATCGTTATTTGTCAGGAAACAGAGGTTGAGAGTGTTTGACACACTGTCTGTAAACACACCGAAATCATTGCCGGACATAATATCGCGCATAACGGGCTCGGCATAATAATCGGCTACAGTCCCGGCCTTATCCATTTTCTCTACCATCGACCTCGCAGTGGTATAATAGCCGGAATCATATCCACCCATGTTGTAACCGCCTACCTGTCCGTACGTCATTCGCATGGTAAGGTTGGCATCACTGTAATGGGGCATATCCTGTTCCATCCTCAATTTGGCAAGACACAGATAACGTTCCTGCTCCGATATGCTGTCAGACAGCTCGTCAATCGGAATCTTTATCTCCGCCAACGTACCCACCAAATCCATGCTCATCATTATTCCCGGGTCTTTCTTCTGCTTCTTCGACAACCTGACCGGTATTCTTGCAGACTCCCGCATAAGCATGCTGTTGTCCCAGACATACTGCACATAGGCACGACAATCGCCGCCAAAATCCGCGTCTATCTCCTTGTAGAAGTCGGGATGATATTTCTCCGGCGCCTGCTCCCTGTAATTCTGCAGCAGCACAGCAAACATATCTATATCGAGAGCCTTATCCCACTCCGTGCTATTATCGGCAAACTCCACATACTGTTTTCTTGGTTTCTTCCCCGGACCATATACGGGCATGCCATTATAATACTTCGTTGCACGCGTCGCAAGCTCGCAATTACTCCTGCGAGTGAATGTCTCCGCAAACATGGTAAAGGCTCTCATGGCCTCCTTTCGCCGTGCATACAGTCTCCCCAACAGGTGCATATCCGGTTTCTTCCCCATAACATTACATGTGTCCGCCCATGCCTCTATGCGGCTTTCGTGGGCTTTTTTCATGCTTACTATACCGAGAGAGTCTATACATTTGTTCATGCCTATGGCGTTTTTCCAATAATTTGAGCTTTGCGCATACTTGGAATCGTACTTTATTCTAACCTCTTCAGACCGGTCCATGTGGCGTTTCATCACCTGTTGTTTAACGCCTCTTACCTGCTGCATGGGGTCATTCACACAGTCTCTTATCTCCTCTATGCCGTAACTGCTGCGATACCGCTCCGTAGAACCGGGTGTTCCCATCACCATTGCGAAGCTCCCATCCCTATATCCCTCGGTGCTCACCTGCATCCAGCGTTGCGGTTGCATCGGCACATTGGTGCTTTCGTAATCCGCCGGGCCTCCGGTTTCGGGGTTTACATAAACACGGAACACCGAAAAGTCGCACGTTTGTCGGGGCCACATCCAGTTGTCCGTCTCGCCTCCGAACTTGCCCATGCTCTTGGGGAGCGTGAACACTAACCTGACATCATTGTAACGACGATATGTAGAGGCATAATACGCATTACCCTCATAATATGCGTCTATCGTCACATAACATGTTTTGTCCCGCGCTTTCACCTCATCCGTCAGCACCTGTTCCAGCGAATCCAGCAGCATTGACCTGCCGTATGAGCCCAATGTGTCCATGCCGAGAGAGTCAAGCAACGACGTTACATCACGCTGTGACACAAGAAACGACACGAAAGCATTGTCACACGGCAGCTCGGCACCAAGCGAATCGGCCACGAAACCGTTCAAAAGGTAATCATGTTCCGGCGTGGAATGTCGGCGGATAGACTCAAAACCACAATGATGGTTGGTCATTACCAGTCCCATAGGCGATACAACCACACCCGTACAATAGCCGCAAAAGCTCACCACCGCCTTGCTAATAGCCATGGAATCCTCATACAATGACGTCCTCGGCAGGCCGTATCCCTCGGCATGCATCTGCCTGAACACGGCGTCAGGCAGGTTAAACAGTGTCCACATACCTTCATCCGCCTTCACCGTCATGGTGCAGACAGAGAAGAAGGTCACTAAAGAAACAATATATTTACACATAATCTGTAGGTTTACTTAAATCTTTTGCCTATCACCGGCAGTGACGACAGCGGCAGATCCCGGCGTATAACGATAACAAGATATATCACTATCATGCAGGTATTGGCCGTTATTTGCAGCGGCATACCCCACTTCATAGAGTGCAAAGACTCCGAAGACATTATGTAATCCATTGCGAGATACATCCCTGCCGTTATTACAACGTATTCCAATATACCCCTCATATCATATTTAATCGGATACTTACATTGCCCGACGATATAAGACAACACCATAGCAGTGGCATATCCGGCCACCCCACCCCATGCACAGGCCATGTAACCATACCTCGGTATGAATACAATATTAACCGCCACAAGTACCAGACAGCCTGCCGTTGAGAACCATGCGCCCCATATCGTCTTGTCAATCAGTTTGTACCAGAACGACAGATTGAAATATATTCCCATCATAATCTCAGCCGCCATCACTATAGGCACGACCCGAAGGCCCTCGCGATACTCCGCTCCCACAATGTATTGCAGCAACGGCATGTAGCCGACCACACAGAGAAAAGCAAAGAGAGTGAACACAATGAAATACTTCATGGCATTGGCGTAATACTCTTTCTTGTCACCATCTTTTGACTTTGCAAACACTATCGGTTCATAAGCGTAACGAAACGCCTGCGTAATCATGGCCATTATCATTGCAATCTTAACGCAAGCACCATATATACCAAGCTGAACCTTAGCCTCGGCAGCATCAGGATAGACCACGGGAAAGAGCATCTTATCAGCCGTCTGGTTCAGTATGCCGGCTATGCCAAGCACCAATATGGGCCACGAATAGCTGAGCATACGCCTCAACAGCGCCATATCCACTATACGGAACGGCAGGCCACGCTCCTTACAATAGCGCCTTGCCGCCACATGCTCATGCGCAAACTCAGGTATAAAGAAAAACGTTATAAGTCCTGTGCATACCAAATTCAGGAAGAACACATAAAAAACGTCATCCTTTCCCAGCCATACGAAATATAAAAGGTTAAGCCCTATGTTCAATATGATAAAGAGCATCTTGAGCGATGCGAACTTAACGGCATTGCCCTTATACCTCAGATATGAGAATGGTATGGCCTGTATGGCGTCCAATGCCACCACGGCAGCCATCAGTAATATATAATCTTCATGTCCGACGTATCCCAACACCGAGGCAACAGGAGTAATAAACGTTGCCAAAGACACCACAAATACAGCCGTCAATCCCCATACCACGGCTATGGATGTGGAGAATACGCAATGCGGGTTCTCTCCCTCCTTGTTGGCAAAACGGAAGAATGTTGTCTCCATGCCAAAGGTAAGTATCACCAATATCAACGCCACATAGGCATAAAGATTTGTCACTATGCCGTAGCCTCCGCTGCTTGCCGCAATGACATTGGTGTATAACGGCACAAGCAGATAATTCAAAAACCTGCCGACTATACTGCTAAGACCGTATATCACAGTGTCCTTAGCGAGAGATTTCATTGATGCCATCTTTTCTTCTTTATTAATATCCAGACCTTTTCAGGCCGGTTTTATGTCGTGCACTAATGTTATAAAAACGCAGAATGAGAACTTTGCCGCAATCTCACGGGCCCACAAACGTGTCTATCCCATGCCGACCAAGTTCTCATTCCTTTATTCCGGCTCCCCGTTTCGGCGGTAATTACATCATCACCGACTAACGGAACCCGTCAAAGGGCATAAAGCCTGCTGTCTTATTGTTCATACCTTGTCTTACGCTCGCCGCGCTCCGGACGTGGTCTGCGCTCTCCTCTCTCCGGGCGCGGACGTCTTTCACGCTCCTGATAGCCCTCCGGCTTCTCTATGAGCACACGGTGAGACAGTTTGTATTTACCGGTCTTCTGGTCAATGTCAAGCAGTTTCACCTGTATCTTGTCACCCTCCTTTATGCCGGCTTCCTCTACGGTCTCAAGGCGCTTCCAATCTATCTCCGAGATATGCAGCAAGCCATCCTTGCCCGGCAGTATCTCAACGAAGCAGCCATAAGGCATGATAGAGCGAACGATACCCTCGTAAACCTCACCTATTTCAGGCACAGCCACGATAGCCTTTATCTTGGAAAGTGCTCCATCTATCGCAGCCTTGTCCGGACCGGACACCTGCACCTTGCCAACACCGTCTTCTTCGTCTATGGTGATTGTAGCACCGGTCTCCTCCTGCATCTGCTGTATTATCTTGCCACCGGGGCCTATCACCGCACCGATAAACTCCTTAGGAATCTCTATCTGCACAATGCGTGGAACGTGAGGCTTCAACTCCTCACGCGGCTCAGCAATGGTATCGGTAATGCAACCGAGTATATGCTCACGACCGGCCTTAGCCTGCATCAGCGCTTTCTCAAGTATTTCGTATGACAGTCCGTCGCACTTGATGTCCATCTGCGTAGCAGTCAGACCGTCTTTAGTACCGGTTGTCTTGAAGTCCATATCACCCAAGTGATCCTCATCACCGAGAATATCGGAGAGAACGGCATATTTATCCTCACCGGGGTTCTTAATCAGACCCATAGCGATACCGCTTACAGGCTTCTTCATGGGCACGCCGGCATCCATAAGCGCCAACGTTCCTGCGCAAACCGTGGCCATTGACGAAGAACCGTTAGACTCCAATATCTGGCTAACGATACGTACTGTGTATGGGAAATCAGCAGGAATCTGCCCCTTCAGACCACGCCATGCCAAGTGTCCGTGTCCTATCTCACGACGACCTACGCCACGCTGTGGCCTTGCCTCACCCGTACAGAACGGCGGGAAGTTATAGTGTAGCAGGAACTTCTGGTAAGAACGCTCCAGTACATCGTCCACCAGCTTCTCGTCAAGCTTTGTGCCAAGCGTACAAGTGGTGAGCGACTGTGTCTCGCCACGTGTGAAGATAGAACTGCCATGAGGCATCGGCAATGGCGAAACCTCACACCATATCGGGCGTATATCAGTGGTCTTACGGCCATCGAGACGCACACCCTCATCAAGAATGCAACGGCGCATGGCATCGCGCTCAACGTCATGATAATATTTATCGGCCAAAGCGTTCTTCTCCTCCAGCTCTTCCTCGGTCATATCGGCATGCGCTGCGGCATACTGCTCTTTGAACTCTGTTATAATAGCCTCGAAAGCCTCGGCACGCGCGTGCTTCTCCAGAGCCTGCTTTACTACATCATAAGCCTTCTGATAGCACTCTTTCTTTATCTGTTCCTTCAGTTCGTCGTCGTTAACCTCGTGACAATACTCACGTTTCACGTCAGTGCCAAGCTCCTTCATCAGCTCAACCTGAAGCTGACACATAGGCTTTATAGCCTCATGAGCAGCCTTCAACGCATTGAGAAGGTCTATCTCCTGCACCTCGTCCATCTCGCCCTCCACCATCATGATGTTCTCGGCGGTAGCACCTACCATCAAGTCCATATCGGCATCAGCCATCTGTGCCTTAGTCGGGTTAATGACATACTCACCGTTTACACGTGCTACACGAACCTCGGAGATAGGACATTCAAACGGAATATCCGAACATGCCAAAGCACATGAGGCAGCAAAACCGGCAAGAGCGTCCGGCTGGTCAACGCCATCGGCACTGAAAAGGATTACGTTTACATAAACCTCTGCGTGGTAATCGCTGGGGAAAAGCGGACGCAAAGCACGGTCCACCAAGCGGCATGTCAGTATCTCGTCGTCATTAGCCTTGCCCTCACGTTTTGTGAAGCCACCGGGGAAGCGACCTGCTGCGGCATATTGCTCGCGGTACTCTACCTGCAGTGGCATGAAGTCTGTGCCAGGCACTGCGTCTTTAGCGGCACATACGGTAGCGAGAAGCACTGTGTTACCCATGCGCAATGTGCATGATCCGTCGGCTTGCTTCGCTAATTTTCCGGTCTCAATGGTGATAGTACGTCCATCAGGCAGTGAGACGGTCTTTGTAATTACGTTCATCGAATTGTTTTTGAAAATCTTATTGTTTTAACTTACATCCTCTGGCGTGGCCGTGCCGCGCCATCATTAATATCTTATAATCCGTACAAAGGTACAGAGTTTTAGCGGACTACGCAACGTTTTTAACATTAATTATACAACTTGCCCATACCATGCCCGCAACAGACCCAACATATCAGGATATTGTAGTGCAAACACCGGCACCCCTATGAGAGTATGAAACTAATAAGGGAAGGTAACGGCATGACGCCGAAGACCTTCCCGTTATTGTCTTAAAAAAGATTGCAGCTGTCGTCTCACCGTCACGGTTGCACGACAAAAATTACTTTAAGAGATGTTTTAATGATTGAGTTTTGTTTTATAGGATATTATTTAAGCTATAGAAAATTTATCATCTCATTCAGTTGGCAACAGGCACTATCAACGCCTTGCCGTCCTTTACGGTAGAGTCGCTCTTTGCCACGGCGTTCTCATCCTTGCGTATATCCGGATTGTCAATGGTGCCGGCAATGTTCTGTTGCCTCTCATCATCGTCCGAATACGGCATCTGTGCCGCCTGTCCCAAAGCAAGTACAACCGCTACACAGGCCGCAGCCTTATAGAAAGGCCGCAAGCGTTGCTGCATGGTTACGGTCTTCGCCTTCACCCGCAACGGCTGCATTGCCTGCCGTTCGTCAAGGATTGCGAGCACCCTGCTGTCAAAATCCTCTCCGAGGACATGCTCCTCCCTGCACTTTTTAGCCTCAGCAAATAGCTCACGGTATGGCAACAGACGCACCGGCACGGTGTCTTGGGCAAAGAACGCGCGGAGTATGCGCTCCTCTTCGAGCGTGGTCTGACACTCAAAGTATTTCTCCAGCAGTTGTTCTATGTATTTGTAGTCCATTGTCATAATAGGGTTACGAGTTGTCTTTGACTGGTTTTTCCGAGATTATCCCCTCCAAACCGCCGGCTTTTTGAGCCGCCCTTTATACAGATGACGTATGAGTGGAGCCAAATGTTACACGGATATTAGTTAAAAGACGTTAACTTTACTCTCACAAACTGTCTCGCTCTGAATATACTCACTTTCACCTGATCTTCCGTTATGCCGAGGATCTGAGATATTTCCTTATAGCTATAGCCCTCAAAGTCGCGCAGTTGCATTGCGCTGCGCTGTTTCTCGGGCAGCATTTGCATTATATTTCTTATGCTTTCCACCTGCTCCCTGCGATCTGAGGCATCCTCTTCATTATGCACATTATATGCCACGGCGTCCAATGTTTCAGTGTTGTTAGCCCTCATGCGCTGCCTGTCCAGCGCAAGATTACGTGTAACACGCAGTGTAAAGGCCTCGAGATTATCCACTTCATCAAGTTTCTCTCTCATATCCCACAGCTTCATTATGACATCCTGCACAATATCCTCCGCCTCCTGGGCATTCATCGTAATACGCATGGCCAGGCGGTACATTCTGTTTTTAAGAGGTAATATGTCTCGCTGTATGTCGAGCAAGGTGTAATCGTTATGCTGTTATTATCGTTCCGTGCCTGCCGTCTATCAGTGTCGCGAGGGTTATGATAACCCTTTTCACTCCGGCCTCCACCGCTTCCAATGCGTTTTCTATCTTCGGCTTCATGCCTCCGGATATTGTTCCGTCCTCCACATATTTTATATATGACTGTCTGTTGATGGCGGGTATGACGCTTTCATCATCATCAGGGTTTGCCAGCACCCCCTTTTTCTCAAACGAGAATATCAGCGTCACGTCATACCTGTCGGCCAACGCCTTTGCCACCGTAGAGGCCATGGTATCGGCGTTGGTATTGAGTATATTGCCTTCGCCGTCGTGGGTCAGCGGAGCCACCACCGGTATCACCCCGCTGTCTATGAGAGAGGCAAGACGCTGACCGTCGGCACGGTCCACATCTCCCACAAACCCGAAGTCAACCATACTCTCGGTACCGTCATCCATGCGCACCTTTTTCAAGGGACGCTTGTGCGAACGTATTATGTCCATGTCGGCTCCCGTCAGTCCGAGAGCGTTAACTCCCTTTGCCTGCAATCGGGCCACAAGGCTTTTGTTCACCAGACCGCCATACACCATAGTCACAACCGACAGCATATCGCTGTCAGTTATACGACGGCCGCCTACCATGCGGCTCTCTATCCCCAGCTGTGCCGCTACCTTTGTGGCACGGCGGCCACCGCCATGCACCAGCACCTTCTTGCCTTCGATGGCCGAGAAATTGTCAAGCAGGGCGGCAAGCTGCTCCGGATCTTCCACCACGGCGCCGCCCACTTTGATTATTGTCAGTTGTTCTTTCATAAATTACGGTTGCTCCCGCCGCCTGCGCACAACCGCAAGCGTACAGGAAACAGTGTTGTTGTTATTCCTTATTATATATATAGCTGTTGCCATGCGGCAGCACTGCCGCGGCAATATTCAGAATCTCATATCCCTAATGTCGCATATCACATCCTCCAGTTCGGCTATGGTATTGGCGCGGAGCATCTTTATACGCGTCTGTCTGAAGTCGGGTATGCCCTTAAACACAGGCGTAGCGGCCAAGTGGCGGCGTGTATGTAATATGGCTCTGTAGTCATCGCCGATAAATTGTCGGTTGATATGCAGCAGCTCAAGCAATATATCTATTTTCTGTTCCCGTGTCAATGCCCCCGGACCGCAACCCGATGCCTCTCTGGAGAAGAGCCACGGCTGCCCGAACGTGGCGCGTCCAATCATTACCGCATCCACTCCGTAGCGCCGGTAGGCCTCATCCGCCTCCACGGCAGACGTTATGTCACCATTACCTATAACAGGTATGGTTATACGTGGGTCACGTTTCACCTCGCCTATCAGTGTCCAGTCAGCCTGACCGGTATACATCTGTGCCCTTGTGCGGCCATGTATCGTCAGTGCGCTGATACCGCAGTCCTGCAGACGCAGCGCCAGTTCCGGAAAGACAATATTGTCATTGCTCCACCCCAGACGTGTCTTAACCGTCACGGGGGTATCAACGGCCTTCACCACCTCTTCCGTCATCTCAAGCATCAGCGGTATATTCTGCAGCATACCGGCCCCGGCTCCCTTGCCCGCCACTTTCTTAACGGGACAGCCAAAGTTCAGGTCTATGACATCAGGATGTGCCTCCGCCTCCACAATGCGGGCGGCCTCAACCACATCGGCCGTTGTACGGCCGTAGATTTGTATGCCCACCGGGCGTTCATCATCGCTGATAGTGAGTTTCCTGACCGTTGCCTTGACGGAGCGTACCAACGCCTCCGCCGCTACGAACTCGGTATACACCATAGCCGCCCCGAACCGTTTGCAGAGACGGCGGAAGCCTATATCGGTAACGTCCTCCATGGGTGCGAGGAACAATGGTGCCTCGCCCGCCTTGCTTTCTACCGGCAACGGCAGCGGAGCGACGGCCCGACCGCCCGGCGGTGTCTGTCCTGTCATGTTGCTCATTGGTATATATCCTCCTGCGGTATGTCTTCTTCTATGACAAGATTATCAATGATAAAGGTCTGCCTGTCCATACTGTTCTTGCCCATATAGTATGCCAACAGCTTCTCAACCTCATCGCTTTTGTGCAGTTTCACCTGCTCCAGGCGTATGTCCGGACCGATGAAACCGGCAAATTCATCGGGAGAAATCTCGCCAAGGCCTTTGAAACGCGTAATCTCCGGGTCAGGCCCCAGCTCCTCTATAGCATGTATCCTCTCCTCGTCAGAGTAGCAATAACGTGTGATAAAGTCTTTTGCCTTCTCGCCACGCTCTTTCATCTTGGCGTCCTCGGCGGCTATAACGCTTTTATTCTTTATCTTGGTACGGCGGTTACGCACACGGAACAGGGGCGTCTGCAACACATACACATGGCCTTTCTTAACCAATTCGGGGAAGAACTGCAAGAAGAACGTTATGGTGAGCAGGCGTATGTGCATGCCGTCCACATCGGCATCGGTAGCCACTATCACCTTGTTGTAGCGCAGATTGTCAAGCCCCTCCTCTATGTCGAGAGCCGCCTGCAACAGATTGAACTCCTCGTTCTCATAAACGACCTTCTTTGTCAGGCCGTAGCAGTTAAGGGGTTTGCCACGCAACGAGAACACGGCCTGGGTATTGACATTGCGGCTTTTGGTAATGCTGCCACTGGCAGAGTCGCCCTCTGTTATAAAGATGGACGATTCCTCACGCAGTTCTCCCTTGGCATCGGAATAGTGTACGCGGCAGTCGTGGAGCTTACGGTTATGCAGATTGGCTTTTTTCGCTCTCTCACGTGCCAGCTTCGCCACACCCGCCATAGCCTTCCGCTCCCGCTCCGAGGTCTTGACCTTCTCCTCTATGACGTTCGCCACGTCGAGATTGCGGTGCAGGAAGTTGTCCACTTCGTTTTTGACGAAGTCGCCGATATACTTATTTACCGACACCCCATCGGGCGACATGGCAAGCGAACCGAGCTTAATCTTGGTCTGCGACTCGAAAATAGGCTCCTCCACGTTCACGGCTATGGCCGCCACAAGGCCGTTACGTATGTCGCCATACTCGTACTTGCCGAAGTATTCCTTTATGGTCTTGGCTATATGCTCCTTGAAAGCCGACTGGTGGGTGCCTCCCTGCGTGGTGTGCTGTCCGTTCACGAACGAGTCGTACTCCTCGCCATTCTGGTTGGTATGGGTAAAGGCTATCTCTATATCCTCCCCCTTCATGTGCACGATAGGATAGAGCGGATCCGAAGTCATCTGGTCTTTCAGCAGATCCTGCAGGCCGTTGCGCGACACTATGCGGCGTCCGTTGAACATTATGGCCAGACCGGTATTGAGATATGTGTAGTTGCGTAGCATCGTCTCCACTATGTCCGGTCTGAAAGAATAGTTACGGAACAGCGTCATGTCAGGCTCAAAGAAGATATAGGTACCGGTCTCGTCGCCGGTAGGCTCCGTGCTGTCACGCGTCAGCTGTCCTCGCTCGAAGACGGCTGTCCTTACCATACCGTCGCGGTAGGAGCGCACCTCAAAACGCGTGGAGAGGAAGTTGACGGCCTTGATACCTACACCGTTCATACCCACAGACTTCTTGAACGCCTTGGAATCGTATTTGCCGCCGGTGTTAAGCTGGCTGACAGCGTCTATCATCTTGCCCTGCGGTATGCCGCGGCCATAGTCGCGCAGCGAGACGGCACGGTTGTCGGTCAGTTCTATCTCTATGCGTTTGCCCGCATTCATGCGGAACTCGTCAATGGAGTTGTCTATGGCTTCCTTCAGCAGTACATAGATACCGTCCTCGGCATGGCTGCCGTCACCAAGACGACCTATATACATACCCGGGCGGGTACGTATGTGCTCCACATCGGAGAGTTTGCGTATATTGTCGTCGGTATATTCCACCTGTATGTCGTTTTCTGTAATATCTGCCATGAATTTTGGGTTATAATGGTTGGGGAGGATGTATCTTGATAAAGGCGAAGCGAAGCCACGAGAACAGCGCAACGAAAACACTGACTATTAAGTGTTTACAAATAGCACTACAATCAGGGTGCGATTACGGTGTAAAAGCAATGCGATTATACGGTAAAGGCACTGCGATTACACTATGATTGCAGTGCGTTCAGCCCGCACTTGTAACTGCGCAGCCTTTTGACCGTCTTTGCATCGAAGTGCTGCCATGCTGACAGCACACCGTCGTTGGTCTCCATCATAGCCAGTGTCAACGCATATTTGAACCCGTATTTATGGTACCACCTTATGAGATCATCGAACAATATGGCGTTGGCGCCTTTGGCACGATACTCCGGCAGCACACCAATCAGCAGCAAGTCTACCGTGTCGGTATCGTGAAAAAGCAGCGTCCGGACAAGATGTATCCAGCCGAAAGGCAGCAGACGCCCGTTGCCCGTGCGCCGCATAGCCTTGGAGAACGACGGGAAACTGACACCGAAGCCTATCATACGGTCACGGTCATCGGTGGCGGCAAGGTTCTCATCGAAGATGAACGTAATGAGATTGAGGTCGGCCATGCCGATATATTCCTTGACAAGACGGTCTATCTGGCGTTCAGACAACTCGGAATACTCGTACAGATTCTTGTAACACTCATTGAGAATCTGGAAGAAACGTTGCCCGTAGCCCTCGTGAAGCAACTGGTGCTTGGTGAGCTTACGGGGCACAATACCGTAACGGCGGGCTATCATGGAGGTTATTTTGGCGAATTTCTCAGGCACCTCATCGGGTATTTTTATCAACTGCTGCACCCAATCGTTGTCTTTTGTGAAGCCGAGGGCCTCTATATGGCGCTGATAATATGGATAGTTATGGTTGGCATGTATGGTGGCCATAACGTCAAAGCCCTCCACAAGCATGCCCTCACGGTCCATATCCATAAAGCCCATAGGCCCTATAATGGTATCCATGCCATGACGACGGCCGTAAGCCGCAACGCTTTCTATCAGTGCACGCGACACCTCAGGGTCGTCAACAAAATCGAAATAGCCGAAACGCACGTTCTTCTTGCCCCATTTCTCATTGGCCTGACGGTTGATGATGGCCGCCACACGACCGACAGGCTTGCCGTCACGATATGCCATGTAATACTCTGCCTGACAGAACTCAAAAGCGGGATTGCTGTCGGGCGAAAGGGCTTTTTTCTCGTCATTGAACAGATATGGCACGGCACAAGGGTCGTTGCGGTACATCTGCGTGCGGAAATCAATAAAACGCTCAATGTCCTTTGGCGTTGATACGGTACGTATATCTATCATCTTCTTTGGGTTTTATGCCGCCTGTCTGCCGCCAACTGACGGCAGAAGACGATTTTTCAATGTACAAGATTATTTTCCTATAACCGGCACTGTAACAACATCTCCACCAACAGTTGTGCCTAAGACTTCCCTTTGCTTTGTCTCATAAGTGTATGTACCCACTTGTTGCGGAGCATCTACTTTGATTATCTGATCTTTGTAGAATTTCTCACCCAACAGGAGTACAGTTTTCCCATCGTACCATCCATATCTTTTGTTGGAAATCTCTTTGGCAAGTGCTGCTGTATCATCTAACACTTGAAAGACCTCAAAAGATGTTGATTTTTTGTTCTCATAACTGATTGGAGTTTCAAAATATGACACATCATCGTTTCTATTGTTTTTGTTGGTTGCGATTACTACAATTACGGCACAGGTGAGAATAATACCTGTCACCAATCCACCTATAAAAATCAAAACTTTATTCATACAATATGGGAATTTTTTTATTAATTATTATGTCTGTTTTATTTTGTTAAACCTTTTTTCCTTAAATATAATTACGGATTATCCATTTATTCAATGTACAAAGGTACAAATAAAAACTTACACGACAATAAAAATAAATAAAAAATAACATAATTATAAAAAGAAAAGCCACTTGTTTTTTTGCTGCATTAAAATAGTTTTACTACCTTTGCAGAGTGATTTATAAATAACAAGCACAAATAACAGATAACCTAAATAGAACAAAGACTGACAATGAGCAACAAGCAAAAACGCTTTTTCCTGACAGAAGAGGAAATACCCACACAGTGGTATAACATACAGGCCGACATGCCAAACAAGCCACTGCCGCCGCTGAACCCGAAGACACACGAGCCACTCGGAGCGGAAGACCTGTACCCTATATTCGCAAAAGAACTGTGCCACCAGGAGCTGAACATCACAGACGCATGGATAGACATACCGGAAGAGGTGCGCGAGCAGTATAAATACTACCGCTCCACGCCATTGGTACGCGCCTACGGACTGGAGGAAGCACTCGGAACACCGGCACACATATACTTCAAAAACGAGTCGGTTAGCCCCGTAGGCTCACACAAACTGAACTCGGCACTGGCGCAGGCATACTACTGTAAGAAAGACGGCATAACCAATGTAACGACAGAAACGGGTGCCGGGCAGTGGGGATGTGCCCTGTCATACGCCGCAAAGGTGTTCGGACTGGAGGCCGCCGTATATCAGGTTAAGATCTCATACGAGCAGAAGCCCTACCGCCGCTCTATAATGCAGGCATACGGTGCGCAGGTGACACCGTCGCCATCAATGTCAACACGTGCGGGAAAAGACGTGCTGACAAAGGACCCGACAAACCAAGGCTCACTGGGAACGGCCATATCCGAGGCCGTGGAGCTGGCCATGACGACACCTAACTGCAAATATGTTCTCGGTTCTGTGCTGAACCATGTGGCACTGCACCAGACCATAATAGGACTGGAAGCGGAGAAGCAGATGGAGAAAGCGGGGGAATATCCTGACGTGGTGATAGGCTGCTTCGGAGGCGGTTCCAACTTCGGAGGTATCAGTTTCCCGTTCATGCGCCACAATATTCTGGACGGAAAGAAGACACGCTTCGTTGCCGCAGAGCCGGCGAGCTGTCCGAAACTGACAAGGGGCGTATTCCAATACGACTTCGGCGATTTGTCAGGACTGACACCATTGCTGCCGATGTATACCCTCGGTCACAACTTCATGCCGGCAAACATACACGCGGGAGGACTGCGTTACCACGGCGCGGGCATGATAATATCACAACTGTTAAAGGACGGATACATGGAAGCCGTTGACATACAGCAGAGCGAGACATTCAAGGCCGGACTGCTATTCTCCAAGACAGAGGGCATAATACCGGCGCCGGAGTCTTGCCACGCAATAGCAACGGCAATAAGAGAGGCACAGAAATGTAAGGAAACGGGCGAGGAGAAAGTGATACTCTTTAACCTTTCCGGCCACGGCCTGATAGACATGACAGCCTACGACCAGTACCTTTCCGGCTCATTGCAGGACTATGAGGTAACGGATGAGGAAGTACAGAAGAATATAAAGGAATTAGACAAAATCATAAAATAACAGCTTGAGACCTTAATACACAGTTGACCGCCATATCCTTGCAGGGTATATGGCGGTCAACTGTGTATTGTATCGTAGGCGACCCGCTTAGCGTTGAAGCGGCTGGAGAAAAGGGAAATGCGTGCTATCAGTAAAAACATCACACCCACTGCGTCAAGGCCGGCACCGGCACAAAGCCCGCTAAAACTCCCTTTGCAGCCAAAGACGGAAGAAATAATCATAAATATTATAGCGTCCAAGGTTGCAAGTGAGTATCTCTTTATCCACAAGAGCGGCGACAGACTTCTGTATGCTGCTGGCAGATGGAAGGCTATAGGCTTTTGCAAAGGCACCGCTCATAATACGCGCGTCACCGCCCGCCTTACCCACAGCGACAAGAACGGCTTTCTGCTTGGACGTGAGACGATACATTATCTCATTATAAGTATCCTCATTCTCATTGATAATGCGTAAGAGAGCCGGTTCAACGGCATTGATGTTACACTCATCGCAGGAGGCGAAAAGCTCATTGGCCATCTTCTGTACATACCATGTGGTACCCTCAAAACGCTCATATATAAGCCGTACGGCAGCATCGTCAATCATCTTTCCGGCAGCATGAAAATGCTTATGGATAAACTCCGAGTAGGCTGGCAGGGGGATTGGCTTCAGCGATATGGTAGTGGCACTTTGATAAAAAGGCCGTGACGGGGAGTTGAATATCTCGCCCATCATAGTGCGTTTGCTGCCTGAAAAGACAAACCAAGCGTTGCGGCATTGCTGCACATACGTACGCAACGTAGCCTCTACATTACCTTCCTCATAACCTACAATACTCTGAAACTCGTCTATGGCCACAAGACATGGTTTGTCGGCAGAGGAGAGATAGGCGAAAATCTCATCGAGAGAAATGGCCGGTGTCTTGATGTCGCCAACCTCAAGGTTCCATGCGGGTTTTCCAAACTCGTCAAACGTTATACCGGTACGCAGCGAGCCTACCATCTGTATAAACCGTTCCCACACCTGACGTTCTTTGGACTTGAGGGTTTTGAGAATGGTCTTGCCAAGCATATATGTAAACTCCGCCAATGACTTAGTGGCATATATATCCACGATAAACGTATAGTAGTTAGCAGAGATGTCCGGCTGTGAGAAGCAATGGTAGAGCAACCCGGTCTTGCCCATACGCCTGGGAGACATCAATGCGACATGATTGCCATTTACAAGGAGAGAGGTAAGTCGCGCGGTTTCTTCCTGTCTGTCACAGAAATACTCTGCGCCGGCATAGCCGTATGTGAGAAACGGGTTAATGGTCATATAGCGTATGTTTGATAATATTGCTGCAAAGATACTACTTTTTTTATTATTACCCAAATTTAGATTATCCTAAAAAGGATAATTGTGTAATTTACTGAACATCGGAAACATATAACAAAATAAAAAGGTGGCTGTCCGGAAAGTTTGCCGGACAGCCACCTTTAGTGTTTATATCGTATCGCAAAATATCGCTATGTTACTCAACTATTACCTCATACTCCTTTGGATTAAGGGGCTGCATGGTGTTGGACGTGGCATCCCACCACAGCAACTGGTCACCGGAAAGGGTGATAGTGACGGGCTTTGTCTCTCCCGCCTTCAGAGAAACACGCTTGTATGCACGGAGAGTCTTTATCGGGCCGTCAGGGTCTTTGTACTTACGCAGATAAATCTGCACCACCTCGTCGCCGTCACGGCTGCCGGTATTGCTTACATTCAACGATACCGTGCAACGGTCTTTGGACTTCTTTGTTATCTTGGCCTTGCTCTTTGCGAATGTGGTATATGACAGTCCATGACCGAATGACCACAGCGGCTCGCCATGGAAATAGCGGTATGTGCGCCCTTTCATATTGTAATCGAGGAAGTCGGGGAGCTGGGAATCGTCCTTATAGAACGTAACCGGCAGTTTTCCGGAGGGGTTGACATCGCCGAAAAGCACCTCGGCAATGGCCGTACCACCCTGCTCGCCGGCATACCACGCCTGCAAAATACCGTCGCAGCGGGTTGCCTCAGGTGTGAGAGCCATGGCTCCTCCGGAGCAGTTGACAAAGACAATCTTCTTGCCGGCGGCAGCTATGGCCTTGACAATGTCACGCTGTGACTGCGGCAACTCGATGGAGGTACGGTCTCCTCCCTTAAAGCCCGGATCGCTAACCTTCATCTCCTCGCCCTCAAGAGCCGGCGAGATACCGCCAACAAACACTACGACATCACGGTCGTCAAGCTGTTTCAGAAGGTCTGAAGGCGTAACAGTAGCCATTACACCAACGTCAAACTTGAGGACAGCCATGGCATCGCCCTGCATATATTCAAGCACAACGGGATATTCCTTGCCTGCCTCAACACGGTATTCCTTAACAGAGGTCTGCACACGATGACGGCTTTTCCATACGTCTACGATAGTGTCGCCACCTATTATAAGGCGCATACGGTCATCGGCGGCAATGGTAAAGAGCAGCTTTTCTGTTCTGTCGGCTTTATAGACGCCTTCGTATCGGGCGGTGAAATCGGTAAGATTGACACCGGGCGCGAAGACGGTGGCACCGCCATTGGAGAAATTAAGCGGAGCGGTGCAAAGCTCGGTAGTCACGGGAGCACCCTTCATCTCGGTATTATTCCAATAGGTTGCCGCCATGCCGGGACGGCCGTCAGCGGTAAAGAAATTACCATAGCGGCTCACAAGCTGTTCATTGCGGGTGTATCCGCAGCCCTCTATATACTTAATATCGTCGGCCATGCCACGTATGCCTTCAAGAATGCTGACGGTCTTGGTGGCGAAACCGGTGTAGTTGCCCCACAACATGAGCGAGTCGGCGGCATTAGGACCTATAACCGCTATGCGGGCATTCTTCGCAAGGGGCAGGATATTGTTACGGTTCTGCAACAGTACCACACCCTGGCGGGCGGCCTCGAGAGCCAATGCCTTATGTTCCTTGGAGGCAACGCAATCGGGGGAGATAGCAGTCCAGTCAACCATGTCATCAGCATCAAAGTCGCCAACCTCAAAACGGGCCGTCAACAGACGTATGACGCTGGTGTTTATCTGTTCTTCTGTTATCTGACCGGCAGCCACGGCCTCCGGCAATGATTTGTATTCGCCGCCACATTCCACATCGGTACCGCTCAATACGGCCTTGGCAGAGGCAGCCTTGGGATCGGCACTGACCTCATGATGGCCTTTCTTCCAGAAGTCACTGACAGCTCCGCAGTCTGACACTACAAGGCCATTGAACTTCCATTCGTCTCTCAATATCTGTTGCAGATAGCGGTTATTGCCGCAACATGGGTCACCATCAATACGCTGATAGGCGCACATAACCTCTCTTACGTTGCCTTTTTGCACAAGTGACTTGAAAGCTGGCATATAGGTTTCCCACAAATCGCGCTCCGGCAGCTGCTGCACATCAAAGGTATGCCGGTTCCATTCCGGTCCGCTATGCACAGCATAGTGCTTGGCGCACGCCAGCAACTTATAGTATTTATGCCCCTTGAGCTGTCCGGTTTCCATATCGGTGCCCTGCAAACCGCTGACGACAGCCAGTCCCATACGCTCTGTAAGATACGGATCCTCGCCGTAGGTCTCTTGCCCGCGACCCCAGCGCGGGTCACGGAAGATGTTGATATTCGGTGTCCATACGCTCGTTCCCTGATAGCGTTTGACAACGCCTTTGTGGCGGGCTTGGGTGTTCTTGACACGCATCTCGTCAGAAACCTTGTCGAATACCTGCCGCACAAGTCCCTCGTTCCATGTGGCAGCCATCATCATCGTTATCGGGAACACGGTGCTATAACCATTGCGGCCAACGCCATGCAGTCCCTCACTCCACCACTCATAGACCGGAACATGAAGACGGTCAACGGCACCGCTGCCGTTCATCATGATACGAGCCTTCTCTTCCAACGTCAGCCGTGAGCAAAGATCCTTGGCACGTTCAAGCGGAGTGAGCTCCGGATTCTGATAAGGCAGCATATCTGCCTTGCTCGCAATGTAGGGAATTGGTTGCTGTGCCTGCGCTGTTATACCGCACATAATGGCGATACCTGCAAGCATTTGTCTTAATCGCATAGTTTAGTAGTTTTGTAACATAATAAATACAGAACCCGTATATCGCACAGGTTCGTTGTTGCAAAAGTAGATATTTTATCCGATTTACGCAACCGTATGGGGGCTATTTCCTTATTTTTACACCTCATTGACACAAAAAAGCCACCGTGACAGTTTATTGACACACAAAAAGGGCATCGCAATCCTGCAATAGGAAAGCAATGCCCGCAATGTGCTATTTACGTCTTCAGACCCTAAATGGAGCCTGAAAGCAGTGTATTGGAAAAGGTTTACTTAACCTGTGCGCCTGCAACGCTGTACTCTGCGTCGCCCTTAACGATAACAATGTTACCGTTCTTGGCAACCTTAACAGCCTTGGCAGGAGCGGCAGCCTCTGCCTCTGCGACACCGGCTACAGCGGTAACGCCGGGGTTAATCTCGATAGAAGAGATGAGAATGTTACCGGTACCGGAGAACTTGGTGAAGGTATGTATGCCGGCCTCCACGTCGAATGTGATAACATTGGCACCCTCTTCGAGAATATCCTCATTGCCGTATGTCACGCCATCAACAGTAACCTTGCACTGACGGTCGTTTGCTGACTCAGAATCGATGTTCTTACAAGCGTTCTTTGAGCAGGTAACGACAACCATTGAAGGCTCATCAACCTTGAAGGTGATGTTTGTTGTGTTCATCTTGATATAAACCTCCTGTCCATCAGGAACCTGATACTGGGCTACTGTCTCGTCAGCGCTTGCAACAGCGGCAAACTCAAGGTTCTTAACATAGAAGTGCTTGGAGTCGGCTGAGATAGCACCACCTTCTACAACATATATATCCTTGCCCTGAATAGCGCTCTCTTCAGCATCTCTTACAACAGTACCGGCTGTTACGCTGACAGTTGTCTGCTCGGTAATCGGGTCGAGAACATATACATCCTTTGATGTGCTCATAGTGGTAAAGGTTGCATAAGAACCGTTTACAATCTCAGAATAAGCGGTTACAGAAGCTGACTCGGTGAGAGTAAACTCACTTCCTTCTGTAGCAGCAATGTCACCATAAGAGTAGTAGTTCTTTGCACCATCATACTCAGATGTGATTGTTACGTTTGCACCATCAGCAGAAATAACCGGGGCATTGAACATGAAGTTAACGATACCCTCGTTGTCTGCGCCCTCACAGATGTCGCCCGGCTGTCCGTCACCATAGTCAACAAAAGCCTGGAACTTAACAGTCATGTTCTGATAGCACTTCAATGGCTCTGTGTAGATTGGGCTTGCAACTGTCGGCATAGTACCGTCTGTAGTATAAGTAACTACTGTAGGCAGCTGTATACCAAAGAGCTCATAGGTATTAGCCTTACATGTTACCTCACGATAGTAAAGGCCATTGTCAAAAGTCTGGTCGCCAACCTTTACAGAAGGAGTACCGGGAGCCTCGTTAGCCTCAACAATGAGAATACCAATAAAAGCATCACCGTTGTAAGAACCGATGTAGATAGTGCGGTCATCATCTGCTGTCCACTCATACTTATAGCCTGCTCCTACAGCCTCGTTATCGTCTGTAGGGGCGGCATTGAGGGCATTCTCCAACTTTGCATCGGTAGCAATCTTAGGAATACGTGCACTTGTACCCTTTGTATTGTTACCCTGCATGAGGAAAATCAACTTTGAACCGGCTGTTACCTTCATTGCGATAACGTCCTGAGCGTTCTTGATACGCAAACTGTTGAAGTGCTCGCCAACATCAGAATACTTTGTTGCGAAAGACTCACCATAACGATACTCGTCTGTATCCACAAGTTTCTCGGCCGGATTTGACTTGCCTTTGTTTGTTGCTACAGAACCGCCGGTAACATCAAGGAAGAAACCGTCGCCGAAAAGCTGCCCCTTACCGGGACGCTGAGTACCGTTATTGTTCCACTCGTCCATTACAAGCACATAGCTGTGCTTACATACCAATACGTCGTCGATGGTTGCCGCAGAAGCGGTAAGTGCAACGAGCGCACAGATAAAAGTAAATAATTTTTTCATAAATAATAAGTTTTATGTTAATAATTAAAATAAGAAGTTCCTTGTAAACAGTCCCGGTGCGGGCGACACACCCGCACCGGAGTATCATATTATTAAAACTTACAGCCTTTTATTCCTCAACAGGAGCCTCCGGCTTAACACCTTGTACGAGATAAGTCTGCACGGGAGTGTCACCGAAATGCGCCACGGTTATAGTGTTATTAACAGCAACAGCCGTAAAGATTGCGGTTTTGGAGACCTTGCCCTTATCATCGATTACGTTCTTGAGTATCTCAATCTTGCCTGTTGTTGAAGAATAAGTGTACTCATATTGCGGGGTGGCATCAGTGTTAGACTCATTAACCCACGTAGCGGTTGACTTGATAGAGGCGGGGATTGCGCCCTCGCTCATCTTTACAACCACATAGGTGTCGTCAACGAAATCAAGGCTTTCCACATATCCCTGCACTTCCTCGCCATACGCATTGACCTTTAAGTCGGTACCTCTCACCCAAAAAGTGTTGGCAACAGACTCCGGATGCGGTATGGTCATTGACTCATTATATTGTCCCGCCCATGAAGGATTCTGCGTATTCGTATCCTCATATTCATTGGCATCACTACATGCCACGAAACAGGAAGACAACAGAACAACCGCAATGGCAAGAACTGACTTTTTGAATATTTTCATAATTGTCTGTTTGTTAATTGTTGTTTTACATTATTTATTATTGCGCCATCTTGCGGCACCAACACCATTGCGTACGATATCATTGTCAAAATGCTTATAGAAGAGATTGACATTGTACTGGCTTGCTGTTCCGTCAAGAGCGTCAGCACGGTGCATATTCCTGTCATTAGCCGTCTGTGCCTTATGTGGAGGACATGGACTGATAAACAAGTCTGTAGATGACAAGCCTTTTGGGTCCGGAGACGACAGGTCTTTTGCCACATTAACTTCAAGAGAACCATTAAGTATTGCGGCCTTGTTGTTTATCAACTTCTGGAAGTTATTGCTTGTAGAAGTCCACGGATTGGCACTGAATATAGAACCGTTTGTAAGGTTATCGCTTGTAGACCAGTTGTTATCAAAGTTCAATGTCACTACACCTACAGAGCCATCAGACAGTGTCTGTGTCTCACGTATGTCCGCACCCCAGAATCCAAGCACACGCGCGTCACCGGGCTGCATTGTCAATACAAACAGGTTGTTCTTAACATTGAATACCGAACCGTTAGGCAGATAACGCATATTGAATATCACTCCGGATGCACGGGTGTTGAAGTTGACAAGCGTATTGTTAGCGAAAGTAATATTCCATGCCCCTCCTGTCCATGCGGACTGCGCTGTCTCGCAGAAGAATGACGGGAACGGACTGTCATAGAATGTATTCTCCACAACCTTAAAGTCCTTGTAAAGGTTAGATGCCGGATTGTTACCGGAGCCTGCAATCCAAGGATAACCGCCGGCACCCTGATTGTAGTAGCCACTGTCAAAGAACTGGTTGTTCTTGATAAGCACATGGTTCCATACCTTATAATTAACGCCCTGCTCACGAATGAAGCCGCGAACGATACGCTTAAAGGTACAGTTCTCAATCACAAGGCTATCCAATGTCACCGCCATACCGTTAGAGAACATATTGAAGAAGTAGTTACCAGCTACCGTTCCAACACCGGCGGCATTGTCACCATAGTTCAATGCCTTCGGGTTATCGAAGTCTATATCGTAGAACGCAAGCTTCTTCATGTATATCTCGCCGCCCTCTCCGGCTTCAGGCTGTCTGCCGAACACGAACATTGAGTATGGGCCTTGCCACTGCTCACCGTTTGTTCCTTGATCGTACAAAGAGTTCTTGCCGATACCGCATATTACTTTTGCGCGCAGGCCCTTAGCCACGTCAGCCGGGTTTGTAGCCAACACGAAGCCCTTACATGTAATGTCATTACCGTCCATGTAATAGGTCTTGCCGCCCTCAAGATAGTAAGTCTGTCCCTCGGCATAGTTGGTATTGGATATAAAGTCAAGCAATGTCGGGCTGATAGGAGCGGCATTATAGTCTGCCGCCAGTGCGAACGTATCGGCGCGGCTATTGCCGTAGCGTGCCATCAGTTCATCATGCTTCAACAATATAGGCTCACCCGGAGTACCGTCAGAGCGTGATGTGCAGGTGTTGTACTTCGCATCCACCTCCACCTTTACAGTCGGGTCAACAAGATCCAACACATATACAGAGTTAGCAGACAATCCGTCGATGTCAATATAACCTCTCTCACGGTCTGCATCGGTCACTTCATATTGTGCCCACTTTGCGCCTACAGAAGAGTTAGGGTTATTCGGCGAGGGCTTTACCGTGAGATACTTGAAGTTAAACTCACCGTCCGGATTAACATTGAAGTTCTCATAATAGCTCTCCAGCTTGTCCTTGTCATCAGAACTAATAGCCGGGAACGCCGCAAGAACATCACTCATGGTGAATGTCTGCATGGCATTGATATTAGCCATTGTAGCATCGGTCATGCCTTCAAATTCCTTAATGAAATCCTTAACATTGCTGTTGATGCAGACGTGCATAGTCGTCTCGGTCGTTTGTGACTGGTCTACATACACAGCATACGGTGTAGGATAACGGTCATTGGTAGCAATACCAAGATACTCCTGCCACTGGCGGCCATTGCCATGGCCGTACCAGTTAGACGCATGCGAGAAGTCCGTTACGTTATTATCGCGGTTTGAGAGCACGCGGATAGCGAAACGGTAGTCGGTTGAATACTGCAAGTCAGGGATAAGCAAATCCAACACACGCGGACCTACTATCGTATCGAGCAGCAAGTCACTCGTCCCCTGAATCTTGGCCCATGCCTCCGCTCCGCCGGAGACCTTCGGCTGGAGAGCCATCTGAATCTGATAGCCGGCACATCCGGCAGACTCATCCACTCCATACCAATAAAGGTGAATGGTATTGCCATGAGGATAGCGTCCGTCACGACCACTATTATAAGGATAGTCTGTTCCCTTGCCGCGCGTATTGTCTGTTATGAACATTGTCATAAACTGCCTGTCGGTGTTTGTTCCCGATGCGTTGTCATCGTCAGAACATGACACCATCACAGCAGATGTGCTTGCCGCGAGCAGAAGCAACATATTACGAAATATCTTCTTCATATTCATCATTGATTGTTAATTGTTTCACTCCATTAATAACCATAGTAGTTCTTGTACGCTCCGGCCGAGCGTTGTATGGCAGGGTTAGGGTACGGAAGTATATAACGTACCACCGGCAGTTCACTCGCCTCAGGTATTGACGACGGGAACAAAGTCTGAACACCGTCCCTGATCAACCATATATTGCCGCTATCGTCAGCACGTATAAATCCGAAGAAAGAATACTTACACTGGTCTCTCGGCGTACCGGTATCGGCATCACCCCACTGATAGAAGTCTGCATTATTCCATGCAGCAGCCTGGAAGCCGAAGTTCTTTATCTGACTTGTAACAGGAGGTGCTGACGTGCGGTAGGCATTCAGTATACGCAGGCTCTTAAGTCTCTGGTTAGGATACTTCTGCACCACAGTGCCCGCATCCACGACATTACCATACAACTGCGCTCCGCACACACGCATTCCAAGCGCTGTTATAGGCTCTGAGAGATTATAAGCGTGATAGTATATACGTGTCGGCAGATTATCAATATAATCACTGCCGTCATGTTCTGTTATAGCATCCTCATATCCGCTTTGGCTACCGGCGTTCTGCATACCGGCCGAGTAGTAGCGAAGGAAGCTGTAAACCAGCTCCTCTGCATAAGTGTTGGTACGAACGAGGTCACGCCAACGCATATTCTCACCTGCAAACTCCCACTTGCGCTCGTCAAGCACAGCCTTTTGGAATGCCTCCTTTGACGCTTTCGCAGCGTTTATAAAAGAGTTGTCAGGTGTCAGGAAAGAGCGGTTGTGCACCTTTGCGAGACAGTCCACAGCCTTATCAGAGGGCTGTCCCTCAATCTCATTGTCAGCCTCAGCATACATCAGCAACACGTCCGCATAACGCATATACGGATAGTTAATGCCCGTAGAGCCTTCTTTATCATTGCCGAGAGCGTAACTCTCGTCTGTCCATAGCTTAGACCATTTGTTGTTATGCACGGTGTAATCAGCACGGATATACACAGAATCGGCCAATGCACCGTCAGATGTAGTATAATACGAATAGTACCACAGACCGTTAACACCCTCACGACGCATATCATTGTCCCTGAAAAGGAAACGATAGAAAGCGTTCAGACGCGCACCGCCGTCACACTTACCCCACGCTCCAACGGTTTTTCCCTCGTATGCGGAATAGGTCGGACCCTGTATGTAACCCGTATTACCGGTAGACTCCTTGGCGAACGGTATCTCAAAGATAGGGTCATCGTCGTTGACAACATTGTAGTTACATTCGTTCACGAACACATCCTGAAACGAAGCCTTCAGGTCATGAGTACCGGCTTTGATTACAGAGTCAGCATATTCTCGCGCAATCTTGTAGTAGTCAAGATAGTTCTCAGGGCGAACCATTGTACCGTAGCTTGTAGAACTGCTCTTGTCAGGGCGCAGTGAGTAACCGCCGGCGGTGAGAGCCACACGGGCTATCATTGCCTGCGCAAACTCTTTTGAGCAATGCTCAACAGTAACCGAGCCTGTAGAGGACATATAAGGAGCCGCCTCCTTCAAGTCCTTTATAATGGCATCCTGCACATCCTGACGGTCATGGAGCGGAACGATAAAGTCATTACCGTGATCCGCCGCCGGCTCCATAGTGAAAGGAATGTCGCCAAACATCACCACGAGGTCATGGTATGCCATGGCACGCAAACATTTAGCCTCGCCTATCCATTGCATAATCTCAGCGTCTTCTGTATTATAAAGAGGACTTCTCTCCGCCGAAACGACAAATCTGTTAGCATATTCTATAAGATTATAGGCTGCCGTCCAGAACTTGTTTATATCACCACCCTGGTCGTCACAGTCAAAACGTGAGTAGGTGCTATGGCTATGAGAGGTATTTGAGCTGATCTGCATATCCACATCACTGTTCAATATGAACGTTCTCTGATAGGCGTTACCGTAAAGGTCGCCAACAAGAGCCTGCGCGTAAACGCCGTTAAGAGCACGCTGCATCTCCGTCTTCTGGCCGAACACGAAATCCTCGGTATATGCTGACGGCGCATCAACCTCCAGAAAGTCGTTACAAGCCGTAAGCGACAGCACCGCTATCCCGGTATATAAAATATTCTTGAGTTTCATATCTCGTTGGTTTTCTTAATTGTTAGAATGTTATGTTTGTACCGAACACAAAACTACGGCTGCGAGGATAGCGGTTGTAGTCCATGCCACAGGTAAGGCCTGTCTGTATGTCCACCTCAGGATCATAGCCGCTGTAGCCCGTGATTATGAAGAGATTGGAAGCCGACATATAGAAACGTGCCTTTGAGATACCCATCTTGCTGACAATCTTCTTGGGCAATGTGTAGCCTATAGTAACGTCCGAGCAACGCAGGAACGAGCCATCCTCAATGAAATAAGACTGTGTCAGATTCTTTGTAACGTCAACAGGGTTCCAGAGTCCCACGCCGGCATTAGCCTGTTTGTATATGTCAAGACCGTTGTCAACATAGTAGAGCTTATATAATATGTCACCCTTAGTACCTGTCAGCTCACCCGTGATGTCGTTATAACGCCATCCGTTCCCAAACTTTGCAAGAACGTTTGTGAACTTATTCTTGTTGTCATTAGACGAAGACAGGGCATAAGCCGTAGCGTTGTTGATGTCGAAATCGAGCATATAGGTGAAGTTGGCGGTAAAATCCCAGTTCTTATATTGTCCTGAGAGACCGAAGCCACCCTGCACCTTCGGATTGGTGTTACCTATTACGGTACGGTCATCCTCTGTGATACGTCCGTCACCGTTCAGGTCCTTGAACTTTATCTTACCCGGCATAGTGGCTATACCAGAGTTGGAGGTACCCGAAACATCATTGATGACGGTAACATAACCGTCCTCACGGGGAGCGCAGTTCTTTGACGTACCGTTGTCGGCGGCGCTTGAACCCCACGGCATTGCCTGATAGTTGTTCAGCGGATCGAAGTAGAACTCATCGAAAGAGTACAGCCCGTCATACACAAAACCATATATAAGACCTACCTCATCGCCTACTTTCAGGCAGTAGTCCATGTATGAAGACTTCCAGCGGTTGTTCTGATCCCATACAACATTGTCCGTACCGTTGAGCTTGTCTATCTTCTTCTTGTTAAGACCAAATGAGACATTGGCAGAGAGCACATAATCCTTGCCCTGAAGAATATCGCCGCTTATAGAGAACTCGAAGCCACGGTTGGTCACCTGACCGATGTTCTGTATCTGGCTTGTATAACCGGTTACGGAAGGAATGTCCGATGTATAAAGCAAATCCTTGGTGGTATTCCAATAATACTCTGGCGTGATAGTCACCCTTCCGCCAAAGAGCGTGATGTCGGCGGCAAGGTTACGGGTGACGGTTGTCTCCCACTTTATCTCAGGATTGGCAAAGCGGGCACCGTTAGAGTTGCCATAATACTGCTCGCCAAACTGCGCCGTCTCGCCGAAACCGGGGCCTCCGGTAGAGTTGATGGCATAGAGAACACGCCACATATCGTTGCTGATACGGTTGTTACCTGTAAGGCCAATAGCGGCACGTATCTTCAACTGGTCTATCCAATCTATATCCTTCATGAATTTCTCCTCAGAGACAACCCACGCTCCGGAGATTGAAGGGAACCAGCCCCATTGGTAACCCGGTGCGAACTTCGTGGAGCCGTCGGCACGCATGGTAATGCTTCCGAGATACTTATGCTTGTAGTTATAGTTTGCCTGACCGAAGAAAGAAGCGGTACGGTCCGCTGTAGACAGGTTGGAGGTGCTCTCGTATGGTGTACCGAACGCCATGTTGTTCCAAGCCTCCACCGCTGTAAACGTGCGCGGGAAGTAACGGTTCTTCATTACAATAGAGCGTGACTGTGAGTGATGTATCTCCTGACCAAGCAAGAAAGAGAAGTTATGAACATCATCCAACGACAGGCTGTAGTTGGCGGTATTGGTCCATACATAGCTCAGTTTATTACCGTTAGTCAGCTGTGCCACCGGCTGTGTGTTGTGCTTCTGGCCCTCGCTTGTCAGCGCGCCCCAGAAACGACTTTGGTCAGTCCACTGCAAACCGATAGTAGCCTCAGTACGCAATGTAAGGTTCTTTATAGGCTTATAGTCGAGAGATATACCAGTGGAATAGGTATAGGCATGCTTTATCTGCTGATTAATGGCAATGTCATTCTTCGGGTTGGTATATGTAAACAGTTCCTCCTCGTTAGGGTCAGCATAAGAAGGGTCTATGTATCCGAACTCGCGCAAACCGTTGGTAGGACGATACTTCAGTACGTCGATGATACCGCCGGTACCCAAGTTTTCACCACCCGCGCCCTCGTCACGACGGAAAGTGAACTTAGGGTTAATCTGCATTGACACCTTATCGCTCAGCTGAAGATTGGTCTTGATGTTAAGGTTAGTGCGGCGAACGCCTGAACCCATTATGATACCCTTGTCCTCACTGTTGGTAAGCGAGATGTTAAACTTAACCTTGTCAGAGCCACCGCCAATGGTTACGTTGGCAGAGTAGTTGAACGGGGTCTCGTCCATAACCTCATCCTGCCAGTTATGGGTAGGCAGGGTAGAGTACATATCAAGGTCATAAGGGTTGCCGAAATTTGCCTTGAAGAACTTGGCATTGGTGGAACGCGTGCCGTTGCAGGCATGCCACTGATACTGATAGGCCGCAAACTCCTGCGCGTTCATCAGGTCCAGCTTCTTGGAGATATGGCTTATAGACATATTGCCGTTGAACGAAACCTGCACCTTGCCTGCCTGAGCCGACTTGGTGGTCACGACAACAACGCCGTTACCACCCTTGGCACCATAGATGGCGGTAAGGGAAGCATCCTTCAACACGTCGATTGACGCAATGTCGGTAGGCGGAATATCATTGATATTGTCAACTTGGAAACCGTCAACGATATACAACGGCTCGTTAGACTGTGTCACAGACGTGCCTCCACGCACGCGGATATTAACATCGGCACCCGGCTGTCCGTCGACAGTAGTAACCTGCACACCGGAGATTTTACCCTGAAGCGCAACGGCGGCTGACGTTACCGGCACAGCGGCCAGCTTGGCACCGGAGATGGATCCCACTGAACCTGTGAGGTCCTTGCGGGCCTTGGAGCCGTAGCCTATGGCCACAACCTCGTTAAGAGTGGTAGCGTCATCCTCCAGCACAATGTTGACCTCAGACTTGCCACCCACTTTCACTGTCGCTGTCTTCATACCGACGTATGAAACCAGAAGGTCATGTGACGATGAGGACATCTTGATGGTGAAGTTGCCATCAAAGTCGGTGATGACACCGTTGTTGGTGCCTTTTTCCATAACCGTGGCACCGATTATGGCATCACCCATGCTGTCCTTAACGTTACCCTTCACTGTCTGCGCCTCTACCGCCGCGCAAAACAGCAACAGCAGTGATACAAGCGCAAGGCGTACGTTTTTGATTTTTTCAGACATAGAATAATGTTTTAGATTAATATTGTAGTTAAATTATTTCATACAGTTATATTCCGGCGGCATATCCGCACATTGGCGGGATTTGGTTTAGGTTATC
>CAZRGO010000006.1:0-158122 GCA_964599665.1 uncultured Prevotella sp.
CGACCCTCTGCTTGTAAGGCAGATGCTCTGAACCAGCTGAGCTAAACGCCCTTTCGAAGAATATGTTTTCAATTACTTTTAAGAACTCTTTCTTATTTGCGAGTGCAAAGGTACAACCTTTTTCTGGAACTCACAAATTTTTGAACAATTATTTTTTATTTTTCTGCAAAACCAGCCGCTTTTCTCAAAGAAATGCGGAAAATAATAGGAAGTCTTGCAGAATTGTATACAAACTCAATTAAGGTTGTTTCGGTAGCGTTTAACTTTGCAGCCGCAACCGCAGGAAACTTAGAAACAGAAGCACCGAAGTACGTCTCACAGAAGATGAGTATGCACGAATAAAGAAACAATCTGCTAAGTTCAGCTCGATCGGACATTATATCAGATCAGCGATTAATGAATTTTTAGATGTCAATGCAAGAGAGAAACTCGCTATGAAGAGTGAACTCGTAGCATATTACCGCGCATACCGGGATGATATTTCCCATATATCCGGGAACCTCAATCAATCGGTCAAGAGAGCTAATGAACCTGCAGTGACAGGGTTGCTGACTGGAAACTACGTCACACAAGTCCTGATGCCGGAGATACAAACTACCCAGAGGGTATTAAGCAATCTTCACGATGAGCTTATAAAGAAGACAAAAAAGCCATAAGGTAACAATAGATCACTATTCCGTTAAAATAAAGATCTTTGTCGATACTTTTTCTTACTTTTTGCTCCTTATGTGAAAAACATTACCCATAGACATAAGCTAAGTGGAGTATCCCATATATGTGAGTCTCGGATCCAACAAAAAGTTGGTACCGAAGCTCGCTTTATGAATTAAAGGAGCAGAACAAAAAAGGATAGTTAAGATAATCCTCCCGCAAGACCTTGTGTTTGGACTAATTTCTTAATAATCCCTTCTTTCACGCCAACTGATTTTAATAAGTATATATGAATACTTAAGCTTAAATCGGTTGCTAATTTCAGATATTCACTGGGACTATAATACGGCTCTTGCTTAGATTTTGGGTGTGTAATTTTATGTCGAGTATTAATAATCTTTTTTACAAAATCTTCATCTAAACTGTTGGGTAAAAATTCCTTAATAGATTCAATAAAAACTGATAAACGACTTTTCAGTTCAGTTCCTTTAACGAGGAGGAACGCTTGCTTTAATTTGGTTGCATCCTGCTTACTAATATTATATTGAGTAATCATAGCAATAAGAAGTTTTGCATTTTTTGTTGTCTCATCAAGATAGGCATTCTTTTTTGCTAAACTTTGAGAGAGTGTTTCAATAACTGATATATAGTTATTAATCAAAGACGCAGGGCGCGTATATAAATTGGTATGGGACTCAAAAAAGGTATTAATTGCTCCAGAATATTCGGAATATAGGTCAATCCAATTTTTACATATTCCTTTAATCTCCGATTCAGAAAAATCTGTTAATAATGTATGAGGTTCTAAATTTGAATATCGTTTGATATATTGATAGTTATGAGAGCCACTTGCTTTGTAAAAGCATTTATCATTACAATTAGATTCAAGTAATATATAGTCAATAGGGAATACTCTATTGGTAATAAGATACAATAAATAGATAATTTGATTACTTAATTGAATAGCGCCCTCAAAACTATTCTTTTGTTTGAATGAGATGTGTAATATGGTTTGTTGTTCTACTCCTTGATTAATCCCTCCATATGTGCATGAAGCTATGTATGAAAAATAAGCACTCATGATATCACAATTCAGTAACCAATGATTAAGTGGAGAACAGTGATGCAAAATGTAATGATGACTCGGAATGTTTGCTCTTGATACATCAAAATACGCTGATTGTAATATTTTTTTAGACCATTCATTAAGTATCGATGCCTTGATATTTACGCACTGGATATGCTCTTTTTTGAAAGCTCCCTCGTAAATAAAAATCTCAGCTACTGAATACTTATAATGCCACAATCCGTTTGTTAAATGAGATAGTCTTTCAAATTTTAATCCTGTTGCACAGATATTTGCTGAATGGTCTTTCCCATTTGTGTCTGTAGTATAAGTTACTCCTGTAATAGAATTTAGACTTTCATGAAATGAATTCGAGGTTGGCTCAAAACATAACTCCAACCACATATACTGGTCATCTAAAAATAAAGTTCCAGATAGCTTTTCATCCGGACTATCTGAGCATGTCCATAATCCTATATAATGAGATTGAAATTGAAAGTTGGTAAGATCTAATGACATAATCAGTCCCTGTCGTTAAGGTTATTAATATACTCATCCATACTGGTATCATCGAAAAGATCGGATAGTTCACCGGCGTTTTCGTGATAGTCAAAGTCCACCCACGAATCATATTCGTGGGTGCCGTTGTAGATGTCTAAGTTTTCAAGTTCGTTCATTTATACTAAGACTAAAATTCTCGCTTCAATGGTCAGCCTCTCATCTTTAACGATTTTATAATCGGTAAAATGTATTACTTATGCTATCTCAATCAGACCTTTGTTCCCTGCGAGATAGTAATGTATTATAATACGCTACCCCTCGATAAGAATTTCTTCGAGCCGAGGACGTAAAGCCATGTAGACGGACTGAAACATATCGAGTTTCTTTTTCCTTATATTCATAATGTATTATAAGCCTTTGGGTTGAGACCTTAGTCTTGATATATGGATGTGAGGCAATGGTGTTGCAATTTGGTAAATTACAATTAAGATTAGGGCATATCATCCTCAATAGTGTCATCTTCTATCTTTGCATTTCTATGATAGCCATGTCTAACAAAGGAGTCCACAAATATCAATTTCTTATCCCACTCACCAAAGTCATTCTTATATCTCTGCATTCGGAAGAATCCACGAACAAAAATGTCATTGTCATTGATGATTTTAACGAACCATCTTGAATCCATAATGATAACTTCTTGTCCGCTTTCATTTAGAACCTTTTCCTTGTGTTTATACCCTTGGATTTCATCTTCAACTAATAATTTACTTTTAGCAGATACCACGATGGTTTCTACCTCTGCATATTTCTTGACCGCAAGATAGGTGATAAGAAGATTTGCAACACACGAATATATCTCATCCTTATCAGTCGACTGTTGATTAAAAAGCTGTGGGTCATTAGTAAGAGTGGGCCAGCAATGAACTTGACGTATATTATCGGGAGTCGATGTAAAATAGAAATAGTTATATAATACACTATATCCGTCAATATAGCGGAACAACCAAACATATAGTGTATTCTCTCCGAAGCCATAAACTACTGTGCCCAACTGTTTATGTAGAAGGATACCGCAAACTTCATCGTTAGTAAATTCTTGAAAAAGTTGATGGTCTATGCTGTAGAAGGATTTCGCACTTTTCTGCATAACTTTTTCAAAGGATGGCATTAAGAGTTCGGGTAATCCCCAGTTAGGTTTGTTCTCCCGAATTTCATTAAGCCATTTAATTCCATTAGATAGATACCCAACATGGGTAACGTTTACAATATTTGGAACAGTAATATCCCAATTTTTGTTTGGCTTATAATTCTCGTCCAAGAGCCAAGAAATAACAGGTTGCTTCTTGATTTTCATAAATTAAGTATTAGCAATTGAAGCCTTATGGTTAAAGACCTTAGGCTAGATTTACAAAAGTGCTGAAGTGCAGCAAGACCTATTAAAAAATATGATTGGCAATTTCTTTAATGGTGTTGATGGTGTCATCCTTGGCATTGATCGCTTTAGAGAATTTCAACAATCCGTCCACAAATTCTCTGACTGTAATAGTCTTCAAGTCTGAGATACGTATCTTGGCATAATTCAAAATTGAAATAAGACAGCAATAATGTCCTTCTCTACCGATTTTTTTGAGCGTTGAGTAAACGGCATCTTCATCAAAAGTAACTCTTTTGCCGTATATGAACATGCTTGAATTAAGATGCGCCATACGGAATTTATTTACGGCATGAACGACATCCTGTTCAGAGAATGTTTTATCTTTTACTTCAATAGCATTAACCAATGTACCCTCAGAGTCAAATATGTCTATGTCACCCACCTCCTTAGACGAAGAACCACTTTCATTCACTTTATGAGGAACAACGCGATAATCAGATCCTAAGTAGAACTGTTCGAGAACTGATACTACAAGAGGGCAAACTTCTCCTTCCAAAGTGTAGTCTGTTATCTTGTAGATATAGTCAAGAACGAGTTGTGAGAACTCACTGACATCAACATGTATATCGCCCACAGAGAACTTTTTGAGGTATTCTTCGTGATTTGCTTTGAGCACGACCATGGCAGATTTCAGATAATCGAAAGCTTGTTCGCTTGTGCTTATCTGAGAGAGTATGGATATAAGGTTTTCGAGGGTTTTCCTATCTTTACCCGCACGAACTGCGTTGGTAGTAGATAAAGATACGAAACGCGCCGGTTTGTTAAGGAACGGTTCGTTTGAATCGCCCAGACAGCCGGGAAGCTCCAGCTTTTCAAAGGGCACAATTACCTTATGGCAAAGAGATCGAGCATCAAATTTACCACCTCTGCCGTCACCTTTTTGAAGGCTGAGAGCGTTGACTTTCTCATTTGTAGCTTTAGCCAATAGTGCGTTCACCAAGATATAGCGATATGTCTTGTGGGTGCCGGTTAAAACGATGTTTATGGTTTGTGCAATTTTGTCGGTAAGAGGCTTAGCTTCGGCAAGAGCACGTTCAAGAACGAGATATGCGGTTTTGAAATCTATAGTAGCCATATATGGGATTAAAATAGAGATGAATACTGAATAGGAGTTTTGCCTCGCAAAACATCAATAACCATAGAGCATACAGCTTTTGACAGATTGCAAGGGACAGCATTGCCGATTTGTGTATATTGAGCGGACTGTGAGCCGCAAAATACATACTCCATAGGGAAAGTCTGAATGACTCTTGCCTCGTCAACAGTCATTCTGCGTAAGTATGAGGGAACTTGCTCAGTTTTAGCAATAGAATGGTCAGCTTCCACTCGGTCGCGATACCCCTCTACCCAAGGAGTCTTGTCATTGTAGAGTGCTTCTTCATCAATGATTGGTGTTTTATTACCTCCCATTGAAGCAGGCAATGTCGCACTATATCCGTCTAATTTAAGCGGTCGACCAAGTCCATTGAAAAGCATACCTGCATAAGCAGATTTTCTTAATACCGGCTGATGTGTCAAGGTAATTCGTGCGTTGCAGATTGACTTGTTGTTTCCCTCCCCAGCCTTATCTAAAATAGCAAATGCTTCTCGAACGGTTTTTGCCTTTTTACTATAGGGGCGAAGCATCTGTAGTAAATCGGGTGAAGAAGTTGTTCCATCCTTGAACCCGATAAAGAAAACGCGCTCGCGGGCTTGCGGTACATCATAGTCAGAGGCATTGAGCAAAACGAAGTTGACCGAATAGCCTAAGTTCTGAAACTTCTGAAGAAGTTCACTTCTCACAGAAGCCCATCTGTCAAGGACCGCAAGAGCCTTGACATTTTCCATAATAAAGGCTTTGGGCTGTACAATTTCGACTACAGACGCATAAGACCAAATCAACTTACTGCGTTCATCATTCTCATCCATCTTACCTGCGACAGAAAACCCTTGGCATGGAGGCCCGCCAATGACAAGATCGATGTTTTCAAACTCAGCAAAAAGAGGAATGAACGAATTTATATCGCCTTGATGAATATGCTCACCGATGTTTAAGGCGTAGGATTCGCAGGCCTCTTTCTTCATATCGTTAGCCCAAATGATTTGAGCTCCCGCATAAATAGCGCCAATATCCAAACCACCTGCACCCGAAAAAAGCGAGATGGTACGGATAGTATTGGAGGCTAAAATATCCTTTAACGCTTGCATTATATTAAAAAGGAAACTTCCAAGTAGGCAGACAGGCGACCAAACCTTTTGCGGCTACAAGGAAGTTCCTATATATATTAAATATAAGTTTTTACTTACATTAGGTGGTCTTTTGTCTGCGCGAACGCATTTATTAATATGCAAAGTTACAAAAATTATTTGATATATCTCTTCTCTCTGTCAGGTTTTTATTGGCACTTTCTAAGGAAATGTATTCAGCAACTTATTCCGTATCTATAACACCGAATAAGTTTTGCTGAAAGTTTAGATTGCATTCCGGTAAAGCAGGACACAAGTACCAAAGCCTCCACATATCAATCAATTACGCAAAAATAAAGTGCCTCATTCCATTATATCACGACATATTTATATCATGCTCACATTACTATCCGCAACGTCAGGCAAAGCGTTTCGCCAGTTCATCATAGGTAATAACGGATATTACGAGCTTTCCATCGGCTGTATATTTCTGCGTCTGACAGGCCAAAAGTTGCTTCAGCATCGTCTCCATATCATCGTTAGAGAGTATCTCACCGTATGGAGTGGCTGCTTTACGCGCCAACGCAGCGGCAAGAACATGATGCAACCGCTCCGTGGCTACAGTGTCAACCTCCACAGCCTCCGCCACGAGTTCATTCACAAGACGTACGGTATCCAGCCCCGCCACACCCGCCGGCACGCCGGATATGGAATAACTGCCACCGCCCAAGTCTGTTATCTCAAACCCCAATGCCTGCAACTCATCAAGAATCCCGCCAATAGCGGGTATGTATGACGGCGGAAACTGCACCACTTCCGGAAACAACACCTTCTGGACATGTGCGGTACGCGTCTCAAGCGACTTCATATATTTCTCAAACAGTATTCGCTGACTGGCCCTGTTCTGGTCTGTCAACATCAGACCACTTGCCAACTGTGTGGCTATATACATACCCCGCAACTGATAATGATCAGTGCTCCGTTCCGCCGCAAAAGTATCATCGCTATCCTCTTGCTCCCCACCATCGTTCCACGAAAGGCGTGACGGGAAAAGCGATTGACCGCTATCATCATTATTATATAGTATGCCACCGCTGCCAGCAGCCCCCAAACGCTGTCCGTCGCCAAAGAGTTCCTCCCACCCTTTGGCCGGATTACCATATCTCTGAGATATTGAAGGGGCTCCATTCCTGCCCGCGGCAGACCGTCCCATGCCCGTGTTCCCGGCCTTTTCCAACGACGACACAGTGCCTGCCACATTGTCAAAGGGGTTATATTGCGGGTTGAAATCTATATGAGGCGCCTCAACATTAGCGCCAACAGGGTTGAAAACCGGTATATCCGGCTTGCCTACAGTATCAAAATCAAGCGTGGTAATATCCGAGAACTTTCCCACGGCATCACGCACGGCAGCCATAAGAATCTGCCATATATCACGTTCGTTATCGAATTTTATCTCCGTCTTCACCGGATGTATATTGACATCAATATCCTGCGGGTCAACCTTTAGATAAACAAAATACGACACCTGCTCCCCATTCGGAACCAAACGGTCATAGGCTGACATGACAGCCTTATGGAAATACGGATGTTTCATATAGCGTCCGTTGACGAAAAAGAACTGCTGCGCTCCCTTTTTCCTCGCCGATTCCGGTTTTCCTACAAAGCCGGAGATATTACAGATGGACGTCTCGGCACTGACCGGGAGCAGTTCCTGATTGATACGCTTGCCGAAAACATCTATGATACGCTGATGGACATTACCCTTACGCAACGCTTTCACCTCCGTCCCGTTGCTATAAAGCGAGAACGATATTTCGGGATAAACAAGCACTATGCGCTCAAACGCCTGCATGATATTGTTCATCTCCGTCGAGTTTGTCTTCAGGAACTTACGGCGGGCGGGGATATTATAGAACAAGTTCTCTACCAAGAAGTTTGAGCCTACAGGACACGAGACAGGCTCTTGCTCCACGACACGGGAACCAGCAATGACTATACGCGTACCGATCTCCTCCTCTGCAGTACGTGTCTGCAATGTCACCTGCGCCACCGCCGCTATCGAAGCCAATGCCTCACCACGAAATCCCATGGTATGCAGTGCAAAGAGGTCGTTAGCCTCGCGTATCTTTGAGGTGGCATGGCGTTCAAACGACAGGCGGGCATCGGTGTCAGACATGCCCTTTCCGTTATCTATCACCTGTATAGAAGCCTTACCGGCGTCTGTAATCAAGATACTGATGTCCGTCGCTCCCGCATCTATCGCGTTCTCCACCAATTCCTTTATCACAGAGGCGGGGCGCTGTATCACCTCGCCGGCCGCTATCTGGTTGGCCACAGAATCCGGCAATAATTGTATAATGTCCATGTAGTGATTTTGTAAGTAAGTAGCAAAAATAAACGATAGCAAGTCACTAATGCCTTTCACGGCTTGTGAGACGGTCGCACCGCCGCCCTAACGGGCATTCATTCCATCTTTCGCCGCGGTGCCTCCCTGCGTCTCTGCTCTTTCAACTCCATCCCCGCCGTTTTGGGTTTCCAGACAAATATATCATCTTTTGACACCGGACGCATATAGTCAAACCACGCAAAGTTAGGTAATTTGTGTTTATCCGGCGGCGTTTGCGTCAGCGGATAGAGCGTACCCGTATTGGCACACATCCATATCCGCTCCAACGTCTGGTCAGGATTGATATACATTTTCATCGTATCCGTCTCGGTATAGTTCAGTCCTATGATAGTAGAGTCCGCATCATCAACAGGATAATAGACAATACACACATTCGACACCGCCCAGTTTTCCCTTATCTTCCCATCCTTAAAATAGGCTCTCATGTCAGTGGATGCAATCTGATTGTAATGTATAGAGTCGTCCATCAGTTGCACCGACAATGCCTGTGACAGCACTTCGGCATAACGTATGGTAGAGTCGTTCATATAGACCTTTATCTTCTCGCCAAGCAACTGACTGCCCATATTCCACACGATAGGGTCCTTATACATTGTCATGCAGGAGTCTTTACTGTGAAAGACGAGTGAGTCACACACCGCCTGCAAGTCATTTCGGTAAGCCCTGACATGATTATAGCAATACACTTCGCGTTGCACGCTGTCGGTGTTAATGTCTATTGTGTGTATCCTTATAGTGTCTCCGTGCACCCACAGCGTGTCCTTCTGCGAATAATCCACGGCCACGGCGCGTTTGGTGGCATATCCGTCGCCCGTCAGTTCCTCATAATACACATAGTCTCCAAGCAACTGGTTCCGGTTCAGCGTATCGGTATAGACGGCGTTTCCGAACCCTTCATTCACCCCCGTCTTGTCATTATGGAACAAGCTGTCAGCCGTAATGGTCTTAGGGCCGTTATATACTGTAGAACGGCCGTACAGCTCCGAGAACTCGGTATCGGTGTTATAATATCCGTCCACGGTCTCCACCGTACTCTCTTTCTGCTTTATCTTCGACGGTCCCACGGCATGTGCCAGCGATGTCCTGTCGTAATAAAACAGTGTATCGGTATCAATACGAAGCCCCTTAGCGTTTGTCAGCACCACATTATAATAGAACTCCGAGTGGCGGCTGTCGGTATAGTGCCGTCCCCAGTCCGCCGTAAGCACATCATCATTACTCGTCAGTTTTATACCCGCGGCGCCATAGGCATCGGCAAAGCCATAGATACGGTCATAATCCAACGTATCGCAATACAGCTTAGACTTGCGATGCGTCAGTATAACGTTCTCCCAAGCATGGGCTATCTCGGCGTTACCGTCGTAATATCCCTTGTCGCTGACAAGCGTAAGGGTATCTCCCTGCCACATTCTGACATGCCCGTAAGCTCTGAAAGAGTTAGTATTCTCATAGAAATAGGCACTGTCACATGTCAGATACATACCCTTATGCAGGAATTTAACATTGCCTCTGAGGAACTGTGCGTCAGGTGTCGGCCCGTAAATATTGTATGACAACGTGTCGGCATGTTGCAGATACACTTTCGTATCGGCCTTCCGCTCACGCGCCGGCGCCTGCCTCCGCTTGCCCTTCGGCCTGACAGAATATACGGCCGTAAACGCAAACAGACACAGAATCAGCATGTAAACTATTCTGTGTCCGTTGTATGTGGTATGAATACGCTTTTTCTTCACGCTTTCTTCTATTTTATTTAGACGTCCAATATGGCTTTATCTCACCCACCCTTCATATTCAAAGTCACAGTCTTTATATTCCGGAGCCATTCTAATATATGTGTTCTTTATCTTCTGCTGTATCCAGTCCGTTATCTTTTTCTCCCTCATCTTCTCAAGCACCACATCACTCATAACCTGAAAATCTTCCGTAATGGTGGCCTTATGACCGTCTATCCGGCTTTTAAGTCTCACAATAGCGCAGACAGTCTTGCCACGCTTGTTTACCATAGAGAACGATTTTGAGACCTGCCCGACCTGCAATGTGTCAACCACACGTGCCACCTCTGTCGGCAGATCCTTCATCTCAAAACGTGAGGTATGTGTCATCCCATCCTCTGTCACCTTCGACATCAGTCCTTTGTTGTTTCTTGTATCCTTGTCATCGGATATGACAGAAGCGCCGTCTTCAAAAGAGAACACATTGTTACGAATGTCATTGCCGATGGAATCCATACGGAGCAGCATGGCATCAACAGCCGCATAAGGCACTTTCGGCTTACGCAGTATATGGCGGCAGTTTATCTTATCGCCACGTTTGTCTATAAGTTGGATGATATGATAGCCGAACTCCGACTCCACTATCTTTGATACTTTCTTGGGATCGTTGAGGTTAAACGCCACCTGAGCAAACGCCGGGTCAAAGTGCCCGCGCCCAGTGAGACCCAACTCACCGCCTTGTCGCGCTGAGGCCACATCCTCCGAGTAAAGGCGTGCCAACGTAGCGAACGACGTTGTGCCTGCCTGCACTCTCGCAGTGTAGTCACGTAACTCGTCCTTCACCTTGTTTATCTCCTCTATAGGTATTCTTGGCTCATTGGTTATAATCTGCACTTCCACCTGCGTCGGGACGAACGGGATGCTGTCTTCCGGCATGTTCCGGAAATACTTGCGCACCTCTGCCGGCGTAACCTTAACGTTCTCCATCAGTTTTGCCCGCATAAGCCTCACCATTTCCTGGTTCTTGTACTCATCGTGCAGGCTCTCCCTGATTTGCGTTATGCTCATCTTGCGATACTCCTCCAGCTTCTCTCTGGAGCCTATCATCTGTATCCAGTAATTAATCTGCCTGTCCACACCATCGGCTATCTCCGCCTCCGTCACCTCGATACTGTCTATCGCCGCCTGATTCAGAAACAGTTTCTGCACCGCTATCTGCTCCGGTATGCGGCAATCGGGGTCGCCTCCCCACGTTATGCCTTCCTGCTCCGCCTGCAGACGCATCATCTCTATATCAGAACGTAATATGGCCTCATCGCCGACAACCCATACCACTTCGTCTATATAGTTGGGATTGGCTATCATGCCCACGGCCTTAACGCTGTCCTGCGGTAGTGCTACGGAATCGGTGCCCGCCGGTTGCTGTGCGCCATCACCGCCATCGTCATTGCTTATTGCGGTATGCGACACCATGGCCGATACCGTTATGGCCGTCATGGCAGCCACAACACATAGCAAGGTGTGAAATTTTCTTGTCATAATATATATATGTATATATAATACCGATTGCGTTTAGCGCTTAGGCGTTACCGTCTTCAGTACCTCAAGGTCTATCTGCGCCGGATATTTCTTCTCAAGAACCTTCAGCCATTCTTTCTCCATGGCATCCTGATAATCAGACACCACAAGAGCCTTAACATCGGTATAGTCCTCCGGTGCCTTGATTTTACGGCCGTATGTGGCTGTGTTCGGGAAGTCTTTCACTTCCTTCACCTTGGCATCGGCCTTGCCGAACTCGTTGCGGTCAACCAGTCCGTTGTCGCCTTCCTTAAAGATTCCTTTCTCCACTCTTATGCGCAGCACGGAGTCATTATTGAATGTGGAGCGTAAAATCTGCGCCCAGTCAGCGAATTTCTTGCCTTTCAGACTTTTCTTTACGGCTTCTACGTCCTCCGCATTGCGTGTGTGATACGCTATTCCCTTAAAGCGCGGTGCGTCCCACACGTATTTTTTGCGATTCTTCTTGAAGAATTTCTGCTGTCCTGCCTCATCCTTAGCAGCCTTATCCCATACCTCACGATTACTTATCTCAAACAGCAAAAGACCGTCATGATACTCTTTTATGAGATACTTCATATCGGGGTCGACAGCAACTATGGAGTCGGCACGGTTGTCCATGACCTGTTCCTCGGTCAGCCCCTTAGCCTCGGCAATGGCTTTAAGTCTGTTTTTTGCCAATGCCTCACGTATTCCACGCTTCTCTATAAAGTTATAAATATCGTTTCTCAGCGAGTCATACGACTCAAGTTGCCTGCGTCCCTTTATCTTTATGATATGGTATCCGACATCCGTAAGTACCGGTTTGGACACCTCACCCTCCTGTAAGGAGAACACCGCCTCGTCAAACTGCGGCAGGGTTTGGCCATGTTGTATCCAGCCTATATCACCACCACGGGGGGCGCTGCCGGGATCCTGACTCAGGGACACGGCCAACGCATTGAAATCGCCGCCATTGGCGAGTGCGTTATAGATGGAGTCGGCACGCTGCAAAGCCGCCTGCCTCGCGTTCTCGTCATCGTTTTGCCCCACACGTATCAGTATGTGCTGCGGGTTAACAAGCCCGTCGGGTCCTATGCGCTCTTTGGTATTACGGTAGATGGTCCGCGCCTCCTGTTCCACATCGTCATCGCCTATGAGGGTGGGTGCTACCTGCTGGTCGCGATACTGGCGGAACTCCTTGGTATAACTGGACAGGGTATCGTATTTAGCGTCAAGCGCCGCCTCAACCTTGCGTTTATAGTTAACGAACAATTCCACATACTCCTCCACTGTCTTGTGGTCAAGTACTTCAGGACCGTTGTTCTTGTTATAGGAATATTCAAACTCCGAACGCAATACGGGTTTGCCGTTGATAGTCATAATGACTGGATCATCATCCGGCGCTGCCGTAGCGACAACAGAACCGATACTCAGCAACGCAAAGGCTGATGCAAGAAGAGTGTATCTCATATTTGTTTGTTTTTGCAGTTAAAAAGAACAGTTTTGCCTCGTAAACGGCACTGACGGCAACAGGATACGCAAAGGGAGAAATCCCTATTTGTAAAACATTGCAAATCAATACCATACAAACAGCGCAACAATCGCAGTGCCTTTACAGTGTAATCGCAGTGCCTTTACAACGCAATCGCAGTGCGTTTGCAGTGCAATATCAATGCTTTTACGGAGCTTTCAAACAGCAATGGTATCTCAAGCATGTTTTCCGCCCCTCGGCAGGGATATACAACCGGAGCCGAGAAAACATCTCAAACCTGTGCCTCTCACGCCGGACACCGCACCACGCAGACCCGCATTACTGCGGTCTGCTGTAGTTTGGAGCCTCGCTTGTTATTATGACCTCATGCGGATGGCTCTCAAGCATACCGGCATTGGTAATGCGTGTGAACTTGGCATTGTGCAGAGCCTCGATATCCTTTGAGCCGCAATAGCCCATACCGGAGCGGAGACCACCGACCAATTGGTATATGACTTCCTGCACGGTACCTTTATAAGGCACACGACCCGCAATGCCTTCCGGCACGAGTTTCTTTGTCTCTACGACGCCACTCTGGAAATAACGGTCTTTGGAACCGTTCTCCATAGCCTCCAAAGAACCCATGCCACGGTAAGCCTTGAACTTACGGCCGTTGAAAAGGATAGTCTCGCCGGGTGCTTCCTCGGTGCCTGCCACGAGCGAACCAATCATAACGCTGCAACCGCCGGCGGCAAGTGCCTTGACAACATCGCCGGAATAGCGCAGGCCACCGTCAGCGATAAGGGGTACTCCTGTGCCTTTCAGCGCACATGCGACATCATAAACGGCAGACAGCTGCGGAACGCCGACACCGGCAACCACACGGGTGGTGCATATAGAACCGGGGCCTATACCAACCTTTACGGCGTCGGCTCCGGCCTCAACAAGTGCCTTGGCGGCCTCGCCGGTAGCGATATTGCCCACTACAATGTCCACGTTAGGGAAGGCGGCCTTAGCCTCGCGCACCTTGTCTATAACACCCTTGGAATGGCCATGGGCGGTGTCGATGATAATAGCGTCAACGCCTGCCTTAACCAAAGCCTCCATACGCTGGAAGGTGTCGGCCGTAACGCCTACGCCGGCAGCGACACGCAGACGACCCTTCGCATCCTTGCAGGCCATCGGTTTGTCCTTGGCCTTGGTTATATCCTTATATGTAATGAGTCCAAGCAGACGGTTCTGGTCATCCACTACCGGCAGTTTCTCAATCTTATGCTCAAGCAGTATACTGCTGGCGCTGTCCAAATCGGTCTGCTGGTGTGTAACGATAAGGTTCTCGCAGGTCATGACCTCATCAATAAGACGGTTGCCGTCGCTCTGGAAACGCAGATCACGATTGGTGACAATGCCCACAAGTTTGTTGTCATCGTCAACCACAGGAATGCCTCCTATATGGTATTCGGCCATTATATCGAGCGCGTCCTTGACGGTTTTGCCGCGCTTTATGGTGATAGGGTCATAAATCATACCGTTCTCCGCACGCTTGACTATGGCAACCTGACGGGCCTGTTCCTCTATGGACATATTCTTATGTATGACGCCTATGCCTCCCTCACGGGCAATGGCAATGGCCATTGGCGCCTCCGTCACAGTGTCCATGGCAGCGGTAACGAACGGGATTTTCAAGTCGATGTTACGAGAGAATTTGGTATTAAGCGATACCTCACGCGGAAGCACTTCCGAATATGCCGGTATAAGCAGCACATCATCAAAAGTAATGCCTTCCATCACAACCTTGTCTGCAATAAATGAACCCATATAAAGAACTGTTTTTTTATGATTATTTCTGCAAAGGTACGATTTTTTTTCGATATAATTATGCTGCCATTGTAATTTTGTTCTCTTATTAAAGCAATTTAACCATTGGAGCAAGGGGGCTTCTTGCCCGTATCAGAATAAATTATTACTTTTGCAGGCAGATTTCGCCAATAAAACAAAACAGTATGTTTCCATTCAAGCAATTACACACTTTCGGCACGTATCTCACCCTGATGGGACGCTGCATAGCTATTCCTGACCGTTGGCGTATGTTCATGAAACAGTACATAAAAGAAATGTCACAGCTCGGAGTGGACTCCATCGGCATCGTGCTGCTGATCTCATTCTTCATAGGAGCCGTAATCTGCATACAGATAAAGCTGAACATACAGTCGCCGTGGATGCCGAGATGGGTGTCGGGATACACCACACGCGAGATTATGTTGCTGGAGTTCTCGTCAAGCATCATGTGCCTCATACTGGCGGGAAAGGTTGGCAGTAACATAGCGTCGGAACTGGGTACCATGCGGGTGACACAGCAGATAGACGCATTGGACATTATGGGAGTGAACTCGGCGAACTACCTTATCACCCCGAAGATACTGGGACTGATGACGCTGATGCCGTTTCTCGTGATATTCTCTGACGTAACAGGCATAATGGGGGCATACGCAACGGCATACATTGGGCATATAATATCGCCAGATGACCTGACCATGGGCCTGCAGCACGCGTTCAATCCGTGGTTCGTATGGATGTCAATCATTAAAAGCACCGTATTCGCATTCATCATAGCCAGTGTGTCCTCATACTGCGGATACAGCGTGGAGGGTGGCTCGGTGGAGGTTGGCAAGGCCAGTACCGCCGCCGTGGTGAACAGCAGTATCATTATTCTATTTGCCGATGTTTTCCTAACTCAGTTGCTGTCATGATAGAAGTAAAGAACCTATACAAATCGTTTGGAGACAAAGACGTATTGATAGACATTAACGCTACCTTTAAGGATGGCAAGACAAACCTTATAATCGGACAGTCAGGGTCAGGCAAAACAGTCCTGATAAAGAACCTTGTGGGATTGTTTGTACCCACAAGCGGACAGATATTATACGACGGTCGTGACTTTGTCGGCATGACAAAGCAAGAGAAAATAGCCATGCGCAGAGAAATGGGCATGATATTTCAGTCGGCGGCCTTGTTCGATTCGCTCACCGTACTTGAAAACGTGATGTTCCCTTTGGACATGTTCTCGAGCATGACGCTGCGCGAACGCCAGCATAGGGCACAGGAATGCCTTGACCGTGTGAACCTGACAGACGCGGGAACGAAATACCCCGGCGAGATATCAGGAGGCATGCAGAAGCGTGTTGCCATTGCAAGGGCTATAGCACTGAACCCGAAATACCTCTTTTGTGATGAGCCAAACTCCGGCCTTGACCCCAGAACAAGTCTCGTAATAGACCAGTTACTGCACAGCATAACGGAGGAATTCGGCATAACAACAATTATAAATACCCACGACATGAACTCTGTCATGGGCATAGGAGACAGCATTATATTCATAAGTAAAGGCCGAAAAGAATGGGAGGGGGACAAGACTATGGTGATGTCAGCTACCAATGAGGAGTTGAACAACCTTGTGTTCGCCTCTGAACTATTCAAGAAGGTTAAGGCGGTGGAGATGAAAAACCAATCCGTTTAACCGTAATAACAACAACGAAAGGTGCGGATTACAATAACAAAAGGCTCTGCCCGTGACGGAAAGTGCCACAACAAGAGCGACTTCTTATAAGGATACACAAACAAAAAGAACCCAAATGATGGGCGGTCATATCACAGACCGCCCATCATTTGGGTTGATATTCATAATATTTAGTTTCTTTTGCCAATCGGGCATGACGCATACAGCGACATAAAAAACACCCTATCTGTTCTGCGCTCCGTATGCTATACGGCGTTTCTGGAAGTCCGCCGCTCTCCGTTCCGAATCCGGTGACAGCTTGCCCTTGATGTATTTCTCCATCATAAGGGCACCGATTGGCACACCATAGTCAGCACCGAACCCACCATTCTCTACATAAACGGCAATGGCTATCTTTGGGTTCTCCATGGGAGCAAAGCCCATAAACACCGAATGGTCCTGCCCTCTGTTCTGCGCTGTACCCGTCTTTCCACACACAAGATAGTCCGCTCTGTTTGCGGCACGGCAGGTTCCTTTCACCACAGATGAACGCATACCGGCCACAACCCAGTCATACGCTTCCCTCGACGCTTTTGTATAATGCTTGGATGTGTATGTGGTATCCAGCGGTTGCCCCTCTATTTGCTTCACGACATGAGGCGTTATGTAATACCCTCTGTTTGCTATCGTTGCCCCAAGATTGGCTATTTGCAGGGGGGTCAGGTTCACTTCGCCCTGTCCTATGGATATAGATATAACGGTAAGGCCGTTCCATGAGCCTTTATAAGCATTGTCATAGTAATCGCCGTTGGGTATAAGTCCCCTCTTTTCTCCAGGCAAATCTATTCCGAGTTTATAGCCAAAGCCCATTGAAACCATGTAGTCTCTCCAACAGTTCATTGCCATTGCGGACTTACCGTACTTGGAACGGTTGCCTATCATATAATATAGTCCCCAGCAGAAGTATGCGTTACACGATGTGGACAGCGCCTCCACAATGGCAGTCGGGGAGCTATGGCCGTGACATCCCACATGCAATCCTCTGTAAGAGAAGCCATGATGGCACGGGAAAGCGGTATGCGGTGTTATGATTCCCTCTGTAAGATAGGTCAGAGCCTGACTGGTCTTGAACGTGGAACCGGGCGGATACTGCCCCATTATGCTTCGGTTCAGCAAGGGTTTCCATGCATCGCGTTGCAGTGCGAGATGGTTTTTGCCGCGCTTTCCGCCTGTCATTGCACGCGGGTCGTATGTCGGCGATGACACCATACAAAGCACCTCGCCCGTCGAAGGCTCTATGGCTACGATGCTACCGATTTTCCCTTCCATCAGCCTCTCGCCCAATGCCTGCAGCTCAACGTCCAAAGACAGGGTGAGAGCCTTGCCCGCTACCGGCTTTCTGTCAAAGCGTCCGTTTTGGTAACGCCCCTTGATCCTGCCGTGAGCGTCACGCAATAATATCTGCATGCCTTTCGTTCCGCGCAGCTCTTTCTCATAAAAGCGCTCCACACCCAACTTACCTATATAGTCACCGCGTGAATAATAGTCATCATTGTCAATGTCTCCCTGCGACACCTCAGCCACATCACCCAACACATGAGCCGCATACGGATACTGGTACTGCCTGACTGTCCTGCATTGGATACTGAATCCGGGAAAACGGAATTGCTTCTCACGGAACACCGAGCAGCCGACCTCGTCCAACTGCGTCATAAACACCTGCTGTGTAAACCTCGAATACCCCGGATTCTTGTTCGGATCCTTTATATCCCCCATGCGTTTGTCGAAATACTCACGTGTTATGCCAAGCGCATCACACAACTCCAAGGTATCAATCCGGCCATTCGCCTCATTCATAACCACCATAATATCATACGACGGCTGATTGTATACCAGCAGTTTCTTATTGCGATCGTATATAACCCCTCTGGCCGGAAACTCCACTTTCTTCAGGAAAGCGTTGGAATCCGCGCTCTTCCGGTAGTCATCGCTCATTATCTGCAACATAAACAGGCGCACAATATAGACCACAACGATAAAAACCGCTATGCCACCGATAACAAACCGCCTATTTGATAGCTCTGATGTCATGACCTGCGCAGGCTATCGACAGTAAGAATTAGTACAAGTGTGACGAGCATACTGCCACCAATGCTTTCCGCCCACGTCATCCAATGATCCAAAGAAAATATTTCAAGCGAGAAAAACACAAAGCAATGCACAAACACAAGCGCCATGGCATACGACAGATAACGCCCGAATCCCATCGTTGCAACAGAAGGCTTGAAGTCCGTGGCATCCTCTTTCTTCAGATACAACTCCAGCAAATACGACTGTATGAAGCCCACCAGCGTCAGCGCCGCCGCCGCCATTCCGGGCGTATTGTTAAACATATCCACCGTCAGTCCCATGAAAAAGCACAGCAACAGCCTCACCCAATGCTTGCAATCCCTGCTGAACAACAGCGGCAGATAGACATAAAACAACGGCGTAGCCACTCCAAACACATGGATATGGTTAAAGAACAAAGCCTGCAATATGCCGAATACTATAACGAGAACGATATAATTCATAACACGAAAGCTGTCGCTTGTAATAATGAATATAGTATTTATTTATTGTATTTATACAACGTGTCGCGTGCAGCGCGCAACACTTCCAGCTGCTCCTGCATCGGTGTATTATCCACAACATACACATCTCTGAGGTTGGCGAAGTTGGTATACAGCTGCACTTGCAGCCTGTACGACATGCCATCCTGCGAATTATAGACGTGTAATATCTTGCCAATAGCCACGCCTTCAGGAAAAACAGAGGAGTATCCTGACGTGACTACCCTCTCATACAGTTTGAAACGCGCGTGTCTTGGTACATCATCCACATACGCCACATTGCTTGCGCCCCCATCCCAGTGCAGATGTCCGAAGTAACCGCGACGCTCTATCTTGCAACTTATATTCGACCTGCTCGACAATATCGGTATAACTATCGAGTAATGCTCACCCGTCATATACACGATACCGACAACTCCCTTGCCGGATATCACTCCCATATCCTTCCTTACGCCGTCAGCCTCGCCTTTATCTATTGTCATAAGGTTGTCGAGTTTGCTCACACTGTTCTGTACTACCTTTGCCCCTATCAGCTTATATGGCATCGGTTGCTTCACGGCCGCCAGCGTAGCGGAGTCCATTCCGGTACGCTCCAGCTCCGCACACAGGTTTTTCACCTGTTGCTCCAAATAGATATTGCGCCGCGACAGGTCATCGTTCCGTTTCGTAAGCGCAAAGAACGACTGCACACCGGACTCCAGCTCATACACCATTCCGGCAACACTGTTGGTCGTAGTAACCCATGCCGCCCCCTGATAGCTGTTATAGCTGAACATGATCACTATGCTCGCCGCCTCCAACAGAAGCAGCAAGAACCAGTGATAGTGCGTTGAAAGAAAATCCAAAAGGTTACGCATTAATGTCTTTTACAAGTTAACGGGTTAACAGACTTGTCGGGATAACGGTTTCATTGCTTCGTGCCGACACCGACACCGTGCCGCAATAACGCAAAGCAGTGGGTTTTAGGTTTCGGGCTTTGCGGTTTCCCCGGAGTCATCTCCGGCTACCGATACCGCCAAACAGAACCTAAAACCCACGCTCCTATATCAATATCTCACGCCTTATCTCATCAAGAACGAGAAACGACCTATATTCTTCAGAGCCACGCCGGCACCCTTCGCCACACAACGTAGCGGGTCTTCCGCTATGTGGAACGGTATGCCTATCTTGGCCTGTAGCCTACGATCCAAGCCACGCAGCAATGCACCGCCACCACAAAGGTATATGCCGTTCTTCACAATGTCGGCATACAGCTCCGGCGGAGTGTTCTCAAGTGCCGTGAGCACGGAGTTCTCTATCTTCGCCACCGTCTTGTCTATACAGTGCGCTATCTCCTGATAACATACCGGAACCTCCATAGGCAGAGCCGTTATGCGGTTCGGGCCGTGCACGATATAATCCTCCGGAGCCTCGTCTCCAAGGTCAGCAAGAGCCGAACCCACATTTATTTTTATGCGTTCCGCCATACGTTCCGAAACCTTCACATTATGTTGCCGTGCCATATACTCCTGTATGTCAGAGGTAAACTCATCACCTGCCACACGTATGGAGTTGTTGCTAACGATGCCTCCAAGTGATATAACGGCAATCTCCGTAGAGCCTCCGCCTATGTCCACAATCATATTGCCCTCCGGAGCCTCCACATCAATACCGATACCGACAGCGGCTGCCATCGGTTCAAAGATAAGATAGACGTCTCTTCCGTCCGCATGCTCCGCAGAGTCGCGCACCGCTCTCAGTTCCACCTCAGTAGAACCCGACGGCACTCCTATCACCATACGCAGCGACGGCGAGAACAAATGTCTTCCGGTGTTGACCATTTTTATCAGTCCGCGCATCATCATCTCGCAGGCAGAGAAGTCTGCTATCACGCCATCTTTCAACGGCCGCACAGTCTTTATGCGGTCATTCGTCTTTTCATACATGCTCTTGGCAAGGTCGCCAACAGCTTTCATCTGGTTTGTATCACAGTCAATAGCCACCACCGACGGCTGATCCACCACAATCTTGTCTCCTGAAATGATGATGGTGTTGGCGGTTCCGAGATCTATTGCTATTTCCTGTACGAAAGAAAAGAATCCCATAATACGTTTATCTTTAAGAATGTTACCCCTCTTTTTCTATCTCTTCACACTTTGTATCAATCCTTTTTATCGAACCATGCGTGTATTGCCGTGTCGTAATGCGAGCTTACCCCAAAAGCACGTGTGGCAAACATGCGTCGCTCCTCCATGTCAGTCTGCGCCCCTTTCTTGTTGATAATATCGAGCAACAAGCCATATTCCGCCTTAGACGGTACGATAACGACATCCTTGAAGTTCTTGGCTCCGGCGCGTATCAATGATATACCGCCTATATCTATCTTCTCTATAATGTCAGCATCAGAGGCTCCGCTGGCCACAGTCTGCTCAAACGGATACAGATCCACTATCACAAGGTCTATCTCCGGTATCTCATATTTAGCCATTTGATCCAAGTCATCCTGCAATTCGCGGCGTCCCAATATTCCGCCAAAGATCTTCGGATGCAGTGTCTTCACCCTGCCTCCGAGAATAGAGGGGTATGTTGTCACGTTCTCCACGGCCTCACACTCATAGCCCAGAGACTCAATAAATTTCTGTGTACCACCGGTAGAGAGGAACTTCACGCCCTCCTCATTCAGTTTTTTCAGCAACTCGTCCAATCCATCCTTATGGAACACGCTGACCAAAGCAGTTTTGATTTTCTTTGTTTCTGTCATAATTTTCTTAACTATTTGGGGTTCCCGCAGCCATTTCCGCCCTATATGGTCACATGATGTTGCGGGGATCGGTTATCATTGAATACACGCCTTAATATAAAGCCATTTCTTTAACGTTGCAAAGATATAAAAAAAACGGCAACGAACAAAATTTTTACGTCTTTATTTCGGCCATAAAAATAAAACAATATTATTTTATTGCCAATTATCAAGAAAAGCATTACCTTTGCATTCATAACAAACAATCACTCTAACCTACCACTATGCCAAACCTAACGGCCTTACGCTGCATAGCGGCGATAATCCTTATGGCTCTGCCCCTCGTGCCGTCATACTGCCAACAGAAGGGCAAAGCCTCATATTACTCACGGCGCGCCAACGGCGCACGCACCAGCAGCGGAACGCGACTCAATAACGATTCACTCGTCTGCGCACACCGTACACACCCTTTCGGCACGCTACTCAGAGTGAAGAACCCCGCCAACGGCAAAGAGGTGATAGTGAAAGTGATAGACCGCGGCCCCCATACCAAAGGCAGAGTGATAGACTTATCTTACGAGGCGGCACGGCAATTAGGCATACTGGCCGCCGGAGTAGCACTCGTGGAGGTATCGGTATATGATGATACCATGGCGCCTTTCAAGTCCAAAGAGTCCTTACACCCCGAACTGGAGCTTGACCTGACGGTACCATTCTCCTCCGAAGATGTCATGCACCCTGAGTGGCAACGGGATAACAAGAAACAACAGAAACAGTAATGAAAGACTATAGTGACGCCGAACTGGCGCAGATACTTGACAAAGACATTTTCCATAAGATCTCAGCCGCGGCCGACCAACTGGGGCTTGAATGCTATGTCGTGGGCGGATACGTGCGTGACATCTTTTTGGAACGGCCGTCTGACGACATCGACTGCGTAGTGGTAGGCTCCGGAATCGAGGTGGCCAAACAGCTCACCGCAATGTTAGGACGCCGCGCACACCTCTCGGTATTCAAGAATTTCGGCACGGCACAGGTCAAATACCGGTTGCCGGGCAAGACCAATGACGAGAACGCCTTCATGGAAATAGAGTTTGTCGGGGCACGACGTGAGAGCTACAGCCACGACTCACGCAAACCGATAGTGGAGGACGGGACGCTCGAAGACGACCAGAACCGCCGCGACTTCACCATCAACGCCATGGCCATCTGCCTCAACCACAACCGTTTCGGAGAATTAGTGGACCCATTTGGCGGTCTCGACGACCTGTATGACGGCATCATACGCACCCCACTCGACCCCGACATAACATTCAGCGACGACCCGTTACGGATGCTACGCTGCATACGTTTCGCCACGCGCCTCAACTTCATGATAGAGGATGAGACATTCCAGGCTCTCGAACGCAACGCCCGACGGCTGCATATCATAAGCGCGGAACGTATCAACGAGGAGCTGAACAAGATACTGCTCTGCGACACTCCGTCACGGGGATTTGTCGATTTGCAGCGCTCCGGGCTACTCGATATATTCCTGCCGGAGCTGTCACAACTTGACATTGTGGAGACACGCAACGGCAAAGCGCACAAAAACAATTTCTACCACACCCTCGAAGTGCTTGACAACGTGTGCAAGGACAGTAACGACCTGTGGCTCAGATGGAGCGCCCTGCTACACGACATAGGCAAGCCCAAAAGCAAACGCTGGGACAATCTGGCGGGCTGGACATTCCACGCACACAACACCATAGGTGCAAAAATGGTGCCGACAATATTCAGACGGCTGAAGTTGCCGCTGGACATGAAACTGAAATATGTCCAGAAAATGGTAGACATGCACATGCGTCCCATTGCCATCGCCGACAACGAGGTGACAGACAGCGCTATACGACGGATGGTAAACGATGCCGGCGATGACATAGACGACCTGATGCGGCTATGCGAGGCCGACATAACAAGCAAGAACAGCATACGCAAGCAGAGGTTCCTCGACAACTACCGGCTTGTAAGACAGAAGATAGAAGACCTGAAACAGCGTGACTTCAAACGCCTGCTGCAACCGGTCATTGACGGCAACGAGATAATGCAGCTGTTCAACCTGAAACCGTCGCGCGAGGTAGGCGAGTTAAAGCGGTATCTTAAAGACGCCGTACTCGACAACAAAGTGGAGAACGAGCGGCAGGCACTAATGCGGTTGCTCATGCTGAAAGCACAGGAAATGGGTGTGATTTCCGACCCGGTTCCCGACTGTATGGATCAACCCTCATCGACGTAATTCCCGCCCTCGGAAGAAAGCAAAAACACATCTCATAATATCTTAACAAACAACACCTTACAAAAGCACTGCGATTGCACTGTAATCGCAGTGCTTTTACATTATAATCACGGTGCGATTGCATGGTAATCGCACCGTGATTACAGCGCATGCGCCCCACTAAGGCAGGCACAAAGCCGATTCTCAGGCAAACACCCACTCTCTGTTACGGAGAAGCACGCTATTATGTAAACGTAACTTAAAAAAAGCCTTTTTGCCAATAAATTGTATAATAAAATAAGGAAAAAGTGTGATTTTCGAGATTTTATGATTAAATTTGCAGATGATTTCGAAATTTATTACATAATGACATCTAAAATAACATTATCGGGTATCGTGCTCGCTATTATATGCCTGTGCGCCTCATGCTTGAGCGATGACAGCGAGATAATCACCTACGACGACACTGCGGTGGCAATGTTCAGGCTCGGGAACGTCAAGTGTTACCGTACCGTCAAGACGGCGGCAGGCAACGACAGCACCTACTCATATACATACTCGGCTGCAACGACACCTATCTGCATCGATCAGGTGAACAGACGCATCTTCAATGAGGACTCGCTGACGGTGGGGACAGACCTTGCACATATCCTAACCACAATAACGGCAAAGAGCAACGGTACGGCATTGTTCAAGAATCTGACCGACGAGAACTGGACATTGTACTCGTCCACCGACTCCATAGACTATTCACAGCAGCGCATACTGCGCATCGTATCCAACGACGGACAGCATGCGACGGACTATACCGTGAACATAGTGTGTCACAGGGAGTATGCCGATTCGTTCGTATGGAGCCGTATGCCGGGGAATGCCATAATAGCCTCCATGAGGAACCTGAAGGCGACACAGACAGGCAACAGGATATATGTAGCGGGAAAAGACAGTGAGCAGAAAACCATATTGCTGCGTTCTGACGACGGCAGCGAATGGACACAGTGCGTCATGCCGTCCGAGGCCGACATGAAAGTCGCCACAATGGCCGGCATAAACGGCACATTATGTATATATAACAACGGCACAATATACTCCACGACCGATGGGGAAACGTGGACATCAACCACCCCCGACATGCCGCTTAAAGCACTGCTCGGAGGATATGACAGCGAGATGTACGCCATCTCAGGCGAGGGGTACATAATGGTGTCAAAGGATAACGGGGCGACATGGGCGGCTGACGCCATGGAGAGCACCGAGTTTGTGAACAACACAGACAAACTGCCGGCAACGGACATAACACTATTGGCGAGCATCACCAAGACAAACAGCAATGTGGCACGCATAACATTGGTGGGTAACAAGGAGTTCACCGGCGACAACGACAATTATGCCAAGGCCGTGGTATGGAACAAAGTGGTGGACAAAGACGCTCCGCAACCATGGACATTCACCAATGTGACGTGGAACAATTATAACTATATTCTGCCACGCATGCAGGGATTGACAGCCATAGGGTATGCCGACGGAATATTGGCGACAGGCGGCGCCGCAATAAACGGCACGGGAACGGCCTACTCACGACTGTATTTCTCGCCGGACAACGGTGTCACATGGCACACACAGGCAGGCATGGACATGCCGGAGAACGTCAAGGGAGCGCAGGCAGCGGTGCTGGTGAACGACGGCAAGGGGGCTTTTATGATTATAGCCGTTAATCCGGAGGCTGTCAATGAGAGTGACAGGTGTATAATATGGAAAGGCAAGCAGAACAAGGTTCTGTGGAAAGAGCCGCAGAAATTCTTTGAATAATATATAACAATGTACGTACGCATACATTATTTATATATAAGATGCCTGCTGATAGCACTAACGCTACTTGCCGTGACAGGAAAAGCCACGGCGCAGGATGACGTGGAATATCGCATGGAGATAGGCGCGGGAGTAGGGGCTACGGCATACACGGGCGACTTTAACGGTGCCCTGTTCAAAGGCATGCAACCGTCCGGCGCGGTGGTATTCAGAGCCATAATGAACCCGTATATGGCCGTGCGCATAGCGGCAATGTACACACAGGTAAAAGGAGAAGCCGGTGGTTTGTCAACCGTTTATCCTGACCTGACGCAGAACAACTACTCGTTCAAGAACGCTTTGGGCGACTTGTCGGCAACATACGAATACAATTTCCTGCCATACGGCACGGGACACGAATACAGAGGAGCCAAACGCATAACACCGTTCATATCGCTCGGTATAGGAATGACATACGTTAAGGCGGACAACGGACAGACTGACGCATCCGCTACCATACCATACAGCTCATCCAAGAGCGTTATAACGGCCAACATACCGTTGGGTGTGGGCGTGAAATACAAAGTGGCGTCGAGGATGAACCTGTCGCTCGACTGGCAGATGCACTTCTCGCTCAGCGACTATCTGGACGGAGTGAAAGACCCGTACCGCATAAGTAGCTCGGGGATATTCAAGAACACCGACTGTTACTCTACGCTGACATTGGCGCTGACATACAGTTTCTCGGCAAAATGCCCTAATTGTCAAAAAGATAGATAAACAAACAAGATGATAGATAAAAACCGCATTCCACAACATATTGCCATCATCATGGACGGCAACGGCCGATGGGCCACAGAGCGTAACAAGCCACGTAGCTACGGACACGCGGCAGGTACGGAGACCATAAGACAAATAACGGCGGACTGCGTGCGGCTCGGCGTGAAATACCTTACATTGTACGCATTCTCTACAGAGAACTGGAACAGGCCGACAGAGGAAGTGACAGCATTGATGGACCTGGTGCTGACACAGTTGACAACGGAGCTGTTCGACAAGAACAACGTGCGCTTTCGTGTAATAGGCGATTGCTCGCGCATGCCGGAGGCGGTACAACAGAGACTGCGGTACACCGAGGAGCATACGGCATCATACGACCGTATGACGGTGGTAATGGCATTGAGCTACTCCTCACGCTGGGAGATAACAAACGCAGCGCGGCTCATTGCGCAAGAAGTGAAAGATGGAACACTGGCAGTGGAAGACATAAACGAGAAGGTATTGTCAGGCCACATGAACACGGCATTTATGCCTGACCCGGACTTGTTGATACGGACGGGAGGGGAATTGCGTATCTCCAACTATCTGCTTTGGCAAATAGCATACTCGGAACTGTATTTCACACCGGTATATTGGCCGGACTTCTGCAATGATGACCTGTTGAAAGCCGTAGAGTATTACCAATCAAAACAAAGACGGTTCGGAAAGACTGAAGCACAGATAGAAGCAGAGCAATCAGACAATTTCAATCAATAATATATGTTATCAAAGAAACACTTCATCCTGACACTGACGATGATGGCGGCCACCGTCATTGCCATGGCACAGGATAAGATTGTAAACCCGGACATATCGTATGCCTCTAAAGTCAGGCTATGCACCATAGCGGCGCTGAATGTAAGCGGGGTTGACGGATATGAGGACTATATGCTGACAGGCATCTCTGGGCTGTATGTGGGACAGGAGATAAGCCTGCCGGGCAATGAGATTACGGATGCCGTAAAAAGATATTGGAAACACGGGCTGTTCTCTGAGGTAAAGATAGCGGCGGACTCTATCGTGGCGGACTCGGTGTATCTGCATATATACCTGCAGACAAGGCCGAGAGTGAGCGAGATAAACTATTATGGGGTTAAGAAGAAATCGGAACGCTCCGACCTCGAACAGAAATTAGGATTGCTGAAAGGCTCGCAGATTACGCCAAACATGCTCTCACGCGCAAAATTGTTGGCGCAAAACTACTTTCAGGACAAAGGCTACAAGAACGCGGAGGTGATAATAAGGCAACGGGATGACGTGGCACAGAAGAATCATGTCATTCTGGACATAGACGTGGACAAGAAACAAAAGACCAAGATCAAGAAAATCATAATAGAGGGAAACAACGAGATCTCAACGAAGACACTGAAAGGCAACCTGCTGTCAAAAGGTGCATTTGCCAATCTTCACGAGGTAAACAAGTTCGGCAACATATTCAAGAAGAAGAAGTTCACGCCGGAACGCTACGAGGAAGACAAAGAGAACCTGATACAAAAATACAACGAACTCGGATACAGGGATGCAATGATATTGGAGGATAGCGTGGAGTATTACGACGAGAAACACGTGAACGTTTTCCTGAAAGTGTACGAGGGACAGAAGTATTATATCAGAAACATAACATGGGCAGGTAACACCGTGTACACAACAGCCAGACTTGAGCGGGAATTAAGGATGAAAAAGGGCGATGTGTACAATAAGGTACTGATGGACAAACGCCTGAAACAAGACGAAGACGCCGTGGGCAACCTGTATTGGGATCATGGATACCTGTTCTATCAGCTGAACCCTATCGAGGTAAATGTGGTGGGAGACAGCATAGATATAGAGATGCGCATATCAGAAGGGCCGCAGGCTCATATCTCACACGTAAGGATAACGGGTAACACACGCCTCTATGAGAAAGTGGTAAGGAGGGAGTTGAGAGTGAAACCGGGGGACCTTTTCTCAAAATCAGCGGTGATGCGCTCGGCACGTGAGATAGCATCAATGGGACACTTTGACCAGGAGAAGGTGCAACCGGACATCAAGCCAAACGCAGAGGACGGTGTTGTGGACATAACATGGCCGCTGGAGCAGAAGTCCAATGACCAGGTTGAGTTCTCGTTAGGCTGGGGACAGACCGGTGTTATAGGCAGGATAGGCCTGAAACTGAACAACTTCTCCATGGCAAACCTGTTCAACCGCAATAAGGAGCACCGTGGAATAATGCCTATAGGCGATGGCGAGACACTGTCAATAGGCGCACAAACGAACGGCACCTACTACCAGTCGTACAACATTTCGTACTCAACGGCATGGTTTGGAGGCAAGCGTCCGATACAGTTCAACGTGGGAGTGTTCTACTCAAAGCAAACGGACGTAAACTCTAATTACTACAATTCCAACTGGTACAACACGTATAGCTACTACTATGGCGGCTACGGTTCATCATATAATTATAACAATTATGAGAACTATTACGACCCGGACAAGTACGTTCAACTGCTCGGCGGCTCCATTGGCTGGGGAAAACGTCTGCGATGGCCGGACGATTTCTTCACACTTATGGCCAATCTGTCATATACACGCTATATACTTAAGAACTGGAACTACTTCCTTGTAAGCAACGGAAACTGTAATAACCTCAACTTGGGACTGACATTGGCGCGCAGTTCTACGGACAACCCGATGTTCCCGCGCAGCGGTTCGTCCTTTGAGCTGTCAGTAACGGCGACGCCGCCATGGTCACTCTTTAACAATAAAGACTACGAACACCTCGCCACCAATTACCAGTCGGCAACATATTCTGCCGAGCAACAGGAGAAATACCGTTGGATAGAATATCACAAATGGAAGTTTAAGTCAAAGACATTCACCGCCCTGTCAAGTGCGGCAAAGTGTTTCGTGCTCATGACAAGAGTGGAGATGGGACTGCTTGGAGCGTATAACAAATACAACAAGTCACCTTTTGAGACGTTCTACATGGGTGGTGACGGTATGTCCGGATACTCAAGCAGTTATGCGGAAGAGACTATCGGACTGCGAGGATACGAGAATGGCTCGCTAACACCATACAGCGCGGCAGGCTATGCCTATGACCGCTTCTCGATAGAGCTACGCTATCCGTTCATGCTCGGCAACACAACCATATACGGATTGGGATTTGCCGAGGCCGGAAACGCATGGAACGACACCAAGGATTTCAATCCGTTTGACATGAAACGCTCGGCGGGTCTCGGTGTACGTATATTCCTGCCGATGGTCGGTATGATGGGTATTGACTGGGCATACGGTTTCGATAAGGTATTCGGAACAAAGGGAGGCAGCAACTTCCACTTTGTACTCGGACAAGAATTTTAACCTATATAATAAAACAAACGGCTTATGAAGCATATACTTTTTACTATCCTCGCACTGTGCATGGCCATGACTGCCAACGCACAGAAGTATGCTCTGATAGACATGGAGTACATACTTAAGAACATACCGGCATACGAAAGAGCTAACGAACAGCTGACACAGGTATCGAAACGATGGCAGGCAGAGGTGGAGGCATTGAACACCGAGGCCACAACCATGTATAAAAACTATCAGAACGAAGTGGTATTCCTGTCGCAGGAGCAGAAACAAAAGAGGCAGGAGGCTATCATGCAGAAAGAGAAAGAGGCAGCGGACCTGAAGAGAAAATATTTCGGTCCAGAGGGCGAACTGTTCAAAAAACGCGAGAGTCTGATGTCGCCAATACAGGACGAGATATACAATGCGGTGAAGGAAGTGTCCGAGTTAAGGGGCTATCAGCTTGTATTGGACCGCGCATCTGACAGCGGTATAATATTCGCATCACCAAAGATTGACATCTCAAACGAAGTGTTGCAGAAATTAGGCTATTAAACAGGAAAGCCACTAACAGCCCGAACGCAGAGCAATTAATAAACAAAAATAAGTAAAAGAGAAAAGAAATGAAAAAGATTATCATTGCACTTGTCGCAGTATTTGCGGTAGCAATCAGTGCAAACGCACAGAAATTCGGCCATGTAGACACACAGAACATCATGCAGAGCCTGCCGGAACTGACAAAAGCGAACGGAGAACTGCAGGCCATCGCACAGCAGTATGAGAACGACCTCAAAGCAATGCAGGAAGAACTGGAGCGCAAGGCACAGGAGTTCGAGAAAAACAAGGCCACTATGAGTGCCACAGCACAGGAAGAACAGCAGAAGACGCTGCAGGATATGTATGCCAAGATACAGCAGACCGCACAGCAGAACCAGCAGGAGTTTCAGAAGCAGCAGGCCGAGAAGATGCAGCCTATACAGCAAAAGATTCTCACTGCCATACAGAATGTGGGCAAGAACGGCCAGTACACATACATATTTGAGCAGGGTGCGGCACTCTATATCGGCTCCGGCTCAAAAGACGTGACAGCCGAAGTAAAGGCAGAAATAAACAAGCTGAAGTAACAACAGGGCGACAAACCCGATACGGTTACCCGCCAAACGAAATCAGTCAACAAGATTAATCCGAGTTATACGCATGCTGACGGGATTCATATAATCCCGCCAGCGACATGCGGACACAATGATGTTTAATTTTGTTGACTGATTTACAAATACACCATTACAGGTCTTTTCACAAATACACCGACAATGAAGAAGACATTATTTACGTTAACACTCTGTTGCATTACGGCACTGACAGCCGCTGCTCAAAATGTCAAGATAGGATATTTCAGCTACAAGAGTGTAATGCAGGCCATGCCGGAGTACGCCACTGCTACCGCCACCGTAGAGAAATTACGTCAGCAGTATGCCGAGGAGCTGCAATCGGTACAGCGGGAATTCAACGAGAAATACGAGTTGTTCCTTGACCAGCAGGCAGCATTAGCCGAATCAATAAGACGGAAACGCCAGGCTGATCTGCAAACACTTTTAGAGCGTAACGAGCAGTTCAGAAAAGAATCGGAGCGACTCCTTGAGCAAGCGGAGCAGGAAGCCATGGCACCATTGCACACAAAGCTGCAGGAAGCCATAGAAAAGACCGGCAGGCAAGGCGGTTATCTGCTGATGGTCAACACCGACAGCGAGGCATGCCCCTACATATCGCCGGAGATAGCGGAGGACGTAACGTCACAACTGTCAAACCTTACAAAATGAGTTCACCAATAGGAGTGTTCGACTCCGGATACGGCGGCCTTACAATACTGCAGCAATTGCGCAAACGATTGCCGGAGCGTGACTTCATATACCTTGGCGATAATGCCAGGGCACCATACGGCCCGCGCTCCTTTGACGTGGTGTATGAATTCACACGACAAGCCGTACTGAAACTGTTTGACATGGGATGCCGGCTTGTCATACTCGGTTGCAATACGGCATCGGCCAAAGCCCTGCGGACAATACAGCAGAACGACCTGCCCGCATATAACCGTATGGCATACGGCATAAACGATATGATGCAGGAAAACAGCTGGCACGGCAACAGGGTTTTAGGCGTGATACGCCCCACTGTGGAGGTAATAGGACAGCTAACACGGTCACGCCATGTAGGAATAGTGGCCACAGAGGGAACCATACGCTCCGAGAGCTACACGATGGAGATAGCAAAACTGCACCCGGACATAACAGTAACGGGACAGGCATGCCCGCTATGGGCGGCATTGGTGGAGGCCGGCGAGGGAGACAGCGAGGGTGCGGAGTACTTCGTGCGCAAGCGCATCATGCAATTGTTACATAAAGACCCGCTCATAGACACCATCATATTAGGTTGCACACACTACCCTCTCCTGATGGACGCCATACGCAAGGTCACCCCCGATGGAATACAAATAGTAGCACAAGGGGAATATGTAGCGGCGGCACTGGAAGACTACCTGCAACGACACGCAGATATGAGCCGGCACTGTAGCAACGGCTCTACGGTGCAATATTTCACCACCGAATCACCGGAACGGTTCAAAGAGTGCGCCGCAATATTCCTGCACGAGGACGTAAACGTAAAACATATTGATCTGTAACACTTCCTTACGCCCGCCATACCCGTTATAAAACCAAGAAGATACAAGAATATTTATTGTGGCACATCAAACAAACCACGACATTAAAACAATTTCCTTGTCTGATTTCCTCAATATAAGAGTGTAAATTATAATTACTACCTCCATCACCATAATTCATTCTTATAATTGATGTACCTAAATATTTTAGTAGTAAATCTGTCGAATTAATACGCTCGCAGATACATCCCGCAGATGCAACCCACGCCAGATTTCTAATGAATGACACGGACTGCTGAAGTGTTCCATCAAGAAATTTGGCTTTATAAGTAAGTGGAAATCATACATAAAGACACAGAGAACAGTTCAGATCACCAAACCTTTGAAAGGTTTTCTTATACCAAACTGACGCATAGAATATAAAAACAACCTCACACGCCAAATGAAACGCAGCCTACTGACGCTACTAACTATCCTTTGTACTTTATACAACGTATCGGCACAGCCGGGCGACGCAAAATGGATTACAGCCGGCCAACACAGCGGAGCCTCACTGCCACTGTTCCGCAAGACATTCGACATAAGCGGGAAGAAGCCTCAGGTCACACTTTACGCCACGGCGTTGGGCATATACGATGTATATGTCAACAACCGTCCCGTCAGCCGCCACGAGCTGAAACCCGGATGGACCGACTACCGCAAGGAAGTGACCTACCAGACAATAGACCTCAGTCCCGCCATACACCAAGGGCGCAACGAGATAACCGTGCAACTGAGCAACGGCTGGTGGGCTGGCGCAATAAGCCGCAGAGTGTATGGCCATGACACGCCGCTATGCCTCATGGCCCGTATCGCCGCAGGCGACAAGACACTGGCTGTGACCGACACCACATGGCAATACTCCACCGACGGCCCGCTGCTTGTAGGTGACATATACAACGGCGAGCACTACGATGCACGGCGACAGGCCACGGAGTGGTACAGCGCCGCAGTAACAACAGTCCCGCAAATGACCGTGATACCGTTTGAGGGGCCTGAGGTACGCATACGCCCCGAACGGTTCTGGCGACATCCGCAGACCATAACGATATACAAAGACACCATAGCCACAGGCACGGACTATGGCCTCATCAAGCCGGAGCGCACCATTGGCAACCGGCCTTTTACTCTGCGCAAAGGTGAGACAGCTGTGGTAGACCTCGGACAAAACATGGTCGGCTGGATGGCCATTAACGCCAAGGCCACCAAGGGAACGGTGTTAACCCTGCGCCACGGCGAGATGCTGAACCACAACGGCGACCATAGCGGGCGACTGGACGACGGTCCCGGCGGCAGCGTGTGGCTCTACAATCTGCGCACAGCCGACGCCACACTGAGATACGTGTTCAGCGGCGCCCAAAAAGGCGAGCAATATCATCCGCACCATACCTTCATGGGGTTCCGATACGTATCGGTCAGCGCCACCGATGACGTGGAGATACGCAGCCTGACAGGCCAGGTGGTAGGCTCCGAGATAGCGGAATGGGGCGAATTTGAATGCTCCGACCCAAGCATCAACCAACTATACAGCAATATATGGTGGGGACAGCGCGGCAACTTCCTCAGCATTCCCACCGACTGTCCGCAGCGTGACGAGCGACTGGGATGGACCGGCGACACGCAGATATTCTCACGCACGGCGCTATATCAGTCTGACGCCGCGGCCTTCTACCGGAAATGGATGCGTGACATGCGCAACTCTCAACGCTCCGACGGTGCTTATCCCGACATCGCGCCATACCCAAACTTCTGGGGATTCGGCACGGCGGCATGGGGCGACGCCGGTGTCATTGTGCCATGGACGGTTTACGACATGACCGGAGACATCACCATTCTTGAAGAGAACTACAACAGCATGACAGCATATATGCAATGGTTGGAGAGACAGCAGGAGACGGCAGACGGCGTAACATACACACACATCGGCGCGGGAACGGCCACAGGCGACTGGCTGGCCTATGACCCTATAGACGCGCGCTATGTGGCCGTGGCATATTACGCCTATGTTGCTCAGCTGATGGACAGCATTGCCACCGTAACGGGACGCCATGCCGACGCCATGCACTACCGTCAGCTATATAAGGACATAAAGTCCGAGTTCCGCCAACGTTACATAAATCCCAACGGCAGTTTGTCCAAGACCACGCAAACGGCCTATCTGCTGGCACTGCGCTACGGTCTGTTGCCCGAAGCGCACAGAGCCGCCGCCCGCGACTCGCTGCGCCGCAACATAGAGAACAACGGCTACAGACTGTCAACAGGCTTTGTCGGTACCGGAATATTATGCACCACACTGTCTGACGAAGGTATGGACGACCTGGCCTACGCCCTGTTGCTGCAACGGGAGAACCCCTCGTGGCTATACAGCGTAGACCAAGGAGCCACCACCGTGTGGGAACGCTGGGACTCATACACACTCGACGGCGGCTATCACAAGCACCATTGGAACATGAACTCATTCAACCACTACGCATACGGTGCCGTAGCAGAATGGATGTACGCCTACATTGGGGGCATAAAACCGGATGCGGCGGGCTTTAAGACGGTGATACTGGCACCACACGCCGACCGCAGAGACGACAACCACCCTACCCTTGCGACACAGCCACGCATGACATGGGCACGCACAAAAGTACATACGCCGCACGGTGACATAACATCAGCATGGCGAAGAGCTACCGACGGACACTATGAATACACCTTCTCGTTGCCCGCAACCATAGGCTATCGGGTAGAGATACCAAACCTGCAGCCGACTGACAAGGTCATAATAAAAAGGAGATAGGCAGCGTCGGCAGCGTTTGAAAGACTCTATCTCTTGGCATTTCCAACATTTTTTGTTAACTTTGCACAAAATATTAACCACAAAAAAACACATCAACACAATGAAAAGCCCTTGGACGTGGGTGCCCTCACTGTACTTTGCCGAAGGCATACCATACGTCATGGTGATGACAATATCACTCGTACTGTACAAGCAATTAGGCATGTCCAACGCCGACATAACCTTCTATACGGCATGGCTCAACCTGCCATGGGTCATAAAACCGCTATGGAGCCCGTTTGTAGACATAATAAAGACCAAGAGATGGTGGATAACATCCATGCAGCTGCTGATAGGAGCGGCGCTGGGAGGGGTGGCCTTCACCATACCGACACACTTCTGGATGCAGGGTACACTGTGCTTCTTCTGGCTCATGGCCTTTGCCAGTGCCACCCACGACATAGCCGCCGACGGTTTCTACATGCTCGGACTGTCGCAGCATGAGCAGACGGTGTTTGTGGGCATACGCTCGCTGTTCTACCGTTTTGCCATGATATTCGGGCAGGGAGTGCTTGTAATGATTGCCGGAAACCTGCAGGTGGTGTTCCGCAACAACTTCGCATACTCATGGAGCCTGCTATTCTACGGCTGCACGGGGTTGTTCATTGCCTTGTGGCTATGGCACGCCTACACAATGCCCAAGCCCGATGAGGACAAACAGCGACCTGACATATCGACCGGAGAGATATTGTGTGAGTTGTGGAAGACAGTCAAGACCTTTTTCCAAAAGGAGCAGGTACTGATAGGCATACTGTTCATGTTGCTATACCGTATGCCCGAAGGGTTGCTGGTAAAGGTAACGACGCTGTTCCTGATAGACGCGTCGCACAACGGCGGACTGGGGCTGTCGCCACAGGAATACGGCTTTGTGCAGGGCACGGTGGGGGTATTAGGACTGGTATTGGGCGGCATACTCGGCGGCATAGTGGCCGGCCGGCATGGGCTGAAGAGATGGCTATGGCCTATGGTATGCGCCATCACGCTGCCTGACATTGTTTATGTATATCTGGCATACGCACTGCCTTCAAACCTGCTTATAATAAACTCGTGCATATTTGTGGAGCAGTTCGGCTACGGTTTCGGCTTCACGGCATACATGCTATACCTTATATATTATAGCCGCGGCGAGTTCAAGACCTCACACTACGCCCTTTGCACGGCTTTTATGGCTCTGTCCATGATGATACCGGGACTGTTTGCCGGGGCATTGCAGGAGTATGTGGGCTACAGGATGTTCTTCATTATAGTAATGGCGCTATGCTCGGTAACATTCCTTATGGCCGCGCTGCTGAAAATAGACCCGGAGTTTGGCAAGAAAGAGAAATAAGCCGGAAGGGGATTGTATTGCAACAAGAAAACAGGATACACGCAAACATAGGAGATGACCGACAAGAATGGGACTGCTTGCGGGGAAGGACGCACAGGATTCCTTGCAAGATACAAGGAGCAATATCGCCGGAACATGATGCTGGCGCTGCCGGTGGCACTGACACAATTAGGGCAGATACTGACGCAGATTGTTGACAACCTGATGGTGGGGCATTATGGCGGCACGTCATCAACACCGCTTGCCGCCATATCATTCGGCGGTGTAGTATCTATGTTGTTCTTCTTTGCCGCCATAGGTATCGCGCTCGGACTGACACCGCTCATAGGAGAACTGCATGCACAGGGCAAGAAGCGGCAGGCGGCGGCACTGCTGCAGAACGGCATAGCGATGTATGTGCTGTTGGGGGTTACCATATCTGCCGTGCAATATGCCATAGTGCCGCTGATGTATCACATGGGACAGCCGGCCGAGGTTGTGGACATGGCTATACCATACTATAAACAGTTGATTATAAGCATGCCTTTCATAATGCTGTTCTTTGCCTTCAAGCAGTTTTTAGAGGGCATAGGCAACACGAAGGTGGAACTGGTTGTCACCATAATAGCAAACATAGCGAACTGTATTCTTAATTGGATATTCATCTACGGACATCTTGGATTTGAGGAGATGGGAGTGGAAGGAGCCGGAATGGGCACTCTGTTATCGCGCATAATGGGGGCGATAATGATTGCAGGCTACTTCGCAATGCGTTCCGACTATTGCGCTTACCTAAAAGAATTTGCACTGCGCCATTTCTCGTTGTCAGCTACACGCCGTCTGCTGTGCATCGGGTTGCCAATATCGGGACAGATGTTTCTGGAGTCGTCGGCATTCATAGGCACGAGCATAATGATGGGATGGTTAGGCAAAGAGGCACTGAGTGCCAACCAGGTTACGATGGCATTATCAAACGGTGCCTTTATGATTGTGCTGTCAATCAGTGCCGCGACCACCATACGCATATCACACTGCTACGGACGGCGTGACATAAACGAACTGGCACTGGCGGCCAAGGCGTCTTATCATCTGGTGCTGGCATGGAATTTGTTTACAGCAATAACGTTCATACTGTTATGCCATTGGCTCCCGACGTTGTTCACCCGCAACGAGGATGTTATAGGCATATCGGCTTCGCTGTTTGTCGTCACCGCATTATATCAGCTGTCCGACGGTCTGCAGAATGTATCGGTCGGAATACTGAGGGGCATACAGGACGTGAAAACCATAATGCCAATAGCATTCATAGCCTACTGGCTGCTGAACCTGCCGGTGGGGTATCTGATGGCATTCAAATTGGGAATGGGGCCGACAGGACTGTATGGCGGATACGTAGTGGGACTGTCTGCGGCAGCGGTATTACTGATAATGCGCATACGCAAGAGCATACGCAAAATAAGAAACAATCAGACTATCACAAGAACATAAACATTTAAGGACATGAAAACAGTTTACAAAACACAGGGAGTTTGCTCAAAAGCTATCGTAATAGACTACGACGAGACAACAGGAACAATAAACGAAGCGCAGTTTTTAGGCGGCTGCCACGGTAATACGCAGGGCATCACGGCGCTAATAAAAGGACAAAACGCCAAAGAGGTGATAGCACGTCTGAAAGGCATACGGTGCGGTAACAAAATATCTTCATGTCCTGACCAACTGGCTCAAGCCCTTGAAGAGATCGTGAACAAATAAATTAGATTATGAAAAGAATAGATTCTGATGAATATTATGTCATCGACTTATGCGATGAGGTGCTTGGCATGAAGGCAAGTAGGCAACATAAGTTTAATTTCTTACTAGGAGATACCGGCAGGAAGCTTCCAGTTGATGCCTACTATGAGGGACTGAACCTTGTAGTAGAATATTATGAACAACAACATACGGAGAGTGTCAAGCTATTTGATCATAAAATGACGATAAGTGGTGTTCCCCGAGGCATTCAACGTAAGATCTATGATGAACGACGAAAGGTGGTGCTCCCTCAGCATGGTATTCAAGTTGTAGTGATATCCTTTCAAGATTTTGGCAAATCAAAAGAATTGAAACGTAACAAAGAGAATGACTTAGATGTAGTCAAGAAATTTCTCAAAGAATATGCATCACAATAACTAATATAAAACTATGAAATATCCATACAACAGCCTTGGGCGACCTTAATAGCTCATGGTATTAAGATGTCGATAACCGTAAGTGATAACTTAAGAAAGCACTAAACACATTCCACAGAGTTTTTGCCATAACCTACTAGATGGTTCAAGCAAAAGCATTCAAAGCGTACCGAGAGAGTCAATAGAAAATCCACGACCTATAAGACAATATGGAGTTGCATTAGTAGAGCTAGCCAATAATGCCGAATAATAAAATGATTATTTATTGAAAAATTATTTGTTTTATGAATTAAAGAAGTAGAATCTAAACTGATGAATATAAATAATTTAGTACACCCCTTTTATCATTTTTTCGTAACTTCCCACGATTTTAATGGAATAACCGAAATGGATTTGTTCCGTCAATGGAATGTTAATCCAAATGAAGGATACAAGTTGCTAATAAAACTTGTTAATTCTGGTGTTTGCACTATTCAGTCATCTTCCAATCCGCATATAATATATACGCCAGTTCGGGATAAGAAAGTAGTCTAAAAATTTGGTAACTACAAGGATTTTTCGTACCTTTATATCTGAATACCAATCATTTATAAAGTTCAAACAGAAGAATCCATTATGATTCCCGTGTGCAACAATCTCAGGCGCTATGCCAACAAGGTGTTCAAGGGAATCGCCGGAGACGGCAAGGGGACGATGGGATGGTGTCATGGCTTCAAGCTGCATCTGCTCTGCAACGACCGTGGAGAAATCATAACCTTCTGCCTTACATCATCCAATGTCAGTGACAAGGACAGGAGGATATGGGCCGTGCTGGGCAAAAAGATTTACGGGAAGCTCTTTGCCGACAGGGGATACATCTCACAGCCGCTGTTCGACACACTCTTTGCCGGCGGCGTACATCTGGTCACGGGCATCAAGGCCAACATGAAGAACAGGCTCATGTCGCTCTGGGACAAAATTATGCTGGGCAAGCGATACATTATTGAGTGCATCAACGAAATGCTCAAGACAACAGGAAAACTCGTACACACAAAGCACTGCTCACTGAACAATTTCATCATGAATCTCATTTCTGCATTGGGAGCCTATTGTTTCTATGATAACAAGCCGCAGGCCATTCAAGGATACCGTATTGAGGACGACAAGCAGTTGGCTTTATTCTAATGGCTTATCCCGAACTGGCGTAATAATTTCCATCTATAAAGAATTAGGATATATATTCTATACTATTGACATCGGATTATTCCTTGATATTATTTGCAAAGGTACGCAGTTTTTTTGAATAAGCGTGCAAATAGTGCAAAAATCTTATAAGTAAAAATATGTGTCAATTGAGTCTTATACAGTCGTTTGACAGCTTACTTCATCTTATAATTAAGAGGTCATTATTCGGTGTGGTTAGCATATAGGTTTTATGCTCCGAGAATTATTAAGAGTATAGCCGTCCAATGAGACATAGCGCCAAGCAACACGAAAACATGCCAAACGGTATGATAATGTCGCCGGCGGTCATGCACAAAGAAATAGGTGCCTGCGGTATAAAAGAGTCCCTCACAAACAAGCATTGCTAAAGAAACGGAGGTAAGACGTTCCACAACAGGTTGAGCAACAAGTACGACACTCCACCCCATGATGAGATAGAGAGCAAGTGACAAACGAGGGTGTTTACCCATAGCGACAATCTTATATACCGTGCCACATATAACCATAATCCACTGTACGGCAAAGGTAAGCCACCCTACCCAACCTCCTATAACGGCTATACATATAGGGGTATATGAACAGGCTATCATGACATATATACTAATGTGGTCGCATTTGCGTAAGATGTCCTTTGCCATTCCGGGCGACAGCCAATGATAAATGGTACTGGAAAGGAACATAAGAAACATGCCTGAAATAAAGAATATAACTCCCATGGTCCATTGCCAGCCTAAACGGGCAGCGGGCCATATCATCCATATAGATGAGAGAGCAAAGACTGCCCCAGCAAGATGTGTCCATGTATTGCCCTGTTCTTTGTCGGATGGAAAGGTCTTGTTCATTGTATATCCAAGTTTTATAGTTTATATATGTTTACAACCGGCTTTGCAAGGGTATAACAAAAATCTGTTGCCATGAGTTCATGGCAACAGATTTTCTGATTATTTAGAATAAATTGTTCAGCCTAATACCATAAAGGCTTACTCTGCTTTATAACAGACAGATATTACTCTGCTGCTGCCTCTGTAGCCTCTGCTACCGGAGCCTCAGCTGTTTCAGCAGCAGGAGCAGTTGCCTGAGCGGCAGACTTCTTACCTGCACGGCGAGTCTTCTTAGCAGCCTTAGGAGTCTTAGCCATCGCCTCGTCGAAGTCAACGAGCTCTATGAATGCTATAGGAGCAGCGTCACCCTGACGGATACCAAGTTTGATAACACGGGTGTAACCGCCTGGACGGTCACCTACCTTTGGTGCAACAACACCAAAGAGTTCCTTGATAGCATACTTGTTCTGAAGGTAGCTGAATACGACACGACGGTTGTTGGTTGTATCTTCCTTAGAACGTGTGATAAGAGGCTCCACGTACTTCTTCAGTGCCTTAGCCTTGGCAACGGTCGTAGTGATTCTTTTGTGCATGATCAGAGAGATTGCCATGTTTGCAAGCATAGCACTACGGTGAGATGCAGTACGACCGAGATGGTTGAATTTTTTATTATGTCTCATTTTTGTTTTTACTTTTTAATCCAGTGGTTTTCTGTTGCAGTCGATAAATTAAGACTACACAAGAACCTAATCCTGGTTAAGTTTATACTTTGATATGTCAGTTCCAAACGACAGATTCAGACTCTCGAGCAAATCATCAAGCTCTGAAAGCGATTTCTTACCAAAGTTGCGGAACTTAAGGAGATCAGTCTTATTATATTGTACGAGATCTCCGAGAGTGTCAACATCGGCAGCCTTAAGACAATTCAATGCACGAACACTGAGGTTCATGTCTACGAGACGTGTCTTAAGCAACTGACGCATGTGAAGTATCTCCTCGTCAAAGTCCTGATTAGCATCTATACCGGTATCCTCAAACTGGATTTTCTCGTCAGAGAAGAGCATGAAATGATGGATAAGTATCTTTGCTGCCTCCTTCAAGGCGTCTTTCGGGTGTATGGAACCATCCGTTGCTATTTCCAGAATGAGCTTGTCATAGTCGGTCTTTTGCTCGACACGTGTAGGCTCTACACTGAATTTAACATTACGGATAGGGGTGTAGATAGAATCGATAGCGATTGAGTTAACATCAGTGCAGTACTCACGGTTCTCATCTGCAGGTACGTATCCACGACCTTTGTTGATGGTAAGAGTAATCTGCATAGAAGCCTTTGAATCTAAATGACAAATCACCAAATCGGGGTTTAACACTTCAAATCCAGTCAGATACTTATTGATATCACCAGCCTTGAACTCTGTTGTATTCTCGACAGTGATAGTAACTTTCTCATTCTCGAATTCTTCTACTACTTGCTTGAATCTTACTTGCTTCAAATTCAAGATGATATTTGTCACATCTTCCTTCGCTCCGGGAACAGAAGAGAATTCCTGTTCTACACCTTCAATACGAATGGTATTGATGGCAAAGCCCTCAAGTGAAGAAAGAAGGATGCGGCGGAGAGCATTACCGATGGTAACACCGAAGCCCGGCTCCAACGGACGGAACTCGAACTTGCCGAACCAATCCGTTGACTCCAACATCACGACTTTGTCAGGTTTTTGAAATGCTAATATCGCCATTATTAACTTAATGATTATTTAGAGTACAACTCAACGATTAACTGCTCTTTGATATTCTCTGGAATGTCCGCACGCTCAGGACGATGCAGGAACTTGCCACCCTTGGTTGCATTGTCCCACTCTATCCAAGGATACTTGCTGTGATTGAATCCTGCAAGGGCTTCCTCTATTACTTCAAGAGACTTTGACTTCTCACGAACTGCAACTACCTGTCCGGGCTTTACCTGGAATGAAGCTATGTTGACAACTTTACCGTCAACAGTAATGTGCTTGTGACCAACGAGCTGACGAGCTGCGCGACGTGTCGGAGCAATACCAAGACGGAACACAACGTTGTCGAGACGGCTCTCAAGGAGCTGGAGAAGAACCTCACCGGTTACGCCATCAGCCTTAGCCGCTTTTTCAAACATATTACGGAACTGACGCTCAAGTACTCCGTATGTGTACTTGGCTTTCTGCTTCTCTGCCAACATGACACCATACTCAGAAGTCTTGCGACGACGATTATTGCCATGCTGTCCAGGAGCGAAGTTTCTCTTGGACAAAACTTTTTCTTTACCGAGGATGGTCTCACCAAAACGACGGTCAATTCTTGATTTCGGGCCTGTATATCTTGCCATAATATTTATAAAAACTTTTTACTTTGTTTTTCAGCACATGCTCTTCCGTTTATCCTAATTATTAACGGACAGCTTTGTACTGTAGAGGATTATTATACGCGACGACGCTTTGGAGGACGACATCCGTTGTGTGGTAATGGTGTAACGTCTATAATCTCCATAACCTCAATACCACTGCTGTGACATGCACGAATAGCACTCTCACGACCATTACCGGGACCTTTAACGTAAGCCTTAACCTTACGGAGACCAAGATCGTATGCTACCTTTGCACAATCTGCAGCTGCCATCTGAGCTGCATAAGGAGTATTCTTCTTGCTACCACGGAAGCCCATCTTACCGGCTGATGACCAAGAGATAACCTGACCTTCTGAGTTAGCAAGGCTCACGATGATATTATTGAAAGAACTATGAACGTGCAGCTGACCGATTGCGTCAACCTTAACGTTTCTCTTCTTGTTTGTTGCTTGTTTCTTTGCCATGACTTTTAAGTTTTTTCAAAGTTAATTGTGATTACTTCGTGGCTTTCTTCTTATTAGCAACAGTCTTTTTCTTACCCTTACGTGTACGGGCATTGTTCTTGGTGCTCTGACCACGAACCGGAAGACCATTACGATGACGGATGCCACGGTAGCAGCCAATATCCATCAGGCGCTTGATGTTCAACTGGATCTCTGAACGGAGATCACCTTCTACTTTGAATTCAGCACCGATAATTTCACGGATCTTGGCAGCCTGGTCATCGCTCCACTCGCTAACCTTCAGGTCGCGGCTCACACCAGCCTTATCCAATATCTTTGCTGAACTACTTCGACCTATACCATAGATATAAGTCAATGCGATTTCGCCACGCTTGTTTTGGGGCAAATCTACTCCAACAATTCTTATTGCCATAATTGTTTGTAAATGAATAAAATACTTGTTAGTTGACTAATGTCCAAAAATTCAGAGTTGCAAAGTTACTTACTTTATGTGAATTACCGAAACAATTTAACATTAGCAACAAACTTTTTAACTTTTAATAATTTTTAACCCTGACGAAGTTTCATCTTTGGGTTCTTCTTGTTGATTACGAAAAGACGACCCTTGCGACGTACGATAACGCAATCTGCGTTACGCTTCTTCACTGATGCTCTTGTTTTCATCTTAATGATTAATGTTTATAATTACTATAATATATGGTTTGTGTAATACAGAATTATAATGTCATTACAACAAATAAGACAAGGTATGGAAAACTTACTTTGTTGAGACACTATTCTTTCTATTTATAACGGAAACTGATGCGTCCCTTAGTAAGATCGTAAGGACTCATCTCTACCTTAACTTTATCTCCGGGAAGGATTTTAATATAGTGCATTCTCATTTTACCTGAGATGTGCGCTATTATCTGTACTCCATTCTCTAACTCCACACGAAACATTGCATTACTCAATGCCTCAATAATTGTACCATCTTGCTCTATAGCAGACTGTTTTGCCATAATTTCTTGTTGTTGCTCTAACGTTTAAGCTTATTGTTATTACTATATGATTGTCACTACGTATTGCAGTTATGATATTTTCTTTATCAAAGAACATACACACCTTCAATATTGCAATAAACAAGAACATGATATTAAATGCTTACCACTTCTTCTATTTCAACAAAGGAGGATAGTATGTCAGCCTTACCATTGCGTACTGCTATGGTATGCTCATAATGAGCAGCCGGTTTATTATCTCTTGTTATGATTGACCATCTGTCCAGTGCAAGCCATATATGTCTTTCTCCCATGGTTATCATTGGTTCTATTGCTATGCACATGCCAGACTTTAACATTGGCCCGGAACCACGTTTGCCATAGTTTGGAACAGTCGGCTCTTCGTGCATTTCCTTACCTATGCCATGACCTGTAAGCTCTCTCACAACGCCATAACCTTTAGCCTGACAGTAATCTTGAACAGCCTCTCCGATATCACCTACATGATTACCGTGTACCGCTTGCTCTATTCCTTTATAAAGACTTTCCTTGGTTGCACGGAGCAATGCTCTTACTTCTTCCGAGATTTCTCCTACCGGAAATGTATATGCCGAATCTCCGTTATAACCGTTTAACAACGTACCACAATCAATGGATATTATATCCCCTTCTTGTAGTTCACGCTTATCGTTAGGTATTCCATGGACAACACATCCATTAACAGAAGTACAGATACTAGCTGGAAAAGGAGAACCATAAGGATTAGGGAAACCTTTGAAAGTCGGTTCTGCACCATGATCCCTTATAAAAGTCTCGGCAATTCTGTCAAGTACCGCCGTCGTAATACCCGGACGAATATATTTTGCAAGTTCACATAGCGTGCTGCCAACCAAAAGATTGGCAGCGCGCATTAGTTCTATCTCATCTTCTGTCTTAAGAAAAATTGCCATTTCGAAAGACACCTTATATTAATATGCGCTCACACCATTAGTCTGGGGACGTGTACGACCGGAATTGAGAAGACCATCGTAATGACGCATCATCAAATGTGATTCTATCTGTTGAAGTGTATCTATCACAACACCTACAAGAATCAACAATGATGTTCCACCAAAGAACTGGGCGAAACCTTGCTGTACATTGAGCAAACCTGCCAATGCTGGCATTATCGCAATGAATGCAATAAATAGAGAGCCTGGCAATGTCAGACGTGACATTATCTCCTCAATATAGTTTGCAGTATCTCTACCTGGCTTTATTCCTGGAATGAAACCATTGTTGCGTTTCATATCCTCAGCCATCTGAGTAGGATTCAAGGTTATTGCAGTATAGAAATAAGTGAAAGCTATAATAAGCAACACATATACGATATTGTAAAGTAAACTCGTATTATCAAGCAAAGACCTTGTAAACCATCCCAGATTGTCCGTGCTATACTGTACTATAGCAAGTGGTATGAACATGAGAGCCTGTGCAAAAATTATCGGCATCACATTTGCAGCGAAGAGCTTCAAAGGAATATACTGACGTGCGCCGCCATACTGTGTATTACCAACCAATTTCTTGGCATACTGCACAGGAACCTGACGTGTACCCTGAACAAGGAGTATAGCAGCACAAACTACAAAATACAGGATAAGCACCTCAACGATAAACATCACAATACCGCCACCGGTAATAGCTGTAAAACGGCTGGTAACCTCCTGTATGAAAGATTGTGGCAGTCGCGCGATAATACCTATCATAATGATAAGTGACACACCATTACCTACACCTTTATCAGTAATACGCTCACCCAACCAAAGTATGAACATAGAACCCGCTGCAAGGATAATCGTAGCAGGAACCATAAATTCCATCCAAGATAACCCGGAAGCAAGCGCACCCGGTGACTGCATCTTCAGGTTCATAAGGTAGGAAGGTGCCTGAAAAAGAAGTATGGCAATAGTCAGATAACGCGTATACTGCATTATTTTCTTACGTCCGCTCTCCCCTTCACGCTGCATCTTCTGGAATGAAGGTACAGCGATAGCCACCAACTGCATCACAATTGACGCAGAGATATACGGCATGATACCAAGCGCAAAAATTGACGCATTGGAGAATGCACCACCTGAGAACATATCAAGAAGCGACATCAAACCTCCCGCTGTCTGCTGCTGGAGCTTTTCGAGGTTCGCTGGGTTTACACCCGGCAGAACCACGAAAGATCCGAAACGGTAGATAGCGACAAAGAGGATTGTTATAAGAAGACGCATACGCAAATCTTCTACTTTCCAACAGTTCTTCAGTGTCTCTATAATTTTTTTCATTATCAAACTATTTACTCAAGGTAAGACAATATGCTTAAAGCACTACAACAGCACCGCCAACGGCCTTGATAGCCTCCTCAGCGGTCTTAGAGAAAGCGTTTGCCTCTACAGTGAGAGTAGCTTTCAATTCGCCATTGCCAAGTATCTTAACAAGTTCCTTACCGTTAGTCAGGCCGGCAGCCTGAAGTTCTGCAATACCAATCTTCTCAAGATTCTTACGCTCAGCAAGCTTCTGGAGAGTAGAAAGGTTAACAGCAAAATACTCCTTGTGGTTGATGTTCTTGAATCCGAACTTCGGCAGACGACGCTGCAATGGCATCTGACCACCCTCGAAACCAATCTTCTTCTTATAGCCAGAACGCGCCTTCGCACCCTTATGACCACGGGTAGAGGTACCGCCCAATCCTGAACCAGGACCGCGACCGATACGACGACGTGAATGGGTTGAACCAGCTGCTGGCTTCAAATTATGTAATTTCATAATCGTTCTGTTTTAATGATTTGTTATTACTCTACTACAGTCACGAGATGGTGAACCTTGCGTATCATACCACGAGTAGATGGTGTATCCTCCTTCTCTACAACCTGTGAAATCTTGCGTAGGCCTAATGAAAGAAGGGTACGCTTCTGGTCTGCAGAAGCGCCGATACGGCTCTTTATCTGCTTAATCTTTATTGTTGCCATGTGAATCCTCCTTAATTTAACCATTAAACACTTTGTTCATACTTATACCACGGTCATGAGCCACAGTATAAGCATCACGCATCATTGTGAGTGCCTTGATAGTTGCCTTTACAAGGTTATGAGGATTAGAAGACCCCTTTGACTTTGCAAGCACATCCTTAACACCACAACTTTCGAGTACGGCACGCATAGCACCACCGCATACCATTCCGGTACCCAATGCAGCAGGTTTCAAGAATACCTTGGCTCCACCAAATGCTACTTCCATCTCATGTGGAATAGTACCTTTGATTACAGGAACCTTTACAAGATTTTTCTTTGCCGCATCAGCACCCTTGGCAATAGCCTGCTGTACCTCACCGGCCTTTCCGAGACCCCATCCGATAGTACCATTACCGTCACCAACAACGACAATAGCAGCGAATGTGAAGGTGCGACCACCTTTCGTTACCTTAGTAACGCGGTTGATAGCAACCAACTTGTCTTTCAATTCAACGTCACTATTTACTTTTACTTTATCCATTGCTATAAAATCGTTTAGAAGTTAAGGCCTCCCTCACGTGCGGCATCAGCAAGAGCCTTAACACGTCCATGATAGAGATAGCCGTTACGGTCGAATACTACAGAGGTGATACCGGCAGCCTTTGCTTTCTCTGCAACAAGAGCACCAACCTTCTGAGCCTGCTCAATCTTAGGCATAACCTCAAGGCCTGCAGAAGAAGCTGCAACAAGAGTCTGACCGGTAACATCATTAATAACCTGAACGTAAATCTGCTTATTGCTACGGAACACGCTCATACGCGGACGCTCAGCAGTACCACTTACATTCTTACGAACTCTATATTTGATTTTAAGTCGTCTTTCTACTTTCTTTGTTGTCATAGTCGTAATGTTTTAAAATTACTTAGCTGAAGCTGACTTACCAGACTTTCTGCGGATAACCTCGCCCTGGAACAAGATACCCTTACCCTTATAAGGCTCCGGCTTACGGAAAGAACGAATCTTAGCACAAATGAGTCCGATCAACTGTTTGTCAGCAGATTCGAGTATGAGAAGAGGATTCTGGTTACGCTCAGACTTTGTCTCAACCTTAACTTCCTTTGGAAGCTCGATAAAGATCGGGTGTGTGTAACCGAGTGAGAACTCAATAAGGTTTCCCTTATTTGATACGCGGTAGCCTACACCAACAAGTTCAAGCACTTTCTTATATCCTTCGCTAACACCAACAACCATATTGTTAACAAGAGCACGATAGAGACCATGGAAAGCCTGCTTCTGCTTATAGTTAACCGGGCTGTCTGCGTCAACCTCAAATGTTATCTGATTATCCTCAATCTTAACGATGATGGAAGAGTCAACCTTCTGTGAGAGTTCACCCTTTGGCCCCTTCACTGTAACAACGCCACCATTATTGGTAACGGTAACTCCAGCAGGGATACTAATTGGCAAATTACCTATTCTTGACATAATCAATCCTCCAATTAATATACATAGCAAAGAACCTCTCCACCTATCTTAAGGTCAGAAGCCTCCTTGTCTGTCATTACACCCTTGGATGTGGACAAGATAGCTATGCCCAATCCGTTAATAACACGCGGCATATCCTTATAACCAGTGTACTTGCGAAGACCAGGCGTAGAAACACGCTTCAGGCACTTGATCGCATTCTTCTTGGTAACGGGATCATACTTGAGAGCCACCTTAATGGCACCCTGAGGACCATCCTCTATGAACTTATAGTTCAGGATGTAACCCTTCTCGAAGAGAATCTTAGTGATCTCTTTCTTCAGATTTGACGCAGGAACTTCTACAACACGGTGATGTGCCATGATTGCGTTTCTGAGTCGTGTCAGATAATCTGCTATTGGATCTGTCATAAAAAAATTAGTTAATTAATCGGGACCGTCCCGACAATATTAATTAAATAGAAAATATTTTTCTTGTTCAGGTAATGAGGTTGTAAGGTATTCTATTACGAATAACCTTACACCTTAAAACCTTAATCTTCTGAAACTACCCTCCTTAAATTACCAGCTTGCCTTCTTTACGCCTGGGATAAGACCTGCAGAAGCCATTTCACGGAATTGGATACGTGAAATACCGAACTGGCGGATATAACCTTTCGGACGTCCAGTCACCTTACAACGGTTGTGAAGGCGAATAGGATTGGCGTTCTTCGGTATAGCCTGCAGAGCACGTGCAGCCTCATAACGCTCAGCTGCATCATCAGATGTAGCAATAACCTTCTTAAGTGCAGCACGCTTTTCAGCGTAACGAGCAACGAGTTTAGCACGCTTTACCTCGCGAGCTTTCATTGATTCTTTTGCCATAGTTCTCTTTTACTTAAGCGTTTTTGAATGGAAGGCCAAAAGCCTTGAGCAGAGCAAATCCTTCCTCATCCGTCTGTGCAGAGGTTACGAAAGTGATGTTCATACCCTGTATTCTGTCGATAGAATCGATATTTATTTCCGGGAAGATAATCTGCTCCTGTATACCGAGAGTGTAGTTGCCGCGACCATCCAGTTTAGACTGAATACCCTTAAAGTCACGAATACGTGGAAGAGCGATGCGAACAAGTTTCTCAAGGAACTCATACATACGCTCACGACGCAATGTCACCATAACTCCGATAGGCATCTTCTTACGAAGTTTGAAGTTAGCTATATCCTTCTTAGAATATGTTGCAACAGCTTTCTGACCGGTAATAGTGGTAATCTCATTGATAGCCACATCTATCAACTTCTTGTCTTGGGTAGCGTCACCAAGACCCATGTTGACAACAATCTTCTTCAAGGCAGGAATTTGCATTGTAGAAGAATAGTTAAACTGCTTCTTCAGTTCAGGAGCGATAGTCTCCTTATATACTTTCTTTAACTGTGCTGTATCCATTACTTGATTTCCTCCCCTGACTTTTTAGCGATACGTACGACATTCTTGCCCTCGTGCCTAACAGACACTCTGGTAGCCTTGCCGCTCTTTGGATCAATGAGGCTCAAGTTTGAGATATGAATAGGAGCCTCCTGTTTCACGATACCACCCTGAGGGTTCTTTGCTGAAGGCTTGGTACTTTTTGATACCATATTAATACCTTCAACGATGGCGCGCTGCTCCTTAACGAGCACCTTCTGCACCTTACCCTTCTTGCCCTTGTCACGTCCTGTGAGGACAATAACGGTATCGTCTTTTCTGATATGTAACTTACTCATTACTGTTAAACTCTTTAAGTGTGAAAAACTATAGTACCTCAGGTGCGAGAGAAACAACCTTCATATTAACGGCACGGAGCTCACGGGCAACAGGGCCGAAAATACGGCTGCCACGCAATTCACCAGCGTTATTGAGGAGGACACAAGCATTATCATCGAAACGAATATAAGAACCGTCCTGACGACGTATTTCCTTCTTTGTACGAACGATGAGAGCCTTTGATACTGCACCTTTTTTCAAATCACTTGAAGCGATGACATTCTTGACAGCAACGACAATAACGTCACCAACACTGGCGTAACGACGTCTTGTACCACCGAGTACGCGGATACAAAGAGCCTCGCGTGCGCCGCTGTTATCACATACTGTGAGTCTTGATTCTGCCTGTATCATATATTACTTAGCTTTTTCTATTATTGAAACTAATCTCCATCTCTTGGTCTTAGAGAGTGGGCGGGTCTCCATGATGAGGACAGTATCACCTACATTTGCCTCATTCTTCTCGTCATGTGCATGATATTTTTTTGTTTTCTGCACAAACTTACCATAGATCGGGTGTTTCTCTTTGAACTTAGATGCAATAACAATGGTTTTATCCATCTTGTTGCTTGTAACTACACCCTGTCTTGTCTTTCTTAAATTACGCGTTTCCATTTGGACCATTGTTATTTGTTAAGTTCACGTAAACGGAGTTCGGTCATCATACGTGCGATATCACGACGAGCAGCCTTAATCTGTGACGGATTTTCAAGCGGAGCAATGTTATGGTTGAGCTTCATGGTTGCAAGCGCATCCTTAGCATTCTCGAGCTTTTCTACCAAGTCCTTGGTCTCAAGTTCTTTCAGTTCTTTAATCTTCATAGTTTAAGCGTTTTTATCGTAGTCACGACGTACAACAAACTTTGTTTTAACCGGCAATTTCTGCGCACCGAGTCGGAGAGCCTCCTTAGCGATGTCAAATGAAACGCCTTCTATCTCGAAGAGTATGCGTCCCGGAGTAACCGGAGCCACCCATCCTGCCGGATCACCCTTACCTTTACCCATACGCACGTCAGCAGGCTTACGAGTAATCGGTTTGTCTGGGAAAATGCGGATCCATACCTGTCCCTCACGGTTCATGTAGCGGTTTATCGCCACACGGGCAGCCTCAATCTGCCTGCTGTCAATCCATTTTGGCTCAAGAGTCTTGATACCGAAAGAACCGAAAGCCAGCTGTGTACCACGATGAGCGTTGCCTTTATTGCCACGACCATCCTGCGGTCTTCTATATTTTACTCTTTTTGGCTGTAACATAGTAGCTTCTTAGTTTTTTAACGGTTATTGTTTCTCTTACGGTTACCACCACGGTTACCACCGCGGCCATTTCCCTGAGGACGGCCTGAACCACCTTTTTCCTGAGTGAAGTTAGGTGCAAGATCACGCTTACCATAAACCTCACCACGGCAGATCCATACCTTTATACCAAGTATACCTACCTTTGTAAGAGCTTCAGTCTTACAGTAGTCGATGTCAGCACGGAAAGTATGCAACGGAGTACGACCCTCTTTCAGCATCTCGGCGCGTGCGATCTCGGCACCGTTAAGACGACCAGAAATCTGAACCTTGATACCCTCAGCACCGGCACGCATGGTGTTTTGTATAGCCATCTTGATGGCACGGCGATAAGCTATCTTGCCTTCTACCTGGCGAGCGATAGAGTTAGCAACGATATTAGCATCGAGATCAGGTTTCTTTATTTCGAAGATATTAATCTGGATGTCCTTCTTGTAAAGCTTCTTCAGTTCTTCTTTCAGTTTGTCAACATCCTGACCACCTTTACCAATGACGATACCCGGACGGGCAGTGCAGATAGTAATGGTAACACGCTTCAAAGTGCGCTCGATGACGATACGTGAAACGCTTGCCTTAGCGAGACGCTCGTTGAGGTACTTACGGATTTTCTGATCCTCCACGAGGTTATCTCCGAAGTTCTTTCCACCGAACCAGTTTGAATCCCAACCGCGGACAATTCCGAGTCGGTTTGCTATTGGATTAACTTTCTGTCCCATTCTATTCCTTATTTATCTTCATTAGTTTTGGTATCAACGAACAGTGTAACGTGGTTGCTACGTTTACGAATACGATAGCCACGTCCCTGTGGTGCAGGACGCATACGCTTCAAGGTAACGCCTTCATCCACGAAGACCTTAGAGATATAAAGCTCTCCGTCTTCTGCCTTACGGTCGTTTTTAACCTCCCAGTTGGCAATAGCAGAGCGCAACAGTTTCTCAACATCTGCAGAAGCCTGTTTATTTGAGAATCTGAGCACACCAAGCGCGCGGTTCACTTCCATTCCACGTATCATGTCTACGACATAACGCATTTTGCGTGGTGATGAAGGCACCCCAACGAGTTTGGCAAAGTATTGAGTTTTTTTGGCTTCTTTTATCTTTTCAGCCGCATTATGTTTTCTTGCTCCCATTTTACTTTGTATGATTAATGGTTATGGCCTGTCAATTATCGCTTATTACCGGCGTGCCCACCGAAACGACGTGTAGGAGAGAACTCACCGAGTTTGTGTCCTACCATATTCTCGGTAATGTAGACAGGTATAAATTTATTACCGTTATGTACAGCCACTGTATGTCCTACAAAATCAGGAGATATAACAGAGGCTCTGGCCCATGTCTTGACGACAGTCTTCTTTCCGCTCTCATTCATAGCGAGAATTTTCTTCTCAAGAGAGACATTGATATATGGACCTTTTTTCAATGAACGACTCATATTTTCGCTTTTGTTTTATAGAGTGTTACTTCTTGTTAGCTCTTTCTATGATATACTTATTAGAGAGTTTCTTAGGTGCACGTGTCTTGAGACCCTTAGCGTACAAGCCCTTACGTGAACGTGGGTGTCCACCGGACTGACGTCCCTCACCACCACCCATCGGGTGATCAACAGGGTTCATAACAACACCACGGTTGTGCGGGCGACGACCAAGCCAACGAGAGCGACCAGCCTTACCGGACTGCTCAAGAGCATGATCAGAGTTGCCTACAGCACCTACGGTAGCCTTACAGGCAGAAAGCACCTTACGGGTCTCGCCTGAAGGGAGTTTAATAACACAGTAACTGCCTTCACGAGAAGTCAACTGAGCGAAATTACCAGCCGAACGAACAAGGAGCGCACCCTGACCAGGACGAAGCTCAATGTTGTGAATAACGGTACCAACAGGAATGTTAGCAAGCGGGAGAGCATTACCTACCTCAGGAGCTGCGTCAGGACCAGACATAACAGTCGTGCCTACCTGCAAGCCGTTAGGAGCTACGATGTAGCGCTTCTCACCGTCAACATAGTACAACAGAGCTATACGCGCAGAGCGGTTTGGATCATACTCTATTGACTTTACTACAGCTGGAACACCATCTTTCTCTCGCTTGAAGTCAATCAAACGATACTTCCTCTTGTGACCGCCACCTTTGTAACGAACGGTCATCTTACCGGTGTTGTTTCGACCACCGGTAGAACGCTTACCGTAAACGAGAGACTTCTCTGGCACGGATGCAGTAATATCCTCGAACGTGCCAATAACTTTGTGTCTTTGACCGGGAGTAACCGGTTTTAATTTACGTACTGCCATTTTTCAATTATATGTTGCTGTAAAAATCTATTTCCTCGCCTTTTTTCAAAGTGACGATTGCTTTCTTGAAGGCGTTCTTCTGACCTTTGATCAAACCAGCCTTAGTATAGCGCACAGAACGCTTGCCGGCATATTTCATGGTGTTAACGTCTTCCACTGTTACGTTATAGCGAGCCTCAACCTCTTGCTTAATCTGGAGTTTGTTAGCCTCAGGGCTTACGATAAAACCGTAGCGGTTAGGCAGCTTTTCTGTAATCTTAGTCATCTTCTCAGTGACTATTGGCTTAATTATAAATGCCATAAGTTTTCCTCCTTTTTAAGTTTACTTGGTTAAAATCGCATCAATTGTCGGGAGCGACTTCTCTGTCATCACCAACACGTCAGCATTCAGAATCTTATAGGCGTTAATCATAGCTGCACCCATAACCTCTGCTTTCTTTACGTTTCTGGCTGACAAATATACATTTTTATTTTCTTCCGGCAAAACGAGAAGCACTTTCTTACCCTCGATATTAAGATTCTTAACGATATTTAAGAATTCTTTCGTCTTAGGAGTCTCAATAGCAAAATCCTCAAGCACAATGATAGCATTCTCCTGCACCTTGTAAGAAAGAGCGCTCTTACGTGCCAAAACCTTTGTCTTGAGGTTCAACTTTGTACGGTAATCACGTGGCTTAGGACCGAAAACACGACCACCGCCAACGAGAACCGGTGAGTTAATATCACCGCGACGTGCGCCGCCGCCACCCTTCTGACGTCCGAGTTTACGTGTAGAACCGGAAACCTCGCTGCGCTCCTTAGCCTTTGCAGTGCCCTGACGCTGATTGCCCAGATACTGCTTCACGTCAAGATAGAGCACATGATCGTTAGGCTCAATAGCATAGATAGCATCATTAAGCACAGCCTTACGTCCTGTATCCTGACCTTGTATATTCAATACACTTACTTCCATCACTTCTTGATTAAAACGGTTGAACCATTGTATCCAGCAACAGAGCCCTTAACGATAATGAGGTTGCTCTCCGGGATAACCTTAATAACTTTCAGGTTTTGTGTTGTAACGCGCTCGTTACCCATGTGGCCACCCATGCGCATACCCTTGAACACCTTCGCAGGATAAGAGCAGGCACCGATAGAACCCGGCTTACGCGCGCGGTCATCCTGACCGTGTGTGGACTGGCCTACACCACCAAATCCGTGACGCTTCACAACGCCCTGGAAACCTTTACCCTTAGAGGTACCGACAACATCAACGAAGTCGCCCTCAGCAAAGAGTTCTGCAGTGATCGTATCGCCGAGATTATGCTCCTCGTCGAACTTGAACTCAGCCAAGTGCTTCTTTGGTGTTGTGCCTGCCTTCTTAAATGTTCCCATCATAGGCTTAGAGGTGCGTGTCTCTTTGGCTTCGCCGAAGCCAAGCTGCAAAGCAGCGTAACCGTCTTTCTCAACGGTCTTCACTTGAGTTACGACACAAGGACCAGCTTCGATAACAGTGCACGGTATATTCTTACCGTCGGCACTGAAAACGGATGTCATTCCGATTTTTTTTCCAATTAATCCTGGCATTTCTGTTTGAAATTAATAATGTATATAAAAAATTTTCTTTCTGCGTGATGTATTGTCGCTACTGTCAAAATACGCCCACACAGAAAGAAAATATATTGTAATCCATTCTTTTCCAGTGTGTTGTTAGCCTACTGCCAGCGCAACATCTACTTTTTGCGCTGCAAAGGTACGACTTTTCTACGAATTACGCAAATATTTCCAAAACTTTTTTTGATTTATTTTCAAGCACTTATAATTTGTAGAGCCCAACAGTAAATGTAGAGTCGTATAATATTTTGTACAAATCTGTTCGACGGAGTGTCAAAATCAAGTTTTTCTCTGGGGCTTCTGTTCAATTTCTCCTGGGGCTTCATGATTTTCATATCCGTAAAGTCCCCGAGGATCGCTTTCTTGGGTATAGACCTCCAGATGAGCTTGTTTGCGTGTTCAATGGATCACCTCCGCCATGAGGCATAGAATCCGCAATAACCTTGTCTCTGTTCTTCAATGACAGAATTTGGGTTATCTCACGGTGTGCGGCAAACTCACAGCCGTTGTCCGTAGTGAGTCTGTCGATTTGGATTCTTTACTTTCGGTTTATTCTCACATTTAACCAACAATCACACGCAACAACATTTCCCTATAAAAGACGCGAGAACGACCAAGAGCGTATAGATACATGAAATAAGATGTTAGAAAAAGCGACCACGAAAGCGTAGTAATAACCATAGCCAACTTTCAGTCTTTTTCAGCGGTCTTTCTATTACCATACACAAATAATAGGGCAACGAAATCCGGCAGGAGTAAAAAGAGACAGAATATAACCTGTAAGCCACTTACAATTCCAACAGAACAACCTATGATCGTCACAATGTTGGCAATACACATATACCTTAACAACAGATTAACCCATACCTTATCCCGTCCTCTTTGTCCTGGATCCTCACTCTGTTCAAATCCTGATATTATGCCCGGATTCATCCTGACCAATTTTATACAACCATATTTCAGCCCAACAACAAGAAAGAGTATTACTGATTGTATTATCACGTTTGCCATACCTTAATTGCTTTTTATATTTTACTAAGATTACATAAAGCCACCGAACTGATTTACAAGGCAAAGGTTTACATATCATCAATGTTCTGTAACATTGCCAGTAGAACCGTCAACTACGGTTATTATACCCACAATCCGTTTCTTTGCAAAGGTAATAATTATTCCGCAATAAAAAGAAAACAGAAATAAAAAATGAGACAAACTAACTACTTACAGTCAGTTTGTCTCACAAGAATCATGAAATGTTTATCTCTTGAAAACTACACCTTTATCTCTACCTCAACACCTGAAGGAAGGTCGAGCTTCATGAGAGCATCAATAGTTCTGGTTGTAGAACTGTAGATGTCAATCAGACGCTTGTAGTCTGAGAGCTGGAACTGCTCACGGCTCTTCTTGTTTACGAAGGTAGAGCGGTTCACTGTGTAGATACGCTTGTGCGTAGGCAGAGGTATAGGACCGCTTACGATAGCGTCTGTAGCCTTAACAGCCTTAACAATCTTTTCTGCTGACTTGTCAACGAGAGTGTGGTCGTATGACTTCAGCTTGATACGAATTTTCTGACTCATTATAATAATAAGATTAATATTGGTTTATTAATAGAGTCCGCACAACCCGTAAAGAGTCATTTACTCACGACCTGCGCGGACGTCTGTATTCTCATTTATACCAAATCGGCACGTCCGTTAGACTCCTCAAGTATAGCCTTGGCTATAGAGCTTGATACAGCGTCGTGGTGATCGTACTCCATTGATGAAGTAGCGCGGCCTGATGTAATAGTACGCAGAGCTGTTACATAACCGAACATCTCAGCCAACGGCACCATAGCCTTCACGATACGCGCACCGCTACGAGCCTCTTCCATGCCCTGAACCATACCACGGCGCTTGTTAAGGTCACCGATAACGTCACCCATGTTCTCCTCCGGAGTAACAACTTCTACCTTCATGATAGGCTCCATGAGTACCGGGCCGGCCTTAGGACAAGCATTCTTGAATGCGTTGCGTGCAGCAAGCTCAAATGAAAGCTGGTCAGAGTCAACCGGGTGGAAGCTACCATCAATCAAAGTAACCTTCAAACCTGTTACAGGATAGCCACCGAGTACACCGCTCTTAAGACAGTCCTGGAAGCCTTTCTGTACAGCAGGAACAAACTCCTTAGGCACGTTACCACCCTTCACCTCGTTGATGAACTGCAAATCAGCCTCCTTATAGTCCTCATCCTTAGGACCGATGTTGACAATAATGTCGGCGAACTTACCGCGACCACCGGACTGCTTCTTATATACCTCACGGAGGTTAACCTCTTTGGTGATAGCCTCTTTGTAGTTAACCTGCGGCTTACCCTGGTTACACTCTACCTTGAACTCACGCTTCAGACGGTCGATAATGATATCGAGGTGAAGCTCACCCATACCTGAGATAACAGTCTGTCCTGACTGCTCGTCAGTGCGTACGGTGAATGTCGGATCCTCTTCCGCCAGCTTGGCAAGACCATTGTCAAGCTTAGCGATGTCAGCCTGTGACTTAGGCTCAACGGCAATAGAGATAACGGTATCAGGGAATGTCATAGACTCCAATACGATAGGATGTTCCTCGTCACACAGAGTGTCACCGGTGCGGATATCCTTAAAGCCTACGCCTGAACCTATATCACCGGCAGCGATAACCTCTACAGGGTTCTGCTTGTTTGAGTGCATCTGGAACAGACGGCTTACGCGCTCCTTCTTGCCGGAGCGTGGGTTGAAGACGTATGAACCGGCCTCTATCTTACCGGAGTAAACGCGGAAGAATACCAAACGACCTACGTATGGGTCGGTAGCGATCTTGAACGCAAGAGCTGAAGTAGGCTCTTCCTCTGTAGGCTTACGCTCCTCTTCCTCCTCAGTGTCAGGGTTTGTACCTACGATGCTCTCTGTATCCATCGGTGAAGGCAACAGAGCACAAACGTAGTCAAGCATAGTCTGCACACCCTTGTTCTTGAATGAAGAACCACAGAGCATAGGTACGCACTCCAATGCGAGTGTACCCTTACGCAGAGCAGCTATAATTTCCTCCTCGGTGATTGTTGAAGGGTCATCGAAGTACTTCTCCATAAGAGCCTCGTCAAACTCAGACGCTGTCTCAAGGAGCTTGTCTCGCCACTCATTACACTCATCAACAAGGTCTGCAGGTATTTCCTCTACGTCGTAGTCAGCACCCATTGTCTCATCGTGCCAAAGGATAGCCTTCATCTTTATGAGGTCAACGAGACCCTTGAAGTTCTCCTCTGCGCCGATAGGCACACAAAGAGCTACAGGGTTAGCGCCGAGCACGTCCTTCATCTGCTGCACAACGTCAAAGAAGTTGGCACCTGAACGGTCCATCTTGTTAACGTAACCGATACGTGGAACGTTATATTTGTCAGCCTGACGCCATACAGTCTCAGACTGTGGCTCAACGCCACCTACGGCACAGTATGTAGCCACCGCACCGTCGAGCACACGCAATGAGCGCTCTACCTCAGCAGTAAAGTCAACGTGTCCCGGAGTGTCGATAAGATTTATCTTGAACTGTTTGTTGTTATACTTCCAGAAACAAGTCGTAGCAGCAGAAGTAATTGTTATACCACGCTCCTGCTCCTGTGCCATCCAGTCCATGGTAGCGCCACCCTCGTGCACCTCACCAATCTTGTGAGTCTTACCTGTATAGAACAGGATACGCTCTGAAGTAGTTGTCTTACCGGCATCAATGTGAGCCATGATACCGATGTTACGAGTCAAATGCAAATCATGCTTAGCCATTTCTTTTCCTCCTTAAACTTTTATATTAGAAACGGAAATGAGCGAACGCACGGTTAGCCTCGGCCATACGATGCATATCCTCCTTACGCTTGAAGGCACCACCCTGATTGTTGTATGCGTCCATAATCTCGGCAGCGAGCTTATCTGACATACCCTTACCGCCACGCTTACGGGCAAAGGCGATGAGGTTCTTCATAGATATAGACTCCTTGCGGTCAGGACGGATTTCTGTAGGCACCTGGAATGTAGCGCCACCGATACGACGGCTCTTCACCTCTACATGCGGAGTGATGTTGTCCAGAGCCTGCTTCCATATCTCGAGAGCAGTTTTCTCTTCGTTCTGCATCTTCTCACCCACAGTGTTCAGTGCAGCATAGAAAATTTCATAAGAAGTGTTCTTCTTGCCATCATACATAAGATGGTTTACGAACTTTGACACTTTCTGGTCATTGTAGACCGGATCCGGAAGGATCACACGCTTTTTTGGTTTTGCTTTTCTCATTTTTGTCTTTAATAATCTTGCTGAGGTTGTTTTATATTTCCGTGTCTTCAACACCCACACCTGGGTATTTACTCAACCTTTCGTCTTAACAATCAGCAAAACGTTACTTTTGGTTTGTTTCTTTGTTTCCTTTAATTAAGGGCATTACTTCTTAGCAGCCTTAGGACGCTTAGCACCATACTTGGAACGACGCTGTGTACGGTTAGCTACACCTGCAGTATCAAGAGTACCGCGAACGATGTGATAACGCACACCCGGAAGATCCTTTACACGACCGCCACGAACAAGCACGATAGAGTGCTCCTGCAGGTTGTGTCCCTCACCCGGAATGTAAGAGTTTACTTCTTTTGAGTTCGTCAGACGAACACGGGCTACCTTACGCATAGCCGAATTAGGCTTCTTCGGGGTAGTTGTGTACACACGCACGCATACTCCACGACGCTGAGGACATGAATCCAAAGCGGGAGACTTGCTCTTGTCCACAAGTACCTGTCTGCCTTTTCTTACCAATTGTTGAATAGTAGGCATTTTGTTTTTGTTTTTTGTTTATATATTTATTTTATTTGTATTCAGCATGTTAAGCGACCTCACCCCACAAGTATAGGGTCACATTAAGGCTTTCGAGGTGCAAAGGTACTGCTTTTTCCCGAATTAACCTAATTTATAATAATCAAAGCCAACCCTAAAGGGTAACTTTTAATCTTATTTAACTTTTGTTTCACTTTCCAATATCTCCGTTCCCAACGTCCCAAGCCGTCAAGGAGAGCGTGAAAACACATACAGTCTTCCCGCTAAACGTTCAAGAACTGAAGCATTAAATAAAAACGTCATGAGGCACATTGCAGCACACCATGACGTTCAACATACAGACTATAGCGCATAAACCTACGCCCGGCATTCGCCTAAATAAACATTCTAACTAACATTAAACATTCTATTTTACGATAACTCTCGGCAAATACGCGAACAGACGCTGGTTGGCGCGTAGCGTCTCTACATTCAGATTAGAAAGCACGGTGCCTGACCAGTTGGCTCCCCAAGCCCGAAACGGTTCCCCAGGCGGCTCAATATATGAGAAGGAAGAGACACTCAAAGGCAACGGTTCAAACTCCATTACCATGGCGAAGAAATCGCCGGAATAGCCCTCTACCCAGAAAAGAGGCCCCGTAGGATAGCCCTGTACCTCACGTAGCTTATAACTGTTTCCCGACTGATCGACAAGTTTCGCATCTTTGTCGCGCCCGAAATACTCACGCATCCAGTTTTGTTCCGTGGCAAAAGCCAGATATGTAGCGTCAGGGGTGCGCCATAATGCCACGGTTTCCTCGCTCAAAGGCTTTATGAGATGAGCGTCAGTGTAAACCGCCCACGAACGGCTATTGTCCTTATCATAATTGCAAGCGGGTCTGACAAGGCGCGGCTTATGGAACTTCGGAACAGTGTCATAAGAGGATATGCATTCCACCCTGCCATCACATTGCTGTCTCTCCAATTCTATTTTTCTGCCACGCATGTGCCAGTTCGGCACGCCATAGACCGCAATATCCTTGGTACTTGGGGGAAGTTGCGGAAAATATATTTTCAAATCAAGAATGGAACCCGGTGCTGCCTTTACGCTGAAGTACTTGCCCATACAGTCAGCCGGTGCTGTGCGTCCGGCACGATACTGCACCCCTGTCTCAAGATCCACAATGGCAGTCTCCTGCGATGCGAGCCACAAGTTCTTCACTATATCTGACGGCATCTGCAGATAGCAGTGCAGTACAGTCTCTCCCGACTCCTCCGTAAGCCTCCAGTACTGCACCGCATTAGGTCCGAGATCCTTTTTTTTGAACTTCGGATACAGTGTATAGAACTCTTTCTCTATCGGAACGTCATCAAGCCAACAAGTATCTTTAATTACATTCTCTGTACGGGGCCATACCACCACAGAGGCATTACTGGCATTTTTGTCGTGTCCGGGTTTGAGGACACTCGTTAGCGCCCTATTAATCTCCGTCAGGACTTTTACGCCATTGTCCTGCGCCTGCATAGCCAAGCAAAACAGTAGTTGAAAGCAAAGTAATGTGTTTTTTCTCATATCATAATAAGTTTAGAATTGTGATGTATATATACCGAGACACGCCACCCTCTCGTAATATTTCCTATAATTTGAGAAAAGCGCATCAGTCTCTATGGGTGAATGCGAGCAATAGAGCAGTATGCATTTGCCGTCTATGCGCTCTGCTATCCAAAGGTACCTCTCATTCTTACGTCTGTTTTCAATACTAAAGAAGAGTTGCTGGCGCGAATAGTTGAGAATATACCCCGGTGTGTCGCTGTCGTAGAAGCAGGCCACCTGCAACATCCGTCCGAACACATCCACTTCCTTTTTATCAGGAAAGACGTATGCAGTGCATACCACATCGCTGTCTGCCGGTTCGGAAGAGAGAAGGCTAACCTGCTGCCCCCTGTTAAGGGCGGCAAACTTCTTGATAAAGACATTCACGCGTCCGGGATCCTCACAAGCATCGTCCTCTGCCTGCGAGTTAACGGCACTATGCAGGTTGCTGTCAGATGTCTCAAGCGAGATATATTCGTTGTCCTCTTCCATTGGTACCGTCTCCGCCACATCTGGTTCGTCTGTACGTTTTGCCTGCATCTTCTCCGCCACCGGTGCCGCACCTACCCCTTCCGGATGGCCGGACTGCATCACTTCCTTTCGCAGACCGGTGTGCTTTGAAGGCACAGTCACCTTGGCTGTCACCTTATCTTCGGCCACTCCCCTCCCGTCCGCCTGTATCAGCGTTATCCCCACACCTATCAGCACAAGCAGACAGGCCACGGCTGCAAATCGGGACCAACGCGGAGCCGCAGTGGGTTTGAGCCGCTGTTGCAGACGAGACGAGAAGTCTGCTGACAGTTCCGGCCCGTCAGCCATGTTTCTTCTTATGGCCTCGCGCAGATTTATGTCATCGTGACGCAGTTCTTCAATATCAGTCATAGGTCGTTTCATTTTATCATATTATAAAGTTTCCGCCGTATCCTGTACATCCGCACGCCAAGCGCGTTAGTGGTTGTGGCGGTGATATACGCAATATCGGCCAGCGACATATTCTCATAGTAGAACAATGTGACAAGCATCTGTTCCTCTTCCGACAGCCGCCTTAATGCCCTCTGAAGTTGTTCCACCCTACTGTCATCCATTTCCTGTATGCTGTCATACTCGGTAACACCTTTATATATTACAGTCTCCTCGGTCATTGCGACGGTTTCAAAAGTACTCCGCCGCAAATGGCTTAGAGCAGTACGGTATGCTATGCTGCACAGCCATGTCTTCAGCGAGGCGCACTCCGGGTCATAACTATCAATCTTACGGATACCTTTCAGCAACGCATCTTGCGTAAGTTCCTCAGCGTCACGCCTATCCCTAACCATCCTGACGATAATATCAAACATGATGCGGCCGAAGCGTTTGACAACGACATCGCAGGCTTTGGCATCGCCCCGCGCCACTGCCTTAATTATCTCAATATCCGTTTTATATGAAGTCATATACATTATTATATACGCCTGCCATCACCATAACATTACATAAAAACATGTTTTTTTTCAAAGCCGGCCGTTTTTACCGCATATTAGCGTGAGTTCGATGTAAGAATGCCACATGTATTGCAGCATCACATTATATATATAATGTCTGTCCGGTATAATGAAACGGTAATAAGCATAGGGACAATATTTGTATTTCATCAACAGAAACACCCTGAAGTGTAGGATGTGCTGGGTTAATTAACGGCATGGCACAATGCCGGCGGGATGCGGAATCCAAGGCAAAACTGAGGGATGAAAAAAGGGGCAAAAAACATACCCGGCTGAAGCGTGTTACAATCGCTATGCAATCGTAATGCGAAAGCACTGCGATTATGATGCGAAGGCAGTGCGATCGTGATGCAATCGCACTGCCTTCACAATGCCCCTTGCAACTACCTAAAACACAATAATATACAAATGGCAAAAACATCGGTCGCATCCCGATGCAAAAGAGACATAAGAAAAGTGTGATTTTACCGCATCAGCACAACGAGAAAACATCTGTTTGACATAAGAAAGCGGGAGTTGCCCGTCAGTAAAATATGTAAAATAGCGCAGTGAAGACACCATAAAATATGCGAAATAGCGCAACCTATAGTTGTAAAATGTACAAAATAGCGCAGTGAAGATACCATAAAAAATGTAAAATAGCGCAGTCTAAGTGCATTTTTCCTGTAAAAACTTGCGTTTTTTTGCGAAACATTTGGTACTTTTGCAGCAGATTAAAAGACATACTACCAACATGCCAAAGACAAGCAAACCAACAAATATAAACATAAGAGACTTGGAAATCGTCCTTGCCGACCAGCAGGAAGAAATAGAAGAAAAACGCAAAGCCAACTTCTGCCGGCGCATGGAAGAAGAGCTAATCGACTTACACAGCACACAGGCGCAGGTTATTATTGGGGTTCGGAGAAGCGGCAAATCGACCCTATGCTTTCAGGCATTGGAAAGAGCAGGGGTTAAATATGCCTATGCGGACTTTGACGATGAGCGGCTTACCGGTATAGAGGCAAACCAGCTGAACGATGTGCTGGAGGTGCTTTACAAGATATATGGGGACTTTGAATATCTGTTTCTCGACGAGATACAGAACATAGACGGATGGCATCTTTTCGTTAACCGTATGCTAAGAAAGAAGATGCACATCATCGTGACAGGCTCTAACGCCAAACTACTAAGTAGCGAACTGGCCACTCATCTGGCAGGCCGCGCCAAAGAGATAAACCTATACCCGTTCTCTTTCGGTGAGTATTGCGAAGTTAAAGGGGTGGACAAGACCAGAATGACAACCAAAGCGGAGGCTTTCCGACGTGCGACATTCGATGAATACATGCAAAACGGCGGTTTTCCGGAACTGCTGACAATCAGCGACAAGCGTACCTATATAAAGGACTTGGTTGACAGCATTCTGCGAAGGGACATAGAGCAACGCTATAAGATAGCATACAAGGAGGCGTTTGAGCAGATGAGCCATCACCTGATGAATATCTCGCCGGCAACAATCAATGCCGATGACCTTGCCAAGACATTCAATATCAAATCAGACCATACGGTCAAAAATTATGTATCTTACCTGCGACAGGCTTTCATTTTAATAGCGATAAACAAATATTCGCAGAAGAGCAAGATACGCATCACAGGAGAAAAGGCTTACGTGGTTGACGTTGCCATGATGAACAGGAGGGCGAACGCCTTTGCCGGTGACAATCTCGGCTGGCGGCTTGAGACCGTTGTACTGCTGCATCTGCTGCGACGTTGCAAGATGAATGGCTGGGATCTGTATTACCTTAACGAGCGTTCCGGAGAATGCGACTTCCTTGTATGCAACGGAAACACAGTCATTCAAGCCATACAGGTGTCGTATGACATCTCCAATAACAAGACCCACAAACGCGAGATAGGCGGCCTGCTTTTGGCTAACAAGAAGACCGGATGCACAAATCTTCTCCTGCTTACAGATCATGAGACGACAGAAATAGACAAGAACGGGCTACATATATCCGTCAAACCGGTTTACGAATGGACCCTAACGGATTTTTAGATTTTCCACAACATACAACGGCGTGGGTCCGACTATTATTGAAACAAGTCGAACCCACGCCGAAAATTCTATATTAAATACCCCCAATCACTTTCCGTTGCCCTGCACCATATTCATTATGGCATTGGCATCGGCAATGGTTATCTGTCCGTCGCCGTTCACATCGGCTACCTTCAGGTTGATGAACACATTCTCATCAAGCGTCCCAAGCCAGTAACTCATGACCAGTTTTGCATCGGCCTCGGTGATATTGCCGTCGCTATCAACATCGCCCGGCAACACGGAAACCTTCATTGCGGTATCCGTTCCCAACAAGGTGTCGGCTCCCTGCATACTGTTGGCCTTGGCTATTGTAGGATGATGCATTATATAATACGTACTTGCGCCATCAGGATAACGTCCCACGGACATATCGTATGGAAGGGCGTTGTAAACGATTGTATCGGTAAACTCCTTAGGACAAAGCGGATATGCCTCATAAAGGGCACTGTTGGCTGCCACAAAGTCCTTGCCGGCAGACAGCAATACGGTCGTACCGTCGTCATTTCCCAGCTTGAAAGAGGCGTGAACCTGCGATACGGCATCACGTTTGCTACACCATACAATCAGATAACCATGTGCAGGTATAACGGTGCTGATACCGTCGGCGGCCTTTATCTGATATTTTGTAGGCTTCGCCGCATTGTCGCTGAGATACAATCCGCGCGCGTCTATATCCACATCAGTGGTGTTATACAGCTCCACCCAATCGTCTTTCTTAAAGAGTTCGTTCACAAACATGTCGTTGGAAGGACTCACCTCGTTTATCTTAACCGGCACATCGTTGGTCATTATGAAGCCGTCATCGACCTTCTCCCATACCGCAGTGAGCTTCTGCGCACCGGAAGACGGCATTGTATATGTCTCGTCCGTGGCGACATACGTGCCCTCGGCAGCGCCTTCACGCTGCCATCCCATGAACTTATAGCCCGCCGGAGCCTTTGCCTGCAGTGTTACAGGAGCAAACAGCTGTCCGGAGAAACGCCCGGTCGGCACCTCCATGCCATTCACAAGTATCGCCGCATCGGTGATATTGCTTGCCAATGCCACATTCTGTGCCGTAACAGAAGACAGCTTCATCTCGCCAACACTCTTTATATGGTTTATCATCGTGGTCTGACGAGAAGCCGAGAAGCCGTTAATGAGAGACTGCGAGGTATTGTATGGATAGACATACCCACCCTGTGCCAGATAGTCGGCCACTGATGTTACAATCTCCTTAACACGCTCCGGAGTGAATATCGAGCCGCCCACAAGGCAGTAGGCGTCTATAAACTTCTTACGGAATATATCATTCTGCAACAGATTTCTAAAGATTGTAACGAAACGGTTCTCCATAGTCAGGCGCTTACCCTCCAAGCTCTCGCCCGTGGAGTAATCAAATCCGTGCATAGAATCAAAGGTATAATTCTGCTTCTGGAAGAAATTGTTAAGCGGAGAGGTTGTGTTGAGGGCGAAATCGAGATCGAACAGCACAAAGCGGAACTTGCCATCGTTGGCATCTCTGAATGCCTTCACGTTATTTTGCGGCCAGTCTGTGCCTCCGGCATACATCTCTACCGCCATATAGTTAACAAACTCATCTATGTCAAGCAGCTTGCCTATCTCGTCATAAGACTCTGCCGTGGCTGCCGTCGCGGACAGTTCATAGAGTTTGTCAAATGCATCAACAGTACCTTCCTTCTGCACATAGCCCGAATCAGGACATATTTCAAACTGGTCCATCAGGTCGGTATCAATGCCATAGTTGGCATATCCATAGTGCTTGTTGTTGGGCTCGCGCATATTAAGCACCGCATACGGTTTGCCATTGATATACACATGCACCGGTTGCCATGACTGATACTCCACATACAGACCGCTACGGGCCACTATCTGCTGCACGGCAGCATCCTTAACCCTTGCCGAATTGTCGTTACCTCCGTTCCTTATCTGCAACGTTTTGTGCTTCAGGTAAGGCTTCTCCGCAAAGAACTGATAGTCGAACGAGTTGAGACCCTCATATATTTTCTTTGCTTTCAGCTTGAAAGAATGTGGCGAGAAGCCCCTGCTCCAGCCTCCACAGGCAGAGAAGTCACACTCCTGATTGATGACACACTTATTGTCTGTGGTTATAAACTCAAAGTTAACAGGTCTGTCCCAGTCCATATTGGCGTTGTAGGGGGATGTCTGTCCGTTGCCGGGACGCCCGTTGTCGCTATAACAGAATATGCCATACTCTGACTGGAAGAGGTGGTTATTGTCCGTAATGACCGATATTATCGGGAACGGTTCATTGCCTGTATTATATATAAAGGTACGCGCGACGACGGCACTCGGCAGCATTCCGTCCTTGAACAGGCCGAAACGGAAACATGTCGTGGCCGATATGTTGAACTCTCCGTTGGCGGATGTCTTGCCATTGGACAGCGTTGGTGTCGAGCCATCGGTGGTATAGCGCAGTGTAGCGCCCTCAGGTATCACGACTTTCACCTGCAAGGTGCCGTCAAACAGCTGTCCGTCCGGTGTCACCACAGGAGCATCAAGACGCTTTGCGGCAAATCCTCCATTGCCATTATTGGAAGCTCCCGGTGACGGAATGCCGGTATTGCCCCATTCCTCTCCCCCGTCCGTAACACGGGCGTAGCTGACACGGCTTATAGCCTTGGGGTATGTCAACTGCGATATTATCTCATTTCCATCAGATATAATTATTGTTCCGCCCGAAGCATTGAGCTTATCATCAATCTGTCGCCATGCCGCCTTGGTGTAAATCTCCCTATGATCGAAGTTAAGGACAGCAAAACCGTGTGCCCCTACCACTCCATAGTCATCCACCAGACGGTGCTGTTTGAGGTTGGCGGCATCGCTGCTGACATACAATCCGCCAAGGTTCACAGCCTTGTCTGTAGGATTATACAGTTCAACCCATGTGCCATAGTTTGCCGACGGGTCAAGATACACATCCACATTGGCCGCCATCACCTCGTTTATAACAAGGTTCTCGGCCGTTGCCACGGCCGCCGGCTCAACAGTAACGGTACAGGTTGCCTTGATACCGTTGCCGTTATCAGCTGTCGCAGTAATGACTGCGGTACCTATTGCTACCGCCGTAATGTTGCCACTCTCGTCCACCGTGGCCACAGACGGGTTGTCCGTGCTCCATAACGGCTCGCTATATGTAGCGTTTGAGGGCTGTATCTGCGCCTTCAACTGCCTTGTCTCATACGGCGCAAGCACCAGAGACGTATTGTCAAGTGTCAGTGATGTGGCATCAACCAGTGTGGTATAATACTCCAATTTCCAGTCGTCTATACAGGTCCAGTCATTAAATATGGTCTGCGTTTTCCTGATACCGACGGTCAATGTGCCGTCGCTACCGACAGTACACTGCAGGGAATTGTCGTAATAACCGGCCTTAAACCAATAATATGCGGCCTCCATATTGTTGGGAATAAAATACCTCCAGCCCACGTTTGATGTCGCTCCGCCAAGCGATGTGGTCGTCATGCCGGAAGAAGCCGGGGCGATAGGGGTTGTCACAGTGCCCGACAGCGTCTCGGCATACAGCACGGCGTTCTGGCTACCGGAATAATTTCCCGACACATATTGGTTGTAATCGTTATTGGCATCGCCCATACGATAAAACGCTTTGAGGCTAAGGCGGTAGGTTCCCGCTTTCAATCCCGCCAGTTTCTGGTACGTATCGTAGTTCTTGTTGAAGTGCTCCGCATTCTCTTTAGGATTGGCTGCACTCAACGAAGTACCCTCCCAGCCGGTTAATTTGTTTCCATCATAACGAGGATTGGTAAGGTATCGGTCGGTGACATCTACCCATCCTTTTGTCTGGGCTACCGTTGTCAGACAAAAAACAAAGGCTCCCATCAATGTAAATAATAATCTTGTCATATCTGTTTAGGTTGGTAATTCGCTACAAAGATAGGCATTTTATTCGTAACCGCCTAATTATTTTGCAGAAAAATGTTACGACAATACAACAAAACCGCCTGAAGAAGAATATCCCCTTCAGGCGGTTTACCGTATCAAATGCAATCTGACAGTGATATTATTTCACTTCCCAGATGTCGTTAGTCTCAAGCAATTCGGCAAAAGAATGATATTTCTTGGCAGCCTTTACCTCTTCGATCTGCTCCGTAACGGCATCATCATACGTCGGAGCCTCAACGTCACGTATCACTCCGAGCGCCACAGGGAAACCGTCGCCATTGCCCATCAATGCCAGTTTCAGTTGCAGAGTGTTGTCCTGACAGTGTGCATCATGAACGAGAATGTCATTCTCCGTGATACCGTTCTCGCCTATCTTGACAACTTTCAGGCCGAAACCTTCCTGCATAAGGCCATACTCACGGTCCTTACCGAATATCAACGGCTTGCCATGCTCTACATAAATAGCGTTCTCGGCACGCCCGGCCTTGTTGTAAACAGCATCGTGACAACCGTTATTGAAGATGACACAATTCTGCAATACCTCCACAACACTGGCACCCTTATGGTCATTAGCCGCCTTTAGCACCTCGATAGTATGGGGGCCGTCGGTAGCAACGGTGCGGGCAAAGAAGTGTCCGCGGGCGCCAAAACAAAGCTCTGCCGGACGGAACGGATCCTCAACAGTACCGTAAGGTGATGACTTGCTGACAAAGCCGCGGGGCGATGTCGGTGAGTACTGACCTTTTGTAAGGCCGTATATGCGGTTGTTTAGCAGTATCATGTTGAGGTTTATGTTACGGCGGTTGGCGTGAATGAAGTGGTTTCCGCCAATAGCCAGACCGTCACCGTCACCGCTTATCTGCCATACCGTAAGGTTCGGATTGGCAACTTTGGCTCCGGTTGCGATAGCGGCCGCACGCCCGTGTATCGTATTCATGCCGTATGTGGCCATATAGTGAGGCAGACGGCTTGAGCAGCCGATACCTGATATAACGGCAGTGTTCCACGGTTCCGTGCCAATCTCTGCCATTGCCTTGTGCAGCGAGTTCAAGAAGAAATGGTCGCCGCATCCCGGACACCAACGTGGTTGTCCTTTTTTATAATCTGTAGCCTGAAATGCCATAGTGTATTTCCTTTCTTTTTGTTTACCTATATAATAAACTTACGTTAGTAAAGCCAAACCGCATGCGGCCTAAATGTTCTTAAACGCCTCAACAAGTTCATTGACAACAAACGGCTGTCCCTTCACTTGATTGAACTGTGCCGGTACGAAACCGTCCACCTTCATGCGCAGGAACGCTGCGAGCTGACCCATATTCTGCTCTGCCACAACCACCTTGGGGTACTTTTTCAATACCTCGGCAGTATTCTTAGGCAACGGATTGATGAACTTGAAGTGAGCCTGCGCAACTTTCTTGCCCTGGGCACGGAGTTCTTCCATTGCGGCACGCAGATGACCGTATGTGCCTCCAAAACCAACAATGAGCAGTTCGGCGTCGTCTACATCGCCAATCACCTCAAGGTCGGGCACCTCTATGTTGTCAATCTTGGCCTGACGCTTGCGTGTCATAAGGTCATGGTTATCCGGAGCGGTTGATATTGCACCCGTCTTGTCGTCCTTCTCCAGTCCACCGAGGATATGCGCAAAGCCCTCTCTGCCCGGAACTGCCCAGTAACGGGTACCGTTTTCCATTCTCATATATGGTGTCCAAGTGCCTTTCAGCTCCTCAGGAACGTAAGGAGGATTAATGGTATCCATCGCCGCAAGGTCAGGAAGACGGAACGCTCCGGAGCCGTTGGCAACGTAAGCATCGGTAAGGAGTACCACCGGAGTCATGTGTTCCAACGCTATTTTTGATGCCTGATAAGCGGCATCGAAACAGTCTGTAGGGCTTGTTGCGGCCAATACCGGCATCGGCGACTCACCGTTACGGCCGAAGAGAACCTGCAAAAGGTCTGTCTGCTCCGACTTTGTGGGCAGACCTGTGGCCGGACCGCCACGCTGTACGTCAAGCACTACCAGCGGCAACTCCATTATAACGGCCAGATTCATGGCCTCAGACTTCAGGCAGATACCGGGGCCTGAGGTGGAAGTAACAGCCAATGCGCCTGCAAAAGCGGCACCGACTGAAGACGCACAGCCTGCTATCTCGTCCTCACACTGTACGGTGGTGACGCCGAGTGACTTGTGTTTTGACAACTCGTGCAGCACATCGGTAGCGGGAGTGATAGGATAAGAACCGAGATAGAGTTTCAAACCGGCTTTCTCGGCAGCGGCAATGAAACCGTATGCCGTAGCTTTATTGCCGGTAATGTCCATATATCGTCCCGGAGTCTTAACCTTTGACTCTATGCGATACACGTTGATTGCTGAAGAATGGGTATTATGACCGTAATCATAACCGGCCTGTATAACCTTGATATTGGCCTCGGCGACAGCCGGCTTCTTGGCGAACTTCTCGCGAAGGAAGTTGAACACAAGGTCAAGGTCACGGCTGAAGAGCCAGCATACCAATCCCAATGCGAACATATTACGGCATTTCAGCACAGCCTTATTGTCCATTCCGCTGTCGGCCAACGCATCTTTCACCATCTGCGTTACAGGACATTGTATCACACGGTCAGGGTCTATGCCCATCTCTCCAAGATAGTCCTCGCCCTTAAACTGCGCCTTTTCCAAATCAGACTTTTGGAAAGCGTCGGTATCTATGATAATGGTAGCCTGCGGCTTGGCATACTTATATTGTGTTTTAAGGGCGGCAGCGTTCATGGCAACGAGCACGTCACACTGGTCACCGGGGGTGAATACCTGACCGGCGCCTATGTGTACCTGAAAGCCGGACACTCCTGTCAGAGAGCCTTGCGGGGCACGTATGTCAGCCGGATAGTCCGGAAATGTAGAGATACTGTTGCCTACAGTAGCCGATACCGTAGAGAAGATGTTACCGGCCAACTGCATACCGTCGCCGGAGTCACCGGAGAAGCGAACGACAACCTGTTCAAGCTCCTTAATTTCCAATTCTTCTGCCATAATATTGATCCTTTGTTTTTATATATGTATTTTCGGGATAAAGTCCTGATGATAATGTTACAGTTATCCGTTTCTTACCTTTTCAAGTGCAAAATTACATAATTATCATGAAATAACAAAACATTTTGCCGTAAAAGTAGCGATAACACTAACACAATGTTACTTTACGTCAAGTTTGTCTTTTAGGTACGTCATGTAAGTGCGTATGGCCAGCTCAACCATCTTACAGCACGGGCGCTTGCGGTAATACTCTTCCGTCCGTTCGTCTGGAACGGGGTTAGTGCTTATATTTTGCACCTTGCCGGCAAGCAGCTCACGGCATATCAGGCTGCCGGTCTGCCCCTTGAAAGCGGCTGCCAGATGCTGCACCACAGCATAATTGCGCGCCTTTACCTCCTTGTCGGCATATTCCGTGGCCTCCTCAAGCCCCGCAAGCATAAACATACCCAGGGCCGTTCCGCATGTCTCGCGCATGCGACCAATGCCGCCACCGAATGATGCGGCCATGCGAGCCATAAGCCCTTCCGGCACATTATACCAGTCGGCAAAGGCCAATGTCACAGACTGTGAGCAGTTATACCCCTGCATAAACTTTTCCACGCCCTTGGCAACACGGCGCTCCGTTTCCTCTTTCCAGTTAATATCGGTAATGTTTGTCATTGTCTTTTATGTGATATTCCTCGTTTATCCATTTCTTATTTGAACAAAAGCGGGAGAGCATAATACAGATACTGGTTTACGTCGCCATAATAATGCTCACCACCCTGTTTCATGGCAAAAGTCAGATTGGCATCCGGCATAGCCGTCCCGCCCGCCGCGGTGCTGTCATAACGGAACAGGGGGGCATGGTCATTGAGCGCCTTTATGAGTGCCTTCTCAGGATTGCCGGCTATATCCTTGGTGCCTGAATAGGCGTAAACCATGAAGTCATTGCGGAACGGTGTCTTGTCAATCATTTCGTTTAGCCAGTCGGCCGCAATGTCGGCAGACTGTTTTTCGCCCTTTGCGTCATACACCCAGCAGTCTCCGCTCAACGGTATGAAATACTTCACGGCGCTGATTCCGTAAGCCAGCTGATACCATGTGGCGAGCGCTCCCATCGAGAAACCGCCGAAGGCACGATGGTCGCGCGATGCGGTCACAGCGGCACTGTCCTTTCCCGCCAAATGTGTGCGGTAGGCATTCTCCACCGCTGGGATAAGGTCATCCTGCAGTTCCTTATGGAAATCACGTGTCATGGCAATGGCGTCATTCATTCTGTTCGCCCCCTTGTTCTCGTCATCGTCATAGAATGTGGGAGCAACGACAATGACAGGCTCCATCTTTCCCTCGGCTATAAGATGGTCAAGCACATTGCGCAGCGGCAGCCAGTCTTTGGGAGGGGTGAGGAAAGAGGTTGTATTATCGCCGCCACCGTGCATGAGATACAACACATTATACTTCTTTTTCTTATCCTTTGCGTTATAGCCATAGGGCAGATACACACGGGCTTTCTTTGTCATCTTTACGCCATGGCGCGATGCCGTATAGCTGAACACCTCGATTTTGCCCTGTTTTCCGGCCGGCTGACGTATGTAGTCCGGTATCGGCTTTATATCCTGCACGGTAGCCTCATAGTCAAAGGCGTCAACCACTTTCCACACTTTCAGCCATACCTCACCGTCAGCGCCGCCTGACGGACGGCACACATAGATGCCGTTGTTAAGCCATGCGTATCTACTGTCAACGGGAGCCTCGAAGCGCGGCGATGTGTAGAAGTAGCTTTTGCCTTTGTCATCGGCTATAATGCCTATGTTACGCACGTGTATATTCACGCCGTCGTCGGTGCGGATATTATATATTGCCTCAAGGTTCGTGCGCTTTATCTCCGCATCATGCTGCTGATAATCTGCGCCACCGTGCAGAATCTCGCCACTAACGCGCGGTCCCCGGAACGTGCCGCCGGTGATAGGCACGACATAACGGTTGCCGCCCATAGTCTTGCCGACACTGAAAGGGGCGCCGGTCTTGACCTTCAGCTCAAGGACAAACTCCAATGTAGGGTCATCATCCTGCGCAAATGCCGCCCCAATACAACAGACGGCCATAATTAATAATGTGCATATACGTTTCATAACAGAGTTTTTATTTAGGATTATCGTTTTATTATTTGGTCTGATTGACGAACGTCAGTGTTCCGTCCGCATTGTATTCAAAGGTATCAACGCAAACCGAACGGCGGCCGATGGCACCGGCATGACCGTCGAGAGTGAGGGTGGCGTTGTGATAGAACAGATAATTCCGTCCCTTGAACTCAGCCACTCCGGGGTGTATTGTGAAACTGTTCTCGGCACCGCCCGTCAGCTGTCCCTTGTGTTCCCACGGCCCCATTACAGACTTGCTCATGGCATAGTCAATGGCTTCCCTGTGGTCAAAGCCCGATGATGCGTATATCAGATAATAGTAGTCTCCGTGCCTGTGCAGCCACGGCCCTTCGGTAAAGCGCGGCACATCTACAACCCAGACATTGGGCGCGCCTGCCGATTTCAGCGGAGGAGCAACGGGTGTTGGGTCGAGAGACACCATGTCGGCGTTGAGCTTTGCCATAAAACAGGTGCCGTTACCCCAGCATATATACGCCTGTCCATCGTCATCGACAAGAACAGTGGGATCAATATCGTTCCACCAGCCACGCGTTCCGTTGTCTGTCATGTCGTCAGAGACAAGCGGCTTGCCTATGGCATCACGGAAAGGGCCGGTAGGTGAGTCGGCCACTGACACACCAATGGCATATCCCGACCATGGCTCCACGCCACGAACGGCATGATAAAAATAGAACTTTCCTTTGTGTTCAATGACCTGCGAAGCCCAGGCCGTGCCCACTCCGGGAGTGATAGTGTCAGCCCATGCATAGAGAGAGGGGCGCGCCACACTGCCATGACACGTCCAAGTCTTCATGTCCTTGGTAGAGTAGCACATCCATTCGGTTATGTTGAACTCCTTTCCGCCACCCGCGGTGTCCTGACCCTCATACCACTCATCGTGGCCTGTATATAGATAAAGCCTGCCATTATACACCAATGGCGCCGGATCGGCAGTCCATTCTGTCCTGACAATCGGATTGCCGATGAACTTGAACGTCTTGGCTTTTGACTTTGGCGACCTCACTTTCGCTTTACTGCGCGACCCGTCAACAGATGCGTCGGCGCACAATTCCCCGTCCGTCTGACGGTCAGGAACAGAGGCATAAGACTCCTGCGGCGCACCGACCAGCACGGAAAAGGCGGCACAGAAGGACAAGATAAATGTTTTTGTCATAATGAAATATGATATTTTAGTTTAGGTTTGTTATTCATCGTTTTTTCGGCTACGGTCTCACCATGATGTAAACGCAGTGCGATTACACTGTAAAGGCATTGCGATTACCCTACAAACGCACCGCGATTACAACACAATTGCAGTGCGATTGCAACGGGCTTCCGTTCGCATCAGCATTTCAGTCACATAACACACAGTCAGACAAGCAGATAAAACGCCACCGGCACTAACAGCGACGGAAGCAGATTTACGGTTTTACAGTCTTTTATGCCGAATATGGCGAGACCGGAACTGACTATCAGCACTCCGCCGACTATACTCAACTCCACACGCATCGGCTCCGGCATGGCGGCGCTATAGCAATGCGCAAGGAGATAGAACATGCCTTGCCAGCAGAAGAGCACCGGAGCGGCCAGCAGCATTATGCGGCCGTAGGAGGCTGCCAGCACGGCAGAGGAGACAAAATCGAGAGTGGCATTGGTATAGAGATAGGTGTTGGCAGACTCGGAGAAAGACCATCCTCCGCTTGGCGACAAGGCCGACAAGACGGGGCCGACAATAGAGAACGTGCCGATGCAATAGAGCAGGCAACCGGTGGCAAGGCCGTTGACAGAGTCCTTATGTTGCCTTGACATATTGTCCACACGCTCCGACAGCCGCAACCGTGTACCTATAAGGCCGCCGATAGCAATGCTAAGGATAAAGAGAACGGGGTACTCGCTCCTCGCCATATTGGGCAGAGCGGCATTCATGCCAAGTACAAGGCAGCACAATCCGAGTCCGTCGAACAACGCACCACGGTACTTCTCGCTTATGCCACGACGCACCAACAGGCCGATTGCACTGCCGGCAATGATTGTGCAGGTATTTATTATTGTTCCTAACATTCAGTCTGGTTCGGCATAATATTAGATTTCAATTTTGTTCAATACGTTGTTACAGTATAAACGTTCTTTGTGAATCTGCCAAAGCATTCTCATATTGTCTGTTAAGCTCATCATACGAGAGGAAACTAACACGATGTTTGTCACGTAAATCACGGAATGCCGTCTCGCCAAGTTTACGGAGGAACTCATCTTTTCTATAATCATCTGCCACAATAACCATACGGGCGCTGAAGTCCTGCAGGTCACAAAACTTAAGTAACGAATTCTGTATATCAGTAGAATGTTCCACCTCAAAGAATGAGTGTGGCATCCTTCGTTCGTTGAACCAAATTACATCTATCGTACTTGAACGCTTAACCAAATGAGAGTACGTATAGTTCGGTATCTTATTCAGACTCCGCAGTTCGCCAAGTGTCGCCTCTTGAAGGAACATCCTGTTCTTGTCCTGAGCGGGTACAAATGTATCCAAACGTTTAAGTTCACCGACTTTCAACAACAAGCCTTGATAATAATAGTGGGTAAACTGCTGAATCTCGTTGGAATCGGCATTAGCACTGGTAATTTCAATAATTCCATTTGCTTCTAATTGCCTACGATGCGACTCCAAAGCATACAGACCTTTGCGCACTACATAAATACCTTTCGTATGCCTGACAATACGCCTGATAGAGGCTTGCGGTGTTTGGGTACCCCAAATATAATCCGGATTCCGTAATGCCACCTGGTAAATCTGTCCAAGAGGAGCAATGCCTCCAAGACTTTCTAATGCTTCTATTACAACTTGTGCTTGCGTCATTTTATCTATTTATTATACAACTATTATCTGCTTTCAAACAGAAAGCCGTCTATTCTTTGTCTATAATTTATCAAAAACATTCAGTCTGCAATCTCAACTATACCAACATTACAGGTGTGTTTCACGAAGAAATCCTCACTGACAACGGCATAACCGTCATGTCCCCAGTCCTTGCCATAGGAGTTAAGGCAAAGGAAACCGTTGTCCGCCATGCCCACAATAGCCATGGCATGGTCTGAGGCGGCTCCGCCACCCTGCTTTTGTCGGGAGGGGGCGTGGCCATATTCCCAATACACGGCATGGCCTTGCCTGAGCGACTCCTTTACCATTGCAAGCAGCCGCGGCATAGGCACGTTAACATACTCATGATAACGGCGGTTGTCTGGCACCTCAAGCGCAAAACGACACCCCCAGACATGAGCCTCTTCCGAGGCATACCACTGCCAACGTTGATAATACATCACACTCTCGGCAAACTGCCGCGGCGTATAACGCATGGAAAGATAATAAAACGACTCCTCCTCGTTGTCGGTAAGGTCGTGGGTCAGTTTGCGGTGGCGCACAACAGTAAAGCGTGGCAGGAGAGAGTGCATACGATCCTCAAGCTGCTGTAATGTCTGACCGCGGCGGGCGGCATTGTCGGCCATTAGCGACAGTTTGCGCTGCAATACGTAGCCGTTGCCTATGCGGGAACGCTCATGCTGGTAAGGCACGAGGCCATAGGTATCTATAAGACGCAGGGCGTCCGGCCCCACGCCACGCATGGACAACGTGCCGCGCCCGCCACAATCGGGTAGGATGCGGCTTGTAGACATTATCTCATAGCGCTCCAATGTCTGCTCTTCCATAAGATGGCTCATAAGCCACTGGCGTGACAACAGCACATTGTCGGCACGCAATGCCGCCTCATGTTCCACGCAAGCACAGAAGGCGTAAATCCAACAGGCCTCGCTACGGCCCTGCGAATAGACATCGTTGCGATATGCGGGAGTCGGCACTGTCACGCTGTCTCCGGCCCCGAAACTGTCGACAAGCGGTGCGACAGGACGGTTGCAGGAAGCGGCAACAAAGGCCAAAGCCAATAGAATAACGGTTCTCATAAAAACATTTGCAATCTTCTTTCCCGCTGCAAAAGTACAAAAAAAATCCCACATAACATTATTTATTATTATATTTTGAATGATAACAACCACAAGACACATAAAGACTGACAAATAGAGCGACTTTTGTAATATTGACTTTACAAAAAGGTTGATTTTTTATTCTTTTCCTCACTTTTATCATTTATTAAGCCAATATTACGCTTGCAAAACAAAATATTTTTAGTAACTTTGCAGCGGATTGGGTGAAAAGGGCTTTAACGCCGGCAACATCAGCCGCCGACAACAATATTATTCAGGAACGAACAAACTAACATCAATTCATACAATTAATTTCAGTAAGTAATGGCAACATTAGATTTGACACAGTATGGCATCACCGGTTCTACAGTGATTGCACACAATCCTTCTTACGAGAAGTTGTTCGAGGAAGAGACTAAGGCTGGTCTCGAGGGTTACGAGGTTGGAAAGAACACCGAGCTCAACGCAGTAAACGTAATGACCGGTATCTACACCGGACGCTCTCCTAAGGACAAGTATATCGTAATGGACGAGAACTCTAAGGACACCGTATGGTGGACAACAGAGGGTTATAAGAACGATAACCACCCAATGTCTGAAGAGGTATGGGCAACAGTGAAGGACATCGCCAAAAAGGAGCTTTGCAACAAGAACCTGTACGTGGTTGATGCTTTCTGTGGTGCGAACAAAGATACACGCATGGCCGTACGCTTCATCGTAGAGGTTGCATGGCAGGCTCACTTCGTAACAAACATGTTCATCAAACCAACAGAAGAGGAGCTTGCTGAATTTACACCTGACTTCATCGTTTATAACGCATCAAAGGCTAAGGTTGAGAACTACAAGGAACTCGGACTCAACTCTGAGACTTGCGTGGCATTCAACACAACAAGCAAGGAGCAGGTTATCATCAACACATGGTACGGCGGTGAGATGAAGAAGGGTATGTTCTCTATGATGAACTACTACCTCCCGCTGAAGGGCATCGCTTCTATGCACTGCTCTGCAAACTGCGACATGAACGGCGAGAACACAGCTATCTTCTTCGGTCTCTCCGGCACAGGTAAGACTACTCTTTCTACCGATCCGAAGCGCCGCCTTATCGGTGACGACGAGCACGGATGGGACGACAACGGCGTGTTCAACTTCGAGGGCGGATGTTACGCAAAGGTTATCGGCCTGTCAAAGGAGCACGAGCCTGACATATACGGAGCCATCAAGCGCAACGCTCTCCTTGAGAACGTTACAGTGGCAGAAGACGGCAAGATTGACTTCAACGACAAGAGCGTAACAGAGAACACACGCGTATCTTACCCAATCAACCACATCAACAACATACAGCCAGGTTCATCAGCACCTGCTGCAAAGAACGTTATATTCCTCTCTGCAGACGCATTCGGCGTATTGCCTCCGGTTTCTATCCTTACTCCGGAGCAGACACAGTACTACTTCCTCTCTGGTTTCACTGCAAAATTGGCAGGTACAGAGCGTGGTATCACTGAGCCGACACCGACATTCTCTGCATGTTTCGGTCAGGCGTTCCTTGAGTTGCACCCGACAAAGTATGCTGAGGAGCTTGTTAAGAAGATGCAGAAGTCTGGAGCGAAGGCTTATCTCGTAAACACCGGTTGGAACGGAACAGGCAAGCGTATCTCAATACCTGACACACGTGGTATCATTGACGCTATCCTTGACGGCTCTATCCTCAAGGCTGAGACAAAGAAGATACCTATGTTCGACTTCGAGGTACCGACAGCTTTGCCTAACGTTAACCCTGCTATTCTCGACCCACGCGACACATACGACTGCGCTTGCAAGTGGGAAGAGAAGGCTAAGGATCTTGCAGCACGCTTCATCAAGAACTTTGAGAAGTACACAACAAACGAAGCCGGCAAGGCTCTCGTTGCAGCAGGCCCACAGCTTTAAGCCGACATTTAAGTCATGCGTCTGCTTGACGCAATAGACTTGAAAGATAACAAATGCGCCGCATTGCCATGTTGATAAGGCAATGCGGCGTTTTCTGTGTCAATATATCAAGATAACATCGGTAAATATTGCTGCATGTAGCAAAATAAAACAACCAAAGACGCGCAAAAACAAAGGCACAGATGTGTAGAAACACACCTGTGCCATAAATATCCAAGCCAATACAGGTCCTAATCATAGAATGATTGGCCTGCATTCATTATTTCTTTCTTTTTGCATGTTTAAACAATCTGCCATCCTTAAAAGCTGATAGCAGAGATTTTGCAACAGCATCCTGAGCGACAGCGGCACGGGTACCGGTCTCATATTTATACACGGATGGAGTATAGTGATTTATTTGTTCGCTATATATACTGCCATTCTCATTTAATATAAATTTATAGGTATCCTCACCGGATTCGGCCTCATAACCGTCATCATAGTCTATATATGTACACCCAGTAGGTAAATTAACAGGTCCAACGCCATAAAGTCCAATCGCGGCGAAAAGACACATATCTTCAGGCAGAACTTCTACTGCCATATCAAGAGGGAATTGCCTAAAAACATTGAGCTGATTGCCATAATGGAATGTAATAGTACTCGACTCCTTTTCATTAAATTGCTTACCATCCTCATTACCTGTATAAGTAACATTCGTTACACTCTTAGTAAGATTCCCATTACTCCAGGTGTTAGTGATATTTCCTGTTTCATGTTCAGAGTAACTGATTTTACTTTCTCTATCATATTCTTCACAATCAAAATAGCCACTACATGATACTAATTGCCGCTCCGAATTATAACGAATATCATACGATGCACTAAACTTAGCATATCGGCTGTTCTCTGTTTTCTCATTGAGAGCCAAAGATACACGTGAGATAAGCCCCTGTCTGTTCATTGCAATATTGCATGTAACACCATCTTCAATATCAAAGGCAAAGGCATCACCTTTAAGTTCGTATGTATCATTATAACCGCCAAACCTTGTTAGTTTCCATGTCTCATCATATTCAAACCAGTCATAACCAACAGAAGTTACGCGCAATTTATTGCCATTAACATCAGTTAATGTTGGTGAAGGCACCGCTCCCGCTACAACATAATCATCATCGTCACTGCTGCATGAGGCAAGGCTCATTGTCGAAAGCACTGCCAAAACTACAAAAGACAGGCTAAAAAATATTTTCTTCATCATGTTTTACTGAAATAAGAAAGCAGGCAGGATGATTATCCTACCCGCCATAGGTTAAAATTTGTAGCCAACAGTAAACTGCATTACACTATTTTTTGAGTCTGCGCCGTCCATAATCTTTGTTACGCCGATGTTATAACGTGCGTCAACCACAATTTTGCTAAACTCATAAGACACGCCTACAGGAATAGCGAGGTCGAAAGAGTTACAACCTTTCTTTATATCCACCCCATCAAACTTAGCGGAAAGCATGATACCGGGCTGTAAACCGGCCTTAATCGCCAATCCTTCCCAGATGTAATAATTGGCGAGGATAGGGATATTGATGTAACCCAACTTCAGTTTATCGCCACCACCTTTTGCACCTTGCATAGAGTACATGACACCGGCAGAAAGTCCAATGTCCTCGCTCAGGCCATACTCTGCCGTCGCACCGACAGTAAAAGCGGCAATAGATTCACTGCCGTCACCCGTTATGCTTGCCAGATTCAAACCAACTGTGGGCGCTATCGTAATCTGCCCAACCTCATTCTGCGCTTTTGCGCCCAGCGACATAATCATTACAGCTGCCGCTAACATAAACTTTTTCATATTGTGAAAAATAGTTTAAGGCCCGACAGACATCCAAATTCAGGCTCAAGATTAATGTAATTTAATTGTAAATATCTACAAATAAAAAAGCGGGATGTCTGGCATCTGCTTGTTTACTGCTTTTGGTCCTGAGAATACCATGAAAAATACACAAACAGATTGGACACCCACGCCGTTGGTAATATATAGTACACCCATAAAAGTGTGCATGAAAGTTTTTGACCCTCTGCACACTAACGGGATACATATAATACCTACCCGTAGCATCTACCCTGCATTGTTTTTGACTTTTCGTGTAATTTGAATTTCTCAGGTTCAAAGCAATCAAAAAACAAAGCGTCAGCAAACACTTCTCTAATATGTAGTGCTACCTCCCACCTCACATTCTCATAAGACCCGGAAGTCTACGGGATGTACCGCCCGTCACCTTGCAAAAAGATAACACGGCATGAGTGTAGCAATTGCAAAAGTACATAAATATTTGCAAATATACAAAGTTTTTGTTATTTTTTTGTAAAAATAAATCACAGCATTCAATATCACGGAAAGCTGCATACACAAAAACAATTGCTGCAAAAAACAAGACCGGAGCATTATATTATATATAAATAATGTATAAAGAAACATTGCTGTCAGATAGCATTCAAAGCAAAACCACACCTGCAAGGCATCAAAAAAGCATATAAAATTTGTAAGGCAAAGATAGCAAACGCATGCGGAAAAAGCCCCAAACATTGACGTTGGTCAAATAAAAAGGGAATTGATAAAAGAAATAGCGAAAAACTATTGTGTACGCACACAATTCTCTTTAACTTTGCATCAGAAAACAAAAAGAAGCCTTGGAAAGAGGCAAAGTAAAAAGATTAATTAAAAGGATAACAAGTTAAACACAGGGACTACAAAGCAGTGATGCCGAGTAGTTCCGCCAAAAACAGAGAAAGGAAAAAATTATGATGTTAACAAATTTCGCAACAGTGCTTATGGTTGCAATGGTAGTAGTATCAGCAGTTTGTGGACTCACATCACTGAAAAACGGCCACAACGTTGGCTAAGCAAGGCACGAAGCGCTAAAGTTCTCCAAGAGGACATTAGCCTTTCAAAGTAAACAACCCACTAAAAATAACAGTTCCCTGTTGTCTCTTACTGACAACAGGGAACTTCTTTTTACACCTTATTTATATATAAGATTAATGTTTTTTTACGAAAAAATCAAGTTTGTTATACTAATATTTCGTGATTTCACAGATTTTTATTAACTTTGCACGCATTCTGCATATTAATCATGCAATAAAAACAAAAAAATAAAATAATAACTTAAACAAAAATGCAAAACAAAGGAATTGTAATTGTAACCGCCATCCTTTTGACGCTTGCAAGCATCTTCTATTTGTCGTTCTCGGTTGCGACGAGCTATTATGACGCTCAAGCGGCCAAGATCAGCGATCCTATCGCTGCGCAGAACTACAAAGACTCCGTGAAGTACCTCGGTGTCTATTCCTATCAAAACTGCCTGGAGACCCAAATCGGATTGGGTCTTGACCTCAAAGGCGGTATGAACGTAATTCTTGAGATTTCAGTACCTGATGTTATAGAGGTACTCGCCGACCACAAGACAGATCCGGCATTTGTGAAATCAATGAAAGAAGCCAAGAAAGAGGAAGAGACAAGCCAAAGCGACTTCATATCACTCTTTATCAAGGCTTATCAGAAAAACGCCCCTGGGCACCGTCTTGCCGAGATCTTTGCAACCCAACAGCTTAAAGGTAAGGTTAGCACTCAAAGCACCGACAAGGAGGTTGAGGCTGCTCTCCGCTCTGAAGTACAGTCAGCTATCGACAACTCTTACAACGTTGTCAGAAACCGTATAGACAAATTCGGTGTCGTTCAGCCCAACATCCAGAAGCTGGAAGGTCAGGAAGGCCGTCTGATGGTGGAGATGCCGGGTGTACGCGAGCCGGAGCGTGTGCGCAAACTGCTTCAGGGCTCAGCCAATCTTGAGTTCTGGGAGACCTACAACGCATCTGATGTTATACCGTATCTCGTACAACTCGACTCACGTCTGGCCAACGATGCTAAAGCGGACGAAACAAAAGCCGACACAGCAAAGGTTGACGCTGACGCAAAAGCCGCAACAGTTGCAGACAATGCAGCGGCAGACACCGCCAAGAAAGAAGCTGCTCCTAAGTTCGAGTTAAAGAATAAAGAGAGTCAAACGGCACAGGCAGAGAAAGCAGCTGCAAAGAATGCTGACGCACAACTGGCACAAGCCAAGAAGCAACACCCATTGCTTGCCTTGCTGCAAGTAGTACAAGGTCAGAGCCTTTCTACTGTAGGCTACGCTCATGAGCGTGACACTGCAGAGATAGACAAGCTCATTTACGGCGAAGATGCAGAGAGAATTATCCCGTCTGACGTTCGCCTTCTTTGGAGTGCCAAGGCTGTTGAGGGCACAAAGAACATCTTTGAGCTCCACGCTTTGAAAGTAACATCTTCCAGTGGCCGTGCTCCTTTGGAGGGAGACGTAGTGGTTGACGCCAAAGATGAGTTTGACAACTTCGGCCGTCCATGCGTTTCTATGTCAATGAACAATAAGGGTGCGCGTCTGTGGGCACAGCTTACCAAGCAGAATGTCGGCAAGGCTATCGCCATAGTACTTGACGGTGTTGTTTATTCCGCACCACGTGTAAACGGCGAAATCACCGGCGGCAACTCTCAAATCTCCGGTAACTTCACCATAGAGGACACCAAAGATCTTGCCAATACATTGAAATCCGGCCGTATGCCGGCTCCTGCCCGTATCGTACAGGAGGAGGTTGTAGGTCCTACCCTCGGTGCACAGTCAATCCAGCAGGGTATCATCTCATTCGTCATAGCTTTCGTGCTGCTGATGATATACATGGTATTGATGTACGACCTCATACCGGGTATGATGGCAAACATTGCGTTGGTAGTGAACCTGTTCTTCACCCTCGGCATACTAACGTCGTTCCAAGCAGCTCTTACCATGTCAGGTATAGCCGGTATGGTATTGTCTCTCGGTACGGCAGTGGACGCCAACGTGCTTATCTACGAGCGTATCAAGGAGGAACAGAAGCGTGGTTTGGGCATAAAGCAGGCTCTTGCGGCAGGCTACAGCAACGCCTTCTCAGCTATCTTCGACTCCAACCTCACCTCAATCATCACCGGTGTCATCCTTTACGTATTCGGCACAGGCCCTATCCGCGGCTTCGCCACAACATGGATTATAGGTATTGTCTGCTCATTCTTCACCGCAGTATTCCTGACCCGTATTGTTTACGAGAACCGTCTTAACAAGGACAAGTGGCTCAACCAGAACTTTACGACCCGCTTCTCACGCAATCTGCTACAGAACACCGATGTGAAGTTCATGTCAATGTACAAGAAGACATTCACTGTCATAGCTGTACTCTTCGTGATATTCATTGCCAGCTTTGTTGTGCGTGGCCTCTCCAAGAGCATTGACTTCACCGGTGGCCGCAACTATGTCGTAGCATTCGAGAAAGCGGTACAGCCTGAGGAAATCCGTGTCGTACTCGACAAGACATTCCCTGAAGCAACAACAACAGCCATAGCACTCGGCACTGACAACAAGACCATCCGTGTATCTACCAACTACAAGATAGAGTCTAATGATCCGGACGTTGACGATGAGGCAGAGACCATACTCTACAATTCATTGAAGAAAGCCGGTCTTGTAAACCAAAAAGATGTCGTAGCTTTCAAGAACCCTGACGTAAGAGAGGGTGGTTCCATCATCTCTTCAACCAAGGTAGGCCCGTCTGTAGCAAAAGACATCACTTACGGTGCCATATACAGCGTACTTATAGCCTTGATTGCCATCTTCATCTACATCATGGTACGTTTCCGTAACGTAGCGTTCTCTGTAGGCTCAACCTGCGCACTGGCAGTAGATACCGTCATCGTGCTTGGCATTTACTCAGTATGTTGGGGTTGGTTGCCAATGTCTTTGGAAATAGACCAGACATTCATAGGTGCTATTCTGACCGTGATCGGTTACTCCATTAACGATAAGGTGGTTGTGTTCGACCGTATACGTGAGAACATGCAGCTGCATCCGAAATGGGATCTCCAGACCACTTTCAACACCTCTATCAACCAAACGCTTGCACGTACCATCAATACATCATTCTCAACACTCCTCGTGTTGCTCATGATTTTCATCTTTGGTGGTGACAGCATACGCTCATTCTCATTCGCCATGATTCTCGGTGTGGTATTCGGCACACTGTCATCAATATTCGTGGCCGCTCCTATCGCCTACCTAACATTAGGCAAGAAGATAGAGAACAGACTGGAAACAGCTGAAGCAAAACAGTAAAAACAACCAACATAAAAACATCACGCCGTCGGGTAACAACGCTCACGGTGTGATGTTTTTTTTATATCTACATCTTTTCTAACCGTAACACCAGACAATTATGAACAACATCCGTACTCTATTAATATCATGTGCGGCAGCATTGTCCCTGTCACTATGCGCCGAAACCACCGAGAAGCTACCCACACTCCGTATTGCATTCCCCGACCCGATAGTGAGAAACATGCCCTACTCCAACGGCACCATGTCCCTCACCGACACCGAGGGCAATGTAACCGAACTGCATGCCCAGTTCAAGACCCGCGGCGCCACGGCCCAGCAGTACCTCATGAAGCCCTCGCTCAACATGAAACTGCGTGAGGCAGACTACACCACAGAGGTCGATTCCACGCTCCTTGGCCTTCGCCATGCCTCCTCGTTCATACTCGATGCCATGGCCATTGACCGTATATGTATGCGCAACCGTCTCTGTATGGACGTATGGAACGACTACTCCAAACTCCCATACGAGACAGACTTCGACGGCCGCCACGGCACAGTCGGCCGCTTCGTAGAGCTTTATATCAACGATGTTTACTACGGAATCTACTGCCTCAGCGACAAAATCAACCGCAAACTGCTCGACTTAAAGAAGTACGACGAGAAGAAAAACGTCGTACGCGGCGTACTGTATAAAAGCGGAACGGAAGACATTGCCGACCAAAACAACCGCAATTTCACTGACGACAGCCTTACATGCACAGTCAGCTGGCACAACGCCTGGGAGTTGAAAGAGCCTGAAGAGCATGCCGGCATGGAAGCGTGGGCACCACTCCTCGACCTCTACGACAACAAAAACACATGGGCCTCAGCAGAGAAATACTTCTTCCTCGACAACCTCGTAGATTATCATCTTCTCGTAATGGCATTCAGTATCAGCGACAACTGGGGCAACAAAAACCACTATTTCTCAATACGCAATATACAGAAAAACATTGACGATGCAGACCCCACGGAGGCAGAGCGCCGCAAAGTAGTCCTCACACCATGGGATTTAGACTGCAGCCTTGGCGGCGACTACAAAGGCAGTTATTACGACGGCACACTGGACACGAGCTGGAAGCCGGCCGATATGGAAAAGAACGGATTCTACCCTTACGGCCTTTTCATCGGCCAAAAAGTGTATAAAGACAGACTGAAAAGCCGCTGGCAGGAAGTGCGCAAAGGGGCATTGTCCAAAGCAACGGTCAGGAAACGTCTTGAAACATACCGCGATCTTTTCCTCAACAGCGGCGCATGGCAGCGTATGACCGATGCTTTTGACGCACGAAAAGCCAAACCCTGCTACGTCCATGACCTTGCAAAGGAAATCAGTCACATCGTAGAATGGTACAACAACCGTTTCGATGAGGTTGACAAATATTTAGGCATCACCCCTTCAGCCACAGGCGATGTCAACGGCGACGGGCAGATAACCATCGCCGATGCCAATGCCATAGTAAACTATTTCCTTGGCTCAACCGCCACAGACATAGACCTCAACGCAGCCGATGTCAACGGCGACGGACAGATAACCATCGCCGATGCCAACGCCATAGTAAACATATTCCTCAACAACTAAAACCGGAAAACGTTTACAACACTCCGCATCCATAGTGAAACATACAAGCTACCCGCCCATGTCACAGCGCACGACAATCATTCTCGCCCTGCTGCTAACGTTCGCAGCCACCCTGTCCGCAGCCTCTTTCAGCAGACAGGGCAACAGCGTCACCATACAAACAGACGGTGGCGCCGCCCGTACCATACGCCTGCAAGTCATCAGCGACAACATCATACGTGTGGAACAGACCCCTGAGGCTGCCATCCCCGACAAGAAACGGAGCCTGATCATAGTGCCTCAGAAAACATACGGCAATTTCACTGTCAGCGAGGACGAGCGTTTCGTATACGTCAAGGCACCACGAATACACTGCACCACCGACAAAACCACGGGACAGGTAAGGCTGACCGACACCAACGGCCGCCTGTTGCTACAAGAGCACAGCAAAGCCTTCACCCCGTATGTCAGCCAACAGAGCGCCCTGCCCGACACCTACAAGCCCTCAGCCCCCGGCGAGATAAACTGGGGCAAGAAGACAGATGTCAACATACTGTCAATGGCCGACCGCAGCGGCTACACATGGAACGTGAGTTTCGACAGCCCTTCCGACGAAGCCATCTATGGCCTCGGACAACATCAGAGCGAGGAGATGGACTACAAAGGGCGCAACGAAGAGCTGTTCCAGTACAACACCAAGGTCAGCATACCGTTCGTAATGAGCACCGCAGGCTATGGCCTGCTATGGGACAGCTACAGCCTTGGGCGCTGGGGCAACCCACACGACTACCGCCAGTTGGGGCAGGTGCTGCGCATATATAATAATGAACACGTAGCCGGTGCGCTCACCGGAACCTACACCGACAGCCAAGGACGCAGGATAGTCCGTGCCGAGGACTCCCTCTATTTCGAGAACTCCGACGAGATACGCAACCTCCCCAAGGGCTTCCGTCTCAACGGCAGCCGTGTAGTATATAGCGGATACATCGAGGCTCCGCAGTCAGACCTGTACCGTTTCATACTCTATTACGCCGGTTATGTAAAGGTATATATTGACGGTCACCTGACAGTGCCGGAGCGTTGGCGCACGGCGTGGAACCCTAACGCATACAAATTCGAGGCCGCCCTGCTCCGCGGCCGCAAGACCCCGATACGCATAGAGTGGCAACCCGATGGCGATGTGAGCTACTGCGGACTGCGTGTGGCCACTCCCCAAGCCGAAGAGCGGCAGCAACGCGTCTCATTATGGGCCGAGATGGACAAAGACATGGACTACTACGTCATAGCGGCAGACAACATGGACGGCATCATCAGCGGCTACCGGCAGCTGACGGGCAAGGCTCAGATAATGCCGAAGTGGAGTCTTGGCTTCTGGCAAAGCCGCGAGAGATACAAAACGCAGAAGGAGGTGGAGACGACACTGGCCGAGTTCCGCCACCGCCGCATACCCGTAGATGTCATGGTGCAGGACTGGAACTATTGGGAAGACGACCAGTGGGGCAGTCACCGTTTCGACCCCAAGCGCTTCCCCGATCCCCAACACATGTACGACACCATACATCAGCAGGGCGCGCGCCTCATGATCTCATGCTGGCCCAAGTTCTATTGCAACACAGACCACTACAAAGCCCTCGACGCAAACGGCTGGATGTACCGCCAAGCGGTGCGTGACAGCATACGCGACTGGGTCGGCCCGGGATATGTCGGCTCGTTCTACGATGCCTATTCCGCCGGAGCACGCAAAATGTTCTGGCAGCAAATGGACCGCAACCTGTACTCCAAATACGGCAAAGGCATGGACGCATGGTGGATGGATGCCTCCGAGCCAAACGTCAGAGACTGCACGCCCATAGCCTACCGCAAACTGCTTTGCGGCCCCACCGCCCTCGGCACGAGCGACGAATACTTCAACGCCTACTCCATTGTCAACGCCGATGCCATATATAACGGACAACGAGGTGTCAACCCCAATCAGCGTGTCTTTCTCCTTACACGCTCCGGTTTTGCCGGAGAGCAACGCTACAGCACCGCAACATGGAGCGGAGACATAGGCACCCGCTGGGAAGACATGAGGGCACAGATGACCGCCGGACTGAATTTCTCAATGGCGGGCGTACCCTTCTGGGGCATGGACATAGGCGGTTTCTGCGTAGAGAACCGTTACGTGCAGGCACAAAAGGCCTTCGACAAGACCGGAACCGAGAACGACGACCTGAAAGAGTGGCGCGAGCTGCAAACACGATGGCACCAATTCGGCTGCTTCGTGCCGCTGTTCCGCACCCACGGGCAGTGGCCCAAACGCGAGGTATGGAACATAGCCCCCGACAATCACCCCGCATACCGCAGCATTGTATATTACAACCGCCTGCGCTACCGCCTCATGCCATACCTCTATTCCATGGCCGCCAAGGTTCATTTCGACGACTACACCATCATGCGCGGCCTCGCCATGGACTTCACCTCAGACCCTATGGTATATGGAATAAAAGACCAATGGATGTTCGGGCCGGCGCTAATGGCCTGCCCCGTGGGCGAATACAAGGCACGACAGCGTGATGTCTATTTACCCGCAGGCAGCGGATGGTATGACCTCTACACCAACCGCCGCTACGACGGCGGCACTACAATATCCGCAGAAGCCCCCTACGGACGCATACCGGTGTTCGTACGCGAAGGCTCCATAATCCCCTTCGGACCGGAGATACAATACAGCGACGAGCGACAGCCCGACACCATAAGCCTCTTTGTCTATACAGGCGCCGACGCGTCGTTCCGACTTTACGAGGACGAAGGCACCAACTACAACTACGAGAAAGGCCGGTTTGCGACAATAGACCTCTCATATAGCGAGGCAACGCATACCCTCACACTCTCCGCACGCAAAGGCTCATTCAACGGAATGCTCAGAAAGCGGCATTTCAGAGTGATATTCATAGACCGAGACACCCCGCCGACAGAAGATCTCAACCTTAACGGCAACAATGGTGTCACGGTGCAATACAACGGCAAACAAACGACCGTCGCATCCGGATTTTATTGCAACTGACCCCACAACAGGTGCCGTGCGACGGCAGTGCCACCGCTACACCGCTACAATCGCACTGCAATCATGTTGCAATCGCACTGCGATTACACCGTAAAAGCATAGCAATTGCAACATAAAGGCACCACGATTACAGCGCTATTTGTTATCATTTGATTTACAATACATTACAAAAACAGAAAAACAACTTCAAATAATGAAAAAAGGAATCTCCCTAAGACGTATAGCATCAGCCATCCTGTTCATTCCGGCCATGGCCTGCGCCCAAACCTATCTCGATGCCAACGCCCCGCTTGAGGAGCGTGTGAAAGACGCTCTCTCACGCATGACGCTCCACGAGAAAGTCATGCTGACACACGCACAGAGCAAATTCTCGTCTGCCGGTGTGCCGCGTCTCGGCATACGTCAGCTCAACTACTCCGACGGTCCCCACGGAGCGCGCGAGGAGATAGACTGGAATTCATGGAACCCCGCACACTGGACCAACGACAGTTGCGTGGCATTCCCCACCCTAACCTGTCTCGCCTCAACATGGAACCGTGAGCTGAGCGCCCTCTACGGCAATGCCGTGAGCGAGGAATTTGCCTACCGTGGCAAAGATGTCATGCTCGGCCCCGGCCTGAACATAGCCCGCATGCCGCTCAACGGCAGGTCGTTCGAGTATATGGGCGAAGACCCCTATCTGACGGGCGAGATGGCAGTACCCTATATACAGGCCGCACAGAAGAACGGCATAGCCACCTGTCCGAAGCATTTCGCGCTGAACAACCAAGAGAAAGACCGCTGGACGGTAAACGTAAACATCAGCGAGAGGGCAATGGAGGAAATCTATCTGCCGGCGTTTGAGAAAGCCGTGAAACAGGGTGGCACATGGACCATAATGGGGTCATACAACAAATGGCTCAACACATGGTGCTGCGAAAACGACAGTCTGCTGAACGGCATACTGAAAAGGCGCTGGGGTTTTGACGGAGCGGTGGTGAGCGACTGGGGCGGAACACACCACACGGAGCAGGCAGCCTTTGGCGGTCTGGACGTGGAGATGGGCACCAACACCAACGGCAAGACCATAGACAAGTCGTTAGGCTACAACACCTATTATCTCGCCGATGCCTTCGAGCAGCAGATAAGAGAAGGCAAGATACCCGTGAGCGTGCTCGACGACAAGGCGTCACGAGTGCTGAGAACCATATTCCGCACCGCCATGAACCCGCGTAAGGCAATAGGCAATATGCTGTCTGAGGCACACTACGACGCCTGCCGCCGTATAGGTGAGGAAGGAATAGTAATGCTCAAGAACCGAAACGGCATACTTCCGCTGGAGCCGGGCAGGTACAACAGAATACTCGTAGTTGGCGATAACGCCACACGCAACATGAGCTACGGCGGCGGTTCGTCAGAACTGAAGACGCAGTTCGACATCTCACCGCTCGAAGCCCTGAAGGCTGTCTACGGCAACGCCATAGACTACGCACAGGGTTACTATGCCGGCAAGGCTATGTACGGCAGGGTTGAGAAACTGAACGCTGACTCGCTGCTGAAGCTAAAGAACGAGGCACTGGAGAAAGCACGCCGTGCCGACCTTATAATATACATCGGCGGCATGAACAAGAACCACAAACAGGACTGTGAGGACGGCGACCGTGAGAACTATAACCTCAGCTATGGTCAGGACGAGCTTATCAGCGAGCTGGCCAAAGTGCAGAAAAACATAATCGTAGTGACATTCGCCGGCAACGCCTTCGCCACACCGTGGATAAACAATGTGCAGGCAATGCTGCAGTGCTGGTATCTCGGCAGCATGTGCGGCACGACACTTACAGACGTGATAAGCGGCAAGGTGAACCCGAGCGGCAAGCTGCCCGTGACATTCGCAAAGCAGCAAAACGACTATCCATGCTTCCAGGATGGCGAGAAAGGCTACCCCGGCGTGGACGGGCAGGTGTACTATAACGACGGGATATATGTGGGCTACCGCCACTTTGACACCAAGAAGGTGCAGCCGCAGTTCCCGTTCGGCCATGGTTTGAGCTACACAACATTCAAGTATGGCAAGCCGACACTGTCCGCAACCACCATAACCGACGGCGAGACGATAACCGTAAGCGTACCCGTAACAAACACCGGCAAGCGTGAGGGCAAAGAAACAGTACAGCTATATATAGCCGACGAGCAGTGCAGCACAGACCGCCCCGCCAAGGAGTTGAAAGGCTTTGCAAAACTGTCGCTGCAACCCGGAGAGACAAAGACGGCGACAATGCAAATCAACGTTCGCGACCTGATGTTCTATTCCGAGACAGACCACGCATGGAAAGCGGAGCCGGGGCGTTTCAAGGCTATCATAGGAGCGAGCGCGGCAGACCTGCGCGGCACCGTGGCATTTGACTATAAATAACGGCAAGAAGCCATAACGAGAACACAAGCGTAACAAGAACTGGCATGGCATTTGATTATAAGAAAGAATATAAGGAGTTCTATATGCCCAAAGCCGTACCGGCAATGGTGGACATTCCGAAGATGAACTACATAGCAATAAGCGGCGCCGGCAACCCTAATGACGAGGACGGGGATTACCAACGTGCTCTCGGCATACTCTATCCTGTAGCCTACGCACTGAAAATGAGCTACAAGACCGACTATAAGATACAGGGGTTCTTTGAGTATGTCGTGCCGCCGCTTGAGGGGCTTTGGTGGACTGACAAAGACTCCGGACACGATTTCTCCGACAAGTCAGCCTTCCGGTGGGTCGCAATGATTCGCATACCCGACTTTGTGAGCGCAAAAGATGTGGAATGGGCAAAAGACGAGGTAACAAGAAAGAAGGGACTGGATTGTTCCCCACTTGCCGTCATGAGTCTTGAAGAGGGACTATGCGCCCAAATCATGCACATAGGGTCATACGACACAGAACCGGAATCGCTTGCGATGTTAGATGATTTCATAGAGTCAAACGGCTATCAGAAAGATATATCACCACTACGCCGGCATCATGAGATATATCTTTCAGACCCAAGAAAGTGCCTGCCGGAGAAGATAAAGACGGTATTGCGCATTCCTATCAAGAAAATGACGTAGGAGGAGAAATGGAATATAGTTATAAATAATGAGAATATACAAGCCGAGAGCGGAGCTACGTCCGTATGTAAGATATTACTGGACACTGGAATGCGACAAGCCTTTCAGTGTCCTGACTTTTCCTATCGGTTGTCCTCAGATTATCTTCCACAAGAAATCGCCGTTGAAAATTCCGGAGCTTGGCAAGAGTCAAAGCGCCTTTACAATCAGCGGACAGGTGAATTTTCCCGCCCATATCTATTCTTACGGCCATCTGGAAATGATTGTGGCAGTGTTCTATCCGCATACTATCGGCATGTTTATCGACACACCACCTTCCGATTTCTACAATACCGAGATCTCCGGCTGGGACATAAGCAACCGGAGTCTTGACGATGTCGCTAAAAAGATATTCGATTGTGACAGTCATGCCGAATGTATCAGGATACTTGAAGAGCGGCTACTCTCAAAGATAAGACCGGCATTGAACATCAAAAGAACAGGCACTGCCGTTCAAATGCTCTTGCAAAGGCCTTCCATCCCGATAGAAAAACTCGCCGACACTGTTTGTCTTGGCAAGAAACAGTACGAGAGAATATTCCGGGAAAATGTCGGAATGAACCCTAAGGAGTATGCCCGCGTCGTAAGGTTTCAGAAGGCTATGAGACTGATGCAGTGCGGTATCCGTAATTATGCGGGTATCGCCGCAGAGTGCGGCTACTCCGATCAGTCGCATTTCATACGTGACTTCAAGGCACTGAGCGGCCATACCCCGAAAGAATTACTGAAGCACTGCACTCCATACTCGGATCTGTTCTCAAACCCTGAATAATGTCTCTTTTCTTCTATCGGGTTCAGAAAGACCGCAGTAACTTTGCATTAAAAAAACATGATGCAAGAAATTAACCCTGCGGAAACGCCCCGTGCCAATGCCTTTAAGCTATGGATGCAGGCACCAATGCCAATGGTTACGCTGTTCCGCACCCTCGAAATCAGGAACATTCTGCGTATAAGCCGACAAAAAGGCTTGAAATTCAATATGCTCATGTGCTGGTGTATTGGCAAGGCGGCCTCGCAAATCAAGGAGTTTTATCTGCTGCCCGTAGGCGGAAAGCTAATCAAATACGACTCAATAGCCGTAAATACGATAGTGGCCAACAGCCGTGGAGAGGTGAGTTCATGCGACATTCCATTCACGGAAAGCCTCGCGGCGTTTAACGAAAGTTACCTGCGCCTGACAAGACAGGTGGCCGAGACCTGCGAGGATAATGACATCAGTGACCGTATGGTAATCGGAACATCGGCACTGGCACGCTACGATATTGACGGGGCTGTGGGCATGTTCAGCGGCATATACAATAATCCTTTTATGATATGGGGACGCTATCGCAAATCGTTGTTCAAGACAAAGCTGACCGTTTCGTTCCAATTCCACCACACACAAATGGACGGAGCGCATGCCGCCCGCTTCCTTGAGCTGCTGCAAAGAGAGATAAACGAAATGCGACCGTCCCGGCATGGAATGTGAATAAAAAGCCGTTAGCCTTGGCTCTTTCAATATTTTTTAGTAATTTTGCAACCAACATGGGGGACAGTAAGTACCCGAATGGCTATTACAATATAAACACATCAGTCAAAATAGAAATGAAACCAACAATCACAAACGACATCATCTACATCGGACAGGACGATGCGGAAATCCGTCTTTTTGAATCACAGTACAACGTTCCCGACGGAATGTGCTACAACTCATACGTCATAATGGACGAGAAGATTGCCATAATGGACACTTCTGACCAGCGTACATTAGACGCATGGAAGAAAGACCTTGTAGAGACTCTCAACGGCAAGACACCCGACTACCTCATAGTTCACCACATGGAGCCGGATCACGCCAGCGGTATCGCAGAGGCAGTGGCACTGTATCCGAAGATAAAGATAGTATGCTCTGCCAAGGCCGCGCAAATGATGACGCTGTTCTATCCCGCCAACAACATTGCCGACAATATCATTACCGTAAAGGAAAACGACACTATCGACCTTGGACAGCATAAGCTGACCTTCGTCATGGCACCGATGGTACACTGGCCGGAGGTTATGGTGACATACGACAGCAAGGATAAAGTGCTGTTCTCGGCAGACGGTTTCGGTAAGTTCGGAGTATATGAAGCAGACAAAGACGACTGGGCCTGCGAGGCACGCAGGTACTATTTCAACATCTGCGGCAAATACGGCGCACCGGTAAAGGCTCTGTTAAAGAAGGCATCCGCACTGGAGATAGAGCAGATACTGCCGCTACACGGCCCGATACTGAAAGGGGAAGCAATGGCAGAGGCACTGCGTCTATATACAATATGGTGCAACTACGGCGTAGAGGCTGAAGGAGTGTTTGTGGCATACGCCTCAATACACGGCTGCACCAAACAGGCAGCGGAGAAACTTGTTGAGATACTCAAGGCCAAAGGATGTAAGAAGGTGGCCGTGGCTGACCTCAGCCGCAACGATCAGGCGGAAGCCATAGAAGACGCTTTCAAATACGGAAAGATGGTGTTTGCTGCCTCAAGCTACGACGCCGGACTATTCCCACCAATGCACGACTTCCTGCATCATCTTCAGATAAAGGCATGGCAGAACCGTGATGTGGTTCTGATAGAGAACGGATCATGGGCTCCCTCTGCCGGTAAGGTGATGAAGGAAATGCTCGGCGAGATGAAGAATGTAAACATTCTGGGTGACATCGTAACGCTGCGCGGTCGCATGAAGAGCAGTGATATTCCTGCTTTGGAGGCTTTGGCCGACACTATCATGGCATAATATCCACTACATACCGTTGCACATGCCGCTTTCCAAGAATAAAATAAAATTCATACACTCGTTAGAGCAGAAGAAATTCCGCACACAAGAGAGCGCTTTCGTGGCCGAAGGACACAAAAGCGTAAGCGACCTGATGGCCGGGGGATGCCGCCCAAGGCTCATAATAGCAACGGAACAATGGCGCAACGCGACAGCTGTGCCAAAGGAAACGGAGTTTATAACCGTTACGGAAGAGGAACTGAAAAAGGCAAGTCTGCTGCAACACCCTCAGCAAGTGCTGGGGGTGTTTGGCACGCCTGACCGCTATACCGTGCCCGCTGCGGACAGCATGGCCACAGAACTGTGTCTCTGTCTGGACGGGGTGCAGGATCCGGGAAACCTCGGTACCATAATACGCACGGCAGACTGGTTCGGCATAAAGAATATAGTGTGCAGCCATACAACGGCGGATGCCTATAACCCCAAGGTGGTACAGGCCACAATGGGCAGCATAGCCAGAGTGAGCATAACATACACCGACATAGACAAATGGCTGGAATCATTGCCGGAAGACATACCGGTTTACGGCACTATGCTTGACGGCGAAAGCATATACAGCACACGACTGTCGGAGAACGGCGTAATAGTTATGGGCAATGAGGGCAATGGTATCAGTGCAGAAGTGCAGCGACACCTGACCCACAGACTGCTTATCCCGTCATATCCCACCGATAAGAAAACGGCTGAAAGCCTTAATGTCTCCATAGCTACAGCCATAATATGCTCGGAATTTCGCAGAATATAGTTAAATTATCTTAACATTATAATATAATCGGCTATATACCACAAACGGAAAGAAACTTTTTTCGTATCTTTGCAAGGCACAATAAATTATGCACTCCGACCAAAAACGGCAGCAAAGGCTAACGGACAACACCCCGTTGCCGGTGACATTTGGGCGGAGACACTATAAACACTAAGACCTACAATAAACACATTATATGCCTATGGTTAAAAGAATACTCACAATTATGACATTCATTACTGCAATGTGCCTGACACCTGCATTGCAGACCACGGCATCCGCACGCATCGAAATAAACGACATGGACGTGCAGCAAATACGAATTGAGCAGAAAGGAAACGCCGTAATAATATACAACGCCACCGGAAAGGTAGCGCACATATACAACCTTATCGGTGTGGAGATTATGACTGTAAAGATTGATGCGGCCGAGAAAAGAATAGACCTCAGCCACCTCAAGAAAGGAATATACCCCGTAAAGGTAGAGAAAGTGTCAAAGAAAGCGAACATAAGCGACAGATAATGCCTCGCAATGTTAATGGACGAGCAGAAGTTACTCGAACAATTACGTAACAAAGACACAAGGAGAAAGGCTTTCAGTGTACTTGTGGAACAGTACAGTGAGAAACTGTATTGGGTCATAAGGCACATTGTAGGAAGGCATGAGGATGCCGATGACGCGCTGCAAAACACGTTTTTGAAAGTATGGAACAAGCTTGACGATTTCAGAGGCGATGCAAACATAGGGACATGGTTGCACCGTATAGCCGTAAACGAAGCGCTGGATCTCTTGAGAAGAGAAAAGAAACACACCGGTTCAGATACTGATACCGGTGATTTGCCGTACGCCTTTGCCGATGAATATTTTGACGGTGATGAGGCGGAACGGCTGTTAAGGGAAGCAATGGAGACACTACCGGAGGCACAACGGGTCGTATTCTCACTGAAATATTACGACAACAAACAATACAAAGAAATAAGCCGGATATTGGGAACCTCCGAGGGTGGACTGAAAGCGAACTATCATCACGCCGTGGAGAAAATAAAACAGTTTCTTAAAAGAAAGACATAAATATATCATACCATAATTAAACCTTCGGAAGACCACTAACGTCAAAACAGTAAAAAGCCACAAAAGCATAACAGTTATGAGAAAAACAGATGAAATACTTAACAGACCGTTCGACAACAACGGAGCATACAATGTGCCGGAGGGGTATTTCAGCACTCTGAACAAACGCATAATGGACTCGCTGCCACAGCAGAATGAAAAACCAAAGAGCATGCGTCTCGCTGTCCTCACACACTGGAAATATGCCGTTGCGGCATGCCTTACGGGAGTATTACTGGGAACTGGCAACATAATATTCAACTTTGAGAAAGGGGAAAAGACCGCACAGGCAACCGGCAACGAGGTACATAACGAAACAATCTCAGACGAATATGTGGACGAGTTCATGGACTATGCCATAATTAACAATCATGATGTGTACCAATACCTCGCCGAACAGCAATAGTATATTACAAACACCACGGTACGATCGCAGCGCATCGCGACCAATAAAGCACTCATATTTACATAAAAAAGCAAGATATGAAGAAGACACTTTTCATGATTATAATGGCCTTGATGGCCATAACCGCAACCGCAGAGCAGGAGGACAAGAAGTTTGACCCACGGAAATTCCGCAGCGAACAGGAAGCGTTCATAACGAAAGAGGCCAAACTGTCGGCCAAGGAAGCGGCGGCATTCTTCCCGCTCTTTTGGGAGATGCAGGACAAACAACGCGCGCTTTTCCACCAACAAATGAAGCTTGCACGCCAACAAACGACCAATGATAAAGACGCGGCAAAGCAGATAGACGAAATGGATGAGCTGGAACTGCGCATGGTAAAGCTAAAGATTCAATACCACAGCAAGTTCTGCAAAGTGATACCCGCACAGAAAGTGAAGCTGTGTATCAAGGCAGAGGAAAGGCATAAACGTAACATTATGGACAAGCTTGTGAGAGGACACAAGACCAATAAGCCCGGCACACAGCCAAAACCGAACAAACCCACCAAACCGGTTAAGCCACAAGCACAACGCCGATAAATAAGGTACCCGACAGGAAAATATAAGGTATCTGACAACAAAAGAAAGATATCCGACGGAAAAATACGAGAAAAACGGATAATATAATAACGCAAGTCGCTCCCCAAGAGACCGCCATGGTTTTCTTCGGGGAGCGACTTGCGTTCGTTACATAATAAAATAAGGAAAATAAATTAATGAAAATACCTTTTTCATTACGTCTCTTTGGCTGTTTGATATTTTTTTCGTAACTTTGTCGCCGTAATTTATTAACATAAATACAACAATGGAAAGAGACCAGAAGATTTTCGACCTTATCGAATGCGAGCACCAGCGTCAGCTGAAAGGCATTGAGCTTATCGCATCAGAGAACTTTGTAAGTGAGCAGGTTATGGAGGCCATGGGGTCCTACTGCACAAACAAATACGCTGAGGGTTATCCCGGCCATCGCTATTATGGAGGCTGCCAGGTGGTTGACAAAATAGAACAATTGGCAATAGATCGCGCCTGCGAGCTGTTCGGAGCAGAATACGCTAACGTACAGCCACACTCAGGAGCACAGGCCAATGCCGCCGTATTGCTGGCGGTACTGAAGCCCGGCGACTGCTTCATGGGACTGAACCTCGACCACGGCGGCCACCTCTCTCACGGCTCACACGTCAACACTTCAGGTATTCTTTACCGTCCTGTAGGCTATAATCTCAACAAGGAGACAGGCCGTGTTGACTACGATGAGATGGAGCAACTGGCCAAAGAGAACAAGCCGAAGCTCATAATCGGCGGCGGTTCAGCATACAGTCGTGAATGGGATTACGCACGTATGAGAAAGATTGCAGACGAAGTAGGCGCGCTTCTCATGATAGACATGGCACATCCTGCCGGTCTCATAGCAGCCGGACTGCTTGAAAACCCTGTAAAATATGCGCATATCGTCACTACCACGACCCATAAGACACTGCGTGGCCCCCGCGGCGGTCTCATATTGTTGGGCAAGGACTTCGACAACCCATGGGGTTACACCACTCCAAAGGGCGTAGTCAAGAAGATGTCCCAGTTGCTTAACTCAGCAGTATTCCCAGGTCAGCAGGGCGGTCCGTTAGAGCATGTCATAGCAGCAAAGGCCGTTGCCTTTGGCGAGGCATTGAAACCTGAGTTCAAGGAATATGCCATGCAGGTGAAGAAGAACGCCGCCGTACTGGCAGAGGAGCTTGTAAAGCGTGGTTTCACCATAGTAAGCGGAGGCACAGACAACCACTCTATGCTCGTAGACCTACGTTCTAAATATCCCGATCTGACCGGTAAGGTGGCAGAAAACGCACTCGTTGCCGCAGACATAACAATAAACAAGAACATGGTTCCGTTCGACACACGCTCCGCATTCCAAACCTCCGGCTTCCGTCTCGGTACACCGGCCATAACGACTCGCGGCGCGAAAGAAGACCTTATGATTAAGATTGCGGCGTGGATAGAAGAGGTGCTGAACGACCCTGAGAACGAGAACGTAATAGCAAAGGTTCGCGCTGAAGTGAACGAGACAATGAAGAGCTACCCTCTCTTCGCATGGTAAAAGACATATAATAATGCAGAAAAAAAGACGTTGGCACTGCCTTAGCGGGCAGGAGCCGACAGACTTGGACAAAAAGATAATGTATTGGGAGACCAAAGGTAAGCTCGTACCGACGAGAGACCTTATCAAGACTCCCGAACAGATAGCAGGCATCAGGCGCGCCGGTGTGATAAACACCGCCGTGCTTGATGCCGTTGCTGCTGCCATACGCCCCGGCATGAACACGCAAGAGATTGACGACATCTGCATGGAGGTATGCAAACAGCACGACGCCATACCGGCCTGCCTCAACTATGAGGGCTTCCCAAAAAGCGTATGCACCAGCATTAACGAGGTGGTATGTCACGGTATCCCTAAGACAACGGACATATTGCAGGAGGGAGACATCGTGAATGTAGACTTCACCACCATCAAAGACGGCTATTACGCAGACGCTTCGCGAATGTTTATAATCGGCGGCAAGACGACACCGGAAAAGGAGCAGCTCGTAAAAGTAGCGAAAGAATGTCTTGAGATAGGCATGGAGGTAGCCAAACCGTTCTGCTTCGTAGGCGACATAGGGCACGCTATAGAAAAGCATTGCAAGAAATACCATTACGGAGTAGTGCGCGATCTGTGCGGACATGGCGTGGGACTGAAATTCCATGAGGAGCCGGAGGTATGTCACTACGGCCACCGTGGAACCGGAATGCTACTCGTTCCGGGCATGGTATTCACCATAGAGCCGATGATAAACATGGGTACATGGAGGGTATTCATTGATGCCGATGACGAATATGGCTGGGAAGTGATAACCGAAGACGAGAAACCATCGGCCCAATGGGAACACACACTGCTGATGACAGAGCACGGAGTGGAGATATTGACATACTAAACGGAACACACTGACAGCAGACGGCACCGGCCGGAAACCAACAGATGGAAGAAGAGAAATACATACTTGCAATAGAAAGCTCTTGCGATGACACATCGGCGGCAGTGCTAAAAGGCCGCGTATTGCTGAGCAACGTAACGGCATCGCAAGACGTACACCGTGACTATGGCGGCGTAGTGCCGGAATTAGCATCACGCGCCCACCAACAGAACGTAGTGCCTGTGGTAGACCAGGCCATAAAACGGGCAGGCATAACCAAGGAGCAACTGTCTGCAATAGCATTCACACGCGGCCCCGGGCTGATGGGTTCATTGCTCGTAGGTGTCAGTTTCGCAAAAGGGTTTGCACGCACCTTGGGCATTCCGCTGATAGATGTCAACCACCTTCAGGGGCATGTCATGGCACATTTCATCAAGGAACATGACGACGACAGCCACGAACCGCCACTACCTTTCCTGTGTCTCCTCGTAAGCGGCGGCAACTCTCAGATAATAAAGGTCAACGCCTACAACGACATGGAGATACTGGGACAGACCATAGACGACGCGGCGGGAGAAGCAATAGACAAGTGCTCCAAAGTAATGGGAATGGGATACCCCGGCGGTCCGATAATAGACAGACTGGCACGGCAGGGCAATCCGAAAGCATTTCAGTTCGCCGAGCCTCATATACCGGGGTTAGACTACAGCTTTTCCGGTCTGAAAACATCATTCCTCTACAGCCTGCAGAAATGGGTCAAGGAAGATCCCGACTTCATAGAGCACCACAAAGAGGACATAGCGGCCAGTCTCGAATGGACCATCGTGGACATACTGATGAAGAAACTGAAACTGGCGGTAAAGCAGACAGGCATCAAACATGTGGCGGTGGCAGGCGGAGTGTCGGCAAACAACGGCCTGCGCAATGCGTTTCATGACTATGCCAGACGCTTCGGATGGACGGTTTACATACCGAAATTCTCATTTACCACCGACAATGCGGCCATGATAGGATGCGTAGGCAGCTACAAGCTGAAGAACAACGACTTCTGCCCGATAGACGCCCCGGCATTCTCAAAAGTCGTGATATAATGATATTGACGCACAAAGCAGACACGACAACGGCAGACACACTGTCCGGTCGCCAAGATAGCGGACGACAAAACAAACTAAACAACTAAACAACGATAGTATGGAATTTGGAAGTAAGGTTTTAAGTAAAGAAATTCTTTACAAATTATATGAGACAGGTAAGACCATCGCCACGGCAGAGTCATGCACCAGCGGACGTATAGGCGAAGTGATAACCTCCGTACCCGGAGCCTCAACCTATTACAAGGGCGGCACTATCTGTTACTCTAACGAGGCCAAGATAAAAGTGCTTGGAATCGACGCAAAGCTGATAGAGGAGAAAAACGCGGTCAGCGAGGAGATTGCAAAAGAAATGGTAAAAGGCGTTATAAAGCTGTTGGGCACAGACTTCGCCATTGCCACCACAGGCTTTGCGGGGCCGGGAGCAGACCCTGGAATACCGGTTGGCACTATATGGATTGCATGCGGCACGCCGGATGACATACGAACCCTGAAATTAGAGGGGGACGAAGGCCGTGAGGAAAACCTGCGCAACGCCACGGTAAAGGCACTGAACTTCTTCGTATCATACCTCAAAGAACTCTATCCGGAACCGGACGACATGGACCAAGTGCCCAAGCCGGAGGCAAGATAAACACAGAAAACAAAATAACAATCACTATCAAGGCCACTAACCTGACAGGTTAGTGGCCTTGATTATATAATAGGCAGTAAGTCCAACGCCTGAGTCTATTGCCATTGCAATATGGAAGCGAAAAGACACATTTCCCTGAAAACCATACGATTGACAAAGCCAACAATAAGCTCAAAAGCGGATAAGGAACATCTATTATCCAACCCGCTCCGCAATCGCACCCTGATTGTATTGTAAAAGCATTGCGATTGCAATGCAAAGGCACTGCGATCACATTGTAATCGCAGTGCCTTTGCAGAGACGGGAGTAACACAACTATTTACTATAGTGGTAACGAACTGCCAACAAACGCATGAAAACGCCATCTGTTATTAATAAGCCTCTTCCTCGGCTATCTCCTGTTGCGTTATCCTGCGGCAGTCTATCTTGCGCCAAGCATATACGATATAAGCGAGGACGAAAGGCACAAGGAGACTCACCACAGCCATGGTACGCAACGTGAACTCGCTGCTGCAACTGTTGGCAAGGGTCAGCGAGCTTTGCATGTCGGCAGTGGATGGATAATAAGCCGTATCGTTAAATCCCGCAAAGAGGAATAATGCAAGCACCACCATTACCACGCCTATGCCACACGGCCAGATACCACGAATATAATCAGGCTGTCTCCACGAACGGAAGACTCCGCCCACAACAGACAATACGCCTATAAGGAACACTATTGTAACGGGCCATAAATCCACCATATTATGCAGATATTTATATGGTTCCATCACTATCGCACCGCTACCCTGCTCCACGGCAAAGCCGTCTTTGGTGAGCAGGCGTACCAAAAAGGCGAGAAAGAAAACGAGGAAAGCCCCGAAGTTAACCGGCAACATTCTGCGTGACGCACCGCGTATGTCTGCATTGTCGATATTATTAATGGCATATAGGTTGCCGAGTACACGTGAGATAAATAGCACAGCCATACCAAGCACTATATTCCAGGGGTCAAGAAAGGCATCAAGTCCGTGGCTGCCATTGGCCCAACGGCTTATGACGGGCTGGAAACCGTTTATGATATTGTTCTTCCCGACAATGAAATTGCTGCCGTTGAAGAATGTGGCTACGGCGGCACCAAGCAGCACCGGCGCCACTATACCATTCACGACAAGAAACCACTGGTATGTCCTTACGCCAAAGATATTGCCCAACTTGTTCTGGAACTCATAGCTGACAGCCTGCAGGACAAATGTAAACAGTATTATCATCCACAGCCAGTAGGCACCGCCGAAGCTGGTACTGTAGAACAACGGGAACGAGGCAAAGAAGGCTCCGCCGAACGTTACGAGTGTGGTAAACGTAAACTCCCACTTACGGCCGGTGCTGTTGATAAGCAAACGCCGCTGCTCCGCCGTCCGGCCGATATGGAACAACTGTGAGTTGCCGCCCTGTACGAACAGCAGGAACACGAGCACGGCTCCGAGGAGCGATATGATGAACCACCAATAGTGTTGCAAGAATGAGTATGTCATAGTTCGGGTCCTTTTTTAATTTGTTTTATCATGATGTTTATCTCGGCCGCAAGCAGGCAGGTAAAGATAACAAGGAAGAGAATAAACGTAACCATTACGCTCATGGCCGGCACGTCACTCGCCGCCACCCACGTAGGCAACATATCCTGTATGGCCCACGGTTGCCTGCCCATCTCGGCCACTATCCACCCCGACTCGCTGCCTATCCATGCCAATGGTATCAGCGCTATGCCGGCAATGTGCACAAGACGATAGCGTGTTATGTCGCCACGACAGGCAAGGAACAACACAACGGCGAAGAATGCCATAAAGATTACACCCAAACCCACCATCACACGAAAAGCGTAGAAACAAAGAGGTATGGACGGCACGAGCGAGTCCGTATCCTTAACATATCCGTATCCGAAATAAGGCATTCCGGCAGCCAGTTCTTCTTTCAGCCGCAACGCCTCAGCACTGTTACGCTCCGCCTCCGGCAGACTGCGGTATTCCCGCAACGCTGCGATGGCTTTCCTGCCCCGCTCCATCTTCTCGCTCACGGGTATCTCAATCTTGCCGTTGTGTGAGGTATATCCGTTTATTATGTCATTCACACCCGGCACATAGCCGTTAATGTCACGTGTGGTGAGAAATGACAGTGCATTAGGTATAGCAAGACGCATTGCCGGCTCCGCCTCATTCTTATAATCAGGCTGCCGCAACGGGTTGACAGGAGCTATAATGGTCAGCGCCTGACCTGTCCCGCCATTATACAACGCCTCCATAGCGGCCAGTTTCATAGGCTGAACTTGTCCCACCATATATGCCGAGCCATCGCCGGTGTGCATGGCCAGCAGCGATGCCACAAGCCCGGTGACGCCCGCTACCTTTATACTGCGTATGGCCATGTCGGTGTGTCGGCGTTTGAGCAGATACCAACAGCATACGCCTATGACAAACACCGCTCCTACTATCCAGCAGGAAGTGACTGTATGCCAGAATTTATTTACAGCAAACGGCGACAACGCCACATCGGCAAACGATGTCATCTCATTGCGCATGGTGTCGGGATTGAAGGTGCAGCCAACAGGATACTGCATCCATGAGTTGGCCACCAGTATCCACCATGCGGAGATTGTGGCTCCAAGTCCGGTGAGCCATGTAGACGCAAGGTGAAAGCCACGGCTTACTTTCTTCCAGCCGAAGAACATGACAGCAACGAAAGTGCTTTCCATAAAGAATGCCACTATGCCCTCTATGGCCAGCGGAGCACCGAACACGTCGCCCACAAACCATGAGTAGTTGCTCCAGTTGGTGCCAAACTCAAACTCCAATATCAGTCCGGTGGCAACGCCTATGGCAAAGTTCACGCCAAAAAGCTTTTGCCAAAAGCGGGTTGCGATGAGCCACTCACGTTTGTCTGTGCGATACCATATCGTCTCCATGATGCCCATAATCAGAGCCAATCCCAACGTTAAGGGAACAAACAGCCAATGGTATATGGCCGTAAGCGCGAACTGAGCCCTTGACCATTCTATCGCGGCGCAGTCGATGTTCAGAAATAAATGATACATATCAGGTTGTCGGTTAGTTTATTGTCACATTATTATTATAATACATTCGGAGCGGCACTCCGAGGCTTATTCTGCGGCATGCCTCTCCAATTGCCCTGCCACATAATCGGATTCACATCCCGCCGCGCGTTCTTTCAGAATGTCCGGAAAGAAGAACAGCTTCAACACTCCGAACACCAACAGCAACTTTATGATAATGATAGTCCACAGGATGCGGCCAAGTGTCATTTGTCTGAAGCCGTCAATATACAGGTAAACGACCTTGCCTATTATAGATTTCCTGTCAAACATGGTTACATTCAGGTTGGAAAAGCATGATTGCAAAGATACTATTTAATATTGAAACGACAAATTTTTTAATATGACAATATGCAATCAGAGGAAAAATAGAACAATTTAGTAACTTTTTCGTTATATTTTCCGCTTCAATGACACTAATGTGGAATTGTTTTTGTACCTTTGCAGCAACATTATCCAATAGACACAACAATGATAAAGAATCTGCATACGGCAGCCATAATAGCCGGAGAGCATGAGGTAAGCTACAGCGAACTGCTTGGACGTATAAACCTTTTTGCCCGATACACCCCCAAAGAGCGGGGAGTAAAGACCGTAATACTTAGCGAAAACAGGGAGGGATGGATATATGCCTTCTTCTCTATATGGCAGAATCAGGGCATAGCGGTGCCTGTAGACGCCTCGTCCACGGTGTCGGACGTGGCATATATACTGCGCGACTGCCGTCCGGCCTGCATCTGGACCTCAAAGGAAAAGGCCGAAGTTGCAAAACAAGCCATCACAGAAGCCGGCGTGAATGTGAGGCTATTGCTGATAGACGACTATGAGACAGCACCGTCAAAGGACGAGGAAACATGGTGCGGTCGGGACAACATGACAGAGATGGGCGATGAGTGTGCCATCATAATCTACACCTCAGGCACCACAGGTTCGCCCAAAGGCGTGATGCTGTCATACAACAATCTGATGGCAAACATACGCAGTGTTTCTGACGAGGTGCCCATTTTCACCCCCGAACGCCGTGTCATGATTCTGCTGCCACTACACCATGTGCTGCCACTTATGGGCAGCGTCATAGCCCCATTGACAAGAGGTGGCGGCGTGGCTATATGCCCTTCAATGTCAGGACCTGACATTATGGACACGCTATGCCGTGGCAAGATAAGCATATTCATAGGCGTGCCGCGCCTGTGGCAGACGCTATATGCAGGCATAAAGAAAAAGATTGACGAGAAATTCATAACACGTCTGCTGTTCAATATATGCAAGACCATAGGCAGCCGCTCACTGTCACGCATCATATTCCGGTCGGTACACAAGAAGATGGGCGGCCGGTTAGACTTCTGCGTAAGCGGCGGAGCGGCTCTGGATGCAGAGATAGGGCGCGGGCTGCGGACACTGGGACTGGACGTACTGGAAGGCTATGGCATGACAGAGACGGCGCCAATGATAACCTTTACACGTCCGGACGACATCATTCCGGGTTGCGTAGGCCTGCCACTCCCGTCAATGCAGTGCAAGATAGTGGACGGGGAGCTATGCGCCAAAGGGCCAAACGTAATGTTAGGTTACTATAACCGCCCCGAGGAGACAGCGGCAGTGATAGACAAAGACGGTTTTCTGCACACCGGAGACTTGGCACGTTTTGACGACAAAGGCAGGGTTTACATCACCGGACGCTCCAAGGAGATAATCGTATTGTCAAACGGAAAGAACGTGCAACCGTGCGAGATAGAATACAAAATAGAGAAATACGATCAGAAAGTAAAGGAAGCCGCCGTAATGCAACACGGCGATATGCTCCGCTGTATCATAGTGCCTCAAGAGGCATGGGCACACAACCTGTCAGACAAAGAAGTGGAAGAAGCATTGAAACGCGAGGTGATAGAACCGTATAACCTCAGCGTCAGCAACTACAAGAAGCTGATGAGCATATACGTTTACCGTGGCGACTTGCCGCGCACAAAGCTCGACAAGCTGCAACGCTTTAAGCTAAAAGACATCTGCGAGGGCAAGAAAGACACGGAGCAACAGCAGGCCGAGAGCGACAACGACACCAAATTGTCAGAGGAATTCATAATACTGAAAGAATATATAGAGGGCGAGAAGAAGATACCCGTAAGGCCTAACTACCACTTGGAGACCGACTTGGCCTTCGATTCACTCGACATGGTAGGGCTGCAGGGCTTTATTGAGCAGACATTCGGTGTGACAATAAACGCCGACGCCATGGCTTCCTTCCGCAATGTGCAGGAGATAGCAGACCGTATAGCTACATCACACACACGCAGGGAGGTGGAACGCATAGACAATCACAGTCTGTTACAAGAAGCGTCAAGCCATCTGGAGCTTCCGGTAGCGGGACTATCACACCGTTTCTGCGCCAAGGCCTTCAAGCTGTTCTTCTCCATATACAACCGTCTCAGCGTCAGTGGCACGGAGAATATACCGACAAACGGACAGTTCATAATGGCTCCTAACCACCAAAGTTACATGGACGGAGCGATAGTAATGGCCGGAGTGCCGTGGCATGTGCTCAACAACTGCTATTTCTACGCTACTGAAGAGCATGTCAACAACCCCGTGTTGCGAGCCATGGCACGCCGTCACAACATCATACTCATGGAGCGCCGCAACCTGAAGAACTCAATACTCAAAATGGCTGAAGTGTTGAAACAGGGCAAGAACATTGTCATCTTCCCCGAAGGCACACGCTCACGCAACGGCAGCATGACTGCATTCAAGAAGACATTCGCCATACTAAGCAAGGAATTAGGCGTCCCAGTGTTGCCCGTAGCTATAAGCGGGGCATACGAGGCACTGCCACGAGGCACTCATTTCCTTAAACCAAAGAAAATAAGACTGGAGTATCTGCCGGTAATGACACCGCGGGACAACGAGGATTACGAACAGTTCTCAGAACGGGTAAGAGAGGAAATAGAGGCAAAGGTAAAATAAACGACGCTTATTTCAAGCAAGAATCCTATATAATAAAGGCATTTGTACGGTTAGATACAAATGCCTTTATTATATAGGATTAGCATAACATCGGCTCACTTCTTGAACTTATTGAAAGTATATTGTATGTAAATACGGCAAAAGGGGGTTGCCTCCGGATAACAGAATGGCACCCCCTTTTGTTGTATTCATGTAAATTATGGTATGATAAGATTATGGTTGCAAAGGAAGAGTGATAGGTCAGAACAGCCACAGCGGGCCGTTCCCTTTGCCTATGTGCAGGTTACGACCTTGGGCTATGCCTTTGTCTATGACGGCTTTGGCTCCTCTTACGGCATTAGGTAACGGCAGTCCTGTTGCCAATAGTGTGGCAACGGCACTGGACAGCGTGCATCCCGTGCCGTGCAGGTTACGGCTGTCTATGCGTTCAGAGCAATATTCGTGTGTAGAGCCGTCACGCTCATACAGCACATCACGCATAATGCTGCCCGCAGCATGGCCCCCTTTCAACAGAAATGCACAGCAATGACGGTCTGCAAGGCTTCTGCCTATGTTGTCAAGATCCTCATATCCGCTATTCTCCGCACCCACAAGGCGCTGTGCCTCCGGTATGTTTGGCGTGACAAGGGTGCAGAGCGGGAACAGATTTTCTTTGATATATTCTATACATCCGTTAGACATCAGTTGCGTACCGCTGGTGGAAATCATTACCGGATCGCACACAACCGGAACATCAAGCTGCGATATGCTTTTGACAATGAGGCACGCCGACTGCTCATTGGGAATCATTCCGATTTTCACCGCCGCCACACTAATGTCGCTTAATATGGCATCAAGCTGCGCCTGCAGCATGTCATCGGGCACAGGCATCACCATAGTCACGCCCGTTGTGTTCTGCGCCGTCAGTGCCGTGGGCACCGTTACGGCATAATGTCCCAGTGACGTTACGGTTTTTAGATCCTGCTGTATTCCCGCCCCGGCGCTTGTGTCGCTGCCGGCTATGGTCAGTATTGTCTTCATAATGTTATTCTTTCCATGCGTCGCCGAGTATCATCGCGCCACCAAATCCCATGTCTTTAATCTCTGCAAGTCGGTCGAATGTCACGCCTCCAAGCGCATATACCTTGCCGTCTATTATGCCTGCGCTCACCGCCTGCGCTATCTCTCCGGCGGTAAATGCCGACTTATACCCGCATTTTGAGATGGAATCGAATATCGGCGACAGTGAAACGTAGTCACACCGCTGTTTCCATTCGGTCAGCTCTTCAAGCGAATGACAACTGCGGCTCACGCTACCCCGCCAGCCTTGCGGTGTAGTCGGGAAGCGTGAGTTAAGGTGTATGCCGTATAATCCGTAACGTTCCGCCAGCAACGGATGGTCGTGCAGTACCAGACGGTTGCGCCATTCATACGGTATCCCGCTTATCAGCCGCTCCATGTCACCAAATGTCGCCCCCGGTTTGCGAAGGTGCAGCACGTCAATGTCTCCCCTGTCGAGAATCCTTGCTATTGCGTCTGCCTCGCCGTCGAAAAACGAGGGCAGTGTTATCACAATTGTTTTGAACATCTCTTGTAAAGGCATCTGTTCACAAAAGCGTCATTGTTTGAACATGTCAAATGAGGCATCCCAGTCTTTCCACACCGGCTCGCGCCCCAATTCCTTTAGCCTGCGGTTTATCTCGACGGCGGTTCTGTCGTCCGATACGGTAAACTGCTCCAAAGCTTGCGGATATGTATAGTACCCTCCGGGGTTCACTTTCGACTCCGCCGACATAGTGGTTACGCCGAGAGTGCACATATTATCTCTTATAAACTGGGGCTCGCGGGTGCTGTATGATATGTCCACGTCGTGGTCAAAGATACGCATGGCGAAAGTAACCTGCGCCAATTCACGGTCGCTCACAAGGCAATTGGGCTGGAATCCCTCATTCTGTGCGGGACGCATACGTGGGAAATTGACTGAGTATTTCGTCTTCCAATAATGCTTTTGCAGATAACGCAGGTGGTAAGCCATCATCACTACGTCCGTACGCCACTCCTTTTCCAAGCCCAGTAACGCTCCCATTCCTATGGAGTGCACACCGGCTTGTCCCATACGGTCAAAGCCATTGACACGCCACTCGAAGTTGGACTTCATGCCGGCAGGGTGATATAGCTTATAATTCTCTCTGTGATATGTCTCCTGAAAGCATATAACGCCGTTCAGACCATGTTTGGTCAGCTCATAATACTCCTCGGTTTTCAGTGGCATCACCTCTATCTTGATATTGGAGAAGTACTTCTTTGCTATCTCTATGGCCCTGGCCAGATATGGCACACCGGCCTTTGCGGGGTTCTCGCCCGTCACAAGCAGGATATTCTCGAACGGCGCTAACTTCTTTATGGCTTTGTATTCGTTCTCTATCTGCTCCGGGGTCAGGATTGTCCGCGCCATGGGATTGGAGCGATGGAAACCGCAATAGACGCAGGAGTTGGAACAGGAGTTGGTTATATACAATGGTATGAACATAGACATTGTGCGTCCAAAGCGCTCCTCTGTGTATTTTCTCGACAGCCATGCCATCTGTTCCAGAAAGGGTTCGGCGGCCGGCGATACCATGGCCATGAAGTCATTAACGTCGCAACGCTCCTTAGCCAGTGCCCGTCTGACATCGTTTTCGGTCATCTGAGCAATGCGCTCTGTGGTTTCTTCCCAACTGATACTTAATAATTCTTCTGAAAACATCTTACTTTTTTGTATATTTCTTCTGTCAGTTACCTATTTCCAAGATATAGGATTGCATAGTTCTGAGGTCAACAGTCCACAGCCTATCTATCAGCGGCTCACCGTATCCGCATATCAGTTGCAGTGCCTGCCCGGCCTCCACGCTACCTACCACGGCCGGTGTCACGCCCACTACGGCTCTGCCCGGATGCGGCATCGCAAGGGTTCCGCGCTCATCGGGGAACAGTGTCCGGTATGTTGCGTTTCCTTTGCACAACACAGCAACCTGTCCTTCAAGGGCGTTTATGGCACCATAGATATACGGCTTATGCAGAGTCTCGCAGACATCACTTATCAGAAATCTTGCGGCGAAGTTGTCCGTACCGTCTATTACGATGTCATAGCGGCTTATAATGTCCTCGGCGTTGCCGCTGTTCAGTCTGGTGTTGTGAGCCACTACGGTCACGTCGCTGTTCAGATTCTCCAGCCTTTCCTTTGCGCACAGCACCTTAGGGCAACCCTGTTGCGGCTCACTGTATAGCACCTGCCGCTGTAAGTTGCTCACGCTAACGACATCATCGTCCACTAATCCGATAGTACCCACACCGGCTCCGGCGAGGTATAGGGCTATGGGCGACCCTAATCCGCCCACGCCTATAACCAATACCTTAGCTTCCGCCAGCCTGCGTTGTCCCTCTATGCCAATCTCAGGCAATGCCAGTTGCCTGTCATACCTTGACGTTGTCATAGCTTTCTCAAGTCGTGTGTGAGCTTAGCGGCGCAGAAGTTCGGGCCGCACATGGTGCAATACTCTCCGTCGGTGTGTCCCGCTTCCTCAAAATACTGCAGCGAACGCTCCGGGTCGAGAGACAGATGGAACTGGTCACGCCACCTGAATTCAAAACGCGCCTTGGACAATGCGTTGTCTCTTATCTGCGCCCCGGGATGCCCTTTGGCCAAATCCGCAGCGTGAGCCGCTATCTTATACGTCACGACCCCTACACGCACGTCCTCCCTATTGGGCAGCGCAAGATGCTCTTTAGGTGTTACATAGCACAGCATTGCGGTGCCGAGCCATGCTATCTGCGCTCCGCCTATGGCACTGGTGATGTGGTCGTAGCCCGGTGCTATGTCGGTAACGATAGGGCCAAGGGTATAGAACGGTGCCTCATGACAGTGCTCCAACTGCCGTTCCATGTTCTCACGTATTTTCTGCATGGGCACATGTCCGGGACCTTCTATGAACGCTTGCACGTTCTTGTCCCATGCTCTGGTCACCAATTCACCCATAGTGTCAAGCTCAGCAAACTGTGCCGCGTCGTTGGCATCAGCCGTACAACCCGGTCTCAGGCCGTCGCCTAATGACAAAGCCACATCGTATTGGGCCACAATATCACAAATATCGTCGAAGTGCTCATACAGGAACGACTCCCTATCGTGTATAAGACACCATTTACTCATTATTGACCCGCCTCTGCTCACAATGCCACACAGACGTTTGTCGGCCAAATGCACGTTCTGCCGGCGTATTCCTGCGTGTATGGTGAAGTAGTCAACACCCTGCTCGCATTGCTCTATCAGAGTGTCTTTGTATATCTCCCACGTCAGGTCTTCAACCTTTCCGTTCACCTTTTCCAGTGCCTGATATATGGGCACCGTGCCTACAGGCACCGGGCAGTTGCGCACAATCCACTCCCTTGTCTCGTGGATATTGGCGCCGGTGGACAGATCCATCAGCGTGTCTCCACCCCACTTGCATGACCATACGGCCTTGTCCACCTCCTCGTCTATGGACGATGTGGTTGCAGAGTTGCCTATGTTGGTGTTTATCTTCACAAGGAAGTTGCGGCCTATAATCATCGGTTCCGCCTCAGGGTGGTTGATATTGGCGGGTAATACGGCTCTGCCTACGGCTATCTCATCACGCACAAACTCCGGAGTTATGTGGGTCTTGATGCCCAGTTCCTCACAGTTCATGTTCTCTCTTATTGCGACATACTCCATCTCAGGCGTTATTATGCCGGCCTTTGCGTATGCCATCTGCGTTATAGCCTTTCCCTTTGCGGCGCGGCGCGGCAGCTGTATGTGCTCAAAACGCAAGTCATCGAGCGAGCGGTCGGCCAGACGCTGCTTGCCATAGTCGCTGGTCACCTCCGGCAACTGTTCCGTATCGTTGCGGTCCAGTATCCATTGCTCCCTTATCCTTGGCAGTCCTTTTTTCAGATCTACGGTGATATCAGGGTCTGAGAACGGCCCGCTTGTATCATATATATATACGGGTGCGTTGGGTTCCGTGTGCGGCACACCGTTTTTGTCCTTCACAACGGTCGGCGTAAGGTTCACCTTTGTCATTCCCACCTTTACCGACGGGAACAGTTTTCCGGTCATATACGCCTTCTCTCTCTTGGCGTATGCTTTGTTATCGTTTGGCATGTATTTATCTTTTAGGGGATAGTCTTCTTCTTTATTTATATGCGTTATTGCAGGAAGGCTGTCAGCGGCGAGCTGGCCTCGGCCGAGTCACTGACGGCACCCAGTCCCGCCTCGTATGCCCTGCGGCCTGCTATTACGGCCTCTTTGAATGCCATCGCCATCTGTACGGGGTCTCCCGCCACCGCTATTGCAGTGTTCACCAGACAGCAGTCAGCACCCATCTCCATTGCTTCGGCCGCATGGCTTGGCGCACCTATGCCGGCATCCACTACCACCGGCACCGTTGCCTGCTCTATTATTATCTGCAGGAAGTCCTTCATGCGCAAGCCTTTGTTTGTACCTATGGGTGCGGCAAGCGGCATTACGGTAGCCGCGCCGGCCTCTTCAAGATGCTTGCACAGTGTGGGGTCGGCCTGACAATAGGGCAATACCACAAAGCCCAGCTTCACAAGCTGCTCCGTAGCCTTCAGTGTCTCTACCGAGTCAGGCAACAGATAACGCGGGTCGGGGTGTATCTCTAACTTCAGCCAGTTGGTTCCGAACGCCTCTCTCGACATCTGCGCGGCAAACACCGCCTCCTCGGCGTTGCGCACTCCCGATGTGTTCGGCAACAGTTGTATATCAGGGTTCTGTGTGATGTGTGTCAGCAGGTCGTCATGTTTGTCCTCTAATTCCACACGTTTCATGGCCACTGTCACCATCTCCGTCTCACTCGCCTTTATGGCTTCGGCCATCATGGCATTGTTGTTGAATTTTCCTGTTCCGAGGAACAGACGGGAGTTGAATTCTCTTCCCGCAATAATCAGTTTGTCCATATCGTTTGTTGATGTTCGTTATTTATATTAAAGGAAATGTGTGTCACAGCCGCAGCAGCCGTCTCATCTCCCCAACAGGGTCGGGAGCGTTCAGGACGGTGCCGCTCAACGCCACGCCTGTCACTCCGGTTTGCATTATGTCGGGAATATCGGCGGCCGTAATCCCCCCTATTGCCACTATAGGCAGCTTGATACCCGCCTCCGACATCTGCCGTACAATGTCACAATAGCCTTGTAGTCCCAATACCGGCGCAAGCCCTTTCTTGGTGGTAGTGAAACGGAACGGCCCGCAACCTATATAGTCAGCTCCAGCCTTGGCATGCGCTTTTACGTCGTCAAAGGTATTCGCCGTGCCGCCAATTATATAGCTCTCGCCCAACAATGCCCTTGCCTCGGCTATGGGCATGTCGTTCTTTCCGAGATGTACGCCATCGGCATGCAGCTCCTTTACCAATGCCACACGGTCGTCTATTATGAACTTTGCACCGGCCTCGGCACACATCCGCTGCGCTTTCAGAGCCACATTCCTTGCCTCCTCGTCCGTTGCATCCTTCATACGCAGCTGCACCCAGCGGCAACCGCCGTCAAGTGCGAGACGTATGGAGTCCAGATACGAATAGCGTTCGTTATGATGTGATATAAACTGCAGCTCCATTCTCAACCTCCGCAAGCGGCCTTTATTATAATAATGTTGTCGTCCTCGCTAATTGTTGTAGTCTCCCACTGTGCCCGTCCGACCATACGTGTGCCCACAGCCATGGCCACTCCACGCTCCGGCAGATTCAGTTCCGCTGCCAGCTCCGCAAGGTTCAGAGCCTTGGTCTCGGTCTGTTTGTTGTTGATGTAAATGTTCATAGAATAACTGTCGGTTTATATATGAAACGGGAATACCCGGGTGCCGGCCTTTATTGTGCCGTCACTCGGGTATGTTTATTGTCTGTCTGCTGACAAATCCTGTTACTGTAACTCATTTCCTACGGCAGCATTATCTGCGTCAGGTCAATGGGTATAATCTCAGCCAACGACATGTTGGTGTGTGATAACACACAACGGCGTGGCACCCCCGAGTATTTCTTGCTTGCAAAGATAATGTTTTTTCATGCAAAGCCCAAATTAATTAACAAAAATTTATCCATTAACGGTAAAAAAACACAATAAACAGCCTTCGGTATAAAGAAAAAACTTTAACTTTGTCCCTCGTAAATATTATCATGAGAGAAATATCAGTTATATGACTTCATTCAAACATCTTTGTATTGTTGTGGCTCTCCTCTGCGCGCATGTCTTTGCCATGGCACAACGTATCCTGTATATCGGCGACTCCGTAACAGACGGAGGCTGGGGCAGGAGCGGCGGCTCTATGCTTGCGCCGGAGAAACGTAACCACACCGACCTGAACCATTTGTACGGTCACAGCTATATGATGCTGTGTGCCTCTGAGTTAGAGAGCCGTCACCCTCAGCGACATTATGTGATGATGAACCGTGGTGTCAGCGGAGATGACATGGAGCGGCTGACGGCACGGTGGCAACATGACGCTATAGATACAGCTCCAGACGTGCTGTCGCTGCTTGAGGGGACTAACGATGTGCTGTATTATCTCGACTCGGTGGCGGCGGGACAGACATCCGCGCCTTTCAATATCATGGCATGGGAGAGGCGCTATCGTGATTTGCTCGACCGCTCCCGCCGTGCTAACCCGCAGTTACGCATAGTACTTGGGACGCCGTTTGTGGCGAAGGTGGGACGCATAGGAGGGCGTGATGACTGGCGGCAGCGTGACAGTCTGATAGCCGAAATGGCCGGCCGCATACGTGTGATGGCTAAGGAGTATAACGCCACACTCGTGGATTATCACGCTCTTTTTGCCGGATTGTGCAAGGGTAAGGAGGGGGCGGCCCACTGGATATGGGACGGCATACACCCCACACCCGCCGGACACAGGCGCATGGCAGACCTATGGCTGAAGAGGATGAAGGGTATATAAATTTCCTCTTACTGAGGGGTGTCTGTTTGGGTGGATTGCAATCGCATTACGATTACAGTATAATCGCAATGCGTTTACTGTGTAATCAGGCTGCCTTTACTATGTAATCGCACTGTGATTACAATAGGCATACTATTTGAGGATAAAACGGAAAAGTTGCGGCAAGGCTGACAAAGGGTGTATTTCATTGGTTTCCTAATTGAAAATATGATTGTTTGTTGCTGTCATTGCACTATATTTTTATGCTTTTATTTGGCATTGTCGTTTTTTATTGCTATTTTTGCACAATCTTTTTTTGAAGTATAAGAGACCTGAATTTATAACAAACGTTGAGAAACTTATGCAGTATAGGGAAATAGGAAAGACCGGCATGAAGGTGTCGGCCCTCAGTTTTGGGGCTTCATCGCTTGGCGGTGTATTTCATGATATAGACGAGAACCGTGCCGTTGATGCCGTGTACACAGCCATTGATTGCGGCATGAACTTCATAGATGTGTCGCCTTATTATGGACATTATAAGGCCGAGACGGTGCTGGGAAAGGCCCTGAAGGGCATAGAACGGTCTAAATATTACCTTTCGACCAAGGTGGGCAGGTATGGAAAGGATGGTGTGAACACATGGGACTACTCGGCACGCCGTGTCACTGACAGTGTGTATGAGAGCATGGAGCGCCTGAACATTGACCATATTGACCTGATAAACGTGCACGATATAGAGTTCGCCGACCGTTTCTACTCGCTCGATATGATTGTGGAGGAGACGCTTCCGGCGCTTGTTGAGCTGAGGGAGAAGGGCGTTGTCGGCCATGTTGGCATTACAGACTTGCAGCTGCCTAACCTTAAATATGTGATAGACCGTGTGGCTCCGGGGACAGTGGAGAGCGTGTTGTGCTTCTGTCATTATTGTCTTAACGACGAGGCTATAACGGACTATCTGGATTATTTTGAGGAGCGTGGCATCGGAGTGATAAACGCCTCGCCATTGAGTATGGGCCTGTTGTCGCAGCGTGGGGTTCCTGATTGGCACCCTGCCCCAAAGCCATTGGTGGAGGTTTGCCGTCGTGCCGCGGAGTATTGTAATGAGATCGGCTATCCTATCGAGAAGCTGGCGATGCAGTATAGCGTGGGCAACCCGCGTGTTACGACTACGTTGTTTAGCAGTGCCAACCCCGATAACGTGAGGAAGAACGTGCAGTGGGTGGAGGAGTGTGAGGCTCCGGAAGATATTGTAAATAAGGTAAGGGAGATAATCGGCGACCAGATGAGGGTCAGTTGGGCTAACTCCTGATAAATACAGCTATATTATGAAAGCGTTAAAAATAACAGAAAAGGGATGCATCAAGACCGTAGAGATGGATGCACCTGCTGAGGTGAAGGCAGACGAGGTGCTGCTTAAATTGAACTATGTGGGGTTCTGCGGCAGCGACCTGAACACCTTCCGTGGCGGTAATGTGCTGGCTAAGGACGGCGGTGTGATACCCGGCCATGAGATTGGTGCCACCATAGTGGAGTGCGGCGATGATGTTCCGTCGACGTTGCAGACCGGTATGGTCGTCACTGTCAATCCATATACCAATTGTAATAACTGCTCTTCATGCCGCAACGGAAGGGTCAATGCCTGCGAGCACAATGAGACAATGGGCGTGCAGCGTGACGGTGCAATGATGGAATATATCAAGGTACCCTGGCAGAAGGTTATTCCTGCGGCGGGCATATCACCTCGTGACTGTGCGTTGATAGAGCCTATGTCGGTCGGTTTCCATGCTGTGGACCGCGCACAGGTGACAGACATTGATGTCGTTGTGGTGTTTGGCTGCGGCATGATTGGTTGCGGAGCCATTGTAAGGGCTTCCCTTCGCGGTGCTACGGTGATAGCAGTGGACATTGATGACGAGAAGCTGGCGCTGGCAAAGCGCATAGGTGCGAGGTTTACCGTTAACAGTGGCAAGGAGAACGTGGCCGAGGCAGTCAGGAAACTTAATGATGGCTGTGGCGCAGATGTCGTGATTGAGGCTGTAGGCGCTCCTGTTACGTATGTAGCGGCAATAGACACTGTCTGCTTTACGGGACGTGTGGTGTGCATAGGGTATGCCAAAAGCGATGTATCTTTTACCACCCGCTTCTTTGTTCAGAAAGAGCTTGACATACGCGGCTCACGGAATGCCATGCCGAATGACTTCCGTGCAGTGATACATTATATGCAGAGCGGAGACTGTCCTGTGGATGAACTGATAACAAAAGTGGTCAGACCGGAGGAGACACAGGAAACAATGGAATACTGGGACAAGAACCCCGGCAAGGTGTTCCGTATTCTTGTGGAGTTTTAATGTTCAAGAATCATATTCACATTAGGAAATGAAGATAATAGATGCCCATGCCCATTTGTGGCTGCGTCAGGACACAATGATAGACGGTAAGGTAATCCGCACTACAGACCGTGGCCGCTCTATCTTTCTTGATGAGGAGGTACAGATGTTGCCTCCCTTCATGATTGACGGGCGTAACAGCGCTGAAGTCTTTCTTGCCAATATGGATTACGCGCAGGTATCGGCTGCGGTGATAGTGCAAGAGTTTATTGACGGCAATCAGAATGATTATCTGCAGGAGGTGATAAGCAAGTATCCGGAGCGCTTTTTTGTTACGGGTATGTGCGATTTCCGCCGTCCCGGCTTTTTGCCTGACGCCCTGCAGCTGATCAATGACGGTTGGAAAGCATTGAAAATTCCCGCCCATAGGCTGATGACCCCGCAGGGAAGAGTGTCACTTACGAGCGATGAGATGATGCGGATGTTCCACGAGATGGAGAGAAACAACGTGATGCTGTGCATTGATCTCGACGCGGATCCGTCACAGACAGCTGAGATGAGGGAGGTAATACAGGAGTGTCCGGGAATGAAGGTAGCCATATCGCATTTCGCAAATGTCACGATGGACAACTTTGAGCAGAACCTTCTGCTTGCCCGCAATGATAATGTGATGATAGAAAGCGGAGGTATCACATGGCTGTTCAACAGCGAGTTCTATCCGTTCCCTACGGCAATCCATTCCATTCGTCATGCCATTGACACCGTAGGGGTGGAGAAACTCATGTGGGGCAGCGACTATCCACGCACCATCTGCGCCATAACATATAAGATGTCGTATGACTTTATCACCAAGAGCACGGAGCTGACCGACAGGGAAAAGGAGCTGTTCCTTAGTGAGAATGCCCGCCGTTTCTATGGTTTCGGTGAGCTTGTGGAGCTGCCTTATATAAAGAATATGAGTGAATGATGATATTTTCCGGAATAAATAATAACTAAAACCTTATAAATACTAAATCTAATGAATTCTCTTTTCAGTAAAGACGGGGTCAGTTACTTTGTGCCTTTTGCACTCGTAACATTCTGTTTTGCCCTGTGGGGCTTTGCCAATGATATAACCAATCCTATGGTTGAGGCATTCTCTCGTATCTTCCAAATGAGCACAGCCGAGGGCTCTTTGGTGCAATTGGCATTCTATGGCGGCTATTTTGCCATGGCATTTCCGGCCGCAATGTTTATACGAAAGTTCTCATATAAGAGCGGTGTGCTCATGGGACTGGGACTCTATGCCATTGGCGCTTTTCTCTTCTTCCCCGCCAAGGCTATCGGTGTGTTCCCTGTTTTTCTGCTTGCTTATTTCATACTTACATGCGGATTGTCGTTTCTTGAAACCAGCTGTAACCCGTATATCCTGTCAATGGGCACCGAGGAGACAGCTACCCGACGGCTGAATATGGCCCAATGCTTCAACCCGGTAGGCTCGCTTTGCGGCATGATGACGGCAATGGTGTTCATTCAGGCCAACCTGCATGACTCCACAGAGTACGACACTGCCACCGGAGAGGCATTGCAGGCGATACGTAACGCTGACCTGACCACGCTCATAACACCATATCTTGCCATCGGTCTGGTAATACTTGTCATGTTTCTTATCATTCTGTTTAAGAAGATGCCGAAGAACGGCGACGCCAATACCAATATCGATTTTCTGCCCACCCTGAGGCGTATATTCTCCTTGCCCCGCTACCGTGAGGGTGTAATCGCACAGTTTTTTTATGTGGGAGCGCAGATAATGTGCTGGACATTCATCATCCAATACGGAAAGTATCTGTTTACACATGACGCCACAGCCATACACAATCCGTTGATGACCGTGGCGCGGGAGATACTCGGTGTGCTGCATCCTGCAACGGCAGTGCGCATAGATCAGGAAGTGGCGGCGGGAGGACTGCTCTCTGTACAGAGTGCGGCCACCATCTCGCAGATGGTTAACATCATGGCAATGGCGATACACTGTTGCGGACGTTTTGTCTGCACGTACTTCCTGAAGTACATGTCTGCCGGCAAACTTCTCATGTGTCTTGCCATTGGTGGTGGCGTGTCAATAGTGGGAGTCATAACCTCTACGGACATTAAGGGAATGTATTTCCTCATTGCCGTGTCCGGGTTCATGTCGGTAATGTTCCCTACCATTTACGGTATAGCCCTAAACCGTATGGGCGATGACGCCAAATTTGGGGCGGCAGGACTTATCATGTCTATTCTCGGCGGCAGTGTACTCACCCCTATACAGGGTGCCATTATAGACCTTGGCCGTGGCGGTGACACTTTACTTGGACTGCCATACGTCAATGTCTCGTTTATATTGCCGTTCATCTGCTTTATAGTAATAGCGGTATATGGATTCAGGGTGTTCAAGGTTATGAAAGGATAAATGTATGTCAGAGAAGATAAAGCAAGGCTATATACAGCAACAATGGACAGAACCCGTCAGACGTTACTGTCAGACCATGTTGCTACGTGATGACGCAGAACTGATAAAGGAATACCGATGTCGCCACGAGCCGCGTAACATGTGGCCGGAAATACCGCGTGGACTGCAAGAGGTTGGTATATTACAGATGGAGATTTACATCAGCGGGCGCACCTTATTCATGATAGTTGACACTCCTGTTGACTTTGACTGGGACGCCTCTTTCGGTCGTCTCGCTACCCTTGAGCGGCAGCAGGAGTGGGAAGATTACATGGCACAGTTCCAGCTTGCGGAGCCGGGAGCAGCCTCGGCAGAGAAGTGGCAGCTGATGGAGCGGATGTATTGCATGACAGAATGTATAACTAACACTAACAATTAAATGAGTAAATACCCGAAGATTGGAATCCGTCCCATTATTGACGGACGTCAGGGAGGAGTGCGTGAGAGTCTTGAAGAGAAGACAATGAGCCTGGCATACGCCGTGGCAAAACTTATAAGCGACAACGTAAAGAATGGCGATGGCAGCCCGGTTGAGTGCGTGGTGTATGACGGTACGATAGGCCGTGTTGCCGAAGCAGCCCGCTGTGCGGAACAGTTTGAACTGGCAGGAGTCGGGGCAACAATCAGTGTGACACCCTGTTGGTGCTACGGTTCGGAGACAATGGACATGCATCCGTCGTGGCCCAAGGCCGTATGGGGATTCAATGGCACGGAGAGGCCGGGTGCTGTATATCTCGCCGCAGTGCTTGCCGCCCATGCACAGAAAGGCTTGCCGGCGTTCGGCATATATGGTCACGATGTGCAGGACTTGGCCGATAATACCATTCCCGATGACGTTGCGGTGAAATTGCTACGCTTTGCACGCGCGGCACAGGCCACTGCTGTTATGCGTGGCAAGAGCTATCTGGCCATAGGAACGACATGTATGGGCATTGCCGGCTCGATAATAGACCCTGATTTCTTTCAGGAATATCTTGGCATGCGCAATGAATACGTTGACGAGGTGGAGCTGTTACGGCGCATGGAGAACGGGATATATGATCCGGAAGAGTTCGATAAGGCCATGGCATGGACAAGGAAGTACTGTATGCCCAATGAGGGCTTTGACAAAAACCGGCCTGAACGTCAGAAGACCCGTGAGGAGAAAGACGCCGATTGGGTGTTTGTGGTGAAGATGATGATAATCATCAAAGACCTCATGCACGGAAACCCCAAACTGCGTGAGCTGGGATTTCCTGAGGAGGCGTTAGGACACAACGCCATAGCCGGAGGTTTTCAGGGGCAGAGACAGTGGACAGACTGGAAGCCTAACGGTGACTTTGCCGAAGCACTCATCTGTTCTTCGTTCGACTGGAACGGCCCTCGAGAGGCCGGTGTCCTCGCAACAGAGGATGACGCGCTGAACGGTGTAACGATGATGCTGATGCATCTGCTCACCAACAAGGCGCAGATGTTCTCGGACGTGCGCACATATTGGAGTCCTGAGGCCGTGAAACGTACCACGGGCAAGGCGCTTGGCGGAATAGCAGAGAACGGAATGATTCACCTGATCAACTCCGGTGCCACATGTCTTGACGCTACAGGAGCCTGCACCGACGCTGCCGGCAACCCTGTAATGAAGAACTCGTATGACATGACCGAAAAGGACATAGAGGCCTGTCTGGCCGCCACACAATGGTGTCCGGCCGACCGTGACTATTTCCGTGGAGGGGGATTCTCCAGCCAGTTCCTCACAAAAGGAGGCATGCCGATGACCATGGCCCGCCTGAACCTTGTGAAAGGGCTTGGCCCTGTGTTGCAGATTGCCGAGGGATGGAGCGCCGATGTCGATCCGGAGATATTCAATCACATCAATATGCGCACCGACCCGACATGGCCGACGACATGGTTCGTGCCTCGTCTTGATGCCTCAAAAGACGCTTTTAAGGATGTATATAGCGTCATGAACAACTGGGGCGCCAATCATGGAGCCATCTCATACGGGCATATCGGAGCAGACCTCATCACACTCGCGTCAATGCTTCGCATACCTGTGTGCATGCACAACGTGAGTGACTCCGACATCTTCCGCCCTGCCGCATGGAATGCTTTCGGCATGGACAAGGAAGGACAGGACTACCGCGCCTGTCAGAACTATGGCCCGTTATATAAATAAATGTGAGGCGGTATAAGGCCGTCACAAAACATGTCTGATTGAAACGCGATGTAAACGCAGTGCGATCAGACAGTAAACGCAGTGCGATCAGACAGTAAACGCAGTGCGATTACGTTGCAAAGGCATAGCTTTTACAGTGTAATCGCATTGCGTTTATAGTAGTATTTGTAATATCTTGATAAATAAGTAAATACAAGACGGGCACCAGCGGTGTAACTAAAAGGTATAGACAGCGTTTAGTGACACTGCCCGTGCTCCGTAATTGTACATTGGAGCGAATACAAGGCCGTGCATGTTATTGTCGCTATCTCGTCCAAGCCATCGTTTGTAGAGTGGAAGTGTCCAATATCCTATTCTCGCAGACAATATCCCAACCCCTGCACCGGCAATGACATCGTTCAGCCAATGACGCTCGTTGTATAATCGCAAGAATGCTATTCCTGTCGCTACCGCATAGGCGGCAATGCCTATTCCCGTCCCATATTCCTCGCGACACAGTTCCGCCCCGGCAAACACTGTGGCGGTATGTCCTGACGGGAAGGAGTTGCGCGCCTCGGAATCGGGGCGCATTTCTTTTACCGTGTATTTAGTGGTGTTTACTATTGCGGCCATAACTATGTATGTAGTGGTTCCAACTATCAGGCGTTCCCTAAACGAATGTATTGCCTTCACACCCGTGAAAGGCAGGCATTCGTATGCAAAGACCGGAAGATACTGCACATAGTCATCAATACGAAAATAACACTCTCCCCGCATATCTGTCATCCTCGTCTTGACGGAGCTGTTTATTTCATGAAAACATCCGTTGTACACGCCAAACGTTCCCGTTGCAATGAGTGCCGCGGGAAGTATCAGCCGTGTAGGTTTGAGCCTCATGTGGCTTGTTCCTAACTTGTGTTTGTGGTTTGATGTTAGCGTGTCCGATAGTGCGATAGAATCGGTGGCTGTCTCGACAGCCGCATACGACGGGCTGTTGACAGCAATACATGAGAGTAAAGCCACACCGGTGGCTTTGCTCAATAATCTGTTTGTTATCATTGGCATTCCTTTTTGCGAATGCCAATGTTCATTCAAATCATTCCCGACAGATGCTATACATGGGCTATAACTGCCCAGAATGCACCCGTCGGAAATGGTGGAATAAACGGCAAGTTACGCCCATGCTATGCACAGACGTTCACAACTTGTCCCTGTTTATTGCCAATGAAGTTTCCGACGTTTCATTCTGATTGGAACAAATAGCAAACGCTATTAAACGATATGTTATGAGAAGCCAGCGCTTCTCTGTTCTGGTTCTTTTACGAAACCATGCTGCAAATTTACTATAAAATTGCGAAAATACAGAATAGCAGTCTGTGGCAGACTGCTATTTTTAATATTTTATAAGAAACAACCTTTGCTATTACGATTTTTTATACTATGGTAAATATGGCAAACGGTTAACGGGACAGGTGTATCAAGGCCGGCCTTTCACCTTAATATATACTGAGTTCTGCGATAATCTTGTTGTAGTTGTTCTCTATTGTCAGCCGGTCTTGCAGTTTTGAGTACACATTATCAGCCTCATTGTAGTACGCCGCTATTGTCACCTCACCGGCATTGACGGCTTGTAAGAGTGTTGTAAGAGTCCGATGCAGTAGAGGCACATCGTACACAGCGAGTTGTTTCTGAAGGCTTGATGCCTCCGCCTGCAGCGAACGCCTGCGGTTTTCCGCCTGATAACGTGTGCTCTCCAGCTGTTGCTCCGCCGCATTCTTACGCATACGCGCCGCACTGACCTTCTTTGAGTTGGAGAACAACGGCATTGACACACCTATCATGAAACCGTTTACGGCAGGCTCCTCATACTCCGTATTGCGGCGGTAGCCGACAGTAAGCTTGGGTAACCACTCCATTTGCGATATTCTCACATCCTGTTCCGCCAACTGCAATGTTGCCTCGGCACACGAAATGTCCGCACCTTTGTCCTGTAAATCATACGGTGCCGGTTGCGGTATGTCGTCCCAATAGGAGCGGTCCTGCGAGATACTTAACTTCTTCAAGACCTCAGGAGCCAGTCCAAGGCGTTCCATTTCTAACCTTATTCGCTCCGTCTCGCCATCGTTGGCGGCGGTCTCGGCCATTACTGTCATGCGGTCAATGCTCACCTTGTTATACTCCAGTATAGTGGCTTCTCCGGCTTTCATACGTTTTTCGCAGATAGAAAGCAGCGAGTCGGCCGCCGATAGCCTTTCGTTCAGGATTCGACGTTTTCCCGTTACCATCAGCAGGTCATAATACAGCTTTTGCGTCTCAAGCAGAACGTCACGCCGCAGCACCGCATATTCATGGTCAAGCGCATTCTGTCGCAGTGATACCGACTTACCGCGTGCCCTGTATATTGTGGGAAAATCAAACTCCTGTGACACGATAAGCTCGCTACTGACAACACCTCCCGCGCCTTTCCTGAAAAAAGGACTGTACTCCACCGATGTCTCCCCAACGGTATTTTCAGCTTTTGTCTCCGCTATTATAGCGGCATTTCCGCTTCTGGCGGCTTTGAGCAGTGTGTTGTTTGCCTCCACACTCGCTATTATTGCCTCAATATCGCTTTGGGTAGTGGCCTGTTGTGCGCAGACATTGCCCGCAAGCAGTGAGCATAATATTATTATATGAAGTCTTGTTCTCATTTGTTATTTGTTTTTATGTAGCCATTCGTACACGACCGGTATGATGAAAGCGTTAAGAAAAGTCGACGTAAGCAGTCCGCCAAGTATTACCGTTGCCATCGGACTCTGTATCTCGTTGCCCGGCAGGTCGCCCCTCAGCGCCAGCGGTATCAGTGCGAGAGCAGACGTTAGCGCCGTCATTATAATCGGATTCATACGTTCAAGCGATCCTTGCAGTATGCTTTCGCGTAATTCCGCCTGCCTGTTTGAGCGCAGATGGTTATATTGTGTTATCAGCAACATGCCGTTGCGTGTGGCTATTCCAAACAGCGAAATGAAACCTATGATGGCCGGAATGCTCAGTTCTCCGCTTGTCATGGCAATCGCAAAGATGCCTCCTATAAGCGCCAACGGCAGGTTTAGCAGTATTACCGCACTCTCTTTGGCGTTCCGGAACTGCGAGTTGAGCAACAGGAATATCACTATTATGCTTACTATCGAGGCCAACATGAGAGTACGGCTCGCTGCCTGCTCGCTCTCAAACTGCCCTCCATATTCTATATGGTAGCCCTCCGGCAACTCTATTTCGCTGTCAATACGCCTTCTGATGTCCTCCACTACGCTTCCCAGGTCACGGCCGCTGCAGTTGGCGCTTATAACGATTTTACGCCTGACGTTCTCCCTGTTTATGGTGTTCGGCCCCATTGCCGATGTAACCTCAGCCACATCGGTCAGCGGTATCTTTCGTCCGTCATCCGTATCAATCAGCAGATTGCGCACATCCTCCATCGTATTGCGGCTGTTTGCATCGGCACGCACAATCAGATTAAAGCTTTTTCCATCCTCATTAACCTGCGATACCACCTCGCCGGCCATGTTTACAGCCACAAACTCATTGAATTCCGGCGCGGATATGCCTTGACGTTGCAGCATCTCACGGTTGGGTACTATCTTCAGTTCAGGACATTCTATCTGTTGTTCCACGTTAAGGTCGGCGATACCCGGCACATCGTCTATTGCGCTCTTTATACGGTTGCCTATGGTGAACATCCTGTTCAGGTTGTCACCAAACAGCTTTATCGCGATATTGGCCTGTGTTCCGCTCAGCATGGCATCAATACGGTGGCTTATAGGCTGCCCGATCTCAATGTTGGCACCTACTATTACCGACAGTTTCTCACGTATCTCCGCAAGCAGTTCCTTATGCGAACGCCCGTCGAGTTCAAAGGGAGCCTCTATCTCCGACACGTTAACTCCGAGGGCATGCTCGTCCAATTCAGCACGTCCTGTCTTGCGAGCCACCGTCTTTATCTCAGGTATTGACATCAGAAGCCGTTCCGCCTGCCGTCCTATCTTGTCCGATTCCTCTAATGACACGCCCGGCAATGTGCTGATATTGATAGTGAATGAGCCTTCATTGAAAGCGGGTAAGAAACTGTGTCCGAGTGTGAAGAATGTCGCCATCGCACCTATCAGCAGTGCTATCGTGGCGGCAATGACCTTCTTTTTGTTGTCAAGAACATAGAGTAACGCCCTGCTGTAATGACGTTTCAGGAAACGTACCACTCCTGATTCACCATTTTCACGTTCTTTTACCCCCACAAGCAGATAGCTGCACAGTACCGGTGTCAGCGTAAGCGCTACTATGGTGGAGGCAAACAGGGCAACGATAAACGCCACACCAAGCGGTATAAGCATCTTGCCCTCCATGCCACTGAGGAAGAACAGCGGCAGGAAACTGGCCACAATGATTAGCGTTGAGTTAAGAATCGGCATGCGTACCTCACGTGATGCCTCATATATAACGGAAAGAGGGCTATCGTTGCTGCTCTCTTTGTCATGCAGACGATGCCATACATTCTCCACATCCACAATGGCATCGTCCACCAATGAGCCGATGGCGATAGCCATTCCACCCAATGTCATGGTGTTGATACTCACGCCGAGCCATCTCAATACGAGTATAGTCACAAGCAGACTTAGCGGCATTGTCACAAGAGATATTACCGTAGTCCGTGCGTTGGCAAGGAATATAGCCAGCACTATTATAACGAACACAGCGCCTTCAAGCAGCGAACTGCTCACATTATTAATACTACTCTCAATGAAACGCGACTGACGGAAGGCCTCTGTGGATATCTGTATGTCCTCAGGCAGATTCTTTTTCAGTTCCTCCAGTGCGGATTCTATCTCCTCTGTCAGTCGCATCGTGTTCGTATCCGGTTGTTTGGTCACTGTCAGCAATACCGCAGGCCTGCCGTTTACCGATGCCGTTCCGAGCCGCGGCTCCTGCGCTCCTATGCGTACCTCGGCAATATCCGACAACGATATGGGAGAGCCGTCAACCATCTTCACGACCGATCGCGCTATCTTGTCGGTGTCATCGGTCGACACAACGCCGCGCACTATGTACTCATTGCCGTATTGGTTCATAACACCGCCGTTGATGTTACTGTTCATATCGCGTGTGGCATCAAGCACATCCTGTAGCGTTACGCCGTAATGTTTCATCTTACCGGGGTCAAAGAGCACCTGAAACTCCTTGATATCGCCACCGAGAACGGACACTTGCGCAACACCACCGGTAGACAACAGGCGTGGACGCACTGTCCAGTCGGCAATGGTACGCAGGTCGAGCATGGAGGTTTTGTCGGATGTCATGCCCACAATCAGCAGCTCACCGAGTATGGATGACTGCGGGCCTATGGTCGGTTTGCCTATGTTTGCCGGCAGTTCCCCGTTGATAGCCGACAGCTTTTCAGACACAATCTGCCGGGCTATGTATATGTCGGTGCCCCAATCAAACTCAACCCATACCACAGAGAAGCCCATTGTGGACGACGAGCGCACCCTGTGCACACCTGTAGAGCCGTTTACCGCCGTCTCAATCGGGAATGTTACGAGCTGCTCCACCTCCTCCGCCGCCATGCCGTTGGCCTCAGTCATGATAACAACCGTAGGGGCATTGAGGTCGGGAAATACGTCAACCTCGGCGTTTCGTGCCGTAAATATACCGCCAACCACAAGCAACAGTGACGCAAGCAGTATGAAAAGGCGGTTGTTTAGTGAGAAATGTATGATCTTGTCTAACATATATCGCTAATCAATGATTATGGTTATGGGCGGGTATGGCATTACTTGCGGCAGCGAGCTTGACGTTTATGGCTCCTTTCGTAACCACACTTTCCCCTCCTTTCAGGCCGCTTGTAATCTCGGTATATTCCCCGTCAGTCGCACCAAGATGCACCTCTTGCTTGTGATATGTGTGTCCACCCTCATGCAGATAGACGTAATATACCCCCTGTTCCTCCGTAAGTGCCGATGTCGGCACGCTGACAACGTCGGGGCGTTCTCCTACAATTAGGAACACCTCGGCGTATGAACCCGGCACAATGTCACCACGGTTGTCAAGCTGAAACGTCACGGGAACGTATGATGACGTGCTGACGGCCGACTTACCGGATGACATCAGTTTGCCATTGACACTGCTCAGACTTATCACTGTGTCGCTGTATTGGGTACGGAATTTGGCCGATGTTATCCTGTTCAGGGAGGAATAGTAGCGCATAGGCACCTCGGCACGCAAATAGAAATGCTGGTTTTTGGTCACAACCATCAGCGGGGTACCTACCTCAACATAGTCACCGTCCTTTACCATGCAGGCCTTCATGTATCCTGATACCGGCGACACTATGGCGACACCCTTGGCCGATGTGTTCTTGCTTATGGCCTCATAAGCCAGCCGTGCCGTCTCGTATGCGGTATTTATGGCCGCAAAGTCTTTCTCGCTGATAATCTTATCCTTCACCAATGGTATGCTGCGCTCATACTCACGCTTTGCCGCCAGATAGTCAATGCGTGCCCGTCGTGCCGGGGAACCATCCTGAATATTATCCGAGCTGATGTGATAAACGGTTGTTCCACGTCCTATCGCCATACCTTCGCTTATGTGTCGCGCATGATTAACAACTCCGCTGACCGTTGCCACTATGGTTGTCTCGTCACATGAGGCGGCCAACAGACTTCCTCCGGTCTGTATCACGTCCTGAAAAGGCCCGCGTTTTACAACGCCTGTCTCCACGCCTGCGGCCTTAGCCTTCTCCGGTTCGAGTATAATGTCATCCGGCGAGTGCTTGTGGTCGTCCCCGGCTGTTATCTCCCCGTCCTCATGTTCCGCCTCGTGAGAGTGGTTACCGGTGCATGCGCACAGCACCGCAAGCATCGACACATGAAGCAAGCAATAGCCCATGTGCCTAATAAAGAAGTGTTGTTTGTCTGCCATAGCTGTCGTGGTTTAATGTTTTCGCGCTGCAAAGTTAGATAAAAAGAACTGCAACCCGGTTGCAATAATGAGATAACATGCCGGACAACAGGGGTGGCGATAGTGCCATTAGCGTTTTTTCCAGTGCCTGTCGCCAAAAAATACGCCAATCCTTTCTCCATATATGATTTTTTTTATAATTTTGCATCCGCAATAAACCAAACAGTATAGCAAACCGATAGTATTATGAAGAAAGTACTTGCAAACGCAGTGGCAATGCTACTGCTCATGGTGTGTGCCACACCGGCAATGGCACAGTTCAATATCGCCAAGGCCGCCAGCGGCGCTTTGAAAGCGGGCAAGGCCCTGACACTAACCGATGCACAGATGGCCGCATACGTAAAGGAGTCCGTAGACTGGATGGATGCCAACAACCAAGTGTGCGATGCCAACAGCCCCTACACCAAACGCCTGAACAAACTCGTTGAGGGACTGAAAGACGTGGAGGGCATACCACTCAACTTCAAGGTATATTATGTGGTGGATGTCAACGCTTTTGCCTGCCCCGACGGCAGCGTGCGTGTCTTCTCTTCGTTGATGGACATAATGACTGACGATGAGTTGCTGGGCGTAATAGGCCACGAGATAGGCCATGTGGCACTGAAACACTCCAAGAAGGCTTACCGCACCGCACTGCTTTCGTCAGCGTTAAAAGACGGCATAGCATCAACAGGCGGTGTCGCGGCCGCTCTGACCGAGTCGCAACTCGGCACGCTGAGCGAGGCGGTACTCAACTCACAGTTCTCACAGAAGGAGGAGAGCGAGGCCGACGGCTACGGCTATGAGTTCCTGAAGAAGAACGGCAAGAACCCCTGGGCCATTGCCTTGTCATTTGAAAAGCTGAAGAGCCTGGAGGGAGGCACAGCGACAGACACAAGCAAAATGGCAAAATTGTTTGCCTCACACCCCGACACAGACAAGCGCATCAAAAAGATGTCGGAGCGTGCTACGGCCGACGGATTTAAGCGTCCGGAGAACGCACAGTGCCCCACAGAGAAAAAATAACACTGTTTAGACATAAGAAAAACAGAGAATCACACTGCCGGTAAAAGCATATTAACACCGGCAGTGTGATTTTTTTATGTACCATTGCGAATGACATGCCACAATTTATCTCTGCTGACAGCCCCCAAGAGACAACGCTTGGCTACTGCGGAGCATAAAGGACAACGAAGGGCAAAAAGAGACGCCGCAAAACATACCTGACTTAAACGTAATGCAATCGCAATGCAATCACACGGTAAACGCAATGCGATTACACTGCAAAGGCAGTGCGATTACGCTGTAAAAGCATTGCGATTACAACAGTATCCGTAAACCCTTAAATACCAAAGATATACAAGCAGCAGAAAACCACAATCCGACATTAATCCGGCATAAACACCGTTGCTTGTATATTAGTTAATATCACAATCCGTACTATATCCCCATACAGGAGTAACACCAAAATACTAACTTTTAGGTATTGGGCAAAAGACCGATTATCAGTACCTTTGCACCCGCAAAGGAAAACCAAGCTCCGCAACAAAAAGATGAAAGCCAAACTGATAATATACCTTCTGCTCACCGCCATATCAGAGATATTGGCGGCCGGCAAAGCCTACACCGTATCGGGCACGGTGCTGGATGAGCGAACGCTAAAGCCATTGGCATACTCCACCGTGAAGATACAGAACATGGAACTGTGGGCTATAGCCGACGGCAACGGCCGTTTTGTCATTGCCAACGTGCCGGAGGGACAGCAGACAATAGATGTAAAGACATTGGGATATGTGACCCGAACAGTGACATTCATGCTGTCTAAAGACACCGATCTTAAGAATATAAGGCTGAAAGAGGACAACCTCAGCATACCGGGCATAGAAGTGACGGCCAAGAAACGCACTGCCGCCAACACCACATCATACACCATTGACCGCACCACGCTCGACCATTCGCAGGTGCTTAACCTCAGCGACATAACGGCATTGCTGCCCGGCGGCCAGACTGTCAACGCCACACTGATGAACGACTCACGCCTTGCACTGCGGGCAGGAACGAACGAACGTGGCAACGCCGCGTTCGGCACGGCCATAGAGGTGGACGGCATGCGACTGGACAACAACGCCAATATGGACGAGACGCTGTCGGCCTCAACACGCAATCTGTCGGCCTCAAACATAGAAGCGGTAGAGGTTATCCCCGGCATACCAAGCGTAGAGTACGGAGATGTGTCAAACGGCGTGGTGAAAGTGCATACACGTCGCGGCCGTTCTCCATGGATTATAGAGGCCTCCGTCAACCCGTTCACACGTCAGGCGGCTCTGAGCAAGGGGTTCGCACTGGGTGCGTCAGGCGGCGTACTGAACATATCGCTTGAGCATGCGCGCTCATACAGCGACATAGCATCGCCATACACATCGTACAAACGCAACAGCCTGTCGGCGACATACGGCAAAGCCTTTGCCCTGAACGGCTCGTCATTAAACCTGCAAGCGGGCATAACGGCAGGCGTCGGGGGCTATAACTCTGAGGAGGATCCCGACGCTTTCAGAGACACTTACCGCAAGACACGCGACAATCAGCTGCGTGCCAACATGGAACTGAACTGGCTGCGCAACAGCAGCAGACACGGAGTGTTCAACATTCTGTTTCATGCGGCGGTGTCAACAGCCGACAAGCGGACGGAAAGCTACACCAACAGCAGCGCAGCGGCTACACAGGCCTATCTGCATACCACAACCGACGGCTACGCTATAGCCCGCGAATACAGCACGCCCGAAGAGGCATACGGCGGCATTGTGCTCGGCCCAACGGGATATTGGTACGTGCGTTCCTACAACGACCAGAAGCCATTGTCACTGCAACTGAAACTGAAAGGCGACTGGACCAAGCGTCTTGCAGGCGACAGCGACCGTCGGCAACTGATAAACCGGCTTACAATAGGAACGGAGTTGAACACCTCACGCAACAACGGCAGGGGCGTATACTACGAAGATATGAGTCTGGCACCGACATGGAGACCATACGACTACAGCACATTGCCTACAATGCGCAACATGGCCGTATTCATAGAAGACCGCATAACCGCCGGGCGCATGACACTGACGGCCGGCATGCGCGATGACATAACAACACTCAGCGGCTCCGACTACGGCACGGTGTCAAGCCTGTCGCCAAGAGTCAGCGCGCGTTATGAGCTGCTCAAGAGCCGCCATAAGACCCTGACCATACACGCAGGCTACGGCAAAAGCGTGAAACTGCCGTCGTTTCAGGTGTTGTATCCGGCAGACACCTATTCCGACAAGCTGACGTTCACACCGGGTTCCACAGCCGACAACAAGGCATATTACGCCTATTATACCAACGTGTCCCAAACCATTGCCAACAGAAACCTGAAATGGCAATACTCCAATCAGGCAGACTTAGGCGTCGATGCCGGCGTGCACGGAATACGGTTAGGGCTTTCCGCCTTCCTGCACAAGACGCACAACCCTTATCAGCAGGTAAACATCTACTCACCGTTTTCTTATAACTACACCTCACAGGCTGCCTTGGAAGGCTGTGACATACCCACAGCCGACAGGATATACAGCGTAAACGGCGAGACGGGAGCGGTGACGGTAGCCTCGGCAGCCAACGGCGCCACGCTGTCACTGCCCTACTCCACTCGTTACACCTACACCGCAAACCGGCAATATGTCAACGGCTCACCCGTGACACGCTACGGTCTGGAGTGGGTTGCCGACGTGCCGTTGCTCGGCAACAGCAGGCCGGTAGGGCTGTCATTGCGGCTGGACGGCTCGTATTATCACTACAAGGGTGTGGACAACACAATGATAGCCGGCAGCCCCAACGGCATAGGCGACTATGCGGCAGACAGCGGCACAATGCCGCTGATAGGCTATTACTCCGGCAGTAACGCCGCATCGGCGGCAACGGCAAGCACGCCGAGTGTCAGCAACGGGCTGCTGAGCAAAGGCTGTAGCATGAACACCACACTGACAGCGCGCATACCCAAGCTGCGTATGATAATGACCCTGAGAATAGAGGCGACGTTCCTAAACTACAAGCGCAACCTGTCCGAGGGACGAAGCGCCGTGTTGCTCGGTGCGGCGGGAGACGTTTTCGGCTCCACATACAACGGGGAGAGCAACCATACCGTAGCGTTATATCCGGAATATTACTCCACATGGCAAAGCCCTGAGGAGCGAATACCGTTCGCGCAGGCCTTAGCCGACGCGCAAGGCAATGACCCGGCACTCTACAAGCAGCTCTGCAACCTTATCATACGGAGCAACACATCGTACTATCTCAATCCGCAGGACATATCATCCTACTACTCCGCCAACTTCTCCATAACCAAAGAGATAGGGCGCAGCATAAGCCTGTCGTTCTACGCAAACAACTTTTTCAACAACATGTCAATGGTACGCAACAGCCAGACGGGGCTGGAGACATCGCTGTTCGGAAGCACATACATACCAAAATTCTATTACGGACTGTCACTAAGAGTAAAATTAAACTAAAATGGCAATAACATATTCACTCCGTTTACATTCACTGAGGGGAACGCTCACGGCATGCCTGTCCCTCCTGTTGGCCTCATGCACATACGACGAGGGACTGGAACTGTATCCCGTGGAGGTGCGGCTGACACAGGCATTGGCCGGCATGCCGGTGCGGATGACCGACAACATCGCCACAAAATTCAACGCTACGACAGACGATAGCGGCACGGCGTTGTTCAAACTGCCGGCCGGTATATACAGCGCCGAGGTGTCAAAGGTCACGGACGACGGCTATTTCCGCAACGTATATAACGGCTCACTGAGCGACATCGTGATAGGACACGGCAGCACTACCGTGACACTGCCGGTAACGCTGACCTCCATGCAGACGGCCAACCCGCTCTTAATAAAAGAGCTTTATATCGGAGGCTGCCAGAAGAATGACGGCTCCGGTATCTTCGCCTTGGACAAATGTGTCATAATATACAACAATTCTGCCGACGCGGTGCCGCTCGACAACATCGCACTGGGAATGGTGGAGCCATACAATGCCGAGGCGTCAGGACACACTTTTCTGAACAACGGCGTACTGGACTATGCGCAGGAAGACTGGATACCGGCCATAAACGGTATATGGTATTTTCAGGACGGACAGAAAATCGGGCCATACTCCGAACTCGTCATCAACACATGCGGAGCGATAGACAATACACTTACTTACTCCAACTCGGTGAACTACGCCAATCCCGCATACTACTGCACATACGATGTGGAAGCGACAAGCGGCGACGGCGGCAAGTATAACAACACCGGCTACTACCCTTCGCCGGCAGAGGTGATACCCACATCGCACTATTTGAAAGCCGTCAAATACGGCAAAGGCAACGCATGGCCCATGAGTCAGACATCGCCGGCAGTGATATTGTTCAAGACCGAGGGCATAACACCGCAACAGTTCGGGGCTAACAGCGACAACATCGTTTACCCAATAGGCAAGCAAGACAATATAGTATATGCCTGTCTGAGAGTGCCAAGGCAGTGGGTTCTCGACGCGGTGGAGGTGTATAACGCCAACAAACAGGCCGAGTGCAAGAAACGGCTGACACCCGATCTGGACAACGGATACATCACATTATATAACGGACAGGGGCATTCTCTCGTAAGAAAGGTGGAGAAAACCGTGGACGGGCATATCATTTATCAGGACACAAACAACTCAACCAACGACTTCCATGAAACTGAAAACTGTTCTCTTCGCTAACCTTCTGTGTCTGCCGGCAATAGCACAGAGAGACTATCAGCTGGTGGAAAACCGCAACGTTTGGCTCACATCAGGCAACGCCGCCGCCCTGACCACATTCGCAGACAGCACCATTGCCGCCGCCAATGTGTCGTATCAGTATGACGGGGGCAGCCTGAGAACCCTTTCGCAGGGAAAGCATCAAAACACATACGGGGCCGGGGCACGCTCATACTGCCGTCTGTCAGAGACAACAGTGGTGTACGGCGACATCTCATACAGCAACAGATACGGCACACAAGCGGCCGGAAGCATGCTCATGCCAAGAATGGAACTGATGCCGTTCGACATAATAGAGGAGTCGGAAGAGACCGCCGGAAGCAAACAGTGCGAGACATTCAACATAGTGGGGGCAATAGGATGGAACACCGCAAGCGGCATAGCCATAGGGGCCAAAGCGGACTTTCTGGCGGGGAACTACGCCAAACACCGTGACCTTCGGCACAGCAATACAATGATGAACCTCAACACAAGCGTCAGTATCTTATACCGGCCGTGGGGGATAGGAGCCGGATTCGTGTACCGCAGGAACACCGAGACGGTGCAATTCAATACCTACGGCACCACGGACGCGGTGTATAAAACGCTCATTGATTATGCCAACCGACACGGAGCGGTGGAGACATTCGGCGGAGACGGATTCACCAACGACACGCAGGAGATGCCGTTGTTCTCGGAATACACGGGAGCGGAGGCGCAATGGCAGTGGCACGGCCTGTTCATAGGGGCTACATGGCAGCACCGCACGGGCTACTACGGCAAGCAATCGCAATATACCGTATCGCAATCGCAACACACCGGCGACGTATTCACGGCGTGTCTGCGCTATGACCTTGCGGACAACGGCAGGCAATTGTGGTGGGTGGATATGACACTGAACACCGAAAAACTGATGGCAAAGCGCACGAACTACCGCCACATAACGGCAAATAACAACGCCACACTGCGGTATTACGAGTACTATGAGCCTACAAAGATGTCGGACAAGGCGCATACCGACATCATGATAACACTCAACGGCTACCGGAAACCCGCCGGGGATATATTCCTTTGGCACATAAACGGCGGACTATACTGCCGCCACGACAAACAGACGGCATACATATATCCGGAGACATACACCGCAAAAACACACTCGCTGACACCCTTTGTCACTATGAGACGAGGACTACTGTCAGGCAATACGGCGCTGTTGTCGGCACAGGCGGGCTATGCCATGACCTTCGGGAGCGTTGAACTACTGGCGGCGCATGCCGGTATAGCCTACGAGATACCACTTGAGAAGACCGCTGTCAGGCCGTCCCTCGCATTGAGATACGACTATGCCGCAGGCACGGGAGGCACGACGAAAGGACTGTCACACCACTCTGTCGCCATAATGGTATCGGCAACATTCTAACATATTGGCAACCATACATATAAATCCGCCCTAAGAACGGGCGGATTTATTATTATCACCCCATACGACAACAGCATTTCGCAGGGTTCATGAGGTCAAAATACCAAAAAATGGGTATTGCGACAGTGCGGAAAACTCCGTAACTTTGCACCGCAAAATAACAACTAACAAATTATATTATGCAGAAAATCTTTACACTTATCATTGCCCTTACGGCAACAATCACGGCCTTGGCACAGATGCCGGGCAACTTGAAATTTATCGGTAACGGCGAGTTTTATCTGCCGGCAATGCAGCAAAACACACAGACCGCAACGACAAAGGATGTCGTTACCGTGACAATGGGTGACGAAACACAGGCATTCGACATTCCGGAGATGCACTATGCGGCAATGAACATGACCATAAACCCATTCAATATAGCCGGCCTTTCATACACCATGACAGGCTCACCGGCCAACGGAGACATGCAGTTTGAATGGCAGGGAAAGGACATTACCACCACGGCGGCAGGCAATGACGGAGCGGAAAAGACCGTGACAGTGTCGGAGTTCAATGCCGCCTATAACCACGCCAACGGCGAATTGACCCTCGCCCTGACCTTCAAATACGGCAACATGCCTTTTGATTTGCACTATGCGGTGGTGGCTTACTACACCAAAGACAATGCCTTCGGACTGGCAGGACAAGGAACAAAGGGCAATCCGTACAAGGTTTACGATGCCAGCGACTTCATTTCAATAGCCGATAACGCAAGTAAAGACAACACATTTGATGGTGTTTACTTCACTCAAATGGCCGATATTGACTTCGGCGGCAATGAGGCTACCCCGGTACAGCTGCCTTCTATCGGCAAAGACGCAATAGTAAACATAACAAACGTGGCATGGGGCTTTGAGGGAACATACGACGGTAACGGCAAAGTCATAAAGGGTATCTACCACACTGACAACGGTAACGACAACGCAGGCAAGTTCAATGCCTTGTTCGCCTCAATCGGCAAGAATGGCATAGTGAAGAATATCGTGTTCGACACGGACAACCATGTGTCCTCACATAGCTACACGGCAGCCATCGCTTCCATAAGCATGGGAACGATAGAAAGCTGCGTTAACAAAGCGGACATAACGGCAGCAGGCACTTTTGCGGCAGGCATCTGCGCATATATGATAAAAGGAGCGGGCACAATAAGCCACTGTGAGAACTTCGGCAGTGTCAAAGCAATGACATACGCCAACGGTATCGTGAGCGGATCACAGTCCGGCAACGCCGTAAGCAGCTACGAATACCTCGTAAATGACTGTGCCAACCACGGCAATATGTCCACCACAAACGGTGTCGGTGCGGCAGGTATAGCGGGCGCTTACTCCGGAGCCTTGGCAGGATGCAGCAACGACGGCACGATTGATGACTCCGCAAAGGCCGGACAATACACCGCCGGCATACTGGCATGCGGCAGCTATATCACCGGAATAACGGACTGCAGCAACACGGGTAACGTGACAGGCACCAAGAATATTGGCGGAATCGCAGGAGGTGTAATGAAAGGTGACGACGCTGACATAAACATAACAGGATGCAAGAACTACGGTGCGGTGAAGGCGACCGGTGCCAACGTGGGCGGCATAATGGGCAACTCGCTGCGTGTGAACGGCGTTGTAACGCTCGACATGTGCGAGAACCACGGCACGGTGGAGTCCACCGCCGCCACAGAGCTAATAGGAAACCTGCGCGGTAACGCCTCAATCGTAATCAATGACTTCAGGATTGGCGCTGACCTTGCCCGTCTGCCACTCGATCCGGAATATGACGGCGTTGCAAATGTAGCCGCAGCAGCCGGCAAAGCAGCCAAGAACGGCGCATATATCAAGAACGGACGTGTAGTTATCATGAAGGACGGCAGCACCTATTCCGTTACAGGCGTAAGATATTAAAACCATAATGGCACACGGTGTGGTACCGCATCAGTGTGGCGCCACACCGTGTTTGCCGTATAAAACAATATATAAAGAATATTTATGACAATAAACCAAAGACTCAATAAGGCATACTTCGCACTGCTATCCGACAAGAAAGTGTCGGCAAAAAAGGCGGGCAGACTGAGACAGTGGCTTCTGTTAGGAGCCGCAGGCGTCTCTCTTAACATTGCGGCACAGCCGCTGCCGTTGGACAGTTGCATAAGAAAAGGCACACTCGACAACGGCCTTACCTATTTTATCAGGTACAACAACCAGACTCCCGGACAAGCGGATTTCTACATAGCGCAACGGGTTGGCTCCATATTGGAGGAGCCGGAGCAGCGTGGCCTGGCCCACTTCCTTGAGCATGCGGCATTCAACGGTACGGTGAACTTCCCCGGCGGCAACGGCGAGGAGCACTCCATACGCAACTGGTGCGAGAGAAACGGCATAAAGTTCGGAGCCGACCTCAACGCCTATACCTCCATAGACCAGACGGTTTATAATATCTCCAACGCCCCGGTGGCAAAGGCCGGAATAGCCGATACCTGCCTCATCATACTGCACGACTGGGCAGGCGCGCTGCTGCTGAAGGGCGAAGAGATAGACAAGGAGCGTGGCGTGATACGCGAGGAGTGGCGCACCAGACGCTCACGCTTTGCCTCAACACGCATGATGGAGGATGCCATGCCGGTGATTTATGCCGGCTCCAAATATGCCGACTGCCTGCCAATAGGACACATTGAGGTGGTGGACACATTCCATCATGACGTTCTTCGCGACTATTACCACAAGTGGTACCGCCCCGACCTGCAGGGAATAATAGTGGTAGGCGACATCAACGTGGACGAAATCGAAGCGAAGATAAAGACCCTCTTTGCCGCGGACACACTGCCGGCGCAGCGTGCCGAGCGCATATATTACAACGTTCCGGACAACAAAGAGATGATTGTATATACACAGGCGGACGACGAGCAGCCGACGCTGAACCTGTCACTATACATGAAACGTGACGCGGAGCCACGAGACACACGAGGCTCACGCGAGGCGTTCATAGACGGGTACAAGTCAAGACTGGCAATGTTCATACTGCGGCAGAGACTGCAACAGCTGTCAAGAGAGGCCGAGCCGAGACTGATGTCTGCATCATGTCGTGACAACAGTTTCTACGTAACGCCCGAAAAGGATGCCTTCGCAATGACAATAGGCCTGCTGCCCGCCAACCCTAAGGCCGGCATTGACGCCGCCATAGAGGTGGTGGAGAAGGCAAGGCGATACGGATTTACCGAGGCGGAGCTTGAACACGCCAAGGTACAGCACACCGTCAGCATTGAGCACAAGCTGGACAACAAGGACAAGACACGCAATGCCGAGTACGTACACAATATCGTCAACCACTTCTGCAACGCCGAACCGTGCATGAATATCGTTGACGAGGCGGCGCTTGAGGCACATCTCTCCGAGACAATAACACTGGAAGACCTGAACGAAACGATAAAGGAAATAGTGACAAACCAAAACCAGGTGTGCATAGTCTTCGGCCCTACGAAGTATGACGGCAAGCAGTACACCATGCCTTCGGAGAGCGATTTCAGAACATGGATAGAGGCAGCGCAGCGGAAAGAGTATACCGACGACACCCAGAACAATGCCGTAGACCCCATATTCATGAGGAAACTGCCCAAGAAAGGCAAGATACTGTCAAAGCGACAGGTGGCGAACGGATACACGGAGTATGTGCTGTCAAACGGCATAACGGTCAGCGCAAGACCGTCGAAGATAGAGCCTAACCGCCTTATGATAAACATGTTCCGTCTGGGAGGACGCTCACTCTACAGCGATGACGACGCCGCAACGCTGCAATTCCTTGGCAGTGTGGTGAGAGAGAGCGGCGCGGCCGACTTCGACTACCTGACATTGGAGAAGAAACGCCGTGGCAAGGCTCTGCGTGTGACACCATACATCAACGCCGAGGAAGAGGGAGTAAACGGCGTGTGCGTAGCGTCCGACCTCAAGACATGGCTCGAAGTGATGTACCTGTACCTCACACAGCCGCGCAAAGACAATGCGATATTCCAAAACAGCATAGCGAAACAGCGCTCAATGCTGAAAAACCGCAACGCAAACCCTAACGTCACCTACAACGACTCGCTGCGCATAATACTCTACGGACAGCGCAAACGCACGGAACCGCTGACGGAGGACAGGCTGGACGAGGTGAACCACGACCGCATGTACCAGATATACAAGGAGCGGTTCGCAAACCTTGCGGGCATGAACCTGATCATAACGGGCGATATACGTGAGGATGATTTCGAGGAACTGCTATGCCAATACGTGGCAAGCCTGCCCGGAAAACCGGCCAAAGCAGCGCGGCCGAAGGTCGGAGAGGGCGTGCTTGACATACAACGCATAAACGCCACACACGTATTCAGCGAGAATCTGAAGACACCGTCGGCGCTGACAAACGTGTTCTACACCGCAAATATACCGTACACGGCAGAGAACGACCTGAGACTCGACGTGCTGTCACAGATAATGAGAGCCGTATATACGGAGACGGTGCGTGAGGAAAAAGGCGGAACATACGGCGTAAGCGTGAGCGGACAGTTCTGGAAATATCCGTCAGAAGCATGCAGCATGACGATAAACTTCCGCTGCGACCCGGACAAATACGAAGAGCTGGTACCGATAATAGACGAGCAACTGCAGAAAATGGCAACGGACGGCCCCACAACAGAGCAGCTGCAAAAGGTTAAGGAGTATGAGCGCAAGACATACGACCGTGCCGTGCAGACCAACGGATGGTGGGAATACCTGCGCTACCACGAGTTGCGCGAGGGCATAGACTTCGGCAAAGATTACCTGAAAAAGGTGGACGAGCTGACAACAGACGACATACGCCTGTTCTGCAAGCAACTCGTCGACGCAAAGAACCGCATACAAGTAACCATGACATCAAAGAAATAAAAAGCACCTATGACAAAGACTATAACACAAACCCTGACGACAACACGCGGAACACTGGCGGCAGCAATGATATGTGGAGCCATGACTGTATTCTGCCCATCATCGGCACAGGCCGATGACGTGATGAAAAAACAGGCCGACGGGACATACGTAGTGCGCACAAACAATATATGCAAGGCACAGGGATACCGCAACGGCACACCGGTGGAGGTGCATATAAAGAAAAACGAGGTGGTGAAAGTGGTGGCACTGAAGAACGATGAGACAGTACCGTACTTTGCCCGCATAAGGAAACACCTGCTGCCGCTATACAATGGCATAAAGGTGAGCAAGGCAAAAAAGCTGGCCGAGAAACAGAAAGTGGACGGATGTACCGGAGCCACAATAAGTCTCAAAGCGGTACAGAAGAACATAAAAGCGGCACTGGACTACTATGACAAGAACAGATAGGCCGTGTCTGCCGCCGTTCATGCCCTGTCAGGCAACACACCGTCAAGGGCACAGACCTACGGTTGTATCACACTAAAGCACAACGCATTACACCCCACTCTGCAATCGCACTGCAATTACACGGTAAACACAGTGCGATTACAATGTAAAAGCAATGCGATTATAAAGTAAAAGCACCGCAATCACAACATGATTGCGGTGCTTTTGCTTTACATAACCCACATAATAGAGGCACCCTGAAATTGTTTCCGGAGTTGACCCCCCGGGCTTGGATATTGCAGACTTTTAGGGAGCGCACTCCAAAAGGAACACATATACAATCATGCAATTTGTATTGCATGATTGTATTGCCCCCACGATTTTTAATAATAGACAACCGGTGTCGTCATAAATTTATCAAATTCCGGTTAAAAGAATAACCTTGTAAATTAACCAATATTAACAACAAAGAGGATATTTCCCATCACCCGCTAAATAGCTAAGTAATTAAATGCTTGTCATTTACCCCCCCCCCGCAATATTTGCGGGATATTTTAATTCCTTAACAAAAATTAAATGCCGGCTTGCACGCAAAAAAAATTTTGTGATATTCGATAAATAATGTACCTTTGCAGCTGAATTTTCTTATATAAATACTGTAATCAAGCAGGATGGAAACATACATTAAAATAAAAAATTCTGGTACAACTAATATTAATTTTCAGGAAAAGGATAGCGACATATTATAACTAACAGGATACAACACGAGAAAATACCGCTGTTAAAGTATCAGGTTCTATATAATTAATCCAACAACAAAATAATAACAGGCCCATTATTAATGAGACAGTTATCTATCAGCGGCATAGTACCGCAACTTATAATTGCTTTGGCGGCATTGCTCGCCTCCGGAACCACAGCAAACGCTCAAAGCAAGGCAGGCATAAAGACCAACCTGCTTTACGATGCTACTGCCACCGTAAACCTTGGAGCGGAAATCGGCCTTGCACCGAAATGGACGCTCGACATTTCAGCGAACTACAACGGATGGACACTTTCGCACGACCGACGATGGAAACATTGGGCCATACAGCCCGAGGCCAGATACTGGTTCTGCGACCGTTTTGCGGGACACTTTGTGGGAGCGCACATTCATGGCGGGCAATATAACATCGGAGGCATAGACGGAGTATATAACCTTTTCGGGACAGACGCACGGAAACTGCGGGACACAAGGTATCAAGGATGGTTCGCGGGAGCGGGCATAGCATACGGGTACGCATGGATACTGAACCGCAATTGGAACATAGAGACCGAGGTGGGAATAGGCTATTCGTACACAAAGTATGACCGTTTCCGCTGTGCCGGATGCGGAAAGAAAATAGAGACGGACAAGTCACATCACTATGTAGGGCCGACAAAAGCGGCAGTAAATCTGGTTTACCTCTTTTAATTACACCCGAAAATGAGAAAGATAACAGCAATAATCATAACAGCCCTGACGGGCATGACAATAGCAGCCCGGGCGCAGAACATCGTGGATGGCGTGGATGTAAAAGGATTCACGATGGAACGCAACGGCGAGTACATGACCGTTAGAATGCTACTCGACCTGAAAGGGCTGGATGTGGACGGAAACCGCGCGGTGCTCCTGACACCGAGGCTGGCAAACGGCACAGACTCCGTGGACCTGCCATCTATCGGCATCTACGGAAGGAGAAGATATTATTATTATGTACGCAACGGAGAGAGCATGCTGTCCGGGAAAGACGAGAAAACATACAGAGCGTCACAAAAACCGGACAGCATCGTATACGACAACGTATGCCAATACGCCGAATGGATGAACGGAGCCGACATGACGCTAAACAGAAGCGACTGGGGATGCTGCAACACACTGCTGGCGGAGCAGAGCGGACTGTTAGGACGGCACACGGAGGCTTTCTTCCCTGAGCTGGTATATGTCAGGCCGACAGGACAGGCAGAGAAACATGACTCAATAGAGGGTACGGCATACATCGACTTCCCCGTGAACAAGACGGTAATATATCCCGAATACCGCAGAAACACGCAAGAGCTGATGAGGATACAGAGCACTATAGACTCCGTGCGCAGCGACAGGGACATAACCATAACATCCGTATGGCTGAAGGGATATGCATCGCCGGAGAGTCCATATCCACACAACAAAGAGCTGGCCATAGGACGTACGGCAGCACTGAAAAAGCATATCGGGCAGCTATACAACTTCGAGGACGGCATAATCATAACGGACTATGAGCCGGAAGACTGGGCAGGACTGCGGGGATACGTGGACAAGTCGAACCTTGAGCACCGCATGGAGATACTCGACATCATAGACAGCAATATGGAACCGGACGCGAAAGAGGCTAAAATCAAACGGATTTACCCAAGCGAATATAGCTTCCTGCTGCAGAACTGCTACCCCGCGCTGCGACATACGGACTACCGTATATCATACGTCATACGCAACTTCAGCGATGTCGAGGAGATAAAGAGAATAATGAGAGAGAGGCCGCAGAAACTGAGCATGAACGAATTCTACCTGGTGGCAGGGGAACTCGAACCGGGAACGGAGGAGTTCACGGAAGTGTTTGAGACAGCGGTACGCATGTTCCCGGCAGACGAGACGGCAAACCTGAATGCGGCAAACGCGGCAATGCGCCACGGCGACAACACGGGTGCAAAGCGCTATCTGGACAAAGCGGGCAACTCTACGGAAGCGATATACGCAAGGGGCGCGCTGGCTATACGTGAGAAAGACTATGACACGGCACGCAAATATCTCGGAGAGGCGAAAGCGCAAGGCCTGAAACAGGCGGCGGTGACACTCGATGAGCTTGAGCGGAGAATACGCTGAAAATAAAACCACACACAATTACCAAAAGAAATAATAAAAAATATATAATATCAAAACAAACAATTAAATGTTATTAGTTATGAAAAAGAGACTATTCTTGTGGCCGCTATGTGCGGCACTGGCTCTCGCCGGCTGCTCAAACGAGACATTAAATGACGGCAATAACATCTCTGAGGCAGGTTTTTCTGACAACTACCTAAATGTATCCATCCAGATGCCGGCCTCAAACGGCACACGCGCGGATATAGATGACAGGGAAGATGACCAGAATTACCCTGATTTCAAAAACGGTACCGCCAATGAAAGTAAGGTTGACAATGTCGTATTATTCTTCTTTGATGACAACGACGTTTGCGTGGATATCCAGAAGCCGAGTACTATAACATTCGCTTCGGATGCTTCTAACGTACCGCAGATAAGTGATAAAGGCACTGTTGAGGTGCGTCTCAGAACCGGACTCACCTACAAAAAGATAGCAGTTGTCCTGAACTCACCGATTGAAGATGTCAACACATATAAAGTTGAGGTTAAGAACTTCAAGGACTTAGAGAGTCGTTCCATGGACTATGCCTCCCTAATTACACAGGGCAAGGAAGCCGAGGAAAAAATGGGTGTAGGACAAATAATGTCAAACAGTGTATATTATAGCATGAACAATGCGACAACCAAACCGACTGCTGACAAGAAAGCAGTGTTGGTTCCCATCACCGAAAATAATATATACACATCAGCTGAGCGTCCAAATATAGACGTTCTGATTAATGAAGGAAAGAAAGAGTATGTAAACATTTACGTGGAGCGCACAGTTGCACGTGTGGATGTTAGCGAAGCTACATTTAACATGGAGAATTATTATATCTCTGAGGCCAATGGGGAAAAGTCCAAAACATTAACTGTTTATGACTACACCACCACCCCGGTCACCTCAAAACAAGTGACAATCAAGCCGGTTGTAAAAGGTATGCATCTTAACGTACTGACTCCTGACACCAAACTTATCAAGCCTATTAACGCAAACGAGGTTGGTTATAATATCGGAGATGGCAGCTACAAGAATTTCCAATGGAATGACCCTGTGAACAAGAGAAGCTATTGGGCCTCAACTAAATTTGAGACCAGTGATCTGAAATATTTCTCATGGGATGATGCTGTGGCACAAGGTGCTGACGCATTCACGCAGTACATAAACCCCAACACCCAAGACCATAAACCAATAGAAGCCAACGAGACGAACTCAGCAAACACAAAAATTATGGTCGTTGCACAGTTATGTGAAGATGGCGACCCGAACAAGCCTGTTAAGCTGGTACGTTATGGCGCCGACTATATGCTACTATCATCATTACAAGCCCTTACGGCGGATATGGTAAACAAAGCTGTCCGTGCCATTGACTGGAAAAATGCAGGGTTGACTCTCAACGATCAGCCACTTAGCGATGAAGAGGCTAAAAATATAGCAATAGCTGTAAATGACGCCTTTGTTGAAGGATTGGAAGGCGAATTGTTCACAATCAAGTTGCTTAATCCTACAGAAGATAACCAACCGGGAGCATCCGACTGGGAGGGAAAAGTGTGCAAAGCTAATGACTTTAAATACGAGATCAAGAATACAATAGGTGAAGGGGACAATGCCATTACCATTGATGACGCCCTTATTAATGTAGCGAAGACAAAGATAGATGAAACTATTGAAACAAGTCTCACAACCATTAATAATCAAAAAATCTATTATTGGAACGATGGTAAGACATATTTCTACACCGGCATCCGCCATCAAGGCTTCCCAGGTTTGTCAGGCAAGGGCAATGATGATTTCCTCTATGGTGTTGTACGCAACCACATATACGACATAAACCTTGAAGGCATCTATGGACTCGGTACTCCTGTAATCGAGCCGGGCAGACCTATCAATCCTGACCGTCCTAAAGATGAGCGTCCAAGTTTCATAAAAGCCAAGATCAACATCCTCAAGTGGCGTGTGGTAAAACAAAACGCAACGCTCCACTAAAATCCCCCTGTGGTTTGGCGAGGTAACGGCAGTACCGCCACCCGCCGAGCCACAAGCAACATTTCAGGCATTTATAAAATAAAGCGCGGGAGTCAGAGCTTTCTGACAGCAAAGGCTCCCGCGAATTATAAAAAACAATATCAGCAACAAGCGATGAGACACTTCTTCTTGAACCACATGCTGCGGCTTTTACAGGTCATGACCGCCATGGCAATCCTTACAGGGTGCGACTCGGCTATATATGACGAGGAGGGCGACTGCGACCCCGTTCACGTCATACGTTTCAGATATGACATGAACATGAAGTTTGCCGATGCCTTTCCGGCGGAGGTTCCATCGGTTGATCTGTATGTTTTTGACAGCAAAGGCAGTCTTGTCACCACGGTGTCACGTTATGTAGGACGTGATGAGGCACAAGACTTCAAGATAGAGCTGCGCGGACTCGCACCTGACAGATACAGCCTGCTGGCATGGTGCGGAGTGAAAGACAGCAAACACTTCAGGGTCAATCCGGCCGGAGAGAGTCTCCCGGCAATAGAGGACCTTATCTGCCGCATACAACGCGAAGAGGAGAACAGCACTGACGGTCACATCCGTGAGGACATAGGGCGATTGTACCACGGACGGCTTGACAATGTTGACATGACGGCTGAAGAGGGACGGCATGAGCATACCGTGAGGCTGACAAAGAACACCAACGTTGTGCGTGTTGTACTGCAGCACCTTTCGGGTGCTCCGATGAACCCGAATGACTACGACATTACCATTACAGACGAGAACGGGCTGTATAACTATGACAACAGTCTGCTCAGGGATATGAAACTGACATATCATCCGTGGAGCATAAAAGGAGGAGAGGCGTCATTCTACAAGGAAGACGAGCCGGAAGGCAGTTTAGAGGGAACACAGACAAGCGTGAGCGCGGTCATAAGCGAGATGACCGTTGGAAGACTGATGGCGGATCGGAGAAAGAGCGCCACGCTGACAGTACGCAACAGTCACACTGGAGCATTAATACTGTCAATACCAGTAATAGACTATATGCTGATGGTAAAGGGACATTACTACTCTGAGGACGGCATATCACCTATGAGCGATCAAGAATACCTTGACAGGCAGGATGAGTATCCCATGACATTCTTCCTTGACGAACAGAATACTTGGATAAAGACTGTCATATACATCAACTCATGGCGTGTAGTACTAAACAACACATCTGTTCACTGATATAAATTCCAATGTTTTCAACCGGTTCAAGACATATTAAGAGACGAATGCTCGGCATAATTACCGCTGCCGCTATTGCAGCAGCGGCACTTGTGGCGTGCAGCAGCGATATGTCCGGCGTCCAACCCGATGACAATGAGACGGGAACCGGAATGATGACAATATCGTTCCGCGTGGCTACGCCAACGGCGGAAACGTCACGGTCGGAAGATACCGGTGGCTATGAGGACGGCAAGGGACTGGAGTCGACAATAGATTTCGACTCAAAAAGTTTCCGTATATATTTTTTCGACACCGACAAGAGAATCATAACAGAATGGAAGGATCCGGTCAAAACACAAGAGCTGACCGGAGTCCATTACAGTCTATATACCTTTACGGGGAGTGTACCGGAGATACTCAAATTCCACAAGCACTTCTATGTCATGGTCATGGCTAACTGGCCAGACTATCCTGACTCACAGAACATAAGCCTCAGCGGGAAGACCATAGATGACATTGTAACGGCCGAGTGGGCAATGTTCACGGCGTTTGACAGTTTTGAGCTGAGCATGGAGAAAGGGCGTCTGATACCACTGTACGGATTGGCTTCGTTCGAGGACAAGACATTTACGCAGGATGAGACATGTGACCTTGGCGAGATAAACCTGTTGCGAGCAGTGGCGAAAGTGGAGGTAAACATAGTTGAACTTCCGAAAGACATAACCATTGAAGGTGCACCGGTTATACACGGTATAAACTCAAGGGGATTCTGCGCGCCGCTCGGAGAGTTCGGAGCGGGAAACAACTGGAACACAGACTATGTAACGGATGTGCATCTGCCCTCAGGAGACTATAACGATACTGACGCCATGGACAGAAAGATGGCTATGCTCGCCCAGGGAGAAAACAAATGGATAGCATACCTGCCGGAGTTCAGGAATATCGGAGCAGGAGAGAACTTCTCACGCATAGAACTGAGGTTGAGCCATCTGAGAGAGCCGTTTGTACTGAACTTCGCCAAATATGACGATAACGGACTGCCGGACAATGTAAACGGCCGTTATGATATAAGACGCAACGACCTTTACAGGTTTTACGTGAAAGGAGACTTACACGAAATATTGTTCAGTCTCACTGTAGAGGAATGGCAGTACGGGGGACGTACCGAAATAGAGATGTAACCGCCAACAGACATGAAGGAATCAATACGCAACAACATATATATACTTCTGGCACTGTGTGCATTGCTGGCCGCAGGTTCGTGTAATGAGAACAATAGCTCATACAGCCGCCCGGACAATATGATACGGTTTAAGGTTTCGTCCGGATTCAGCAAGGGTGAGACAAGAACACGTTCCGGAGAATTTGAAGAGGATGACAGCGAGGGACTTGCCCCTATGATATTGTCAGAGGGAAAGGACACACTATATCTGCACAGGTATGTGGCACAGGAAATGGAGCGCACGACCGGAAGCTACGGTGGGGTCATAACACGCTCTACCCCTATCAACTCGGTGACAGATTTCAAGACTCTCATTGGAGAGGAGGGATTTCGTGTCATGGCGATGTTCACGGCCGACGATGATGAGTATTTTCCATTGTCAACCGCTATGCCTATAGAATCAGAGACACCGGAGGATATTTGGCATGTCACCAACCCTATCCGTTACTGGCCGGACGAGCGTGAATTGCATTTCAATGCTTTCGCACCGGCAAGCGCGGAGGATTTGTTCAAAGAACTTAAATTAGGCGAAAAAATAACATTTGACTATACCGTACCGGTTTCAACCACCTCGCCACGCAGGGACGCAGAGGTGCAGCCGGACATAATGATGGTGTCCAACACATACAGGCACACCATGTCAGGAGGCCACAGTGACCTTGTACCTCTTAACTTTCGCCACGCATTGGCGGCAATAAAGTTTGCGATACGTGATGTCATAAATGGCGAGATTGTGGATATAACCATAAAAGGCGTTGCAGGTTCAGGCTCATGCTCTTTCGATGCAGAGAACGGATTCAACTGGGGAAACTTGGGTGCGACTGTTGACTATACCCAGACATTTAATTACCAAACGACAGATACATACCCCGACACACCTGCCCTCGGTAACGCACCGGTCATAAACACGGATATGCCTGAGAAGACTTTCATGCTCATACCTCAGAACATACCTGACGATGCGGAGCTTGAGATAACATTCAAGATAGATGGCGAGGAGACAAAAACACTTAAAGGGAAATTGAAGACGGATGATATACCCCTGTGGGAGGCAGGAAAGGAATATATCTACACCATATCCACATCATCAGAAAACTGGACATACGTCTTCAATGTCATAGGATCAGCACAAACTGTAAATGATGATGACCCGGACAAAGGAGCTTTCAACGATGACCCCAATAATATAATTGTAAACCCTACCGTCATTGAAAACGCATACTATAAGGTGCAAAGCTACCGCTACCGCACAAACAGGCCATCAATACAGGAGGAGTTAACATGGACAGCCGTATCTACAAACGGCAAGAACACTATTCCAGAGGAGTTTCTAAGCTATAAGGACAAAGTAAAGTCGGAACTAACACCGGAGGAATGGTTCACTACAATAACTTACAACGGCGAAGGCTCAACAGAGCCCCTTAAATATGACGTTGTATTCAATGCTCAGTATGTTGCTACCAACTGGTCTGGAGACTGGGAAATGCGTAGCAAAAAGGAAAATGGAACAAAAGATGAACCTATTGACTTGTCAATGCGAAATGGGGGAATGGGAGTAAGAAACACCGCCAACTGCTACGTTGTGAACGCAGGCGGATGGTATACTATTCCATTGTATTACGGCAATTCCATAACAAATGGACAAAAAAATGAAAGGGCATATAAATATCTAAAGACAGATTTATTGAATGACAATGGCAAACATACAGAAAATGGATACACATCTTTGATGAAGTTTGTAAATCACAAAGGTTTGCCTATTGAGACACCGGAAATCACAGGGGCAGATAATGCTACTCTTGTATGGCAGGATGCCTATGGTATTTTTGACCATATTGAACTCGCAGGCAACGTAATAAAGTTTCATATTGCACATGAAAACCTGCAGCAGTCAAACAGTGTTATCGCTGTTCGTGACAATAATAATAATATTATGTGGAGCTGGCACATTTGGGTTACAGAGCATTGGGTGGATGATAACCTTGTGCTTAATCAAGGTATTATAAACTGTGACGCATGGGATGAGGATATGGGAACCTTTGATGTCGCTCCACGAAATCTCGGATGGTGCGACCCTAAGAATGTGCAATATCTTGAGAGAACCGGAGAACTAACATTCACTCAGGAACAATCGGATAAAGAGCATAAGCTGAAAGTAACACAACGTGGAAAGTTGATTCAATACTGGATAGGTAATAATACCTATTATCAGTTTGGACGTAAGGATCCAATGGTAGGCTTCCGCAACACTGACAATCAGGTGAAATACAACTTCGGCCCCATGAAGTATGAAAAAGAGGCCATAAACAACAAGGAAATCAAAGATGGAATACTAAGACCCAATGTGTTATTCGGAGGAGTCGATGCGGGACTTAATTCCAACGACTGGTTGAAAGCAGGCCTTGATTATTATAACTTATGGAATAATTATAGTGCATCGGGAAATTATCTGACAGGTGAGTTTGAACCGAAAATTGAAAACGGGAAATTGACAGGAACAACAGCAACACCTATTCTGACAAAAGCGTTTGCTTATTCTGCGGTGAAAACCGTCTATGACCCTTCTCCTGCCGGCTATGTCGTCCCTCCAGTCAGTTTCTTTAATCTCTTCACAAAGGGACGCGCTTACGCAGACTATGCCAATGCCGACAACGTTGTATCATTAGCAGACTTCAATGGTGAAGCAGAGTGGATTAGGAAAGAAGGGGACAGAAACTTCTTTACTTTTTACGCATATCCGAAACGGAACGGAATAAACGGTGACAAGATTTTGCTGACAGGAACGGGACACCGATGGTACCGGAACAGCCTACCTTGGGGGTTGGGTGGTAATTTTAATCCACATTATATATATTTGTGGAGTAACTCATGCTCATTCACCATGAACGACAGAGGTGCTTTCTCTCTCGCTATTGGACAGGACATAAATGAAAAACAGGGTAATATTGATATAAAGGAGCAAAAAATCTTCATTATCACAAGCCACCTCATAGGACGCAAGAATATGGCACGCCCTGTACGCTGTGTAAAGGAATTTCAATAATCCCTAATTATATAATATATCTTATGAGACACATCACCGCTATCATTATATTCTTTACCGCCATGGCGGTGTGTGTCTTACAATCTACAGCACAAAGTGTGCGTGAGTTACCATTGCCTACAGTTCCCGACTCACTCACAGTGCCTATGCAACGTGCCGATTACATCCTTGAGCATTTTTGGGATGCTATGGACTGGTCTGACACGGTATTGAGCCGTGACACCACATTCATGGAACAACACATATCCAATTATTTCAGTGTTGTGCCGCACTCCTCGCCTGAAGGTGCAAGACGTGCCATGCATGATTTCGTAGGCCATGCGATGGCCGACTCCCTTACACTACACCTTATCACTACCCTCACCCATCGTTATCTCGGCGAACCACAGTCACCGGTATATGATGACACCGCATACGAACAGATGTGCCGTGTGCTGTCAACGGTATATCCCTCCAAGTCACCACAAGGTACATATATAGCCTATCAGCTTGAGTGTCTTAGGAAAAACCACCCCGGCACGACAGCGACAGACTTCGTTTTCATAGACCGTGACGGAATACAGCACCGCTTACTTGAAACCCTTAATCCGCAGGCGCGCACCATACTTGTATTTTTTGATCCGGACTGTCCGGACTGTCATTCTCTTGCAGATACCATGGGCAACGATGCAGACATAAAACAGCAAATATCCGCCGGCATTCTTCAAGTGGTGTTCATCACCCCATTTGACACACCGGTCTCCCTTTGGCAATCTTACGCCGCTACCCTCCCTCATCAATGGATAGTAGGCTATTCTCCCAAAGGACATATCGACACCGATGAACTTTACTATTTGCCTGCCATACCAGCCATATACCTACTCGAACCGGATGCAATAGTCGCCCGCCGCAACACCCTGACATATAGTTTCAAGTAGACGTGAGATAGGTATAAAAACACAACATAAATAATTGTGTAATGTAATTATGCTTATATGTATCTTGGTCACACACCACGAATAGCTGCCATATCCAATTATTGGTGTCCGGTAAAAAATGGAGATTCTTTTTGGTCATTCTTATTCTTCGTACAGCCGTCCTATTCAATGTATATGCACCAAAATCCAATAGAAGACCGATTAGAGCGTAAAAATGGACTGTTTGCCAAGCGGAACCCTTTGGATGGATAAGTTAGAGCACGCTATTTTTACCGGACAGCCAATACATCGTAAGAAAAGGGGGCTATCCAATGCAAAATTACGAGCAATCAATAAGTTAAGTACGTTTACCGGACACCAATATTTAGAAATACAAAATTAGTAAATCTCAGGGAGACTTCGGTCTCCTTTCTTTTGTATTGCTGTTTTTCTCCTTGAATTATCCATCTATAAGGGAACATTACTCTTGGGCAGCAGAGGGGCAGCCCAAGAGGACGAGGGAGAGAGAGTTGTAGTTCTGTTCTGGGTACCAAAAGCAACTTAACAAAGTGTAAATCACAAAGTTAAGTCGCTATTTTTATTTTCTACAGGCAAAATTCAAATATTCCGCGTAACTTTTGCCTGCAAGTACGCATAGACGGCATTAGGCGGTAAGCCTACTTCTTTCCTCCCCGGAGTTTCTTTTGCTCCGCCTCGAAAACTTCAATAAAATGAATTTCGACCGGGGAGAGTTGGTATTGGGTGCGCTCACGGAATTTCTCATATTCTGCGTCAGCTTTCAGTTTTGCCACCTCTGCCGATACACTCCCGGCGTGTGTGAGCAACTCTTTCCCTGACAACTTAAGGAAGTCATCAAGTTTCTTTATCCAGTCCTTCATATACATCGGCACATGGCTCTTTGCCTGAAGTTCGGCAAAGTCAAGATAGAGGTTGACAATACGGTTGAGCATATCAACTTCCTCCTCCGAAAGATAATTCTTAGCAATCTCTGCTTCATGTTTGGTTGGTAATGCGCCACGCCATGAAGTCAGCCCCATAAAGTCATTATCTGCATTAGCCCGTCTATAGATAACCTCGGCTGCCGTGTTACCATGCGCCGCAAAGTGCATCTTATTCTGCACCGTCTTGAAGAACTGTTGTGTGGTTTCAGTGTGCGGATCGTAGTCGATACTCAGGGCATAGATCTCAAGAACCTTTCGATAGAACACCTTTTCTGAGCTGCGTATGTCGCGGATTCTTGAAAGCAACTCATCAAAGTAATTGCCTTGTCCGGCGTTCTTCAACAGGTCATCATTCAAGGCAAACCCCTTAATCATATACTCCTTCAACACCTGAGTAGCCCATTGCCTGAATTGAACGCCCCGGTGTGAATTGACACGATACCCGACACTGATAATCATGTCAAGATTATAGATTGGAATTTGGCGTTCTACCTGACGTTTGCCCTCAGTTTGAACTTGTGCAAAATATGCACAAGTTGAATCAGGCTTCAATTCCCCCTCCTCATATATCCTCTTAACGTGCCGTTGAATGGTAGAACGGTCGCGCTGAAACAGCTCCGCCATTTGGTCGGCAGTAAGCCACACAGATT
>CAZRGO010000007.1:0-139744 GCA_964599665.1 uncultured Prevotella sp.
AATAGGCATGACATCAAAACTATCGCACTCTTCTTTTACAACCGCATACTCAGTTTTCTGTTTCTTGGATATGTTTTCCGCCAACTGCTGAAAATCGATATTGGGGTTTACCTCTTTTGCCTTAGCTACAGATTTATACTTTCTATATTCGTTGTCGATAAACTCCATAGCTTCATGCTCTAATAGGAAAATTGAGTCTTCGTTAGCCTCTCGAAGCCGTTCAATATCAATAGGTGTAAGAGTAAGTTTGTTATTAGAACCGTAGCTAAACGTATGGCTATCGTAAAGGTCTCCACCAGTCACCTCCAAGACCATCTCGCCTTTGTAGAAATAACGGCGATCGCAAGCCCAAAGGAGCGGAGCGTCGCTGTGGGGATATTTCCACCCAAGCTTATCGAGGCCAAGAAAGTCTAGTTCCTCCCAAAAAACGGGACGAGGGCATACGTTGAGCGCCTCGCCCAACGGTGACAGAGTCAAACGAACTCCATTATTCTCTTTGTCCCATACGACCTTAAACATAATCAACTCTTATTTGGTAGAACATAATAACTCTCTAATATCCACATCAAGAAAGTTAGCTATCTCTTGAAGTTGTGTCACAGAAGGTTGAATTTTGTTGTTGCACCAACGAGATATCGTTGTCTCATTTTTACCCACAGCAGAGCAAAGTTGTTTAGCAGAAACTTGTTTCTCTGCTAAAACAGCCTTAATCCTATTAACAGGTATAGGTTTTACTTCATTCTTCATTATGTTACAACTTCTTGTAATATAATGCAAAATTACAAAGAAAAAGTTAACCATGCAAGAGCCTGAGCATAAAAACGGTAGCTATATACGGGGAAAATGTGAAATTTGTCCAGCGCACAGCTATTTCAGGTTCAAAATTCAAAGGTGGGGAGGTTGGATTTATAGAATTTACATATGCTTAGGATATAGTGACGAAGCCTTTGCCTCGGGCGCTTTGCTTGCAAAGAACTCTTCGCCAAATTACTAGCTGTATAGGGAGTGCGGAGAGAGCCTTTGTCGTTGTTGGTCTTTTCCTCTTTACGCGTAGTCATACATTTTTTCACCTCAGAATAAAAAACTGGAATTATTCTGCTTGTTTTTGATGGATTTTGAGTATATTTGTACCTGAGAATTCAAGCAAATAACAGCAAAAAGAATCAGCGGTACGAAAAAGACGTTAGATGTTTGTTGGATAGGGAGTTGAATTTACCGAAATTTCTATCCCACTTTCAAAAATGCCCCTCGTACCGATTAAATTGCAGAAGTGCTGAATATTATAGATGTGAATAAATTGCATCGAAAATTGGTAAAAACCTATAGTTTGAACCTGTCAATATCTCTTGGAGTTTCATATTCAAAGTATTAATCACGAGTTATATTTGGAATAAAACCGCTCACTTACTGAGCTATATTTTTTACTTCTTTCATCTTTCTCAGGTCATCAAGAACATAACCATCGTACGAGAAATATTTTGCGCCTTGGTATGCGCCTGAAGTGTTACGCATATCTTCAGGCATAAAGGTTCCGACAAAGGGTGAAAGTTTATATATGCGACCGTCGTATTCTATGGAATCATCAGAGGCCACTTTTACAGCTAAACCGGTTGGAATAAACGTTATTAGTTCTCCAATTTTTATATCACACATACTGAATTTAAAACGGGAACGCTTTACTTCACGTTTAGGGGCAACCGTAATAGAATTGCTATCAACAATTGGTTTATTTTCATGATACAAAACTATCTCTGCATCATCAATCAATTTTGCTATATCCCGGAAAATATCAAGTGCCACTTGGGGCGCCACATTAAAAAACTCACGGTTTTGACGTATGCGTAAGTCACTGAGACGATCTATATTCTTATGAACCAATTTTTCAACCTCGTTATATTTGCGAGTTTTCATTGTCGCAAATATTTCAAATGGGAGGGGTACAGCCGTATTATCGAGTTCCTTAGACCTAACATCAACCGGTCGGGAACTCTTACCTATTTTCACCCAGTCTTCCTTGAAACTTGGATTGGTAAGAATATATACGTAACCTTGTTCTATGTTCTTCATCAAGATTTAAGTTGTATATTAATGTTGCAAAAATAACAAAAAAAGTTGATATAGCACTCTTTATTCTCAGAAAAAGTTTGTCTATCTCCATATATTGAGATTTCTTCAACAATTGTCCCCAGCTGCCGACACATAAACATTGGTACTATTGGGAATAAACAATACTAAGCAAGAAGAAATATATTACAGAATAAAACACTTTACACTCAGATCACGCATATCTATCATTTATGTGTAAAACAATCTCTATTTACATATAATTTATGTGATATTTTACACATTTTGCATAGATACAGGTTATTCTTCATTTTTTTTCTGTAACTTTGCACACAACTTATAATTCAATGTATATTCAATCGAAAATATGGAACTATATGGAACTGAAACGTGATATTTTGGAGGCAATGATTGCCTGGAAAACGAAACGCAAGCGTAAGCCGTTGCTACTACAAGGTGCTCGTCAGGTGGGTAAGTCATGGTTGCTCAGAAAACTGGGTGAAATCGCCTTTGATAACTGCGTCATTGTAAACATTGACCGCGAACCAGCTATTGCCGACATTTTTGTAAAGACAAAGAGTCCACACCGCATTGCAGAACAGATAGCACTCATCAAAGGTCAGCCTGTACACCCAGAGAAGACGCTGCTCGTATTAGACGAGATTCAGGATTCAGACGATGTGCTGAACGCACTAAAATATTTCAAGGAAGATGCCCCTGAGTATGCTGTGGCTTGTGCAGGTTCGCTGTTAGGTGTGGCTTTGCGCAAAAAAGGGCACTCGTTTCCTGTGGGACAAGTAGACTTTATGACGCTATACCCATTGACATTTGCGGAATTCTTGGAAGCTACTGATACACGTCTGGCCGGAATTGTACGTACATGGAAGGTTGAGGAGCAGTTGCCTGAGGGGTTGCTTGATGAGTTACAGGAAAAACTGAGGGTTTACATGCTGGTGGGTGGTATGCCCGAAGCTGTAACTGACTGGGTGGAAACTGGCGACATCAACGAAGTGGACGAAACACTCGACAGCATCTTACGTGCCTATCCGCTGGACTTCTCCAAGTATGCCACCGCAGGCGAAATTATCCGTATCAACCAAGTATGGAACAGTATGCAGAAGCAGTTGGCCAAGGACAATAAGCGATTCAAATACTCAGAGGTTCAGAAAGGTGCGCGTGCGCGTGAATACGAGACTGCGGTTGACTGGCTCTGCAAAGCAGGATTGGTGCATAAGGTATGTAATACGGAAACCGTCCGTCTGCCATTAAAGGCATACAAGGATGAAAGTGCTTTCAAACTCTACCTCAATGATGTGGGATTGTTGCGCAGGATGTTTAATTTTGAAAGTAGTACCATGATGCAGGAAAACCGCCTGTTCACGGAGTTCAAGGGTGTACTTACTGAGAACTATACGCTAATGTCCTTTCTATGCCAAGGATTCGAGCCATTGTATTGGACATCTGGTAATCAGGCAGAAGTGGAGTTCGTCATCGAAGACAACAGTCGTATCATTCCTATTGAGGTAAAATCGAAAAAGAGCATTCAAGCGAAGAGCCTTAGCGAATACCGCAAGAGTTATTTGCCAGAACTGGCTATACGCTGCTCATTACGCAATCTCCAGATGCGAGATGGACTTCTCAATCTGCCCTTAATGTTGGCAGATAGGATGAAAGACTATATCAAGGTTTGACGAATGCGTGGATTTTCTTGTCTAAATATCTTACACATAGCCCATAATCTGAGAGAGCTATACCCTATGCAGGTAAGTATCTTGTTATAAGATTATCTTCATTCTTTGAACTCATTATCTACTTACAGGTTCTCGTTCCTATTACATCTTAACTTTTCACTGATTTTCAACCGTTTACAATCGCATTGCGATTGTTGTGCAATCTCAATGCTTTTACTGTATGAAAGCATTGAGATTATATAACGAATGCAGTGCGATCACAAATTGTATGGATTTATAAAGAAAAATCCGAACTTTTTTATTATATTTGCATCAAATATAACAAACATATAAAAATCTGTATTAACTTGTATTAAACATCTAAATTTATTGTTATCAACTATGAAACAAACTAATACGACACAGCAACTTAGCGATGAGATGAAAGAGATTATCCGGTATAATCAGGAATTCGTTGAGAGTAAATCCTACGAGAAATATGTAACAAGCAAATACCCAGACAAAAAGATTGCTATCGTAACATGTATGGATACAAGACTGGTAAAATTGTTGCCGGCTGCATTGGGACTAAAGAATGGCGATGTAAAGATTATAAGAAACGCAGGCGGTACAATCACCAACCCTTTCGATTCTACAATGCGTTCACTGCTCATAGCAATCTATGAACTTGGTGTAAAAGAAATAATGATTATCGGGCACTCCGGATGTGGAGTACAGGGCATGGACAGTAATGAAATGCTGCATCTAATGAAAGAACGTGGCATAGACGATGAACATATCACGCTTATGAAACATTGCGGAATAGACCTGAACGCATGGCTACATGGATTTGATGACGTTGAGACTGCAGTACTCGAAACTGTCGACTTGGTAAGAAATCACCCTTTGATGCCAAAAGATATTATTGTAAAAGGTGGCATCATGGATTCAACAACGGGCGAGTTAAAACTCAAAGGTTGATTGGGAGCAAAGACATCCTGGTAATGTTTGAAAAACAACGTTTTTCACAAAAGCAATCATACTGTGTCGGAACAAGAAATGTCCCCAAAAATATTGCTTATTTGATATAAACCCGAAATAAGAAAGGTATCCATAAAAGTTATAGGAGCAAGATATTTTTAGTAGCTTTGCGTAATAATTAAAACACTACAAAAATATTTGCTCCTATGACAATTGTTAATTTAACAGAAGCCTATTCCTTTGTAAAAGAATGTATCTCTATAAGATTTCCTTCCGGGTCTGCAATGTAGCAGGTACGCTGCCCCCATGGCATAGTCTGCGGTGCGAATATTGATTTGGCTCCCAGTGCTGTTACACGTGCGTATTCCTCATCTACATCTCTAAACGTTGGAACATGAAACGCCAACTCTACCGTACCATTCAATCCTTGCGGATATGTATATTCACGACCTGTCATCTGTTCGAAAGCCGTCCGTGGAAACATTATTAGCCACATATTGCCCAAACACATCCTGACATCCGGATCTTCACCATTCCAATCTGTTGTAAATCCCATGACATTGCGGTAAAATGCCACCATACTCTTATTGTCTGTCGTGAACAATCCGATTGTATTAAAATTAAGTTTATTTGCCATATCAGTTTATATTATTGTTTCTTCATACGTCTATGCAAAAATAATACATATCCACTAATATCTTACTTCAAGAACTCGACCAAGGTTGAACGATTGGCAACAAGTCCTTTCTTCAGACTCTGTACATTATTACGCGCTCCGAGAAGTGAGGTATGTGTATGGTCATGATTAAAATATTCCATAGCCTTATCCTTACTGCCACACTTCTTGTCAAGATAGTCTGCGGAGATATTGTGAATGTCAACAAACTCCACATTATTCTCTTCTGCTATCTGTTTGCACCACTGCGGGATATAATTGTCATTGCGACGCTCTATATATTGCTTTCCCTTTTTCTCGTTGACCGGGTAGAACCTCCCTCGTATCTCCCCCTTACCATCGTGCCATTCATTACGCGGTGTAAAAGAAAGGATTATTGGTGTCGCCCCTTTTTCCTTACAGTCTTGTATCATCTTACGCAAATACCATCCGTATGAATAAACAACAAGATTCTTGCCGTTGCTCTTCAAACGATATACATGACTCGTATCTTTTGCACATGCTATGACTCCACGCTCCTTGTCCTTGTCTATGCCGCCAATATCGTTATGGCCGAACTGTATGAGCACATAATCACCAGGGCGCAGAGTCCGGTAAACCTCATCCCAACGGTCTTCAAGCAAGAATGTACGTGTTGAGCGTCCTGCTTTGGCCGCATTGATAAACGTACATTTTGACTCATCAAACACAGTATATGCCTGAGAGCCCCATCCCCACATACCATTGGGATTCTTGTCTTCATTCTTACCGGTAGAATCGCCACAAAGGAAAATACGAACCTTATTTTTCTTCTCTTCTGCTGTTTTTGTCTTGGCGATTACATTACCTTTCTTATCATAATTATTAGGTTCCCAAGCAAGTAGCTTATCTTCATAGTTTGGAAAAGCCTTTTCTTTGATAATATACTCTTTCAATTGCTGTACTTGTGGGTCGTCACACATTGCAAGTCCTTCTACTGCAGACTCTGCATTCATACGCGCACCAAAAGCTGATGAATGTATTTTGTCTAAATAAAAATGATAGTTCGTTTTCCACTTGCCATAACGTTCCAATTTTGTCGCAGATATATCATTAAGGTCTATCACCGGGACATTTAACTCCTTACCCAATGCAAATATTGCAGGCGTAAAGTCTGTAAGTTTACGTTGTATGCGATTTGTATCATTAGCTTCATAGGCATTACGTGGAGTTAAAGTGAGAAGTACCGGAATAGCTCCCTTGGCACGCACTTCATTAACAAAACGACGTGTGTAACCGCCAAATGTGTACACGGTGTCTTGACAGTGTTTAACCTTGTTATATACAATAATAGAATCATCGCCAAGTGCCAATTTCCCATTAGGACGATAACTTGAACGCGCACGAATGGAGTCTATCGGCCCGTTGTCATTGTGGCCAAGCTCTAAAAAGACATAATCACCGGCTTTTACTCCGCTAAGCGTACGTTGCCATAACTCTGGAGATTTATAGAATGTGCGTGGAGAAGTACCGCCAAGCGCATGGTTTTCTACTGTTATCTTGTTCTCGTCAAAATACTCATGGGCATAAAATCCCCATCCCCACTGACCATTATCACCATTGCCTCGCGTACCGGTGCGCATGGTTGAATTGCCGACAAGGAACAATACCGGATTTTGACCTTTACGTGAAGACCCAGGAACAGGTCTGGCTTGGTTTGCAATATCGATGGAATCAGCTGTCAAATCACGCACACCGTTTATATCCAGCCATATATCTCCCTGCTCTTGCTTACCCTGTCCCTTAGCCACTGTAGCAAAAAAAGATGAAGAAAGCAACATTGCTGTCATCACCAATAGATTTGTTTTCATATTATTAGTATATTAGTTAGTATTTATTATTATATTATTTTACAAAGAATGTACTCCATACGGTTAACATTGACTTCTTGCTGCCATACATGATTTCAGCTTTACGTGTGAAAGCACGATAGGCATTTCGCTCTTCTCGTGAACCAAGATGTTTCAAAATATTGCCTTCATTCACCTCAAACAATTCATCATTATAGAGCATATAGAACTTGTTAAGCATAGGCAACGGTTCTTGTTCGACATTTCTTGTACCCTCATTGTCTGCCACCCCCGAGGCTAAATCCTGAAAAGCGGGAGCTATATCCGCAATCATCATGGTGCTTTGACGATTTATCCGCACCAATTCATCATAACGGGGTTTATCTACAATCTCTGCAACATACAAACGACACAACTTGCCATTAACTGTATCTTCTGCAAGCACACTACACAAACGCCCATTAACATTATAATATGCAATACTATCCGGGAATACCACTTTGTTCACAGTACCTTCCTTGGCCTGTAGCTTCTTACCATAACTATCATACCACAACATCCGATTGGATACGTGTATGTTGGCTTGTGCCTTCAACATCTTGTTATTTGGACCGGTATATATAATTGCATTTTGAAACTGCTGATATACAAAAGGCCAACTGCTCACAGGCTGCCAGCGCGCATCTTGTGCAAAAGCAGGTGATAACACCAACAAGAATAAAAAGGTATGAAATAGTTGTTTCATAATTTTATGGCTGTTTTTTATTTGTAAGAAGAGCGTTTGAGTGTTATCAAAACTACTTCCCGAGGCATATTAAACCGGAAAGGGAAATTTCCCCCAAGCCCCGTTGACACACTCAATAAACGTTTCTGACGCAATTCGTCTGTATTGTTTGTATCACTATCATAATATTCTCCTCCCCACTCTTCATATACAACAGAAGCCGGAGACCATCCGAATATAGAAAACTGTGTACCATGAGTATGGCCACTAAGAGTTATATCAGGATGAAATACCGGCATGATATGTCTCTTCCATGCAGTAGGATCGTGAGAAAGCATAATACAAAAGGCAGGACGGGAGCCATGCTGTATGCGTTTATGCTTTATAGATAACCCGCTAAGAGCTTTATCAAGTTTACCATACTGTGGGAAAGGTGTTTTCCCCCAATTCTCTTCGCCTACGACAATAATAGAGTCTACATCGGTATTTCCTGTGTGAGATGTCTGTGCACGACGTATAATGCGATAATCATTATTTAAGAGTTCCCACCCGAACGAACGCTGCAAATTCTGTGTTTCACGTACCATTGCAGCACGCTGTCTATCCGGTATATCAATATATGAAGAATAGTCATGATTGCCCATAATACTTACGACTCCATCTTTAGCATGTAATGCCGAGAGAACATCGTTATGCGGTAGTAATTCGGCAGGAGAAAAATTCTCCAAATCACCCACGAAACAGATCAGATCCGGATGTAGAGCATTGATAGTATCTATACTTTGACATAACAATTGCTTATAAGGCCCAATAAAAGTTCCTGCATGTATATCAGAAATCTGTACAATACGATAACCATCAAATGCCTCTGGAACATCAGGACTGGCGTATACTATATTTCGTATACGTATCCGGCTGAAGCCTATAGTTATTCCCCAAAATATAATCCACACTATTAAACCACTTCCAATTAAACCTAACCAAGTACCGAACTTGGGAACAAAAGATAATAGCGAGAATACTATTTTGGTAATGCAACACAGTCCTAAAAGCAGCAAAAAAATATTAATGGTATTATATTCATACCCAATCCCTTTACCAAATGCAATAAAGTAAAACGCAAAACTGATAACAATTACGGTAGGAAACCACCAAATCCATCGCCACATTGATGAAATATTAATGTAGCGATGGAATATGTAAAGGTCACTCAATACCGCTAAAAAGATTAGTATTGCAGGTATGTAATATTTTACCACAATAGCTTTTAATTACTGAGCCTGCTGCTCCGGAGCAACCGGAGTTGCTGCATCTTTCTGTTCTGTTGCTCCAAATCCCTGTACATTATTTGGATTTGTTGTTGCCTGTTCTGTCGCAGCATTCTCAATAACAGAACCACCAACAGAAGCTGTCGGAGCAGCATAGGCACAGAAGATACTGATAACAACCATTGCACCTGCAAGTATCCATGTCATTTTCTCAATAAACTGTGTAGTTTGACGAACACCGGCAACAGAGTTGGCGCTTGAAAAGCCAGAAGCCAAACCACCACCTTTTGACTCTTGAATGAGTACGATACCAATCATCAACAGTGCTACCAATACGATAAGAATTACTAATAATGTGTACATTGTTTTTTTTGTTTTGTTTATATTTTATTATTTCGTTTTCTGATTTGCGATAAGTTTCTTCAAGAATCGCTTTTGATCTTCATAATATATACTTTTCTTTGTCGCCTTATTGTTTATTCTGTCCATAATGTCCAATGCCTTTACATAACGGCCTTGCTTAATATAGATTCCGGCAAGAGTCTCTGTAAGGTATTCTTCTTCCGGTTCTTTCTCACTATTATCCGCAATAGGCATTTCCGGTAGATATTCCGGTTCGTCCTGTAATGTAATGCGGCCATTTCCATTGTTAATAAAAGCGTCAATAAGTTCACCACCATTCATGGCTGTGTCGGCAAGAGAAACCTGAGCTGTATCTTCTGTTGAAGCTTCGTTTAACTCCGCAAAATCTGTTGCCAACAAGTATGCCACATAGTCCACGGTTGTATCTGCAGCAGTAGGTTTGCGTCTTTTTTCTCCTTTCGCTTCTCTTTTTGTTTCTTTACTGATCTTATCTTCATCAGCATCCTCGGGAACAGAACTCAGAAACGAATCTATTAATGACACAGTTCGCGATTCACCATTAATGGCAATTTGTGACGTTTTTCTATCAGCGACAACCGTAAAGCTCTGTGGTGATTTATGCTTAAGACGATAATGTGCAGCTTCCACCAAGTTAAACAAGATCCGTCTATCAGTAAAATATATAGCCGCACGCCTAAGTTCCTCATCAAAAGAATGGTCATGTAATATATACAGGTTCTTGATCATCAACAGTCTGGCTGGCTGATAATAGGGATACAAAGCAACCATCCTCCGCAACTCATAGAGAGTTTCACGGTTCAGATACTCCGGATGTTTTATCAACTCTTGTATGTTCACCTCTGTATATTATTTACTTTTACCAATTAGCTACCGTTGCATTGAATATTTGATCACAAATATCTTTACACATCTGTGTAACAAGTTCTTCCTGCACAGACGCCAAACTTTGGGTTGTCTCATACGATGCCGTAGCTGTAAACGACCTTTCAAAGTCATCCGAATGCTTGGCATTATTCGTAAAACGCACATTAACCGTCATAGACAATTCCGTTTGCGCGGAATATCCCTCTGCTGATACGGCCTTATTACGTTGTTGATATTGTGTAATCTCACCTTCAATCTTCAAATCGCCACCACGTTTTACCTGTATCAGCCGTGTTTGAGAGGCATAAATGTCCTTTAATCTATTATTGAACATAACCTGCATCGGCCCCCATACATACGTTGCACGTATCGGAAAATCATTAATCTGAATGGTCTTAGTACGAGAATAATCTATACTGGCACCATTAAACTTATACGATACGGAACAAGCCACTATCGCAGTCAATACACACAACAATACAGATACAGTTGTTATGAAGTGGCCTTTTATCATTTTATTCCGAATTGTTTTAATTTTCTGTATAATGTTCTGTCAGAAATTCCCAAATCTTTGGCAGCTTTCTTTCTGTTACCTCCATTTCGTTCCAAAGCCTTCTCCAATACTTTTTTGCTCAAATCTATCAGGTTCAGATTCTCAGGCTCAGATATTTCCTGCGCATAAGTATTGAAAGATGACACATCTTCGTACGGATGTTGCGCATATTCCTGAATGGGCATTGAAGATGGTGCTGCATCATCTATACGCTGTCTTAAAGAAGCTATCTCACGGCGGAGTTCCGATACATTGCCCCGCATTTCATATAAGATCTTAAAAAGCATCTCACGCTCATTCTCATAAGAACGTGAACCAGCCCCTTGATGAGTGATCGTTGCAAGCTGCGTACTCTCCTCATTCATCGGAATGAATTTCAAAAGGTCATCTACATCAATCTCTCTTGTTTTGCATAACACGGACATCTGCTCCGTTACATTCTTTAATTGTCTAACATTGCCCGGCCATTTATATTTCATCAGTACCTGTTTGGCATTGTCTGTCAGTTGTATACGCGGCAAACGATACTTTTCAGAAGTCTGCATAGCAAACAGCCGGAATAACAACACCACATCTTCCCCCCTATCACGTAGAGGTGGCATCTGAATAGGAATAGTATTAAGACGGTAGTATAAATCCTCACGAAAGCGTCCTTCCGTTATGGCCTTACGCATATTCACATTAGTGGCAGCAACTATTCTGACATCCGTTTTACGTATTTCCTGCCCACCGACACGAATATATTCTCCTGTTTCCAGCACACGTAACAAGCGTGCCTGTGTTGCTAACGGTAACTCACCAACCTCATCAAGGAACAAGGTTCCCTTATTAGCAGCCCCAAAATATCCATCACTCTCACCTATCGCTCCGGTGAAAGAACCTTTTTCATGTCCAAACAACTCAGAATCAATAGTACCTTCTGGTATAGACCCGCAATTGATTGCAAAATATTTCTCTCTTCTACGCGGCGAACAATCATGTATAATGCGTGGGATTATCTCTTTACCCACTCCACTCTCTCCGACAATAAGCACAGCAAGATCTGTGCGCGACACTTGTAGGGCAATGTCGAGCGCACGATTCAAGCCATCGTAGTTACCTACAATGTTATAATGTTGCTTGATATTTTGCAGTTCCTTCAAGTCCATATTTAGATGCAAAGGTAGTTATTTTTTTTCAATAGCGTATGCTTTTTGTCGAAATTTAACTATTACCTTACGTAAGAACGTGATTTCCGCTGTCTTTAGTTTGAGATATTTTAAGAACAAATCACACTCATTATGGCATCATATAGCGTTATACAATCAAGCCTGTGTCTTTGCTATCGTGGTATAATTCACATTCTCCCTACGATGTTCAGCAGGATTAAAGCCTTTCTTCTTTATTGCGAAACGCGCCTTATCCCCATCCTCCTTACGTTCTTTATACAATTTCGGCAAAGGATTAGCAAACGGGGTGTCATATTCTTTTCGTCTGCGCTCAATATCAAGAGCGAGAAAAACTGCCTGAAGCACATGCTCATAAGAGCTAAGCACAACAATCGGGGGGGCCACACCTGCAATAAGGGTTGATGTCGCCTCGTTGGTAATATTCTCAAATGTTGCCAAACACTGCCGGTCATACATTGTTATAAGAACATCAAACTCCTGACCGTCATTTGTTGCAAATACGGTCTCCGGATCAACCGGTCCATAGGCAAATATACCTTCCTTAAAAAGTTCCTCTATAGCAATAGCAACAGGATCTTGCTGTTCTTCATTTCCAGCTTCTACAGAATCACTTCCCATTGCCATAATAGCGACACGCGGACTCTGTATCATAAAATCCCGTTTAAGAACATTCACCACCTGCTTGCACCGATCTACTATAGCAGATGAAGAAACGTTAGGCTTCACATCTGTAGAAAGCATATCACCTAACACTGACGCCATTTTCATTCTGTTGTTCACAAACACGTTGAACATAGCATTAGGCTCCTTTCCAACACATTCTTTTACCACACCTATATGAGGAGTATTAAAAGGCAGGCAAACCACGCCTTGTATACGCCCTTCCGCATAATCCGCTATAGCATCTCTTAGTGCCTCGGTTTCTGATTGACCGTCAGCACCATATAACGTAATATTACATACTTCAGGAAGTCCTTCTTCTGACAGTATTGTATTCAACATTTTGCAATACTCCTTAGGAGCATTACCTACTAATATTATCTCCGGTATATTTGTTGCCATATTATAATTTTCTTAGAACACACCTCTTTCTCAACATAATAAAATGCGAATGAAATGTATCTGTTACTTCAATATACATAATAATACAATCTACCTTTAAGGTCGATTAACCTGATTTCTCTTAGCTGTCGACAAGAGTCCACACGCAGCAAGAATATCCTGTCCCCTTGATGCTCTGATAGTTGTAAAGATTCCATGCCTTGTCAGATAATCACGTAACGCTTCCATCTTACTTTCATCACTACTCATAAGATCCACTCCCGGAATACTATGAAAACGTATAAGATTAACACGGCAATCCAATCCATGCAAAACACGTACTATCTCGCGAGCATGTGTCATGGAATCATTAAGTCCATCAAACACGATATACTCAAACGACAAACGACGTTGCCTCGAATTCTCGTGCTGCTGCAATTCGTGCCCATATTCAGCTTTTCTGAAAGCCGGATATGTTTTCAGCAACTCTACAATATCTTTTAACGGCATTCCTTTTTCCGCCGGCATCAGCAACTCCCGCTGTTCATGAAACGGTGAATGCAAAGATATTGCGACATGACAACTACTCTCGTCAAGAAACCTCTTCAATTTATTCCTTACACCTACCGAACTAACGGTAATCCGTTTAGGGCTCCATGCGTATCCCCAGTCAGCAGTAAGCACTTCTGTAGCTTTCAGAACATTCTCAACATTATCCATTGGCTCCCCTTGACCCATGAAGACTATATTAGTAAGACGCTCACGCTCCGGAAGCGAGTATATTTGATTAAGAATATCCCCCACTGTCATAGAACCCTCAAACCCTTGTTTTCCGGTCTGACAAAACAAACAGTTCATTTTGCATCCCACCTGACACGACACGCATAGCGTTGCACGATCCCGTTCAGGAATATAAACAGTCTCTACGAACCTTCCTGATTCTGTAGGAAAAAGATACTTGATAGTACCATCAGATGAATATTGCGCATCTTGCGGCGGCATTGCATTTATAGTATATTTCTGCGCTAATGCCTCACGGTTACTTTTTGAGATATTAGTCATATCGTCAATCGACGATACATGCCTATCATATAGCCATTTGGCAATCTGTCCACCGGTAAATGCCGGCATTCCCATTTGTGTAGCAACCTCCTTGAGTTCTACAAGAGAGAGTCCAAGGAGGTTTTTACGTGTAACTTTATCTATTTCTTTATTTCGCAATGTTATTCCTTTAATCCGTTGTTAATGTTATTTTGTGACATTTATATAAACCTTAGCATTCTTCACAACAATTCCATTGTAAGAAGAATTGACACGCTGTCCGGCTAAATTATAAATAGCATCAGAATATTTCTTCTTTGTATTATCTTCTGAAACGCTGTTTACATCCGTAACATCTATACAATTCAATTGTATTGTCCACACTACTTGTTTACCCTTTGCAGTGAAAGTAATCTTACCGGTAGCATTATCAGCCGGCACAGTCCGAGTCGTTACGAAATAGTTTCCGGAGGTGTCTTTCTTTGGGAATACATAGTCTGTTTCTGCGAATGTCCGACCATTCAGTTCCGAAATGTACGAATCCGTCTCCGGATAATTATCATATCCTTTAAACACTACCTCTTTCACCGCAAGTCCATCTGGCACATTAATAGTATATTGCAGATTTACAGAATACTTTATACCATCTTCCTTACCTTTGTTAGAAGAATAGTTTTTACCCGGAGCAAGAATAGTAACATCATATCCTTCATTGCTGAAAGCAAACAATCCGTCAGCATTCTTAGATTCGTTAACCGTAGACTGAGCCAGATATATAGAAATATCCTTACCCTGCGGAGTATCATTCTCTACCATCCTCAGTTCAGGCCAATATTCGGTATAGTTTGCCTCTCCATCAGCATTACCATCTTTCATGATGTCTTCCACAAGGCTGTTGGCATACATTTCAAGATTGGTATAATAACCGTTAGGATCCATTGTGTACTTTTTTGCATCAGAAGCATTATCAGGATCCAATCCCCATTGTACCTCCCAATCATCAGGCATACCGTCACCATCTGTATCATAGTTCTCCGGATGTGAGGTTCCAGCCCAGTCACCGTCAGCCTCTGTATATCCTTCAACATCAGCAACAACATCAATCAAGCCGGCCTTTTTAGTAACAGAGCCTTTATACTTTGCAGTACCGGTTGTAGCCTCTTCTACATAACGTGCATCAACTTCATCACGATTAAATGACGCTCCGACATACTTCAACACCTTATCAAATGCCATTGCAGCGGTATGGGTTGTCACATAGCCCTTCGGAGCCTCTTCTTCCATTTTTATGTCAACATATTTCTTGCCGTTATAAGTTATACTCGGCACATCATCAGCATAAAGTCCGTTGGCATCTTGTGAATAAACGTTCCCATTTTGCCTAATAACTCCATTGTCATAACTCACGCCATCCCAGTCTCTGTTTTCTTTCTTGTCTCCCGATGTTGTAAGAGTAGTATTGCCGGAAATATAGTAACGGCTGGTCATGCCATAATATTCCGGATGACTTGAGTCCGAATTACCGCTTGAAGAGACTGTAACCAAAGTTATACGCTCCTGATTTCCATTTCCGCAAGGCCCCGCCTTGAAGAAGTTGTTAACCATATTGATCTGTCCTCCGCCAGGACCACCATAACATGTACCCTGCGCATTGTACATAACACAATTCCTAAAGTCAACATTCTCGGCTTGTGTCGGGGTATTCCAACGGTAATCAGCATAATTCATATTTGCGGTATATCCGGTCCAGCCATACCTTGCGCCATTGAAACGAGGACCGCGATTACTAACATGCGCAATCATATTATGGTGAAAGCTTGCAAGTTTGCCTCCCCAAATACCACCATAGCCATGCGCTCCCTTGTCATGTCCGGCATTTGTCAGACTTTCTGCAACAGTACACCACTGCATGGTGAAGTTATTGTTATCATAAAAAGAAGCGACCTCATCTATACTCCAAGAAAAAGAGCAATGATCAAATATAATTCCCGTTTTATTACGTTGCGTAGAAGCATCAGCACCGTCATTCACATCCCTTTCCTGTCCGCGACGTATACGAATGAAACGGATAATGTTGTTTGCCCCCGGGTTAACGGTATAATATCTCAGTGTTATACCCGGAGCGGGTGCCGTCTGCCCGAGAATAGTGGTATTGGCACCAATATTTAGATTTGATGAAAGTGCTATGACGCCACCGACATCAAAGACAACTATTTTCTTCGCATCACCTTTCACGGCTTCACGGAAAGAGCCTGTTCCTTTATCGGCGAGTGTTGTCACGTGCCTAATCTCACCACCGCGGCCTCCGGTAACGAAACGGCCGTGTCCCTCTGCACCGGGAAAGGCCGGAGCTGATTGAAATTGTGCAAATATGGCTGTAGAAAATACCAACAGCAATATTAAAGAAAGTTGTAAACGTTGTTTCATAATATTATAGTTATAGTTAGTCTCAATATCATTATATACAGCCACATATACTCATGCATATTACGTTTTTCACGGAAAAGCCACAAGCAACGGTTCTGTTTATTATCGAAAATGCCTGTTATTGGTGCAAAGTTACAAATATTTCTCTTAACGTGCAAAAAAGATTTGGATTATTTTCTTTTACAGTAATGAAACGCCAGATATATTGTTCATTATAAAAAATCTTTATAATTTTGCATCGTTACAATCAAACAAGCAATGGAAAATCAACTGCAACTCAACACACACAACAAAGAAGAATATGAACCCGCACACACAGCGGAACACCTTTTGAACCAAGTTATGATCAGGAAATTCGGTTGCGAAAGGTCGCATAATGCCCATATAGAACGCAAAAAGTCAAAAATCAACTATACACTCAAACAACAACCGAGCCCCAAGCAGATACAAGAAATAGAGGAACGTATGAATGACCTTATCGCCCAAGATTTACCTGTCACCTACGAATACGTCACCCGCGAAAACATTCCCGCCGGAGTTCAGTTGGACAAATTACCAAACGACGCCTCCGAACTGTTGCGCATAGTCCGTATAGGGGAATATGATATATGCCCATGTATAGGGCGTCATGTATCGTCAACCAAAGAGATTGGTTTCTTTCATATCACTTCCACAAGTTATAACAACGGTTCTTTCCGCATTGTCTTCAAAGTAAAAATATGAGTTGACAGCTTTCAATACACCGTCAACTCATATTCATTCCATGGATTTGTCAGTTTATAAATTCCCTCTTTCTTTATCCAAATAATATTTGTAGGTTGCGACAGTCAACTCATCACACGCCTCATCATCACACACGACAATGCATTTGTCGTGCATTTGCAGAATAGACGCTGTCCATTTATGTGACACTGGTCCGTCAACAATATGCTGCAAGGCACGCGCTTTATTATGACCGCTACATACTATAAGCACCTCTTTGGCAGCCATCACCGTACCTATTCCCACAGTCAGAGCCTGTTTTGGCACCAACTTCATATCATAATCAAAGAAACGGGAATTAGCTATAATAGTATCTGTTGCAAGTGTCTTTACACGAGTCTTGCTTGTCAAAGAAGAACCCGGCTCATTAAACGCCAGATGTCCATCAGGCCCTACTCCGCCAAGAAACAAGTCTATCCCCCCGGCTGCCGCAATGGCTTTCTCATAGTCCTCACATTCTTTCTTCAAGTCTTCAGCATTGCCGTTCAATATATGCACATTCTCTTTCTTAATATCTATATGTGAGAAAAAATTATTCCACATAAAAGAGTGATAACTTTCCGGATGATCTTCAGGAAGATTAACATATTCATCCATGTTAAACGTCACTACATTACGGAATGAAATTTCACCAGCCTGATATTTTTTTATCAGTTCCTTATACAAGCCAAGTGGAGAAGAGCCTGTCGGGCATCCCAATTTGAATGGTTTGTCCTCTGTTGGATTCGCATTTTTTATTCTCATGGCCACATAATCCGCAGCCCACTTTGACATTCTGTCATAATCCGGTTCAATAATTACTCTCATTTGTTTCTTAGTATTAATATAGGTTATATTGTTATTCAGTAACACTCGTTCACGATAATAAACGTTTCTTTGCGTTTATTATTGCTTTACAAACATATTTTCTTACATTTTTTATGTTTGAATGGCATATTTCTTACAGAATTAACATCACATACAACACTGCTAAGGCCATCACTGTATCAATCACAGACGAATAAAAAGAAAACAAAAGCCTATGCCATGAAGGAGACACATGTTCTACACATTCTGCAATAGCATACACTAAAGTGTCACTTCAACCACATAAAACGCTCAGCCCAATCCTTTAATACTGTTTGACGCCATTTTGCTACAGTAGAAGCTCCCGGCCAACGTTTATCAATGTTAGCATACCTCCCAGACTCTGCACACTGTGGATTTGCTATCATAGGCGACACGTCTGTAAACCATTTTTGATGGTTAAGCGCAATATGTCGGGATTCTATGTTCGCACTGTTCGTCTGATACATTCTTAGAGCGGGCCACTCATTAACGACATTTAGCGTGCCTTTATGTGCAGGAAAGCCATCTATTGACGATGTAATTACATAGTTCAATATAGCAGGGCCTTTCGGCGCATATCTTACAACATACTTACCGCCGCCAACATGATACCCCGGCCAGACCTGTTTATCAACAACAAGCTCAAAACAAGCACTGTCTGTTGGTATCCCGGTGTCAGGACCATCCAACTGCCACTCAAGCATAGAATACACAGAGATAGTATCTCTCTCCGTAACCGCACCTTTAAGGATATACTTAGGACTGTAATCCATCGCTGCAAACCTACCTCCCCAATGTTCGTCAGTCGGAACCTCGGGGTCACCATACATTAGATATAGTAGCGATGGTGTATCCCCCATCTTCACATTTCCTTTATAATAGTTCTTGAAATCGTTACCCATTACGCCTGCATCACTCATAAAATGTTGCCAATATCCGTTCCCATATAACGAATTATCATTTGAGTTTCCAATAAAGCCACGATATGAAGCATTATTTTCTATGAACCAAACATTTGGAAAATTCTCTGCAATATAGTTGTAAGAATTACACCCCCATTTCTTGTTCGGGCCGCCAACCCAATAGACACGTATCCTATCGGCTATATCCGGAGCATCATGAAGAGCCTGCGCTACATCCTCAAGAGTCCCCCATACCAAAACCCATAGTGGCCGTGAATCATCCTTTTGGGCACAACTTACAATCCATTCCGACCCCTCCGTCGGGCAATCATATCCTTTGAGTGATGCACTACCCTTGCGTCCCTGCTTGGTTATAGCACGAAGTTCTTCAGCCTTAGGATAAACTCCTTTAATACCAGCAGCCTTCATTCCCTGCTGTAGTTTCGGCAGGTCAACCTCATACTCGTCAATCATACGAAGGATTTCATCCTTTGACCCTTCACCAAACGATGGAGAAGAGACAAGCCCCTCTATATCGAACTCATTCGCATACATAAGGAGATGTATCATAGACTGGTTATCGTCAGGGTCAGTCCCCCCTATATCCGTACTTACAAGGATTCTATAACGTGGATTATTTGCGTAAACAAATAAAGGTAAAATAATCACAAGAATAAAGATGTTCAGAACTCGCATATTACTGTATCAGTATAATTTAATTACCATATCAAGATATTATTATCATTTGTTTTCTTAGTATCAATAATAGATATTACTATAACAACAAACGTTTTTTTGCGCTTGTTATTGCAATATCAACATATTTTCTTATGATTCTCATGCTTGAGAGGCATATTTCTTACAAAAAACAACATAACAGACTATACCGCCAACAGTCATTACCGCACCCATAGCAGCCGGGTAATGGTAGGTTGACGGTGTATCCTCAACAATCGGCAATCCGCCCAACCACGCTCCGACAGCATTACCAAGGTTAAACGCCAATTGCACCATAGCGCCACCCATTAACTCCCCTCCTTTGCTGAATCGAAGAAGCAACAACTGCTGTGGTGATGAGATAGCGAAAAGACAGCCGCACTCCAAGAACATCAATGGAACGAGAAAATATTTATTATCTGCCGTAAAAGCTATCAATACCAAGATGACAAAAATACAAATCTCCAATCCCCGTCCCGTTTTTCCCGGTCCCAAATGATCTGACAACTCCCCTCCGAGCAGATTACCTATAACCATTCCGGCACCGGAAACAACCATCATCATCGTCAACCACGACACATCAACGCCTGCCAATTGTGTAAGTGTGGGCGAGATATAACTGTACCAGCAGAACACTCCGCTATTTCCGAAAATCGTTGCAAAAATAATTAGCCACGGAGCCGGTTTCTTAAGGAATCGAAAATTGCCCTTAAAGCCGGTATCGGGCAGCGGCTCCATATACGGAACCCATTTTACAATGCTATACAATGTAAAAGCATTCCATATACATGAGAATGCGAATACAAGCCGCCAACTTATCATAGCGGCGAAAAAAGTACCAAGTGGAATACCGACAAGGTTGGCAAATGTCATGCCGGAACACATTATGGCCACAGCTAAAGTTGACTTTCCTTCCTCTGACAGACGATCTGCAACAATACTGCCAACCCCAAAATACGCTCCATGAGGTATACCGGCACAAAAACGAAATAGCATCATTAGCCCGAACTGCCAAGTTATACCGGTATTTTCCTCCGGGACAGGACACATTGCCATTGCCAAAGACGCCAGCAGCATTACTGTACAAAGCATGTATAAAATACGCTTCAACGGCCATGTGCGGGCTACAATGGCCACAAACGGCGCACCAACACACACACCGAGAGCGTAAGCCGAGATAAAATAACCGGCCTGAGGTATTGTAACCCGAAAGTCAGATGCCAGAAATGGTAAGATACCCATCATGACAAACTCTGTTACTCCAAGCCCAAATGTACCAAAGGCCAATGCTGACAGCGATTTCTTCATTGCTTCCCCAATGGATTTTAATAAAATACTATTATTGTATCATTTACATTAACAAATAACAAGTCTTTTACAATCGCATTGAGATTACATTGCAATTGCAGTGCGTTTACAATGTAATCTCAATGCGATTATAACGCAAAAGCAATGCAATTACTTTTTACGTATTCTGTAAGTGAATTTTGCGCGTTTTGACGTTTTATTTACCTTTAGAACTATTCTATACAAATGCTCACCCCAAAGGCTCTTTAACAATGGATCCAACAAAGATGATTTGTCTTCTATCTGCGCACTCACCATATTATGATTATAGTCAAGAATGCTTTTTCCTATCATCAGTCTCCCGTCTTCTGACAGCTCCGGACAGGTTGTTGTCATAAGCATCACACATGATTGCTCTTTATAATTGTTCAGTTCATAATCTTCCGTTATTTCCACATCTGTGCCTTTTAGCACCACTGTTCTTTTCCAAAACTTCACATCGGCTTCTGCAGGATATGCTTTTGCAATGTCAAGCGTAATGCTATGGCGGCTTCTCTTTACAACTTCCGCATGATACCGCTTCCCGTCTTTCTGGCTAACCCCGTTAATCTTCGGCAGATTATGATAGTCGCTCTGCATTGTCCATATAGAATACCGCTCGTTACTAAACGTTTTTGAGGTGTACTCTCCTACCCCGCAATCAATAAACAGAGGACTACCGGAAGAATATATAATAAATGAGCCGACATCGTTGTGGTTATGACTTTCACCGTTCGTACCACCCTTTATCGCAACAAAAACATCTCCGGCCCGCATTGTTGCAATCTGCAGGTCAGGAAACCACGCTTCGCCATTAGGTTCCTTAACAGGTTCTTCCGACAATGCTTTTACATGTTTCAACAGCAGCAATTCCCTGCCCAACGTCGGGAAATTGCCACTCTCCGCATATAACGCCGCAGGTTTGTTCCAAAAATCCTTGTCTGCTGCCACCCATGAGGCAAAGCCTTTCATTGACGCGTCGTCAAGATACAACGCAAACGGCCACAGCACATTAAGTTGCACCACACTTTTGTTCTCGTGAGCGTCAGCAAAATTAACCGAATAGCCGTTGGATATATACATTTTATATATATATGCGCCCATACGTGCCACCTTTTCCTTTTGATAATCCAATACCGTGACAGTGGCAAGCCCCTCTTTGCTTATCTGAGACATCAGACTGAAACACTCAAAAAGCGATGCCGCCGCCCTGTCCCAATATCCGGTTCCCTCATCGCATCCGCCGTCTTCAGGATAAGCATCTATAAACGCTTTCATGCACCCCTCTATTTCTGTTACGGCTTTTTGGCGCAGGGCAGCGTCTTTCTCATACAGCATAACACAAGTAAGCCAATTACTGCATATCCATGGGTTCCAGTTCATGCCGGCTTTTTTCCACCAGTCATTGCTGCCCAAAGCCTTGGTAAGAATACGATAGTTTATCTCACGTTCTATCTTTTTATACATTTCCGGTGAGAAACGATCCAACTCATCTTTCAGTTCCTTACCAATCCAAGCAATCAATGAAGCAGACTCCGCATTGAACAAGTCCACAGGTTGCTCACTGTATAACGGCACCGGTTTGCCATAGTGAGCCGGTATTCCCCACCAAGGTTCCTCCATCATGACTTCCAGGCCATTGATTATATCCGGCATAAAACGTCCCTTGCGCTCTATTATCTCTGCCATTGCAAGTGCCGCAAGTTGGCGACGACGCTCAAAAACCATTGTTTCATATCCTACTCTGTTTCCCTCTTTTTTGAAACGGGCAAATTCCGTTACCGGAAGTGTCGCCCATGCCTTTCCAAGATATGTCTCCCCATAATTGATATATGACGAAGTGTTCAAATCCTTAGCTGCCAAAGACGACAGCCATGATAACATAAAAATGATTGTAACGAGAAAAGTTCTCATAAACCGGTCACCGTCTCCAAGTACCGGGAATTTCTTTCTGAAGTTGTTCAGGCGTTGCATATCCATCTCTGCTGTAATGGCACATGCCTTATTGTCACATGCCTTTATTATATCATTTCCGTATGCGTCTATAGCAATGGTACCGCCGTTATAGTGACACTGCATATCATCTCCTATCCTATTAACAGCCAACACATAGCACTGGTTTTCCAAAGCTCTTGCTTTAACGAGCATATCCCATACCTTCCTTCTGCTTTCAGGCCAACTGGCAACATATATACAACAATCGTAAGCAGGCAATTTATTTCCACTCTTATCATCAGTACAAATAACATTGCGTGAAAAAACCGGAAAGCGAAGGTCGTAACAGATCTGTAACATAAAACGTATTCCTCTCCACTCTACTACAACAGGTTTCTCACCGCGTTCATATTCCTTGTCTTCTCCACCGTATGTAAACAGGTGTCGCTTATCGTAAAAGTGATAAGAGCCGTCAGGTTTGACAAAATACAACCTGTTATAATAACAATTGTCATCTGCCTTGACAGGCACGGAACCTACAACTGCCGCATCAAGTTTTTGAGCCATACGTAGCATCCAACGTAAAGTCTCCCCATTCTCAGCAGACTCTGCTATCTTGTTCGGACAAATATCAAAACCTGTCGTAAACATTTCCGGCAAGATATAAATATCCGAACCGCTGGCCGCAAGCATCAATTTCTCTGCCGAAGAGCGATTAACACAAGGCTCTCCCCATGAGATATTCATTTGAACAAGTGTGAAAAGCATTATAAAAATAACAGATTATGATATTTCCATTAAAGAGAAAACACAATATTATCAACAAATCAAAACTGCCGTATAAGAAAAAAAGAGGCACAATAACAAATTACATTAGTTACAGTGTCTCTTTTTTCTATTTTAGAGGGATAAAGAATGTCATGACAAAAAGTCTAACATGTCAGACAAACATCCCGTTTTGTATATATAATCGAATATTATTTATTCACTTGGAACTTTGTAATTCCATCCTTGATGAAACCTACAATCTGGTTGGCAGCAGCAATACCGGCATTGGTATTTGCCTCTGCGGTCTGAGCGCCCATCTTCTTTGGAGTAGAGAAGTAACGACCCTCAAATTTTGCAAACTCCGCATCTGCGTCAGGCTTAATGTCTGTGATGTACTTCAAATCGGTACGTTCAGCAAGGAGTTCTATGAGTTCCGGCTCGTTAATAACTTCCTTACGTGCAGTATTGATAATGATAGCATTTTTCTTCATGGTAGAACAAAGAGCCTTGTTGATAGACTGCTTGGTCTCGGCTGTTGCAGGAATGTGAAGAGAAACAATATCTGCCTCTTTGAAAAGGTCTGCCTGTGATGCCATAGCCTTAACGCCCGCAGCTTCAATAACGTCTGCCGGACAATAAGCGTCGTATGCGCACACTTCCATGCCAAAGCCTTTTGCTATGCGCGCTACATTACGACCAACATTACCAAAAGCAAGAATACCAAGCTTCTTGCCCATCAGTTCGCTACCGGCCTTACCATTATAGAAATTACGAACGGCATAAACCAAAAGACCGAGAACCAATTCTGCTACGGCATTGGCATTCTGTCCCGGTGTGTTCATAACGACAACATTGTGTTCTGTTGCCGCGGTAAGATCCACATTGTCGTAACCGGCACCGGCGCGCACAACAATTTTGAGGTTCTTAGCCGCATCCAATACTTCCGCATCAATCTTGTCTGAACGGATAATTATTGCGTCTACATCCGCTACCGCTTCAAGCAATTGAGCTTTTTCTGTATATTTCTCAAGAAGAAGCAGTTCAAATCCTGCACCCTCTATGATATTCTTTATGCCTTCTACAGCCGTTGCAGCAAAAGGCTTTTCTGTTGCAATTAATACTTTTGCCATCTTATTCTTCGTTTTTCTTAATTGTTTGGCAGTCACCCTTAATGGTAGGCCGCCAAACAACCAATAATATTAGTGCTTTGCCTCAAATTCTTTCATACATGCCACAAGTGCCTCGCAACCTTCAATGGTCTGTGCATTGTAACATGACGCACGGAAACCACCAACAGAACGGTGTCCCTTTATACCAACCATGCCACGCTCTTTCATAGCGAAGTCAAGGAAGTCTTTCTCCAGTTCCTTATACTCTTCATTCATAACGAAGCAGATATTCATCAGAGAACGGTCCTCTACATTAGCAGTACCCTTGAAGAGTTTGTTGCAGTCTATTTCACCGTATACGATCTCAGCACGCTGCTGAGCTCTCTTTTCCATTTCTACGAGACCGCCATTGCGTTTGATCCAACGAAGATTCTCAAGCGCAGAATAGATAGGCACAACCGGAGGTGTATTGAACATAGATCCTTTCTCTACGTGTGTGCGATAGTCAAGCATAGTAGGTATAGAACGAGAAACCTTACCAAGCAACTCATCCTTGACAATAACAAATGTTACACCGGCCATAGCAAGGTTCTTTTGGGCACCACCATAAATCATGCCATACTTGCTGACGTCAAGCGGACGTGAGAAAATATCAGAACTCATATCGGCAATCACCGGTACCGGAGAATCAATATCCTTACGGATTTCCGTACCATAAATGGTGTTATTGGTCGTGATATGGAAGTAATCAGCATCAGCAGGAATGGTATAATCCTTTGGAATATAAGTATATGTTGCTTCTGCAGAAGAAGCGACCTCCACAACCTCACCAAACAATTTAGCTTCCTTCATTGCCTTCTTGGCCCATACACCGGTGTTAAGATAGGCAGCCTTCTTCTCAAGGAAGTTATAAGGAATCATACAGAACTCAAGTGACGCACCGCCACCAAGGAATATAACAGAATAGCCTTCAGGTATCTGGAGGAGTTCCTTGAACAGAGCAACAGCCTCGTCAACAACAGGCTGGAAGTCTTTTGCACGATGGCTGATTTCCATCAAAGAAAGTCCTGAACCATTAAAGTCAAGACATTGTGCAGCGGTTGCCTCAATAACTTCACGAGGAAGCATTGAAGGACCTGCGTTAAAATTGTACTTCTTCATTGATTTATTGTTTAAAGTGTATTATTTTTCTTTAAATTTAAGTCTTTAATGCTTATGACTCTCTCTTATTGTCTTTGCGCAGCAAAGGTACTCATTTTCTTTGAAAAGAGCAAAAAATAAATGCACAAAAAGTAGATTTTGTGCATTTTAATAACCATTTTATGCCATTATGACAATAATTGTTGTCAATATTCCAAAGAGAAAGATGTTTCTTGCAGTCATACCCAAAACACGATTTAACTCCCGGCCAGCTCCTATCTTACACATTACATGCCAAGTATGTAAATGCAATATAAGAGTTGGGATAGAGAAAATAACGGCATATATACCAAAACAAAGTATAACCAACCCTAAGGCTAAAGGTACAAGAAGCAGATAAAGATACTCTGTAAGCGGTTTTCCTAACATTACGACCAATGTTCGTTTGCCTACAGCCTTATCATTATCTATATCACGATAATTATTTATTAACAATAATGCATCTATTACTATACCGCAGGACAATGCAAGCATCAAAACTGGAACGTCTGGTACCTGTAATATATTTGGTACACATACATAATAAGAAAAGAAACAAGGGATAAGGCCAAAAAAAAGGAGTACCAATATATCTCCCATTCCCTTTCCGGCAAGAAGGGTTGTATACAGAAAGCAGAACACAAGACACAACACACCTATTCCTATCAACTCCCAACCGCCAAATAATATAAGTGGAAGCCCTATGAGGCACGCAATGAAAGACGTTGTCAAAATTGCAATGCGCATAGCTTTTTGTGTTACCCATCCTTGCTGGCAGGCCCTCAACGGCCCAAGGCGTTTCTCATTGTCACGCCCTTTAACGCAATCAAAATAGTCATTAACAAAATTGGCATCTACCTGCATTACAAAAGCAAAAAGGAGACACAATACTGCCGCAATAACAGAAAATCCCACGCCATGCGTAACACGCCAAGCATAGGCAACACCTACCATTACAGGTACAGCTGCCGCAGTCAGGGTCTTAGGCCTTGCAGCCAAAATCCAAGCATGCAGAGAGTTGGTTAAAATGATATTTTCATTGATCGTACTTTTACCCATTTCTAAAATAATGACTAATGTATAACGGTATCAGCACGTAAAGCAGAAAAGATCCTTTCAAAATATTGTCTCAGTAATGTTTTATCTGCAATAATCAGTCTTAGTTCTTTTAGATTTCTCTCATTCTCTGAGCCAAGAATCCATAAATGGATATAACCCGTTATGGAATATTTCTGTTTTAGATGTTCACAAAACCTCTGCCAATGTTCTTCCTCTGTTTTTTCCGGATAATGATCCAATCCAAATAATATTGTACGTTTGAAAACACTTTCCGGTTTCAAATCCCGATCTGCTTCCGCTACAATCCTGCCATAAACGGAACGTGGTGCCCTGGAAGCGGAAGCTCTATGGTCTTCAACTGCTTGAGCCATAATTTCTATTTGAGCTTTAGAAAACCATTTTTCCAACCTTTTGTCTGCTCTTAACATCTTGGCACCGGTTATATGATGTATTGCTCGTGGTCCTTCCAACCCCAAATCATGATAGGCTGCTATCGTATAGGCCATATCGGCATCAGCCCCCATCTTACACGCAAGAGTTTCCGAAGCCTTGATGACACTCATTACATGTTCCATATTATGCGCAGCATCAAAAGCCGCATAACGTGGAAGTATACAACGTTCAATAAATGTCATCAAGTCTAAAGAAACTCTATTATGCATTGTATAAATCTTATTCTACACTTAGAAGATATCAAAGTTTAAGGTCTTTCAATACCTGAGCAATTTTCTGACGGGTTGTAAGACGCGTAGGAACAAGAGGCAAACGCAATATATTCTTTAACAATCCCATTTCGCTCATCAATGCCTTTACTCCCGCCGGATTGCCATCAACAAAAAGAAGACTGTAAAGTTCAGTAAACTTATGATGGATCTTCTGTGCAGCTCCAAACTCTCCACGGAATTCCAAACGTATCATTCTGGAGAATTCCTTTGGAAGCGCATTGCCTATAACCGAGATAACGCCAACAGCACCGCAGGCTATCATAGGGAAAGTCAAAGCGTCATCACCTGACAACACCTCAAAATCAACAGGTTTATTCTTTATAATTTCATCAACCTGTTCCAAAGACCCGCTTGCTTCTTTGATAGCTACAATATTATCGCAATCTATCGCCAATCTACATGTTGTCTCCGGTTTGAGATTAATACCTGTACGTCCGGGAACATTATAAAGCACTACCGGCATTTTTGTTGCTGATGCTATAGCTTTGAAATGCTGATACAATCCTTCTTGAGACGGTTTATTATAATACGGACATACAGAAAGAATACCATCAATCCCACTGAAGTCAAAAGTTTTAAGCAATTCGACAATGGCTGCCGTATTATTTCCACCACATCCCATTAGAATTGGAACACGTCCGCAAACTTGCTTAACGACGAATTGTTTTACATCATAATATTCCTGAACAGTGAGACAAGGCGTTTCACCGGTAGTAGCGAGGATGCAGAGGAAATCCGCACCATTCTCCAACTGATAATTTATAATAGATGCGAGAGTGTCATAATCTATAGTTCCATCTTCTTTGAATGGGGTAACAAGAGCAATGCCCAAGCCGCGAAAAATATTCTGCATAAGATCTTGATATTATTTTATTGTTTGATTTTTAAGCTTTATTTATAATCTTGCCATGGCTTTATAGCTATATTATCAAGCGGCATTGTGCAAAACGCATTGATAAATGCTGAAGCCAAACGCGAATTGGTAATAAGAGGTATATTGAGGTCTATTGCTGCACGACGTATCTTATAACCATTGTCCAACTCACGTGCTGTAAGGTTTTTAGGTATGTTCACAACCATATCTATCTCTTTATTGCGAAGCATATCCAAAGCTTGCGGAGTCTTCTGTGCATCTGAAGGCCAAAATACTTCTATACTTGGAATACCATTTTCTGTAAGGAATTTGTAAGTACCTCCTGTAGCATAAAGTTGGAAACCATGTTTTACCAACATCCTTGCAGCATCCATCATTTCCGCCTTTTGTTTTGTTGAACCTGTAGAAAGAAGAATATTCTTCTGAGGAATACGATGCCCAACGGACAGCATCGCTTTTAGTAATGCGCAAGATGTATCATTTCCGATACAACCAACTTCACCCGTAGAAGCCATGTCCACACCAAGAACAGGATCAGCTTTTTGGAGACGGTTAAATGAGAATTGACTTGCTTTTATACCAACATAGTCAAGGTCAAAGAGATTCTTTGACGGCTTTTCAACAGGAACGCCCAACATTATCTTTGTAGCAAGGTCGATAAGGTTTAATTTCAACACCTTACTAACAAATGGGAAAGAACGTGACGCACGCAGGTTACATTCTATAACGAGTATATCATTGTCACGTGCCATATACTGTATATTGAAAGGTCCTGTAATATGCAATTCCTTTGCTATCTGCTTTGAAATTCGTTTAATACGACGAACTGTTTCTACATACAGTTTCTGTGGCGGGAATTGTATGGTAGCGTCACCGGAATGCACACCTGCAAATTCGATATGCTCCGAGATAGCATAAGCCATTATTTCACCATCTTTGGCAACAGCATCCATTTCTATTTCCTTAGCATGTTCAATGAACTGGCTTACAACAACAGGGTGATCCTCACTGACATTGGCAGCTAATTGCAAGAACTTCTCCAGCTCTTCTCTGTTTGAACATACATTCATAGCTGCACCGGAAAGTACATACGACGGACGTACAAGAACAGGAAAGCCGACCTTATCTATAAATTTATTAATATCATCCATTGAGGTCAACGCAGACCACTCCGGTTGATTTATACCATTTCTGGTAAGCATAGAAGAGAATTGTGCACGATCTTCACAATTATCTATATCTTTGGCAGAGGTACCGAGAATTGGCACATTCTCTGCATCAAGACGCATTGCAAGATTATTAGGAATCTGTCCGCCTGTAGAAATAATGACGCCATTTGGATTTTCTAAATCAAGAATATCCATAACCCGTTCAAATGTCAACTCATCAAAGTACAAACGATCACACATGTCATAATCGGTTGACACGGTTTCCGGATTATAGTTAATCATAACAGAACGGTAGCCTTGCTTACGAATTGTGTTGAGCGCCTGAACACCACACCAGTCAAACTCTACAGAAGATCCAATACGGTATGCCCCCGATCCAAGTACCACTATTGACTTTTTATCATTCTCATAATGTATATCATGCGAAATACCTGCATAAGTCAAATATAGATAATTAGTCTGAGCCGGATACTCCGCAGCCAATGTGTCTATTTGTTTTACAACCGGCAATATCCCCATGCGTTTTCTCAAAGAGCGAACAGTAAGAATGGCTTTGTGCATATTACCCAATTCCTTCTCCAAACCGACAGCACGAGCCACTTGAAAATCAGTAAAGCCATATATCTTTGCTTCACGTAACAACTCCTTGTCGAGCACATTTATCGACGTACATTTATCTAATTTATCGTCAATATTCACTATATGCTGCAGTTTTTCAAGGAACCACTTATCTATCTTTGTCATCTCGTGTATTTGCGCAACATTATAAATCTTACGTTTTAACGCTTTAGCAATAACAAAGATACGTTTGTCTGTCGGAGCTTTAAGTGCGCCTTCTATATCGTTTATCTCAAGGACTTTATTTTCTACAAAGCCATGCATGCCCTGCCCTATCATACGTAGTCCTTTCTGAATGGCTTCTTCAAAGTTACGACCTATTGCCATAACCTCACCAACAGACTTCATAGAAGAACCAAGTTCTTTATCCACTCCGCGGAACTTAGACAAATCCCAACGTGGAATCTTACACACAACATAATCTAATGCCGGTTCAAAGAATGCTGACGTAGTTTTTGTAACAGAGTTTTTCAACTCAAACAGTCCATACCCCAATCCCAATTTTGCAGCAACAAAAGCCAAAGGATAGCCTGTAGCCTTTGAAGCTAAAGCAGAAGAGCGTGACAGACGCGCATTAACTTCTATAACACGATAATCTTCTGATTTCGGATCGAAAGCATACTGTACATTACACTCTCCTACTATGCCTATATGACGAATGATTTTTATTGCAAGTGCACGTAACTTATGATATTCAGAATTAGTCAAAGTCTGTGACGGAGCAATAACTATTGACTCTCCTGTATGTATACCCAAAGGATCGAAATTCTCCATATTACATACAGTAATGCAGTTATCATAGCGATCACGCACAACCTCATATTCAATTTCTTTCCATCCTTTAAGGGATTTCTCAACTAACACTTGTGGAGAAAAAGAAAAAGCTTTCTCAGCAAGAACATTAAGCTCTTCCTCATTATCGCAGAAACCTGATCCTAATCCTCCAAGTGCATACGCTGCACGTATAATTACAGGGTATCCTAAAGTTGCTGCCGCTTCACGTGCCTCAGTTATATTTTCACAAGCATGGGATTTTATCGTTTTAACATCTATTTCATCAAGTTTTTTGACAAACAGGTCACGATCTTCCGTATCCATAATAGCTTGAACAGGCGTACCAAGTACCCGAACATTGTATTTGTCTAAAATACCATTCTGATATAATTCTACGCCACAATTGAGTGCTGTTTGGCCACCAAATGCCAACAGTATTCCATCTGGATGTTCTTCTTGAATAACCCTCTCCACAAAATATGGTTGTACCGGCAAGAAGTAGATTTTATCAGCTACTCCCTCAGAGGTCTGAACTGTAGCAATATTAGGGTTTATCAACACCGTCTCAATCCCTTCCTCTCTGAGCGCTTTCAAAGCTTGAGAACCTGAGTAGTCAAACTCGCCGGCTTCACCTATTTTCAAAGCACCGGAACCAAGCAGAAGAACTTTCTTTATATTATTGTCTTTCATTTGTTATTATCGAATTAGGTAATTCTATTTCTTCTAAAACTAAAGAGCTTCAACAAACTTGTCAAACATAAATTCTGTGTCAACAGGACCGGAGCACGCCTCTGGGTGGAACTGACTTGAGAACCATGGTTTGGTCTTATGTCTAATGCCCTCGTTCGAACCGTCATTCATATTAATAAAAAGTTCCTCCCAATCACATCCAAGTGTGGTGGAGTCAACCGCATAGCCGTGATTCTGCGATGTAACAAAACATTTATCTGTTCCTACCATTCTCACCGGCTGATTATGCGAACGATGCCCATACTTTAACTTATAAATCTTAGCACCAGCAGCTTTTGCAAGCAATTGATTACCCATACATATACCACAAATAGGTTTGTCAGACAAAGCCATCTGCTTCTGTATTATCCTCACAGCATCTTCGCACATATCAGGATCACCAGGTCCATTTGCAAGGAACAGACCATCAAATTTCATGTCTGTATAATCGTAATTCCATGGTACCCGTATAACTTCACATCCCCTGTCTACAAGGCAACGAATAATGTTTGCTTTGACACCGCAATCTACGAGAACAACAGTTTTTGAGGCTCCTTCATTATAAGTTATTATCTTTTTGGTTGATACTTTATCAACAAAGTTTACTCCTTCATAATCAGCTTCCGGAATGTTATTAGGATCATCATCAAAAATAATTTTACCCATCATAACACCATGTTCACGCAAGACCTTTGTTAATTCTCGAGTATCAACACCAGTAATACCGGTAACATGCTCCCGATCTAACCATTCCGCAAGACTCTCAACAGCATTCCAATGGCTATATTCCATACTGTAATCTGCAACTATAATTGCAGAAGCATATATTTTGTCACTCTCCATGAATGTTGGCAAACCATTCTTCTCAAAGGTGAAAGGCGGCACACCATAATTACCCACTAAAGGGTACGTAAGAACCATTAACTGCCCGGCATAAGACGGATCAGTAAGACTCTCAGGATATCCCATCATGGCTGTATTAAATACTACTTCTCCCGCCACGGGTTTGTCATATCCAAATGATTTTCCGTGAAACTTCGTTCCATCCTGTAATACTAAAGTAACATTTTTCATTTTTGTTATTTTATATGTGCTTATTGCCAAACCATATTTACTTGCGACAGTTGGTCAGCATACGTTTCGTAATAGTTAACAAATGCTTTAAGACATAGCTTTGTACCACCAGGAGTTGGATAATTTCCGGTAAAATACCAGTCTCCTTTGTGATTTGGAATAGCTTTATGTAACCCTTCTATACTCTGAAAAACCAATTCTACAGGTGTTGTCATTCCTTCTGGATGCAACATCTGCACGACCTTATTATTTATTTCTTCAACAGTAAAAGGCTCATATATTCGCCTTACATGATTGAGCATTTGGTCTGTTGGCTTTAGTAATTCCATCCTGCAGTCTTCATATACACCGTGTATCAGGCTTTCCTGACCTTTATCCTTAAGCAATTGAATAGCAGCTCTAAACACACAAAATTCCTCTAATCTTGCCATATCTATACCATAGTAATCAGGGTATCTTATCTGTGGTGCACTGCTGACGATGACTATCTTTTTAGGGCTTAAACGATCAAGAATTTTCAATATACTTTTCTTCAATGTGGTTCCCCGTACAATAGAGTCATCTATTACCACAAGATTATCAACTCCTTTCTCGAGCGAACCATACGTAACATCATATACATGTGAAGCAAGGTCATTGCGGGTACTGCCCTCACTGATAAAGGTTCTTAATTTTATATCCTTCCATGCTATTTTTTCCGAGCGAACATATTCATCAAGAATCATCATCAAATCATCTCTTGTAGGCTTATGATTCAATGCAAGAATCTTTTCTACTTTCTGCATATTGATATAATTCTTGAAACCCGTCAACATACCATAATATGCAACCTCAGCCGTATTTGGTATATAAGAAAACACTGTATGTCTGTGATCGTAATTCACTGCTTTTAGTATCGGTTCCATTAACTGTTCACCTAACTTCTTGCGTTCACGATAAATATCGGCATCAGAACCTCGACTGAAATATATTCGTTCGAACGAACATTTTTTATCTGCTTTTGGAGATAGTATCTGTTTAAGCTTAACCTCGCCAGCCCTGCTAACAAGTATTGCCTCACCGGGATTTAATTCTGTTATATCTTCTATTGCGAGGTCAAATGTCGTCTGAAGTACAGGTCTCTCACTGGCTAAAGCCATAACCTCTTTATCCAAATGAAAAAATGCAGGTCGTATTCCCCAAGGATCACGCATCGCAAACATTTCCCCACTTCCGGTAATACCACAAATTACATATCCTCCATCAAAATATTGCATTGACATAGACAACACATTTCCCATATCTACATGGTTGTCTATAAAATTTGTGATTTCTTGATTTTGTAATCCAGAATCCTTGGCCAACAGATAGTTCCTCTCAACCTCACGATCTAATCTATGCCCCATAAGTTCCAACATGATGTAAGAATCACTATAGATGCGAGGATACTGCCCCTGATCCTTCAACATGTCAAAGACCTCTTCAATGTTCGTCATATTGAAATTACCACAAAGACATAGATTCTTAGCTCTCCAATTATTACGTCTCAAAAAAGGATGCACATAAGAGATACCGCTTTTCCCTGTTGTACTATATCGAAGATGCCCCATATAGAGTTCTCCTGCAAATGCCAGATTGTCTTTAGCATACTGAGTATCGGCCAACTGCTCCTGCGTTACACCTTTAAAGTTTTCGTGCACTGTCGAGAATATCTCTTTTATAGCGTTCGCACCTTCAGCTCTTTCTCTAAACATATACTCATTGCCGGGTTTGACATTGAGTTTTACCGCAGCAAGACCTGCACCTTCTTGTCCACGATTGTGTTGTTTTTCCATCATTAGGTACAATTTATTGATGCCATACATCCATGTACCATATTTCTTCTGATAATACTCCAATGGTTGCAACAAGCGTATCATTGCCACACCACATTCATGTTTCAGAGATTCCATTATCTTTATTTGTGTTTGTTGTATTGTTCTGACTCTCTCTTATTTCCATTATTCCACCGTTACAGACTTCGCCAAATTGCGAGGCTGATCAACATTCAACCCTTTTGCTACTGCCACATGATAAGATAGCAATTGCAATGGTATTACACTTAGCAATGGTACAAGACATGCAAGCGTATCAGGTAACTCTATAACCTCTTTTGCTATTTTCTTTACCTGTTCATCTCCCTCATTCACAATTGCAATAATACTTCCATGCCGAGAAATTACCTCTTGCATATTGGATAGAGTTTTTTCATACAGATTATGCTTCGTAGCAATAAAAACAACCGGCATTTCTGAATCTACAAGAGCAATTGGACCATGCTTCATCTCTGCAGCAGGATAACCCTCTGCATGAATATAACTTATCTCTTTTAGTTTCAATGCCCCCTCAAGTGCAACCGGATAATTCCAACCACGACCCAAATATAGAAAATTATGTGCAAACGTAAATGTTTGGGCCAGTTTCTCGATTTTTTCGTTTTGCTCAAGAACTTTCTTTATTTTATCAGGAATACTCAATAACTCTTTCAGGGTTACTTCATACTCTTCTTGCTCAACCGTTCCCTTCGCCATACCAAGAGCTAAAGCCAACATAGCAAGTACCGTAACTTGTCCTGTAAACGCTTTTGTGGAAGCAACCCCAATTTCCGGTCCTACATGAATATATGTACCGGTATCTGACTCACGCGCAATAGAAGAACCGACACCATTAACGATACCAAAAATCAAAGCTCCATTTTGCTTTGCCAATTGTATAGCAGCAAGGGTATCAGCAGTTTCACCGGATTGGGAAATTGCCATAACGACATCATCAACACCTATAACAGGTTCTGAATAACGAAATTCACTCGCATATGCCACCTCAACAGGAATACGACAAAAATGCTCTATCAATTGCTTACCTATAAGCCCTGCATGCCAAGAAGTACCACAAGAAACAATAACAATACGTTTAGCTTGTAATAACTGTCTGCGATTATTAGTCACAGCTGACAATATTACCTGGGGAGCACGCGAATAAGGTGACTCTACAATTCGCCCCCTCATACAATCTTTCAACACATTTGGCTGATCGAAGATCTCTTTTAGCATAAAATGCGGATATCCTTCATGGTCAAGCATGGAAAGGTCAACGTTTACCTCCTTAACTTCCATATCAGCCATCTCACCATTCAGATTAATTACCTGCAATTCTTTGTTTCGCTCAATAATAGCAAGTTCTTCATCTTTCAGATAAACAATCTGTTTAGTATATTCAGCAATTGGAGAGGCATCAGAAGCAAGGAAAAACTCCTCATTATCTTTCACCACACCAACAGCTAACGGAGAAGATTTGCGAGCGGCAACTAAGACTTCCGGCTGTCTCCTGTCAATAACAGCTATAGCATAAGCGCCAAACACTTGATTCAAAGCGCCTCTAACAGCTGTCGGCAAATCTACATTATTAGAATCCATTACATATTCAATAAGCTGAACAAGAACTTCAGTATCTGTCTCGCTATGGAATTGATAGCCACGCTCTTTCAATTGCTCCCGAAGTGTAGAATAATTCTCTATAATACCATTATGAACCAATGTCAAATTACCACTTTGGCTCACATGTGGATGAGCATTTACTTCACTTGGCACACCATGCGTAGCCCATCTGGTATGAGCAATTCCAATAGAACCACTAACATCCTTACCATGAGTTGCTTTCTCCAAGCCTGAGACCTTGCCTTTAACCTTATACACATTCAGCGAACCATTCTGTGCAGACAACAAAGCACAACCAGCCGAATCATACCCACGATACTCAAGACGCTTTAACCCTTTTAATAAAACAGGATAAGCATCCTTTGCTCCTATATATCCTACAATTCCGCACATCTCATTCTAATTATTATTTTTTTCAAGAAAAAAGAGTCAACACGAAGAGTTATCCCTTCATATCAACTCATTATTCTCTAAAATTATTTTGAAAGACTTATTGCACTTATTGCCAATGTTGCCAATGAAACAAGAACACTTGAGATCGGTGTCCAGAAAGTATATGAACTTACATCTGCACTACGTGCTTTGGCATTATGAGGTTCAACATAAATAATATCATTCTGTTCAAGATAATAATATGGAGAGTTAAAGATATTGGCATCATTAAGATTACATCTTACCGCCTGTTTTTCTCCATTAGAATTTTCTCTCACAAGCAAGACATTTGGTCTTTTACCATAGACAGACAAATCACCGGCTTGTGCTAACGCTTCAATTATAGTAATACGTTCATTCTCTACATTAATTACCTTAGAGCCTGTCACCTCACCTATTATAGTTATTCTAAAACTTGCAAATCTTACTTTTACGACAGGTTTCTCAATCTCTGCAAAATATGGTTTGATTGCTTCTGTAATTTTCTCTTCTACCTGTGGCCTCGTCAAGCCCTGCACTTGAATCTTACCTATAACCGGGAAATTAATATAACCTTTATTATCGACTATATAAGAATACATTCCCCTACTTACCGTCGTATTAGAAGTTGAGGTTGACATTCTTGTGGACAAATTCATATTAAATGGTTCAGCAGCTTCCGGACTTATAGACGACACAAGAATAACCAACTCATCATTTACTTTCACCCGTGTCTCCGGAACATTTACACTTTTAGTTATATCTACAGAATCCATATTCTGAAAATATGCAATCTGCTTAGTCATCACACATCCAGAGAACATAATTGCGGATACACACAATATTGCCGCTACTAAAATTTTCTTCATTGAATATCAGGTTGTTTACATATATTTACGACACCTACAAATTGACGAATATCAATGTTATATAATGCCTATACACTATTTTTCTGCAAAATTACTATTTTTTTTTTATTTTACAAATAAATCAATTAAAAATATTTTTTAGAGACAAAAATATACAGCGAAGTAACAGCCAAAGAACAGAAAGAAGAAGTGAGCCTCAAAAGTAATCACATACTTTCAATGCTCACTTCACACATAGACTTTATTTATAACCCGGTTTTATTCTTTCAAAAGAAAGGTTTTAAAATCCTCAAAATTCTTAGATATATTTACGCTCTGCTTGGTACCATTCATAAACGCCTGTAAACGCTGCGGTATTAAAATATCAGAAGAAAGGATATCGTCCACTTTTTCTTTGAATTTCGCAGGATGAGCTGTTTCACAAAACACACCATACTCTTCCGGAGTCAATAAATCTTTTAATGCTTGATAGCCACAAGCGCCATGAGGATCAAGTACATATTTCGTTTCTGCATAACAGCGACGCATTGTATCAGCAATCTGTTGGTCATTGTATGTAGCTCCACTTATAAGAGATGTTATATTTTTATGTTCTCCTTTATACAATTCGTATATACGTACAAAGTTTGAAGGATCACCGACATCCATGGCATTTGCAAGCGTAGCTTTTGATGGCTGTGGATTATACTTGCCAGTCTGTAAATATTGATAAAAAATATCATTTGCATTATTTGCCGCAACAAAACGCTTTATAGGCAATCCCATCTTGTGTCCAAACAAGGCTGCGCAAATATTACCAAAATTACCGGAGGGAACGCACATAACTAAATTATCCGCCTTACCAATTCTCTTCATTTGAGCATAGGCATAAAAATAATAAAATGCCTGTGGCAGGAAACGAGCCACATTAATACTATTTGCCGATGTTAATATCATGTGATTGTTAAGTTCCTTATCCATAAAAGCAGACTTAACAAGCGCCTGACAATCATCAAAGACACCATCAACCTCAAGAGCGGTTATATTCTGTCCCAATGTAGTAAACTGACACTCCTGTATCGGACTTACTTTACCTTTAGGATAAAGCACATACACATGAATACCGTCTACACCAAGAAATCCGTTAGCTACGGCAGAACCGGTATCACCGGATGTCGCAACAAGCACATTTACCACCCCACCTTTATTTTCTTTTTTTATAAAATATTGCAAGAGGCGTGCCATAAAACGTGCGCCAACATCCTTAAATGCCAACGTTGGGCCATGGAATAATTCCAGCGTGTATATATTGTTGTCGACAGGGACTACAGGGCAATCGAAAGCCAATGTATCATAAACGATATTTTTTAATGATTCCGCATCTACATCTTCTCCAAAAAAAGCATCTGCAACAGTATAAGCAATCTCTTGAAAAGACATATTTTCAATATTGTCAAAAAAATCTTTTGGCAACAACTTTATTGTTTCAGGCATATAAAGACCGCGGTCACCTGCAAGACCTTTTACAACAGCTTCTTCAAGAGTTGCCATTGGAGCGGTATGATTAGTGCTGTAATATTGCATAATATTTTAATTTTATAGTATCAATCATTCTTTTTCATCAAGCCACATCCTGATTTTTAATACTTTATTTACCATTTATCAATGTCTGCATGAATTCTCCAAGATGCAATATGCCGTATTCCCCATCCACACAAGTATATTCATCGTATGCCTGTACACCATCAGGTTCTCCACCCGGACGATATATAAGAAACGGCACAGGCTCTCCAACATGCACACGTAACTCTACCGGCGTATAATGATCAGGCAACACGGCTATACATACCGGCTCATCCCATTCTTTCACAGCTTCATAAATCGGGCCAACCATACGCGAATCAAGATTTTCGATAGTCTTAACTTTAAGCATAACCTCTCCATCATGACCGGCTTCATCACTTGCTTCAACATGCAAAAATACGAAATCATGCGTTTTTAGAGCCTCTATCGCCGCTGTTGTTTTCCCTTCGTAATTGGTATTCCACAGTCCTGTAGCTCCATCAACCTCAACAACATCCAATCCGGCATAATGTCCTATACCACGTATAAGATCAACAGCAGAAATAACCGCACCTGACTTTATTGAGGGGAAAGTAGTACTTAACGGTTCCATCGCAGGACGATAACCTCCACTCCATGGCCATACAATATTAGCAAGATCTTTGCCTTCCTGTTTTCGTATAACATTGAATTGATGCTGCGATAGCAATTCGTATGATTTTAATATTATATCATTCAACAAATCCGCTGTTTGTTGTGGTGTCATACGTCCCGGTTCCTGATAATCCTCCATGCCTGCTTCAGGTTTAACAAGTAACAGGCGCCAAATCTCATTAGGATGATCATGCGGTGGGCTACAAACGATATGTTTGCTACCTCCTTTTACTATTAAAAGATGTCGATACTGTATTCCACGTATCCACTTCACGCGTTCCGATCCTAATTTCTCATTAAGCATATCCAACAAAGGAGTGGCTTCCTCTGTTGTAAGATTACCACCATTATGCGTTTTGATAGTACCGTTTTCGGTTACGCTGATAATATTACACCGAAGTGCCAAATCCGTCGGTTCCATTTCATAACCTATAGAAGCAGCCTCCAATGGACCTCTTCCTTCATACACCTGGTCAAGATCGTATCCCAAAATTGCAGTATTGGCAACCTCAGAGCCGGGCGTATATCCTTCAGGAACTGTTACCAGTCGCCCGGTTTTGCCAAACCTTGCCAACAAATCCATATATGGTGTCTTAGCATATTGCAAGGGCGTCTTACCCCCAAGCTGTTTTATGGGATTATCCGCCATACCATCACCAAGAATAATTATTGTCTTCATATTTAACAATTATACAAAGTTCTTTATCCTCACACCGTCAATTTCCACTACTGACAGCAATACATTATATATTTGCAATAGAAAGAATGTTGGCAAAAACGCCGGCCGCTGTCACACTTGCACCAGCACCAAATCCCTGTATGAGCATCGGATATTCGCGATAACGCTCTGTTGTAAGAGTTACAATATTGTTAGATCCCTCCAATTCATAAAAAGAATGATTCTGTGGGATTTCCTTTAAGCCAACGGAAGCATCTACACCTCCATTTTCGTTAACCTCCATTTTTGCGACAAAACGCCAACGACATCCTTTTGCAGCCAACTCCTTGCGACACGCTTCAAAGTCAGCGTCTAATTGTGGTAAAACTTTCCAGAAAAAGTCAACATCTCCTTCAAAAAATTCATCCGGTACAAAAAGATTTTTAACAACATCATCTTGCTCAATCCGATAACCAGCCTCACGTGTCAAAATAACCAATTTCCGTACTACATCCATGCCGCTGAGGTCAATACGCGGATCCGGCTCTGCAAACCCAAGTTCTTTTGCCTGCTTTACAGTTTCAGAGAACGGAACATCCTCACTTAGAGCATTAAAAATATAGTTCAGAGTACCACTTAACACAGCTTCTATTTTAAGTATGCGGTCACCGGAATTACATAAATCATTAATAGTTCCGATTATAGGCAATCCAGCTCCAACATTTGTTTCAAAACGGAATTTAACACCACGTTTTAGAGCTGTCTCCTTTAATTTCATATAACTCTCATAGTCGCCGGACGCTGCTATCTTGTTTGCAGCAATAACACTCACATTATGCTCCAACAATTCCTGGTACAAAGCAGCAACATCCTTGGAGGCTGTACAATCTACAAACACTGCATTGAAAATATTCATGCCAATGATATTCTCAAGCAACTTACGTGAGTCTGACGGCTCGGAGTCTTCCAACTCCTGTTGATAAGTTTCAAGATTCAATCCCTCCCGTCTGAATATAGCTTTCTTGGAAGACGCAATACCAACCACATTCAGTTGTAATTGCTTCTCTTTTTTCAGACTTTCCGATTGTGAGTAAATCTGTTCTATAAGCTTTGCCCCAACAGTTCCGACACCACATAAGAAAAGGTTCAAGACCTTATATTCCGACAAGAAGAAAGAATCGTGTATTACATTCAAAGACTTACGCAGATATTGCTCTTTTACGACAAAGGAGATGTTTGTTTCAGAGGCTCCTTGTGCACAAGCTATTATACTTATGCCGGAGCGGCCAAGCATACCGAAAAGTTTACCTGCAATACCAGGAGTCCGCTTCATATTCTCACCAACTATAGCAATAGTAGCAAGTCCGGTTTCTACAAGCATAGGATACATGGCGCCGGTAGCAATTTCCTTTGCAAACTCTTCGTTAAGTACACGAGCAGCAGTTTCAGCATCACTTTCTTTTACGCCTATAGACGTTGAATTCTCTGATGATGCCTGAGACACCATAAATACAGAGATGCCCTCGTTTGCCAAAGTCGTGAATATACGACGATTGACACCTATAACACCAACCATAGAGAGGCCGGTGACTGTTATCAATGCCGTTCCACCTATTGAAGAAATACCTTTAATAGGCTTATGATCTCCTTCTATTTTATCCTTTATAATAGTCCCCTTCGCCTGAGGGTTAAACGTATTCTTAACCTTTATCGGTATATTCTTTACACATACCGGATAAATTGTTGGAGGATAGATAACCTTGGCACCAAAGTTACAAAGTTCCATAGCCTCTATATATGACAGTTCCTTTATAGGATAAGCACTGCTAATCACACGTGGGTCAGCAGTCATAAAACCATCCACATCAGTCCATATCTCCAACACATCAGCATTCAACGCTGCGGCAATAATGGCAGCTGTATAATCAGAGCCACCACGTCCAAGATTAGTAGTCTCACCACTATCACGGTCTTTGGAAATAAAACCAGGAATCAGTGATATACGTGGCAAGTCAGCAAATGTCTGACGCACTAATTTATTGGTTAATTCAGCATCAAGAACATGTTTTCCTTGCTTATCCTCAGTCTTGATAAAAGTGCGTGAATCAAACCATTTTGCCCCCTTAATAAGAGTTGCTACGATATTAGAACTCAACCGTTCTCCATAAGCAACAATAGCGTCTTGTGTCTTCTCAGATAAATCGTGTATAAGGAAAACGCCAAAATATATGCTTCTCAATTGTTCGAGAAGCGAATCAACTGTAGTAAAAAGTCTTTCTCTGTCTTTGGTGTCCGTTATTATTGTATCTATCATCTTATGATGACGATCCACAATATCTTCAAACTCTTCACGATATTTTTCATCACCGGCCAGCGCAAGGCGTGAAGTTTCTAACAATTTGTCTGTAATACCACCAAGAGCGCTGACTACAACAATTACAGACTGTTCTTTCGCCTCATCAATTACAATATTCTTGAGGCTCAGAATACTTTCTACGGACCCCACACTGGTTCCGCCAAATTTAAGTACTTTCATACTTTCCTGAATGAATTGATTGTTGATAAAATTCCCCATCACAAATGGGGGTAACTTTCTCTTTATTTCCTTGTACTTCCATCCGTCAAAAGATTCACCCATTCCATATTAGCTTTCCTTACAACAGAATTCCACAGGCAATAGTGACATCACTTGCAAAATGGTTACAAAGTAAAATTGTTTGCAAAAGTACAAAAACTTATTGACAACACAAAATAATTGTATTCTTTTTTAGTATCATGACTGTTTATTTCATCTCTTCTGAAAAAATTAATCATCTAATAGTTCACTAATAATGTTTGCTATTTGTTTATTTTGCAACTGGCGACAGTATTTCACATCATATCCATCAAGTTTTAATTGTTGAAAGAATTTTTCTGCATTATTTATCTTTGCATCCTCAATCGTACGTTTAGCTTCGTCATTTGGTATATCTTTCGTTTCTATGACAATATTCAATTCTTTTTTGCCATCAATACGTTGTACTACATACATAAAGTCTGGGCTATAAAGATTATTTGTAATCATTAGTGTTCAATAAAAATTGGATGAGTTAAAATTTAATCAAATAGTCCTTCAAAAAGAGAATAATCAAGTTCTTTGCCATCGTTGAAATTAGTCTTATCGAACAGGTCTCGTAGGTGAGTCTTGTCCGTCAATGAGATGCTAAGGATTTGCAATACTTCATAAGTAGAACGCTTGAGTTGCATGTCATGCTGGACGATCGCCACGAGGCAATAAGTAATGATGGCAACACTGATTTGGATGCAGACTGCATTCTCTGTTGTACCCCAGAATCTCTTGATCTTAAGATGCAGCTTTAGCCATTTGAAGAACAGCTCGACCAACCATCTTTTCTTATAGAGATTGGCAACGTCCAAAGCAGAGAGATACTTTGCATTGGTCAGGAAAGTGAACCCGCGGTCATCCTCCGCATCATAGTAGCGAATGAGTCTGAACGACTCAGGATACTTCTTCTCGGAGAGATAACCAGTCAGTTTCACATCGGCATCAGTCAGTACATTCTTAGGCATTCTTCGCTTCCATCTGACAATCTTGTACTTCAGGTTCGTCTTGGCTCTGATCACATAGAAAGAATCTGTAAGGTGTATCCTATAGAGTTCCTTGAATGAGTCATATGCACTGTCAAATATAAAGTAAGCGTTTGGCTCATAGGGAATTGAAGACATTGTCGTGGAATCATGCCTGGAAGCTGTTGTCACAGTATAGAAAGCTGGAACCAGAGCCTCAATGTCATATAGAACATGAGCTTTGACTCCTCCCTTCTTTCTTCTGAACTTAGCCCAAGGAAATGTTGCAAGACATAGAGGAATGGTCGTAGAATCAAATGCATACTTCTTTTCTGGAATATCCAGTATGTTGGTTGCTCGCTTCTCACAAGCTTCCTTCATCATGAAGAATGCAAAGTCTTCGAAGATCCTGTAGTCACGGTTCTGGTTGGCATACGAGAGAGTCGCCTTGGCGATGGGATTACGCCCCACCCCCAAATGGTATTGTTTAGACCGATGCGCTTCAAAAGCAACAATCAAGTCACGCAAACTCTCGCGGTTGCTCAGTTGACCAAACATCATTGCAAGCAGGTGATTCCAGCAGGTGAATTGCTTCACGTAACGGTTACCATCATATTTGCGAACGTAGTTGTTAAACTGAGTTCTGTTCAGAAAAGCTGTTAATTGAGAGATTACCTTTAAACAAACTAATTGTGTCTGTTTCCTTTAGATTGTACTTTGTTAAGAGTTGATCATCATGGTATGTCATCCATATTGTTAAATATTTCATATACTTCATGTTATATTATTTCAAAATTGGCAACAAGTAGTAACCTCTATCAATGTCTCAATTTTTGGAATCGTTCACACAGAGCAGATGTTCTCTGGTCTTCAAACGAGAGGTCCGCCATCGGCAGCAGGATGGCTTGAGGATGGATGACAGAAGTCACCAGTTCCGCAGTCATCTCTTTCGATGCCATCACGTCGCCCATAAGTTCCAGCATAGACGGTTGGTCGTTGCATCGCTGCTGCATCAGTTCTTCTTTTTCAGTTTTTGTATCGACGCGCATCAGAACTGATTTACCTTTCAAAATATAGGCGTAAAGCAATCCTTGCTGACGGGCTATGGCACAAAGCTTCTTCAGCAATTTGCTGCGTGACATGGTCTTTTTGCAATCAATGCGCATCACACCACTTTCGAACACGGTTGGCCATGTTTCTGTATGCACTTCCATCAGCGCCTCATTACCCGTAGAAGTCTTGGCACCTGGAGAAGGATTACGTCCCGATAACTGTCTGAGCAAGATACCGTCACGTACCAATTCTACTGTCTGGGGACGAACCCCATCTGCATCATAATGTCTGTAGCGTAACAGTCGGCGTCCGTCAAACACAGAATCTTCGCTCAACTGTGTCAGAGAAATTTGGTTGCTGACGACCTTCTTGCCTATCTTCTGATAGGTATTATCGTATTCTCTCCTGTTCAGATTAAAGTGGGTGTGGATATATGTTGAGAGCGTCTTATCGATAGTATTCTCACGAAGGAACACATTGGCTGCAGAGTTTTCGTACAGCACAGGTCCCATATATTCCTGGTCATCACAACGTGCTGCTTTGCATTGAGCAATATTCAATTCTGCCACTCTCTTCACGTAAGCAATGAGTGAATCTGTAGGAGGCAGGTCAGCCACATCATAAATGGAGCCATAGCCATCAATCACATTCAGTTTTGTTCCGTTCGCTATCGGTAAATCAGCAAACAATAGAAGCTTGATCTGCTTGGATGGTGTTCTCATTTTCAGTCCCTCAGATGTGATGCGGTAGCAGTCGATATACTTTTGCTCTATTTCCACATGTGATGAAGTAAACTCTGAATATGTACCCAGAACTTCCGACAACTTATCCGCCAGCATCTTCAACTGTTCTGCATCTTCCTGCCATCCGTCCAGTGCAGATAGCTCAATGACGGTTCTGCCTGGCAATTCTAACCTTTCTGGCAGACTGTCTGCTCTGACTTCGCTCTGATTATTTGCCAACCAATCTGTAGCTTTACGGAATTGTGTCGCCGTACGCACACTTAATTCTCTTCGCAGATGATCATAGTTGATGTCGTCAGGCAACAGGAATGGTCGACCCAGTGTAAGACCGCTATAAGAGGTCTGCATTCTGTTGCCTGCTATAACCAGAACAACTCCGGAGTTCTTCACGCCTTCTGGTTCATATTTCAGACAACTTCCCAACGACGAAATGATCTTGGTCGTAGCCTGCCGACGTACGTAATAATCCAGGAACATCGGGTGCTGGCCGTTGATTTCTGATGTCATTCCCTTATCCATCTCATCCTTCATCGCCTTAAAAATGGCGGAGTCGGTATCCTGCAATCCATTCTCAGCCCAAGTTTGGAAAGCGGGACGAGAAGATGTGTCAGCCTCTCCCTCGCCATAGTCAATGACTTGGGTTTCAATCTGCGACACATAGACCATCGGTGAACGGCTTGACACCGGAATCCATCCTGACCTAGAGCCGCATCGGCCGTTGAACACATCTACATCTCCACCTGCTGCCTTAACGTTGCTGAAGGCAGATAGCGGTGTACCGATGAGCGACACGCCACGAACCAGCTCGTCGGCCTTTCCGTCAGCATAAATCCTGTAGGTCTCCATGGGAAAAACATTGAAGGAAGAAGCTCTCATTGCACTTCCTCTGAGTGTTGTCCATCCATTGCTGACGGTCTTGATGTAATAGCCATAGTCCTTTTTCTGTCGCTTCAATTCGTTGATGAGCATCTCGCGCAGTTCTGTTTCCGTATAGGGATGAGAAGTCTCCACCATCAGGTTTGATTGTCTTGGGGCGGCTTCACTTCCAAACGCAGAACGGCCGTGACCGTTGGTGGAAGCTTGCTGTGACAGACATGTCAGCATGTTCGCCATCTTTCCATCAATCACACATTTCACCTTTTGTCCCATCGACCCCTCGTCATCATACTGATAATAGCCAGTCAGTGGGGTTTCACCGAAATATTGTTGCTGAGGGTCGCATGTGATGCTGAAATCTGAAGGTAACAATTGATGACACTTCATGGATGCGAATTCTGAGTCTTTATGTTCCAGTCTGTGCCCAAACACCTCATGAAAAAAGACAGCACTGGCATTTCCCGACAGAATCACAGGACCGCTATATGCCTCAGCCAGCGGTGCCTTGCTCAGTGCAAGAGTCCGCTGAGCCAAAGCCTCCATATCGTAGGCAAGTGTTTCTTGATTAGGTAGTTCTGAAGTCTTGTAGGCGAAATATTCCTTGTCTAATGTACATTCCATGCCTCTGAAGTCCTTGACCGACACACGAATCGCCAAGACGAACGACAGTCTGTTGCTCACTACGGCTGTACCCTCTGAATCGATCACATATCGTCGTTGATTCAAACATTCGATGTGTGCCAACGGGCGAGCCTCAGGCATTTTGTGTGCTTGTGCTGCAGTGGTTTCATTCAAAAGATACTTCCAATATTCCTTATCGAAAGACACATCGGCAAGTGGTTCTTCATAATGTACCTCTGCCGATTCCCTTGCAGCGAGTGGCGATTGTGTGGATTTCTTTTTCGTCTTTTGCCATATAGCCATTTGCCCACGATACATTCTGCTTAAGGCATTCCATATTACCGACTTTATAGCTTTCGTGTCGTTTTTATAAGGCAGATCAGTCATCTGCACCTGACTGTCCATCCATTCATCTTCCTTGTAATCATATCGATTCAGACCCTTTCCGTCATTCAGCGTGCCAAACGAAATCTGTGGGCAGAACTTGCGCCCCTTCGTTTCATGCATCGAAGCGCATCCCATGTCGCTGTCGATGCAGATGGTTTTCTCATCCAGTGCGCCGAACGACATGAACCGTACGGGCACAGAATCCTGACTCAGATGCTGATAGTAATAGGTCATCTCATTCCTGAGCAAGTCATACAAGGAATCTGTCGTCTTAGTTTGCGCAGAAACAATCTGACAACAAGCCCAAAGCAGCAGCGAAAGATATGTTTTTATCATAATAATACGTCAGTTCGGTATAAGAAATGTTCCATAAAAGTTGGTAATCTCGCAAATATTTTGTACCTTTACAGGTAATATTCAACAACTTACAAAAATATAAGCGATGATTACCGAGGACAAAGTTACAGAAATTTTCTGTATTATGGATGAGTTTTGCAATAATTTCGTATCCGAATGTGCGAAAAACCTTCTTTTTGAAAAAAAGGGACACCGTCACCGCAACCGCAAGGGGCGGTTGAGCGACAGCGAGATAATGACCATATTTGTGTGCTATCACTTCGGCACATTCGCCAATTTCAAGCATTATTACCTGTTTTATATAAAGCAGCATCTCTCCGGCTGTTTTCCTGATTCCGTCTCGTACAACCGTTTCGTTGAGCTCATGCCTCGCGTGTTCTTCCACATGATGCTCTTCATGATACTTCAGGGCTTCGGCAAGTGCAACGGCATCAGTTTCGTGGACTCCACGATGATACCTGTGTGCCATAACCTCAGACGCTATGCCAACAAGGTTTTCAAGGGCATAGCTACGGATGGTAAGGGAACGATGGGATGGTGTCACGGATTCAAGCTGCATCTAATGTGCAATGACAGTGGGGAAATCATAACGTTCTGTCTTACTGGAGCAAACGTTGATTACAGGGATGAACGGGTCTGGACAGTCCTCGCCAAGGAACTTTATGGAAAGGTCTTTGCAGACAGGGGATACATCAAGCAATCTCTTTTCGAGAACCTCTTTGACAGGGGCATACACCTTGTACACGGGCTGAGGGCGAATATGAAGAACAGGCTCATGCCTATGTGGGACAAAATCATGCTCAGGAAAAGGTGCGTCATCGAGTGCGGCAACGACCTGCTCAAGAACAAGGCTAACATCGTGCATTCAAGGCACCGGTCAATACACAATTTCATCATGAACGTCTGCTCTGCACTCACGGCATACTCGTTCTTCGAGAACAAGCCGGAAGCGTTACCTGTGCATGTAGAAAAAATGAAGCAATTGACTTTGTTTTAAGAGTTACTTATCCCGAACTGACGTAATATATGAAGTTATCTGACTCCATTGTATAGAGGTCAACCTACTATCATATTTTTACAACAAAGTTTTCTATCAAAAATTTGGCAATATCATTTTTTTTCGCTAATTTTGCACCCGAATTAAAAATTTAAGTGTAGGTTCCGTAGCTCAGCTGGATAGAGCAACAGCCTTCTAAGCTGTGGGTCCGGGGTTCGAATCCCCGCGGGATCACATTTAGAAATAAACTCATAAACCTTATAGATGTATTCTGTATTGTTTGTGAGTTTATTTCTTTGGTAGCAGATCAAACGTTTTTACACCTTTTATATAATATTGCCATAACAAAGAGAAAGACATTTTCCCAGGTACATAATCACTATTTATATTTTTCTGAATACACGATCTGTCTTCTGTAAAATTTTCTTTCCAAAGGTTAAAATCATGCCTTGCTTTGACTATAGCCTTGAATCCCTTTATACTTCGTCCCATTATCAGCAACTGCATAGCGGCAACATAATCCAATATCAGTCTCATGCGCATAACTGATTTTAGCTCTTTATCCGGAAGATTTTTATATAGCATAATAAGATTATTCCGGAAGTTCAAATATGTCTTTTGGGGATTAGTTTTCTTTAGTGTCCCCCCGCCAAGATGGTAAACCCAACTTTGAGGTACACATACAATACGGCGTCCCATATTATTCAATCTCCAACACAGGTCAATCTCTTCGTTATGTGCAAAAAAACGGCCATCCAAACCTCCGGCACCCCAATAGTCTGAACTACGTATCAGCAAGCATGCCCCCGTAGCCCATAATATTTCCATAACCGTATTATATTGCCCGGAGTCTTTCTCCACAGTATCAAATATCCTTCCTCTACAATAAGGATAGCCATAGCGATCAATAAATCCGCCACATGCTCCTGCATATTCAAAGTGAGTAGGCCGTGTTTCAGATAACACTTTAGGCTGACATGCCGCAACATCATTATGCTTGCGCATATATTGCATCATCGCATTCAGCCATCCTTCTTCCACTCTTACGTCACTATTTAACAATATGTAATACTCTGCGTCAATTTGTCTCAACGCTTTATTGTACCCTTCAGCAAAGCCCCAGTTTTTCTCCAACAATATAGTCTTGACAGTTGGAAAATCCTGACGTAACATTTCCAAAGAGTTGTCAGTAGACGCGTTATCAGCAACAATAATCTCAGCTCCCTCTGAATACTTTACAACAGACGGTAGATATTTTCGCATCATGTCACACCCATTCCAGTTGAGTACAACTATCGCCAGCTCTGTAGCATGATCGGTAGAATATTGTTTTGATTGTTCATTATTATCCATTGTCGTATTAATTTATTCCAATCCGGCAATCAATGCAGATTTGTCATGATTAAAGCCCTTTAGTTTTACAGATAAAATCATATTGTCATACTCACTGGAGGCTATAGACGCCGGCAACTCAACCTTTATATAGTTGTCGGTAAAACCATACATAGCTTTTTTGTGTGCAGCTTTTTCAAAAAGCACTTCTCGTGTATCTCCAATGTATTGCGTATAGAAATCTTTTGTTTTACACTCGGAAAGAGCCAATAGCTTTTGACAACGCTCTTTCTTCTCTTTATCACTCACTACATGTGGTATCTTTAGTGCCGCAGTTCCCGGACGTTCACTATAAGGAAACACATGCAGTTGTGTAACAGGTAATTGCTTGAGCAGGCTGTATGTCTCTTCAAAATATTCCTCTGTTTCACCACGTGTACCCACCATTACATCTACTCCGATAAAAGCATCCGGCATAAGCCTTTTAATTTTAGTGATTATATGTGAAAACAGTGTAGTGTCATATCTTCTACGCATTAATTTCAACACATCATCGCTTCCACTCTGCAACGGAATATGGAAATGTGGCATAAAGCTGCGGCTTGTCGCACAATACTCTATTAGTTCATCTGATATCAAATCCGGTTCAAGACTTGATATTCGGAAACGCTTAATCTCATTTACCTGATCCAAGGCCCTAACAAGATCAAGAAAACTCTCTCCGGTAGAACGCCCGAAGTCTCCAATATTCACTCCTGTTAGAACAATCTCCTTTCCTCCCTCTTGCGCCGCTTTTCTTGCCTGTTCAACAAGTGACGCTATAGTTGGATTTCTACTGTTTCCTCTTGCAAATGGAATTGTACAGTATGTACAGTAGTAATTACAGCCATCTTGCACTTTTAACCAATAGCGTGTCCTGTTACCTTTTGAGCAACTATGCTGGAATGTTTTGATATCTTTTGTCGGAACAGAAAAATATTTTCCACGCCCTTTGGTAATGTTTACATCATGCTCTCCCCAAAACCTGCTAAGATACTCTATAAGGTTTGCTTTCTCATTGCTTCCCAACACAAGATCTACACCTTCTATGCTATTAACCGTTTGCGGCGACAATTGCGCATAACAGCCTGTAACGACTACAAATGCTTGTGGATGCGCATGTATCATCTTACGTATAGCCTGACGGCATTTTCTGTCAGCAACATCCGTTACAGAACATGTATTTATTATACAAATATCAGCTTGTTCATTTTGTTCCACTGTAGTCATACCCATTTCTTCCAACATTTTGCCGAAAGTAGATGTCTCAGAAAAATTCAATTTACAACCAAGAGTATAATAAGCGGCTCGTTTTCCTTGAAATGCAGAAGTGTCAATCATTAAAATGTTTGCTTATTCTATTGTTATTGTTTTTATAAGACGGATTCTGTATGATCGTTGTGCGTTACTTGTTGAGACTGTCCCTGTTTGTACATAAGAGTAAGCTAAGGTTCCGTCTCCACACAAATATCTAATGTCATCGTTAGGCTTACCATCATGTATTTTCTGTATGCCATTATTGCTTAGAAGTGTATTAAGTTCTTTATATGTGTTTTCTGTCAAATGATATTTCTGGGCAAGTTTCAACCCTTGAGCTTCTGTGGGCAAAGACCATCCTGTAATATTTTCTTCGCTATATTCGCTCATTTCTTCCTTCGGAAGTATGTTAACATCAGAGAGTATCCATTCTTTGGTACTCAACAAAGTAGCAGTATTGCCATCTACAAGTGCAACGATATGGCCATTCCATATAGTACCTTCTGTTAGTTTATCTCCTGTGCTCGGTGTGTTTGGAGTCTCGTCCGATGTCCCGCCCGGAATTATTGTTACATTATCCTTATCGTTAAATCCAAAATTATTTACGATGTCATCATCCCATCCATTAGCGGATATTGTAATGCTGAGAGCATATTTCGCATAGCTACCATTATAAGCTCCGTTAAAGATATATGGTTTCCCAGCCTCAAGCGGAGAAGTGTATGTTATAGTAAACACTTTAGTCTCTTTCGGCGATATTTGATTAATAGTGATTATCGTGTTATCACTTGTACCCGGAAGGACATAAAATGTTCCACTTATCCATTGGCCATCATCTGTACGTGAACACTTAATTGTTGGAATCGTCTCACCGGACAACTCCCCTTTGGGCGATATAGCAGCATACTGTGGCCCTACAGTAATTGACACGTCAGTTACATTTGTCGCAATGTCACTCAGCACGACCTTTACAGATGCAACCTTATAATCCATGACTATACTCTCTGTAAGATCAGATGTCAGATTTATATTTTTAGATCCCATCATAAACGGATACGATGTTGTATAACCATTATTAAAATCCCGATCTCCACTTATGGCAAAAACGGTATATGTCCCCGTTAACAACGAGATTGACATTGCATCTGACGCAGACGATATCGTTTTTTGCTCAACGCTACTGCCTTTCTCATCATAAACATCAATAGATACCGGATATTCTATACCGTTATTATCGGAGGCTTTTGCGTTAATTGTAAGATTACATAGAGGTATATCAGTTATATCCGTAACAACATCATCACTGTCCGGACAGCATGACGCCAACAATGCCAAAATGGCAATAAAGTAAACACTCTGTTTCATATTTGTTTTATACATTTAGTTTAATTCCGCAATATTATTCGTTAATATTATTTATAGGTTCCTGGACTACAAAAGTTTCCAAAGATATATCATATCAGATTCTTCACTTATCTTAGTGTTGCAAAACAAAAGAGATAAAAAATCAACATTGAAATGCAAAGGTATAAATAAAATCTGAGAAACTTACACATTTCTGTGTGTTTTTTTGAGTAGCCAGCGAAGAGGGTGTAGAGTGTAACTTTGCATTTGCTGTTGGACTCTACAGCACTTTTTATTAAAATTGGCGCACCATCCGTTGTGGGTGATGCGCCTTTTTGGATTATTCTATTGGAGAACAATTACTTTTGCACTATTATTATCCATATCTGGCATTGTATGTCCTACTGATGCTCCAATATAAGTAGGATCGCATACAACAAACTTTGCCCCATTCACATTGATGTAATCTCCGTTCACCTGATTGGTGAAGTTTACTGCAGAAGCAAGATGACCTGGGTAATAAATCAGAATACAGCGTAATCCTAACAAATCCCTTACTAAGCGAGTAAACAAAATAGCCCTGTCCTCACAATCACAATATGGGTAGTAGAGCGTTTCGTCAGGAAAGAAAGCTCTATCTCCACCCCAAACCTTATCGTCGTATTCATACACGAATGCAGTTTGAACCCAATTTAATAGGCGTTCAACGGCTTCTAATTGTGAGCAACCAGACAAGCAATTCTTCAACTGAGGATACAATTCGTTTTGTGCTTCTTTGCAAATTGGCGTATTTGCATACATTGCCCATCGTGTCATGAAATTTCCGCCGACTTCAGATGTTGGATAGGAATTGAAGAAAGATAACAAATTCTTATTGACACTTACCTGAACTGACATTTCTGGATAACGTTTGGATGTGAGAGTCCTTACAGGTGTACCCATAAATTCTACTTGTGGGTCATTATTCACCCATAAAGATAAAGATTGTTCTTTGGGATACTTGGCAGCATTGATCTTGATGGAACCAGATATTTTTGACATCGCAAAGAACTTGTCTCCATCGCATTCGAAATAAGGAACTCCGTACACATTATGTTGGCTTGCATAGAGCATTTCCAACTTTTCGTTGTGTTGGCATAATCGGATTTTATAGCCTGATTGACTATAAATATACGCCATCAGCAACTTTGCCTCATTTGTTCCAAAACCACAGTATGCGTCTGCAAAGGTCTCCAGCATCATTAGGTACGCCCAATCACACAATTTCTTTGAAGAACGCATTTTGATGCAATCTATGATTGTATTGTTGAAGCGGTTATCACACAACGTCTCCCAAGCATTTGCAACAGCGGATTCATCAATCCCATTCAGTCTTGGCATATTCCCTTGTGGTTTGCGGATCTGCAAAGATGTTCCAAGGTATGAGAATGAAAAGTATTGAGGATTATTGTCGGGAACTTCTTGAACTGGTGCGATTGGTTGTGGCTGAGTGTTATTTTTGATAGGGGTAACAGAACCATTTATGTCAATTCTGTTGTCCTGCTTATCCCGTCTTGCATCTTCGTCGGACATATTGATAGGTGAGACCGGTTTTGCATCTCTATCAGGCAGAGTTAAGCCTCGGAACGAATTGAAGTCTTTCCATTTCTCACGAGTTATACTTATGTACTCAGCATTCAGTTTCTGTCGGTAATCATTAAAATTTGACGCACGGTTTTGATTGAAGGCAGACGTATTGCTGCCTCCAACCTTAACTCGCGAATTATTGAATGCGTCATTATTGTTCTGTGCCAGTGCATTAAAACAAGCACAGAGAAAACAAATCGGCAATATTTGCTTGATTAACTTCATAGAAACGTGTCATCTTGATTATCTTACCAACCAGTTTTCTCTGACAGTAAGAGCTTTCTGATTCTGACCGTATGCAACACCGATTGCACGAATAGCCTCAATGCGAGCCCTTTCAAGTTCTACGGCATCACGCTGCAACTCCTTGGCGAACTCCCAGTCATCACCAATACGTTTTCTGATTTGTTCTGCAAGGGCAAGAGCATCATCCCAACAAGAAGATGCAGGATCTATAGACGCAAGATAAGCACCAGCAAGAGCTGCGCCTTCCTTATCCTGTGAGGCAATCCAAATAGCGCGAGCCTTGTTTACCTTTACTGCGCAATCGAAGTCTACGTATTCCTGATAAATATCAAGCATGCACTTTTCTACCATGTCATACTTACTACAACATGTTGGCACAGAGGTTAAAAGGCATAGAGCCTCCTCATATTCACGTCTTATAGCAAAGCCCTTTGCCTGAGAAATGATATTATGTACTTGCGTTTCATAGTATTCATTTACTTTGCGCTTTGCGTCTTTCAGGAACTTCTGTATTTGAGCATTGTTCGAGCCAACACTTGCAAAGGCTGCAGAATATGCTTTTGCTTCGTTACGACCAGCACCATTAATAGTAACTGATGTAGATGCAAATTTCTCTCCTGTATAGTTATTGCCCACAAACAACTCCAAATCAACGGTCAGGGTAACCAATGGACGAGTCCCACTAAGAATCTCTTTTGAGCCTTCCGTAGTGTTTGCAACAATACAGAAGTTCGAGAACTTTGCACCGCCTTCCATTCCGTTCAGCGTAACCATTTGACGCAACTTGGATTCCAAAGTGTTTTGCGCAGTTGCAGGAATTTCTTCTGCCTGTTCTGGGACGAACACCATCATAGGAATAACGCAATCACTCTGTGCGAATCCTGAAACATGGCAAGCTAGCAACATTGCCAATGAAACTAAAATTTTCTTCATGTTGTTGTCCTCCTTACTTTATGAATATGTTTACTTTGCCTAATCCTCGAATCTTGTACTCGGCAGTAACACCATTCTGTTCCAAGAAATTAACAAGTTTCTGTGCCACATCCTTTGCACCCTGCTTACGCTGACGACCACGAATAGTAGAAATAAGAGGCACATAAACACCATCATACTGCAAGAAAGTATTTCCGCTCTTAACTCTTTCCAGTCCGTTGCCGTCCACAGAGTTGTCGTAAAGGAAGTCTTCAATCTGCTCTCTAAGGGTATATTCACCAACTTTACTGTTCATGCTGACAGAGGATGTTGAAGTTGTTTTGATTTCAAATGCCATCATTCGACCCTTTGTCAGCATGCTTGAATAGTATGAAAGCATCTTTGTAAGGAATGCATCCATATTGCTGAAAACAGCTTCACGCAATAATACAACAGGATTTGCAGATGTAGAAGGAGCACCCATGCCAGAAATTGGTGCGAACATTCTGTTAGTGTATGCATCTGTTCCTGCCAATGTGTATGATACCTGATACTGAGGACCATTTTTCAAAAGGTCGAACTGTACCTTAACAAGAATATCAGCTTCTGAATTTCTGATAATCGCTTCATCAACACTCTCTGACTGATCACCACCATTAGCAGCAGCCATAGCAGCGTCTGCCTTTGCATTGTTGATGGCTTCAATCAAATCAACAATAACAATATCACTATTTCTGTCGGTTATAAGCTGTGCAATCTGCATCAACACAGAGTGAAGTGATGGATCTTCAGACAATGCCTTCTCATAATCAGGCACAGTTTCTGTCATTCCCATGTTGTTGAACTGCTGAACATAACCATGTGCTTTACAATAAATCAGATCAGGCACAACCATTACATGAGGCGGTGTCATTGCTTTCTGAGCACAAATACTACCTGTTATTTCGAACAGGATTGCAAAAATAAGAATTAACTTTTTCATATTTCTTCCTTATTTTACGATGATATTATCACTTACAAATCGCTGACGCAAAGCAGATCTGTTTACTGTTACTATTATGCCATACATTTGGTTCCCATCGCCTTGGAACTTGTCCATTGCCGATTTCTTCTGGTTAGCTATACTTACATACTTGCTGTAAGCACCACCATCTGCAAAGAAACGATCAAAGTAATCTTCGTACTTTTTGTGGGCATTTGCCTCGTCAACTACAGGATAAGCGTTACATTCTCCACCACCTGCATTAATTCCTGTAAAGGTTACATCATAAACAGCTTTCTTCTTTGCTTGTTCTATAGCATCGGCTTTGTTACGCCCTGTAGCCCACACACGTAACGTCTGACTTCCGTCCATACCTTTGCCCATGCATTCCGTTGTGTAGTTGTGAAACGCAGTTGTAGTTGCATGTTGATGGCTTTTACATGCGGTTAGCATCAAGGCTAATGCGCTAGCACATATTATAATATATTTCTTCATAATCTCATAATTTAGAATTCATATCCAAGTTTCACCATTGCGCCACTATAATTTGTCATACTGCCAAGACAAGTTTTAAGGTGACGAAGGGTATAACTTACACCCACAAGAAACGCAGAACGTTTCTCGCCAATTCTCAGCCCCACAGTAGGAGTCAGGAAGAATCCGTCAGGTATGCTTGTACCTACATTTACTGACCAATAAGGAACGGTTCTACAGATTTCCTCTGATAGCATGTTACCTCTAACATTGATAAACAATGGCATAGACAAATGATTCTTGGTATCGCGTACATCATTATTATTTGGATAGTACATCACACCAATACCAGCACCAACCTTCAGCCATTGACTAAAACGGTAGCCATTTGTAAACTCAGCGTTAACCAATGTTACATTTCTATGGTTTTCCATCAATGTAGAACCACCATTAACTTCAATAGAACACCAATAACCTTTGTTGTTCTCTGCAATATTCATGCTCTTGACAGGTTCTTCAGGCATTCTTATCACTCTATCTTGCGCAAAGCCCGAGATTGCAAGCATAAATGCGCTACATAATAATAGAATTTTTCTCATAACTTACCATAGATTAGAGAAACCTTGAATAATCCCCGATTCTTCGAGGTAATGTTGGAGAGACTCCTTGTCAACTAGAAGAAGTGCTGACGCTTCATATTTTTTCTTTGGAACTTTTGTGCATGAGAGACTTGATTCAACGACTGAAACATACTTCAAGTAAGCCCCCTCTGAAAAGAACGCATCAAAAAAGGCCTTTTTTGTATTCGCCACGTTAGGATCACTCAACAAAGCTTTTTGAGAAGCAGCTCCGTTGGGATCTGTAATGCCCCTAAAAATGACTCCGTGAACAGCACATTGCTTTACTGCATCCTCTGCCATTTGTGTTTTAGGCACATAGGTTCTCACCTTGACCAAATAGTTGCCATCTTTACCTTGTCCTGCACTAGAAATGTTATACTCTTGTGCAACGCAAGCAATAGAAACAACTGCCATAATAATAGATAAAATAATCTTTTTCATAATTTTATAATATTCTAATTAATAATCCAGGACGATGTACATCCCCTTTACATTCTTGCAATCTGAATGGAGTACCCCTCATATTTGGGTCAAAATATTGGTCAAATCTAATATTCTGGTTATTCCAGACATTGAATGGTATAGCAGTTCCCACTACATTATAAGTGAAAACACCATTTTTTTTAACGGGTTCTACTATTTCACATTTGCTGCCAGACAAAACATCTTCCTTAGTGCCAACTCTACAAAATAATGTATTATCGTCAAAATAGAATGGAGCGCGAGGTCTAAAAATAGGATATGATTTTGCTAATTCTTTCATTCCTTTTTGGATTGTATTAGCACAAACATTTCTTATGACTGATGTTAACTCACTATTACTTTTGAATACAGTCTTACCACTTTTTTCGTGATATTTTCCTATGTATTCAAGTTGAAACGTTTTTTTGTCGGAATCAAATTTGTCTTTACGGCTTTTCTTTGTCGAATAGTCAGTATTAGAATCAACCCAATAATCATTACAAACAGAAGCCCAAGACTTATCAGACCAATCAAGTCTATATAAGTATGCATCCATTGATACAGAGAAACCTCCTATGTCTGAGGCTACAGCACTTCCAACACCAGCTAATGCACTTCCAGCATAAGCAGCGCCAGCAGCTTCTGTTTTGCCTTTGCTAGCTTGGATGTCGCCATATGCACCAAGTCCTATTGAAAGAATTGCTCCAGCAATAGCTAACCCTCTACCAGTATTCTCTCTGTTATAGTAGTCCATATCACAAACTAATACAAACGTATTTTGAAGAAGTTCTATTCCTTCGTCTGTGAGTAAAGCTGTTCCTCTAGTTGTACTTTGGGCACGTCTAACATCTTCAAATGATGCATTATAACCTCCGCGCTCCCATATTAAATCCATATCCATATTACCAGAATATTGATTTCTATTGAACCACTTTGCCACGACTTTCTTTGCGATTTCATTGTCGCAGAGCATTCGCCTAATGCTTGACTCATTTTGGTCTTTATCTACAGGAATAACTTTTACATCTATATCGTGTCGGTTATATCTTAATGGTAGAACCATATTCTTGAATACGCCCTCCATTTCTATAGCATACTCCTTTCCTCTATGAGTCAACATAATGATGCACAAGGAACTTCTTCTGTAAACCTCGCTTTCTCCATAATGTCCTTTGCCCATTTTGGTACTGACTTTCTCGGAATCAAAATCAGCATTTGCCCCAGTTTGACTCATAACATTGAATCCCGACGAAGTATAAGATACCGAGTTAGAACCACCAGACGGATCTCCAGCCTTGTTAGCTGTACTATTTGACTGACTCTTACCATTTGAGGCAGTAGAAACGGTTTCTTTTGGAACATTTTTTTCCGCTTTTTCTTTTGCCGCTTTTTCTTTTGCCTCTGCTGGAATTTTTAAGGTAAAACCAGCATAAACAAATTTATAGTTATCTGGATTCAGCTTCTTTAGTTCGTCAACAGAAAGGTCATACATTTTAGCGATGCTTTCTAATGTTTCATTAGGTTGAATTTCATGTTCAACCAATTTGCTCGATTGTGCTTTTGCAACTAAGGGCAAAAACAAAACCAAGACATAGAATACTATCTTTATAAATCCTTTCATGACTAAACTGTTTTATTCTTTTACGAACTTACCTGATGCTGTTGAAAAACTACTTGTTAGCGTCTTATGTGCATTGGTATAAGATGTCGATATGTTAGGATTCTTTTTTCGTTGTTTCCCAACTTCTTTTCTTATTTTATCCGATGCATATTTAGGCTGTAGAATGATATTGCCACTATAATCTAACGCACCATAGCTTTTAGCTTTAACACCATTTTTATACTGGAAGAAATCTCCTTCGCATGTAAGTGATTCACATTGCATCATTGGGAACAAGAATTCACCAGATGACGATATAACACCCATTTTGTCATATTGAGTTACAATAAAACCATTGGCTGTGTCATCCCAAACAATATTACTATACGCAAGATCAGCAATCGGGGTTCCGTCAAGACCAACTATACCCTGTATTCCGCTAGGGGTATACATCTTAATGAATGAGTTTTTTACATATTCGTATTTACTACACTTGTCAAAAGGAACTATTTCATTTCCTTTTATATCAAAAAGTCCTACATTTGTGGAAGACTTTACATAGATGTAGTAATTTCTTGAACCTGTAATATGCACAAAGTTTATTTCAGGATATTTGGTGTCAAGAATAACCTTACCATCTGCGCCACAAACGCCAAACATATTATCTTTCTTTACACGAAATGCTTGTTCTTTGTCAGAAACAGTAACGGAAGAAACTGCACTATACATATTTGGCACCAAAGCTTCAGCAGTTTCAAAATCCGCTGCACCACATTTTCCGTTAATATTCGTAAGTAAGATGTCTTTGCCATTCATTTTTATCAGGTTAATGGCTGTAAACATACATGGAAATTTTTCATTCCCGTCAGGCATAACGACACCCCACATTTTATCTATTCGACATTCAAAACTATTGCTTTTTTCTTTGAGCTCGTCATAGTTGAAAGGTACTGTAGTTTTTAAATCAGCATCTATGACTCCATACTTGGTACCTTTTTTTGCAATTGCATGACCAGAGTCACTTTTGATTGATTCAAAATAGATGGTATCAAATGGACATGGTTGTACATAAGTGAAAGGTTTCCATTCATAGCCACTTGCCGGTTCTATTGGCTTCGTTGGTTTTGGATTATCTGGTCGTACAGGAGCAGAGTATAAACCACGCTCACTTATAACTTGATCTTCAAATGGCTTATACTGAACTGCATCAACAGCAGCCGATACTGCGACAGCGTTTGCTACACCTTGTGCAATCGCTCCGAATACGCCTCCACTAGATGATGTTTTTTGATTTGCCCTTGCATTTCTCTCTGCTTGTGCTCTGGCATTATTCCAGCGACGCTCTGCTTCAGCTTTAGCAGCTTTAACCTGATTATTATAATTAGTTAATGCTGCATTGTATTGAGATTCAACTTTGTTATAATAGTCCAAATCTCTATTGTAGTTGCGCATGTCATCTTCCCAACGATCATGGATTATTTTTTTCTCAGCGTCCAAGACACAAAGATTAATCCAACTCTTGTGTTTTTCTGTTTTTTCCACATTGGGGCAAATCATAGTACCATTTTTGTCACAAAAACCCATCAAGGTTTTAGTGCCAGCTTGATAAGAAACTAAATACCAGCCACCACCTTCGGAATAGTAGCTGACATTGTCATACCTGTCGTTCAGTCTTTTCTGAACATCTGGGTTTTGAGCTACACAATACACGAATGAGAGCATCGTGCAAAGTAACAATAGAAAACGATTCGTCTTCATATTTTTAATCTCAGCCATCAGATGCCCAGCTCAGGCTAATTCTTTTGTAGTACTACTATGCAAAACGTGGGCACCCATCTCTGCACGTCATATATCCTTAGGCCCTGAGAATTTGCCTTACCATTTTGACGATTCAAGTTGTGATGCCCACGCGGTATGAAGCACGTATCCGAAAAAGTGTGCCGAGGATATAATATACCCTCATTGCACACCCCGGGATACAGATATAGCATACCCGTAGCATTCATCTCTGACAAGTCAAAGTAAATGGTATTTATTGAGTTTCTCAGGTTCAAGGATACCCATTTGACAAGCGTTGACGACGCTTTACAGTATTTGTTTGAAATTGCGATGAACCACAGTTGTAGTGATATAATACACGCAATTAAATGCAAAGATAGCAAAAATATCTAAATTATCAAAAAAAATTGCAACAATTAACTCTTATAGGTTCAAATTGCTACATTTTTGGTCATTTATGAACACATTCCGCATTGATTCCGTGGCAGCATTTGCACCATGATTCTTTTACTATGTCCCGACATAACAATTGCCACGTTGAGATGTAGTAAAATTTTCATCGTGACGTTGCAACAAAAAAACAACCAAAAAGTAGAGCTATCACTATCAGTAATATACGCCAGTTCGGGATAAGCAATCAGAACAAAGTCAACAGCTTGTCGTCCTCAATGTGGTATCTCTGAATGGCCTGCGGTTTGTTATCATAGAAGCAATAGGCACCCAATGCAGCAATGAGATTCATGATGAGGTTGTTCAGTGAGCGAGGCCTTGTGTGTACCGGTTTTCCAGTTGTCTTGAGCATCTCGTTGATGTACTCAATAATGTATCGCTTGCGCAGTATAATCTTATCCCAAAGCAGCATGAGCCTGTTCCTCATGTTGGCCTTGATGCCCGTGACCAAATGCACGCCGTCAGCAAAGACTGTGTCGAACAGCGGCTGTGAGATGTATCCCCTATCAGCAAAGAGCTTACCATAAATTTTCTTGCCCAGCACTGCCCACACCCTCCTGTCTTTGTCACTAACATTGGACGTTATAAGACAGAAGGTTGTGATTTCTCCACAGTCGTTGTAGAGCAGATGCAGCTTGAAGCCGTGACACCATCCCATCGTCCCTCTGCCGTCCCTTGTTGGCATAACACCTGAGATTGTTGCACACGGGGATCATCGTGGAGTCAGCGTAGGTGATACCCGTACACCGGCCAAAGACGCGGAGCTACAGGAAGAACATCATCTTGAAGAACACGCGGCTCTCCAGTTCCACGAAGCGATTATAGGAAACGGCCTTGGGGAAGTCCGACTTCAGATGCACCAGTATGAAATGCAGGTAATAATGCTTGAAATTGCCGAACGTGCCGAAGTGGAACATCAGCAGGATGGTCATAATCTCACTGTCGGAGAGCGAGGCGATATGACCACATCACCAAACTCTCAGCCCCTGTAAGACCAAGGCATGAAATCAAACAATAACATAAGACAGCAATGATACAATTAGCAAGTGAGGTGGTGGTAAGCGAAGGAGTGATCGCCATTAGGATAGGCTTGGGTGACATGCCAGTGTTGGCAACTCCAGCAATACTGGCTCTCATGGAGAATGCGGCTATGCTAGCCGTGAAGGATAAGTTGGAAGATTTGGTCATCAACGGCAATATTTATTGTATGGTTAGCTGCTTCAAATCATAATAAGAGCCATTATAAATATTGAAATCCACATAGCCTTTGATGCCGGGCAAGCGTCCCGCATCTGTGTGTTGCCAAAATTTCCACTCTCCTTTATACTCCATTTTATCTACATAATAGTGTGCAATCCAATAAGGATAACCATCAAAACGCGCATCAGAGAGATAAAGTTCCTTAAATTTATAATAGGTATAGATAATCGGTTTGACATGATAGCGGTCTTCCACAATATGCAGCCACAACAGCACATCTTGTTGAAATTCCTCAACACTTTGTTGTGACGGTTTATGTTCCACATCAAGTACCGGTGGCAGATCGCCGGATTCAAGTTTTACACAATCAAGAAAATGATAAGCTTGTTGACGTGCAGAGGATTTGGTACTAAAGAAATGGTACGCACCACGTATAAAACCATATTCACGGGCTTGATGAAAATTGTCACGAAAGTTTCTGTCAATCACAGAAACCCCTTCCGTCGCTTTTATTATAACAAAGCGAACAGGAGCCTTTTGTATCATTGCATTACGCAATAATTCCCAATCTATTGTTCCCTGATAGTGGCTAATATCTATCCCTTGTATCTCGAATCCTTCTCCCTCCGGATAAGTCACATCACCATAAATAGCACGCCAACGAAACCCTGTGGGGCCTACAAAAAAATAATAGAATATAAAAATATAAGCTATTGCGACAATAAATCCCCCAAACCACCAATACCATACAGATGATTTTCTTTTTGTTTTATGAGTGTTTTTACGAATGGTATGGCGGTTTGAGGGTGACATATTACAGTCTGTCGTTTAATTGTTCTGTTTTTGTTGAATGATTTATGGTTTCTATTACATTATAATATTACCATATACAACACATAACAGACATTAATTCTCATGTTCAAGCATCAATGTTTTGGTAGGCTGGTCGCAAACCTCTGCCGGACCAAAGTATTGGATAGGACCGGGATATACGAAGTCCGTTTCACGAGCCCATTTAGTACGGTGTGCAACAAAATACTTATATGGCTTACCATCCAATTCCACAAGAGCCTTACGTATCACCGGCTTCATTTCGCCGTTACGCTTTTCCATGTTCATCATCATTGTGATAGGTATACCGCCGGCAATCCATTCGTCTACAGGCTTGGATGTATTCTTCACAGATGACATATAACCGGTTTTGCCGGCCGCTATGAGCATAGAGGCATTAAAGCCAAGAGAATAACAGTAGTCTGCGTCAAAGTTAGACGGTGCCGCGCAACGGCCTTCGTACCCAAAGAAGTGGTGTTGAGTAGAGAACTTACCATTGAAAAGACCTTCCTTCTTCCATTGAGCAAGTTTCTTGCTTACCATCTCTGCCAACAACTGCTCTGTCTCTATAAGAGAAACCTGCACATTACCATGTGGGTCACGCTCAAGAGCCAACTGCCTTGACACAGCCAAAGGAAGACTCTTAAAGATAGCAGCATTCTCATCAGAGAGATGCTTCAGCACATAATCAATTTTCTTATCATCAGCAACGAGGTCGAAATCCGCTTGATTTGCAGCAAGCATGTCATTAAGCTCCGCAATGAGTTTTTTAATAGCAGGAATAAACTCGATAAGTCCCTCAGGTACCAGCACTACACCATAATTCTTGCCACGTGTCGCACGATCAGCAACAGCATCTGCTATATATGTAACGACATCATCGAGTGTCTGTTCCTTCGCTTCCACCTCTTCACCTATAAGGGTAATGTTAGGATGTGTCTGAAGAGCGCACTCTAATGTTACGTGAGAAGCTGAGCGTCCCATCAGCTTAATGAAATGCCAATACTTCTTTGCAGAGTTACAGTCACGCATAATATTGCCTATAACCTCCGAATAAACCTTTGTTGCAGTATCAAAACCGAATGATGTCTCTATTTCAGAATTCTTCAAGTCTCCATCTATTGTCTTTGGACAACCTATAACCTGAACTCCGGCACCGATTGCCTTATAATATTCTGCCAATACGCAAGCATTGGTATTAGAATCATCACCACCGATTATAACGAGAGCCTTGATATCAAGAGCCTTGAGGATTTCCAGACCTTTGTCAAACTGTTCCTTCTTTTCCAACTTCGTACGTCCGGAACCTATAATGTCGAAACCTCCCGTATTACGGTATTCGTCTATGATGTCTGCTGTCAACTCCATGTAGTTGTGCTCGACAAGACCACTCGGACCAAGGATAAAGCCATAAAGGCGATTGGCCGGATTCAGACGTTTGATACCGTCAAACAAGCCTGAGATGACATTATGTCCACCGGGAGCCTGTCCTCCAGAGAGAATAACACCAACATTTATTGCAGCATTCTCACTCTCTCCTTTTGTCGGTTCAAACTTTAGGTATGGCATTCCATAAGTGTTCGGGAACAACTTCTGTACCTCTTCCTGATCTGCTACCGACTGTGTCGGATCACCCTCCACTACTTTCAATGCTCCACGCAATGCCTTCGGCAACTTTGGCTGATAGGCAGCGCGCGCAATCTGTAAAGCGCTTTTTTCCATTTCTGTTTCTTAAATATAATTAAAAGTATTAATATATTGCCTTTAGACGATTATATTATTTTCCGAATTGTGATGCAAAAATACAAAAAAAAATGTAAATAAGCGCACTAATGTGGAAAATATTTATTTTATTGGGGATTTTTGTTTAACTTTGCAATATTAATTTTACAAAATACTCAAAGAATAATAACAACTGTAAATCCTTGAACAATGAAAAAAATCAAAATCGTTTCTCTTATTATGTGTTTATGTGTTGCACTTGCCGGCTGTAACGGCAACTCATGGAACAACATGAGTAAAACCGGACAAGGAGCTATACTCGGTGCCGGTGGCGGTGCCGCGCTTGGGTCTATAATCGGCGCTATAGCCGGCAACACAGGCATCGGAGCCGCGATAGGCACCGCTGTAGGAGCCGGAACCGGTGCTGTAATCGGCAATCGTATGGACAAAGTGAAGAAGCAGGCACAAGCCCAGTTGAAAAATGCGGAAATAGAAACAGTGAAAGACAACAACGGTTTAGATGCGGTCAAAGTAACATTTTCTTCCGGAATACTTTTCGCTACAAACAAATATGACTTGACTGCGGCAAGTAAAGCGGAGTTAAACAACCTTGTAACCATACTGAAACAGAATCAAGATGTCAGTGTTGACATACAGGGATACACAGACGCCACAGGCACTGATGCCATAAACAATCCCCTGTCAGTAAACAGAGCGCGTTCAGTAGCGAATTTCCTAACAGAAAGTGGCGTACAATACGCTCAGCTAAAGAATGTTAACGGATATGGTTCAAGTAATCCGGTGGCAGATAACACAACAGAAACCGGACGTCAGAAGAACCGCCGTGTCGAGATTTATCTTTACGCTTCGCAGGAAATGATAAATAATGCACAAAGTCAGGTGCAATAAGAGCATAATCTGCAACCGTACATAAGAATGAGCAAATTTTCTATACCTGTCATAGGTAAACTGATAAAATGGATAGTAGTGGCATTTTTTGCCTCTACTATTCTTGCTGTTGTAGCGCTGAAGGTCATTCCGGTGTGGGTCACACCATTAATGATAATACGTGCGACAGAGAGCATCAGTAAAGGAGAATTACCTACTTTGCATCATAAATGGGTACCCTTACAGGACATGACACCTAATATGCCCAAAGCGGTAATGGCCAGCGAAGACCAGCGTTTTCTAATGCATCACGGATTCGATTTCGATGCTATACAGAAAGCCGTGGAACGTAATGTGAAAGCGGGAAAGAAAAAATATGGTGCCAGCACGATTAGCCAGCAAACAGCAAAAAATGTATTTCTCTGGCCCGGACGCTCATGGTTAAGAAAAGGTCTGGAAATGTATTTCACCACATTAATAGAATTTGTGTGGGGAAAGGAGAGAATAATGGAGGTATATCTGAATTCCATTGAAATGGGAGACGGCATATATGGCGTGGACGCCGTAGCCGAATACAATTTTGGCAAGACACCTGACACACTGACCAAACAAGACTGCGCGCTAATTGCAGCCACTCTGCCTAATCCAAGAAGATTCTCAAGCAAAGAGCCTTCCGCATATATGCTAAAACGGCAGAAACAAATAACAAAGGAAATGAAATTTGTCAAATGGGAGGTCAGATAGACCACCGCTTCAGTTTGCATTCATTCCGAGAGCAATAATAATCGGGCAAATTACAATGCAAACAGACCTCATTTCCATTTCATATTGACAAGCACGACAAAAGCAATGCGATTACATTATAAAAGCACTGCAATTACATTATAAAAGCACCGCGATTACATTGTAAAGGCAATGCGATTACAATAAAGCGACAAACAAGTACAAATATAACAAATAACCTTTGCGTTTACATAACACTTAAACATATCTCTATTAACTTCCTAAAAAACACCATTCTATGACAAACAAAATAATCATATTGATGTGCACTATACTCATGGGGCTACACTCTTTTGCACAACAGGAGCTTACACTTCAGACAAAAGCAGGAGCAATCTATGGCGTAATAAAGCGAGCAGACAGACAAGACGATAAAACAAAACATGGAATAGCCATTATCAGCCATGGGTTTAATGGCACACACTATTTTGGCAAAGACTATTTTGACACTCTGAACGCCCTTGGCTATGACGTCTATACTTTTGACTACCCTTGTGGTTCCATACAAAGCAAGAGTGACAACAATACCGCAAATATGTCGGTGATAGATGAGACGAAAGTACTGAAAGCGATTGTAAAGCACTTTAGGGCACGAAAAGACATTGACAAAAACAGAATAATACTGATCGGTGAGAGTCAAGGCGGTTTGGTATCAGCCTTAACTGCAGCTGAATTACAAAAGCAGATTGAGGCATTGGTACTTGTATACCCGGCATTCTGCATTCCTGATGATTGGGCAAAACGATATAAAAACATAAGTGACATTCCGGAAATAACCAACGTATGGAACGTACCTGTCGGCCGTCGTTTTTTTACCGAGCTACGGAATATAAATGTTTACGATACTATACAGAAGTACCAAGGACCGGTGCTTATAATACACGGTGACAAAGATAATATTGTACCTATAAGTTATTCAGAGCGTGCAGAGCGCACATATACAGACGCAAGACTAAAAGTCATACAAAATGCCGGACATGGGTTTACCCCCTCTCAGCGTGAATATGTGCATAAATATCTAAAAGACTTTCTTTCCGCCAAATAATATAGGGTATAGCCGGTTAAACGATTATGACAGATTTCTTAAAAGACCTGAATGAAGCACAAAAAGCCGCAGTAGAGTATATAGACGGGCCGGAACTTGTTATAGCCGGAGCCGGGTCAGGAAAAACAAGGGTGCTAACATATAAAATAGCATATTTGCTATCTAACGGTATGAAGCCGTGGGAGATAATGGCACTGACTTTCACCAACAAAGCGGCAAAGGAGATGAAAGCAAGGATAGCGACTCTGGTTGGAGAGGAAACGGCACGCAGTTTGAGAATGGGAACTTTTCATTCTCTTTTTGCACGCATATTACGAGCAGAGGCGGCATATATAGGATATAACGGTAACTATACCATTTATGATGAGTCTGACTCACGTTCTCTTATTAAATTCATTGTTAAAGAACTGGCGTTAGACGACAAGAAATATAAACCGGCAGAGGTACACAACCGCATATCAGCAGCAAAGAACAGGCTGATGACTGCACGGGATTATGCGGCAGACGTACATGTCTCTGACAGAGACAAAAAGGATAATATGCCGGCAATGGCTAATATCTATGCAATATACGAGCAACGGTGCAAGGCAAGCAACGTAATGGACTTTGACGATCTGTTACTTAACACTTATCTGCTTTTTAAGGATAATGAAGATATACGCAATGCCTATTCTTCCGCATTGAAATACATCTTGGTGGACGAGTATCAGGATACCAATTATGCACAGCAACGTATTTTATTGCAATTGACATCACAACACCAATACGTTTGTGTGGTAGGTGATGACGCACAAAGTATATATGGTTTCCGAGGGGCTAACATTGACAACATACTTAATTTTCAATACATATATAAGGAGGCGAAGTTATTTAAGCTGGAACAGAACTATCGCTCCACACAACGTATAGTACAAGCTGCCAATAGTCTGATTCGTAAGAATGCAAGACAAATTGAGAAGAATGTATTTAGTCGCAACGACGAGGGGGACAACTTATTGCTAAAGGAATTGGCAAGTGACCGTGAAGAAGCAATATTCGTATGTAACGACATTAAGGCAAAAATAAGACATGAAGGGTTTGACTATTCTAATTTTGCCATCCTGTATCGCACCAACTACCAAAGCCGCACATTTGAGGAGCAGTTTATGAAGAGTAACATCCCCTACTCTATATATGGTGGTACGAGTTTCTATCAGCGAAAAGAGATAAAGGATTTGATAGCGTATTTCAGGCTGTCGGTAAACCATAACGATGAAGAAGCACTCAGACGTATAATCAATTATCCCGCAAGAGGTATAGGGAATACCACTGTATTGAAAATTGTTTCCGCCGCTCAGGAAAACGGGTGTGGTATGTGGCAAGTCATAGAAAAACCGGAAGACAAATCATTAAATATCAACAACGGGACTCTTGCAAAACTGACAGCATTCAAGACTTTAATAGAGACATTCACACAATTTATAGAGGACCATGACGCTTTCACTGCAGGAAAGGAGATTGTAAAATTGTCAGGAATGACAGCTGACATCTATTCAAGCACTGACCCGGAGTATATCTCAAGGCAGGAAAACATAGAGGAGTTTTTATCTTCAATGCAGGAGTTTGTGGAGTCGGCAAAAGAAAGCGGCGAGCCTGATAGACTGACAGATTTTCTACATGAGGTGGCTTTGCTTAGCGACCGTGAAGACGAGGATGACAATGCTCCTAAAGTAACCTTAATGACCATTCACAGTGCAAAAGGTTTGGAGTTTCCTGCCGTCTATATTGTTGGAATGGAAGAAAATATCTTTCCAAGTCCTATGTGTACCGACTCTATGCGGAAATTGGAAGAAGAGCGACGACTATTGTATGTTGCTATTACACGAGCGGAGAAATCGTGCGCATTGACATACGCAAGGAGTAGATACAGATATGGAAAGATGGAATTTGACACCCCAAGTCGCTTTCTTCGTGATATTGACTGCCGTTTTATTACCGGAAATAGTTATACACGTTTCAAAACGACTAATACGACAGTGACACAACAGCGACCTATTCAACAATCTTTTAGTAATAAAGCCTCTGATTCGCAATCAATAGAAACTAAACCTGATTGGAAACAAGTCGTTTCTAAATCTGCATCCGTGTCAACAAAGCATATTACAAACCCGTCATACCTAACAGTAGGTACGCCTGTAATGCATGATCGTTTTGGAAAAGGCATTATACTCCACATGGATGGTGTAGGAGAAAGTGCGAAAGCGACTGTCGAGTTTGAGAATGTCGGAAAGAAACAGTTATTGTTAAAGTTTGCAAAATTACGAGCTACATAATAAAGAAATACTGAGAATTGAGTATTGGGAATGTCACAGGAAAATAGTAATTTTGTACTCATAAAGTACTGACCTTATGAAGAAGATGAAACTATATGAACCGGAAGACCAGATGTTGTCTCTTATTCGCGACAACTATAATGTATTACAGAGTCTTAGCGCTTTCGGGATTGGCATGGGATTTGGAGCAAAAACCGTCAAGGAAGTATGTGAGTCTTACGGTGTTGACACCTTCACTTTCCTCGCTGTTGTAAACCTTACGATAAATGGGTATCATTCACAAAATGACATTCACCACCTTGATATAAGAACCTTGTTGCAGTATTTGAAAGCCTCGCATCGTTATTATATTGATTTTCAATTGCCATTTTTAAGAAAGGAACTTGTTGAAGCACTGGTAGAGGGAGACCGTTTGGGAGAACTTATAATAAAACTTTTTGACGAGTATGTGCACTTCACCACTCACCACATGAAATTCGAGGAACAAACATTGTTTCCTTATGTAGAAAGATTGTTAAAAGGTGAGAGTAAAAGCGGATATAATATCGTGACTTTCTCCAAACATCATGATCAGGTCAGCGAGAAACTGAAAGAGCTCAAGAGTATTATAATAAAGTATCTTCCGTCTGATCCTCTACGGAGCAATATGCTAACGGCTACTTTGTATGACATCTATAACCTTGAAGAATGGTTGGCATTACACGCAAATGTAGAAGAGGCGATATTTATTCCGGCTATACAGGAAATGGAGAAGAAGAACCATCCTGTTGATACGCTGCCTTCATTGTCATCCCTTATTGGGTCGACTATTGACAGCGGCGAGACTCTTTCGGACAGAGAAAAAGAGGTTGTAATCGGGGTTGTACAGGGAATGACAAATAAAGAAATCGCAGACAAACTGTTCATTGCACCCAATACGGTAATTACACATCGACGTAATATTGCAAAAAAACTGCAGATTCATTCTATTGCCGGTCTTACTATATATGCTATAGTAAACAAACTTGTAGAACTATAATAGAATGCCTATGTATAAATCAGCGTAAAAAGATTATCTTTATTCATAATATGGTCGGCAAGAAGAGATATATCTTGGCTCTTTACATTGTCTATCATGGAATATAAATGTGCATCATCATATAAAATGCCTTTATGAAGGTATTGTTTTGCCATCTCGATAGCAAAAGATTCTTTCTGTTGATGCGATAAGGCTATTTGGCCTTTTATTTGTCTTTTGGCGGAATCTAATCTGGAATTGGATATAGGGTGTTTATGTAATTGCTCTAATTGCGAAAAAATCAACTTGGAACATTTCTTAATGTCGTTTTCAGCGCAACCGTAATAGGTGTTCCACAAAGTGACATCGCTGTATGTTGTCATTGCGCTTTCCACAGTATAGACTAACCCTCGTTTCTCACGAAGGGATATATTGAAACGGGAGTTCATGCTGTACCCGCCAAGTATATTATTAAGTACAAATAATGGAAAGTGCCAATATTTCAGATTACGAGTAAAGGCTAAACCATGCATGACATGTGCCTGATGTGTTTGTCGGGTGTTATCTACAACACATTGTTCCTTAGGAACTTTTATACCGTTAGCTGATAGAGCTGTATTTGCTTGCGTACTTATTTGTAATATGTCTGTGACTTCTTTCACTTTGGGTTCAGATGCCGGATAGTCTGACAGTGTATTTTCAAGCCGTTTGACCAACATTGAGAAATTAATGTCGCCACAAACATAAAATATCATATTGTTTGGGGTATACCACTGCTTTACAAAACCAAGACAGTCATTCGTCGTAAAACTCCGAACGTTCTCTTTTGTGCCAAGAACATTATGGCCAAGGGCATGCCCACAGAGTATATGATTTTCAAAATCGTCATATATTAGTTCTGCAGGATTATCATAATAACAGTCTATCTCCTCACACACAACCTCACATTCCTTATCTATCTCTGATTGCGGATAAGTGCTATGGAAAACAATGTCAGTTAAAATGTCGACTGCTTTTATAAAATACCGTCTTAAAATAGCCGCATAGTATATGGTTTCTTCCTTTGCTGTATATGCGTTTAACTCGCCTCCAAATCTCTCTATTGAATTTATTATCTGCAATGGCGAAAGATGGACTGTGCCCTTAAATGTGAGATGCTCACAAAAGTGCGCCAATCCATCTTTCGCTATTGATTCATTACGTGTGCCGCCTTTTATTGCGTACCCACAATAAACAACTTCACTCTCTTGGTATAAATGAATAATTCGTAATCCATTTGCAAGAGTGTGAGTGTTGTATATATTCATGATAGAAGCTTTTTTACACATTCGCTGATTGCACGTCCGTCAGCTTTACCGGCCAATTGCTTTGAAGCAATCCCCATGACCTTACCCATTTCTTTTACGGAGGCTGCCCCAATTTCATCAATAATAGTCTGCAATGCAGTCTGTAACTCTGCTTCTGTCATAGGCTTCGGAAGATAATCAGAGTATACTGCCACTTGAGATAATTCCGCATCAGCAAGATCTTGCCTGCCTTGTTGCACAAATATCTCTGCTGCCTCACGCCCTTGCTTGGCTAATTTCTGCAAAATCTTCATAGCATCTGCATCTGTAAGCTCATCATTTGCACCGGGGGCAGTCTTTGCTTCCAAAAAGACTTTCTTGACATTGCGCAGTGCATCACGTCTTACCGCGTCTTTTTGTTTCATTGCGGCAATAATATCTTGTGATATTTGATCAAATAATGACATCGTTTTATCTTGGATATATTATTAAATAACAGTAATTTATATTTACAACAGGCTTATTCTTATACATTTATAGCAAATGTAAATGATTCCTATTTGATTGTCACCGTACTGTATTTTACTATTTTTATATTCTTGTCTTTAGGTATTACCGGTTTAGTCCAATCTCCATCAATAACAGATATTGTTGCAGACGTACCTGCCGGAACAGCGTCCACAGCCTCTTGCAGCGTCATATAATTGCCTTTACCTAAAGAAGACACGATATAATCGTAATGCCTCACGAAAGGTTTTAATTCCGGACAGACATCTGCTATTGCATCCACAAGTCGTGAAGCAACCTCATGAGCACCATATATATTATAATGTGTATTGTCTTGACGTCCCTTAGTTATACCATATTCTCCCGGCTTAATCCACATGTGGAGTTTCCGACTTCCTTCTATACCCATGGATTGCTCCAGATCATGAGTAATCTTATTAGCGTCAACGTATGGCACACGCATCATGAGTGCAACATTCTTTGGAGTCAGGATATAATTACCATGAGTATCAATAAGTGTATCGCTGTTCACATTTTCCTCTTTATATGCGACATTACGCAAAGACTCGTCATCAACTCCGAGATCCGGTTTCTTATAAAAGTTACGGCGCACAACGGCATTCATGATGATTGGAGTTGCACCTTTTGATTGTGCCGCACGTGCAAACATACGATAATTATCATCCAATGTCAGACCGGCATCAGTATGCCTTCTATCACCAATTTTCCCTTTTTCGTCATTATGTCCAAATTGGATTATAAGATAATCACCGGGTTTCATTGCATCATAGACCTTTTGCCAATGTCCCTCTAATATAAAACTGCGTGAAGAACGTCCATTAAGCGCATGATTGTCCACTGTCACATTCTCAGTAAAGAATCCCTGCAATGCCATACCCCACCCGCGTTCTGGACCTTTCTTTATATCTTTATTGGCCATTGTGGAGTCCCCAATCATGAATATTGTTATACGTTTGTTACTCGAAGTCAGTATGAACAACATTGAGAACGCAAACAATATTGTTGATATACGTGATATTGTTTTTTTCATTATATTCTATCCTTGTATGATTTGTATAAGTTCTTCAGGAGTTACTTGTGATTGTTCTCCTGTATTCATATTTTTAAGAGTAACCTTTCCTGCTTCAATCTCGTTCTCACCGGCAAGAACAACATACGGAATAGAGAGGGCATTTGCATACGACATTTGTTTTTTCATCTTAACATTATCCGCATATATCTCTGTGCGTATTCCTGCTTGCCTTGCTAACATTGCTATTGGCCTACAATAAGCAGTTTCCTTTTCACCAAAATTGATAAAAAGTAACTCTGTGCCATTCACCGCTTCCTTAGGATAAAGATTCAATTGGTTTAGGACGTCATAGATTCTATCTGCACCAAACGAGATCCCGACCCCAGACAATCCCGGCATTCCAAATATACCTGTCAGATTATCATAACGGCCACCGCCTGTAATACTTCCAATTTGGACATCCAAAGCTTTAACCTCAAATATTGCGCCTGTGTAGTAATTCAGACCGCGCGCTAATGTCAGGTCAAACTGCAATTCATTATTTAGAACACCTTTAGAATCATTCAATACTCCAAGGATATCAAGAATGTAGCGTATCTCCTCAATACCTTTCATACCGGTTTCAGAACCTTGAAGCACAGTTCCCATAGTTTTTAATTTCTGTGCATTGGTTCCTTCCATTTTAATGATAGGCTGCAATTGCTCTATTGCCGTTTCAGAAAGTCCAGCCTGCCGTAACTCGTCATTTACAGCATCAATACCTATCTTGTCCAATTTGTCAATCGCAACAGTAATGTCAACAATCTTATCTACCTCGCCTATGACCTCAGCTATACCCGTAAGTATTTTGCGATTGTTGATCTTAATCTGGACACGGACACCGAACTTAGAAAAGATAGTATCCGTAATTTGCATTAGATCAACTTCATTAAGCAAAGATGTAGAACCGACAACATCAATGTCACATTGATAGAACTCACGATAACGACCTTTCTGAGGTCTGTCTGCTCGCCATACCGGTTGTATCTGATAACGCTTAAAAGGCAACTGCAGTTCTTCCCGATGTTGCACAACATATCGTGCAAATGGAACCGTCAAATCATAACGAAGTCCCTTCTCACAAAACCTTGCAGCTAATCTTTGTATTGATGTATTAGCAACTTCATCAGGTGTCATGCCATGTAGGAAATCACCGGAATTAAGTATCTTGAACAGCAGTTTGTCACCCTCTTCTCCATACTTTCCCATAAGCGTAGAGAGATTTTCCATGGCCGGAGTCTCTATCTGCCGAAAACCGTATAATTCAAATACCTTGCGTACAGTATTAAATATATAGTTACGCTTTGACATCTCTATGGGTGAGAAGTCTCGCGTCCCCTTAGGAATACCTGGTTTTTGTGCCATTATTACTATCGTTATCTTATAATTGTCTGTTCGCGATCAGGGCCTATTGAAACAATTTTTATAGGAGTCTCCAACTCTTTTTCAAGGAATGTGATATAATCCTTGAACTCCTGTGGGAAGTCTGCCTCGCATGTCATCTTTGTCATATCAGTCTGCCATCCCTTCAACTCTTTGTATATTGGCTCTATACCTTTTTCTATATCATAAGGGAAATCTGTCGTTTCAACACCGTTTACTTTGTATGCCACACATGCCTTGATTGTAGAGAAAGTATCAAGCACATCGCTCTTCATCATTATTAATTGTGTAACACCATTAACCATTATGGAATAACGTAAAGCAACAAGGTCTATCCACCCACAACGGCGCTCACGTCCTGTCACCGCTCCATATTCATGACCGATATTGCGCATCTGCGCTCCTGTTTCATCAAACAACTCTGTTGGGAACGGACCAGCACCAACACGAGTACAGTATGCTTTCATTATACCAAACACTTCACCAATTTTGTTTGGGCCAAGTCCAAGACCTGTACAAGCACCTGCACATATAGTATTGCTGGATGTAACAAATGGATATGAACCAAAATCGACATCAAGCATTGTTCCTTGCGCCCCTTCACAGAGGATTGATTTTCCGGCCTTTAACACTTTGTTTATTTCGTGTTCTGAATCAACTATCTGGAATTGCTTTAGATATTCTATTCCTTCAAGCCATTTTTTCTCGACTTCTGTTATATCATAGTCCGTATAGTTCATGGCTCTCAACTGTTCTTCATGCTTCGCTTTATGGGCAGCATACTTTTCCTGAAAATTATCGAGAATATCTCCGACACGCAAACCTGTACGCGCTATCTTATCAGAATACGTCGGGCCGATACCCTTGCCTGTGGTGCCAACCTTATTTGCGCCTTTTGAGGCCTCTATTGCCGCATCAAGAACACGATGTGTAGGCATGATAAGATGCGCTTTTTTAGAAATATGAAGGCGTGACTTTAGATCATGACCGCTTTTCTCAAGTTCCTTTGCCTCGTCCATGAAAAGGTCAGGAGCGAGTACCACGCCATTACCAATAATATTTATCTTCCCCCCCTGAAAGATACCGGAAGGAATAGAACGCAGTACATATTTCTCTCCATTAAATTCAAGTGTATGACCTGCATTGGGACCACCTTGGAAACGGGCAATAACGTCATACTTTGGTGTGAGCACGTCAACAACCTTTCCCTTACCTTCATCTCCCCATTGCAGACCGAGGAGCACATCAACTTTACCTGTCATGATAATATTCTATAATTTTGGTTTCTTATTTATGTTCTAAGGTTTGCGTGAAAATAACAGTATCACATAAATCCGTGCAAATTTAGCTATTTTTTTGCAAACAGCCAAACAAATGCACGAAAAATAACATTACGACAATAAATCAGCAACGACATAACCGCTACCTCCAACAAATATAAAATCGCTAACCGAACTGTCATGGACTGCACTGTCGTATGCCTCTTTCACAGAATAATATACATTTCCTTCCAAGCCCTTTTCATGTGCCATTGCACGTAATTTCCCTACAGGAACAGCCCGGTGTGTGGAGGCCTGCGTAAAGTAATACACAGCGTCTTTCGGCAATAATGCCAATACGGCATTCACATCTTTATCATCAACCATTCCAAAGACAATGCGTGTCATACTCGCGGCATGATGGCATTTTATTGAAGCACCAACATCTGCTATCTGCTTCGCAAGATATTGCCATCCGGCAAGGTTATGTCCGGTATCACATATTATCAAAGGTTTCTTATGAAGTATTTGCCAACGCCCCATCAAGCCGGTTAAAGAGCAAACGTCTTTTAAGGCTTTATGTACCAGATTGCCAAGAGTTTCCTTCCTTTCTTTTAATACATTGTTTAACGATGTCAATTCTGTACTCTTCAAGATTTTAGCTAAAGGAAGTAACGTATTAAGAATTGTATTCACATTCTTTTCCTGACATAATCCGCCGAGCGCTCCCTCTAATGTGCCGAAACATTTTGTATTATACCGTCTGCCACCATTATTTGCCGGCTCACTTGAAATAACATATTGATTATCTTGAGCGAAAATAATCGGAGAACACTTTTCACTCGCCTTACATTCAAATACCGGTCGAGTCTCCTCCGTATATTCACCGACTATTACAGGAACCCCTTGTTTTATTATTCCAGCCTTCTCTTCCGCTATTTCAGCAAGTGTATTACCAAGAAATGCCGTATGGTCAAATGAGATATTTGTAATTATACTTAGTAATGGCGTAATTATATTTGTGCAATCCAGCCTACCTCCAAGTCCGGTTTCAATAACCGCTATGTCCACTTTCTCGTCAGCAAAATACTTAAAAGCCATAGCTGTTGTCAGCTCAAAGAAAGACGGCGAGAGCGGTTCAAAGAAGTCCTTCTCCTTTTCCACAAAATCAATAACGTATTGATGGCTTATAGGCTGGCCGTTAATGCGGATACGTTCGTTGAAGTCAACCAAATGGGGAGAGGTATAAAGCCCCACCCTATACCCTGCAACCTGCAATAACGCAGCAAGAGTATGCGACACAGACCCCTTGCCGTTTGTACCGGCTATATGGATAGTGTGATAAACTCTATGTGGATGCCCAAAATGCTCGTCCAGAGCGACAGTGTTATACAACCCTTCCTTATAAGCGCCAGCGCCCACCTTTTCATAGGCAGGCGCTGCATTATACAAATAATCTAAAGTTTCCTGATATGTCATTGTTATGAGAAATAACTTCTGAATTTGTCAAAGATATTTTTCTTTGTGTCCTTGTCACCATGAAAATTCTCAGAGTCCTTGAGCTTTTCAAGTGTTTTCTTTTCGTCCTTCGACAGGGTTTTCGGTACATACACACTTATGTTTACCAGCAAATCGCCATTACCATAACCATATCCCTGTACGGTAGGAAGTCCCTTCCCCCTCAATCTTAAAGTCTTGCCGGGCTGAGTACCCGGTTCTATTTTAACTTTTAACTTGGTTTCCTCTATGGTAGGTATACTAACCTCGCCGCCAAGTGACGCTGTAGGAAAATCAAGTAACAAATTATATATTAAATCTTTACCATCTCTAATAAAAGTATCGTTACGTTCTTCCTCTATAAACACTTTAATATCTCCGGGAACACCATTACGTTTACCGGCATTGCCCTTACCGGGCACATTGACAACCATGCCATCCTGCACTCCGGCCGGGATATGTACCTCAACAACCTCTTCGCCATGCTCGGTGCCTTCGCCATGACACTTTGGGCATTTGTTTTTTATTACCTGCCCTTCACCGCCGCAAGTAGGACATACGCTTTGCGTTTGCATCATGCCGAAGATGCTTTGTTGTTGCTGAATCACAACACCGGAGCCATGACAAGTAGAGCACGTTTCCTTACCGGAGCCATCTGCCGCTCCGGAGCCGTGACACGTTGAGCATGTTATGTCTTTTCTTACCTTGAACTTCTTGGTGACACCTGTTGCCACCTCTTTCAGGTTTAAGCGTACCTTCAGCCTAAGGTCTGAGCCGCGATGCACTTGGTGTGTCCTACCACCACCACCGAATCCGCTAAAGCCGCCAAAACCTGAGCCACGCCCGCCGAATACATCACCGAACATAGAGAAGATGTCATCCATAGAGAACCCGCCTGCGCCGAATCCCCCAAAGCCACCTCCGGCCCCTGCCGGGCCATCAAAGCCGAAACGGTCATACTGCTGACGTTTCTGGTCATCTGACAGCACAGAGTATGCTTCCGCAGCCTCTTTGAATTTCTCCTCCGCCACTTGTTTCTCGGCCTCGCTTTTATCTCCCTGACGATCAGGATGATATTTTATAGCAATCTTACGATAAGCCTTTTTTATATCAGCCGCACTGGCATTTTTGTCAACGCCAAGCACTTCATAGTAATCTCTTTTTGCCATTGTTCTTTGTTTTTTATAAGAGGATTATTGTCCCACAGCAACCTTTGCAAAGCGGATGACCTTATCATTCAAAGTATATCCTGTTTGAACACAGTCTATAACCTTTCCCTTTTTCTCTTCTCCCAAGCCCGGAACCAAAGCTATGGCTTCATGATAATCAACGTTAAAGTCAACATCTGCGGTTTCTATTTTTTTTACTCCCAGTTGCTCCATTGTCTTGATGAACTTATTAAAAATAAGGTTCATACCCTCACGTATCGCATCCGGATCCGTACTTTTATCCTGTAGCGCTCTTTCTATGTCGTCAAGGATTGGCAGAATTTCTTTAATGGTTTTCTCGCCTCCGGCCAATATCAAGTCTGCTTTTTCCGCAATTGTCCTTTTACGGAAATTCTCAAATTCCGCCTGACGATATAAAGCCTGTTTTTTCAAATCTGCAATTTCTGCCTGCGCTTTCTCAAGCAACATCTCGGGAGTTTCTATAGTATCAGCGGCTTCATCCCCCGCAACGTTGTCATGTGCCTCGGTGTCACATGAGGCTTCTGTTGTTTGCGTATTGTTTGTTTCTGACTCATTGTCTGAAAGAACGTTATTCTGTTCGTTTTCAACAGCCTCGTTCTCAATTGTATTAATATCTTCTTTCTTCATTGTAGTTTGGATTATTTTCGATTAAACCAACAATAAGTGTGCCAACCGTTTCCGAACATTTTCCGGCAAGTGGCGCCAGTTGACGGAAAAACATTAAAATTCACGCACTATTCTATTGGTTGGCAAACGCTATGCGATTGCATTGTAAACGCATTGAGATTAGCACATAAAAGCATTGCGATTGTATTGTAATCGCAATGCTTTTATGAGAGAGTAGAATAATGGCTTATAGATACATCTGTTCCTTTTGCTGTTTTATCTGCTCATCATAAATATAATCATCGTATGTCATCAGTTTATCAATTGTTCCCTTAGGGGTCAATTCGATAATACGATCCGCCACGGTATTGATAAACTCATGGTCATGAGACGAGAACAAAATATTTCCCTTAAACGAGATAAGGTTATTGTTGAAAGCCTGAATAGACTCCAAATCAAGATGGTTGGTTGGAGTATCCAATATAAGGCAGTTAGCATTCTGCAATTGCATTCGGGCTATCATACAACGCATCTTCTCGCCACCGGAGAGTACATTGACCTTTTTCTCCACCTCTTCTTGTTTGAAAAGCATACGCCCAAGGAATCCTTTCATTGCCACCTCATTACCCGGACCATATTGTGACAACCAGTCAACAAGGTTCAAATCGGTATTGAAAAATGCGGTATTGTCAAGTGGCAGATATGCGGTAGTTATGGTTACACCCCATTTGTATGTACCGCTATCAGCCTCACGGTTGCCATTTATTATCTCAAAGAGTGCTGTCATGGCCTTGGGGTTATGTGACAGGAAAACAGTCTTCTGCCCCTTCTCGATATTGAACGAGACGTTATCAAAAAGCACCGTGCCATCACTATCGACAGCTTTCAGGTTCTCAACCTCAAGTATCTGGTTGCCTGGCTCACGCTCCATTTGGAATATTATGCCCGGATATTTACGTGTAGAAGGCTGTATCTCCTCAACATTAAGTTTCTCGAGCATCTTCTTGCGCGATGTTGTCTGTTTGGATTTTGCGACATTGGCAGAGAAACGGCGTATGAATTCTTCCAATTCCTTACGTTTCTCTTCGGCCTTTGCTTTTTGGTTCTGCGCCTGACGCAATGCCAGCTGACTTGACTCGTACCAGAATGAATAGTTGCCGGAGAAGACTGTTACCTTGCCGAAATCTATATCTACCGTCTGAGTAGAAACAGCATCAAGGAAATGGCGGTCATGTGACACAACGAGCACGGTTTGCTCAACATTTGACAGGTATTCCTCCAACCATTGAACGGTATCAAGGTCAAGGTCATTCGTAGGCTCATCAAGCAGCAGATTGTCCGGATTACCAAAGAGAGCCTTGGCCATCATCACACGTACTTTCTCATTATTGGACAGCTCTGCCATCATCTTATAATGAGAATCTTCCTTTATGCCAAGATTTGAAAGAAGTTGGGCAGCATCATTCTCTGCATTCCAACCATCCATTTCAGCAAAGCGTTCCTCCAGCTCTGCAGCCCTGTTGCCATCCTCTTCAGTCATCTCGCCTTTGGAATATAAAGCATCTCTCTCCTGCATATTCTCCCATAATGGCTGATGTCCCATGAGAACCGTATTGATAACAGTCATGTTATCATACTTAAAGTGATCCTGCTCAAGCACCGAAAGACGTTCGCCCGCACCTAACTCTATAGTTCCCTTATTGGGCTCCAAGTCGCCGCTGATAGCTCGCAGCAATGTAGACTTACCCGCACCGTTAGCACCTATGACTCCATAAATATTGCCCGGGGTGAATTTTAGGTTTACGTCTTTGTAGAGAACACGTTTTCCAAACTGAATAGCGAGATTAGTAACTGTTATCATTTCTTCTTTGTAATAAGTTGCTTGTTATTAATACAATTTGGCTGCAAAATTACAAAAAAAAAACGAAACGGGCAAATTATAAAGATGTTAGATTGACAAACAAATAAAGAAGAAGAACTATTCCATTTGCATACCATAACCGTTTACTACCACAATGAAGTAAATAGCGGTCATTCTTACTACTGAAATATAGAAAAAACACAAATCACTACACCTCAAAACATGAAAGTTTAGCGATTTGTGTTCATATAAATAAAATGTATCACGACATCATTACGAATGGTAAGTTGACCAACTTCCACACTATATATTACACCAATATATCATTAATATATAGTCTATGGAATCAACCATCCATCCCTATTTATGTCATACTGTTACATTATTATAAACTAATTGTTCACCGAACCACCAACAATATCAAGCAGTTCATTGGTAATTGCCTGCTGACGGCTCTTGTTGTATTGCAGGTTCAGTTCACGAAGCAACTCGTCCGCATTATCCGTGGCAGTCTGCATAGCGACCATACGTGCCGCATGTTCGGACGCATTGCTGTCAAGCAAAGCTGTATAAAGCATAAGATGCATCATTTTGGGCACAAGAGTACTCATCACTGTGTCCATATCCGGCTCCACAATATAGTTGTCATTTAGAGGAGTAACGGCTATATCAGTGGTTGTATTGGAATTCTTACCTTTGTTTCTGATGTATTCTTGCGTCTCCTTTGTCACAATGTTCATCTCAAGGTCACGCTCATGATCTCTTGCCAATTCTGTCGTAATATCGATAGGCATCAATGTCTTACGAGTAAGAATTTGCGAACCTGCACTCTTAAAATGATGATAAATGAGTTCAACTTTATCAATCTCGCCATTTACAAATTTACGTCCAAGCTCTTTAGTTATAGCTATACATTGCTGTACGCTTGGCTTGTCTGCAAGGTCATTAAAACTACCTGCTGACTTATAGCCTAACTTCTGAACGCTTTCCGCAATCTTTCTTCCTATGGGATAGATAATAAAGTTCTCCTTCTTCAATTGACTATACCCGCCTATTGCCTGTTGCATCATTTTTAATATGTTTGCATTGAAACCTCCACACAGGCTACTGTTACTTGAAAACACGACCAAAGCCACATTCTTCACAGGACGCTCTTGGGCATAAACAGATTTCATGTCCACATCAGAAGCTATGAATGTCTTGAGAATATGTTCCAACATCGTTTCGTATGGCAACATATTACCAATCATTATCTGTGCATGATGGAGTTTGGAAGAAGCCACCATCTTCATGGCACTCGTTATCTTACGGGTGCTGTTAACAGACGATATACGGGTTTTGATTTCTTTCAGCGACGGCATAAGTCATTATTTTTTATACTGTCCGGCAATATCGGCCATTACGACTTCTATTGCTTTCATAGTTTCATCATCTATATTTCCGCTACCAAGTGTCTCTATAACTTCCGGTTTCACATTACGCAACTTGTCGAGAAAAGCATCCTGACACTCACGAACCTTATCAACCGGGACATCAGACATTAATCCATGGGTTCCGCAATACAGTATTGCCACTTGCTCACCTACAGGCATCGGAGTATATTGGGGCTGTATAAGCAACTGATTGTTCTTTCGGCCACGGTCAAGTGTCATAGAGGTTACGGCATCCATATCGCTTGAGAATTTTGAAAAACTCTCAAGCTCACGATACTGCGCCTGATCTATCTTCAGTGTACCGGCAACCTTTTTCATGGACTTTATCTGTGCGGAACCGCCAACACGGGATACGGAAATACCTACATTTATCGCAGGTCTGAAACCTTGGTTAAACAGATCTGACTCCAAATAAATCTGACCGTCTGTAATGGAGATTACGTTAGTAGGAATATATGCAGATACATCACCGGCCTGTGTCTCAATAATTGGTAACGCAGTCAGAGAGCCCCCACCCTTTACCTTGCCTTTAAGACATTCCGGAAGATCGTTCATCTGCTCTGCTACCTCTTGTTGTTCATTAATCTTTGCTGCACGCTCCAATAAACGGGAATGCAAATAGAACACGTCTCCCGGATAAGCCTCACGACCGGAGGGGCGGCGAAGTATTAACGAAACCTCACGATATGCCACAGCCTGCTTGGACAAATCATCATATACTACAAGAGCATGATGCCCTCTGTCACGGAAATATTCTCCTATTGCGGCACCGGCAAAAGGAGCATAATACTGCATGGCAGCAGGATCACTGGCTGTTGCCGCTACTATGATTGTATATGGTAAAGCACCGTGTTCCTTCAGATTCTGCACCAAAGCCGCAACCGTACTTGCTTTTTGGCCAATTGCAACATATATACAATACACTGGTTTTCCGGCATCATAAAAACTCTTCTGATTGATAATGGTATCTATGGCTATTGCCGTTTTGCCCGTTTGACGGTCACCGATAATCAACTCACGCTGCCCTCTGCCTATAGGTATCATTGAGTCCACAGCCTTAATACCGGTTTGCAGCGGTTCTTTTACAGGCTGACGATATATTACTCCTGGCGCTTTTCTATCAAGCGGCATCTCATAAGAATCAGAAAGATCTATAGCTCCCTTTCCATCTATTGGCTGACCTATGGGATTTATAACTCGACCAAGCATGTTATCATTTACACGTATAGATGCAATGCGCCTTGTACGCTTTACCGTCATGCCTTCTTTTATGTCTGAAGTGGTTCCCAATAGCACGCAACCGACATTGTCTTCCTCCAAGTTCATCACAATTGCCATTGTGCCATTCTCGAACTCCAGCAACTCATTGGCTTCAGCATTCCGTAGGCCATAGATACGTGCCACGCCATCGCTGACAGTGAGTACAGTACCCACCTCATCGAATTTTGCACTATCGCTGATGCCTTGCAGTTGCTCCAATAGAACCTGTGACACCTCGCTTGGTTTTATTTTGTCTGACATTTGTTTTTGTTTTAAGTTTTACATAGTTACACCAATTAAGCAATACGAATCAATAATGATTATACTACCAACTGTTTGAGAATGGAATTAAGTTTTGATTTCACACTCGCATCCATTCTATAGGTGTCATACTCTAATATAAATCCCCCAATTATAGAAGGGTTTACCTCTGTTTCAAACTCGACCGTACCATTGGTATTACTCTCTACCATCTTACGCATCTTCTGTTCCATTGCCGGTGTTACGACAGAGGCAGTGATGAGTTTACCCCGGATGACATTCTTCTGCTTCCTGTAAAGAGTGATATAAGCATTAGCCATGAACTGTATCACACTCTCGCGGTCTTGCTTTAAGACAAGATCTATGAAATTCTTTGTAAGTTGCGCAGGTTCTTTGCCGGCAGCTGTTATCAAGAGTTTCCGCTTACTGTCTTTCGCAAGCATCGGATTGTCTATCGTGGTTCTAAGTTCAGGCACATCTATATAATTCTGAGAAAGAACCTGCATATCTTGATAAACCCTTTCCTCAAGTCCTGCCTCAGAGCTACATTTAAGAAGTGCTCTGGCGTAACGCACTGATATTACTCCTATGTCCATAACGCTCTTTCTTTACTTATTGGAAGAGACATCATCCAGCATACGGTCAATTAATTCCATCTGTGCCTTGTCATCGCTTAGATTCTTACGAACCACTTTTTCCGCTATCTGGAGGGAAAGCTCCGCCACTTGATTACGTATATCATTAATGGCGGCCTGCTTTTCACTCTCTATTTCCGTTCTTGCTTCCTCTATCAGACGCACACTCTCTTCACGCGCTTTCTGTTGGGCTTTCTCTACGATGGCATCACGTGTCGCCGCCGCTTCTTTTAATATGGCAGTTTGCTTCTCACGTGCTTCTTGCAAGATGGATTCTCCTTCTTTTTGTATGTTGGCAAGCTTTTCGTTTGCCTCACGCGCCTTTTGTAAACTGTCGTCAATGAAAGCCTTTCTTTCGTTCACCATATTTACGATGACAGGAAATCCAAACTTCCATAGTATAAGCAGCACAACAAAGAACGTCAGAGACATCCAAAAGAGCAAGCCACTACTTGGAATTAACAAATCCATAGCTGATATGATTAGTATTTTTTACTGTTTGCAATTTCGCATGATTGTGTACCAAACCTATACACACAAGAATGCTATAACTGCTGCGAACAAAGCAACACCCTCAATAAGTGCAGCCGCAACAATCATATTTGTGAATAATTTGTTCATCACTTCAGGCTGGCGAGCCATTGCGTCCATTGCCTGACCACCAATCCTGCCAATGCCAATACCTGCGCCGATTGCTGCGAGACCCGCGCCAATACCAGCGCCCAATTGTGCCAAACCTTCTGCTAAAATCATTGAAATCATAATCGTTAAATTTAAAGTTTGTATTAATGTTCTATTCTTTTTCTATCTATGTGAGATATCAATATTCTTTCTTACTCTCTTGCCAATCCTATAAATGTTGCCGAAAGCATGGTAAATACCATTGCTTGTATAAAGCATACCAAACATTCGAGACACATCATAAAGATGCTCATTACCACACTTAGGGTTCCCATACCTATTAGCATTCCCGCTCCTGCAGATGCCATCATGAAGATAATGCAAGTGATTGCCACGGCAATAGCGTGCCCCGCCATCATATTTGCAAACAGACGAATCATCAAAGCGAAAGGCTTTGTAAAGATTCCCACAAATTCTATTACCGGTATTACCGGTATCGGTGCCTTAAGCCATGTCGGAACATCCGGCCAAAATATATCTTTCCAATAATGTTTCTTTCCACTGAACTGTACAACAACAAATGTACAGAAAGCCAAGAAAAACGTTACCGCAATATTACCTGTAACATTACCGCTCCCCGGCGGAAATGGAATAAGCCCCATTACATTACATGTGAAGATGAAAAAGAAACATGTTAGTAGGTAAGGAGTGTACTTTTCATATCCTTTGCCAACTCCGGGCTTAATGATTTCGTCTACGACATACATGACAATCATTTCAACAAACCCAACAAATCCACCCGGAGCGACATCATTCGCATTACGTTTTCTGTACCAACGTGCCGCCCACAGAATACAAAACAACAAAAGTGCAACATTAATAAACATTACTGCTACAGTCTTTGTTATTGATATGTCAAAAGGCGTAATTATATTACATCCATCCAATTCTACTATTTTGCCGGCATTATCCCCTATTGTGGCTATCGCCAAATTATAAGGGCCATGACGGAAACCATCGCCATCAGCCTCATGTGAAAAAGCAGATGTCATGAAAACGTGCCATCCCGTACTGCTATATACTATAACCGGAAGATGGATTATCACCGGTTTTCCGGCAATGTCAGTTACATGCCACTCATGAGAATCTTTGATATGTTCAACTACAATTTCCGAGACATTGAGTTTTTTCTCGCCACCTTCCGCCATTGCCGATGATACAGCAAGTAGCATAAAGGCCGTTAATACCAACAAATGTTTTATATGATTCATTGTACGTTAGTGTTTTAGTTTTAATGTCACTATCATCATTATGATGTATAAGATCAAGAATAATGTGACAAAACTGAGAGTGTTAGCCTTATTCACAGAAAAGAAAGCGTAAATACCGATGATTGTGATTATCAACACAAATCTTATTGCCGCCATTATCATATAAAATTGTGGCAACCGTTCCGGTGAAGCTTGCTTTACCATATCATATCCCTTGCAATATATTGTTCCAAGTATCGTATAGAATAATACAGAAAGGAATACAGTCGTAACACTCATTCTTTTGCCATTTATGCTTTCTCTACACAGAGTGACACCTCATTTTGATGAACCGAGACAAAGCCCCCGGTCACCAACACCTGTTTCTTTGCTCCTTGTAAAGTCACATATTCTACCGTTCCTGCTATAAGCGATGAGATTATAGGGGCATGATTGGTAAGGATCTCAAAATTACCCAACGCCCCGGGGACGCAGACACTCTGAGCCTCTCCATCGTATTCTATACTGTCCGGTGAAACTATTTTCAGTTTTAGCATTTTGCTTATAGATTAGGAGTTCGTATAAATAACAAACAGTTTCTTGAAAAATAGTATCAGGCCTGAGCTTGGGCAAGAAGCTTCTTACCTTTCTCTATCGCCTGCTCTATGGTTCCGACATTCAAGAATGCCTGCTCAGGCAAATCGTCCAACTCACCGTCAAGAATCATATTGAAGCCCTTAATAGTGTCTTCGATAGATACCATCTCGCCCTTGACACCGGTAAACTGCTCCGCCACTGTAAATGGCTGTGATAGGAAACGTTGCACACGGCGGGCACGGTTTACGGTTAACTTATCATCATCAGAAAGCTCATCCATACCAAGGATTGCAATAATATCTTGCAACTCCTTATATTTCTGCAGGATCTGCTTTACACGCTGTGCACATTCATAATGTTCCTTACCCACAACCAAAGGGTCAAGAATACGTGATGTCGAACCTAAAGGATCTACAGCCGGATATATACCGAGCTGTGCTATATTACGTGACAGCTCCGTTGTAGCATCAAGGTGCGTAAAGGTCGTTGCCGGCGCCGGGTCAGTCAAATCGTCAGCAGGCACATAAACAGCCTGAACAGATGTAATGGAACCCGTTTTTGTAGATGTAATACGCTCCTGCATGGCACCCATCTCAGAAGCAAGTGTCGGCTGATAACCTACGGCTGAAGGCATACGGCCAAGCAATGCAGACACCTCAGAGCCTGCCTGTGTGAAACGGAAAATATTATCTATGAAGAATAATATATCGCCACCCTGATCACGGAACTCCTCTGCCACAGTCAGACCTGACAAAGCTACAGATGCACGTGCGCCCGGGGGTTCATTCATCTGTCCATAAACCAATGTAGCCTGTGATTTCTTCAGCTCTTCCGGATCGACAAGAGACAAATCCCATTTACCCTGAGCCATAGCCTCCTTGAATTTATCTCCGTATTTGATTACACCGGACTCAATCATCTCTCGTATAAGGTCGTTTCCCTCACGGGTACGCTCTCCTACTCCTGCAAAAACAGAATATCCATTGTGGCCTTTGGCAATATTATTGATAAGCTCCATGATAAGCACGGTCTTTCCAACACCGGCACCTCCAAAAAGTCCGATTTTACCACCCTTCAAATACGGCTCCAACAAGTCGATAACCTTAATACCGGTTGCCAACATTTCCTTTGAAGTTGACAACTCCTCATATTTCGGCGCTGCACGATGAATAGGATATGAGTTTTCTTTAGCAAGAGACTTCATGCCGTCAATAGGCTGTCCTATCACATTCAGCATACGCCCCTTAATTTGCTCACCCGACGGCATAGCGATAGGCGAACCGGTAGACAGAACCTCCAAACCACGCTGTAGACCATCAGTATTATCCATGGCAACGGTACGTACTGTATCCTCACCAATATGCTGTTGCACCTCAATAACGAGGTCACGTCCGTCAGAACGTTTTACAATAAGTGCATCATGAATTTTTGGCAGCACTTTCTCAGCTTCCTGTCCATTGGTATCGAAATAAACATCAATCACAGGGCCTATAATCTGAGATATGTGTCCAGTAATTTGTGACATAATATTATTTTTTAAGATTAGCAAATTTATTTAAGGTATAGTAATCAAAGCACGATATTACTTATGTAATAACAGCCATAAGGCATACTGAAATTATATTTTATATTTGTGTTTGCTTATGCCATACTAAAATCTCAATTAGTAAGCAGTTGCAAAATTAACAAAAAAATCGGAAACTCCAAATTTTTTCGAGAAAAATATTACTTTTGTGGCTTTTTTCTTGCATAAAAAAATTATTCTATGTATCTTTGCCAACAGTTAAGATTTCGTGATATTTTTATTTTATTTCTAAAACGAAATCGCTTGAGGTCGGTGCGTCCTGCACTGACCTCTTTAATTTGTTCTATGCAGTCTCTGTTCTTTTCTTTCTGTCACGCAAATCAATATTTTCCGACAAACCACACGTCACAACATCCTTATTGCCAAGCACATAAAAAGTGCCGTCACAAACGCAGTGCTTTTGCATGACAATCGCATTGAGATTACATTGTAAACGCTATGCGATTGTCGTGTAATTAGGTTGAGATTATAAAGTACACAAAAACATACACAATCCTTGAGAGAGTAGAATCATAGTGATATGACATTTGGAGAAACTTTTCATGGTCTGTTTTTGCAAAAAATACGAAATATAAAATTAGCGTAGCAAAAATAATGCTGATGTAAAGTTTTTTTGTAATTTTGTCCCCAACAATCATTGCTTGTGTTTTTGTAAGTGATAGAATATCACATGTAAAAATCACAAAATATTCGCAAGACTTACAACTTTTATAAAGGTTTTCTTATCCCGAACAGACAACAGTTTCATCATTCAATTTTCAGAATGTCACAATTAAAGAATAAGCAACAATAATGACAAATACAGATAAAACAAAGTCTATGTCCAATTGAGAATAGCCGCTACTTGTATACTGTGATGACACGAAATTATTAGGGGTTGGCGAAATACGGTGATAGACCTTTCGGAAAAGGCAGTATGACACAACACCTGAAACAATACCCCATGCAAGTCCGACAAGTATATCCGTCAGATAATGTTGACCGAGATACAGACGTGTCCAACAATTTGTCAAAGACCAAACAAACAGCATTATAGAAAGTAAGCGGCTTCTTACAAGCAGTGCGAAATAAACTGCCAGCGACATAGTATTGGCAGCATGTGAAGAAAAGAAACTATAATCTTTACTGTGAAGATTACCGGCAATCTGCGCAAGGTATTTTATCTCCAGATCATTACAAGGGCGTAGACGCTCCACCATAGGTTTTACAACGGCATTGGAAACAATAGATGACAGAGCTACACACAATATAGCAAAACAGAAACACGCGGCGATCTGCTGCATATTATCATTGTTCCTAATGACAAGCACCAACAATGCAATATAAAGCGGAAGCCAAATCCATGCATTTGTCAACGTAATAGCGATATGATCCAATATGACACTGTTGCTACCGAAAAGCCATTCTATTCCTATATTGTCAAGCATATTTGTCAAACTTTATGTTATCTTTGGTTTATAGCAAAACTTTATACTGACGATTATCTTCAAAAGAGTATTGATTTACATTACTTTCTATTTACAAGCATCAGATACCCTCTACATCCCTACGCATTATCCATCCTTCCCGACCATCAGAAAGTTTTATCCCATACCAATTTTCCATATCCTTATCGATAATACGTACCTTAGTACCTTCATGTATAATGCAAGTGTCTGTAGCTTTAAGTGTTGGGGATACCTTTACCGGCACTACGGCATTCATAACAATAGCGGTATCGTTAGTACTTAGAATACGAATACGCTGCCACGCAAAGACATTACTGATAACGCAGGAAAGCAGCAACAACACAGACAAACAAAAAGAGAACCGCCTCATTGTGATGTTTTCCAAAAACAGATATGCGAGAAACGATAACAAAGCGACTATAAACGAAGCCAATGCGGTGTATGCCCACCCATCTACTGTCATACGGCTTTGCAACCAATGGTACCATCCTATAAAGAATACCTCTGACTCTTGTGGCATTTTATCTATCGTCTTGCCACGAGCTATTTCTATATTATGCAGAATGTCGCTATCGAGCGGTCGTATCTTATTGGCTTTTTCATAACATAGCAATGCCTTTGGAATATTGTCTATACGATAATATGAATTGCCGAGATTATAATATACCTCCGCTGACGCTCCATGCTTCAATGCCTGTTCATACAGGTCTACAGCCTTATGGTAATCTGCTGCACGATAAGCATCATTTGCTGATAAAGCCGGTGTCAATGCGTGCATCATCAGCGGCAAACAAGAAAAAAAGAATATATATAGATACCTGTTCATTGTATGTTGTTCTCTATTATTGTTATGGCTTCTGTTGCTTTAGTATATGTTTTTTGCATATTTCCATTGGCTTCATCTGGCGCAAAACGCGCATACTCACATTCATCTATAGCCTCTATAAACGTAGTTACGATTTCTTCCGCAACATTACGCACCTGTAATTGTTCTGAGATATTGTTGCGTGACAATTGCTCTACAGGCATAGCAAGTTTGTCGCCGACATATCCCCACAAGGCACGCATGACCTCATCATAAAACTCCCCCTTCTTGTTTTGCGCCATTAATTTAGCTGCTTTCTTGAGGCGTTTCACTGCTACCTTATTAGCTTTCTTACCGCGCATAGCCTCCGTATCTGCAAGAGTGATGGCACGCTTGCGGAAGATAAAGACCAAAACGGCAAAAACTAATAGTACTACAGCATTCAGCACCAGATAGAAATTGCTTTCAAAGAAAGTTCCAACAGACTTTTCCACTATCGGCTTCCAACCCATAATATCATGAATCTCGTTATCCGAACGTTGTGAATAGTCTATTACCATACCACCGGTACCATTACCTTTTTCAACTTTTAATGACATCGGTTGTGTCGTAAGAGTCTTATATGACTTGGCGTTTGTGTCAAAATAGACAAATGATATAGCCGGTATAACATATTGTCCCATATTACGTGGGACGATCAATATATCATAAATCATACTACCGGTAACACCTTCTGCCGTCAGTTTTGTTTTATCTGTAATCTTTGCATCATATTTATCAAAATCTTTCGGTAATTGTAACTCTGGCTGTTTGAGCAATTTCATATTACCGGTGCCACTAACAGTAAAACGAACATTAACAGGCTCGCCCGCCTTTACCGTCGATTTGTCTATTGCGGCCGCTACATTAAAATGACCTACACCTCCTGAAAAATTTGCAGGTTTGTTTGGCAACGGTTCTACAATAATACTAACAGCTGGTGTTTTTATTTCTTTCTTAACCTCAACATAACCGGATCCTCCATTAAAAAACGCCTCAAACGGGTCTACACTTGTATCCTGTTGTACTACAATACCTTTGAATACAATGCTTGGAATCTCTAACTTGCCGGAAAGTTGCGGAAACATAACATACTGACTCCATGTAACACAATTATAAGGCTTGCCGTTTATCTGTTCTATATGAAACTGTTTTTGTTGGGGCAAAGGTATCTCCTGAGTATGAAACCCATTCAAATCAGGCATTTTTCCTTCCAACTGTGTCAATTCAACCTGAGTATACACTTTATAAGTAAGCAATATCGGTTCCTGTTCATATACATGTTTCTTATTGGCTGTAACCCTTATAAACAGGTCATTACCACTAACATGAGAACCCGCTCTATCCATTCTGTTACCACGGCGTTGTTGCTGTTGTTGTCCCCCGCCTTGTTGTGACTGCTGGACTCTACCCGTAACATTTATACGCAATGCCTGAGATACGACAGCCTTGCCATCGACATTAGCGCGTGCGGCAGGGATAACAAAAGTACCATTCTTTGTTGCCATCAGGACATAAGTGTATGTTACGGTCGCCGTGTGAGTTGTTTTGCCACCTACCATAGAGAAACTCTGTTGTGTACTGGTACTTGGCCCCATAAGAACATCAAACGCATCCGGCACATTACCAATCCGGAACCCACTGACATCTGTAGTATTCACCACATAACGCAGATAGAATTGCTCTCCTGCCGCCACCTGTGAGGGACCTTGCACTGTGATAGTCGCAGCACATAACAACGATACTGTATAAAGTATGAAAAATAAAAACAGACCAACAGTCTTTATGAAACGTGAATATTTCATTGTTTTGTAATGCATCTTAAGTCGAGATAAGAAGAAAATACAATAACCAAATACGGCTATTACCAATTCTTTTGAATATTACGACGGCGTGGCTGGCTCATGGCTTTTTTCATGCGTTGTTGCGTAGCCTTCTCCTCTTGCATAGCAGCGTTGAGCAATTGTTCTGCATTATCCTTACTCATTTGCTGCTCCTGCTTGTTTTCCTTATCTTGATTATCGTTTTTATCTTTATTCTTGTCTTGATTGGTATTATCTTGCTTCTGTTGCTCGTTATTCTTTTTATTGTCTTTATTATCCTTGTTATTATTGTCACCCCCACCCTTATTATCCGGACTGTCTTTTTTTAGTCTCTGACATAACACCATATTATAACGTGTTTCAGAATCATGCGGCCGAAGTCTTAACGATTGTTTATATTGTTCTATAGCTGGTCCGTATTGCTTTTGCGATTGCAACAATACGCCCATATTATGATAACACATGGCTTTCCTTATCTTACTGCTTTCCAAACGTGCCGCTTTCTCAAACACCTCCATTGCTGCAGAATCCTTTTTTTGTGCCATCAAGGCACACCCCAAATTATACATAGCTTGTGGATTAGCCTTGTTGGCAGCTACAGCCTTACGATAATCAACCTCAGCCTTAGCAGGCGATGTTTCCGTATTACTACGAAAAACACGGTCACCAGATCTGACAAAACGTCGATCACTCTGTGCATTAACAGTACCTATACACATAACCAATGCTGAGAACACGACTAAACCACGTCGCTTAAACAGTGTCCATTTTCTAAAATAAGGATTAACAGCTTCACTTAGACAAACCTCCATAATCATCAGAATAACGGCTAATATACCAAAAATCTGAAACTGCTCATCATACTCTTCATATACGACAGATTGCATTTCTCCCTTTTGCATCTTTGCCAATTCATTGTCAAGACGCTCTTGAGCGGTAGAAGTATTGTCGACATGTATATAAGTACCATTACCGGCAGAGGCTATATCACGACACATTTGTTCGTTAAGGGCTGTCATAACAGTATTACCGCTATTGTCTGTCATATAACCTCCACCCCCCATTGGTATCGGTGCTCCAGTAGTATTGCCTATACCCAATATAAACACACGGAAACCTTTTGCATAAGCTGCCTTTGCCGCCTCCATAGCTCCACCCTCATGATCTTCACCATCTGTTATCACAATGATAGCCTTGCCAACATTTTTCTGTTGAGTAAAACTGTTTGAGGCAAGATTTATAGCAGCCGCAATATCTGTACCCTGTGTTTGTATTAATGAAGGTTCTATATTCTGCAAGAACATCTTGGCAGAAACATAATCATTGGTAATAGGCAATTGGACAAAAGCATCACCGGCAAAGACTATCATACCGACTTTATCTTTAACAAACTTATCCACAAGATTCTCTATCAGCATCTTGCTTTTCTGTAGCCTACTCGGCACGACATCCTGCGCCAACATAGAGTTTGATATGTCAAGCGCAATAATAGCTTCTATTCCATTTCTCTTTTCCGTGGATACTTTGGTTCCCATTTGGGGACGTGCTGCCATAATTATAATGACAGCCAATACCAATTGAGTCAACCCAAACTTGATCCATCTACGTTTAGCTGAAGCATCCGGTATCAGTGAGTTTATTAATTGGGAATCACCCAAACGGCGCAACATTTTTCTGCGACGCCACTCTGCCCATATCATCAGCAATACCATGAACGGTATAACACACAAAAACCAAAGATATATATCGCTTTCAAATCTCATTCTTTTTCACTTTTCTATATTTTTCTCAAAACTCCCCACCGCAACAATATCTCCAACAACAAAACAAGGATTGCAGCTATAGCAAAAGGCTGATATGCCTCATAACGCTTTGAGAATTTCTTTACATTAAGTTTGGATTTCTCCAATTGATCTATATCGTGATAAATCTTACGCAATTCTTTTGTATTTGTAGCCCGATAGAAATGTCCGTCACTCGTGGCAGCAATATTACTTAGTGTCTTGGTGTCTATCTCTACAGGGATATTAACATACTGTACCCCGCCGGCTACAGGCATAGGGTACCTCGCTACCTTGTTTGTCCCCACACCAATAGTATAAACGCGTATACCAAAACTTTTGGCTATCTGGGCTGCAGTCATCGGTGATATGTCTCCCATATTATTGGAACCATCAGTAAGCAATATCACAACCTTGCTCTTAGCTTTAGAATCCTTAAGACGAGAGACGGCATTAGCTAATCCCATACCTATCGCAGTACCATCACTAATCAACCCGTGAGCGGCAATATCTGTCCTAACACCTCTAAGCAAGTTCAACAGCGATGTATGATCTGTTGTCATAGGGCATTGTGTAAAAGCCTCACCTGCAAATATGGTAAGACCGATATTATCATCAGGACGATCTGCAATAAACTCTGCCGCTACTTGTTTTGCTGCTTCTATACGATTCGGCGTAAGGTCTTCAGCCAACATACTTGTAGAAACATCTATCGCCAACATTATATCTATACCCTCAACAGTTCTTTCATCCCAGGCATCATGTGTCTGTGGACGTGCCAAAGCTATTACAATTAGGATAAAAGCCACACACCTCAGTAGCATTGGCAGATGTATCATACGCACTCGTAAGGTCATAGGGGCATTGCGATATGCAAAAGCATCACTAACCGTCATAGAGGCCTCCATCTTCCTCTTTCCTCTGTTGCGGAACTGCACATACCATATTATATATGGCAGTAACAGCAACAAGAGAAGAAAATATATTGGTTCCGAAAATTCCATATATATGTTATTTATTGCAAGTCATACAGCATCCAACAAGTGTAAACCACCAATACTGTTACCAAAATTATCATTATAGCAATAGCCCACTTTAACGAAAGTCGCATACGCATTGTTTGTTTTTCTTGCGCTGTAACATTAGGTTGGATTCGTTCCTCTGTTGGAATATTTTCTTGCTTGGTAGTATTTATAAAGTCAATAGCAGAAACGAGGTTACGGTCATTCTCACTCATACCAACCTTATACTTGGCAAACTTTACAAGATCCGCAGTTTCAAAAAGCATTTGAAGCTCTTGCATTTTAGCCTCATCATTATCATTCTTCAGACAAGCAATAATCTCAGAACTTGTCATCTCCATAGCACTAAACCCAAACCTTTCTTCTATATATGTTCGCAAAGCATCTGTCAACTGTGTATAGTATGTTTTCTCGTCAACAATTGCTGTTCTGTTCTTTATATCAGCTATAGAAGAAAGGGCTTTCTGATGTGGTGGAATGCGTTTTATAATGCGCACCCTCAATTGTATTGGTTTACCTGATTTTAATCTTATCCATGCCAATATGGATAAAATATAAAGTATCATCGCCAACACACTCATCAACAATACATATTCCCATTCTTCCCAAAGAAACGGATTATCTTGTACGTCCGCCGGCCCATAAAACTGTTCCGGTTTCAACGTATCCACCGGTATTGTCAAAACTTTTAACGCAAGATTACGAGAGGAATATTCCTTTCCGTCAACATTCACTATCTGTGCAGGAATATAATAAAGCGAATCCTCAAATGCCGTAAGTATAATATGCTGAGTAACCTTTATAAAACCATCTTGCGAATCAACAGTATCAATAGTAGGAAGCTCCACCACCTCAACTCCAGACGTAAGCTGTTCCATTAACCTCCATTGTTTGAACACAACTTTCTGTCCTTGTCTGACTGTAGCGGTAACATGCAATCCGGTCTGTTCACCCACAACCATTTGGGTCGAATCTATAACAGCTTCGACAGATACCTGCGACAAAGCGGGTATTGTTATCAGCATAGACAAAATTATACAAAAGATTTTCATCATTTCTTTTCTTCTGTTTTTACAGTCTCTACCCTCTCTGTTGAAACAACATTCTCAAAGCCTTCACAAAGTCTCCATCCGTTGCAACGGATACATAATCCACTGCATTTCTGTTAAACAGCTGCCGTAAATATTCCAAACGTTCTTGCCAATAAACCTCATGAGCCTTCCTAATTGTTCTGCTTGAACTGTCTATATACATCTCATATCCTGTTTCCGCATCACGAACACGCATAATTCCAACATTCGGCAAACGCCGAAGAAAAGGATCGTATAAATGTATTCCTACAACATCATGACGCGAACGGCATATCTGCAACGGCTTTTCAAAATCTTTTCTGTCATAAAAATCACTCATAACAAAAACAGTACACTTCCGTTTTTGCATCCTACTGAGAAACTCCAATGCAACTCCAACATCTGTACGCCTTGATTTTGGAGTAAAGCCAAGCATTTCCCTTATTATATAAAGGATATGTTTACGTCCCTTTTGCGGTGGAATATATTTTTCTATACAATCCGAAAAAAATATCACACCAATCTTATCATTATTCTGTATTGCACTAAATGCCAACGTTGCGGCTATAAGGGTTGCCATTTCACTTTTGGTTTGTGTACGTGTTCCAAAGTTCAATGATCCGGAAACATCAACCAAAAGCATTACAGTAAGTTCACGCTCTTCTTCAAAAACTTTTACATAGGGACGATGAAAACGTGCAGTAACATTCCAATCTATATCACGCACATCATCACCATATTGATATTCTCTCACCTCCGCAAAAGCCATACCTCTACCTTTGAACGCAGAGTGGTACTGTCCCGCAAACATATTACTGCTCAGTCCACGGGTTTTAATCTCTATGCGTCTTACCTTACTAAATATGTCCCCCTCTTTATTTATCATGGTACCTCTACCTTATTTATAATACGGCTTACAATATCTTCTGCCGTGACATTACTTGCCTCAGCCTCATAAGACAGGCCTATACGATGACGCAACACATCATGCGCAACAGCCCTTACATCTTCCGGTACGACATATCCCCTACGCTTGATGAAAGCATAAGATCTTGCAGCCTTGGCCAAATTAATAGAAGCACGCGGGCTGCCTCCGAATGTTATCATATCTTTCAGTTCATCAAGTTGATATTGCTCCGGATAGCGTGTAGCAAATACCATATCAGCTATATACTGCTCTATCTTCTCATCTATATATACCTCTCTAACGACCTCACGTGCTTTGATGATCTCTTCTGCCGAGCTAACCGGTGTAACTTGGGGTAACGAACCAGCTAGATTCTCACGCATAATATGCTTCTCTTCCTCTATCGTAGGATACCCTATCACCACTTTAAGCATAAAACGATCCATCTGTGCTTCCGGTAACGGATATGTTCCTTCTTGTTCAACAGGATTTTGGGTTGCCATCACAAGAAAAGGCTTAGGCAACTTAAATGTCTCCTCGCCAATAGTCACCTGATGTTCCTGCATCGCCTCCAATAATGCTGATTGTACTTTTGCCGGAGCACGATTTATCTCATCAGCCAACACGAAATTTGCAAAAACAGGTCCCCTCTTCGCTTGAAAGGCCTCTTCCTTCTGTGAGTAAACCATTGTGCCAACAACATCAGCCGGAAGCAAATCAGGGGTAAACTGTATACGATTGAACTGTCCGTCTATCAAATTCGATAAAGTCTTAATGGCTAATGTCTTAGCTAACCCTGGTACTCCTTCAAGAAGAATATGTCCATCGCTAAGCAATCCTATCAGGAGCGACTCAACCAAATGCTTTTGTCCTACTATAACGCGGTTCATACCCGCAGTAAGATTTGTAACAAAATTACTGTTCTGCTCTATCAGAGCATTCAGTTCTCTTATATCCATTTTAAATTCAGTTTATTTTAACAAACGCAAAGTTACACATTTTTTCCCCTATAAACAAGAAGATTGAACAAAATAAAATATTATTAACTATTGATACGAATATATTATAATCAAAAATTCCAACCGACATAAAAATATACCGATCCCAAAAGATTATGAGTCATCACACTACCATTTCCATACTGATAATAAAACAACAAAGTTTGGGTACCGGCAAACCACGGTCCGTTGTTCCATAGTAATGCAATACGCAGATTACTGTTAAATGCTATATTTTTACGATAAAATGAATCTATCTGGTTCAGAATAGAACTATGCCGCTCATCCTTAACATCAGAATGATGTCTAAGATACCCTAAAGATTCTGTTATTTCTCCCGCTGCAAGCCAATTTTTTGCAAACACCCAATTGTACGCATATCCTCCGGTAATAGAATACTCATCGTTTTTTATATTCTGAAACACCCTTGGTGGCTCGTCTGCATCTAAGTTTGAGGTGATAACAGAACTTAATTTCTCCCAATCTAACGACACACTGTTATGCGCATAAGAAAAACCCAATATAGGACTTCCGACAGAACGTAATTGTCTGTGAGTCTGACTAAACGCCGCCTGATGTGAATACTGCTTATAGTTCAGAATATAATAAAAACTTATACGAGACATTCCTATTTTAATGCCTTTGAATGTTTTCCCCTTCACAAGGTCGCTATAATCATTCCCACCATACGCAAATTCCCGTATATTATAATTACCACCCACTCTACGATAAAATAAATCAAGCCCAAAAGCCGCAGAATACACAGAGCCGCCAAGATCCGTATCATCACTATTTAAGAATAAGGACTTCAAATCAAAATTATATCCCAGAAACGCCCAACGCCATCCAAAGAAAGGTCCTATTCTTGTACGCCAATGCGGAGATAATTTAAGATGGAAATCATTATCCGCATCCACCTCATATTGCTCAAAACGTGACGTAAGCTGTAGTTCCGCACACCAATTATAGTTTTGAATATCAATATAATTACTGTCACGTTCCGGAGATAATATCCTGTCACAAAAATCATAAGCCTTAACAAGCCAATTCTTCTTTTTGCGAACAATACTATCAACCATTATATTATTCTGAACACTATCAATAATCACACTGTCCATCTGTGCTATATCTGCATTCTGAACATTAGCATAAGATGACAAAACCAAACAGGACACAATATACAATATCAGACCTATACGCATTTTGTAATTATTAAAAGCGTTTCTTTAGAACTTTTTCAATATCTTATCCATTACCCAATTAGTAGGCGTAGCACTAAGAGCGGTACACTGGCAATCACGTTTTCCAAGTAACGTCTCAACAACACTTTGAATCAAAGGTTGTTGTACATAGCGTGGATTCTCCACTATTATTTCCTCAACTCCCTTAGAAGTGTGCAAACGTATCGGATCATAGTCGAACACAGAAAAGCACAATATTCCCTCCTGCCCTATCAATTCAATACGATCTTCACGTCCGGCCTCATGTCCGGCAAAACACCATGATCCACTACCGGGAAGCCCGTTCTCAAACCGAAAGCAAGCGCTAACAGTATCTTCTACCTGATAAAGCCCTCCGATATTGGCACTATATCCTTCTGCATGCACTATAACTCCAAAGAACTGCTGCAATAAATCCAACTGGTGCGGAGCAAGATCATAAAAATATCCCCCTCCCGCAATATCCGGCTGTATTCTCCATGGCCTTTCTTCCGGCGCATTAAAATCAACCTGTCGGGGCGGACACGCAAACCGTATCTGTACATTTAGAACTTTACCTATGGCATTTTGCCGCAACAATTCATGCACTTTCTGAAAATATGGCAAATAGCGACGATAGTAAGCAACAAAACACGGTATATGCGTTTCTTGCGAAACACGGTTAACTCTGGCGCAATCATCATAACTTGCAGCAAGCGGTTTCTCCACATACACAGGTTTACCGGCTCTCATTGCCATAATAGCATAAGTGGCATGACTTGAAGGAGGAGTAGCTATATACACGGCATTCACATCCGGATCGTCAACAAGGGCTTGTGGATCAGTATACCATTTGGGAACCCCATGACGCTCGGCGTAAGATCTTGCCTTATCACCACTACGGCTCATAACAGCAACAATCTTAGACTTTTCTATCCGGTTGAATGCAGAGCCACTTTTCTTTTCCGTAACCTCGCCACACCCTATGAATCCCCAACGAACTTCTTTCAGCATAAATAAATAATTACGGTTCAATAGTTTATTGTAATATACACAATGAAGTCACCGTTACCTCCTTCATAAACCTATATTTACAATAAACTATTGAACCTTATTCTTTTCAAACGAATAAGCGTTTTTATTTCTTTTCGGCAGACCCTTTTTTATAGGCCTTATTCAAACCCGCGATAACTTCTTTCGTTATATCTATCGCCTGATCTGCATAAAGGATATTATCACCGGACTTAGAGAGTATCATTGTATATTTCTTCGCCTTATTATACTTTGCGATAAAGTGCTGTACGGAGTCATGCAGAGCCGCATTATATTTATTTGTCTCCTCCTGCAATTCAGCTCCAAGACGCTGCTGTAAAGCCTCCAAATCAGCATTTTGTTTTTGCAGTGCCGCCTGCATTCTCTCTGCAGCAGAGCGGTCAAGTGCATTTTGTTGTAATTTTTGCTGGAAATTGGCAGCATCAGATTGCAATTTCTGCCCTTTTTGCTGAAGTGTATTTTGTACATTGCGAGTTTTCTTCTCCAACACCTGTGTATACTCCTTACAAAAATCATACTGTGTTATGAGTGAATCCACCTCAACAAATGCAATTTTTAATTCTTGAGGAGCCTTAGTCTGCTTAACTGTATCAGCGTCCTGTTTAGGTGATTTGTCACATGAATTAAACATTGTCATTGCAACCATAACGGTAGCCATTACTAATGAAAGCTTTTTCTTAGTCATTTTATTTGATTATTGTTGTTCGTTTTCAGTATTTTTTGTAATTTTGCACTCGGTATATCGTAATAAGAGATGTACCAGTCGCGTTTGCAAAGGTACATAAGAAAATCCGAACTACCATTATAAAAAAGTTAAATTATGACTAAAAAAGACTTAAAACCGGAAAGTGTATTCCGCTTTTTTGAGAAAATCAATACCATTCCCCGTCCGTCGAAACACGAGGAAAAGATGATAAAATACCTAAAAGACTTTGGCGAAAGCAGGAAATTACAAACTATCGTCGATGAAGCCGGCAATGTAATCATACGCAAAAAGGCATCTACCGGAATGGAAAAACGTCCGACAGTCATCCTACAAAGCCATTTAGATATGGTATGTGACAAGGTCGCAGAATGCCCCATAGACTTTCTCAATGACCCGATAGAGACATACATCGACGGTGACTGGATGCGTGCAAAGGGCACAACACTTGGTGCAGACGATGGTATTGGGTGTGCAATGGAATTGGCACTACTTGACGACAACACATTACAGCACGGTCCTATTGAATGCCTCTTCACATGCGACGAAGAAACCGGACTGACCGGAGCGCACAATTTGAAAGCCGATTTATTACATGGCTCCATACTATTGAATCTTGACTCTGAGGACGAAGGACTATTCTATGTCTCATGTGCCGGTGGCAGAACCACTACCGCAACATTCCGCTACAAGACCGAAGAAGCTCCCGCCAATATGTTTTTCATAGAAGCATCGGTAAAAGGCCTGACAGGTGGCCACTCCGGTGACGATATAAACAAAAAACGCGCCAACGCCATTAAACTGTTATCACGTTTTCTATATCAAGAACAACAGAAGATGCCAATACGTCTGGCACAATTTAATGCCGGCAAACTACACAATGCAATAACACGTGAAGGCGACATAGTATTTGCCGTACCTTTTGCAGAGAAGGAAAATGTCAGAGTCGACTGGAACATCTTCTGTCACGATGTAGAAGAAGAATTTCATGTCACTGAAAAAAATATCAGCTGGCACATGGGCAGTACTGACCCTGAGCCTGTTATACCGGAAGAACAAAGCAAAAGAATAATCCGGGCACTGCAAGCCGTGCACAATGGCGTATTCAGTGTATGCCAAGATGAGGAATTGGAAGAAATGACGGAAACATCGTCCAACACAGCTGTAGTGACGACATCCACTAATGGCGACGCTCCATGTAATGGTACATTTACGGTTATATGTAGCCAACGCTCCAATGTAATGAGCAACCTCACAAACATGGTAAACACCATACGTTCCGTATTTGAATTGGCCGGGGCGGATGAGATAGTACATAGCGACGGTTACCCTGCATGGAAACTGAACCCGAACAGCAAACTGCGTTCTATCGCTGTTGAATGTTACAAAAAATTATTTGCGACTACACCTAAGATAAAGGGAATACACGCCGGACTGGAATGCGGGTTATTTGCCGAGCGCTATCCTCATCTTGATATGTTATCCATAGGTCCTACCATGCGAGGTGTTCATTCACCGGACGAACGGTTATACATACCATCTGTTGAAAAGGTATGGAACCTTATACTCGAAATACTTAAAACTATAGAATAACGTGTCAACATCCCCATCGTATACCGACACTACATCCCTTTACCCTATATACCATCTGACAACAACATAATTTAATCAACCATAATGAAACAATGTCTTGATTTAACGGTGAAAACCGTAGAACACATCAATGAAAAATATGTGCTCATTAAACTGACACACAACGAGAAATTACCGGAAATGTTACCGGGACAGTTCGTAGAAGTGAAGGTAGAAGGTTCCCCAAACACATTCTTACGCCGTCCTATTTCCATCAACAATGTAATAGAAGAGCAAAACGAACTCCATCTGCTTGTTGCAGTCATTGGTGACGGTACGCGCCGCATAGCACAATTGCGACCCAACGAACATGTTAATGTAATGCTTCCATTAGGAAACGGTTTTACTTTACCACAAACTCCCACTGCCAAACATTTGCTCGTTGGCGGCGGTGTAGGCGTAGCACCGCTACTCTACCTTGGCAAGAAAATCAAGGAAATGGGCAGCGAAGCCACATTCCTGCTTGGAGCACGTTCTGCAAAAGACCTGCTAATGATTGATGCTTTCAAGGCTATTGGTCGAGTATTCATTACCACAGAAGATGGCAGCGAAGGTGAAAAAGGCTTTGTTACCAACCATAGCATATTATCTGACGAAACATTCGACTTCATATCCACTTGCGGCCCGAAACCAATGATGATGGCTGTAGCACGCTATGCGGAAAAAAGCAATACCGAATGCGAGGTGAGTTTGGAAAACAAGATGGCTTGCGGATTAGGGGCTTGCCTCTGCTGTGTAGAGAAAACACAAGACAAAGGAAACGTTTGTATATGCACCGAAGGGCCTGTATTAAACGTAAAGAGACTATATTGGAATTAAGGAAACAACTATCATAAATATGGCAAACTTACATACAAACATAGGAAATCTGAGATTAAAAAATCCGGTAATGACCGCATCCGGCACCTTCGGTTACGGTATTGAATTTCAAGATTTTATTCCCCTTGATGGCATTGGAGGCATTATCGTCAAAGGCACAACACTGAAGCACCGTGAAGGAAACGATTACCCACGCATGTCAGAAACGGCTGCCGGAATGTTAAACTGCGTAGGCCTGCAGAACAAAGGCGTAGACTATTTCTGCAACCATATATATCCGACAATAAAGGATATAGACACCAACATGATAGTAAATGTCAGCGGTTCATGTCCGGAGGACTATGGAGAATGCGCCGCACGTATAAACGAGCTGGAGCGTATTCCTGCTATCGAATTGAATATATCATGTCCTAATGTAAAACACGGGGGTATGGCATTCGGCACCACCGTCCAAGGAGCCGCAAGCGTCGTTAAGGCTGTAAGAAAGAAATATGACAAGACACTGATAGTGAAGTTGTCGCCAAATGTCACAGACATTACAGAGATAGCACACGCCGTAGAAGATGAGGGGGCAGACAGTGTATCTCTTATAAACACCTTGATGGGCATGGCAATAGATATAGAGAAACGCCAACCTCTTCTTTCTATTGGAACTGGCGGTCTGTCCGGCCCGGCAATAAAGCCCGTAGCTGTGCGTATGGTACATCAAGTAGCAAAAGCCGTAAAGATACCGGTAATAGGACTTGGTGGCATCAGTACACCGGAAGATGCGATAGAGTTTCTTATGGCTGGCGCATCCGCAATACAGATCGGGACAGCTAATTTCCTCGACCCCACTGTTACTATCAAAGTACGAGACGGAATAAATGATTGGCTTGACAAACATGGATGTAGCAGCATACAAGACATAATAGGAGTAGTATAAAACTACTCCTATTATTTTATGCGACAACAAGCTAAGACAAACATTTATACTTTTTGCAAGGTTTTGCCCTTATTTCATTACCACAACTAACACTCAATCATATAAGACAGGTCAAGAACCTCATTTATGTTCTACAACATAGCAGAGGTAAAGCGGCAGCCAAAAGTCCAAGAACAATACTTGTTGTTACATATATAAAATATGTAGAATATTCTCCTGAATGAAGTAAAGCAACACCTTCATAACTAAAGGTGGAGAATGTCGTGACACCTCCGCACAAACCTGTAACAAGCGCCAAACGCATCTCCATTGTCATTCCACCCTTATCCGCCAAGTGATAGAACATCCCGATCATCAAGCATCCAAGGATATTAGCTATAAATGTCGGCCAAGGAAATACCATCGCCTCAAAACGCGGATGCAATGAGACATGTTTCCACAACAAAGAAATAAAATAGCGGAGAACACTACCGGTGCCCCCGCCTATAAATACATAAAGAAGTTCCCTCATAACCTTATCAACGATTGAACAATGTTGAGGATCTGACGCGACTCAATGTCTCCGGCGTCATCTGCAAATAGCTGGCAATATATACTAACGGTGCCCTCAATACTATTTTCGGCATATGCCTACAGAAACGCTGATAACGGGCTTGTGCAGTCTCAAACCGCAAGATATCGGCTTGTATCTGGGTATCTATCAATGCCTCTTCCAATATCTTACGATAAAGAATCTGTATGTTTTGATTATGCAAAGCCACTTCCTCAAGGCGTTTTTTAGACAAAGCATAGATATAGCATGGCTCCAAAGCCTCTATTGTTTCATGACTTGGAATCTCACGAAACAGACTTTCTATACTCATAGCCACCGAGCCTTCCACACCAAGAAAGTTTGTCACCTCCTTATCATTCTTGATATAATACTGCCTAACTAAACCTTGGTGAACATAATAGATGTACTTGGAGCAATCTCCGGAACTAAGGATATCCTCTCCTTTCAAAAACTTCATAGGCTCCAGTATGCTCTCCAGCACAGCCAACTCATCGTGAGACATAGTACTGAACCGGCGTGCCAGCTCCCGCGCTATATCCCTTAATTGAATGTTCAGGTCTTTCATTTCGTGTAAATTTTTAGATGGGTTATTAGGTTTAGTCGAGTTTTAGCACAGCAAGGAAGGCTTTTTGCGGCACTTCCACATTGCCTATTTGTTTCATTCGTTTTTTTCCTTTCTTCTGTTTCTCAAGCAGTTTGCGCTTACGGCTGACATCACCGCCGTAGCATTTCGCGGTTACGTCTTTTCTTACACATTTTATTGTCTCGCGTGCAATAATCTTAGCTCCTATCGCCGCCTGTATCGCTATATCAAACTGCTGGCGCGGTATCAAGTCTTTCAGTTTCTCGCACATGCGTCTGCCAAACGTAACGGCATTATCGTTATGAGTCAATGTAGACAAAGCGTCCACCGGCTCCCCATTAAGCAGAATATCAAGTTTTGCAAGTTTTGACGGCCTGAAGCTGTCCACATGATAGTCAAAAGACGCATATCCCTTTGATATAGATTTCAGCTTGTCATAGAAATCTATCACAATCTCGCCTAACGGAATCATAAAATGCAGCTCTACCCTGTTGCCTGAGACGTATTCCTGTTTAACAAGCTCTCCTCTTTTGTCAAGACAGAGTTTCATTATGCCTCCTATGTAATTGGCATCTGTTATGATTGTGGCCTTGATATAAGGCTCTTCTATGTGATCTATCATAGTGGCATCGGGCAATCCGGACGGATTATGCACTTCTTTCGCCCCACCCTGTTTGTCATATACCATATATGAAACATTGGGCACAGTGGTTATGACATCCATGTTAAACTCTCTGTCAAGCCGTTCCTGCACTATTTCCATGTGCAGAAGGCCGAGAAAGCCACAACGGAAACCGAAACCTAAAGCGACCGAAGACTCCGGCTGGAATGTCAGCGAAGCATCATTCAACTGCAATTTCTCCAACGAGGCACGCAGATTCTCATAGTCGGCCGGATCTATCGGATACACACCGGCAAAAACCATGGGCTTCACTTCTTGGAAACCGCTAATGGCTTGTCCGCAAGGTCTCGCCACATGAGTTATCGTGTCACCGACCTTAACTTCCTTTGCGTCTTTTATGCCGGATATTATATATCCCACTTCACCGGTAGACATCTCCTTACGCGGTATCATGTCCATTTTCAACACCCCGACTTCGTCTGCGTCATACTCCATACCGGTGTTGAAGAACTTCACCTTATCTCCTTTTTTAATAGAGCCGTTCTCTATTTTGAAATAAGCGATAATACCCCTGAAACTGTTAAACACAGAATCAAAGATAAGAGCCTGCAACGGTGCTTCCGGATCACCTTTGGGGTGTGGTATGCGCTCTATTACGGCATCCAGTATCTCCGGTATCCCTTCTCCGGTTTTACCGCTTGCACGTATTATTTCGGTATGGTCACAACCAATCAAGTCTATAATCTCATCCTCCACCTCGTCAGGCATGGCCGCCGGCATATCAATCTTGTTAATTACCGGTATTATCTCCAAATCGTGCTCTATCGCCATATAAAGGTTGGATATAGTCTGTGCCTGCACGCCCTGTGTGGCATCTACCACCAATATAGCACCTTCACAGGCCGCTATGCTTCGCGATACCTCATAAGAGAAATCCACATGTCCCGGGGTATCTATGAGGTTCAAAATATATTTCTCTCCGCCTTTCTCATAGGACATCTGTATAGCATGGCTCTTGATTGTTATGCCTCGCTCCTTTTCCAAATCCATGTCATCCAGCATCTGCCCCTCTGTAATTCGGATTGTATCAGTATATTCCAGAAGGCGATCGGCTATTGTGCTTTTTCCATGGTCAATGTGCGCAATAATACAGAAATTCCTTATATTTTTCATGAGTTTGACAATTCGTGTTTTTATTTCAAGTTACAAAGATAGACATTATTTCACAATTCCACAAGAGCAAAAACATTTTTTTACACTTTTTTATTGTATTTGTCGGGCGTTTTTTCTAATTTTGTACCCGAATAACATTAACAGAAAAATTCAAAGAACGTAAGTTCTACAAATTCACGGCAACTGTTATATAGAAACGATATCTGCGAAACTGTAAAGATACACCAAACCCACATTAACCGACATGCAAAATACCAATCCAAAAATAAAGGCCTGCCATATATATTTGTTATCGTGCTTCATACTTTTAGCCGCATCATGCCGTCAGGAGACGCTCGAAGACAGGGCGGAAAGAGATGCGAAAGAGTACACACATAAATACTGCCCGACCCCGACTATCAACCACACAAGAACCGATAGTGTCACATTTAACAGAGCTACTCATACATATACGTATTATTGCACATTCTCTAACGTGATGGACAATGAAGAAATCATAGAGCAAAACAAGGACAAAATAAGCGAGATGCTGGCTGCATCCATAAGGGAAAACACCAACATGAAACCATACATACAGGCAGGTTTCCATTTCAGTTATATATGTCACTCGGACAAGAATCCGCAAACCGTATTGCTCGAAGTCAAGTTCTAAAACAGCAACGCCGTCATTGTGCGAAACACACCCACATTACGCGCCATACAATAGCAGTGCTTTTACTGCATAATCTCAATACGATTACGATACAATCTCAATGCGATTACAATACAATCGCATTGAGATTACAGCACAAGAATAACACGCTCTTTTTAATACAGTTATAACACACACGTAATCACAGACATAACACACATCAGCACAAAAGCACTTTAACGGCAGTTTTTCAGCAGGCAAAAACATCTCCCATTGTCAAAAGACACATAGGGTGCAAAGTATCACCGGAAAAAGTGCAACACCAAAGTCTTTTTTATGCATATTTTTTGCTTCTTAAATATTTTTTTTGTAATTTTGCACTCGAATTAATTCGTTCTAAAATAATTTTACATACACACAAATTTATTTATGTACTTCACTTTACTGATCACCGTTTTTATAACGGCTGTTTTCTTGGTGGTGGCGGCATACATTACAGCACGATTGCTGGGTCCCCGTTCATACAACCAGGTAAAGGGTGAACCTTTTGAGTGTGGTATTCCGACACGCGGCTCTTCTTGGCTGCCTATGCACGTCGGATACTATCTCTTTGCCATCCTGTTCCTGATGTTCGATGTGGAGACCGTATTCCTCTACCCATGGGCTGTAGTAGTTAAAGAGTTTGGTACAATGGCATTGTTGAGCATCGGTTTCTTCATGCTGGTACTGGTATTTGGCTTGGCTTACGCCTGGCGGAAAGGAGCACTGGAATGGAAATAAAGAAACCCTCAATCAAGTCCATTCCATACGACGAATGGAAAGACAACGAAACTCTCGAAAAGACAATCAACGAACTGAACGAGGGAGGAGTGAATGTCGTTCTCGGAAACCTTGACGCCCTGATCAACTGGGGTCGCAGCAACTCGTTATGGTCACTGACATTCGCCACATCATGCTGCGGTATTGAATTCATGGCATGCGGTTGCGCACGCTACGATTTTGCCCGTTTCGGCTTTGAGGTAACACGTAACTCACCGCGTCAGGCAGACCTCATAATGTGCGCCGGTACCATAACCCATAAGATGGCACCGGTTTTGAAGCGTCTGTATGATGAGATGGCAGAGCCGAAATATGTCATTGCAGTAGGAGGATGCGCTATAAGCGGCGGCCCGTTCAAGGCAAGCTATCATGTAGTGCGAGGCATTGACGAATTCCTGCCTGTCGATGTTTACATACCGGGATGCCCACCACGTCCGGAAGCCATACTGTATGGCATGATGCAATTGCAGCGAAAGGTGAAAGTAGAGAAATTCTTTGGAGGCGTAAACCACAAGGAGGACAATCCGAATCCTATGGTAATAAAAGACATTCCAAAGAAATTCATGGACGAGATGAAGAATGCGGCACAAACTTGCGCTGACACTTTGAAGAAAGAAATTAAAGATAGTTTTAACTAAGGAGGAGCAACGAAATGAAACTAAACAACATAGTATATTCTTTCTCAGAGTTTCCCAAAGAAATGGAGAAACTCCGCAACAAGAAGCATTTCGACTATCTCGTTACTATCATAGGCGAAGACTTTGGCGAAGAAGGGCTGGGATGTATCTATATTATGGAGAACACCGAGACCCACGAGCGTATATCTGTAAAGACAATCGCGGAGAAGAAAGGCGACAGCGATATCATATACAGTGTAGTATCATTATGGAAAAGCGCAAACCTGATGGAGCGTGAGGTATTCGACTTCTACGGCATCAAGTTCCTCGGCCATCCTGATATGCGCAGACTGTTCCTGCGTAATGACTTCGTAGGCCATCCGTTCCGCAAAGACTTTGTCGCGCAGGAGGGGTATTCGTTAAAGGATGACGTGGAGAAAGACTATACAACACGTTACAGTCTTGACAAAAACGGCGAGTTGACAGAAGAGAAAGTACCATTGTTCGGAGACGATGACTTTGTAGTCAACCTCGGACCGCAACACCCGTCAACGCACGGTGTATTGCGTCTGCAAACTGTTCTTGACGGAGAAACGGTACAGAAGATATACCCGCATTTAGGGTACATACACCGTGGCATTGAAAAGATGTTCGAGAACATGACATATCCGCAGACACTGGCAATGACCGACCGTTTGAATTATCTCTCGGCCATGATGAACCGCCATGCAATATGCGGTGTCATAGAGGAGGCACTCGGAATAGAACTCAGTGACCGTATCAAGACAATACGTACCATAATGGACGAATTGCAGCGTATTGACGGTCATTTGCTATATCTTGGATGCTACGCACAGGATCTCGGAGCCTTGACAGCATTCCTTTTCTGTATGCGCGACCGTGAATATGTACTCAACGCAATGGAAGAGACAACAGGCGGACGTCTTATACAGAATTACTACAGGATAGGCGGATTGCAGGAGGACATTGACCCGAATTTCAGGGAAAACGTTAAAAAAGTCTGCGAATACCTCAAGCCTAAATTGGTAGAATACACCAAAGTGTTCGGCGACAACGTCATAACACACCAGCGATTGGAAGGTGTCGGTGCCATTTCCAAAGAGAACGCGATATCACATGGCATGTCAGGCTCTAACGGACGCGCCTCTCAATGGGCAAACGATATACGCAAGAACTATCCGTATGACATGTATGACAAAGTTGAATGGGAGCAGGTTGTACTTGACGGTTGCGACGCACAAGACAGATATTATCTCCGTATTAAGGAGATAGAACAGTCCATTCGTATCATAGAGCAACTGATAGACAACATTCCGGAAGGCGAATACTATATCAAACAGAAGCCTATTATAAAATGTCCGGAAGGACAATGGTATTTCGCTGTAGAGGGAACAAGCGGCGAGTTCGGTGTATATCTGGACTCACGAGGTGACAAATCACCTTACCGCATGAAGCTGCGCCCGATGGCTCTGACATTGGTAGGTGCCCTTGACGAAATGTTGCGCGGTACGAAAATAGCGGACCTTATAGCTGTAGGTGCTGGTCTTGACTACATCATCCCAGACATTGACAGATAAAAGGATTCCCAATAACCATAATAAAAACAACAAGACAGAACAACAATGTTTGACTTTTCATTAATATCAACATGGTTCAACGAATTGCTTCTGAACACTATTGGGTGTCCGGAATGGTTGACCATACTCATCGAGTGCGTGATAGTAGGATTGCTCATCATCGTAGGATATGCCCTGCTTGCCATCGCCTTGATATTCATGGAGCGTAAGGTCTGTGCGTATTTCCAGTGCCGTTTAGGCCCCATGCGTGTAGGCCCTTGGGGACTGTTGCAGGTGTTTGCCGACGTATTGAAGATGCTCATAAAGGAAATCTTCGTCGTTGACAAGGCCGACAAACTGCTTTACGCTCTCGCTCCTATACTCGTAATAGCGGGTTCTATATTTGCATTTGCATTCCTGCCATGGAACAAAGGCGCCATAATCCTTGACTTTAATGTCGGTATATTCCTGTACACAGCACTCAGTGCCATTGGGGTCATAGGCGTTTTCATAGCAGGTTGGTCTTCAAACAACAAATACGGCGTGGTATCCGCAATGCGTGGTGCAGTACAGATGATTTCATATGAAATATCACTCGGTCTGTGTCTCATCACAGCCTGCATACTAACAGGGACAATGCAGGTAAGCGGCATAGTGGAAGCGCAGAGCGGTCCGTTTGGATGGCTTATTTTCCAAGGACACATTCCGGCCATCATCTCTTTCCTCATATTCCTCATTGCAGGTAATGCGGAGGCCAACCGTGGCCCGTTTGACCTTGCGGAAGCGGAATCAGAGCTGACAGCTGGTTATCACACGGAGTACTCCGGCATGGGATTCGGCTTCTATTATCTCGCCGAGTTCCTGAACCTCTTCATCGTAGCAGGTATGACAAGCCTTATGTTCCTTGGCGGATGGTGTCCTATACACATCGGAGTTGAAGCGTTCGATGCCGTTATGGATCTCATTCCCGGAATTGTATGGTTCATGGCTAAAGCCTTTGCAATGGTATGGTTGCTGATGTGGATTAAGTGGACTTTCCCACGATTGCGTATTGACCAGATTCTGAATCTGGAATGGAAGTATCTTATGCCTATGGCATTGTTTAATCTGGTACTGATGACTATATGCGTGTCATTCGGACTAACAGGCATCATGGGAGCAAGCATAGCAGTGGCGGCAATCATAGTTGTGGTTCTCACCGTGATCGGCATACGTGCACTTAAGTTCCGCGCAACATTTGCAGAAGCACAGAAACTTGTAGGTGCAGACATCGCAAAACGTACAGACAAGTAATAAAACAAAAGAAAACAATGGCTAATAACAATTCATATTTTGGCGGTATCATTGCCGGATTGAAAACGTTGGTCACCGGTATGGACATCACCATGGGTGAATATGTCACACCGAAGATAACGGAACAGTATCCGGAGAACCGCAAGACACAGCATATAGCAGAGCGCCATCGCGGTACCTTGGTTATGCCACACGAAAACGGTAAGAACAAATGTATCGCATGCACACTTTGCGAAAAGGCTTGTCCCAATGGCAGTATCAAGATTGTTTCACAAATGGTAACAACAGCAGAAGGAAAGAAAAAGAAACTTCTTACCGACTATCAGTACGATTTGGGAGACTGCATGTTCTGTCAACTGTGTGTCAACGCCTGTCCGCATGACGCTATTAAGTTCGTAAAAGATTTTGAAAACGCAGTATTTGACCGTAACGCTCTCAAGCAGCATCTGAACATTCCGCCAACACAAGCAGAACTGGATGAATATGCAGAGAACGCCAAGAAGGCTGCTACGGCTAATATAAATAAGGAGGAGAAATAAACTATGGCAAACATTATAGTATTCGCTATCCTGGCGATAATAATCATTATGGCCGCCATTGCTTCTGTGGTGACTCAGAGCATTATGCGTGCCGTTACAGCATTGCTGTTCGTATTATTCTCTGTTGCCGGCATGTATTTCCTGCTTGACTATACTTATCTTGGCACTGCACAGTTAAGCATATATGCCGGTGGTATGACGATGATATACATCTTCGCTATACAACTTATATCAAAACGTACATTACAGGGACTCAAAGAGAAGCTGAATCTGAAGCGTTTTGCCGTAGCTGCCATTGTAGCTGCGGTGGGAGTGTTGACTGTTGTCACCGTACAATTGAAATCTGCATTCTTTGAACGCTTTGCAGACCAGCCTGATGTAGAGGTGCCTATGCAACAAATAGGTACAACTCTGATGGGTTCGGAGAAGTATCAGTATGTATTGCCATTCGAGTTCATATCAGTATTCCTTCTGGCATGTATCATCGGTGGTCTTGTTGTTTCACGTAATCAGAAGGAGGGCAAGTAAATGGTACCTGTAGAATGTTTCTTTACACTTAGTGCAATACTCTTTTTCATAGGTGTCTTCGGCTTCGTTACCCGCAGAAACATGGTGGCAATGCTTGTAAGCATAGAGCTTGTGCTCAACGCCGTAGACCTGAACTTTGCGGCTTTCAACCGTCTTCTATATCCATGTCAGATGGAAGGAATGTTTTTTACATTATTCTCCATTGGCGTAAGTGCGGCGGAAAGCGCAGTAGCTATAGCTATAATACTTAACGCTTACCACCATTTCAAGAACGATACGGTGGAAGGTATAAAGAACATGAAGTTCTAAACACAAGTTAACCCCTGTCAGTCGATAACCTACAATGGCTGACAAGACAAACAAAACGTAAAAACAATGGAATACGGTTATACAATCGGAATACTAATTCTTCCTCTGCTTTCATTCCTGATAATTGGTTTGACAGATTACTTTAGAGGCAAGAATGGCTGGTCACACAAAGCAGCAGGCCTTATAGGTACATGCTCTTTAGGCCTTGTGACCATCCTTAGTTATGTCACGGCGTTCCAATATTTCGGCGCGGAGCGTCTGGCAGACGGCACATTTCCAACCATAGTACCTTACAACACCACTTGGTTGCCATTGGGCAGTCTGCATTTTGATCTCGGTATCCTTCTGGACCCTATTGCAGTGATGATGCTTATCGTTATCTCAACAGTGTCTTTGATGGTGCACATTTATTCTTTCGGTTACATGAATGGTGAGAAAGGATTTCAGCGTTACTATGCTTTCCTATCCCTTTTCACATTCTCTATGCTCGGATTAGTTGTAGCCACCAATATCTTCCAGATGTATATGTTCTGGGAATTGGTAGGTGTTAGCTCTTACCTGCTTATAGGTTTCTATTACCCTTTGCAGGCAGCAGTACATGCATCCAAGAAAGCTTTCATTGTAACCCGTTTCGCAGATATGTTCTTCCTTATCGGAATACTTATCTTTGGTTATTACACTAATTCATTCAACTTCTCCTTTGCCGGAGAAATTCAAGGTGCTGCGGCTGACACTTTCACCCTGTGCAACACAGATAAGGCATGGGCAGCAGGCGCTATGCTGTTACCGACATCCCTCGTATTGATGTTTATTGGCGGTGCCGGTAAGTCAGCTATGTTCCCATTACACATCTGGTTGCCTGATGCAATGGAAGGTCCTACACCTGTTTCTGCACTCATCCACGCTGCAACAATGGTTGTAGCCGGTGTGTTCCAGATAGCCCGTCTATTCCCTCTGTGGATAGAATACGCTCCCGATCAGATGAATATCATTGTGGTAATAGGTGCGTTCACGGCATTTTATGCAGCCGCTGTAGCATGCGCACAGAGTGACATCAAGCGCGTATTGGCATTCTCTACCATTTCGCAAATAGCGTTTATGATGGTAGCACTTGGTGTCTGCATGCCCGGACACGGTAGTGAAGCAATGATAGACAACCACGCATCTTTAGGATATATGGCATCATTATTCCACCTTTTCACCCACGCCATGTTCAAAGCATGCCTGTTCCTTGGTGCAGGTTGCATCATACATGCAGTGCACTCCAATGAGATGTCTACCATGGGTGGCCTACGCAAATACATGCCTATTACCCATGCTACATTCCTTATCTCATGCCTTGCCATCGCCGGCATACCGTTCTTCTCCGGCTTCAGTTCCAAGGATGAGATTATTTCCGCATGCTTTGCATATTCACCACTATGCGGTTGGTGGATGACCGGTGTTGCCGCAATGACAGCATTCTATATGTTCCGTCTGTACTACGGTATATTCTGGGGCACGGAAAATAAAGAACTTCATGCCCATCACACCCCACACGAGGCACCTTGGACTATGACATTCCCGCTCATATTCCTCAGTATCATCACTGTTGGAGTCGGTATTTTCAGCACATTAGGAGGTTTCCTGCATTGGGATTGGGCAAGTTTTGGCCGATTTGTAACCGCTTCAGGCGAGGCTTACACCATACACTTCGATGCAACAATCGCCGCTACCTCTACAATTATAGCCATTTGTTCCATCGCTCTTGCCACCTATATATATAAAGGTGAGACACAACCCATCGCAGAGAAGATGTATTCTATGGCGCCACGATTACATCGTTGGGCTTATAAGCGTTTCTATCTTGACGAAGTATACATGTTCGTAACCCATAAGATATTGTTCCGTTTCGTATCATGCCCGGTAGCATGGATTGACGAGCATATCATTAACGGTCTGATAGACTTCACCGCTTGGGGAGCCAATGCCGGTGGCGAGAGCATACGCACGACACAAGACGGCGATGTACGCAGCTATGCCGTATGGATTATAACCGGTGTTATAGCCCTTACCTTGCTTCTTGTATGCCTGTAATACACGTCTAACCAACTTAGTAACTTAAGAAAAAATGAGTATATTATCATTATTTGTAGTAATACCGGTACTGATGTTGCTTGGCCTTTGGATAGCCCGCAACGTCAATCAGGTACGTGGCGTGATGGTTGCAGGTTCAATCTGCCTCCTCGCCCTTAGCGCCTGGCTCACGCTCGACTTCATTGGACAGCGTGCCGCAGGCAACACTGCCGAGATGCTGTACACTTATTCTACCGTATGGTTTGCTCCTCTGAACATCTCATACGCTGTAGGTGTAGACGGCATCAGCGTTGTAATGCTTCTTCTTTCAAGCATCATAGTATTCACCGGCACCTTTGCTTCATGGAAGCTTCAACCCCTTACCAAAGAATTCTTCCTTTGGTTCACTCTGCTTTCCACCGGTGTTTACGGTTTCTTTATCTCCATCGACCTCTTCACAATGTTCATGTTCTATGAGGTAGCTCTTATTCCGATGTACCTTCTCATAGGCTATTGGGGTTCAGGGCGCAAAGAATACGCTGCAATGAAACTGACATTGATGCTGATGGGCGGTTCCGCTTTGATTATCATAGGTCTCATCGGAATCTATTTCTTCAACGGAGCCACAACGATGAACATCCTTGACATAGCTCATGCACACGCAATTCCTGTGTCAGTGCAAAACGCTTTGTTCCCATTTGTGTTCATCGGTTTCGGTGTCCTTGGCGCACTTTTCCCATTCCACACATGGTCACCTATCGGTCATGGCTGCGCTCCCACATCAGTATCAATGCTCCACGCCGGCGTATTGATGAAGCTTGGCGGATACGGTTGCTTCAGGATAGCAATGTTCCTGTTACCGGATGCCGCTCATAACTTAGCTTGGATATTTCTCATTCTTACAACAATATCCGTTGTTTACGGCGCCTTCTCCGCCTGTGTACAGACAGACCTGAAGTTCATAAATGCCTATTCTTCCGTTTCTCACTGCGGACTGGTACTCTTTGCCCTTCTCATGATGACAGAGACTTCATGCACCGGTGCAATACTTCAGATGCTCTCACATGGTCTTATGACAGCATTGTTCTTTGCCCTCATCGGTATGATATACGGTCGTACTCACACACGTGACATACGAGAGTTAGGCGGTTTGATGAAGATTATGCCATTCCTGTCCGTTGGCTATGTCATAGCGGGTTTGGCCAACCTCGGTTTGCCCGGCTTCTCTGGCTTCATTGCCGAGATGACCATCTTCGTCGGCTCATTTGAGAATGCAGACACCTTCCATCGTTGCTGCACAATAATAGCATGTACCTCAATCGTTGTAACAGCCGTTTACATCTTACGCACAGTAGGTTTTATTCTCTTTGGCAAGGTAACCAACCCGCATTATGAAGAGTTGACAGATGCCACATGGGATGAAAAATTCGCTGTTTGCTGCCTGATATTCTGTGTTGCAGCTCTCGGCAGCTTCCCATTGTGGGCGAGCGATGTTATTTTGAATGGCGTAACGCCCATTCTTCAGAATATAGCCGCAATGTAAATCACTACTGTAAAAACAATATACGACAATGAACTATTCACAATTTTTGGATATGATACCAGAAGCCACCCTGATGGCGATATTGGTAATAGTATTTGTTGCAGACTTCTGTAGCCACGGCAAGGCAGAGCGCAAATGGTTCAACCCGTTTGTCTGCGTACTGTTGCTGGCCCAGTTGCTCATCAACATCTGCCCCGTTTCCGAGACAGTGTCTCTTTTCGGCGGCATATACACGGCAACACCCGCCGCAAACATGATGAAAAGCATACTAACATTCGGTACTCTCATTGTGGTTATGCAGTCACGCAACTGGCTCACCATAACAGACACCAAGAAAGCAGAAGGCGAGTTTTACATGCTCGCCATCTCCACCCTACTTGGTATGTTCATGATGATGAGCGCCGGCTCGTTCCTTATGTTCTTCCTCGGCCTTGAGATGGCATCAGTGCCTATGGGCTGCATGGTAGCGCTGGATAAGTACCGTAAGGACTCTGCCGAGGCTGCAGCGAAGTTCATACTCACTGCAACTTTCTCCTCAGGCGTTATGCTCTACGGCATATCATTCCTTTACGGTTCAACAGGCACGCTTTATTTTGCGGATTTCTCAAACTCACTCAGATACTCCCCCATGGCAGTCATGGGCATGATATTCTTCATTGCCGGTCTCGGTTTCAAGATTTCCCTTGTACCATTCCATTTCTGGACGGCCGACACCTATCAGGGTGCCCCCACCACTGTCACCGGTTATCTTAGTGTAATCTCCAAGGGAGCCGCAGCATTCACGCTTGTTACCCTTCTCTACAAGGTACTGTTTGTCCTAACTCCATTCTGGATATTTGCAATGTACATACTGGTAGTGCTCTCTATTACCATTGCCAACCTTATGGCCATACGCCAAACAGAGTTGAAACGCTTCATGGCTTTCTCCTCTATCTCGCAGGCAGGCTATATCATGCTTGTGGCAATTGGCGGCAACTATGTTATGAGCATCACCGCACTCATGTATTATGTACTCATCTACATTGCAGCCAACATGGCGGTATTCACCATCATCGCTGCCGTAGAAAACGCCAACGGCGGCAGAACCGAGATGGCTACCTACAACGGTTTATACAAGACCAACCCAAAGATGGCATTCCTCATGACGCTTGCCCTCTTCTCACTTGGCGGCATACCACCTTTTGCCGGCATGTTCTCCAAGTTCTTCGTGTTCCTTGCAGCCGTTGACAGCCGTCCGACATTCATGCCCTACCTCATTGTGTTCATAGCCTTGATAAACACCGTAGTATCACTCTACTACTACCTGCTTATCGTGAAAGCAATGTATATCAATAAGGAAGGAGAGCCGGTTGCTACTTTCAAGATGGACTGCAACACAAAGTTAACTCTTTTAGTCTGCACTGTCGGCGTTCTATTCTTCGGCATAGCAAGTTGCATCTATGATGCACTCTACGCATCAGCGGCTATGTAACCGAACAGGAACTGCCCAACAGGGTTCTGCAAGTATATAAGAGTTGTACGGGCACTACATTGCAAAAGCTAACACAACACCAAGTTGTTCAGTATCAACAATATACAGACTGTATTATAATTGCGGTGCCTTTACTCTGTAATCGCAATGCTTTTACATTGTAATCGCAGTGCTTTCGCAAGACAATCACAATGCCTTTGCAAAGCAATTTGATTCATGTCAGGAGTGTCATTACATAATAAGGCCATTTAATGTGCCATATTTCCGTAACCGACAACGACTCTAACACACACACACTACCCTATGCAATAAAAAGACCATCAAGCCCACAAGCCTGATGGTCTTTTTTCGTATATAACAACTTATTTAAGCATGAAAATTTGCGTATGTGCTTTTTTTGTTATACCTTTGCACACTGATACACAAACAATGACAGTAACACAAAACAGAATACAAGTCAAATTAGTGACAGATAAAAAAGGGATTAATGACTTCATTCGCTTCCCAAAGTCATTGTATGCCAATATCAACCAATACGTCCCGGATTTAGATTGTGACATAAGAGATTTATTCAATCCCTCCAAAAACACAAGTCTCTCTTTTACAGACCTGCAGGCTTTCGTAGCATACAGAGACGGAGAGGTTGTCGGACGTATTGCAGGTATCATAAACCGTAAGGCCAACGAGATTTGGAAAACTACCACCGTACGTTTCTCCCTTATTGAATTTATCGATGACTTTAATGTTTCCGAGGCACTTGTCAACAGTGTAGAACGATGGGGGCATGAACACGGCATGACAGATATAGAAGGTCCGTTGGGCATAACCGATTTCGACAAAGAAGGCATGCTCATTGAAGACTTCAACCTAAATGGCTCTTTCTTGGAATACTGGAATCTCCCCTACTACAAGACGCACTTTGAAAAAATGGGGTTTAACAAAGCCGCCGATTGGTTACAGATACGCTTTCCCATGCCAGACAAGATTCCGGCACGTTATGCCCGCGTAGCACAATACGCCCGCGAAGAATTCGGTCTTAAAGTTGTCAAGAAGTCCAAGAAAGAGATTTACAACGGTTACGGACAAAAGATCTTTGAACTACTCAACCAAGCCTATGCGCCATTGTTCGGCTATTCACCTTTTTCACCGGAGCAAACAGAAGAATTCCTAAAGAAATATGTTCCCTTTCTGAACATGAAGATGCAGACACTCATAGAAAATTCAAAGAAAGAACTTATATGTGTCGCCATCACAATAGCGGATTTTTCAGAAGGACTAAAAAAAAGCAATGGCAAGATATTCCCTAAAGGCTGGTATCATCTGCTAAAAGCCCTGAAATGGAAACATAGTGACAAAGCCGAGTTAATGATCATAGGTATCAGACCCGACATGCAAGGATTGGGAATAAACGCCATGGTCTTTGAACATCTGATACCCATCTACAACAAAATGGGAATAAAATGGTGTGAAACCGGCCCTCAATTAGAAACTAATTTCAGAGAGCTCTCGCAATGGAAGCCACTCAATCCGCAACTGGTTAAAAGGCGTCGATGCTGGAAGAGAAAAATAAATATATAAAGAATAGAAAAGAAAACAAACTATGAATAGAGTTGTAATAACAGGAATGGGCATTTGGTCTTGTCTCGGCCAGACATTGGACGAAGTACGCCAATCTCTGTTCGAAGGCAAAAGCGGTATCATATTCAGCCAAGAGCGCAAGGATGCCGGTTTCCGCTCCGCATTATGTGCCAATGTACCGGTACCCAATCTCAAGCCATTCATACCACGCAACATGCGCCAGTTCATGCCGGAGGAGGCTCAATACGCATATATGGCCACCAAAGATGCGCTTGAAGCCGCCAAGATAGATCAGGACTTCCTTAACAGTCATGAGGTAGGCATAATCTATGGCAACGACTCTGTGGCAGAAGCGACAATGAAAGCATTGGACAAATTCCGCGAATTCAAAGACACTTCCGCCTGTGGCAGCGGAGCCATATTCCAGTCCATGAACTCCACCGTCACCATGAACCTCGCCTGCCTGTTTAAGTTACGGGGCATAAACCTCACATCTTCCGCCGCATGTGCGTCAAGTTCACTTGCCATAGGCAACGCATACCTGCTCATAAAGAACGGTCTGCAAGATTGCATCATAGCAGGAGGAGCACAGGAGGCCAACATGTACAGTATAGCCTCATTTGACGGCATACAGGCATTCTCCACACGTGAGGACGAGCCAACCAAGGCATCACGCCCATTCGACAAAGACAGAGACGGATTAGTGCCCGGAGGAGGCGCCGCCACCGTAATACTGGAGAGCTATGAACACGCCGTAAAACGTGGAGCCCCAATCCTTGCAGAAGTTGTAGGCTGGGGATTCTCAGGCAATGGAGACCACATCTCCACACCAAACATTGCAGGTCCCGCACGCTCATTAGAACTGGCAATAAAGAACAGTGGTGTTGACATCAAAGACATCGGCTATATCAATGCCCATGCCACATCAACCCATGCCGGTGACGGACGAGAGGCTATGGCAATAGCACAGATCTTCGGCGACAACAAAGTACCGGTAACATCTACCAAGTCGCAGACCGGACATGAGATGTGGGCGGCAGGAGCAGCGGAAACAATATACTCCATGTTGATGATGAAAAACGACTTCATAGCGGGCAACATCAATTTCAATGAGCCCGACGAGGAAACGGCATGTATCAATATCATACCTGAAACACGGCAGACACATTTCGATATGTTCCTGACAAACTCATTCGGTTTCGGAGGTACGAACTCCACACTGATAATAAAAAATCTCTGATCTTACAAAAAACAAATATTCACAAAACTATAATAAAAAAAGAATTATGACACGCGAAGACATTATTGCAAAAATAAACTCAGTGCTCGCCGAAGAGTTTGAAGTAGAAGAAAGCGTAATAACACCTGATGCCATCGTTAAAGATGCGCTCGCACTTGACAGCCTCAGCCTTGTTGACCTCGTTGCGCTAATCCAATACACATACAAGATAAAGATACCGGCTGAGGATCTTCCGAAGATAAAGACATTCAATGACCTTTACGACTATATTGAAAGTCATTTATAATCAGCAAAAACATCTCTGCCCCACCCGGCTTTTCCATATACAAGACCAATAACGGTCAACCTGCGACAAAGGCAAAAATGGATGTGGAAAAGCCGGATGGAGTTTCAAAACCACACACCATGGACATCAAAAACCTTATCCCGCAACGCTCTCCCATTATGATGGTAGACAAGTTAGTGCGTGTGGAAGGCGAGGAAGCTATATGTATGTTGACGGTCAGACAAGATAATTTCTTCATTGACAAGGACAACCTCATGGAAGAATCCGGACTGATAGAACACATCGCGCAATCCGCTTCTGCGTTTGCAGGATACAAGGCCGTGACAGCAGGTGCGACAAAACCGCCCGTTGGATACATTGGCGAGGTAAAGAATTTCCACCTTTTCCAACGCCCCGGCATTGGCGACACCATAACCACCACTATCACAATGGGCCCGGAAGTAGGAGGAATAACCATAATAAGGGGAGAGTCGAAGGTTGGAGACAAAGTCGTTGCCGACACCACAATGAAGATATTCATAAAGGAATAAAGCTGTTTTAACATGCTATTGGACAACCGATTCTACAAAATACTTAAAGAAAAGTCTGACGGACAGCAAGGAACCTATACCGTTGCCATACTGCCCGACTGTAATGTTTACGACGGACACTTCCCCGGTAATCCCGTCTGTCCCGGAGTATGCAACATCGGGACGATAAAGGAATGCGCCATCCGGCTAACGGGAAAAGAGTTACGCATAAAGACCATCAAACAGTGCCGCCTCACGGCCATAGCCACACCAACGGTCTGTCCGGAAGTGACAATAGCAATATCGGCTACCCCCACAGATGAAAGCACATACACGATACAGGCCACTGTAAAAGACACACAACAGACATACATGGAATATAAAGGCACTATGGAATGCCAAAAATAATCCTGAATAAAAAGACAATGACACATCTTTTCATCAAGATATACGAATACTTCAGACACCATCGTGCAGTCCTTTGGCTCTCGATGGTCTTTCTGTTTATGGTAACAGGCTTCTTTGCGTCACGCATTCATTTGGAAGAAGACCTGAACAAACTAATGCCGTCATCAAAAAACGAAGACGGTACCACCAAGATGGCATTCGCCGACCTTCGCATCAAAGACAAGACATTCCTGCTCTTTGAAGCCAAATGCAAAGCCCTTACACATGACGAGGCCATGACCGAAACCCTCACATCGGTTTGTGACGAGTTTATAGACTCGCTACTTGCTATGGACAATGCCAAAGATTCCGCCACGAGAAGCATAGAAAACATATTTTACAGCATACCCGAAGAGCTTATATTTGATGGGGTTAACTACCTGACGGAAAATCTGCCGGCATACATAGACACCACCGCATACTCCGCATTCGACACCCTTCTGACACGGCAACACATGCTCGTTCAGATGCGACAGAATGCCAAAGACTTTCAAAGCGAATTCGGTGAGATGTTCCCCGAACTGATAGAGATAGACCCTATTGGTATGCGTAATGTACTGTCACATCAGCTTTCACCCCTACTCCGGTCAACCGGTGGCTCCTACACGACAATAAGCAACCATTTCTTTGTACCGGACTCCACCGTATGCGTAACATTCATAACCCCTAATTTCTCTGCCACCAACACCGGTCAGGGAGCTGATTTATTTCACAATCTCAACAATCTTATAGACTCTTTCGCCGTCAGCCATCCCAATATAAAGATAAGCTATCATGGCACACCGGCCAGCGGATTCTACAACTCCTCCACAATCAAAGCCGACCTCACCGGAACCATTATCGGATCGCTCATTCTTGTACTTATGGTTCTGTTTCTATGCATGCGCAATTGGAATACCATCCCACTCCTGTTATTACCGGTTGCATTCGGCACCCTGTTCGGATTGGCTCTTATGTATTTTATAAAAGGACAGTTCTCTCTGCTCGCCCTCGGCATTGGGGCAGTAGTATTGGGCGTAGCCTTGAGTTATGTGCTTCACCTGATTACACATTACAAATACGTAGAAGACCCTCGCAAAGTATTGGAAGACGAGGTGAAGCCGGTACTCCTCGGATGCCTCACCACCATAGGTTCTTTCATGGGACTCATCTTTATTAAAACCGATTTACTGCAAGATTTTGGGCTTTTCGCGACTTTCGCAATCATTGGCACCACAATATTTGCCCTTATATACCTGCCACACCTGCTTCTTTTGGAGAAAAACCGTATCAACAAACACGCTTTCCGCCTTATAGATAAGTTCAATACCTATCCTTTTGAAAACAAAAGACCATTGATATATACGATACTTACCGTAACCTTTGTCTGCATAACTTTCTATATTGTCAAAGGGACAGAATTTGATGCAGATATGGGCAACCTCGGATATTTGGCAGACAACACCGAATACTCAGAGAAATTACTACGTGACAAGACCTACACGGAAGATAAAACGAAATACTTTGCATCGCAAGGTAAGACAATGGAAGAGGCTCTTGATAACTTCTCCACCCTCTCCAACAAGTTGGATTCGCTTCAAAAGCTGGGACTTGTCAAGGATTATACACGCACCAACACGATATTCATACCACTCAAAGAACAGCAGAAACGTATTGATGCATGGAAGCGTTATTGGACTCCGGAGCGTCTCGCCACAGTCCGTAAACTAATCAATGAGACAGCGCCACAAGCTGGGTTGACGCCTTCCGGATTTGAGACGTTCTTTGAGGCCGCCACCGCCGACTACACACCGTCACCGCTCTATAAGGCTGACATAATACCGTCCGGATACCTGTCCACTCTAATGGAGCAGACAATGGCTGGAGACTATCTCTGTTTTACATCTGTACGATGCGCCAACGACTCCATACGCGGCAAAGACACAGACTACAATCGCATTTGTGATGCCATCGCCACACATCCGAACATGATGGTGCTTGACACTTATTATTATACGACAGACACTCTGACAGAGCTTAACAACGACTTCAATGTGCTGCAATGGGTCAGTATGGCATTCGTATTTATAGTTCTGTTAATCAGTTTCCGCTTCAACATCCGCCATACCTTGCTGGGCTTTGCGCCAATACTGTTAAGCTGGCTCATAGTACTTGGTGCCATGGCCATGTTCAATATAAGGTTTAATCTTATAAATATCATTATATCAACATTCATATTCGGCATTGGCGTTGACTACAGTATATTCGTCATGAACGGTCTGATAAATGACGCGACACACAATACGGCTGAACAAAAGCCAAGTATTCTGGCATTCCATAAGACCGCAATATTCTTCTCTGCCTTCATACTCATCGTAACTGTCACATCCATGTTGTTGGCAAACCATCCGGCAATCAAGTCTGTAGGCTTCGCCACTCTCATAGGAATGATTTCAGCTGTAGTACTGTCATACGTACTGCAACCCGCCGTTTTCAAATATATAAAAAAATGAAATACGACGTTATAATAATAGGGGCCGGTCTTGGCGGCCTCGAATGCGGCACGATGCTAAGCCGTAGCGGTCTGTCTGTGCTCGTTCTTGAACGTCAACAACAACCCGGAGGCTGTATACAGAGTTACCGTCGCGGTAATATGTCATTTGACACCGGCCTGCACTACATCGGAGGCCTGCAAGAAGGGCAACCGCTTCACGACACATTTCAGTCTCTCGGACTTCTCGACTTACCATGGCAGCATCTCGATCAGAATGGTTTTGACCGCATAACGATTGGCAATGAAACATTCTTTTACCACGAAGGGTATGAAGACTTTGCATACGCCATGACGGAACGTTTCCCGTCACAAAAGCAAGCGTTGAAACGATATATTGACATGTTACGCAAATCAGATGAGGAACAACTCGCTACACTTCATACCCCTAACGCTACAGAAAATATTTTCGCCAACGAACAATTCAGCACCAACGCCTACCAATGGTTGCATTCAAACTTTAGCGATGACCTATTGATTAATGTATTGTCAGGCGCTTCACTGAAAATGGAATTGCATAAACCCACTCTCCCACTCTTTACATTCGCCCATGGCAACGGCAGTTTCATACAAAGTAGCTGGAGACTGAAAGGCAACGGCAATATGATTGTCTCATACCTTGCGGATAAAATACGCAGTAACGGAGGCCAAATATTGTGCAATATGGAGGTTTCGGAACTGGAAATACAAAGCGGCAAAGCCATTGCCGCTATATGTAGCAACGGTGAACGCTTTGAGGGTAGCGTGTTTATCAGCAATATTCATCCGAACCTAACGTGCACACTTGTAAAAGACACCACTGTCATGAAAGGCATATATAAAAACAGAATATCCCGTCTGACAAACACATTCGGTATGTTTACTGTTTCGCTAAAAATAAAACCAAAACAAATACCGTATTTCAACCATAACAAATTCATATATTCTCAACCCAACGTATGGGATATGTCAGATCCGAATCATGATGGTTACGGTATGCTAATAAGTAACCCTTGGTCTCCTGACGGTTACGCAACAGCCATTGACCTTATAACACCAATGTTCTGGTCAGAGGTACAACAATGGCATGATACCACGGTAGGACATCGTGGACAAGAGTATCAGGCTATGAAAAAGCACAAGGCTGACAGACTCATATCAATCGCTGAACAACATATACCGGGGTTGCACAACGCTATAGAAGCGGTATATACCAGTACCCCATTAACGTATCGTGACTACAATTTATCTCCGGAAGGCAGCGCATACGGCATACGCAAAGACAGCAATAACCCTATGCTTACTATCCTGACACCTCGTACACCAATACCGAACCTAATGCTCACCGGACAAAATCTCATGTTACACGGATTGCACGGAGTAACAATGACAGCATTATATACATGTAAACAAATTTCAACCCTGTTACAAAAATGAAAAGAATCATCACATCATTACTGTTAACCATTATCTGTAGCATAACGTTTGCACAGAACGCCAGTTTTCAAAAGGCTGTGTCAAAATACAAAACTGTAGTATCGCTTACCGCCTCTGCCACAAAAACGAGACATAATGCAGCCGTGACTAAAGACGCTGTTACCCAAGGTACCTTCTACGTCAAAAAGCCAAACAAGGTGCTAATAACATTCAACAACGGCAAGGATGCCCTGCTTATGAATGGTACAGCCTTTACGATGACAATCAATGGCCGTAAGTTTAAGACTAACAGCACACAAAATCCACAATTCAAGACTTTTCAAAATGTATTGGAAAGTATTTTCACAGGTGGAAACATAGATCTGTCAAAACTTCCTGACGTGAAAATAACTCAAAACAGCAACAGCGTTATATTAACAATAACGCCTATGATGGACAAGAAAAACTCAAAGCGGCAACTATTCAATTCCTTTGTTGTCACAATTGACAGCAACACCTCAGAACTACGTACCCTACGCATGAATGAAAAGAAAGGGAATTACACTGAATACAAATTCTCCGGATATAAGTTCGGGGCGACTGTAGCCGACAATATGTTCAAGTAAAAATAGCCTACCGATGAAAGAGCTACATGACATTTGCCAAGTACAAGTTAAATTCAGCGAGATAGATTCTATGCGCCGTGTATGGCACGGCATATACGTGAAATATTTTGAAGACGGACGCGAATCTTTTGGACGGCATTTCCCCGGATGTGACTACAAGACTATGCAAGACACCGGAATATACGCACCGATCTATGACATACAGGTAAAATGTCTCGCACCATTGGAAATGAACGACATGGCGGTAATACACACTTACTACGTACCCAAATTGGGAGCACGACTCGATTATCGCTATGAGATTTACCGCCAACGTGACAATGTTCTGGTATGTAAAGGCTCTACCACACAATTGTTTATTGACCGCAATGGAATACAGATGTATGAATGTCCGGTTTTTTATGATGCGTGGAAAGAAAAATATGTTACTTCCACATCAGATAATAAGTAATAGAGATGATACAACAAAACAAATTCAGATTATCAGCCAAGCGTCGTGGTTGTCACTTGATAACACGCGAGATATTGGAACAGCTGCCCCAACCGTTACCCAAGACAGGGTTGCTTAATCTTTTTGTGCAACACACATCATGTGCACTTAGCATTAATGAGAATGCAGATCCGGATGTGCGTACCGACATGGAAAAGATACTGAACCATCTCGTAAAAGAAAATGAACCATATTACGACCACACGCTCGAAGGACTTGACGACATGCCGGCACATGCCAAGAGCTCTCTGTTCGGGGTTAGCGTAACAATTCCAATATCTAATGGTAAACTGGCTCTTGGTACATGGCAAGGTATCTACTTGTGTGAATTTCGTGACTATGGCGGAGAAAGAAGCATAGTCGCAACTATTTACGAATAAGCCCAACAAAAAAGATGAACATCGAATATGTACGTGAATACTGTCTGTCACTACCACAGACAACAGAGGACTTGCCTTTTGACGAGAAAACATTATGTTTCCGTGTCGCCGGAAAAATATTTGCAATATTAGACCTTGAGGATACAGAATGGTTTGCATTAAAATGCGAACCGGAATATGCCATAGAACTCCGTGAACGACACACGGAAATTAGCGCTGCATGGCACATGAATAAAAAGTATTGGAACCAGTTGAACCTACAAGGAATACTACCTGATGATCTAATACAGCATCTGATATGCCATAGTTACAATGAAGTTATAAAGAAAATTCCCAAGAAGCTAAAAACAGAATATAATATACAACCTATAGAAACATCATTCAATGAATAACGATTTATACCTGTTTATTGAATACCACCTTATATTTGTCAATGTCATAACATTTTTCATATATGGCATTGACAAATATAAGGCAAAACACAAGATATGGCGTATATCCGAAACCACATTATTATTATGGGCAATAGCCGGTGGCAGTATCGGTGCAATTGCAGGCATAAAGATTTGGCATCATAAGACCATGCATAAAAAATTCAAATATGGTGTGCCTGCCATTCTGCTCCTGCAAATTGCATTAGCAATTTATCTCTGCTATTGTTTATAATCCTAAAAGTTTTATAGCCTCAGGCGTAAGATAAGGTTTTATCTTATTGTATGGAACACAGAAGTTTGGCTGTCCGGCGGCGTATGCTGCTATCTCATATTGTCCATAGCTAAACACCAGTCCTTCTGTGGTAGGATATAAAGGTTCTTTCGGTAGCGGAACAACATTACCCTCTATCTGCAAATAATCAGAAAGAGATGCCTGGGTTATATTGGGATCCTGCTCCTTAAAGTATTCAACAAGTCCATTACGCATCAATGGCTGTAAGGCTGTTACTGCGCCTGATTTCAGGAAATTATCAAATCGTTTTCCATCTGCACGGTTATATGTGTGCTGTGAATTGAATGTCATACCGTGTGCACCGCCATAATAACAATATAATTGCACAGAATATACACAATAATTATCAGTTACAGTGCCTTTGTGTATCTCTAACAATTTGCTGTATTGGTTTATTTCAGGTTGTTCGAACTTCTGCCCTTCACTTTCAGCATACTCACGCATAGCCTTTACCCGCTCTTTATGGTCCGCCTCAGACTGCGCACGAAGTTGTTTGAAAGCGTTTTCAACATAATATTTCGTTGCGTTTTCCATATCAAATTTCTCTGACTCATACAGAGCAAAAAGCCGTTTTCCGTCTTCCTGCGCCATACACACATCCATCTGTTTCAGTAAATCATATCGAATAGTAACAGACACTTCATCTGTTCCCTTAGGATAATCCACGGTAGCCTTTACCTCACAATATGCGTCTGTATGCTCATCTTTAGAAGATTCATTTTCAAAACCTGCCCCTACAGATTCCGTCAATATACTATCCGTCACATCCGAAACTACACCTGTTGTTGTTTTGTTACCTGAGCACGACATTGCCATTACAATTGTCGCCGCCAAAATAATAAAGTCTGATAGTCTTTTCATAGCCAAACAAATATTAGTTGTTATCGGAAGCAAAAATAAAGATTATTTCCATAACAACAAAGACAATTTACATAATATAACGTTTTTACTATTTGTATTAACATTAACAATCTGTAATGTGATTCCACACTACCTGACTGTTATATGAAAACATCCTTGCTTCACTTCATACTTAATATAACAGCGTTGAGATTGCCGCATGTCACGCAAAACCTCGGAAAGAACCCACTTCAAAGTGTCGTTACTTACCTGTCTGCGTGGTTGTGCCGCTGTCTGAACTGTCATATAACGATTGTAACAGATATCAAATGTTGTACCAAAACGATGGCAAGAGTTCTCACTCGCATTGATATTATATCTGCGAAGACGCACAATATCTTCTTCTGTACGTAATATACTGGTGACAATAATTTGATGTAAAGGAACGCCTTTCAAATATAAACTATCATAAAACGCACGCCCTATATCTTGGAGCAGAACATTTGCCCGCGGCACCAGATACGGGATGCTTTCCCGCAACGGATCTACAGAGAAAAATGGATTGGCTCCCACATACACCAATTCCGATTTACGACGTTCCGCATCCAGCCTATTCTGAACAGGTGGCACTCCATAACGACGTGCAGATTGCAACTGAACCTCATTACTGTCAGGAAATTCAGTCCTGAACGATGGAACGCTGTATATACGATGAGGAACGAAATCCGGTGTAACAGGAATTACTGATGATACATCCACAGTACTATCAACATTTACTGTTGGTACAGGTACAGCCACAGTGTCAACAGCTAACACATTGCCTTCGCTATCCGATGATCCAAAGTCCGCCACACAACGCACAATGGCAAGAAATATCGTAACAAAGGCAAATGTATGCAAATATTGTGTCTTTGAAATCTTCATAAAACAACTTTTTTCGTATGTTTTACATTTTACAAATGAAAAAAAACATTTTCGAGGCACAAAGGTACAAAAAACTTGTCGAAATATGGAAAAAGTTTTGTAATTTTGCAGAAATATTTGAATATTCAAAGAACTGAAGTGATAGAAAAGCATATTGTACTTGAGGATATAGACCCGCTAACATTCTACGGCGTCAACAACAGCCATTTGCAGATGGTACGCTCACTGCACCCCAAGTTGCGCATAATGGCCCGCGACAATATAATTAAAGTTCTTGGTGACGATGAAGAGATTTGTGTCTTGGAAGAAAGTATAGAAAAGATGCGAAAGCATATACTGAAATATAACGTCATCAAGGAGGAGGATATATTAGATATAATAAAAGGACATGCCACTAACGCCGACTCAATAAAAGACGTTGTGGTATACAGCATACAAGGAAGACCTATTAAAAGCCGTTCGGCAAACCAGCAGAAGCTAATCGATGCCTACAATGACAACGATATGGTATTCGCCATCGGGCCTGCCGGTACGGGAAAGACATATTTGTCTATTGCATTGGCGGTAAAAGCACTGAAAGAAAAAACAGCAAAGAAGATTATATTGTCAAGACCTGCAGTGGAAGCTGGTGAAAAACTTGGCTTCCTGCCCGGAGACATGAAAGAAAAAATTGATCCATACCTGCAACCATTATACGATGCATTGGAAGACATGATACCGGCAGCAAAACTACAGGACATGATGGATAAACACATAATACAGATTGCACCGCTGGCATTTATGAGAGGCAGAACCCTGAATGACGCAATAGTAATCTTGGATGAGGCACAAAATACCACTACCGCCCAAATAAGGATGTTCCTTACAAGAATGGGTTGGAATACCAAAATGATAATAACAGGAGATCTAACACAGATAGATTTGCCTAAAGGACAGCCAAGCGGACTCAAAGAGGCTATCAATATACTTGAAAATATAGAAGGTATTTCTATTGTACGCCTTGCCGGAAAGGATATTGTACGCCACAAATTGGTAACAAGAATTGTAAACGCATACGAAAAAGCTGAACACAAACAGGAGTAAGAACAATAATACTATATAATTATGAACAACGCTTTAACATCAACAGATTTTCAATTTAAAGGCCAAAAGAATGTTTATCACGGTAAAGTTCGTGATGTCTATAACATTAATGATGACCTGATGGTAATGGTTGCAACAGACAGGATTTCGGCTTTTGACGTAATTCTGCCAAAAGGAATACCATTCAAAGGACAAGTTCTGAACCAAATAGCAGCTAAATTCCTTGACGCAACAAGCGACATCTGCCCAAACTGGAAATTAGCAACCCCTGACCCTCAGGTGACAGTAGGACTTAAATGTGAGGGATTCAGGGTTGAAATGATTATCCGCGGTATACTGACCGGTTCTGCATGGAGAGACTATCAGAAAGGATGTCGTGAAATATGTGGTGTGAAACTTCCCGAGGGAATGCGCGAGAACCAACGTTTCCCGCAACCAATAATAACCCCCACCACCAAAGCAGACGAAGGACATGACCTCAACATCTCAAAAGAAGAGATCATTGCACAAGGCATAGTAAGCAAGGAAGACTATGAGGTTATGGAGGATTATACTCGCAAACTATTTGCACGTGGACAGGAAATAGCGGCCAAACAGGGACTGATATTAGTAGACACCAAATATGAATTTGGTAAAAGAGACGGTAAAGTGTACCTTATTGACGAAATACATACACCAGACTCTTCACGTTATTTCTATGCTGACGGCTATGAGGAAAAGTTTGAAAAAGGCGAACCTCAAAAACAATTATCAAAAGAATTTGTACGTCAATGGCTCATTGAGCACAACTTCATGAACGAACCGGGACAGCAGATGCCGGAAATTACAGACGAATATGCAGAAAGCGTAAGCGAGAGATATATTGAACTTTATGAGCATATCACCGGCGAGAAATTCGATCGAAATACCGATCAGAGCGATATAAATACACGCATAGAAAAAAATGTAAGCGATTATCTTGCGCAATTATAATATATGTATAGGCAAGAAACGATAAAGCCATACGACAAAAATGGTGAAAAAGCAATTCAGGTAGAGGCGATGTTCAACAACATCGCCCCTACTTATGACAAACTAAACCATAGATTGTCATGGGATATAGATCGCTATTGGCGATGCAAAGCCATTAATTCTATGGCAAATCATAATCCGGAAACAATTCTTGACATTGCAACAGGAACCGGTGATTTTGCCATTCTCGCAGCTCGCAAATTAAAGCCAAAAGCAATTATAGGAGCAGACATATCAGAAGGGATGATGGCTATAGGCAAACAGAAAGTAGCTAAAAACCAACTGTTGGACATCATCACATTCCAAAAAGAAGATTGTACAAACATGTCCTTTCAAGAAGGACGTTTCGATGCTGTCATGGCAGCGTTTGGAATAAGAAACTTTCAGAATCTGGAAAAGGGATTGAAAGAAATGCAGAGAGTACTCAAACCAGGCGGAATGCTTTGTATTTTGGAACTGACAACACCAGTTCGTTTTCCTATGAAACAACTATTTCACATATACAGCCACACGATATTGCCACTATACGGACGCATGATAAGTAAAGACGTATCGGCATATTCTTACCTCACAAAAACCATTGAAGCTTTCCCGCAAGGTGAGACAATGGTTGAAATATTCAATAAGGTGGGCTTTCAGAAAGCAACATTCAAAAGGCTAACATTCGGAATATGTACCCTTTACACCGCATATAAATAAATTTTCAACAATGAAGAAATTCGGAATTATTGGCTATCCTTTGGGACATTCTTTCTCTCCCGGTTATTTCAACGAGAAATTTAAGAACGAAGAGATTGATGCCGTTTATGAAAAATATGAGTTACAGGCTATAACGGATCTGCAAGCCGTAATAGACTATACACCGGACTTATGCGGTTTTAACGTCACCATACCATATAAGGAAAAAGTAATATCATATCTTGACAACATTTCGCCGGAGGCAAGAGAGATTGGAGCCGTGAACGTTGTGAAAATAACCAATAAGGATGACAAGCAACACTTAGAAGGCTACAACAGTGACATAATTGGATTTACAAGAAGCATACAGCCATTACTGAAGCCACACCATAAGAAAGCTCTTGTATTGGGTACAGGCGGAGCAAGCAAAGCCGTTATATGCGGCCTGCGACAACTCGGAGTAGAACCATTGCTCGTAAGCAGATACAAGAAAGACAACACTATACAGTATGAGCAGATTGACACAGAATTGATAAAAGAATATACTGTAATAGTCAACTGTACCCCTTGTGGCATGGCACCACACTTTGACGAGTGCCCCAACCTACCCTACGAACAGCTTACATCACGCCATTTGCTGTACGACCTGATTTATAACCCTGATGAGACTTTATTTCTGAAGAAAGGACGAGAAAACGGGACTATTACTAAAAATGGCCTTGAAATGCTCCTGTTGCAGGCAGAAGCTGCATGGGAGATTTGGAATAAATAATAGATAAAAGAAAATGTTATCTGTAGAAGGACTGAAAGTCGAATTTGGAGTAAAACCGTTATTCCAAAATGTATCATTTGTTGTAAACAACGGTGACCGCATTGCCTTGGTTGGAAAGAATGGAGCAGGTAAATCTACCATGCTTAAAATCTTAGCCGGCATACAGACACCGACAGCTGGCAATGTATCAGTGCCTAACGACACTACCATAGGTTATCTGCCACAAGTCATGATATTGCAGGATGACACTACGCTAAGGGAAGAAACCCGAAAAGCATTCGCAGACATCGACAAGATGAAAAGCAAAGTAGAGCAACTGCAAAAGGAAATGGAGACCAGAACGGACTATGAGAGTGACAGCTACATGCAACTGGTGGAACGGTATACTATGGAGCAAGAACGCTATCTCATGATGAACGTGGAAAGCAAAGAGGCCGAAATGGAAAGGACGCTTACTGGCTTAGGGTTTCAACGTAAAGACTTTGACAGACCTACCGCAGAATTTTCAGGCGGTTGGAGGATGCGTATTGAGCTTGCAAAACTGCTATTGCGACACAATGACGTACTGTTACTTGACGAACCCACCAACCACCTTGACATCGAATCCATACAATGGCTGGAACAGTTTCTTGCACAAAGCTCAAAAGCCGTAGTACTGGTAAGTCATGATCGTGCTTTCATCAATAACGTAACAAACAGGACCCTCGAAATATCATGCGCCCAAGTCATAGACTACAAGGTAAAATACGATCAATACGTCGTATTGCGTAAAGAACGCAGAGAACAACAACAAAGAGCCTACGAGAACCAACAAAAGGAAATCGCCGAAACAAAAGCGTTTATTGAACGTTTCCGTTATCAAGCAACAAAAGCGATACAGGTACAACAACGTATCAGACAGCTGGATAAAATAATACCGATAGAAATTGACGAAGTAGACAATTCCGCACTTAGACTGAAATTCCCTCCTTGTCTGCGTTCAGGAGATTATCCGATAATATGCGATGAAGTTGCAAAGAGTTATGGTACACATACCATATTCCATAATGTCAACATGACGATAAAACGCGGTGAGAAAGTTGCATTTGTTGGAAAAAACGGAGAAGGCAAATCCACACTGGTAAAATGTATCATGAACGAAATACCCTTTGAAGGAAACCTCAAAGTGGGACACAACATACAGATAGGATACTTCGCACAAAATCAAGCCCAACTGCTTGATGAGTCATTGACAGTATTTCAAACTATTGATAATGTAGCACGAGGCGAAATACGTCTAAAGATAAACGACATACTCGGCGCATTCATGTTCGGAGGAGAAGCGTCAGAAAAATACGTTAAAGTACTTTCTGGAGGTGAACGCTCACGACTGGCAATGATACGTTTACTGCTCGAACCTGTAAACCTGCTGATACTCGATGAGCCCACCAACCATCTCGATATGGTATCAAAAGATGTTCTGAAAGATGCCATCAAGGCATTTGACGGCACAGTCATAGTGGTAAGTCATGACAGAGAATTTCTTGACGGGCTGGTAGATAAAGTTTATGAATTTGGCGGCGGAGTAGTAAGAGAACACATTGGAGGTATTTACGATTACCTTATAGCCAAGAACGCAACAACGATAAATGAGGCTATTACCATGTCGTCAACAGAAAAACCAGAAACGGATGTCCCGGACAAAACTACCAGTGAGTCAAACAATAATGATTGGGTCACAAGAAAGGAAGAACAGAAACGTCAAAACAAATTAAACAAACAACGAAAGATACTTGAGGAAAAAATAGAAAAACTTGAAAGCAGAAAGGTTGAATTAGACGACCTACTGATGAAACCTGAAAATGCCGCCAACATGCAGATGGTAAACGAATACACACAACTGCAAGAACAGTTGGAGAAACTTGAAGAAGAATACTTTTCACTTGAATAATATTTACATTTATGCCTTTAAGACTTCCAGATAAATTACCGGCAATTAAAATGCTTGAGGATGAAAACATCTTCGTCATAGACGATACACGTGGACATTCTCAGGACATCCGTCCACTCAAACTTGCCATATTAAATCTTATGCCAATAAAGGTGACAACAGAAACAGATCTTGTACGACTGCTATGTAATACGCCACTACAAATTGACGTTACATTCATGAAATTAAAATCGCACACGTCAAAAAACACCCCAATCGAGCACATGAAGCAATTCTATATTCCTTTCGACGAACTACGCCACAAGAAGTTTGACGGACTGATTATAACAGGAGCTCCGGTTGAGAGTATGGCTTTTGAGGACGTAAACTATTGGGAAGAGATTAAAGACATCTTTAATTGGTCAGAAAATAATGTCACCTCCACATTATTTATATGCTGGGCGGCGCAGGCAGCTCTATATCATTTCTACAATATAGACAAACACCCGCTAAGGAAAAAGAAGTTCGGGATATTCAAACAAACCATCAATAAAGACTTCGAGAATATACCGCTATTCCGAGGATTCGATTATACCTTTGATATGCCCCACTCACGACACACCGAGAACAATAAAAAAGACATACAACAAGTTTCAAACATCTCCATACTCGCAGAATCAGAAGAAAGCGGCCCCAGCATACTCATGGCCAAAGCCGGACGACAGATATTTATCACAGGCCACATGGAATATAACTCCCACACTCTCGACACGGAATATAAAAGAGACATAACCAAAAGAGACGATGTGGAACTGCCACAGAATTACTATATCAACAATGACCCACAAAAAGGACCTTGTATCACATGGCGAGCACATGCAAACCTGTTTTACAACAATTGGCTTAACTATTATATATACCAACGCACCCCATACGACATAAATCAAATAAGCAAAAACATGAAATATTAGCCACAATACCAAATGCAAAAACAACACATACAGACGCTATTTTCGTAGAATTGGCTTTCTAAACAAAAAAAACGCAGTAAAAATTTGGCCACATAAAAAAAAAGCTGTACCTTTGCACTCGCAAAAAAGAAACATACAGTTTTTCAGCGTTGCACTCTTAGCTCAGTTGGTAGAGCAACTGACTCTTAATCAGTGGGTCCAGG
>CAZRGO010000008.1:0-136956 GCA_964599665.1 uncultured Prevotella sp.
TTCAGGTTATGGCCGATAACCTAAACCAAATCCCGCCAATGTGCGGATATGCCGCCGGAATATAACTGTTTGAAATGTTCTGTGCAATATTAATCAACAACGTCAGGAGCCTGACACACAGAAACTAACTATATCAAAACACAATAAAAACTATTCAACATGTCAAACATTCTAAAGAATCTATTGAGCTGTGCGCCCAAAGCGGGCAAGCTTGGCATGGGCTCACTCTGCTTGGCCTTGGGGGTGGCTTCCTGTTCGGACATGGATGAGTACTTCGAGACCCCGTCTTGGCTTCGAGGTTCTATCTATGAGACGCTGAACGATGACGGCAACCATTCCATCTTCCTTGCAGGTGCGGAAAAGGCGGGCTTCCGGCCGCTTATGGAGGGTAAGTCCATCGTCACCGTCATGGCTCCTAATGACGAGAAGCTAACAGCCTACATGAACGAGCATTACGGCACGGCTGACATCAATTCAATCCCTATTGAGGAGCTGCAGAAGCTGATAGGCTTTCATATACTTTATTACTCCTTCGACAAGAATAACCTTATCAACTTCCGCCCGATGGAGGGTGACGGAGCTACGGAAGACGAACTGCTGACGAATGCAGGACTATTCTATAAGTTCCGCACCAAGAGTCAGGATCCTGTAACGGTGGAACAGGCGGAGATTACAACCACCGACGCCTCTACAGGCACCTCCACCACAGACATAAAGAATGTTGACGTATACCACCTGGAGCGTTACGTTCCGGTATTCTCATACCAGATGTTCCGTACAAAGACCATCAACGCGGCTGAGAACTACAACTACTTCTTTCCCGGCATGTGGCGCGACGACAACGGTTTCAACGTAAGCAACGCCGGTGTCGAGGAGTATAGCGTGCCGACAAGCAACGGATACATATACTATGTGGACAATGTGCTGACACCATTGCAGACAATATATACCGAGTTGAGGAACCGCCCGCAGTTCAGCCGCTTCCTCGCCATGTATGACAAATACAGCAATTACGTTGCGGACAGTACGTTAACCGTTGACTACGGCAACGGCAAGGAGCTTTACCAGCATTACCACAACAAGGACTATACGCTTGCGCCAATAGCCTGCGAGTGGCCCGTCACCAACTACAGGCAGGTGGTGGATCTTGCCAGCCGCTCTTATTCCGTCTTCGCATTCTCCAACGATGCTTTCGAGTCTTTCTTCAACGACTTCTGGGGACAGGGAGGATATGAGAGCATGGACGATCCGGATCTTGCAGAGCCTGTGAGGGATTTGCTGCTGAACTCATACACGACCGAGAGCGTAGCCTTCCCTGAGGAGATAGAGAAGGGACTGGTGCTCAATTACAATATTGACGCGAGGAACCCTACACCCATACGCTTTGACCCAAACAACGACGTGGCGCAGGAGAACCGTGTGATGTGTTCCAACGGTGTACTTTATGGATGTAGCAAGCTCACCCCGCCGGCAAAATACAACTCTGTGACCGGCCCGGCATACCAATACAAGAAGTTCTCTTACTTCCTCAATATGCTGAACGCGTCAGGAATGACCAACACACTGTCGTTGGAATCGGAGAAATACATAATGCTATACCCCTCAAACCAACAGATGGCGGACAAGGAAGGATACGAGTTTGACGAGACCGGAAGACTCGTGACCGTGGTCGGCAACACTATTAACGCCGTAAACACCGCAACAAAGTCAGCCACTATCAACGCGCATGTGGCATCGCCCGATGACGGAAACACCATACTGCCGCTGACAGGCAAGAAGGTCATACAGGCTTTCACACCCGACATGAAGCTGTATTGGTACATAAAAGACGGCAAGCTGACAAACTCCATAAAGCACAACGAACGCCTGAAATATGCCGAGAACACCGCTAAGGACGATGATATATGGGCTGCTTTTGAGTTGCTCGGATACCGTGGAGACCCTGACGGCTGGACCAACGGCCACGCCTATCAGTACGACAATCTCGTATTCCACGGCAACTACACCGATTCACGTTACAACAACTTCCTGACGATGATGTGGAGTCTGCGCACGGATGAAACAACAGACTTCTACGGTTGGATAAACCTGCTTAACAAATCAGGGCTTGTAAGCAATACAGGCCAGATGGCTCTGATGACAGAATCATCGCTTATGTTCGTGCCTACGACACGGGTGTTGGAGCAAGCCATAATTGATGGCAAGCTGCCGGGCATAAAGGCCGCTGACAATGCGGTGGCAGGCAGCGCCGACTTCTTTGCCAATTGCGAGGTTACAGGCCAGGATGTTCTGCAGACATACCTGCTGTCATACTTCGTGCCACTCTCTTCGGCCGTGATGTCCAACTACCCTTATCCGGGTTGGGGCGAGAACACCAAGGAGTACGGAGGCCTCATAACTTTCGATCAGGACGCGGAAAAGTCTGACATAGCCACACGACTTAATATATATGATGACGGCACACGACTCAGTGTGACAAGAACACCGATCAACACCGTAACAGAGTCTTCACGCATAATGGTTAGTGACGCCTACGACACTTTCCCATTCATCTTTGAGGACGGTTGCGTACATTTCATCGAGGACGTACTGCCACTTGTCAACGGAAAATAACCAATGGTTGTTTTTCAGCTATCTGGCAGTCCGGAGCGAAAGCGATATAACCGGACGAGTTGACAACTTGCCCACAGGGATATTGCCAATCCCGGATGCCAACAACAGAACGGCTGAAAGCCCAAACTACCTTTACAATATACAACAATGAAGAAATACATATATATATTATTGCTGTCTCTCTCTGCAGTTTTGCCCTCGGTGGCTCAAGAGGTCCTAACCGGTACTGTAACGGAGACAATAGGAAATGTGGACGAGCCATGTATAGGCGTGAACGTCACGTTTGTCAATGCCCAGAACCGTATCGTTGTGGGCGCTGTTACCGACATCTCCGGAATGTATTCAATAAAAGTGCCGGCCGACGCCGGCAAGCTGACGCTGCAATTCTCATACATAGGTATGAAGACGCAGAAGATAAAATACACCGGCCAGAAACAGCTGGACGTGAAAATGGAGGCCGACAACCAGCAGACACAGTTGCAGGAAGTGCAGGTCACAGGCTCACGCGGCAGCAGAAACGACATGGGTGTGGGCATGCGTGAACAGGCATTCGCCACCCAAAAGATAAACCTCGGACAGATACTTGAGTCCGCTCCCGTCACCTCTGTGGAGGAAGCCCTGCAAGGACAGCTTGGCGGCGTGGACATTATAGCCGGCGGTGACCCTGGCGCCAAGAGCAGTATACGCATCCGTGGCACAGCGACACTGAACTCAAACTCTGACCCATTGATAGTCATTGACGGTGTGCCCTACTCCACAGACATAGACGACTCTTTCGACTTCAATACCGCCAGTCAGGAGGATTTCGCACAGATGTTGTCTTTGAACCCTAACGACATAGAGAGTATCGAGGTGCTGAAAGACGCAGCGTCCACCGCCATTTATGGTACAAAGGGCGCGAACGGCGTGCTGCTCATAACCAAGAAGAAGGGCGCGCGCTCCAAGACACGGTTCACGTTCTCAACCAAAAACTCTGTAAAGGTGGAGCCAAAGACCATGCCTATGCTCTCCGGCAATGACTATGTGGCCTACATACAGGACGCTATCTGGAACTCGGCAAACGCTCAGGGTCTCAACAACTCAGGCAATTTGCTGGAGCTTCTCTTCAATACCCCGGAGATAGGATACAACCAAGGCTGGCGCTATTTTGACGAATACAACCAAAACACCGATTGGCTGTCATACGTAAAGCAGAACGCTTTTACCACCGACAATACATTCTCAATGTCAGGCGGCGGCGAGAAAGCTAACTACCGTTTCTCTTTAGGTTACATGAACGAGGGCGGTACCACCAAAGGCACATCCCTTGGCCGTCTGTCAACCTCGCTTAACGTTGGCTACAACTTCTCGGAGAAATTGCATGTAGAGGCGGAATACTCCTATACCGACACAGACAAGGACTCACCTTATACCGATGATGTGCGTGCGGCGGCATTGGTAAAGGCCCCTAACAAGTCACCTTACTATATAAAGAACGGCCAGATGACCGATACATACTTTACCCGACAGGACTCAAGAGAGTTTCAGGGAGCGTATCGCGGAACCAGCCGCATAAGCAACAGCGCCTACAACTACCATCCAATCATTATGGCGGAGGACTCCTACAAGGAGCTTTCCATAAAGGAACAGAAGATGACTGTACGCGCACGTTGGTACGTATTGCCTGAGCTTACCTATAATGGCTATGTGTCAATGAAGTTCAACACGCAGAAAACAGATACATGGCTTCCGCAATCCGCCACAGGTCTTGACTACGGACTGTTGGAGACACAAGGCAACAACTACACTTACATTGACCAGGCCGGAGAGTATTATTCCAACAACTTCTCCTTGCAGACAGAGAACAAGCTCATGTTGCGAAAGAACTGGAACGACATACACAATCTTGTCGTTACAGGACTGTGGTACACCTCACAGAGCCGTGCCTCAACATGGTCCGCATATCGTTGCGGCGTAGGCTCGTACTATCTCTCAGACATTTCAGCCGGCAACGGCTATCTCTATCAGGAAGGATCATCAAAGTCAGAGGTGACATCGCTCTCCGCACGTGGCTCTGTAGCCTATACCTTCCTGAACCGCTATACCATTAACGGCACTTTTAACTATGAAGGCAAATCATCCCTCGGCAAAGACAACCGCTGGGGCTTCTTCCCGTCAGTGGGTGTGTCATGGCAAGTGCAGGATGAGCCGTTCATGAAAGCGTGGAAAGAGGACTTCCTCACGCAGTGGAAGATACGCGCGTCATGGGGTATGTCTGGCAACGCGCCAAGCGGCACATCGCCATACGTGGGCACATACGCCTCACAAGGATACTATATTGACGGCCCGGCCATATCAGCCAATACCATGCAGTTGAACAAACTGAAATGGGAGACATCACGAGAGGTTGACCTTGGCACTGACATCAACCTGTGGGACGGTAAACTGACGTTCACTTTCGACTACTACCGTAAAGACACAAAGGATCTGCTGCAGAAAAATATCACAATACCGGCAACTACCGGTTATCCAAACGCAAAGATGGCGTATTACAACTCAGGCAAACTGCGCAACGAAGGTTGGGAGGCGCGTGTTGACTGGAAAGCATACCACAACAAGAAATGGGACTTGTCCGTCAACTTCAACATCTCCAACAACAAGAACACTATAGTGGAACTGCCCGAGAACATAGCCGAGGAGCAGTTCTCACTGAGGAACGGTTCCGGCAACTATGCGCAGAAACTCATTGCAGGCACATCAGTAGGCTCTTTCTTTGGCTTCAAATACAAGGGAGTATATCAGAACACCAACGAGACCTATGCCCGTGACGCCAACGGTAAAGTAATGTATGACCTTCAGGGGCAGCCCATTGTCATGAAGAATGGTGCATACACTTGCTATCCGGGTGACGCCAACTATGAGGACATCAACCATGACGGCATTATAGACAAGAATGACCTTGTATATCTTGGCAACTCGAATCCTACACTTTCCGGTGGTGGCGGCTTCACTCTCAAATATGACCGTTTTGCACTTACAGTCTTTATGCACTACCGTCTTGGCCAGAAGATTATCAATGCGGCGCGTATGGACGCTGAAGGTATGTATAATGCCAATAACCAATCAACAGCAGTACTCGGACGCTGGCGCAACGAGGGCGATATGACTGAGATACCACGTGCGCTGTGGAACTATGGCCTTAACCAGCTCGGATCCGACAGATATGTGGAGGATTGCTCATTCCTGCGCTTCAAGACCATATCACTCAGTTACAATCTTCCAAAGAATTTCTGCAAGAATATCGGTCTTACATCGGCAAACGTATTCCTGACGGGATATGACCTCTTCACCATAACCGACTATACCGGTATGGATCCGGAGGTAACCCTGCCGTCAAGTGTCACCGCCATCGCCAAAGATCAGGCGCAGACACCACGAAGCAAGCGCTTCTCTATGGGTATTACCGTAAACTTCTAATATCTTGTAGTATTATAGATTTAAGACAAGAACAAATGAAAAAGATAAAGTCAACAATACTCTCCATGGCTGTTGCAGCCCTGTGTCCCGTCGCTCTGACGGGTTGCGGCGATTATCTTGAGATAATCCCGGAGAACAACCTTGCGGTAGATAACTTCTGGGCTTCAAAGTCGGATGTCACAGCCGCGCTCAATTCCGGATACTATTATCTGCGTGCCTCTGTAGAAGACAGGCTCATCCCATGGGGAGAGCAGCGAGCCGGTGTCATATACGGAAGGAACATGGGTGCTAATGTGTTGCAGAACTTCCAGATAAAACCCACCAGCGGCATCTGTTCATGGGCTGATATGTATAAGATTATAAATCAGGCCAACCTTGTGTTGCAGAATGCAAGCAAGGCTCAGGGCAACGACCCTACCTATACCACAGAAGAGGTTAACTCACATTATTGCGAGGCATACTTCCTGCGCGCATTGGCATATTTCTATATTGTAAGGAACTGGCGTGACGCCCCGTTGGTGACAGAAGCTTACGAGACTGACGAGACACCGCTGCAGATAGAGAAATCGTCAGAGGAAGTGCTTGTGGCACAGATACAGTCAGACCTGACTACTGCCATAAGGCTGGGTGCCGCCAAAGACCTGTGGGACACGACATGGGAGACTAAGGGCAAAGCCACAAAGTGGTCAATTTATGCGCTGATGGCAGACGTATGCTTGTGGAACCAGCAATTTGACGAGGCCATAAAGTATTGCGACATGATACTGGAGGACAAATCAGGTAATGCGCCGGCTCTCATTACGGCTCCACGCACACACTCCGGATGGTTCGCCATATTCAACCCCGGTAACAGCAAAGAATCCATATTTGAGGTACAGTGGAACCAAGAGAAGGTTGACGGTTCCGGAACACAGCAGAACACTCTATTTAACAAGTTTGAGGGGGCGTCAACCGGATCATACTACATCTCACAGCAGGCCTTGACAGAGTTCAAGGAAGACTATGAGTACCAACGTACGGCGTTCCGTGTATTCGCAGAGCCGGAGAATGCCTGCCGCACGCTGCACGGTTCTTACAGCGGTGACAATGGACTGGTATGGAAATATATCGGAAGTTCCTCATTGTTGGAGGAGCGTACCTCAGCAGCCCGTGACGTTAACTTCATAATCTACCGTGTCGCAGACATTATGCTTATGAAGGCAGAAGCTCTCGTATTGCGCGGTAAGGGTCTTGTCACCACAGACAACATGGAGGCTATGGCTCTGATAAATACTATACGCGAACGTAGCAATTGCGAGAAGATTGTATCGGACGGCTCCGAACCGCTTGTTACTATTATGGACTACATAGTTCGTGAGCGTGTCATGGAACTTATTGCCGAAGGCAAGATATGGTATGACATGCTACGCATATCACGCTATACTGACCTTGATGACTTCAACGCAAAAACATACGCAACCAACAAGATTGTGTATTATAGCGCCACTAACCAGAATGCCAGTGAGTCGTGGATAAAGAATGTATTGCTGAATGATAACGCATGGTTCCTGCCTGTCTATGAGACAGAAATGAAGAATAACGGCAAACTTGTGCAGAATCCTTATTATCAGTAAAAAGATAAATATCTATCTTTCGCACTGTAAACGCATTGAGTTTACCACGCACATGCAAAACAAACATTTTTGCTTAACATTTACAAACACATTATTCAGAACCTAAAGTTATGAAAAATATTATAAGTATGCTAATGCTGTCGGTGGCAGTCCTGATAACGGGCTGTTCCGACCCCAATGACGGCGAACTGTTTGTCACACCCACAGAGAACAGGGCTGAGATGTCTATCGTTGACGCTATGGAGACGGATGTATACAACGGACAGTTCTCTGAATGGATAAAACTGTTGCACGCCACCAACTATTACAACGCCTTGAAGAGTGCGTCTACCACAGCTACGGTATTCTCGCCAACCAACGAGGCTATGGCTAAGTTCCTTGCAAGCAGAGGACTGACAAGCGTGGAGGAATTAGTGGCACAGGATGCGGCCTATGCAAAGGCAGTAGTGCAGGAGCACATCATCTCAGGGGCAAAGTGCTTTGACAACGAGATGGACGTATATGCCAAGGAAAAGACATACATACCGCAACGTAACCTGTTCGGTGAGTACCTCAACCTGAGCTACGGTTATTTGAACACTGATATGGATGACGCGCTGCGCCCAACGGAATATCAGGTAACTGACTCCATATACATCAACAGTCAGGCACGTATCGGACGTTTCGAGGCTGACAGTTGTCTGAACGGCGTGCTCTATGTCATGGCAGACGTAATAAAGCCGCTTGCGGAAACTATCGGACAGACACTGAGCGCTGATCATGATTACTCCATATTTGCACAGGCTCTTGAGGAGAGTGGATATGACAGCATTGCCAACAAATATCAGGATACTACATGGGTGCAGGGCGGAAAGTATGTTGTCAACACATACCGCTACACTTGTTTCGCCGTGCCGGACAATGTATATAACGAAAACGGCATAACAAGCGTAGAAGGACTGAAAGACTACATCATGGCAAACTGCGCCGACGGGGAGACGGACCCGCATACAGCCCTGAACAACTATATGCAATATCACTTCCTCACACGCGACTATACCACCGCAGAGATGTTCAACTTCCTTGGCGATGAGGAAATGCTCGTATACCCGGTGAAGATGAAAGGACAATCTATCATAGCCAACAAGACTATGGTCGGTAAGATGATAAACAATAATGTATCTATCCTGCGTTCAGACATAAAAGCCTGCAACGGATACATACATAAGGTGGGAGACATTATGCCGGTTTACCATCCGGCTCCGATACGTATGAAATGGGACTTCCTAAACAATGCCGACCTAATATCAATTGTCAACGACTATGGCGCATACAAGGGCATAGGCAATCTGTTCAGCACGCCTATAACATCTACCAACGAGAAATACGACTTCACAGGAAACGTGAAATATGGTGCTACTTTCGCCGAGCCTACTTCTTTCACTTACATGGCTTATGACAGAAAGGCATCTTCAAGCACTTACCACGTTGTGGGTTTCTATAAGGATTTCATCAGCGGTACAAAGTCCGCATATAACGCATACATGGACAACTATTTGTGCCTCAACCTTGGATTCGGTGGATGGGTGGAGTTCACAACACCGAGCTTCATCTCGGGCAAATACAAGGTGGTGCTGCACTATCTCACAGATGTGGCAAATCAGAAGGAGTTGTACGGCAGCGGCTCAAGCACACGCTTCCAAATGGATGATGATATAGTGACACGCCTGTTGTATAAAGGTACAACGTACACACGTGCGGACAGATACCTCGCACTGGAGATTACGTTATGGGACAACAAGGAGTTTACGGAGACCACATCGCACACTTTCCGTATTACCATGCGTGACGTGCTGGCAAAGACAAGCAGTAGCTATCACCAGTACCTTGATTATATAGAGCTTATACCAATCGACTAATAAAAATATCACGATATGAATATAAGAATAGCAAACAAACTGGGCAAGACAGTGGGCGTTATGTGCTCACTGTTACTCCTTGCATCATGTTCGGATTGGGATGACCATTATGACGACAACGGCATTTCCAACGCTGATGTAGAGATATACAACGGAGATATCGCCTCTTACATCAACAACAACGAATCTCTGACGGAAATGGCACGCCTGTACAATCAGAACGGGATATTCGAGTCAACCACACCTGACGGCAACTATACCTTTATTGTAGCGGAGAACTCTGCGTTCGAAGCACAAAAGGAAGAAATAACAGATGAGGCACGATGGGCGAGACACACAGTAGCAGACGCAAGCATCGCGCCATCACTGTTGACTGATGGCTATGGCATACAGACACGCTCAGGCAAGTCGGTATGGGTATATGGCAACGGACAACAGGCAAAGCTCGATGACTACAACATATTAAAGACGGTAAAGACCGCCAACGGATATGTATATGTAATAGACGGTCTACTGCCGGTACGCCAATCTATCTACGAGTATCTCACAGCCCTGCCTGAGGAAGAGTATTCCGAATTCAAGGCTATGGTGAAGTCATACGAGGAGAAATGGTTTGACAGAGAGGCCAGTAGGGTGCTGGGAGTCAACGAACAGGGCATGACAGTGTATGACTCTGTATTCGTGAACCGTAACACACTCATGGATCGTTATACCGAAGACGGCGTTGAAAAATGGAACATGCGTGACGAGAACTATCAGACAACAATGTTCGTACCGGACAACAATCAGGTGAAAGAGGCTATGAAAGCGGCACTCGACTCCATACCGAAATGGCTTAACCGACAGCCGACAGTCGATGATACGCTTAAGTTTAAGGCATGGATAGTGAAGGCATGCTTCGTTGACCGTTCTATCCCTACAGAGACGTTGACCACCCGTGGCGATGAGCAATTTGAGTGTGTAGGAGGTTGCCAAATGGTGGAAGACAAGCTGAATGATATTGTTTCTTACAAAGATGTGGCTCCGGCCTATTGGCGCCCGTCAGTCAATACCGTCAACACCGCCTCAAAGGTTGCACTCAGCAACGGTACGGCATACCTCACTACCAACCTGCATATTCCTAACCACATTGTCATATACCGTGTGAAGTCACGCTTCTATGAACTGTGGAACAGCATGAACGCCGAAATGAGAAAGGCTCATTTCCTGTGGACCAACTGGCAGAACCCGATGGTTCTCAATGAGGCACAAGGACCTTACACATTGTCAGAGAACCTGCCAACAATGTATTATAATGTACTAACCGCAGAACCAACGCAAGAAGCATGCGATGAAAACCTTGTGTGCAGCGTGGTATATGACGGCCTGACGTATGACGAAAACAACGATGCCATATACGAGGTAAACCTACCGGCCGGAGAATACTATCTGCGAATGGGCTTCAAACACTCGCTCACCTACAGCCTGAGCATATACTTCAAGGGAGCGGACGAGGATGACTCTCAATATGTGGAGTTGAAGAAAGACATGGTAATGTACGCCACAGGCTCTAACTTCCATTTCGATCGCGGTGCAGCCTCAGAGGTGCCACATTACGGTGAGGATGGCATAGCATATCCTGAGAACTTCGATGTGGATTATTGGCAGACAATAGACGAGAAAGCCATTGCATACGATACCGACGGATACACCGTAGGAATAGTGAAGTTGAAGAAGAATGGCAACTTCAAGATAAAGGTAAGCAGTTCAGACCTTGCGAAAAACTACTCATACAATATAGGCGACGCATCCGCACGTACCAAGACCAATGTGCAACAACTGATGATGTATCACTGGTGTCTGCGTCCTACATATAATAACTATTAAAACTCCCTTACCTTATATAACAATATGAGAAAGATTAATATAACATTTGCGGCATTGCTCATGGCTGCCGCAACGGCTACGGCACAGGGAGTGTCCGTTAAGTCACACATAAAAGGCACAGACAACCAACCGGTAGAAGGTGCCATCGTTACCGTAAGGGGCGGTGCCTCCGTTGTCACAGACAAGAATGGAGCATTTGAGATAAAGGCAGCAAACGAGAAATCTATAGTGCTCATCAAGGCACCGGGATATTATGAGATGGAGCTGCCGGTTAGCTTCTTCACCAAACAGGCAGCCAAAGGCGACTTTGTGCTAACCATCATACCAACTACCGAGATAAGGTACAACGGTTATGTTAACACCCCAATGACAACACAGACCGTTTATGACAAGACCGTTACCACAATGGGATTGGAATCCAAAGACTTCTCCGACAAACTCTCGATAGGTGCCGCCATAGGCAACAACGTGGCAGGTCTTCAAGTAATAGAGAAGAGTGGCATGCCGGGTGAAGGTACATTCATGAACATACGCGGTATACATTCTATCGCAGGCGAGAACAACCCGCTACTGGTAATAAACGGTGTGCCATATTTCAATAACCTTGACGCATCGGCCGTAATAAACGGATACAGCCGTGACATGCTTGCGGGATACTCTCCGAAAGACATACGCTCTATCACAGTATTGAAAGGAGCGGAGGCTGCGCAATGGGGCGTACTTGGAAGTAACGGCGTAATAATGATAGAGACACAACAGGCCAACAGCGACAATCTCGACACCCGCATCACTTTCAGCGGGCAGTATGGCTTCAATGTAAAGAAGTCTGCCATGCCGGTTCTTGACGCATCGCAATACAAAGCCTACATGAAGGACTTAGGACTCACACTATATCCTTCTATGTCCACTCTCACCAATGACTATCCGTTCCTGCAAAACCTCTCAAGTTACACCGGTGACTATCTCTTCAACGAGAACAATAACTGGATGAACGAGATACAGCGCACCGGTTTTGTAACAGACAACCTGTTGCGCGTGGAAGGCGGTGACGAGATTGCGAAGTACAATATCTCTTTTGGATACACCAAGAACGACGGGGTACTGAAGAACACTTCATCAGACCGTTACCACACACTCATATCCGCAGACGTGCTGGCAAGCCGACAGATAGATATATTTACAAATATCAGTCTGTCATACATCAATTCCAACTTACTCAACACCGGTACGGCATCAGCTTACAACCCCATCATTTCCGCATACCGCAACATGCCTATCATCTCCGCATTCAAAAAGCAACCTGACGGGCAGACGCTTCTGAACTATGCAAAATACAACGAATGGAACACCTCTTCCACACCGATGTATGCATACGACAATGTCAGCAATCCATTAGCGTTAGTCAACAATGTGGAGGGTGACGACAAGATATACGATGCCAACGCATCGCTCGGTATCAACTATCGCATCACCGACTATCTGACACTCACGGGACTTGTAAACCTCTATTATAACTATACAGAGGAGAACATGTTTGTTCCGGGCGTTACAGATCAAGCCATCATACCACAATATTACGGTTATGGCGATAACTACCGCGCCGGCAGTGTAATACGTCAGATGACAAACACATATTCAATCTCTGCCGACTACAAGCGCACATTCAACAATATCCATGACATAAACGTAAAAGCCACCGCACGTTTCATACAGCACAGCCTTGAAACCGACATCGCCGACGGTTACAATACCGCCAACGACTATTTCAAGTCGCTCAACTACCTTGTTGACGAACTGCGCACATACGGCGGCAACAACGAATGGAACTATATGGGATATGCCCTGCACGGGACATACACATGGAACAAGCTGTTACGCGCAAACGCCGGTTTCAACCTCGATGCGACAAGCGCCAGCGGTGCCGATGCATCACGCTTGGGTTTCTTCCCCTCGGCCGGTATCACCTTCATGGCAGCCAACACAGGTGCATTGCCATCATATATAAACCTGCTCAACATAACGTTTGAAGGCTCATATTCCGGCAACGCACGTTTCTCTTCCAACTACAGCAAAGACTATTACACCGCTGCCAACCTCTTCTCAATCGGAGGTATAGCACGCGCCAATATGCCTAACACAAAACTCTCTTGGGAGAAAACAAAGCAGATAAATATGGGTTTCGACGCAGCAGCCTTTGACAACCGTGTCGGTTTCAGTCTCAACTACTACTTCGCCAACTCCTACGACCTGCTGTTCAACAGTAACATATCCAGCGTTTACGGTTCCGGAATCTATTATGACAACGTAGGCGAGATAAACAACAGCGGCATAGAGCTGTCACTGCGTGTCAACCCTATACACAACCGTGACTGGGATTTTGTAATAGGAGCTACTATGTCCCACAACAACAGCACCCTAAAGAGCCTCGGCGGAAGCGATAAATCAGTTATATCCTTCACCGGTTACGGCAATGATGATGCACAGGTAGCAATGCAGGTAGGCAGCAATCCCTACAACTTCTATGGTTACGAGACTGCCGGTGTATATGCCACAACAGAGCAGGCACAAGCAGCCAACCTTACCAACGCCGCAGGCATCAGCTATCAGGCAGGCGATGTTATCTTCGTTGACCAAAATAATGACGGCATAATCAACGACGCCGACAAGACTCTTATCGGTTGTGCGTCACCCGACATTTTCGGCGCCATCAACCTGACACTGCGTTACAAACAGTTCATGCTCGATGCTAACTTTGGTTACTCCGTTGGTAACGATGCCTATAACTACACCCGCCGTCTGTTGGAGTCACAGTCAGCATTCTACAACCAATCCACCGCTGTACTTAACCGCTGGCAGGTGGAAGGACAGATTACAAACATGCCACGTGCCAACTATGGTGACAATATCGGCAACAATAACTTCTCTGACCGTTGGATAGAGGACGCAAGTTATCTGAAACTCCGCAGTCTCAAGTTCTCCTACAATTTCGGAAAGATTTTCGGATTCATCAACTCCGGCAATATATGGGTAGCAGCAGAGAACCTTTTCACCATAACGAAATATCTCGGCTCAGACCCGGAGTTCGCATACGGATACACAGAAGCTATGCGCGGGTTTGACTATGCCAAGGTTTCTCTGCCAAGAACCTTCAAGATTGGTTTCGACTTACACTTCTAAACTACAATAACAACGAAAACATATTACTATGAATATTCTCCAGAAACATAAGAGAGGCATCTCCATGCTGGCTGTCGGACTGACCCTTACGCTGGCCACAAGTTGCTCCGACTACTTCGACCCTACGCCGAAGAACGTGATGGACACCAACGATTACATCGGCGAGGAATCACAGATGTACAAGGGAATGCTCGGCATAATGAACAGGATGCAACAGGCAGGCGACCAAGCAATATTCCTCACCGACACACGAATGAACGTGCTGGAAACGACAACAAAGGCACCTGTGGCGTTACAGAATATCTACAACTACGAGAGCACCGACCAAAACGAGTATGCCGACCCAAGTGTATATTACTCTGTCATAATAGCCTGTAACGACTATATCCACAAGATGGAGGACTACTACAACACCACAGGCGGAATGTCTGAAACCGCCGAGGAAGCATTCCCCAAGCTACTCTCAAGCACCATACGCATCAAAGTATGGGCCTATTGGATGCTTGGACGCATTTATGGCGAGGCATATTGGTTTGACGATCCGCTCAACGAAAAGAAACCTCTAACCGACACCTCCGTGTTCACCCACTGCGATATGCAGCAACTTACAGAAAAGTGTCTCGCACTATTGGAAGATGGAATAACCGTAGCCGGCATGCATATCAGTTCCAGTCTTACCATGGACTGGTACAAATGGCTCGACACAGAGACACAAAACGTTTCACAATTTAACAAGTGGCAGTACCTCACCCCACCATATCTGTTGCTGAAAGCCGAGCTTCTCTCATGGCGTTGCAACTACGAAAGCGAGGATGCGGCACAGGCAGACTGGCTTTGGATACGCGACAATCTGTTAGAATACATGTATAAGATACACACAGCAGAAGACGCTACCGCGCTAAACAATATACAGATTGACGGCCGCAGCCTCTCACTACCCGGCTTTGAAGGCGGTTTGGAAAACATAGGATACGTATATCAAACCAACATACCGTTGCAGAGTGATAGAACCAACGCCTACTACAACATATTCTATACGGAAGATGTTGGCACCAAATGGCAGGTAATAAGCAGCATCATGTACGACTACCGCAACAACCAGCGCAACCGCCTTGTGCAGTATTTCTGCCCGACGTTCCCCGGTGACGGTTTCTATCTCAAGCCATCAGACTATGCAGTGAACACGCTCTACCCTGAGACAGACATACGTTCCATAACCCAAAAGATGGTAATGGACAATTTAGGCGGAGAGAACGCAATGACAAAATACTACTACGCGTACAATGCAGCCAGCCGTTCATACAAGTATCTGCTTGACAATATATTCGAGATACAGCCGGCCATCGTATTGTTCAGAGGACACGACCTCCACTACCTCATAGCCGAAGCAGAGAACCACCTCGGCAATTGGGATCAAGCCGCCGCCCTCCTCAACGGTGGCCTCACCAACCGTTTCTCAGAACGTTATACTCCTGAGAGCTGGTCAACCAGCGATAACGTGACACAAAAAGGATGGTCACAATATTATGGCTCATGGTTCGGCGGCAATGGCGGTTATGGTGACAGCGGACTTGCCGGCACAGCCTGCGGAACATTATACACCATGCCAGAGTACGTCAGCGACGGAGTATTCACACTCAACGGGCAGACCATGACCGAAATGGAACGCAGACAATATGTCGACTGGTGTCTCGCACAGGAATACAGCAAGGAATATGTGGCTGAAGGAAAGGCTTACTCCTACCTCTGCAAGATGGCCGACAGGTGGAGCAGCATGGGACGCGGTGACAAAACCGCTGTCGCCGACAAGATGGCCGACATCATAACACCGAAGTATGATGCAGCGAAAGCAGCGAAAGTAAAGTCAAGTCTTGAGGCAAAATATTTCATAACCTGGAACCTCCAAGACCTATAATTACCGCGACATACAGCCATTTCGGTCTACAAAAGACCGGAATGGCCTCTTCCCCCATTACAGGTGAGCATAAAGGCAGTCCCATACAATGGCAGGAAGCAAACGTATGAGCCACTACGATTTTTATTAATTCAATACTTATATTTATTAACAAATTAACTCAAAAAACGATGAAAAGATTTACTCTTATCGCATTGGGTGTCATAGCAATGGCTTCCTCGGCCATGGCGGCAGACGTGACAACCTATGTGACCAACAAGACAGAGTTCAACAACGCCATCGCTGCCTGCGCGGGGATGACGGCTGATGACACTCACACCATCATCATCTCAAAGAAACTGAATGATGACAAGACCGCAGAGGCAGAGGTAGCAGACAACTCTGTAGTAATCAACACCGGTAATGTTACATTCACCCACAACACCGGTACACTGATTATCAAGTCAAACCAGAAAGACATCGACAACCTGCCACAGTTGCTGACCGGTCTTAACGGTATGAACCACACTGCCGATTCCAAATTCTCTCTTATCATTGAGAATATCTCATTGCAGTACCGTTCCGGTAATACCGCAACCTCAGGTCAGGTACTCTATTGGCAGAAAATGCCAGCTGCCGACATGCAGATAGACACTATGGCATTCCGCAACTGCGAAATCACCAACATACCGCGTACCATTTTCCGTACTGCCCCTAACGACGGCGCAGACGCTACAGCTCCTTCCAAATTGAAATATCTGGAGATGACAGGCTGTAAGGTACACGATATGAACATCACAAATGGCAACAACTGGGCGCTCTTCGTGCTTGGCTCAATGCCGGTAGAGGTTAACTTCCACGACAACATGTTCTATGACCTGCCTTACACAAAGGGTATCATACAGATGGCGTATGTGAAAAATGACGGTACCGCGCCACGCATACTGTTCTACAACAACACGATTATGATGGCTAAGGCAACCTATGAGATAGACGGTGCACAGAAAGACAATCAATGCACAATTTTTAACATGAGCAACTTCCTTGACGCATCTACCGAGTACTACGTCTATAACAACCTGTTCCTCACTCCGAAAGCAGGCAAGTGGGCTCCGGCGTCAATAACAGACTCACAGAACTTTACTTTTATTGAGGGCGGCACCAACATACTCTCTGCAAGAAACATAGAAGATGACGTTACAACCCAGCTCGGCTATCTCACAGCCCACAACAACCTGCTCGATGAGAGCTTCGCTTCTATGGACCGTGGCAGCGATATGGACGAAATAGGTGAGGAACTGGCAGAGGAAACTTTCGACTGGAGCGCATTCTACAAGGCCGATCAGTCCAACTTCCTTGTTGAGAACAGCAACAAGTTCTATACACTGGGTGCGACAGCAATCAACGACCTTGAACTCAATCCTATAGTTGAGATACCTTCTTGCGTAGGTGCCAACAGCGTAATGTATGTTGACGAGTTCCCGAAAGAGGCTAAGGTAAACGTGGCTGTTACAGGTTCCAAGTCTGTAAGCATAAGCATCCTTCCTGAGAAGGATACCTACATGGTTGGCGACGAAATCACCGTAACCCTCAACGACCATAACTCCAACTACCGCACCTTCAACACCTTCAAGGGCTGGAGCGACGGCAGCATGGAGACAGTACGCACAATCACTTTGGAGTCAACAGAAGGCATAAACCTTACAGCTAACTATGAGGAGGTTAACGGTGTTGTGGCAGCGTTCGACTTCTCTAAGATCACAAGCAATTCCAACCTTACAGAATATGTTGCCGACCTCGGCAATCAGGCCGGTGCAGCAAAGGTATATATGATGGTTGCTGACACCACAGGCATGGAGGGTGCAATCGCTACCGCCGCTATTCCTTACGTTGCAGGCAAGACCTTCCAGACCCGTCCCGCTAAGTTCGGCGAGGATCCTGTAGATATGCAGATGCCTATCATCAGCCGCCGTACCGCAAAGAACGTACGTGACTACAACCGCGACTATGCTGTGGTTGAGTTCTCAACAAACGGCATTAACGACGTTGCCGTTGACTACTTCGTAGGTACCGACAACAACGCTTCCAAGATACAGAAGGCGTTCTACTCACTCGATGGCGAGAACTACACCGACCTCAACGTTGACTCTACTCTCGTAAACGGCAAGTGGTGCAACGTTAAGTTCGTTCTTCCGGCAGACGCTAACGGCAAGGATAAGGTTTACGTTAAGATACAGGGTCAGGTCAACAACGGTGACAATGCCGACAACATCACCTATACCGATGTTGCAGATGCATTCAATCCGAGCGACCTCTATGCGTACGACGTATTCGAGTATATAGGCAACATCCTCATTACCGGTAACATTGTCAACACCGCAAACCTTGAGGCTGCAATCCAGCTTGCCAACGATACACTCGCTTATGTTACTGAAGAGGAAGCCAACGCTTACCTTTCAAGCGCTATCGCTACCGCTAATGCAGAGCTGACCAACGACGCCAAGACACAGGCTACCGTTGACGCCGCTGCCTCAGCCCTCAACAAGGCTATCACAGAGACATTCCTGAAGCAGAGAATAAACACTCTCACCGCACTCGTCGTAACAGAAGACAAGTCTGTTTATGAGATGAGCCAGAACGACGCAAACGGTTACATCGCAGACAAGTGGTTCACTGTAGAGAACGGTGGCACACCGGCTTCTATAACCAAGAAGGGTACTATTGACCCTGCAACCGACGAAACCATCTCCGCAAAGAACTTCTCCGGTATCACCATCAAGAACAACAATGCCAAGATACACTACATGAAGGTAACCAATGTTACTTCTGCCAAGTTCTACGTATGTACCGATAAGGAAATGGAGCGTGAGGCTACATTCTCTATCTACGGCACATCAGAGAGCAAGGGTACCGGTCTTGTAGCCAAGAACACAAGTAGTGTTGTAGAGTTCACAGGCCTTAATCCTGAGCAGACTTATGTCTTCAAGGCAGAGGCTACCGGTGACATGGTATTCTACGCAGCCAAGTTCATTTATGACCCGACAGGCATAACAGAGGTAGAGGATGCTGACGCTGCTAAGGCTAAGGTATTCAAGACCATCAAGAACGGTAGCGTAATCATCGTTAAGGGTGACGCTGAGTACAGTGTTGCAGGCGCACAGGTTAAGTAAACAATTATGAAACGGACTCCATGCCGTTCCTATATAAAGTGAATGGCATGGACATACACAATAAACACCGCTGTTCCTATCGAGCAGCGGTGTTTATTGTGTATTATAATAATGACCTATTCCAACACTTATATCATTATCTACACCGGACTTATATGATCACAATATCCTGTCAGGCTACCGGACTGCGGGCGTTATTTCATGCTTGATAGAAAAGCCTTTGCCGAGCCGAACTTCAGAAACAGGTCCAGACGCACGGGAATGTGCCTCAAATCGTCCGTAACATAAAAGCGTACTATTTCCTTATCTTTCTTGTCTTCCGTCTCTATATACGACAATACAAGGCACGGATACTTCCGGTCATTATCGGCCTTTATAGTCTTTTTGCCACGATATACTAACTTGGCGGACTGCAATTCCTCACTGCCTGCTATATCCAGCTTTACGGTATATCCCTCTTTCCAGCCCTTCGGGTTCATGTTTCTGACCCTCTGAAAGCTGTTAAGCATATCAGACACACAACGGTCATAAAGATGTTTTGCCGTGCGTATCTCCCCCCTTGCTGTCAGATGCCGCTGCGTTGTCATACATTTTCCGTTGGGATAGGAATACCATAACTCGTCAACATAATAGCGTTTGCCTTCGCTTGCACCCTTTCTGTAATACAACGGTGTCAGTTGCGGGGTGAAATACACCATTATAGTATCACGCATACGGAAATATTTGTCCACCGTTGCCGATGTCTTTGTCACAAGACTGGTCTTATATGCCGTCTCACCCTTATACTTTACAGGCACGGTAGCCATAGAGGCTGTACCCGCTTTCACCCATATAAACTGCCAGTTAAAATAAAGATTGTAGTTGATTGTCTCGGTACCCTTAAACGCTTTGTTCTCATAGGTACACTGCGCATACACCTCCATAAACGGAATGACGGTGAGAGCCAATAATATCACGGTGATGGTTTTCTTCATTCGCACAAGGGGTATTAATGGTTAAGTAAGTCATTAAGAATCAAACGATACTATAATCATAAAGCAAACGTTAAATATTGCATGTCATACATTAACTCTAACGGCCTGCTTATCAATAACAATGGCGGTGATAACGTCACGGAGCCTCTATCCCCTTGTCCGCCGCGCGCTTGGCGTTACGGTTCTGTATCTTCTTCTCCGCCTCCGCCTTCTGTTTGATTATGGCTGCCGGTTTCTGCTTGTCCAATGGCAAAAGCGTCAGGTTCCACTCCTTTGTGATATCCCATTTCGCCTTTGTCTCCACCGTGCCATTATAATAATACACCTCTTCCGGCTGTATATCTTTCAGATAGTCGCCCGTGTCCCACTGTCCGTTACCGTTGCGGTCTATGATGGCCCGCATATAATATGTACCTCCGGTGAGGTAGTAGAACTCCGCCGTGCCGTTCACCACCGGCTCCGTGCGCCTCGGCTTGTCGCCACTGTCAAGCAACTGCACCAATATCCTCGGCGTGCCGTTGCGTTTGCCTGCCGCCGCCGGTGTGGTGTCATCATATTTGACATTGACAAATAACGTACCGAACTCATCCAGCCGCTTCACCTGCAAACCGGTCTTGTACGGCTCCGATGTCTTGCCGTAGATGTCCTCAAACGCCAGCGTATCTATCTCAAGAGAGTATTCCGCCCCCGGTATCCACTCCGAGACTATCTCCCAGCGGCGCGGCAACGAGTCTGTAATCATATCCTCATCACTCCGCACCGGACGGAAACGGAACGGCGCGCGATACCACAACGAGTCCTGTTCCACATATAAATGCACCGCCTCCCGGTCCACTTTCTTCAACGGATAGGGAAATATCACAGACAGAGCAGCGTCAGGCGTTATGGACTGTTGGAAGTCAAACTTAGGACGCAGGCGCGGTTCCGGCATTATTGTATCGGTCAGTTCCTCGCCGTCTGACAGTCTCTTACGGCGTTTCTCAAGGCTTTTCCGCCACTCCTGCAGCTCTTCCTCCTTCGCCTTCATACGCTTCTCATACGGCACTTTCGCCAATACATATAAAGTGTCCGTAAACATATTCAACTGTTTCAGGCTGTCGGTTATGAGCGTCCGCATCTCTATCTGCAGGGTATCCTGATTTACCAGTGCGGTATCTCGCAGCCAATACGTCACGGTATCGCCTTTCAGCGACGGCTCCACCACAAAAGCATCGGTGGAATCGAAGTTTATTCCACGTAGCGACGGCAACCGCACAGAGGCATAATCCATGCCAATCCGCTCCAAAAGCGCCGTATCCCGTTCCACAGGAGCGGTGAAGAACAGCGTAAACTTCTCTGCGTCCGTGCGCTCGGCCTTCAGATAATACCTGTCGTTTATCTTGTGGGCAAATGCCCGCAACACGATGTTGTCAGGCAGATAATGGTTATACTTCACACGGTTTATGTCCTTTATATGCAACTCATCCGCCCAGACGGTGTCCTGTCTCACGTCCACAAACACGCTTGGCCTCAGCGTCTCGTGCGAGAACGCCATAATCTCCGACAGCGAATTGAACGTATAGTTGTTGTCCAAGTCCTGCAACGCACCTATGGTATAGGCTCCCGGAGCCACGCCGCGCACTACAAAACGGCCGCGTGAGTCGGTACGCGCCACACGTATGAACACCGGCGACGCTATGGAGTCAACACGTACCGGCGACGACACGGTGTCTTCCACCGCCGCACCAGGCTGTGCCACGGTTGTGGCGAGAGCCGGAGAGTCTGCGTCCACATGCTGCGTATCGGCCTCCTCCGCAGGAAACAGTCCCACAAGTATTCCTTTCACAGGCTCCAGATCCTCTGCGTTCAGCACCGTCCCCGCCACCTCAAGGGTGTCTATCACGTCGCCTGTAGAGAAACTATATGTATAGTTACCCATAGGGTTGCCCTCGTTATAGTCCGATATGGCATCAGAGAAGTCTATTGTATATGTAGAATTAGCCTTCAGACTGTCATGCAGTTGCACGGTTATATACTTTCCGCGCGACTTTACCTCCGGCATCTCCATCTGCGGAGGCGACACCACCACCTTCTCCGTAGCGTTGTCTATCTTCACATATTCATTGAAATATATGCTCACACGGCGGCTTTTCACGCCGGTGCCTTTGTCCTGAGGGGTGGCCGCCACCACATAGGGCGGAGTCTCATCATACCACCCTCCGTCAGGGTTTCCCATGCGGGCACACGATGTCGGCAGCAAAGCCGGCAACACCACGCAGCACGTATATAATATGTTTGACAGAATACGGTTCATCAGTATTGTTGCATTGAGTCGCGGGTTTAGGAAAGCGGACGGCGTAAAACGGCACAGACCGTGACGGCTCTACACTCCCCCGCCCTGTTTATAGCCCTGCATCTGCAGGAGCTCTTCTATCTGTTTGCGTGAGTTGGACAGTCTCGGCACCTTGTGCTGCCCGCCAAGTTTGCCTTTAGAGCGCAACCAGTCGTTAAACAGCTCCGGCCGTGCCTTGACTATCTGCAGCGGCTGCAGGGTGATGTTCTTAAAACGTTTGGCCTCATAGTCGCTGTTCAGTTGCTGCAAATGCTCATCGAGCAACGTCGCGAAGCGTTCCATATCGTCCGGCTCTTTGGTAAACTCTATTAGCCATTGGTGCCTGCACTGCGCATGTTCGTCCATAAACACCGGCGCGGCGGTATATTCCCGCACCTCCGCCCCCGTCTCACGGCAGGCATAGAGCAGCCCTTTCTCGGCATTATCCACTATCAGTTCCTCGCCAAAGGCATTGATAAAGCTCTTGGTACGGCCCGTTATTATGAACTTATACGGCTTGACGGAGGTGAACCTAACAGTGTCTCCTATCATATACCGCCACAGACCGCACGACGTGGATATTATCATGGCATAGTTCCGACCCGTCTCCACGCCCTCCAGCGGCACCACCTTGTCGGGGTCTGTCAGCTGCCCTGCATCGTCAATGGCCTCCATCGGCGCAAACTCATAGAAGACATCATAGTCCAGCATCAGCAGCATGGAGCTGTCATCCGGGTCGTTCTGTATGCCGAAGAAGCCCTCCGAGGCGTTATAGGTCTCCATATAGCGCATGTCGGGCTTTGTTATCAGCTGCTCATACTGCCGGCGATATGGCGTGAAGGCTATGCCGCCATGGAAGAACACTTCCAGATTCGGCCATACCTCCTGCAGATATTTCTTGCCCGACAGCTCCATAACCCTCACCAGCACGGACATCATCCATGACGGGACGCCCGACAGGTTGGTAACATTCTTGTTCAGACACTGCTGCGCTATGAGGTCGCGCTTGACCTCAAAGTCGCTCATCAGCGCCGTCTTCTTGTTAGGAACCCTGATAAGGTTAACCAAAGGGTTGATGTTCTCTATAAGGATGGCGGAGAGATCGCCTACCATCGTGCCCTCGATATTATAGTTGGGAATATGCGAGCCGCCCAATATAAGAGCCTTACCGTCAAACAAACGGCTCTTGGGATTGTTCTGCAGATAGTATGCCACCACATCCGTTCCACCGGCATAATGTATCTTTTCCAGTCCCTCCACAGAGACAGGAATGAACTTTGACTTGTCGTTTGTGGTGCCGGAGGACTTGGCATACCATTTCACAACGCCCGGCCACAGCACATTGGCACAGCCGTGACGCATTATGTCAATATAGTTTTTCAAATCCTCGTAGGTGTTTACGGGGACATTCAGCCTGTAGTCTTCGTAATTGCGTGTTGCGGAGAAGATGTGTTCGCGGCCGTATTTCGTATCCGTGGCACGCTTTATGAGGCTCTGCAACACATTATCCTGCAAGGCCAGCGGCTCGGTAAAATGCTTTTCGAGTTGCTTCTGCCTGTTGCGGAATGTCAGTCTGGCGATTGATGTAATGCCCATTTCAAATTTCTTCTGATTCTTAGTAACGTGCAAAGTTAAGTAGTTTCTCCGTAATAGAGAAATTAATTAGCCTTTTTTAACAACGCATATTTTTGCAATTCTAATTAGAATGAGTATTGCGATAAGAATTGGGATGAGCAAAATATCACAGCGGCGCACCCTGGAAGGGTGTAATAACCAAGCCCAGGGTTTCAACCCCGGGAATAGAATAGTCCAATCCCTCAACCGGTATTTCGCTCTGAAGGAGCGGGACAAGGGTCGCTATACGTCTGTATGTTTTGTTATTTGGTTGCCGTTATGCTTCTGTTGCGATGCGTTATATAATGCGATTGTTGTCCCGCCCCTTCAGGGCGAAATACATTTTATCATTTATGTGTGTCCATTGTTCCCGGGGTTGAAACCCCGGGCTTGGTTGTTGCACCCCTTCAGGGTGCGCAGACACAACACATTCGGTAGAGCATACATATCCATTATTCATAGAGATAAAACACAATAATAGGATAACGCAATACGTCAGGGGGCGCAGACACAACACGTGCGGTAGAGCATACATATCCATTATTCATAGAGATAAAACACAATAATGGGATAACACAATACGTCAGGGAGCGCAGACGAAAAAGTGAACAAATGTAATCGCACAATTATTTTGTGGTTTTGCACCCAAAACACATTCCCCATAATAGGAGCATGCAGGATGCCATGCTTCGCAATCGCACCCAAATCGTTGTGTGAAGGCACTGCGATTGCAACGTTATGTCAATGCGATTACAATGTAATCGCACCGCGATTGCAGCCACCGACGTAACACATTATGTTTCAACGCATAACACAAGACAAGGCGAATAGTTTTTTCTTATACCCGACCAACATCCGTGTTCACATTGCGGCACACCCTGCATGCCACAACGAAACCGCGGCAACACAAACGCCGGTCAATGCGCTTATGTTGCCGCGGATATGTATCCTGTGCCCGGATGGCGTTTATCTCACCACCACAGCCTTTTTGTTTATAATATATGTTCCGGCAGGCAGGGCGCTGATCTGCGCCTGTGTAGCATCCGGTATAAGCAGTATGCCACCTATGGAATAAACATAATTGGATGCACCGGCGGTATTTACGGCCGTAACGCCCTTCACTTCCGTAGCGTCAATCATCCTGACCTTGAGCATGATGCAAGGCTGCTGACCGGTGTTTGTGAATGTGAACTCCGACAGACCAGGCAACTCAAAGCTGATAATATCAGGGTTTGCGGCGTCTTTTGCCGACTGCATTACAACAGACTCGCCCTCGGTGTACTCCACACCGGCAACCTCTCTCCAGTATGACGGCTTGCTCAGCGGGTCGGCATTCACGTAAGAAATGAACGTCACACCTAACGCCACCTTGCCTGCGGGACAGTAAAACGTGTTCTGTGCGCCGTTAGACAATTTTATGGACTTGCCGTAGCTTGTAAGGCCTTCGTATGTGAGAGCTGTGGCAGGGTCGAGGGTCTTGGAGGCGTTACCTGTGATAGTCAGGCGTGCTCCGTCCTCCCATGACACGCTGTTGGCCTTATTGCCGTCAGGATGTGCGTATATTACCTCCGAAGCCTCCATCTCACCGCTCTGATAGTCGGGATAATACTCCTCGAAAGCGCCCTCTGCCGTCGGGTCGGCGTCAGCGTTTTGCGCTTTCACGAGGTCTTCAACGAGCGAGTTACAATACACCTCAAGGTTGGTATAGTAACGGTGTGAGTCAAGATCATACTTGTTGCGGTCGGCAGAGTTGTTAGGGTTCAGGCCGTGCGCTGTCTCCCATTCGTCAGGCATGCCGTCGCCATCGGTATCTTTCGGAGCCTCAAGGCTCTCCAGTACAGGCCATCCGCCGGCCTGCGTCTGATTGTCAATGAAACCTGTCGTAGTGCCGGGCGCACGGTGTGAGGCCGTACCCGTAAGCACATCGTTTGCGATATATGTATCATGAGAGTCGCGTTTGTATGACGCTCCCGCGTATGCCACAACCTTCTCGTATGCCGTCTCCGCCGTCTGCGTGGTGATATGGCCGAAGGCTATAGGCGTGGTGATGCGCATGGTATCTTTTGTTTTCTGCGTATATGTGCCGTCATTACCGGAAGCGTCAATCTGATTATACACTCCGTATGCCCAGTTGTCGTTGGTAACATCGGCATGTCTCGGATTCACATTGCCCTCAACGTAGTACTTTCCCCATACGTGCCACATCACATCCCAGCCGTTTGGTGTGGTGCTGTTGTGGTTGGTGTACTCCGTTGTGCGTATTCCCGGAGCCGCTATGCGGCGCTGTATTGTCGTGTTGCGTGTCAGAGTGCCGGGGCCGGGCTTGTAATAGTTGTTGACAATGTTCACATTCATGCCTTCGCCGCCATAGCATCCGAGGCCGCCCCAGTTGTATATCACGTTGTTACGCATATCCATGCGCTCATCGGTCTGAGTGCCCTGACGGGGGCCAAGGCGTGGAGTACGGCTGGTATGGTGCGCCATCAGGTTGTGATGGTATGACGCTCCGGAGCCGCCCCAGTTGCCTCCGTAGCCATGAGAGCCTTTGGAGTGACCGGAGTTTACGAGACTTTGGTCAACGATATTCCACTGTACGGAGATGTCATGAGAGCCGTAAACGGACAGGCACTCGTCTATTGACCAGCTCACGGAGCAGTGATCTACAATGATATTGGAACGGTCCATGCCGCCGAGGCCGTCGCCTTCGTGGTAGTCTACCTGTCTGTTGCCAAGACGGAAGCGCATGAAACGTATGATAACGTTATCGGCATGGATTGTAAACGGATAGTCGGCGATACATATTCCGTCGCCGGGAGCCGTCTGTCCGAGTATGGATACATCGCCGTTTTTCAGAGACAGGGCACTGGTCAGATAGATAGTGCCTGACACATCGAACACGATAGTACGCTTGCCGCCCTGATTGCAGGCCCAGCGGAAGGTACCCTGAGAGCCATCGTCGGCAAGAGACGTGACGTGATAAACGGCTCCGCCGCGTCCACCGGTGGTATAACGGCCAAAGCCTTCGGCCCCGGGGAATGCCGGAGCATGCTCAAACTGGGCTGTGGCACAAAGGCTTGTAACCGTTGCCAGTAACGTAAATAAGAGTTTTTTCATTATATATATTTGTTTAGTTAGTACGCTGACAGAACGTGAGCACCGGCTGGTTCCCACACTGCAAAATTACGATTTTTCCATTACATATAATAATATGTGTACTTTTTTTTGTACTTTTGCATCAAAATTCATACCTGATTGACATGAAATTAAGACTTTTCAACGCACGCATCCTTACTATGAAAGATGGCGAGGACATCTTTTGGGGAGAGATACATGTAACAGACTCACGCATAACATATATAGGCAAGGAGGCCGCGGGCGGCTCTTTTGACCGTGAGATAGACTGCCGCGGCAATCTGCTCATGCCCGGTTTCAAGAACGCGCACACCCATAGCGGAATGAGCGTGCTGCGCTCTCTGGCCGATGACCTGCCGCTAAACGAATGGCTTACAAAAGCAATATTCCCCGTTGAGGCAAAGATGACAAGCGAGGACATATACTATATGAGCCAGTTGTCGGCACTGGAATATCTCACTTCGGGCATAACGGCGTGCTTTGACATGTATCTGACACCGGAATCGGTGGCCAAAGCCATGGACGACATGGGCTTCCGCTGCTGTCAGGTGGGTGGCATGAACGATTTCAGTCAGAACATAAACTGGCTTGAGAGAATGTATCTGACGGGCAATGAGCCTGACTCCCTGCAGTCATACATATTCGGTTTCCACGCGGAATACACCACGTGCATGGAGAATATGAAAGCCATTGCGGAACTGGCGCACAAATATCATGCGCCGGTATATACCCATGCCTGCGAGACGGTGGCAGAGGTGGAGGGTTGCAAGGAGCGTTATGGCATGACGCCGGTGCAGCTGCTGGACTCCGTAGGGCTTTTCAATTATGGCGGGGGAATATATCATGGCGTGCACATGTCGGAAGAAGACTATCGCGTAATGACCGAGAAAGGACTGTATGTAGTAACCAACCCAGGCTCAAACACAAAGCTGGCGTCGGGCATAGCACCCGTAACGGAGTATCTGCGCAGAGGCATACCGGTGGCAATAGGTACCGACGGGCCGGCGTCCAACAACTGTCTGGACTTCTTCCGCGAGATGTTCCTCGTGGCGGGACTGGCAAAATTGCATGACAACGACGCAGCGGCACTGGACGCAAGGCAGGTACTGACAATGGCAACAGTGAACGGTGCCAACGCCATGGGACTGACCGACTGCGACATTCTGGCTCCAAACAAGAAGGCGGACATCATCATGATTGACCTGAACCAGCCCAATATGCAGCCGATAAACAACATAGAGAAGAACATTGTGTATAGCGGTTCCAAGCAGAACGTGAAGATGACAATGATAAATGGACGCATACTATATCAGGACGGGGAGTTCCTTTGCGGCATAAAGCCGGAGGAGATTTACGCCAAGGTAAATGAGATTAAAAAGAGAATATGCGGCGATTAAGTATTAACCGCTATTAACCAAAAGTAGGAAAGTAGCCTGTTTTTTAATAAAAATATACTAAACGGTAACGTAATTTAACTAAGAAATTTCAAGATTGAACCGCTTGTGCACAGTAGGACGATAACTTTGCAACCGAAATCATAACACTTTGGTGCAATAACTTAATCCTACTCGAATATGAAAACAGAAGCGACAATCACGACATTTACCCGTAAAGCCGGCATAGGCAGCGTAATAAACAGCAAGCAAAAAGAACTGTCACGACAGTTAGCGGCATTCTACAGTGCCATGATTGAGGAGCAGGTGACACCCGAAAAGGCTGTCCGCATAGCCAACGCGCAGGCCGCTTTCATTGCAATGTTGCTGTGCAGCACCGGCTCTTTGCTCTACTCGGCAGCATGCGCGGCATGGTTTGCCATTGCGCTATTAAAGTGCAGACAGGACTGACACAATACGAATGTAACCCAATGCGGCGGTGAAGAGAGTTCTCCACCGCCGCATTTTGGTTATAATATCATAAGATTATTGGAACTGCCACCAGTCAAGCATGAAGAGATTGTGCTTCTGACGCACTCCGCCCTTGAACACAAAATACAGGTCGTGCACACCTTTCGCACCGCTGACCTTGGTAGTGAACTCCTTCAACTCGCTCTTTGTGTTCACGATTTCCACACGGCCTACGCACGGCCCGTCCTCTGAGTCGAGGCGTATCTCAATCGTTCCGCCATACAAATGGCATGATGCGGCAACGGTAAACCGTGATGCTCCGCGTCCGAAGTCAACACCTTTCAGCATAATATACTCGCCATTGTCTATGTTTGTCACCAGCTGATTCCAGCGTTCAGACGACCATGGGTTCTTGATTACAGTCTTTAAGCCATATCCCCACGCCATGGTCTCAGCCTCAACCTTACGATACGGGTTGAAGTTCTCAACCTGACGCAACGTGCAGTCTTGGAAATAAGGCAGCTCTTTTATTGTCCCGTCGGCGTTATACTCCATCTCCGCCGCTGCCACCGACCTGCGCTCGGCATGACGGCTTTCCTCAAGACGGAATATATCGTAGTTCAATCCGAAGCAGTAAGAGCGTCCCTTATAGTCTATTATGCCCGGGTGGTTACCCCTTGTGCGTGGCGTATGGTTCATGATATGCCCCTTATAGTCCCACGGTCCTGTAGGAGACTTGCTCATAGCGTAGCCTATTCCCTCCGGACAGCAGGTGGAAGCAAACGCAAGATAGTACCATCCGTTGCGCTTATAGAACCACGGTCCCTCCTGATAGTCTTCAACATGTGGCAGCGTAACGATGTCGCCTGAATAGGAAATCATATCCTCATTGAGCTTGACATAATACAGATTAGGGTTGCCCCAGTACATATACGCCTGACCATCGTCGTCAATAAACACCGTAGGGTCAATGTCATACCAGTGCTCTTTCTGCCACACTAACGGCTTGCCCAAGGGGTCACGGAACGGACCGAAGGGCGAATCGGCCACCAAAACGCCTATGCCGTTGCCGTGTATAGGGCAATACATGTACCACTTGCCGTTGCGTTCAACCACACACTCGGCCCAAGCGCCGTTATCACCCTTATACCATTTGAAGTCCTTAAGCGACGCCACAGCACCCCTGTCCTGCCAGTTTACCATATCGGTAGAGGTGTATAGCAGCCAGTCTTTCATCTTGAACCCCTCGGCATCGTCTTCATCGTGCGTAGTGTATAGGTACACAGTATCACCATGTACGTAGGGAGCCGGGTCGGCAGTGTACTTTGTCTGTACCAGAGGCATGTTTATTTCCTGCTGCGCCATTGCAACGGTTGCAACGGCAAACATGCCCATCATGGATAAAATCTTTTTCATTTCCAACTGTATTTTGTTTGTTATTATTATTTATTTCTAACCATATTAGCGACGGTCTGAGAGCTTTACGGTTGTTTTGTTGCCGTTATAGGCCACTGTCTTCACCGTACCGTCAGGCAATTCCACACGGAAAGTGCGCTTCTGTAACATACCCTTGTATGCTCCTTTGCGCTTGCCGATAGTCAGAGTGCGTGCCTTGTCGTTCCAGTTCATGGCTATTTCCGTAAACTCCCCCTTCTTATAATTATAGTTATCCCCCTCATCTTCGTAAAGGGTAAAGGCGGCATCGGCACCCGGATACACCTTCAACGTAATGTCATCCCATGCCTTTTCCGTAGAATACTGCATCTCCGGCCCTATCGGAAGTATGCTTCCGGCCTTCACATACAGCGGCGAATATGCCAACGACGCATCGGCAGTAACCTGCTGTCCGCCCTCAATACGTTTCCCCGTCCAATAATCATACCATCCGGTTCCGGCGGGGAGATACACCTTATACTGTCTGTTTGCAGACCAATCCACCTGCTTTCCGGCGGCATCGGCATTCTTTACGTCGGCCTTATCCCATCCGGACATCTCGTTAACCCTCACTATTTTCTCCTCGGTATACAGCGGTTCCAGCACAGGGCAAACCAACAGATTGCGGCCAAACATAAACTCACGGCCGTTATCCCATGTGTTTCGGTCGTCCTTGAAGTCCATAATCAAGGCTCTCATGAATGAATCGTCGTTCTTGCTGACCTGCCATCCGGTGCTATATATATAAGGTAACAGGCGGTAACGCATTTTAAGAGCCGCCAGCAATGCGTCATACACCGGTTCGCCCGGCTTGCCAAAATGATACAACTCACGGTAGACGTCAGTGCCATGGCTGCGCATCATCGGGCAGAACAGGCCGAACTGCATCCATCGTACATACAGTTCCTGATACTGCGGGTTCTTCGTTCCGGAGCTGACCACAGAGCGGTTGTTGTTGTATGATCCGGCAAAGAAGCCGCCAATGTCGGTGTTTACATTCGGATTGGCGGTGAGAGTGTGGTTCAGACACAACGGAACCTGCTTCCTCAGCGATTCCCATGAACTGCCCACATCGCCGCTCCATGTGTTGGCACCGTATCGTTGCTGACCGGCAAAGTACGAGCGTGTGAGGATAAACACACGCTTTGTGCTGTCCACAGCACGCTGATGCTCGTCCACACCGCCCACCGTCATGAACGGGAACAGGTTGCGAACAGAGCGGTAAGAACCCATTGAGCAGCACTCGTCAAGGTCTGAATCCTTATAATTAACATGATCCGGATCCGTGGAGTCCATCCACCATGCGTCTATTCCCATGCGGTGCAGACGCGAAAGGTTCTCCCAATATATATCCCTTGCCTCAGGACTGTAACAGTCATATACCCTGACGCCGGACGGATAGTCCTTGCGTGGCGGCCATTGTGACAAGCCCGACTCCGGCCATGTATCGAAAGAGAACAGCAAACCACGATCCTTCAGCTGCCTGAAGGCTTTGGTATGAGGGCCGAAACTCGCCCATATACTGATGCTGATATGTGCGTTCTGGCGGTGTACCTCATCTATCATAGCCTGCGGAGAGGGAAAGTCCTCATTGAGAAACTCCATCGCATTCCATGTATAGTTACTGCCCCAATACTGCCAGTCCTGTATGATACCGTCGAATGGTATCTTCATATCGCGGTATTTACGCACCACTTCCAGCAGCTCCGCCTGCGATTTGTAGCGCTCTCGGCTCTGGTGGAAGCCGTAAGTCCACAGCGGCAGCATCGGCACACGCCCCGTAAGGTGTCGCATACGGCTTATCACGCCGTCGGCATCGCCGCCATACATGAAGTAATAGTCCACGGCTTTGCCCACCTGACTCTCCAGCAACAGCTCATTACCATCATGCAAATCCGTCGGAGAATAATTGTCCCAGTACACTCCATAGCCCTTTATGCTCTGGAAGAAATGCGAGAAATCCTCAAGATTAGACTGCTGCATCGTCCGGTGCTCGCCCCTCAGGTTCATCTTTCCGTTCTGCATCATGCCGATACCGTATATCGGCTCCGTGCTGTCAAGGGCAAAAGTCTGCCCCACTCGCCATGCCCCTTTGTCGGGACCTTGCGTGATAGGCTTGAAAAAAGCGTCGCCCTCACGCAGCAATGGCGTGCCGTCCGGTTTGGAGAAACTCACACGTCCGTCGCTAACAGTAACGACAAGCGCCGACGAACGGTACTCCGTTCCATTGCCGGTCTGTTTCCTCGACACCTTAACCTTCTCCGGAGCCGCCACCACAACGAGCGACCTCGGAACTGAGTTTGTCTCCGCCTGCGGTGCCATTTTGGTTATACGCACTATCTCCGGAGTATAAAACTCAACCAACTGCGCCTTTGCCGGCAGTAAAGACACGGCAAAGGCAGCAAGTAAAAATATATTCTTCTTCATATTAATGAGCGTTATTGTCAACGTCCTATCCCTCTATGGTGCGTATGGTTCCATCCTCATTGTAGTGCAGCTCGCACACCTTCAGCGAGCGCAGCCATGTCTTGCCCGACGGAACGGAGTCGTGATGGAACAGATACCATTTGCCCTTGAACTCCACTATGCAGTGGTGCGTGGTCCAACCGGCCTTGACCGGCGTCAGGATAACGCCCTGATATGTGAACGGGCCGTATGGGTTGTCACCTATGGCGTAGCATATAAGGTGCGTATCGCCGGTGGAATAAGACAGGTAATACTTACCGTTATATTTATGAACCCAGCTTGCCTCAAAGAAGCGGTGAGGGTCATTGGCCTTCAATGGCTGCCCGTCAGCATCCACAACCACTACCGGCCGCGGCTCTTCCGCAAACTGCAGCATGTCATTGCTGAGACGAGCTACCCGTGAGGGCAGCGCCGGCTCATCGCCCTCCGGCAGATACGCGCTCTCCAACGCCTTGTTGTCACGGTAGCGTTGCAACTGCCCTCCCCATATACCGCCAAAATAAAAGTAGTAATCCGCGGCGCCATTGCCGTCGGCTTTCACATCGTCCTTCAGCACGGCAACGTCTATTGAGTACGACCCTCTGACAGGATCGGGCAACGGAGTGAAAGGCCCCTCGGGACGATCAGCCACCGCCACGCCGAAGCGGAATATGTCATTGCGGTCTTTAAGCGGGAAGTACATATAGTATTTGCCGTCTTTCTCCTGCACGTCACAGTCCCACAACTGTCGTCCGGCCCATGGTATGTCGCTCACACTCAATACCACTCCGTGGTCCTCAAGGCTCTTCTCGCCGCGTGCCACCGCCTCTATGTCGTCGGTAGAGAACACATGGTAGTCCCTCATGTCAAAGTGATCGCCGTTGTCATTCTCCTCTATACCCGACTCCCTGTCGTGCGACGGGTATATATACAGCCTGTCATTCCACACGTGTACCGATGGGTCGGCCATATAATCCTCCGGCACCAAATAATGTTTTCCTTCCATTTTCTGTTTGTTTAGTATAGTTTTGTAGTTATTTTTTCTCCTTTGTCAGGTCTATGAGCTTCTGCACTGTCGGCTTGGGCGTGTTGTCACGGCTGAAGAGTGTGGCATAGTCCGTACGGCCACGAACGGGGAAATCGTTTCTCCAGCTGTTGCCATCGTTGAAGCACCAGTATCCCACACGCAGCACGTTGTCCCGCTGTCGTATCAGCATCTTGTAGAAATCGACCCAGAACTCGTCCGCCTTCTTCTGCACAGAGTTTGGCAATCCCTTCTTGTAGGGGTCCATTTTCTCGCTGTACTTGAAGTTATCGCTCACGTTGGCGCCTGAGAAGCCGAACGGATTGGGCAGCACCGAGAGGTCAAGCTCGGTAAACTGCGATGGCAAACCTAACTCCTTACGTATGGTTGTTATAGTATTGTCATACTGGTTTACATAATCTTCCTCGCCGAGTATGAGGTGTCCCTGCAGGCCTATGGCCGTCAGCGGCATGCCTTTGGCCATCAGCGGCTTGAAGAAATCAACTATCCCCCTTACCTTTGCGGCCTTGTTCATGGAGTAGTCGTTATAGTACAGCTCTATGGTCGGGTCGGCCTCGTGGGCATACTGGAACGCCAGCGGTATGAAGTCCTCTCCCAATATCTCATAGAACTTGCTGCGTCGCAGCGAGCCGTTGTCCTCAAACGCCTCGTTAACCACGTCCCATGCCTCGACACGTCCCTTGAAATGCCCCAGCACCGTGTTGATATGCTCCTTCATACGCTTCTTGAGCTCCTCGGCGTTAATCTGCTTTCCGTTGTCATCAAGGAAGAACCACCGCGGACATTGTGAGTGCCACACAAGGCAATGGCCCACCACATGCAGACCGTTGGCGCGTGCCTTGTCCACAAACAGGTCGGCATTGGTGAAGTCATACACCCCTTTCTTCGGGTGCAGCGACTCTATCTTCATGCAGTTCTCGGCCACTACCCAGTTGAAGTGCTCCGCTATTATGGGGAAATGCCCCGTCTGGTCCACCCCCGTAAAACCTGTTATGGGGTTCTCTCTCTTGTCCTCGCCCACGGAGGCCACCTCCCATTGGTTCACGCTTATGCCGGTTCTCCAATAGTCCTTATACGCCTCGCACAGGCTCTGCGCGTTACAAACGCCCGCCATCGCTTGCATCGACAGCAGCGCTATTGCCATTTTTTTCAGTCTCATGATTGTTATGAGTTTTTATTTCTTAATTCTATCTGTTTGTTTATCTCGTCTATCCTCTCGTCAGACAGCTCATATTTGGATATGATGAACATGGCAACGACGAGCAACATGGCCGGAATGACGCACACAAGCCAGCGGATTCCCTCCTGTGCCAGCGGTGTCTGGGCCTCAAGGTTGTTCATGAAATATGCTCCGGCGGAGTTGCCTACCGACATCATGGCAAAGGCCGTGATGAAGAACAGAGCCACCACACGCAGCGGACGGTTGTGGAAGAACTCCATCCACAGGTCGCTTATCTTCACGTTCTTGGTCTCCTCGTCGTCCATTACCACACGCTCCTTGGTCTGTGAGAAACAGAACACGAGCAGCGCAAGGCCTACCACGGCATAAATCAGCATGGCATAGAACCACGCACCGGAGTCTTTGGGCAGCGTACTCTCACTCTCAGCGGGCGCCTGATAGCCGGTATAGTACAGCACCGCGCCCGGAACAACGCCGCCGAGAGCCATGCCGGCCTTGTAGAATATGCCCGTCAGGGCATTGACGATACCGGATATGCGCTTGCCGGAGGTGTACTCGGAGTAGGATATGACCTCAGGTATGAGCGCCCACATATATCCCGTGGCCACTATCACACCCGTCGACTTTACGAACTGGGCTATATACACCAGCGTGATATTCTCCTCAACGGTGCCCACTCTGCTGATAACGTAGAGCATCGCCATGCCCACTATGGCCACGGTAAGGAATAGGTAGAACATGTTCTTCTTGCCAACCATCTTCTTTATGGCCGGCACAAGGGGCATGAAGATGAACGAAGGCAGCGAGCCGAGACCCATAAACAACGCCATCTTTATAGGCAGCTCGACACCGGGCGCCGCAAGCATAGCCACAAGTATTGGCACACCGGCGCTGACGGCAAGGCCGCCGCAGTTGGCCATGAACATACGCACTGAGGTAAGAATGGTTATCTCGTCGGTGTCACGGGTCAGAGAGGAGTTCAATGCGCCGTAAGGCACGTTGATAAGGGTGTAGAGCATTGACAGACCCACGTATGTTATATAGGCGTAAAGCAACGAGCCGGAGAAGCCGTTCCAGAAACACAGTATCGCAAGACCTGTCAGAGGCACGCCGGCCAGTATCAGGTATGAGCGGTACTTGCCCCACCTCGGGCTGTGCTTGTCAACGTATGTGCCCACGAGAGGGTCCCACATCACGTCCACAAGACGTACGACAAGGAACATGGTAGCTGCCGAACCGGCATCGAGTCCGTAGATGTCGGTGTAGAAGAACAGCAGATACATACAAATGGTCTGATAAATAAGGTTCTGTGCGAGGTCGCCTGAACCAAAGCCGATGCGTTGTAGCCACGACAGTTTGTAGAAGCCTTTTTCTTGCATATTAACAGGTTGGTTATTAAGTTGTTATATTATTTAATCATTGTTTATGTTGAAATGGCGGGGTAAAAGCAGTGCGTTTATGGTGCAAAAGCAATGCGATTACATCGTAAAAGCGGTGCCTTTGCACTATAATCGCGGCGCAATTACAACGCCGCCGTTTTTTCACTCTATCGGGGCACGTGAATAGTTATCCATATTGATATGGTAACGCATCAGCGAGGACAAGTCATGACGGGGCGCCGGAGAGCCTATCGGCAGCGGCAGACCGGAGAACTGCTGGAAATACAGCAGGCAGGCATCACGCCACCACCATGCGTCGCGCGCCTGTTTATCGAACAGCCGCTGCTGCGCCTCGTGTCTCGCAGGCTCCACATACGGCTTCATGTCTCGCCATATCCGCGCGAAATCCTCCGCCTCCCTTACGCCACGGTCGTACTGCTGACACAGCGCGTCCCACAATGTCTGCCCGGAATGCAGGCGGTATGTCCACGGCAGATGGTGGAACCACAGCAGGAAGCGCTCGGGGCAACGCTCCACATTATTATATATATTATATAGGGAGTCGGGATACAGCCTCGTGTTGCCGGAACCGCCGCAAGTGGTTCTGTTGAAACCGATGCCGTCTTTTGACGCCTGATGATAATAGCGGGGCTTCCAGTCCTCACGCCAGCCGACGGGATCGCACCACGGCTCCGGCCCGTAGTGGTGGCCTCCGGCAAAGATATGGTGCAGGCCGAGCGGCATCATATATCTCACCACGGCATCATGGCTGCACGTCAGCACACGGGTCATGGGAGCGACAAAAGCGCTGTCGGTAGTGAAAGTCCTCGACAGCCACTCCGAGGCTATCGTCTCCTTGGACAGCGTGGGATCTGAGGCGATACGCCCGAAGCCGTACCAGTTGGCCTGTGCCATCTCGGAGCCGCACCAGTTGCGGTCGTCTCCCACATTAGACACTCCGGCTATGCCCACTAAATTGCCGGGACACATGCCGCCGTTGCACACAGACGGCAACAACGCCGCGTCCTCATGGAAAGGCATGAAGCAGGTATGTATGCTCTCGCCGGTGTACTCTTGCGTTATCTGCACCTCCAGCATCATCTTTGTTTCTTTCAGAGCGAAGAACAAAGGCGACAGCGGCTCGCGCGGCTGAAAGTCGATAGGGCCGTTCTTTATCTGTATTATGACATTGTCACGGAAACAGCCGTCCAAAGCCTTGAACTCATCATAGGCCTGCGAGGCACGGTCGCCGCCGCCGGCATTATACACAAAGGCACGCCACATGACAATGCCACCGTAGGGGCGTAGCGCGTCGGCCAGCATGTTGGCGCCGTCCACATGGGTGCGCCCGTAGTCCATCGGGCCGGGTTCGCCCTCGGAATTGGCCTTGACGAGGAAGCCGCCGAAATCGGGTATCTGCCTGTAGATGGCCTTGACCGTCTTACGCCACCATGCCACCACACGCTTGTCGAGAGGGTCGGCCGTGGGTAATCCGCCCAAAGCCTTGGGAGAGGCGAAGTTGACCGCCAGATACACCCGTATGCCGTAGGGGCGCAACGCATCGGCTATGCGGCGCGTCTCACGCAGTTTGGCGGCAGAGAGCATTGCGGGCTTGGCGTTGACATTGTTCAACACCGTGCCGTTGATACCTATCGAGGCATTGGCACGCCCGTATTCACGCACCAGTTCGAGGTCGGCGACACCGTCGGGACGCCAGAAGATACTGCGGCCGGCATAGCCTCGCTCCACAGTGCCGTCGGGATTGTCCCAGTGATTAAGCAAACGAAGGGTATAGGGGCTGCCGCATCCGGCACCGGTCGCCACCGTGTCGCTGTCGTGCAGCCACAGCCCGTGACCGTCGGCAGCCGCTCCTGCGACTGCCAACGGCGTCAGGCTTAGGAATAGATATAATAGAATTGTTTTCATTCGGTTATTCTAATTTCTTGGACAAAAGGCGTGCCAAAGCCCTCAACGTTTATTATTACCCGCGCCGTGCCGGTCTGTCGGGTGGACTGCAGGCGTATGAACCCCTCGCCGAAATAGGTCGGCAGGCTTGTGGTACGCCATGAGTCATGGCGACGCATGTCTCCCGTCTCGACACCAAGCAGGCGTATCGGCCCCTCGGTGCTGACAGAGAAGCGGCGGGGTTGCATCTGCTGCACACGCCCAAGGCTGTCGGTCAGCGTCAGTCTTATGTGCGCCAGCTGCGGGCCGGAAGCCGCCGTGGCAGTCATGTCGGACTGCAAGGCCTTCAGGGTGAGATTGTCCGTATCGAGCCTTACGGCCGCCACGGGTCCATGATTCTCAAGCGAGTCACGCAACACGGGACGCCCGTCCTTATATCCCACGGCCAGAATCTTGCCCTGTCTGTAAGGCAGCTGCACCGTAATGCAGCGGTCGGGGTAGCGGGACGTGACACGATGTTTCAGCGGTAGCCGCGGGTTACTCCACATGGGGAAGAAGAACTGCACCGAGTCGCAGGTGGTATAGCATCTTACCTCCACACAGCGTGAGTCCTGATAGGGCAAGTCCCACGTGTCGGCCATGGGCGGATACTGCCAGTGGTCGGTGCCCATAGCCTGGTCAAGGCAGTTGTCCCTGACCATCAGTTTGAGGTAATCACGCTCCGGCTGCCATGCGGGATGATAGAAAGCGGCCTGCGGACGCTCTTTCAGGGTCATGTCAAACGGACATGAACACCACCCCTTGGCGGGCCACGGAGATGACTCTCCGAGGTAGTCGACACCGGCCCAGACGAACGAGCCGGCTATGAAATCGTTGTCTTCCACAAAATGCCACGGGTTGCGCTCAACGAAATCGCGCACTATGTCCTCCCGTAGCCCGGAATAATATACAAACGCCTCCGTCACGAGCATCTTGCGATGAGGGTGCCTTTTGTGGTCGGCTATCATACGTGGCTCAAGGTAGTTGTAGCCGACAAGGTCGGTGACATCGCCGAACTTGTCTTGAAAGCCTTGCTGACAGGCCACCATCGTGGGGCGTGTGGGGTCCAATGATTTTACAAGGTCATGCAGCATGCGGGCTCTTTGCACTCCTTCGTCGCCTTTGTCCCACGCCTCCTGCACCTCGTTGCCGATACTCCACACTATGACAGAGGGGTGGTTGCGGTCACGCAGCACCATATCGGTGATGTCCTGACGGGCGCAGGAGTCGAAGAAGGGGGCGTAATAGCCCGACTTCCATTTGTCAAACGCCTCGTCTATCACCAACAGTCCGAGCGTATCGCAGATGGTGAGGAACTCCGGCGAGGGCGGGTTATGCGAGCATCGTATTGCGTTGCACCCTATATCTTTTAGGGTACGGAGCCGTCTTTCCCAGGCCTGATCCGGCACGGCCACCCCAAGGCTGCCCATATCCTGATGCAGGCACATGCCTTTGAGCTTGATATTCTCGCCATTAAGGAAAAAGCCTTTGTCGGCATCGAAACGCGCCTCACGTATGCCGAAATAGGTATCGTTCTGATCCACCACCCTGCCGCGGGAGTCTTTCAGCTGCGTGCGCAGAACATAGCGGTAGGGGTCGGACAGCGACCACAGCCGCGGGCGGGAGATTGTCAGCGTGCCGCCGGCGGAAAGAGGCTGCCGGCGGGTCTTCTGTCCGTCATTATATAATAATGTATAGGTAAAGGTGAAACGGTGCTCTGAATCTGAAGGGGCAACGACAGCCTCGGCAGTGGCTCTGACCGTGGCAGAACCGTCGGGCGACAACGTTGCGCTGACACACACGCCGTTGGTCTTTATGTGGGTAGGATTGACGACATTGAGCCACACATGGCGGTAGATACCGGAGCCGGTGTACCATCTTGACTGCTCCTCACGGTTGACATGCACCACGATACGGTTCTGACCGTAAGATGACAGATAAGGGGTAACATCGTACTCAAAACCGGTATAGCCATAGACATGATGGCCGAGATTATGGCCGTTGACCCACACCGTGGCACGATGATACACGCCGTCGAACTGCAACAGGTATTTCTTATTACGAGAGGCAAAGGACTTCGGCAACGTAAAGTCCTTTACATATATGCCCTGGCCGCCGGGAAGATAGCCTGCGGAGCCGCCGACAGAGGGAACAAAAGGTAACTCTATGCTCCAATCGTGTGGAACTGTGACAGCGGTGAAGCCGTCAACAGACCGTGAGGAGGCGACATTCCGATTAGCATCAACATGCACGACGGCATGCTCCGCCTCATTATCAGAGGCTGCTTGCGCCTGTTCCGGCTCGGTATCGTCCGTCACCTTATTTATAATAGAGCTGTTCTGTGTGTAAGCCGACGGATTTTCGGCTATGCCAAGCGAGCGCAGGCATGCGCCGACATCGGCGGTATCCCTGCACAAACGGAACCGCCAGTCGCCGTCAAAGGTAAGCCGTTGCGCGGCGACGGGAGCGACAACAGGCAAAAGAAAAAACGCCATGACAAACAAACGCACAGCGGCAACACCCCTTGCAAAGGGTGGTCGAAAGAAAAACCGTCTGTTGTCATATTTCCGCATTATCATATTTAAGGTTTCTTTTTATAAAGTTCGACACCGGACATTCCGGGCAATGTGTAGCTAAAGCTGCCGGGGCATGCGCACATCAGCAAGCAGTACATAAAAAAATTAGCAAAACATCCAACGGTCTCCAAACGCTTTTGTTCAACCTTCTGTCGGATGTTTGCTAATCTTAGCTGCCTTTTTACGGCAATTACTACTAACTAATACTAACTACTAACATTAACTTTCTTAAAACAATGCAAAGGAACACATTTCTTGGCAGATTTTCTTTCTTTTTTATACCAAATACATTCGACAGCGTATAAAAATGCGGTTTTTTCGCCATTTTGTTACATCAGCGAAAGCTTTGGAAACAAAATCAAAAGTCGTTTAATTACATTATTAATATCTTTGCAACCGAAAACCTATACAATTTCATTGCAAGAACGAAATAATAGCAAACTTCATTTATTCACTAAAACCAAATTTCAGTATGAAAGCAAAACGATTACTTAATCTGGGAATGATGTTAGCCTGCGGCGTTAGCCTTCAGGCACAGACATCAGTATTCCACGAGGGTTTCGATGCTGCGCAGACAAAGCAACCTACTGATGTCGCATGGTATGAGTTCATCAACCAGAAAGAGGGTGATGAGTTTACCATCAACGCGGAGGAGGCCTTTGCCGGTCCAGGATGCCTCGAGTTCTTTAACTCCTTCGAAGAGGGAAACTGGTGGGATCGCGCCGTTAAGTTCCGCAACCTGCCGTTGGAGGAAGGCAAGAGCTACCGCCTGACATGGCGCTTCAAAGGCTCCAACACATGGTCAGACGGAACAACGGAAAGCAAGAGCAAGATGAACGTTGCCCTGATGCAGGGCGGCGAGAACGCTGACATTCCACTACTCGACGCTAAAGGCAACGAGTTCCGTTACGAGATCTCTTACTTCAACCCTGAGAACTACGAGAAGTACACTAAGATGTTCTACTTTGCAAGCGCACAGCTGCAGAAGGACACTTACGCAGAGAAGAACCCTGACAAAGAACCGCTCGCAGACACATTCTTCGCGACATTCAATGTCTTTAACCCCGGCGCTTACTACCTTGACGAGGTTAATCTCAGCGAGAGTCCTATCGCAGGCGTGTACTATTCAGGCGATGTTATTAAGGTAGACTTCGGTTATGCGACCAACATTGCCTCAATGGCAAAGGCAAGCCCTATCGGTATCGTACAGATGCCACAGGACTGTGCTACAGTAAAACTCAACGGAGCTGACGCCGAGGTTGACTGCATAGAGCTGCACAGCGACGGTTACCTTTACATCTTCCTCGCAGAGGGAGTGGAAAACGACAGAGAGATTGAGGTGGCATTCAAGAACCCTGAGGACGCTACATATCAGATACAGTACACCGGCAACATGTCACCGGAGGGTGCTGCATTTGACTTCGCAGGCGAAGCAGCAGAGTTCCAGGACGGTCTTGAAGAGATATACTCATGGGCTTACACAGAGCCTGTATTGGTAGAGGCTACACCGGCAGACGGTTCTTTCCGTCTTGACGAGAATACAATCTCTGAGATCACATTCACATTCGACAAACCGGTACTCACAACCAACGTGGACGGTGAGCCTTTGGTATGTATTGTCAATGGCAGCGAGCAGATGGAGCTTGTGACAGAGGCAGGCGAGGAAGGCACTAAGTCTCTCACTTTCAAGCGTGCTAACGGTGAGACATTCGGCAAAGGAGCATACGCCGTTTCACTTTCAGGCATAGTATCAGACAAATACACTGAGGCTCCGGGTGCTTTCGCAACAAGCTTCGAGGTTGGTAAGGTAAAGGTTTCAGAGACAGTATATAACTTTGAGGCTGACCACAAGACACAACTTGAAAGCGATGGCGGTATCCCGACAGGCTGGACTCTGACAGTTAAAGATGAAATTCACAACGGAGGCTCAGGTTCACGTGGCTTCATTTACAACAACTCTAATGTCCAGTCAGCTGTTTATATGCGCGACTGGGACGGTAAGGCAGTTCTTACATCTGATCCTATAACAATACCTGCAGGCAAGATGGAACTCCGTGCGTTTACCGCCGGCTGGGGTACAACAGGTATATTCAAGATGACACTCAAGAACGCTAATGGCGAGGAGGTGCTCTCTGAGAATATTTCTGTATCCACATCACTTCAGAAAGATAAGACAGGTAAATTCCAGATTGACGCGTTCAAGTTCGAGTCTGACGGTGGTGAATATACATACTCTATCGAGTTGGGAGAAGGTTCTAACGAGCTTCTTGCAGCAGGCTTCGAGCTTTACTCTTACTATGAGACAGAAGGCGACAAGACTGAGACAGAGATTATCGCTAAGGGCGACTTCGCTGCAGCTGGCAACGACTGCGCTCCTGCACATGGCACAGGCTGGAAGGTTTACCGTGCTGACGGAAGAATGCGTGATCCGGGTGCTAACTGCTCATGGGGAGGTAACGACTGGACCGGAGGCGGTGGCCCACGTGTCAAGACTCTTGGCAACAAGGGCCTGAACGGTGCCGGTATCTATCTCGGTGGCGGTTGCTATGCTACTTACGGTGAGTATCTCGTACAGACCGATCACGGTGGCGAAGTTCTTACAGAAGAGGGCACAACAACTCCAGAGCAGACTCTGGACGTTAAGGCAGGTAAGTATAACGTAACCTATTACATCCTCGGTTGGAAGAACCCTGCTAACGTTTACAATATCACACTGGACGTATATAACCAGGCAGACGGTATCACCGGAACTCCTGTTTACACACGTGTTGACAACGTTGATGGAACAGCTGACTCCGGCAACAGCTCTGCTGACGAGGCCAAGAAGGTACAGTTCTTCTGGAACGCACCTGCCGATGGCAAGTACATACTTAAGTTCACAGCAGGCGGTGAAGGCGAAGGCGAGGCCGTTGTAGGTAATTTAAGCATTGAGACAACATCTTCACTTGCTGTTCAGTATGCCCTGTTGATGAACAAGGCATTGGAGCCTGCCAAGGAAGAACTCGAAGAGGCTAACGCTAAGGAAGAGTACAGAGGCGCAACACGCGACGCACTCGCAAAGACTATAGAGGACTACACCGATCCGGACTTCCACTCTGTTGCAGAGTATGACGAGGCATTCGCAAATCTGGATAACCTCGTTAAGCAGTCTAAGAAGCGCCGCTCTAACATTGACGCTTACCCAACAAGCCTCCAGGGTCTTGTTGACGGTCTTGAGGCAGCAAGAGGTACTATGTACGAGAAACTTGAGCAGTTCCCGATCGTAGAGGCTGCTTACAACACCTACAAGGACGTTGATTATATTGCACTGAGCGATGATGAGCTCGCTGCCGCAGTTGCAGAGATGGGTAACAACGGTACTCTGCTCAGCAACATGGTAGAGACTTGTGTACCTTTGCTCACAGAGCAGGTTACAAAGCTTGCCGCCGCAATAGTAGCACTCGATCCTGACATGGAGAGCAACAATGTTGTTCTTGCTGCAGGCAAGGCTCTGGACGATGATCAGGAGCTTGTTTCCAAGCTGAAGATGCTTTACGCCGCAAACCTTTATAACATGGTTGCAAGCGGTCAGGATCCGTTCAACGTGCTTGATGAGGACATCATGGAGGAAGTATATAGCCCAATCGAGGCTTCATTCCTGATACAGAATCCGAAGTTCTACTGCACAGCTCAGGTTGTTAACGGCAACGTTAGCGCCAAGGCTACAGACTATCCGGGTTGGACAATTGATGTTGCTCAGGGTACTATCACATCTATCTTCACAACAGCATGGGACGGCCCATACCCAACAGACGTTAAGCCTATCGAGAACTGTGCCGTTAAGACCGGATGGGGTAACTCAGAGTATGACGTTAAGCAGATGATCGGACAGCTCCCTGTATTCAAGTATTCCGTATCTATCAAGATCGGTGAGGACGGCGGTGAGCCACACGGATGCTACGCTTACTGCGGTGACGAGCAGCTCGTGTACGAAGGTCAGGACGGTGAGTACACACGTGACAACAACAAAGAGGCTAACCTCAAGGAGTTCACAGAGGTAACACCTGTATATGAGGAAGGCGAGTCTCTCGGTACTATCACCCTCGGTGCTCACATGACCATCGCCGGTGGCTTCGGTAACGTAGACAACGCTACACTCGTTATCACAGACAAGGATCCTAACTTCGACTATGCTGCCGCAGCCAAGAAGCTCGAAGAGGAGTACACAGCTGTTAACAACGTAGAGATTCCTGCCGGTGAGCCTGTAAGCGTACGCTACTATGACCTCAGCGGTAAGATGGTGGCACAGCCTAAGGGTGTAAGCATCAAGATCGCTACATACGCTAACGGTGTAACCACAGTGTCTAAGTTCATTGCAGAATAAATAAAATTCTTTTCATAACATCATCCGAGAGAGGTGTACCCGCAAGGGGTATGCCTCTCTTATTTTTTTGCTCTTACAGATGCAAGCGCGAGTCCTCTCATTGAAATCACATTACACAAGGAGCAAGCCAAAACGTAGCGCATTGCAATCGCAGTGCCTTTACAATATAATCAGGTAGCATTCACTTCCCAATCGCATTGCTTTTAGAATGTAAAGGCAATGCGATTAGGAAAGCCCGTTTGACATAAAAGCGCGACACCGATTGAATGATTGCACTTGTACGTAAATTCGATATGGATGTATAGCGACCCTTGTCCCGCCCCTTCAGGGCGAAATACTATTTGAGGGATTGGGATATTCTATTCCCGGGGTTGAAACCCCGGGCTTGGATATTGCACCCTTTCAGGGTGCGCCGCAATGAGATAATAATGTCACACAAGGACAACAAAGGGGCAGCCGCAATGAGATACACCATAACACACAACCCGGAGAACTGAAGGCTTTGTTTCCTGCCGAGTGCTGTCACAATGAGATACACCATAATATACAACTAATTGCAAAATCATTGCAGATGAAGGCGAGTGCTGTCGCAATGAGATACGCCATAATATACAACATCAAAAATAGCCCACAAGGTTAATATCCCTTAGAAAATTGTTATTACACTCTCATATTTTGCTTATTAATTAATTTTTATTACCTTTGCGGAAAGGTTCGGGAATTTGTCACATAAAAAACGTTTTCACGTCCGGAATTGCAGTGTTTTTCTTGAAAAATGCCATTTCAACGGTTGTTTATGTTACATTAGCGAAAGCGTTTGTAACAAATAAACAAGTGCGATAAAAACAAAATATGTAACTTTGCACATGAAAGACTTAAAAACACATTAACCGAACAACAATGAGAAAACCTAATCGAGTAATCGCAATCATCCTCATGGCGCTGACCGGAGCGTTAAATATTGTTGCCGCCGACAAGTTCATTTCCTTTGACCGCGGCGACATGAAACTATGCTCGGCCAACGAGACTTTCACCATCTGTGTGGGCGATGACGACAACATCGGCGTGAGACTCGCCGCACAAAATCTCGCAAACGACATCAAACAGGCTTGCCACGCCACGGCGACGGTAAGCCCGCAACACAGCGGTTGCCGCATAATGGCGGGTACACTGGGCAGCGAGGCGGCCCGCAAGGCCATAAAACAAGGAGTGATAGACGAAAAACAGCTCCGCGGCAAGACCGAGAAATATATCATAACCACCCACGGCGACGTCCTGTATATCATAGGCAGCGACCGCCGCGGCACCATCTACGGCATCTATGAGCTGAGCCGACAGCTTGGCGTATCGCCGTGGTACTACTGGATGGATGTGCCCGTAGCGTCTCATGACAACGTATATGTGAGCAAAGGCGTTTACACAGACGGCGAGCCCGCCGTGCGCTACCGTGGTATATTCCTCAACGACGAGGCACCATGCCTCACCTCGTGGGTCAAGAACACTTTCGGCACCGACTACGGCGGCCACAAATTCTACGAGAAAGTGTTTGAGCTTGTGCTACGCCTGAAAGGCAACTACATCTGGCCGGCCATGTGGAGCTGGGCTTTCTATGCCGATGACCCGCTGAACTCAAAGACCGCCGACGACATGGGTGTGATGATAGGCACCAGTCACCACGAGCCGATGAGCCGCTCACAGAAAGAGTGGCACGGCCATTCCGACGACCCTAACCGTGAGCCTCAGGATATAAAGAGCCGTCAGGAGGCCGGCGGAAAGTGGGACTATGCCACCAACAAAGCCAACCTTGACCGTTTCTGGCTGGGCGGAGTGGAGCGCAACAAGCACACAGAGGACATCATAACGATAGGCATGCGTGGCGACGGCGACATGGCCATGAGCGAGGAACGCAACGTGAAACTGTTGGAGAAGGTAGTAGAAAACCAGCGCAGACTGATAAGCAAGGCACACGGCAAGCCCGCCAAGGAGGTGCCGCAGCTGTGGGCTTTATATAAGGAGGTGATGGACTACTACGACGACGGCATGCGTGTGCCTGACGATGTTACCATGTTGCTGTGCGATGACAACTGGGGCAACGTGCGAAGGGTGCCGACAGAAAAGGAGCGTAAGCGCAAAGGCGGATGGGGTCTGTACTATCACGTGGACTATGTAGGTGCCCCACGCAACTCGAAACTGCTGAACGTAACGCCCACACAGAACATGTGGGAGCAGCTGACACTGGCCTATGACTATGGCATTGACCGCCTGTGGATACTTAACGTCGGCGACCTGAAACCGATGGAATACCCCATACAGCTGTTTATGGACATGGCATGGAACCCCAAGGCCAAAGAATTCATGCCCGACGAGAACAACGTCATGTCGGCATTGACACAGCATACGCGCGCTTTCTGCGCCCAGCAGTTCGGCGAGAGATATGCCGACGAAGCCGCTGAGATACTCAACAGGTGCTGCAAGCTCAACGGACGCAGCACCGCCGAGATGCTTGACGCCACGACATACGACCTTGCCTCCGGCGACTGGCAGAGGGTGATAAACGAGTATAACGAATTAGAGACTGAGGCGTTAAGGCAATATGCCATTATGCCGGCAGAGATGCGTGACGCCTATTTCGAGCTGATACTGTTCCCCGTACAGCTGATGGCCAACCTGCACCGTATGTACCACGCACAGGCTATGAACAAGGCAATGGCCGAGAAGGGCGATGCCGCCATGAACGACTGGGCCGACCTTTGCGAGAAGTACTTCAAGAGAGACGGCGAGCTGATGCGACAATACAACAAGGACATAGCCGGAGGCAAATGGAACGGCATGATGACGCAGAAGCACATAGGATACACCTCATGGAGCGACTCGTTCCCTAAGGACATGCTTCCGAAGCTGACACGCGCCAATGACGTAAAGAATGTGTTCTCAGACGGCGGCAAGGGCTACATCGCCATGGAGGCGGAGCACTACGCCGGCAAGACGGACGGGACGGGAGCGAAATGGACTCTGATACCACACATGGGCAGGACACTCAGCGCCATGACCCTCATGCCGCAGACAGGCAGCGTAAACGGTGCAAGCATATCATACAAGTTCATAGCCCCGAAGAACGCCCCGAAGGACGTAACGGTGCGTGTCATAACCAAGTCCACACTCGATTTCCAAAACAAGGGGGGCATGACATACACCCTGACCATGGACGGTGGCGAGGCGAAAACGGTGAACTTCAACAGCGACCTGAACGAGAACCCGGAGAATATATATAATGTATATTACCCGACCATAGCGCGCCGCATAGTGGAGAAGGCTGTGACACTGCCGACAGGCAACGCCAACGATGGCACGCATACGCTGACATTCACGCCCAACGACCCCGGCATAGTGCTGGAGAAGATAATCGTTGACTTCGGGGGATACACCAGACAGTACCTCTTTGGCGAGGAAAGCCCAAGGCGATAACACCGCAAACCGCCGGCAACAGCGCGGGAAAACGATAACGAGACAAACAATACATAACAAGGAAAACAAATACATTTATATTATGCGTTACTTATATACACTACTACTTACAATGATTTGCAGCGCCGTAGCGCTTGCCGACGCACCGTTGCGCCGACCAATCAACGTTAACCAGCCGGCATGGTTCGTACACATAGACAACTGGAACGATGCCGACCCGCAGAAGATTATAGACCTGATACCGGAGGACATAAAGCCTTATGTCATCTTCAACATATCAATGTCTATATCGCACGACGAGACAACGGGAGAGTTCAACCGTGTGCCTAACGGCTACAGCACGGCGAGATCATGGCTCCGCACCTGCGCCGAGAATAATCTTTGGGCCATGGTACAGTGTGCGAGCGGTGGCTACAGCCACTTCCCTGAGGACGATCTGAGGTTCTATGAGGAACTGTATCGTGACTACCCCAACTTCGTAGGCTGGAACTATGCGGAACAGTTCTGGGGCTTCGACAACGAGTTCTCATGCTCTTTCGACGAGCGTCTGAACCACTTTGCCGACCTGATGAAGCTGGCACGCAAATATGGCGGCTATACCTGCATCAGCTTCTGCGGCAACATCTGGAGCCGCTCGCTGAGTCCCCTTGGCATGATGAAGCGCAACAAGGCCTTTGCACAGCAGGCAAAGGAAGCGCCGCAGAACCTCATCATCTGCGACAAATACACTACATCGTCCATGTTCTACGAGTATGAGAGCATGAATTTCGGCTCGTTCGTGGCCGGATATACCACCAACTACGGCATACGCTTTGACCAATGCGGATGGGACGCGGAGCTGGCAAGCGAGAAAGACAATATGCCCGCGGCCGCAGGAGCGGCACCGGTGCTGAACAACTGGCTGCTGACAGGCGGCACAGTAAACGACGGCCCGGAGCTGATATGGCAGCAGGACTTCAGGACCAACGGCACAAAGGCACTGTCTGACGGCTACAAGATGAGACTGTTTGAACGCTTCCCGCAATTCAACAACGTAAGCATCGACCTCTACAGGAAGATACTTGACGGCACAATACGCATACCGACAAGAGAGGAAGTGATCGCACGCCACAAGTTAGTGCTGATAAACGACGTGAACACCGGAGGCGAAGACGTGGTATATGGAGCGCCGGAGACTCTCTACGACGGTCTGTATAACATGAACGACGCGGAGCACATACATGACCAGAAGAACTGGTTCAAGAAGACAGGACGCTACCCCACCATTCCTATCGTACCGGAATTAGTGGACGGCATGGCCAACTCCATACCTAATCAGATACTGCGCTCAAAGTACACAAGCCGCTGGAGCACCATAGCCAAGAAGCAGGAGGAGTTTAACCGCATATTCCCACAGGAATACACGGGCAACGCCTTTGCCGCACACGTGGAGAACAGATGGCTGATATACAACCCATTGAAGTCCGGTGCCACCGCATACGCAAGCATACCGCTGCAATACAACACCTGCAACGATATAAAGATAATCATGTCGCAGTACACAAACGTGCTGATGAAGGAACTGACAGACGGCATAAGCCTGTATCTTAACAACTTCCGCACCGATGTGACAGCGCTGAAAAACGATACCATCATCATTACGGGGGCAGCAGCAGAGCCTACCGTTACATGGAAAGACAGATCCGAACACAACCCAAGCATCATAAAGAAGCAGGAGTGGGACAACGGAACATTCACACTGATAATAGCGCATAACGGCGCGCTTGACGTTGACATCAAATGCGCCGGCGACGCGACAGGAAGAAAGACTCCGGTTGCAGACCGTGTGCTGACAGTGCCGGAGAAGCCGGCTATATACACCGGCCCGATAACACACGAGTGTGAGGACTTTGACTATAAGAACACTAACGGCTACAAACTGGCGCCATACGCGCTGAGTACCATCAAGGGTTTCCACGCATTGGGCTACCATGACTTTGGAACAGCTACCAATGCAGCCATAAGAGATACCTTTACCGTGCAGAAAGACGGTGCGTATGACGTGACAATACGCTACAATGCCCCTTACGGCAGACCGACATTGCGCCTATATGTAGGAACGGCATATAAGGCAATGTCACTGCCCGCGACAGCGACAGGCGAATGGAATGAATACACTGTAAAGGGTGTTACATTCAAGGAGGGCAAGAATCAGGTGAGACTGATTTCATATAACAACAAATACAGCGTATATCTTGACCAGCTGACGGTGACAAGCCAGGAATACCGCCGGCCTACGGCATTGAACGCTGACCGTTATCAGATGACATTCAGCACATATACCGGCGAGACTGCGACCGACAGCCTTGTGCTAAACGCACAGAGCCTCGTTGGAGCCATGAGCGTAACGACCACAGGTGAGTTTACCGTAGCCACCGATAAGAACGGCGAATACACGTCAGAACTGATACTAAACGCCGACGAGAACGGCGACATCAAGGACTCTGTGATATATGTACGCATAAACAGCATATCCGATTTGGGTACATACAACGGCACCGTTACATTCTCTGCAGAGGGTTGCACAGACCACGTAACAGAACTGTCAGGAGTCGTGGCGCCTCATCCCGTGACGCTTATATACGACTTTACGGACGATGCGGCAAGGACAACGGCATCCAACCCGCCGGCAATAGGAGTTACAGTGCCCAAGGGAGCCACCTCAACAGCCGGGGTAGTGTCATACAAAGGCAGCAAGGCACTGAGGATATACAGCGCCGGGGGACGCAACGGATCAGGCGCATTGGACCTCAACCGCTTCACGAGCGAGGCCACAGACTACAGCGTTACATGGAAACAGTACAACACGACAAGCAACGAATACAAGGTAGGCATGATGCTGAGAGCAGGCGATATAGTAGGCACAGCATCAGCAGGATACTCACAAGGCTTCAGAAACGGTTACCTGTTCATCGCAAACAACAACTATTCAAGGTCCACCACAGAGTTCCGCATCTACAAATCAACGTCTGCCACCGACCTGAAGATGATGGTAAACAACTCCACAACGGTTAGCCCGGCAATAGGAGAAGCAATGTATTACAGGGCTACGGCACAAGGATACCCCATCACAACGCTCACATTCGAGTACTCAACAGACGGCGAGAACTGGACGGTAGCGTCACAGACGGTGGACAGCAGCAATGCCTTCAGCACCGGAGGTACCCAGATTATATGGGGCTTGGCAGCCATGCAGAACGCCTTTATCATTGATGACATAACATTCGACGGCGTGACATACGACCCGACAGGAATAACAGACAACATCAAACACAGTGGCAACGCCAACGACAATGTCATATACAACCTGCAGGGACAACGTGTCAACACCATGCGCAAGGGTGAGATATACATTACTAACGGCAAAAAAATATACTAAATCATGACACATAGACTGTTAATAACATTATTTATATGCCTCTTTGCGGCAAAGACATACGTCAAGGCATGGACCGATATGCCGATGCCGGCACTGCATATAGAGGGCAAATACCTTGTGGACGAGAACGGAAACAAGGTAACGCTCCACGGTTTCGGGCAGACCTACAGCCCGTGGTTCAACGAGCAAGGCAAGTATTGGAGCAACTATAACGTAAGCCAATGCTTATACTACAACAAGAGAATGATAACCGGACTGCTCAAAGCCGGTTGGAAAGTGAACTGGATTCGCATGCACATGGACCCCTATTGGAGCAACACACCCGGTGTGAGCACAACGGGAGAGAATGACATCTCGGCATTCGACATGGAGCGTTTCAAGACCTATTTCGAGTCGGTATTCCTGAAAATGGCGCAGTATGCCGAGGCAAGGGGGCTGTATATAGTAATGCGCCCCCCCGGAGTATGCCCCGAAAAGATACAGCGCAGCGACGCATATCAGAAATACCTGATACAGGTATGGACACACGTGGCAAAGCGAATGGTAGAGCTTGGCAACACGACCTATATGTTCGAGCTGGCCAATGAGCCTGTGACTGTAACAGGAGACATGACGGCTTACTTCCAGGATATAGTGGATGCGATACGCGCCCAGGGATGTAACAATATCCTTTGGATACCCGGTTCCGGCTACCAGAGCGACTATAGGGCATACGCCGCCAAGCCTATCAAGGGCGAAAACATCGGCTATGCGGTACACTGTTATCCGGGATGGTACGGCAGTGACGCCGAGGTAGAGAGCGTGGAGAACACCGGCGACGTTGCGGGTGGCGGCTACAAGGGCTTCCTCAACGGCTGGATTGACAGGGTAAAATGCGTTGCGGACTTTGCACCGATACTGATAACAGAGATGGACTGGTCGCCAAAGGCATTGGGTTGCTCATGGGGCAAGTCCATAACCGGCACACGTTGTGGCAGCGGTTTCGGCGCCAACTTCAAATATATGTGTGACCTTACGGGCAATGTCAGCTGGATGTTATTCACCGGTCCGGAGCTGATGGCGCAATATAACGACGAGGCAGAAGACGGAAACACATTCCTGACATCACCTGACGCCTGTGCAAGGCCTATCTACCGCTGGTATCAGGACTATGCGGCGGAATGGCCTGCAAGCCAGACAGAGGAGGCAAAGCAACTCGTTGACATAGAATTGGGATGCGATGCCAATATCAGCGCGCTGACAGGCGGCATATTAACCATTCCCGTTGACGCCATATATGCCGACGGTCACAAGAGCTGCGTAACGGCAACGGCGGAGTATTCGTTCAGCAATCCTGACGTGGCAAGCGCCGATGGCAGTATCATACGCATCAAACAGGACGGCATAACAGACGTGGAAGTCACGGTAACCGATGCTTTCGGCACAAGCAAGAGCGTCACAGTGACCGTCAACGCCACATCATTCCCATTGACAAACGCCGACTTTAACCCGTGTATATGGGAGAACGGCACCTTTGACGAGGCTACCGGAACACTCGTTACCGGACAATACGGCTTCGGAGGATGGCAGTATGGCGGCGGTCTTGACATCAGCGGCTGGAAGTATATCATCATAGAACTATACGAACAGCAGAGCGCAAGTGCCTCTTTCCGCCTCTTCGACGAGAACAACTACTGGACAAACCCGGCAATGGTAGATATAGGTACCGCCAAGAGAAAGGTTATAAACCTCACCACTCTGAAGAAGAACGGCACCACACCGCTCAACCTCAGACATATCTACATAGCAGGTTTCTGGACAGTAGGCGGTAAGCCTGTAAAGATAAAGAGCGTATTCCTCTCCAACAACTCAACGGCAACAGCCGCCGAGAGCGTAGAGGCTGACCTCACCCCATGCGCCAACTACATCTACAACCTGCAGGGACAGCGCGTGAGAGACACTAAGAAAGGACAGATATATATTTCTAACGGCAAAACATTTATTCAACAATGAGAAAGATATTATTGATAGCCGTCGCACTGGTGGCGGCTATCTCAAACATCATAGCACAGCAGAAGACAATGGTAGTGAACGGCCTTACCCGTAACTACATTCAATACGTACCCTCCAATCTCGGAGAGAGACCCGCACTGCTCATATCATGTCACGGCATGAACCAGGACGCGGCATACCAGAAAGGCATGCTGTCCATAGAGAAAACCGCCGACAAGGAGAAATTCGTTGTGGTATTCCCTAACGGCATAGACAGAGGATGGGACCTCGGAGGCGACAAGGACATCAACTTCATGCTTGCCATTATCGACAAGATGGTGGAGGAGTATGGCGTTGACCGTGACCGGGTATATATGTCAGGCTTCTCCATGGGCGGTATGTTCACATACTACTGTATGAACAAAATAGCCGACAAGATAGCGGCTTTCGCACCTATCAGCGGCTATCCTATGTACGGAGCGTCATTCACCAGCAGCCGTCCCGTACCCATCATACACACCCATGGCACCGGCGATGACGTGTGTACCTTTGACAGAGTGCAGGGAACTCTGGACGGATGGATTAAGCGCAACAACTGCAATACCACCGCAAAGGTAACGAAATCATACGGCGGCTACGGCCATATCACACGCCGCGAGTGGTCCGGCGGCACCAATGGCGTAAAGGTAGTGCTCATGGAGCTTGCCAACAAGGGACACTGGGTGAGCAACGACGGACTGTATACCGGTGACGAGATATGGAAGTTCTGCAAGAGCTACTCACTGACACAGAAAGGCCCGAAGGCCGCTTTCACCTACCCCAGTAACGACGAAACCACCCCAAACGCATTCACAGCAGAGGTAAACGCCACCGACATCGACGGCAATATAACACAAGTATCGTTCTATCTCGACAACAAACTGCTCGGCAGGGTGACGGAAGCGCCATACCGTTTTGATGTGAAATCGCTCAAAGACGGCTCACACACACTTACCGTACTGGTAAATGACGACAACAATTACAAAGGTAACGCAAGCGTGAAGTTCACCGTCGATGGCAGCATCACAGGTGTGGAAGAAGTAAAACTGTCACCGGAACAGGACAAAGCGGAAAGCGCACGCAACAACGGCACGGTGTATCAGCTCAACGGACAGCCTGCCGGAGAGATGCAATCCGGACAGATATACATTGTCAACGGTAACAAGATACGGAAATAACTCAACAGAAACAACGGCAACACATGAAACGGAAAACCATACGTACGGCAGGCATCGCCATGGCAGCGACCCTCCTCTCCATTACGGCTAAAGCCCAAAACCCAATAGTGCAGACCTGCTACTCAACCGACCCTGCCCCGATGGTATCGGGAGACAGGCTGTATGTCTTCACCGGACATGACGAGGAAGGAGCCGATTTCTTCTGGATGAACGACTGGAGGCTGTTCTCCACCACCGACATGGTGAACTGGCAGGACCATGGAAGCCCCCTTTCACTATATGATTTCACATGGGCCGACGACCGCGCGTGGGCTCCGCAGTGTATAGAACGCAACGGCAAATTCTATTTCTATGTACCCGTTCACTCCAAGACAAGCGGAGGAATGGCAATCGGTGTGGCCGTGGCCGACAACGTGGAGGGTCCTTATCACGATGCGATAGGAAAGGCATTGTACGAGGATGGCAAGTGGGATCACATCGACCCGACGGTTATGATAGAGGACAACGGGCAGGCATATCTCTACTGGGGCAACCCACGTCTGTACTCTGTCAAGCTCAACGACGACATGATAAGCCTCGCATCAGAGGTGAAATGCGACACCACAGTGGAGCGTTATACCGAAGGCCCGTGGATACACAAGGTCAAGAAAGGCAAATACATCATGATGTATGCCGCAGGAGGTGTACCGGAGTGCATTGCATACAGCGAGAGCAAAAAGCCGCAAGGCCCGTGGAAATACGTCGGAGAGGTAATGCCTCAGGACAATGCCACCAAATCATTCACCAACCACAGCGGCATAATCGAGTACAAAGGGCACAACTATTTCTTCTACCACACAGGCTGGTTGCCCAAGGGCGGCGGCTTCTCACGCAGCGTCTGCGTTGAGGAGTTCCAATGGACGGACGACGGACGCCTTCCTATCATAAAGCCAACCCAAGAGGGTGTGAAGCCCATCGGCACCCTGAACCCTTACAATCGTGTCGAGGGCGAGACGATAGCATTCAGCAAAGGTGTTAAAACCGAATGGAACAAGACACAGAAACGTGTCTGGGTAAGCGACATACACAACGGCGACTGGATAAAGGTGCGTGAGGCAGATCTGTCAAAAGGCGCGAAGAACATAGAGGTATCCGCCGCCGGTGCCTTACAGGGAGGATACATAGACGTGCGCCTTGACAAGGAAGACGGTCCCGTTATCGCCACTGTAGCCATAGCGCCTACAGGCGGATGGGAGGAATGGCAGACCTTTACCGCACCCGTAACATCATCCGTCAGCGGCAAGCACGACATCTACTTCTGCTTCCGTGGACTGAAAGGCTGCAAGCTTTTCAACCTCGACTGGTGGAAGATGAACTACTAACCCGACCATCTCACGGCCATATATTATTATATAATGAACAAGACAATACTCACAATGCTCATGTTGCTCGCCGCCTTCACGGGCAAAGCGCAAAGCGTTGAGGACTTCTACAATCAGAATACCATACTGAACTACAACGACGGCGACAACGCACCGGGCGAGATACCGCAGCCGGAGGGCTTCGATCCCAACTTCCATATATACCTTTGCTTCGGCCAGTCAAACATGGAGGGCAACGCAAAGATAGAATCTCAGGACCGCAAAGGCATTAACACACGCTTCCGTATGATGGCGGCGGTGGACATGGACAACAGCGGCCGCAAGATGGGACAATGGTATGCCGCCGTACCTCCACTGTGCCGAGCGTGGACAGGCCTCACACCCGCCGACTATTTCGGCCGTACCATGGTGGCAAACCTGCCCGACAACATAAAGGTGGGCGTTATAAACGTGGCCGTGGGAGGATGCAGCATCGATCTCTTCGACGAGGACAAGAAGGACTATATCATATCCAATGCGGCCGACTGGTTCAAGAGTTACTGCCGGGAATATGACAACAACCCCTTCCGCCGCCTCATGAATATGGCCAAGAAGGCACAGAAGGTAGGTGTTATCAAGGGCATATTGCTGCACCAAGGTTGCACCGACAACTGTCAGCAAGACTGGCCTCAGCGTGTGAAGTTAGTGTATAGCCGTATGTTACGTGAGTTAGGGCTCAACGCACAGGACGTTCCGCTGCTCGTGGGAGAACTGCTGAGCAAAGAGGACGGAGGCTGTTGCTATGGCCACAACGCCATAATAAACAAGATACAGCAGACCATACCCACCGCTCACCCGGTGTCATCGCTCGGCTGCCCGGGCGCACAGGACATGCTGCACTTCACCGCCGAGGGCTACCGCATACTCGGACAACGCTATGCGGAGACCATGCTCCCGCTGCTGAAAGAAATGGATGAGTATCAAGGACCTAAGGCCTCTTTCGTTTACCCGAAAGCCGGAGACACCACTCCCGCCACATTCACAACGGAAGTTGATGTGACCGACACCGACGGCAACATCACACAGGTGTCGTTCTATATCGACAACAAACTGCTTGGCAGAGTGACGGAAGCACCATTCCGCTGCAATGTGAAATCACTCAAAGACGGTTCACACACCCTGACCGTACTGGTTACGGACGACAACGGCAAGAAGACCAATGCCACCGTGACCTTCTCCGCAGACAACAGCATAACAGGCGTGGCCGGCATCACCCTGTCAACAGAACAGGAGAACGAGACAAAAGCACGCAACGGCGGCACGGTTTACCAACTCAACGGACAGCCGGCCGGCGAGACACGCCCCGGACAGATATACATTGTCAACGGCAACAAGATTCTAACCAAATAACATCACAGCCTTTATATCAACTACAATGAACAAGATTATCCTACCAATGCTCATGCTGCTCGCCGCCTTCACGGGCAGAGCGCAAGGCGTATCGGAATTTTACAGCCAGAACACCGTGCTGAACTATAGCGACGGCGACAAGGCGGCGGGCGAGATACCGCAGCCGGAGGGCTTCGACCCCAACTTCCATATATACCTTTGCTTCGGCCAGTCAAACATGGAGGGCAACGCAAAGATAGAATCTCAGGACCGCAAAGGCATTAACACACGCTTCCGTATGATGGCGGCGGTGGACATGGACAACAGCGGCCGCAAGATGGGACAATGGTATGCCGCCGTGCCTCCACTGTGCCGAGCGTGGACAGGTCTCACACCCGCCGACTATTTCGGCCGCACCATGGTGGCCAACCTGCCCGACAGCATAAAGGTAGGCGTTATAAACGTGGCCGTGGGAGGATGCAGCATAGACCTCTTCGACGAGGACAAGAAAGACAGTGTCATCGCAAACTCCGCCAATTGGTTCAAAAGTTTCTGCAAGGACTACGACAACAACCCTTACCGCCGCCTTATGGACATGGCCAAGAAAGCACAGAAAGTGGGCGTCATCAAGGGCATACTGCTGCATCAGGGCTGCACCGACAACACACAGAAGAACTGGCCTCAGCGTGTGAAGTTAGTCTATGAGCGCATGTTACGTGAGCTGAACCTCAACGCCGAGGATGTGCCGCTGCTCGTAGGAGAGCTGATGAACAAAGAGGACGGAGGTTGCTGCTATGCGCACAACGAGATAATAAACGCCATACAGCAGACAATACCCACCGCACACCCGGTGTCATCACTCGGCTGTCCGGGAGCGAAAGACCAATTACACTTCACCGCCGAGGGCTACCGCATACTCGGAAAGCGCTACGCGGAGACCATGCTACCGTTGCTGAAAGGCGTGAGAAGCGCCGAGACCAACACCGAGGGGGCGGAGTATCCCAAGGTAGATAACGAGGGAAGGGCGTATTTCCGTGTCGTGGCACCTCACGTATGGCGGCTGCAGGTGGACATCTGCGGAAAGAAATACGACATGAACCGTGACAAGGACGGAGTATGGACCGTAACCACCGACCCTCTTGTCGTGGGCTTCCACTACTACTTCCTGCTCGTGGACGGGCTGTCGGTCATCGACCCCAACACCACGACATACTTCGGATGTTGCAGACCCTCAGGCGGCATAGAGATACCAGAGGGCAAGGAGGGCGACTACTACCGCCTGCAACAGGGCGTGGCCAAGGGTCAGGTGCGTTCCTGCCAGTACTATTCACAGACCAAGGGCGAGTGGCGACACGCCATGGTCTATACCCCCGCCGAGTACGAGAAGAACCCGAAAAAGAAGTATCCGGTACTCTACCTGCAACACGGTATGGGCGAGGACGAGACAGGATGGTCATCTCAGGGACACATGCAGAACATACTCGACAACATGATTGCGGCCAAGCAATGCAAGCCTATGATTGTTGTCATGGAGAGCGGCGACGTGGAAGTGGGCTTCGCACCACGCAAGGGCAAAGACGTCAACGCCGAGCGTGAGATGTACGGGGCGACATTCCGACAGGTGCTGCTCAACGACCTCATGCCGTGGGTACAGTCAACGTTCCGCTGCTACACCGACCGCGAGCACCGTGCCATGGCCGGACTGTCATGGGGCGGCAAGCAAACGTTTGACATTACGCTGAACAACCTCGACAAATTCGCGTACATAGGCGCCTTCAGCGGTGCGCTGTTCGGCGTAGACCTCAAGACATGCTACAACGGAGTGTTCAACGATGCCGCCAAGTTCAACAAACAGGTGCACTACCTGTTCCTCGGCTGCGGCTCGGAAGAGAATTTCGGCACTAAGGCCATGTACGACAATCTCAAGGATATGGGTATCAAGGCCAGCTACTACGTGTCTCCGGGCACACACCACGAGTGGCTGACATGGAGAAGATGTCTGAAAGAATTTCTGCCGCACATCTTCTAACTCCCGACACAGCAACAGAACGACCTAATAATAAGATGTTTACAATTGCACTGCGATTAATCGGTAAACGCACTGCGATTAATTGGTAATCGCAGTGCGTTTGTATTACAATCACAACGCTTTTGCGATGCCACACCGCCGCCCACACATCTCACTACATATTTCAACACAATAACAGATACACCTATGCGTTACTTCAGAAGAACCGTCTCGTTACTGATATTCAGTATCATAGCCACACTGGCCACTGCCGGCGGCACACAAGTTACAAACCCTATGCTATGGGCTGACGTGCCCGATCCCGACGTAATACGTGTGGGCGAAGACTACTACATGGTCAGCACCACCATGCACCTTATGCCCGGCGTGCCCGTCATGCACTCCAAAGATCTCGTGCACTGGGAGGTGGTAAACTACGTTTACGACAAACTCGCCGACAACTCACTGTACGACCTTGAGGGTGGCACGGTATATGGACGCGGACAATGGGCCACAAGCATACGCTACCACAAAGGCACCTACTACCTGTTGTTCTCGCCTAACGACCGTCCTTACCGCAGCTACATATACACCACCAAAGACCCTGCGGGAGAATGGACACTGCAATGCCGCACCAACCACTTCCACGATGCGTCGCTGTTCATAGACGATGACGACAGGGTTTACGTTTTCTACGGCACGGGACAGGTGGCAGAGCTGAACAAGGACTTCACGGGACTGAAAGAGGGAGGCCTGAGAAAGACACTCTTCAAACGTGACGCCACGGAGACAGGACTGCTCGAAGGCAGCCGTGTGATAAAGAAAGACGGCAAATACTACCTGCTCATGATATCATGGCCCAACGGCGGCAGGCGCAGACAGGTGTGCTACAGGGCCGACAGCATAGAGGGACCATACGACAAGGAGGTGATACTGCTCGACAACCTGCAGAAATTCGGCTATGTAGGGCAAGGAACCATCGTGGACGACATACACGGAAACTGGTATGGAGTGATATTTCAGGACCGTGGAGGCATAGGCCGTGTGCTGACACTGGAGCCATGCCACTGGAAAGACGGCTGGCCTATGCTCGGTGACGAGAACGGGCGCATACCGGAGACATTCACCGTTCCGCTTGAGCCAAGCCCCGTGGCCACCGGCATTGTTGGCAGCGACGACTTCGAGTCAACCACCCTCAGCAAACTGTGGCAGTGGAACCACAACCCAGTCAACGCCGTATGGTCGCTGACAGAACGGCCGGGATGGCTGCGGCTGAAGACATCGAGAATAACAGACAATATATTCCTTGCGCCAAACACACTGACACAGCGCATGACCGGACCGGAATGCGAGGCCACAGTGACCGTGGACATAAGCAATATGCACGACGGCGACGTATGCGGACTGGCGGCCTTCAACGGCGACTCGGGCATACTGTCAATAACAAGCGACGGTAAAAAGCGCAGCCTGCAGCTGTCGTTCGAGTCCGTTGAGCTGCAAGACCCCGGCAAACGTGTCACAGGCGTGAGGAAAGAGGTGGTGACAACGGTGCCATTAAAGGGCGACAAGGTATGGCTGCGCATACACGGCGACTTCAATCTCGGCAAAGACCTCGCCACATTCGCATACAGTACCGACGGCAAGACATTCAAGCCATTAGGCAAACCCTTCAAGATGGTGTTCGACTACCGCCGCTTCTTCATGGGTACCAAGTTCGCCCTCTTCTGCTATGCCACGAAACAGACGGGAGGATGGGCCGACTTTGACAACTTCGTCTTTGAGGAAATAAAATAATGCGACGGCACAATATCATAACCGACAAATACACCACACAACCATTCTAAGGCATAAAAACCTAACAAGCAATATGAAAAAAGGAATCACGACAACCATCATCGCGGCATTCATGGCATACGCTGCCACAGCCGCGCCACTGACAAGCCCCGACGGGAGACTCTCCGTTACGGTGGAGTGCGAGCAGGGCATGCCAACATACAGCGTGGCATACAACGGACAGACAGTAATAAAACCGTCGGCATTAGGCCTCAACACCAACGCCGGCGACTTCACGCAGGGCATGACACCGGCCGGAACGACACCGGTTGAGAGCCACAAGACAGCCTATCATCTGTACGGCTCCAAGCAGAGCGACATAACAAGCGAGTACAACGAGCAGGCATTCACATTCAAAAACAAAGACAACGAGGGCATAACAGTGCTCTTCCGTGTGAAAAACAACGATGTGGCATTCCGCTATCTGCTGCAGAAACAGAACAGAAGGAATGCACCGCTCTGCTGCGTTATAAACAACGAGGCGACATCATTCAGCATGCCTGAGGGTACGACAACATTCCTCTGCCCCCAGATGGGCGAGATGACAGGCTTCGCGCGCACCGCACCAAGTTATGAGACACACTACGACGCCGACGGTGAAATGGGCAAAAACGGATGGGGACACGGCTATACCTTCCCCTGTCTGTTCAAGGTCAAGAGCGGCGACAAGACAATATGGACCCTCGTTTCGGAAACGGGTGTGGACGGAAACTACTGCGCTTCGCACCTTGAGGGCAAGGCCGGCGGCACCTACAGCATAGCCTTCCCAAGCATTAAGGAGAACAACGGCTATGGCTCCAACACCGTACAGGCCGCCATTCCGAGTGCCACGCCGTGGCGAACGATTACCGTTGGCGAGACACTGAAACCGATAGTGGAAACTACCATAACATGGGACGTAGTGGAAAGTCAGGGCAATGCCAGCGGGCAAGCACCGCTATACGCCGAGGCCGCAACGAAATACGGCCGTGGCAGCTGGTCATGGATAATAGGAGGCGACGCAAGCTGCAACTACGACACACAGAAGAAATATATTGATTTCAGCGCGGCAATGGGATGGGAGTCACTGCTCATAGATGCGTTGTGGGACGTACAGATAGGCCGTGAGCGCATAGCCGAGCTGGCACGCTACGGCCGTGAGAAGGGCGTCAGCCTGTATCTGTGGTACAACTCCAACGGAGTGTGGAACGACGCGCCGCAGAGTCCCCGCAACTGCATGGACCGCCCTCATGTCCGCAGGGCTGAGATGGCGTGGATGAAGAGTATCGGCATACGTGGCATAAAGGTGGATTTCTTCGGAGGTGACAAGCAATGCACCATGCAGCTTTATGAGGACATACTGAGAGACGCACAGGATTACGGGCTGCTCGTGATATTCCACGGCTGCACATTGCCACGCGGATGGGAGCGTATGTACCCCAATTTCGTGGCGGCAGAAGCCGTAAGAGCCAGCGAGAACCTGCATTTCAGTCAGGGAGAGTGCGACCGTGAGGCTATGGACGCAACCTTCCTGCCGTTCATACGCAACACCGTGGCAAGCATGGACTTTGGCGGCAGCACGCTGAACTGGTACTATAACGCCCGAAACGAGGCGGGAAAAGGCGGCGGACACCGCATTACGTCAGACGTATTCGCACTCGCCACGGCCGTATTGTTCCAGAGTCCGGTGCAGCACTTCGCCATGACACCAGACAACCTGACCGGCGCTCCGGCATGGGCGGTGGACTTCATGAAGCGGGTACCGACGAGATGGGACGAGGTGCAGTACATAGACGGATACCCCGGACAGTATGTCGTGCTGGCGCGCCGCACCGGAGACAAATGGTATATAACCGGAGTAAACGGCAAGAAAGAGACATATCGCACCACGATAAAGCTGCCAATGTTCGCAGTCGGAACGAAACTGCGCGTCTACTCTGACGACTCCGCACTGAAAGGCTCAGTACATGAGATAAAGATGGGCCGCAAACAGGAGATAGTGGTAAACATACCATACAACGGCGGACTGCTCATTGAGCCGGTAACGGAATAGTGAGAAGCCACCGTGCAATAGAAACATTATGGAGTAAGCAAGGCATTTTCCTTGCTTACTCTGTCTTTTATTTATTAACCAAAACCTATATCCCGGTATGAAACACATATCAACACTAATAGAGTTGGCCTGCATAGCGGTAACAATGGCGCTACCTGCCGGAACCAACGCGGCTACAACATCACCCAACGGTAAGATAATATGGAATGAGACAAAGGCCGCAGACAGTCCGGACGGCTTCACCATAGAGTTCAACGGCGACGGACAGCCACGGCATATACTGTCAATAACGGCGTATGGCGTAGTGACAAAAGACGGCGGCGGACAAGGATTGAAGCTGAACGGGACAACGGAACGGCAGCATCAGGACAGATATACCATGATTGGGGGCAAACGCCGGCAATGCGCCAACGATGCCAATGAGGTGACATACACATTCACCGACGACCTGGGCAGGCGGCAGCTGATGGACGTAAGGGTCTATAACGACGGTGTGGCATTCCGTTACCGCTTTGACAACCTGCAGCATACACGGGTCACAGAGGAACTGACGACATACCATATAGAAGACGGTGTGAACCGCTATATGATGCAATGGAACGAGAGTTACGAGAACTTTTTCCCGTTGTCAACCACCGGTAAGACGGAGAACAGACACTGGGCATACCCCGCTCTGATACAACCGGCAGACAATGTATGGGCTTTGATTACCGAGGCGGGCATAGAACGCCAGAACAGCGCGTCGTCAATGTGGAACGACAAATGTCCGGAAGACTATTGCATAGTGCCGGATGAGAACGTGCAGAACGTCACAGGACAGTGGGCTTCACCGTGGAGGGTGATAATAATAGGAGAGCTGAAAGACATAGTGCAGTCCACACTCGTGACGGATGTCAGCCCCGAAAGCCGCGTACAGGACACTTCTTGGATTAAGCCCGGCAGCGTGTCGTGGATATATTGGGCGCATAATCACGGCTCAAAGGACTTTCAGCTGATACGCCAATACATTGACATGGCGGTAGAGATGAAGTGGCCTTACATGCTTATAGACGCGGAATGGGACGAGATGTCAAACGGTGGAACGATAGAAGACGCCGTAAGATACGCCGTGGAGCACGGCGTAAAACCCATGATATGGTATAACTCATCCACCGCATGGCTGAAGACATGGGGAGCACCGGGGCCGCATAAGCGCCTGAACGCTCCGGAAAACCGTGAGCGTGAGTTCGCATGGTTAGAGAAAATAGGCGTGGCTGGCGTGAAGATAGACTTCTTTGCGGGAGACAAGCAGGAGACAATGGAATATTGCATAGACCTGCTCGAATGCGCGGCACGCCACCATCTCATGGTAAACCTGCACGGAGCGACGATACCCCGCGGCTGGCAACGCACCTACCCCAACCTCATGTCGGTAGAAGCCGTATACGGAGCGGAATGGTATAACAACAATGCGGTACTCACAAACAAGGCCGCGGCTCACAATGCCACACTGCCGTTCACACGCAATGTGATAGGCCCTATGGACTATACGCCATGCACCTTCTCTGATTCGCAGTATCCGCACATAACGACCAATGCCCACGAGCTGGCACTGCCGGTCATATTCGAGTCGACTCTGCTACACTGGGCTGACAGACCGGAGAGCTATCTCACACAGCCGCAGGAGGTAAAAGAGTTCATGAGCATCCTGCCAACGGTGTGGGACGAAACACGTCTGCTATCAGGAGCACCCGGCGACCATGTGGTAATGGCACGGCGCAGCGGCAACTGCTGGTACATTGCCGGCATAAACGGCAGGGACGAGGCGAAGACGCTACAGACAAACGCGGCATTCCTGCCCAAATGCACACACATCATATACGCCGACGGCAAGCCATGGAGCATTAAGAAGGGCAAAGGGCGCATCCCTTCCAAAATAGAATGCAAGGCACGAGGAGGCTTCGTGATAGTATGTCGGGTGGATTAAACGTAAATTTGGCAATACGATTTTAATGCTTTTACAATACTTTTCGGGCCTGATTACAATGTAATTGCTATGCTTTCACACTGTAATCAGGCCCGAAAAATATCCCACACAAAATGGGTTGGGTATCAATATGTTACCTCGCCTCTATCTCAAACGGCGATGCCGGCAGGCCGTTGCGCCCGTACAGGTTGACACGGGCGGGGTTATTCTTCCATGCATAACGCACGGTCAGGGAGGCGGGACGGTCGGACAACGGTATGATAACCTTGTTACCGTCAACCGATGCCTTTACATTGGCAAACTTACCCCCCGGAAGACGTATCTCAAACTCTTTCAGATCATCACACTGACGCAACGCCTGATTCATGACAATAACCGCCTTGTCGCCCTCGATAACGGCAGATACAGGCTCCGGCGACAGGGTGTTCTTGGTGCCATACACGGCATTGGACAGGGCAAGAGCACAGCGTTCCGCCACCTCCCGCTTACGCAACGGATGTATATCCGATGCCTCACCGAGGTCTATGGCAACGGCAAGAGAGCCGTAAGGGTCGGCAAACGCCGTCAGACGCTGTTGCTCACGCAATGCCGCCCAACCGCTTTCCTGCGGCTGCTCCGTGGCCTCCATGTGGTTGGCCAGCTGCACCACACAGAAAGGCAGGTCGTCACGCTGCCACAAGGTACGCCAGTTAGCCGTCATCTTGCGCAGCAACGCGCCATATTCACCGGGCTTTCCGGTGTTCGACTCACCCTGATACCACACCACTCCGGAGAGTGCGTAGGGCGCAAGCGGGTGTATCATACCGTTATATAACACCGATGCCTGATTGCGGGTATTCTCCTTGCCGCCCAACGGCGGTTCCATTATCAGCGAGCCGTTGTGCGTGCGCCACTCGGTGGAGATGGGTTGCCTCGTCCCGTCGGCAAAGATTATCTCATGGGGCTTGTCCTTATAGAAGAACGCCATGCCGGATTTGCATATTATACGCACCGCTATAACGTTGTCGCCCTCATGCAGCAACCCTGCCGGTATGGTGTAACGGCGCGGCGGATACTGATAGTATGTAACGCCAACCTGTTGCCCGTTGACGTATGTGTAATCCATATCATGCAGTGTTCCGAGCATCAGTGTGGCACTCTTGCCGGCGTTGGCCGCATCTACCTTTATGTGCTGGCGCAGCCACATGGAGCCTATTATCGGGCGTCCGTCGGCATTTCTCGCCCATGCACGGTTATCATACTGATCGTGAACAGGCCATGCGGAATCGTCAAAGTCCTGTTTTTCATATTTACCGAAACCCGGATCCGACTCGTCCATGACCTTCATCCACACATCGCCGGCACGCTTATTGGCCTTGCTCTGATAGTCCACATACTCCGCATCGGTGTAGAGCATATAGTCGGTGTAGTAGTTGGCGGGAAAGTTTTTGAGGGAATCAATATCCACCCATGCCTGTATCGGACTGCCGCCAAGGCTGGACTGTATTACGCCCTGCGGCACACCGTGTGTGTCATTGAACATCTTCTGTCCGAGGAAGTAGCCTATAGCCGAGAAACTCCAGGCGTTATCCTTGTTCAAAGGCTTCCACTGCGTGGGCAGTATATCGCTCTTGCGCTTTGTAGAATAGTCGGTATTGACTCTGAAAAGGCGTATCCTGTCATTGCTGTAGGCATCAATATCGGCGGCATACTGAGGGTAAACACGCTCTATGTTGGTGTCGATGTTAGACTGTCCGGAGACCATCCACACGTCGCCAATGAGCACATCCTCCAGTATCACATCGCCAACCTGCAGCGTATACGGGCCGCCGGCCTTCTGTTTGGGCAGCATAACGCTCCATTTGCCGTTATTATCGGCCGTGGCAGTATATTCCTTACCACGGAACCGCACCGTCACCTGCTCGCCTTTATCGGCCGTTCCCCATACGGGTATGGGCCTGTTGCGCTGCAATACCATTCCGTTGCCGAACATCTGTGGCAGCGTAACAGCCCCGCAGCATAGTGACATGAACAGGAAAAGGGTCAGAAAAAAATGCTTCATAGTATGTCCTTAGTTATTAAAATATATTACAATGTCTCGGGTCGCCACGGGATTTCCCCGTCAGCGGACCCGAAACGTAGTGACTATTTCACCACTGCCTTGCCGTCAACGATATATATCGCACCGCTACGCATCTGCCTTACCGGCATTCCCTGCAGGTTATAGACGGTCTTGCGGCGTGCGGCGGCAGCCTTGACCTCCTCATCCGGAAGTTCTTTCACACCGGTAGGGTTATTGTCCATGGTGAAGATAAAGGTGTTGACGCTATGCCCCTGTATCGGAACGGTCAATGTCTTGACCGGCATTTCTATATCTATAGCCGTCTCCACGCACAGGCTCTCGGGCGATGTGCTGGCGATATGCTTGCCGCTCTTGACCTCATACGGCAACTCAAGCCTCAGATTCAGTTCCTTGGCAATGGTGTCTATTGCTATGATAATAATGCTGTCGCCCTTCATATACGCCGAGCGCTCAAAGCTGCCGGTGTCTGAAGTATAGTTGCTGGTGGTGTTGACGCGCCACGCTCCCGGCAGATGCTTGGCAAAATGTGACATAACATAGCCACGCGTCAGTACCTCGCCGTCTTTGTTTCCGCCCGAAGGCACCTTCTCGCCATCGCCTATCATGCCGAAACGCTGATAGAGATACCAATAGACATAGCCGTTAATGCCGGCGAGCATCGACTCGTTCAGCTCCTCGGCAAACACCAGTTCGTCCTGCCAACGGGGTATGTCGTATATCTTGTTGTTATCGGCCTGCGGGTCTACCGTGTGCTCCGTCATCCACGTTTCCTTGCCGTACATAGTGGCTTTCGCACAGGCAGTCTTCATGGGACCGAGTGGATTGCTGCCATATATGTGCCCGCCGATAAGGTCTATCAGGTCACGTGTCTTCGGGTCGTCAAGGAGTTTGTTGGCATATTCGGGGTTGAACCAGAACGGCTCACCGCCCATCAGCCTCACTCCTGAAGCCTTTGAGAACCTGCTGCCATACTTGGCCACAAGGTCGTGCATCTCGTCGGGGGTGTAAAGGCATCCGCTATAGCCTACCCACCAGTCAGGCTCATTCTGTATGGACACTATATCCACGGGTGCCCCCTGCCCTTTCATGTAGTTAACAAAAGTGTTCAGCCATGAGAAGAACATCTTATATCCGTTGGAATTGAGCTTGCCCTCCACTGACTTTGAGTCGTCATCGTCGTTCTTACCGCCCGAAGAGCTGTTGTTGGTCTTATACACTGCCGGCGGAGACCACGGCGTACCCAATATGATGGCACCCTTGGAGCGGGCCATCTTGACGGCCTCCACATAGCCGTGCCAGTCATAAGGCGTGTCCCAGCCATCGTTTATGTCGCCCACAAGATTAGGGGACACCTCCATACGCAAAATGTTGAGACCGACAGGAGAGTCGGGGCCGTAGGCTTTTTCTATGATTCTCGCATCGGTAATAGGCCGCATAAGCGTACCGAGTGCCGCGGCTCCGAAGCCTGTCACACGCTGACAGGAGTCCTTGGATACCGTTATCCTGACGGTCGTGGCGGCGTTGGCAGCCGTAATCGCCATGACAACGGACAGTAATGACAATAGAATTCTTTTCATATTCATTTTGTAATTAAAGCTGTTTAATATGTGTCAAGCAAGTCGTCAGCATTAATGTATAAGTATAAATCTTTGTTGTTTCTGACTTTAATGACTCACTTATCATCAACAGAGCCGGGGAATTGCATTGCAATAGCCCCGGCTCCATCGTGTTTTTATCTCTTGGGCAGATACCAGTTGTTTTCGTCCATGAGCAGGTTATACATTCCCTCATCGCGCGTGCCGTTTCTCATTGCCACCGGCAAGGCGAGATATGACATATCGCCACGGCGCTTGGCAACACGCATAAGGTCGTAGAAACGATAACCCTCAAATGCCATCTCCAGTGCCATCTCGTTTATAATCATGTCCTCTACAAGCGGTATGCGATACTGTACGGTATCCTCATACGCAGGCAACTGAGCGGGAGGCTCCGGCAAACAGAATAGCTTGTCGCATCTGACATCGCCGCATCCTCTGGCGTGTATGCCCTGTGTGTTATCGGTAGCGAACACATCATCAGGGAAATTAAGCAGATCTCCTATCGCCACACGCTCCCTCTCGTCTATATAACGCTGTATGTTCTGCTGACGCAGACCGTACTTCAGTATGCAGAAAGCGGTCTCCGGATAACCGGCCCGGCACAGAGCCTCGGCAAACATAAGGTACACATACTGCACGCGATAGATGGTAACGAAATCAGAAGGTGTCTTTTCTATATACTGTACATTGGGTGAATAAGGACTCATCTCATTACGATTGACAGTCCTGTAGCTGTAAACACCACCCAATCGCAGGTCACCACGGTAATAGTCCCTATACAGTCCGACCTTCGGAGCCCTCACGGTGTCGGTAGGTATACCGTTGGTAAGAACCTCATACACATAATCCTGAGCCGCGGAGAGATTCAGGATACCGGCAGAAGGTGTTATTTGGAAGTATTCATCGTTATTTGACGATGACTCGAATACATCCTCAAGTCTGCTTTTAACACCGTCAAACTCTGACTTCTCCATCGGTATAACAGAGATATTCTCATTGGCATTAATCGACAACCAGCTCGTGTTAGAGGTTATAATACCGGCATTGATGAAATCAAGACTTGCACCAACACTCCAATATGTACTATTGGTACTTGTATATACCGGGTTGTTTTTCATTGTAAGGTACTGACTCAGGTACTGGCATGCCTCAGGATAACGACCCGTCCACAAGCACATCTCGCCAAGAAGCACACGCACCGGTATGAAGAACTTCAGCGAATTGCGCCCATCTATCTCACCATACAGCGGCAGGTCAGTGTCAACATACTTACGCAGGTCGTTGATAAAATATTCGCAGACATCATTAATGTCAACCAGTTTCTGCTGCATAGCGTTCTCAGCCTCTTCCTCGGTCATTATAGGCGTGGTGACAAGCGGCACCTGTCCGTACACCTTTGCCAGTTGCAGGTAGGTCCACGCACGGTAGGTCTTGACCACCGCATACTCCCTTTCAAATATCTTCTTGCCGAGACGCTGCAGAAGAGTGTCGGCATGGGCAAGGAAATAGTTGCAGTTATTTATAACGGCGTAATAGTCACTGATGTTATTATACACATTGTCCGCATTGAAATTGTAGCGCGCAATGTCCTTGATGGCAGTGGTGGCTCTGTCGGTAGGCGTCACGAGGTCGGCCCTAAGCTCTCCCAGCAACACCGTACGGTCAGCTATCACCTGCATCTTCTTTATTATGCCCATAACGCTGTAGAGGGAGTCCTCAGGCATAGACAGCGAGTTATTGTACTCCACCATCTCAGACGTCGTATCGAGCATGTCTGAGCAACCGGTGAAGGCGGCGAGGCAACACAGGCCTAATATGGCGTGTTTATATCTTTTTATATTCATGATTATTGGATTGTTTTTTGATTACAGATTTACTTTCACACCCATGGCGAAACTCCTTCCCGTACCGAGCAAGCCGCGGTCTATGCCCTGCAAGAGGACATTGCCTGAGAGCGTGCAGTCGGGATTGCTGCCGAGATACCTGGTTATGGTGAACAAATTCTGTGCGGAGCCCCATACGGTGACGCCCTGAATGAATGTGCTGTTGAGAGGCAGCGCATAGCTAAGGGTCACGTTGCTCAGACGCAGATAGCTGCCGTCTTCGATCCATCGGTCGCTGAAACGGGCGTTGCCGTGCGGATCCTGATAGCTGGCACGTGGTATATTCGTCACTTGTCCCTCGGTTGTCCAGCGCGCGTTCATGGCCGTTGTCTGGTTATAGAAGTACTTGCCGCTCTCAAGAATACTGCGCTCATAGTTGTATATGTCGTTGCCCAAAGAATAAGTGAACGTCACGTCCAGAGTCCAGCGCTTCCAGTTGAGATGACTGAAGAGGTTGCCATAAATGTCAGGGTTGGGGTCGCCTATCACAACACGGTCGTTGTCGTCGATGCAGTTGTTGCCGTCCATGTCGGCAAACTTCATATCGCCGGCCTGGAAATAGACTTTGTTGCCGCTCTCGTCCAACTGGTAGAGTCCCGCCTCGTTGGCGGCTTCGGTTGTGGCGAACACGCCATAGGTTCTATATCCATAGAAGAGTCCCACGGGATTGCCTACCGATGTGAGTATGCTTGCACCGTAAGCGTTTGTCTCTATGTTGTTTTTAGAGCCGAGAGAGGTCACCTTGTTTGAATAGTGGCCTATAGAGCCGCCGACCTCCCAATGCCATGACTTGGTGTTGTAGGTCTTTACGGCAAAGTTCATGTCCAAGCCAGTATTCTCAAGTTTGCCGTCATTGCACCAGTTCTCACTGAGTCCGCTGGTCCATGCCATCCCTCGCAGCGTGAGCAGGTTGCTGGTCCATGACTTATACATATTAAGTCCGATATGCAGACGGTTGTTGAGGAAGTTGCCTTCCACGCCACCCATGAGCCTGCGTGTGGTCTCCCATTTCAGTTTGTTGTTGCCTACATTACCGAACAGCTTGCCGTCGACAGTGGTGCCGAGCATGCTCTGCGCAATGAAGTAGGAGCGTGAGGCGGTATAGGCGATGTCATCGTTGCCCGAAACATCGTAACCGAGATTCAGACGCAGATAGTTTACGCCAGCTACATCGGCGAGCCAGCTCTCGTTACTCATAACCCACGAAGCCTGAAGGCTTGGGAATATGCCCCATACCACACCGAAGGCCTTCAGTCCGTCAGCGTCCTTACCGAAGCGTGAGGAAGCCTGCGCCGCGAGAGAAGCGGTGAGATAGTATTTCTCGGCGTAGTTGTAGTCGCCGTTGGCGTACCATGTTATATCGTTATAAGAGTCGTCAGCGCCATCAGTAGACTTGTATTTGAGAGAGTTAGACATGTTTGGTGTCTTGTCGTTACCGGTGTTGTAACCCTTCTGTATGTTCAGCTTGTAGGTGTTGCTGATATACCTCATGCCGCCATATACCTTGACTGAATGTGCGCCATAGCGGTTATTCCAGTCCAGACGCGTGTCGCTCTGAATGGAGTTCTGGCGTGCTGCAAGAGAAGATACGACGTTGTCCACATAAAAACGGTCTGTGAAGCCCGGCACACGGAAACTCGGCACACCCGTAATAGGCAGGTAATAATTCTCGTTAGTGTTGACGAGAGTGAAGTTGAACAGCTCCTGCACCGACAGGTGCTTGTTGATTTGGAACTTCGGTGTTACGGAGAACATTACAAGACGGTTACCGAAATCGTTACGGTTACGGCCGTCACCATTGTCAAGAATGCTGACAGGGTTGGCCAAACTGCGGTCACTTGTGTCTATGATACCAGAGAGGTAGTTGTCTGCCTCAGACAGGTAGTGGCTTAGATTGCCATTGAAATCGTAGGCATAAGGTGACAGGAACGGAGCCTTGATGAGTGACAGGAAGTTAGGAGAGGTAATGGTGCTGCTCTCCACATCCTGCGGAACACCAATGTCACGCAGGTCACGGCTTACATCGCTGAAAGAGGCATCGAAGCGAACATCGAGGTTCTTGACAATGGTGATGTCAGTGTTCATGCGCATATCGAAGCGTGAGAAGTCGTTGCTTTTAAGCGTGCTGTTGGCCTTGGTATAACCTACGCTGAGGTTATAGTTGGCAACAAGGTCACCACCCTGAACGTTAATGGCGTATGATTGGGCGAAAGCGTCGCGTGTAACCTCCTTCTTCCAGTCGGTATTATTATGATATGTGGGATAATAATAATAATTAGGGTCAGACACAAGGAAATTGAGTCCCGACATGTTGGTGAGACGTGAAGAGAGCATCTCGGTGGCATAGGTACGGTATTCCTCCGCACCAAGCATGGACGGCGTGCGTGGCTGAGCCTGGAACTTGCCGCCAATTGTGAGATCTATCTTCGTGGCCATGCTGCGGTTGCGCTTCGTGGTGATGAGCAACACGCCGTTGGCACCCTTGGCTCCATACAGTGCCGTACCATTCTTGAGCACCTGTACCTTGTCGATGTCATTGACATTGATATTGGCAAGCAGGTTGTTATAGTAACCGTCGTGAAGCATGGAGCGGTCATACTGCATGTTCATCAGCACTCCGTCAACTACTATCAGCGGCTGGGCATTGGCGCCAAGGCTGTTGAGACCATTAATAAACATCACATTACCCACAGCGTCACTGCCGCCACGGCTGATGGTTCTGATCTCGCCGGAGAGACGTTGCTGTATGAGCGGGTCAATACTCTGCTCCGCATTATTGTTGAAAGCGGATACGGTGGAGCTGTATGTGGCCGTAGTAGCGTCGCTGTATGTAGCGCTGAAAGAGGCGGAATACATTTTGGCATTAACGCCCTTGGAGTCATTGCCGATAGCTACCTGCAACGGCTGGAGGCCCTCAAGTGACATATATACGCTGCTAAAATAGTCGGGTAGCGTAAGGGTATATTCGCCGTCAGCGTTGGTCATGGCCGAGAAATGGCTGTCGCCATAGGCCTGAACCTTTACACCCGCAATGGGCTCGCCGGTAGCGGCATCTGTAACCTTACCCTTAATGTCGCGGGCTACCGCGTCGCAAGTGAGCAAGGAGAGTCCTAACGCAAGAAGCGTCGCGGCCCCTTTACAATTGTTTTTCGTTTTCATATCAGTAAGGTTTTATTCGTTCGGTGAGTCTTGGTTATCGTTTGGACGCAGGAAAATGCAGTCAAGATACATCTCGCGGTTGTACTTTGAATTCTCCTTGGCCGTGATATTACATGTAAGAGTGAGTGAGATCTTGTCATTAGACTGATTGAAGTTACATGCAGGGAAAGTGAAAGTGGCCACCTTTACAGTGTCAACAATATCAGGATCTGTAATGAACGTACCGCATTTGTATGTTGCGGCCTTGCCGTCGGCGGTAATATAGTTTATTGTCGCGTCGAACTTACACGGTCTCTTGTTGCCGTTAGGACCCAATATGGTTTTTGGCAGCACTATAACGCAGAAGTCATAAGTGCCGGAGAGAGTGTTATCGAATTTGTAAGTTACATTCCAGTTGGCGTTACCGCCTGTTGCCACGATGTCGAGATAGGAACCCTTGGAGATACTGTCGGCTGCAAGCGAACGCGGATTGAGTGTACAAGACTTATAATCCGTAACCCTCCAAGTTTGCTCCGCCTCCTGCTCTATCTTAGTGAAGTATGTCTTCTGAGGATCATGAGGCCACTCATCGTAGTAATACAGGATACCGTTACTGCAGGCACGTGTTCCTTTCGCCTTGCCAAACAGCCCGTCAGAGGCGTAAGGGTTATAGAAAACATGGTACTGCGGCTCTACGGTGTTATACCATCGGCTCACAACACTGTCGTTGGGGCTGGCCTGTATGGTCTTACTGAATACCGCGTCATCGAGCAAGGCACGGCATGTCCAGTAGTTTTGCAGCGAGTCGCCCTTCTCCATATCAGTGCTATAACGGAAGTATGACGATGCCTTGTCCCAGGCTTTCTGCCATCCTGCGTTGGTAGGAACGGTAACATAATATGTGGAGTCTTCTTCGTTCAGAAGACCAATAGCGTCCATCAGTATGTTGCGCTCAACCACAACGGAGTCAACATATACCGGAACACCGTCAACAAGTCCGCTGCTGACACTGGCTTCAGGCAGGAAATAGTCCTCATTGTAGCCTTTCAGCTTATCGCCGGTACCTGAGAACTCAGGCAAATGCGTCAATGTCTCATATACGGTATAGGTGTATGGCATCTGCGACTGCATCACATGCAGTATGCCGTTCTTGCTATGCACGTTGGCATCCTTTAGCAACACGTCTCCGATTTGGTTGTCTTTAATCACCACACGCTTATCGTTAAGCATTCGCATGGGCGTTTCCATATTGACAACGGAATACAACTTTGACGCAAGATGGTTCTTGACGAAGAACATCTCAACGGCAGAGTCGCCCTGCGCCGTCTGTGTCAGCGCAATAATCGAGTCCTTATTAAATGTGCCATTAACCGGCGCAAGCACCGTCAGAGCCTGTCCTCCCTGCAACAGCGAGGCGTATGACACATTGGTCTTCTTGTGTTGGCGGAATACTGTGGTGTTCTGCAACACCTCTGCAAAGTCGCTCAACTCCGGGCGGGACGCTATCTCGTCCCACAAGGTGGTGTTACTGCCGTCCACACTGCTGTTGTCATAGTGGTCATCCCAGTCGGAACAGGATGTAAACCCGCCGGCGGCGGTCAGTAGCGCGGCCATGATAAGCGCTCCTTTTCTTTTCATTATATTCATAATAGTATCTTTTTTATGATGCGTTGGCGAGCCGGAAGCTCCGGAATGTCAAGGCTGCCGCCCTGCGTTCCGTGCTTCCGCCGCGGTTTGAAATATCAGTGTCTGTCCTCTCCGTCAGGGCTTGCGTAAACGCTCTTGGGACAAAGTTCTATATAATCGAATGACCATTCCACATCGCCATCCATCACCTGACGGAAACGCAGCCAGTATTCCTCGCCCTCTCTGAACTGGGCGGTGGTAAGGATGCGGCGCATGTGCTCTGCGGCATCAACACGGAAGCTGGTTGCTCCGGGCTTGCCGTAAGAATCCATACCCTTCATATAGCCTCTGTTTCTCATGGCTTTATCGTTGGCGGTATTGTGATCCTCATCATCAGTGTCTGCCTCGTAGCCTACATCAGGTCCCCATGCACCGTATCTCAGGTCAACAGGTATGCCGCAAGCCTCGTTGTTGAGGTACACCTGTACCACACCACGGTCAGCACCGGCCACGAATCCAAGACGTATCTCATAGAGTCCGGGAGGCGGTGTCGGCAGTTTTATCTGTACGTCGTACTGTCCCTTTACGCAGATAGCGTTGCCAAGGTATGAGCTCCACCATACATCATCGGGGTGAACGCCGATGAATGTCTCAGGAGATGTCTTCCAGTTGCTTATATATCCGTTCTTGAACGCTGTCACATACTCTTTGGTATAACCCTGGTGGCCACGCGCTCCCTGGTTCATGAAGTCGGCACTGAGAGTGGTTCCGTCAATACGCATACGGCAGTTGAGCACCTTATCTCTCACGTTCACATCGTAAACGAGTATATCATCAAGGTAATGGTAAACACCGTTGATAGCATTCTGGTCGTGCTTGCCGCTCTCAGAGGCTGACAACACCTTCACACCCTTACAGCCGTCGATAACTTTTGTCTTGTGACCCTTGCGGTTTGCATACAGCACACCGTTGGCACGGCAGAAGCGCAACATCGCTCCCGGACACATGGTCTGCCAGAAGTCTTCCGGATCAGCCACGTCAGGACGACAGCAGTCGGTAAGAATAACGCCTGAAGGTGCCCAGTCGCCGTAGTTTCCTATTCTGTCCATGAGGTGATAGCTTACAAAGCGGTTCAGCGGGTTCTTGCGATGTGTGAAGTCATCGTCGTAAAGCCCTGCGTCGTTAGGGAACGACGCGTCATAGATACGCTTGGCATACGCTATGAGATCCTGCAAATCGTTGATACCTTTCTTACGGTATATGCTGTCAGGCTCTACAAACGCCGTGAACTTGAAATAGCGTTTCTCTGGATAGTAGGCCGGCATGTCACGACCGCCGTAGTGTACCGTCACACCATCTGTCACAGAGTCGTCGCTACAATAGTATCCAAGGTCAATGAACTTTGTCAGCGAGTCGGTGAGGTTGGTCAGCTTCAACGCCTCAGAGAATATTGTGATAGTCGGGTCCTGAGCCATCAGGTCAGGCAAGAAGAGGTTACTTGCCGTCAGCATACGGTTGATGGTGTGTACCACACCGTTGGTAACGGAGTCGTCTTTCTGGACTATCCTTGAGTTTTTGTTAACAAACAACAGCAAGGCGTTGTTGTTGGTAACGTCGCTATCGCTTGAAAGTACAAGATAGCGGTCGTCCATATTCATCTCCGGCAACGCTCCGTCACTGTAGTCAGTGGTGAAGAAAGCACCCTTGCTGACAATGTGTGTACGGGCCAAGGTATCGCAGGTAGCCGGCGGTATCTCGTCAATAGTCTTAAAACCGTTCTCCGCGAGATACTGTGCTACGGCATCATTGGTCGGCGCAAACACCGTAAACGTACCGTAGGTGCTCAGCAGGCTATAATAGTTTGCACGCTGCAGCAAAGCCTTGAACTGGCTGTAACGGCCGGGATCATCTTCTATCAGTTGCGCAGCCGTGCGCTTGGTGGCGGTGTAGTAGTTAGCGTCTTCAAAGTCGTTGTCAACACATGACGCTACGCCTGATATGCCGAGGGCCAGAACGAAGATGTATATCAAACTCCTCATGAGTCCTCTTCTTTCTTTTGTCCTAATCATAATTCAGTTATTTTATTATAATATTGTTTATAGGTTGTGTTGTGGTGGCGTTATTTCTCAAACTCCTCAGTGTTGCCGTAAGCGCTGTTCTGCTGCAGATACGGGTTCACTTTCAGTTCTTCTCTATAATAAGGGAAGAAGAGATAGTTGAGGTCTGAGAGACGGATCTTAATGGCATTGACATTGTCCTCATACTTTACAGTAGCCTCTGAGGCCAGACGCTGGCTGTCGCCTTTGCGCAATGCCATTCTCACGAGGTCAAACCATCTCTTACCCTCGAACATAAGCTCACGGTTACGCTCGTCGAGTATGAGTTGCTCCATCTTCTCCCTGCTGTTGTAGTCGTTAAACACCAGAGTGTCCTTAGTAGCCGCGGATGTCAGGTTGCGGGCTCTTTTGTTCACGGCATTCACCATAAGGAAAGCCGTCTCCAAATCAGGCTCTTGCTTTGCGGCAAGCGCCTCAGCCTTCATCAGCATCACGTCTGTCAGTCGGTACACTATCCAGTTTGCGTATTTGTCGCCACGAAAGCCAAGTACCAGTTTGAGACTCTTCAAATCACTGACATTGGAGTTGTCAAGAGAGGGCGACGAAACGGGATATTTCGTTATGGCATAGCGGCTGTTTGTGCTATACATCGTCTCATAAACACGACAGTCGTTCTTGCTGAACAAAGGACAGTTGCCGAGCGCAGCATCTTTGCAGTGTATCGCAGGAGCCGCGAATTTGCCAAGCACTTCATTTGAATTGCCATAGAAATCAGCAACAAACGTGTTCTCTACATTCAATCCGTTATGGAAATACAATTCAAACAGGCTCTCAAAGCTGTTGCCTGTACCGAATATATTTTCATAGGCACTGCCACATAATGTTGAACCGTCGGGCTTTTCCAATATCATCGGTATACCGTAGAACTCGCCAAGGTCTCTGATATTGCCGATATTGTCTTTCTTCAGCTTGTACTGCTCCTTCTTGAAGTCAATGACCATGTCGCAGTATTTCACCGTCTCATCGTAGTTTCCGCGCCAGAGGTTGAGGTCGGCAAGCAACGCATAGATAGCAACACGGGTCACACGACTGCTGTTTTCATAAGCGTTTTTCGCTGCCGCTGAATTGCTCATGTTACTGTCATCCACATATCGCTTCACGGCATCGTCCTTAACGCTCTCCAAATCGGCTATAAGCATATCTATCGCCTCGTTCATCGGTGTTGCCGGCTTGCGGTAATCGGTCAGGTCGTCAATACTCGGCTCAAACGAAAGGGGTACGTCACGGAACGCCCTTATGAGGTAGAAGTAGCACAGGTCACGTATGAATGACGCCTCGGCAATATTGGCTTTCATCTCGTTCAGGGTGTAGTTAGGATCCAAGTCCAGCACCTGCGGAGCGTAATGTATCACCGTGTTACAGCGATTGATAGTGGTGTACATCACCGCCCAGTTCGACATAGAGTTGGTGGGCAGTATGTTTTCTTTCAGAATGTTGATGTAATCCATCTCGTTCATACCACGTCCCTGCACGATATTGTCCGAGCGCATCTCTCCCCACACTGCCATTCTGGTCATGCTTTCCGGTGTCTCCAAAGACTCGTAACAGCTATTGAGCACACTTTTTACATCAGCTTTCTGCGTCCAATAGTTTTCAAGTATCACATCGTTCAGCGGCAATATGTCGAGGAAATCGCTACATCCCGTCATGGTCAACAATGATGCCGGTATGGCAAGCGCGAACACGAGGTCTCTTATTGTTTTCCTGTATTTATACATAATTATATATTTTAATAATTTGGTAGTTTGTTGTTGCATTCTCTCCGGGCCTTACGACCCGAAGTATTACAGGCCGTTAGAACTGTACCGTTATACCACCGGTTACAGATTTCGCCCTTGGTGTCTGCGCGTTGTCATAGACAATGCCATAGCCTCCGTAACCCACTTCCGGGTCTGCTCCGGAGTATTTGGTGAGACAGAAGAGGTTGTTGGCCGACACATAGAAGTTGAGTTGTGAAAGACCTAACTTCTTAATGCTCTTTGTCGGGAATGAGTAGCTAACCTGTGAATAGTTCAGACGCAGGAAAGAGCCGTCCTCCACAAAGCGGTCACTGCCCAGATAGTTATAACCGGCCTGATGCAGTGCTCTCGGTATCTGTACGATATCACCCTCAACACGCCAACGGTGGTTTACGGCGCGGCTCTGGTTATTGTTGTTGTACATGCTCTCGGCGTTCATGCGGTTGCCGTTGATAATCTTGTTACCGTAACGGAAGTTGAACTGGTTGTTCCATGACCAGCGACCGTATTTGAACTTAAGACCGAAACCGCCGGTAATCTTAGGCAATGAAGAACCGATATAGACGATGTCCAGCTCGTTGATGTTACCGTCGTGGTTAACGTCCTCATAAATGGCGTCACCACCCTTGAACTCGTATGAGCTACCCGTGCCGTAGCAGAACATCATAGGTTTGGTGTGACCCTTGTTGTCCTTTATCACCGCTCCGGTCTCGTCACGTACTACAGGGGCATTAGGGCCGCTCACTCCTGGCACCTCGTCATCGCTGTAGTTCGTATACTGATATACTCCTTTATATATAAATCCATATATACTGCCGAACGGTTTGTTCAGCTCTACACGTGTCTGGTATGAACCGTTCTGCCTGTTGAAGTCACCGTTCATCTTGTTCAAACAACTCTCGTCCATCTCGGTTATGATGTTCTTGTTGTTTGCGAAGGTAACGTTAATATCCAAACCGAACTTGCCGGCCCTGATAAGGTTGTTGGTATTGATATTAAACTCCCATCCTGAGTTCTCCATCTTACCCACGTTGTCGTATGTGAGTATGGAGTAGCCCGATGATGTAGGTATCGCGCGGTCTTTCATAAGCAGGTCTGAGGTGTACTGCTTGTATATTTCAAGGTTACCGGTCAGCTTATCATTGAAGAAGCCGAAGTCGAAACCAAGGTTCCACGTTGTCTTCTGCTCCCATTTCAGTTTCTTCAGCTGAACGTTATCAGGATAAGCGGAGCTTCCACCAAGATAGCCCTTACCCGTCTTGTATTTGCTGAAGTATAGGTACTCGGCATTAGGCTGCTGACCTACGATACCCCATCCCGGACGTACGGAAAGCATAGAGAGGACGTTTGACAACGGTTGCATCCACGGCTCCTTGCTGACATTCCATCGCATTGAGACAGCAGGGAATGTACCCCATCTGTTGTCGGGACCGAACTTGGTGCTACCGTCATGACGCACAGAGAAGTCAAACATATACCTGCCCTTGTAAGCATAGTGCAACGAGTAGGTAAAATACAGGCTGCGCCATTGTCCCGCAGAGCTTTCCAACTGATCCTTGACACCCGGTGCCGCCGTACTGATAATCGAGCCTGTCGGCAATCCGTGTATACCGGTATTCTGAGTATTACTGCTACCGTCCGTCATCTGTCCCCTCGCCATCATCATCATGCTGTGGTCCATATTCCGGAAGTGAGGAATAAAGGTCAAGGTATGGGTCGTGGTTATACCGAGACTCTTGTAGCTGCCGGCAGAAGACTTGTTTACATCGCCATCATTCCAACCCTTTACATCCAATGTGGACGGCAGGAATTTGTCGGTATAGTTATTGAATATATCAAACACTATCTTACCCTCATACTTGAGCTGTGTCTGTCCCTCCTCTATGCCGAGCAGGTTGTAAACCAACTGGAACTCCGGAGAAATCTTGTAACTGGTCTCCTTGTTGGTAGCAAGGTTAGCCACGGCCACGGGGTTCAGCTGAGGGTGGTTCTTCCAGTCATTAAGCTGATCCTGCAACTCCGGCGAGATAGTCGTCGGTATATTATAGTAATATCCCGTCTCAGCGCCGTTCTGGTCACGCTCCATGATAGGCAGGTTAGGCATACGCTTGTATGCCATGTCGAGCAATGAAACGTAGTTTTTGTCGTTCTTGGTGTATGTGAACGAAAGGTTGGTCACAATCTTGATGCGATCACTCACGAAATAGTCGAGAGCCACACGTGATGACAGACGATCCAGCTGCTGCTTTATGATAGAACCAGTCTCGTGGTCGTAACCGGCACCAATACGGAAGTTGGCCTTCTCACCACCACCCGTCAACGAAACGTAGTGGTTCTGTCTCCAACCTGTCTGCTTCACTGCAGCAATCCAATCGGTATTGTTGTTGTAGTTGTTCCATCCGTTAGGGTTACTGGTGTCATAGTTGAACTCAACGATGTCACTCGCCTCACTGCTGAGCTTCGGGTTGAAGTATGCTTCCTTCATGAGCATGGTGTACTCGTCACCCGTAAGCATCTTGTAGCCCTCAGGCTGCCATGTGCCCGTGAGACGATAGCTGTAGCTGACACGCGTCTGGCCTCTCGCACCACGCTTTGTCCTTATCTCGATTACACCGTTTGCACCTTGCGAACCCCAGATGGCGGTAGCGGCGGCGTCTTTCAATACGTTGATGTACTCGATGTCCTCAGGGTTCACGTTTAGCAACTCCGCAAACTTCTCGTCATTGGCTGACGACCAGTCTATGTCGTTATTGCGGTCGGTCTCCCATACATTACCGTCCACAACAATGAGCGGCTCACTGTTGGAGTTGATGGAGCTGACACCACGAAGGCGCATAGAAGTACCGGAACCGAGGTTACCGCTGTTAGCCACAATGTCAAGACCGGCGATACGTCCTTGCAGAGCCTCATCGATAGTGGTCAGAGACAAGCCCTCAAACTCCTTGGTATTGATGGACTGGTTGGAGGTAGAAAGCTCGTCCTGCGGTATGGCAAGGCCTGAGCCTCCGGCGCGACGCTTGCTCACCACGGTCACTTCTTTCAGCGCCGTGCGGTCTTCCAATACTATATTATAAGTGGTAGAGTTGATGGCAACGGTCTTGGTCTCACAGCCAACGTAGCTGAAACGCAGTTTGTTCTTAGGGTCTTTAATCTTAAAGGAGAAGTTACCGTTCATGTCGGTCTGCGTGGAGCTGACGATACGGTTGGCACGGTCTATCTCCACTACGTTAGCCATCATGATGGGGCCGATAGCGTCAGACACTGTACCGGAAACGATGTCGCCCGCCACTTGGGCCAATGCCGCGCCGTTAAACAGCGACAGCTGCAGAGCGCCGAGAAGCAATACCCGCCGCATACGCCCGTTAATATCTGTCAATAATATTTTCATAGAATTGTCTTGGTTGTTTTATTGTTATGTGTTACCTTCACGCCTGTGCCGCAACCGCGCGGCACAAGCCAAGGTCAAAACGCCTGAACCTTATTTATATATAAGGGCTCCGTCTATCAGATGTATAACAGCCGTGGACGAGGTATAAATCGTTGTAGCATCCACTTTGTCCAATCCGTTAACCAGATATTCCCTCGCCATGAGGTTGTAGAGACCGGGAGTCTTCAACACCTTCACGGGCTTTGTGTCCGTTTGCGATGTCCTCACGGTCAGCCCGTCCCTTGTAAGTGTGGAATATACCTTGGCAAACTTGCCGTTTGAGCCTATAAGAGCCGTCTCATAGCCCTCTTCCGTCTGAGGTGCCGCGCCTATAAACATTGAGCCGTCCTGTATGTGGTATCTCAGGAAGTTCTCAATTGCCAGCGAGTCACGACGCATATCCTCATACTTTTCGGCCTCCTCCAGCTCGGCAACCTTCTCCCATGTAGGCAGTTTGCCCTTGGCCTGCAAATCGAGTATGACCTCGTTGGTGGGCACATATACTGTATAGTTATATGTATTGAACACGCTGATGTTCTCGCTTATGCACGCATTCCTCTCATCGTGTATCTCCTCACGCAGTGCAGAGCCCTCGAGCAGCTTCAGCATCTCGCTCATTTCCTCGTGCTCTCTCATCATGTCTATGACACTCTTTCTGGTAGTCTGTATCGGCTCATCATCAAGAATGTAGCACTTACCGTTACCCTGCACGGTCTGGTCATATATGTATTTCACGCGTACCGGATTGTAGGTGTCGTTTATCTGCTGGCTGCCGGAAACGGTCATGCCGTTCACTCCGAGCGCCGCGTTCTCCACCTTTATCTCCTGTCCGCCCTTGGTCTTGTAGTAAGTGTTGCCGTCTTCCACATTGCCAATGACGATATGGTTGTCCAACACATCCTTGAGTTTTTCTTTTAATACGTATGAATCGCGTACCTCATCAATGGAGTCACCCAACTCTCCCATCACCATATCATACTTCCAGCGGCTTGCCCATACTGTCTTCTGCAGGTCGTCATAGTGGAAGCGGTACAGCTCTGTCTCAGGCTTGCCGTATGATACCGGGTCAACATACTGCAACAGCGCGTCATTGTCAGGTATGAAGAAACTGTAATAAGAGTTAAGGGAGTTAAGGTAAACGTTGTACTGGCACTCCTTAACGGCCCAGTTGATAATCTTCATACTCTCGTTCACAACGGCAGGATAAAGCACGCTCACGAAGGTAGTGGGCGAATAAACCTTGTTTGTAAGGAACACCGCGCCGTTACATCCAAGCCATACGCTGTCGATGTCGGCCCTGTCAACGCCCATCGGGTCGTTGGCATCGTTCAATATGCTTGAGAACTTGCTCGGAACGCATTTGTTCAGGAAGTCAGGCTGCATGTTATTGTTCACCAACTCAACGATAACGTTTGTCGGTACGTTGTCCCATGAGCCGTACTGGTTCTTCAACACAAGACCGGGGCCATTGTTCCAATACTCTTCCATGGCCTGATCAGACGGTGCCATGATAACGCCCATGTTCTTCTTCATGGTTGTAGTGGCCGTACTGCCGCTCAGGACAAGTCCCTCATAATAGGTATTCCACTCCGGGTCAAAACGGAGCAGGATATCATCGTGCCTGCCGTTGTCATCGTCAGTTGACAGCATGGAACCGTTCTGTGACTTCTTTGAGAAGAAACGCTTCTGGAATATAGAGTCAACACTTGTGCCGAAGGTGTAATTGTACTGGTTTACAATGTCATTGCCCACGAAATACGGGGCGCAGAACCTCTCCAGCAACCTGTTGAAGATGCTTGTCTGTGGTTTTGACGCGATAATCTCGGCCATATTGTCCAGCGGCACCACCACATCTTCCATCTTGTGTATGAAGCCGTTGCTGCACCTGATGTTCTGCTGCACCATCTTCACGCCGTTCACGTTGGCATCGCCCGCCTTGCGGTCGGTGGTGTAGTTATACAGGAAGTTGTAGTCATCGTTGGTTATCTTGTTGTTCACCATCCACGCCTCAATAAAGTGAAGCATAGGCGGAATGGTTCTGTCTGTCATCAGCAGGACATTGTCACGGTCAGCGAACTTCTTCCAAGTGGTGTTCCATCTCCATGAGTCGGTGGTCATGTTGGGCAGATCCTGCGTCTTGACCACAGCCACAGAGTCGAATATGGTCTGCGAGGTCATGCGGCGCATGCACTGTCCTACTACAGGCTCGGTGATACCCTCCACGCTCGACAGGTCTGCAACCTGATAGCTGTTGTTGACCATCGCGCCTAACAGCAACATCTTTTTCTGGCTCAGCGACAAGCGGTCATAACTACTAACGCCCCATTTGTTGTTGGCATAAAATCTGGCGTAAGCATCGTCATCGGCCACGAACATCGTCTTGGAGCCGGTCTTTGCCAACACCTCCCTAAGCCCAAGGTCATCTATCAGCCGCACGGTGTTGGTGTAATGACCATCCTCTGCCAGATAGCTGTAGATGCTTGCCCCCCAGCCGTCGGGGTCGTTCTCATCCAAATCATACTTGGTGCATGCCGTGAAATTCATCAGACACGCCGAGAGCGCGACGGCGACAGTAGCCCTGCGCCATCCCGATTTAAGCATTTCTTTGTTTGTTTTCATTTCGGTCAGTTTTGTTTTTATGTTTTGTTCAGGTTTTCCGGTTAAAAAAGTAATTTCTGTTTGCAAAATTAGTTAATTATTATTTAACGGACTTTCGAAAATGTTTCCACAACTTTTGCCAGTATTCCAAATTGTGCAAAAACTTTCGCTCATGTTCCAAAAACCTTTTATTTTGTAACATTCCGGCTCCAAAAACGCCTGAAAGACAAAAAAACTCAAAAAATAAAAGAGACACCGGAGGTAAAACAAAAAAAAGTGTTAACTTTGCAACATATTTATTATATGGCAATACTATCATGACTATACGGACTCTAAAACTACTAATCGCCGTTATAATAACACTCGCCACTCACAATAGCGCCCCCGCGCAGAAGGGCATACTGTTCAGCACGGAGACACGGCTGTCAAGCTGTCTCGTGCATCAGGTGTACCAGGGCGGCAAGGGGATAATATGGATCAGCACCGAAAACGGGCTGAACCGCTACGACGGCTACAACTTCCAGACATACACAACAGCCGACGGTCTGTGCAACGACAACGTCAACTGCGTCATGCACGACAGCAAAGGCAACCTGTATATCGGCACCATCAGCGGACTGTGCGTATACAAGAACAACCGCATAGACAAAGTGATGAGAATGCCGGAGAACGAGGTCTTCAACGCTTTCACGCAATGTTTCTGCATGGCACCGGACGGCTCGCTGCTGCTCGGCACGTCAGGCAGGGGAATATGGAAAGTGGAGGACAACGGGACGGTGACAAGGATATACCCCGACATTGCCGAACTGGCGTTCGCGCTGAAGATGGCCTACGACAAGAACGGGGTGCTGTGGGTACTGACCAACAACCAAGGCGTGCAGGCGATAAAGAACGGTAAGGCCACCGCCTACCCGCTGAAGGAAAGCACTAACTACGGCGACATAGTGTGCGACAGCCGCAACAATGTGTACGTGGGATTCATAAACGGCGGCGTGTACCGCATGGGGGCGGCGCGGAAAGGCTTCGGACTGATACCCTCCACGGCCAACCTGTCCGTCACATCGCTAATGACCGAGCAAGACAACCGCCTGCTTGTAGGCACCAACGGAACGGGACTGAAATATCTCGACACCGCCACGGGGGTGCTGACCGACAGCCGTCTGTATAGCAACGAGGTGGACATGAGCCGCACAAAGGTTTACTCCATGGTAAAGGACAAAACGGGGAACCTGTGGTTGGGACTGATGCAGAAAGGCGTGTTCATGCAACCGCCCGCATCCGGAGCGATACACTACATAGGACGCAACAGCGGCACGCTGAACTCAATAGGCGAGGCATACGTACAGAATGTATTCATGCAGCGCAACGGCACCCTGTGGGTGGCCTCAGACCAAGACGGTCTCTATGCGCTGACACCGCGCGGGGAGCTGATACGCCACTATGCGCCGAACATGTCTGACCCGAACAGCGTGCCAAACACGGTGCTGACAATGACCGAAGACAATGAAGGCAGGCTGTGGATAGGCTCATTTACCCAGGGATGCGGATGGTTTGATGCCGCCACGGGGGTATATCACCGCTCGGAAGAGGTGGACGCCATAACGCAAAGCGTATTCGACCTGCGCATGGGCAATAACAACGACTTGTGGATAGGCACCCTCGGCGGCGGGCTTCTAAGGCTCAACCTGCTGACGGGCAAAATAACAAGATACACAAGCCGCTATGACAATCCTGACGACAAGAACCATCTGGCCAACGACTTCGTGGTGCAAATGGAGCTGTCGCCTGACGGCAAGCTGCTATTTGTGGGTACGGCAACGGGGCTGTCATGCCTCGACATAGCGAGAAACAGATGGGACAACGTGTTCGGAACGAACCAGTTGCTGGACGGAGAGGCGATAAGGGCCATCAGATACAGAAAGGACATGGGGCTGTGGGTAGGCACATCCAAAGGACTTTATAACATAGAATTTGCCCCCCCATATAAAGGTTCCGCGCCAAAGATAACACACTACACCACCGCCAACGGACTGCCGACGAACCATGTGGCGTCAATAGAGTTCGACGCCAAAGGCCAGGTATGGGTCAGCACGAGCGGAGGACTGTCGCGGCTGAACCGGGAAAACGCGCGTTTCACACATTTCTATGACTCTGACGGACTGCACGGCAACGAGTATTCGGAGGGTGCCTCATTCCACGACAAGGCGGGAAACCTGTACTTTGCAGGCTCTATGGGCGTGTCATACTTCGCTCCCGCAAAAATGGGACAGAAGAGCAAGCATATAGAGCTGATACTGTCGCAGATGCTGGTGGGCGGAGAGCTGATAAAGGCGGGAGAGAAATCGGGACGCTTCGAGATATGCGACACGGCGGTAATGGCCGCAAAACGTTTCGACTTCTGCAGCGATGACAACACCCTCACGCTGCGTTTCTCAACACTCACATACTCCGGGCTGAAACACATAACATTCCGATACAGCATAAACGGGGAGCGATGGAAGACACTGCAACCCGGAGAAAACGACCTGACGCTAAGCCGGATGCCGCCGGGAGACTACGCGTTGCGGGTACAGGCACTGTACGACGGGACGCCGACAGCCACAAAGGAGTTTCTGATAGTGATACACAACCCGTGGTATTTCACCCCCGTGGCAAAGACAATATACCTGCTCATAGTCATAGCGGCGATATTGCTGTACCTGAGGGCGATGAACAAACGCAGCAAGGAGAAGCTGAAACTGCAGAAACACATACACGCCGAGGAGCTGAACGAGCAGAAACTGCAGTCGTTCATAAACCTGAGCCATGAGATACGGACACCCATGACGCTGATAATGGCGCCGCTGCTGCAACTGATGAACGAGGACAACGACTCGCACCGAAAGGCCACATACGACATCATAAAGCGCAACGCGGAGCGCATAATGCACCTTGTGGACCAGATAATGGACATAAGGAAGATAGACAAGGGGCGCATGACGATGCACATGTGCGAGACGGACATGGTGGAGTTCGTGGACGATGTGGTGGGCATGTTCCGCATACAGGCCGGCACAAAACAGATAACAATGGGCTTCGACCACGGCAAGGTAAGGCGCATGGCACTGTGGATAGACCGCGCGCAGTTTGCCAAGGTACTCAACAACCTGCTATCGAACGCCGTGAAGAACACGCCGGCGGGAGGTGAGATAACCGTGACGGTGACGACAGACGGCGCGGCGCAGGAGGGAATGCCGGAGGGAACGCTGACACTGACAGTGTTCAACAGCGGCTCAAGCATACCGCCGGAGAGCCTGCCGCACATCTTCGAGAGGTTCTACCAGGCACCGACAAAGACTTTCAAATACAAGTCAGGAACGGGAGTGGGGCTTGACCTGACACGCTCCATAGTGCTGTTGCACCACGGCACCATAGCAGCGCGCAACGAACAGACTGGCGTGACATTCACAGTGACGCTGCCTTTGGGCAAGGAACACCTCAAACCGGAGGAGATAGCGCCATGGACGGAAGAGGAGCAGGCAGAGGAGATGCAAGGACAGAGGCCGCAGGAAAAAGAGACCGCAAAACAGGCGGAGGAAGAAACAGGCGAGGCACAGGCCATGGCGGGCGACAATAGCGGCAAGGCGACAATAGTGATAGCGGAGGATGACGACGAGATACGCAACTACCTGAAAGACGAGCTGTCGGCGACATACCGCATACTGACATTCCCTAACGGCGAAAGCGCACTGACGGCGACACTGCGTGAGGTGCCGCAACTGGTGATAAGCGACGTCATGATGCCCGACATGGACGGGCACGCGCTGTGTACCAACATTAAGAAGAACGTCACAACAAACCACATTCCGGTAATACTGATAACGGCAAAGACAAGGGATGAGGACAAATTAGAGGGGTTGGAGACAGGCGCGGACCTGTATGTGACAAAGCCGTTCAACCTCGACATACTCAAACGTAACATAGCCAACCTCATAGCATCGCGCAAGGTCATGCAGAACAAATTCACAGGAAAGGAAGACGGGGCGGAGCAACTCGACGACATAGAGGTGGAGAGCGAGGACACGGACGAGAAGCTGCTAAACCGCATCCTGGCCGTCATAAACGACAACATCTACAACTCTGACCTGAACATAGACATGATTTGCAAGGAGGTGGGCATAAGCCGTGTGCATCTGCACCGCAAGATGAAGGAGATGACAAACCAGTCGCCGCACGACTTCATAAGGAACGTGCGACTGAAACAGGCCGCAAAAATGCTGTGCAAGAAAGGCACAACCGTTACGGAGGTGGCATACCGATGCGGCTTCAACAGCAGCACATCGTTCTCGACCATGTTCAAAAACATGTACGGCGTATCGCCACGAAACTACAAACTCGAACACGAAGAGAAATAAGGAAAAACAGAGGTGAACAGAAGTGTTATACCTGAGCAATGTTTTTGAATCAATAAAACGCATATTGATATTACCTCATTATGCCCGACAAAACATGAATACCTTACAAAAATCAATTCTACTAATCATCAAATTTTCAAACAAACATTTTTATATCACATTAATTTAAATTACAATTTCACAAAAGTATATAATAAAAGCTAAAAACAATTTTCTGTAAAATTATAATAATATCTCTATATCGTATATCCTATAAAAATGAATAAATCCATTTGCTCAACTTTATTTTTTTTAATTACACTTATTTTTACAAATCCGTTGCCAACTGTCAGTCAAGTTGTTGATACCATATCATATTCAGATGTTTACTCTTTTGGTGTATGTGCTTTCAACGTTTCTGCTAAAGCACGATCTATACGAATGTCAAATAAGAGAGTAGGTAACGTTGTCATAAATTACAATGACTCTAATATGCCAGATTCGTTAAAGGTTGCAGTCTCTATAGCTGCCAATGTATGGCAGGATTATATGGGTGTCGGGGACAGTTGTCGTATAAATATACATTTTGTAGACCTACTTTCCGAAGATATAAGAACAGATGTAATATATTCTCAGTCTAAAAGTGATGGTTTGTATTATCCTATATCGCTATTTAAGAGTAAGGGGATATCGTACACAAACACTATAGATGCAGATATATTTATTAATTCTAATGTCCAATGGTGTGTGGGAATAGGCGAAACAAATAGTTCTTTTGACAAAAAACTTGTATTAGCTATGCTACAAAGTATCGGAAGGTGTTTAGGATATGGCTCTTCTGTAAAAATAGACAGAAGAGGTAATTTTGCATTCTCTTTTAATAATGGGATGACTGCCTTTGACCATCTCTTATTTACGGAAGATGACAAGCAAATGGCAGACCTGAATAATAATAAACGTGCAGAATTTCAATCATTTGTACAACAGGATTGTGGCTATGTGTATGCTATACGGAAAGACGACAGATTTAAAATATATGCCCCTTCAATATATGAACCACAGAAATCACTAAAATTTTCTGCGGATACAGCTTCTATCATGTTTTATGGTGAACTTAAAAAACGAAACTTGACAATTGACGATACAACGTTAGGTATTCTTTCAACAATTGGTTGGAATTTTTCTGTTGATTCCTCTATTTGTATATATGCGGATGATATTGACAACACAGGTATAACTTCTGCTTATAAAGAACATACATTTCATGTAGAATGTAATGGTAATATTTTGGAAAACCATTATTGGGAATTTCTTTTACCATTGAAAAATGGTGGATATGAAACAGTTGTTATCTCTACAAATAAGGATTTTATAATACCACCTATTGATATTGAAGATAAATATGAACGAAATATTGAAGGGGATATTCGTGGCATCATTTCATATAGTGGAGTTTGTGATGGACAACCTGTTTCTGATAAATATGTAGTAACTTTAGAAATTGTTCCTAAAATTATAAAGGCAGAAATAATAGAAATTATTCCATGTGATTATGATCCGACGTTTTATAATGTAATTGTAGATATTTATTACACAGGATGTCATTCTTTGTTTTCATATGTTGAAGAAGAATTTAATGCTTCCTCTGCATCATATAATTCTAATATACCTTATTATACTCGTTTTTATATGACAGATATAGACTCATGGAGAAATGTATGGATACATTTTAGAGTGACAAACAATTATGGTAGTGACACTTATACTATAGAGATACCTGCCAATGACATTTTTATGCAAACAAACAAACAACAGACAACATCTATAAAAGAATTACTACATATCTCCAATATCTATTGTGATGTTTATATGGCAAATGGTATATACCTAAAACGGATAAACCATTATAATGAATTATCATTATCTCCAAAAGGTGTATACTTTATAAAAGTATTTAGGGATAATAAATATCAAACAACTATTAAATTTCTAAATCAATGAAAAAAAATATTATATTGTTATTCATTTTTATTATAACCAACAATGTTATAAATGCAAGCACTATTCAAGCATCTTATAAAGATGGTAGGATGCTGTCATTATCAACTCCAATTGTAGATGGTGATACATGTATCTTCAGTTTATTTGATAGAGAAATTGCAGACTGGAGATTTTATGTAAGAGAAATTAGTGGAGGACAAGAGGATTGGCTTGAGTGTAAACAAGTAAAACAGGCTTCAACATTTACTCTTATACCAAAAGAATACCCTAACAAGTGGACAAACAGCGTAGCAACTTTTAATTCTAATCATTGTATTTCGTTGGGAATGTTGACATGTAAGCATAATTCAAAAATAGATACAATTCAAATTATGTTTGATGTGTTACCAATAAAACCTATCATAAAATCCATTAAGTTTTGCTTTGATGACTTTGATTTCCAAACCGGATATTTTACTGATAATGATTATTTTGATATGCTTATTGAATTTCCGGATTCAATAGAGCATTTATGGCTTTTTTATTCTTCACCATTTACACCTGTCGATCATGGAAGGCTAACTTATTTTGTCAATCCTGCCGGTCTTAAGAAAATAGAAAAAACAGTCTATCAAATAACCTCTTTTTGGGAATTGTACCAACATATGGCTATTGTAAGACAAAACAATTATGGGATTGTGCATAGTGATACAATATGTTTTAATGATTATATAAAAGATCCTGATGTTTTAGATTTCATTAAACAGGATACAGAAGATTTCATCAAACAGCAAACAGATATTAACACAGCGAAAAATGATCAAAAGCCTTATTATATTTTAAATGGAACTCTATATGCAGAAAAAGCGTCCTCCATCACTGTTTTTACACTTGATGGTAAACTCTTAAACATATCCAATAAAGAACAATTAGATTTGAATGAGTTAAATAAAGGTATATATATAATTAAGATTTCTACATTAGATAATCAATATAAATTTAAATTATCATTATGAAACAGTTTGTATTTTTCTTATTTTTTTTGTTAACGGTTCAGTCTTACGGTCAAGATATTGTGGATGTTGAATCTTATGTTTCTTCCAATGTTATACATAAACAGTTTAATTTGCCTATCGTAAGAGATTGTGCAGGTGGTACAAAATTAATAACAGAATTTGAGGGGAACTGGCCTTTTGAGATGAAGGGCGCATTTGAATATGCTTGTAAAATATGGGAAGAGGCCATGCCAACTTCTTTACCAATAAGAATTTTGGCCAAATTAGATGATAATAGGCAAACAACAGCTATTTCAACAGTAAGTACCAAAAGGGTTTCCAATAATGGAATGTCTCCTTATGCTATCTATGCTCCAGCATCTTACACAAGTCAGATAAAAGGTACAGTTTATTATGTAATGTCAGGTCAAGGTTATACTGCTATGTATGATAGTATTCTTACAGAACAAATGATGGCAGATCATGATATAATAATAACATATTATAATAAAAACAATAATCTTGCAGATAATTGCTCGTTTTCTTTAAAAAATGAAACAGAGAGTGGGAAATACGATTTCGTGTCTGTTGTTTTGAGAGATATTGCTAAAGGGTTTGGATTAATCTGGCAAGCAAATCTTATCAGAAATGAGGAGTTTAGAATAAATTTAAATACAATAACTCCGTATGAGTATTATGTATTAAAATCTTTAGGATACGATTTAAATTATGTCAACAATATTGTGGACCCTCATCAAGCGTATATAAATGCATTGAACGATTCCTTAATGCTTGAAGATGAGCATAATAAGTGGTATATTTATGCGCCTCATGTTTGGGATATTAATAAATCTCTTAACTATTTTATGCCACAAGATGACAAGAAAATAACTCGTCTTTTAACTTACGATTTTGGCAGAGAAACTCTTGTTAGAGACATTTCTGACAAGCATACAGTTGCAATGTTTCGTGATTTACTATATTGGAAAGCTGATGTGCCAACAGGTATGAGTACATCATGCTATGAGACAAAAACAAGAACAAATGATGTAATACCATATAAAGGAACTATAAATTTGAATGCCAATTCTTCTACAAAACCTCATAATAATGGATTTGCAAACTTGAACAGTTATATTGAAACAGATATGGATGTAAACATGCCTAATTTACATCCATATTACCCTGATTACCATATGTATAACGGAGAAGGTTGGACTATTGCATTCTTATTGAAAGACGGTACATGGGATATCGTGTATAGTTGTCGGGCGTTAGCAGGAAGTCTTCCTGAGATTGATGTTAATGTTGAGAACCTTATATTGAATCATGAAATAGATGATTATGCTAGAACATGTGATGGATATTTACGATGCAGAATAGTTGGTGGTCTTAAAGTTTTTGGTTTCTCTTACAGAAAATATGATATAAAATATTATGTTTTAGATTATTTGCCGCAAACACCTCAAGCTAGTTTTAGCAGGATATTATCTTTTGAAAATGAAGAGGACTATTATAGAGATGTGAGGATTGGATTGAACAACCTTGAGGGGGTAACAAGAGTTGTCGTCGCACAATTAGATGAAGACAATACTGTGCCATATTATTATGAAGTTCCTGATTTTCAGAAAGGATATTTTACAGCTACTGTAGATAGGGAGTTGACAACTACCTTTACAATTACTTCGTATAATAAAAATGGTTCTACAACAAGCACTTACGTCATGCCACCATTAACTCCTGTAGATAATTTGCAGTTACAATTTTCTGTAAATGACAATTCTATTAATGTTTATTCGAAAGGAAGACGGAATTCTAAAAAATCTTTAATCTTATCTTATCAAATTCTTGATTATTCAACAGGTAATATTTATAAGACCGGTGTTTCTAATTGTTCATTTGTAAACACAATAGATACTTCTACACTTGAAATGGGCGTATATCTTTTGGTTGTCAAAGATATAAAAGGGAATACCCATTCCATCAAATTTATAAAGAAATGACTGTTTTTAAAGGCATTATTTTTTATGAAAGATTGTAAATACAATTGTGTGAGGAGACGATATTGATGAATACACGAAGAGAAATAAGAAAAAACAAGCATACAGCAAATGCACTGCGATTACAATGTAATCGCAGTGCATTTGTCATGTAAAAGCTATGCCTTCGCATCATAATCACAATGCCTTTACGACACACATGGAAAACAAGGCGGCGGAATATGCGAAAAAGCCGTAAATTCAATATAAGGAAACTACATCAGTGTATGGGGATAATATTCGCATTTCATCAGTGGAAAGGCTCTCAGACGCCGTTTGCGGCACCGTGACGGCCAACTGTCAACGCCAACGGCTTTAAGCCTTGGAAGAGGCGTTTTCCACAAGGATATAATTCGTGCTACGGCCACCCTCACCGCTATCGCGCAACATTCCTTTAGACAAAAGGTCGTTGATGTCGCGCAAAGCGGTATCTTGCGAGCAACCGCATATCTTCGCCCACTTTGAGGAGGTAAGCTTTCCATCGAAGCCGTCCCACAGTCTATTGATGACCTTGCGCTGACGTTCATTGACATCTGTAGCGGAAAAACAGTTCCAATAAGCGGTTTTGGCCAGCGTGCGGCTAACAGTATCCATAGTGCGGATGATGGCATTCTTCAGACGTTCAAAAAACCACAGCATCCATTCCGTTATATCAAGACCGCCCTTCTGGGTGCGCTCCAATATGTCATAGTATGATTTCTTGTTACGGTTAATCTCCGCCGACATACTGTAATATCTGGTTCTGCCACAGCCATCGAGCTCACTGAGGAACATATCGGCCAGTGTGCGGGAGAGCCGTCCGTTGCCATCGTCAAACGGATGTATCGTGACAAACCACAGATGAGCCACAGCCGCCTTAATGAGCGGGGGCTGCCGGCTGTCGGAACACCATTTAAGGAAACGGGTCATCTCAGCAGGAACCAATGACGATGGCGGCGCCTCATAGTGTATCTTCTCATGCCCAAGAGAACCGGAAACCACCCGCATCGGTTCGTCGCCGATGCGCCAGCCGCCGACGGTTATGCTATACATCCCGCTCCTTCCGTTAGGAAACAACGCACAATGCCACCCGAACAGCCTGTCGGCGGACAACAGTTTGTCTGAACTGTAAATGGCATCGAGCATCACATCTACAAGCCCTTCGACATAATAGTCTTCTGAAAGCAAGCCGTCATTATCCATGCCAAGCCTGCGGGCAATGGAACTGCGCACAGAGGCGGCATTCAACACCACGCCCTCTATATCCGACGAGTTTGTCAGTTCATCGGTAAGGGCCTGCAAATGGGCGTTGCTCTTGTCGCCAAGCCCAAGCATTGACATCCGTCCGGCCAACTGTCCGTGCAGATGAACCAACTCCAACATGGTGGCAGCCAGCTTATCCATATCCCATCGGAACGCCGGCCAATCGGGGCGTTGCCATATATAAGCCCCATGAATATAGTTACGTTTCATGCGGCAAAGGTAACGTTTTGCGGTGAATAATCCAAATATTCTCCGCAAATTTGCGGTGATTAGCCGGATTATTCGCCGCAAAACGGCATAAAAATGTATTTCGGTTGCTATCGGCAGCCGGAACAGCCGTCGCAGTCTTTGTGGCAACTGTTCCTGCCACCGCCACGGTAATGATGGCGGGCCGCTATAAGAAAAGCCGCTATAACAACGGCGAGAAGGATGTAAGAGACGGTATTCATAATGACAGTCGGGTATGGTTTGTTAACAGAATGCGGCGTGTACGTATGCGGTAGGCTAAAAGAGCTGGGCGACATGATACACCGCCATAGACATGACATAGGCTATGAGACACTGCGCCACGACAACGGTGAGGGCGTCTTTACCGCCCAACTCACGGCGTATGGCGGCGATAGCTGCCACACAAGGGGTATAGAGCAAACAGAAGACCATGAGCGACAGGGCCGACGCGGTGCTGAGAACGCTGCCGAGAGACACGCCGTCGCCGAAGAGGACGGAGAGGGTGGACACCACACTCTCTTTGGCAAGGAAGCCGCCTACGAGCGATGTGGTGACACGCCAGTCGCCGAAACCCACGGGCTGGAAGACTGGGGCCACAAACGACGCCACACGCCCGAGAATGGACTGTGACTGGTCGTCGACCAGACTGAGGTGGAACGAGAACGACTGGAGGAACCATATAACGATGGTTGCCATAAAGATGACGGTGAAGGCGCGCTGCAGAAAGTCGCGTGCCTTGTCCCAAAGCAGCAGCATGGTGGTGCGGAAGCCGGGCATGCGGTAGTTGGGCAGCTCCATGACAAAGGGTACCGCCTCGCCACGAAACGATGTGCTCTTGAGGACAAGGGCAGTGACAATGCCTGTGACAATGCCGAGAAGATAAAGGCAACACATCACAACAGCGGCATGGTCAGGGAAGAAGGCGGCGCAGAAAAAGACGTAGATGGGCAGTTTGGCGGTGCAAGACATGAAGGGGGTGAGCATAACCGTGAGCCGACGGTCGCGGGCCGAGGGCAGCGTGCGGCTGGCCATGACACTCGGAACGGAGCAGCCGAAACCGAGAAGCAACGGCACTATGGAGCGCCCCGAAAGGCCTATCTTACGCAATAGCTTGTCCATGACAAAGGCAATGCGGGCCATATAGCCAGAGTCCTCAAGCATGGAGAGGAAGAAGAAGAACACCACGATAATGGGAACGAAGCTGGCAACGGAGCCGACACCGGCATAAACGCCGTCGATTATGAGCGAGCGCACGGTGTCGTTGACGTGCCACGACCGCAGGGTGTCATCGCTAAGGGCGGTGAACCAGTCTATAACGCCCTCTAACCACTCCTGCATAGTGCCGCCAATGACATCGAACGTGAGCCAGAAAATGGCGGCCATGATAAGCATAAAGGCAGGCAAGGCGGTGAGACGGCCCGTCAGTATCCTGTCGATATGGCGCGAACGAAGCTGCTCCCTGCTCTCGCGGGGATGCACAACGGTTTGCGAACAGAGGTGCTCTATAAAGCTATAGCGCATCTCGGCCATAGCGGCGGCACGGTCAAGGCCTCTCTCCTCCTCCATCTGCCGTATGATATGCTCCACGGTCTCCAGTTCATTGGCGGAGAGATGCAGGGCGGATATGATACGCTCATCGCCCTCCACAATCTTCGCCACGGCAAAACGCAGGGGGATATTGTAACGTAACGCATGGTCTTCCACAAGGTGCATGATGGCGTGAAGACATCTGTGTACGGCACCGCCGTGGTCTTCGGGCGGACAGAAATCCTGACGCGCGGGACTCTCCTGATACCTCGCAACGTGCAGACAGTGGCGCACAAGCTCATCGACACCTTGGTTGCGGACGGCAGAAACGGGCACCACGGGAATGCCGAGCATACGCTCCATATCGTTAATGTGTATGTGACCGCCGTTGCCCTCCATCTCGTCCATCATGTTAAGGGCGAGAACCATGGGCAGACCAAGCTCCATAAGCTGCATGGTCAGGTAAAGATTACGCTCTATATTGGTGGCGTCGACGATATTGATGATGCAGTGCGGGCGCTCATTGAGAATAAACTCGCGGCTCACTATCTCCTCGTCGGTATAGGGCGAGAGGCTGTAAATGCCGGGCAGGTCGGTGACCTCGCTGTTCTTCACGCCCCGTATGGCGCCGCTCTTGCGGTCTACGGTCACGCCGGGGAAGTTGCCTACATGCTGGTTGGCACCCGTGAGCTGGTTGAAAAGGGTCGTCTTGCCACAGTTCTGGTTACCTACAAGGGCGAAGGTCAGCTTGACACCGTCGGGCAGAGGGGACTCATGGGCGGAGTCATGGTAAGGCCCTTCCTCGCCAAGGCCGGGGTGGGCGGAGGGAATATGGCTCTCAACGCAGGGCGAAGACTCCGGAATGGCGTCGGCAGCGGACGGCAACAGCGTGACGCCGATGCGCGCGGCGTCGGCCTTGCGCAGCGTCAGTTCGTAGCCATGCACCTCCAACTGCATCGGATCGCCCATGGGAGCGTACTTGCGCAGCGTTATGACGGCGCCGGGAATGATGCCCATATCGAGGAAATGTTGCCTGAGAGAGCCTGCGCCACCCACAGTGTCTATACGTGCCGAATGGTCTATCGGTAGTTCGTCAAGTGTCATATTGGATAGTGTTTTACGACGGCGGGGACGCTGTAAGCCCCCGAACCGGGATATTAAACCGATGCAAAGGTACAAAAAAGATTTTGCAATCGTGTCGCAAACGGTTTATAAAGGCACGCAAATACCTAAAAAAGGGGAGAAGAAAAGAAACGGGAGCACAAGACAAACGGCGTGGGATGGAAAAAAAATGTCCTTGCGTCGCAACAGGAAACAAAAAAGAGTTGAGCGGTTGGCAGCGTGGAATGGGGAAAAAATATCCTTGTGTCATGTTGAGACACAAGGATATTTCACAACTCGCCCGAAGTCTGACGGCAATAAAAAGCGAGCATATATCGGGTGTAAAAAGGCCTAACGGGTGGGCTTGACAGGTATCACACGGCCTTGTTTGTCAAAGGTAAGCCTGTCGATGCAGACCTCGCGGTGCACGCCGGGGTCGTTGTTCAGGTGGTCTTTGTTTATGCGGTGATACACGATATACCACTTGTCCTTGCCCGGAACCTGCAGGATACTGTTATGTGCCGTGCCGTAAATCTGCTGCTCCGGCACCTGCTTTATCACGTTATAATGGTCGGGGTCTATGGTGTAAGGGCCAAGAGGCGCCTTGGACGTGGCGTAGCAGACGTGGTAATTGGGCGAGCCGGTGTCGTCAACAGACCACATCATATAGTAGATGCCCTTGCGATAGAAGACGTATGTGGCCTCACGGTAAGCCCATGTGTCGAGCGTTCCGCCCTTGGGAGTGAGGTCTACGGTGGTCTCCGGCTTTATGGACATCATGTCATCAGACAGCTCCGCGCCGGCGGCAAAGCCGTTGCCCCAGTACAGGTAGTACTTGCCCGTCTGCGGATCGTGGAACACGTCCACGTCAATGGCCTGCCCGCCCTTGCGTGTCTTGGGACGGTCGGCATCGGTAACGATAGGCCGGCAAGAGGCGACGAAAGGCCCCGCAGGGTCGTTACTCACCGCCACACCGATCTCCTTGCGGTTGCTTTCGGGGTTGTGGGCAGAGAAATAGAAGTAGTATTTATATGTGCCGTCGGCCTGCCGGCGCTCTATTATGCAGGGAGCCCATGCGTTGCCGGTGGCCCATGGCACCTGCTCGGAGCGCACATCGAGCATTATGCCCTCGTCTTTCCACTGTTTAAGGTTCTTGGAAGAGAACACCGTGAAATAGTGTCCGCCCCACCCTCGCACACCGTCGGTGGTGGAATAGATATAATACTTGCCCGTTTTGTTGGAGTACATCACCTCAGGGTCGGCATGGAAGCCGGGCAATATGGGTTGCGTCTGCGCCATAGCGACAAGCGATATAAGGGTCGCAAAGACGGTGGAAAGGATGGTTCTGCTCATTGGTTGTGTCGGTTTTTACGCGGCAGCGGGATTTAGTTGAAATAGTATATGAATACGGCAACGCCCTCAATGGCTTTCTTGCCGGTCTCCTTCACGTTCATAGTGAACTTCACCTCGGTCTTGACAGCACCGCGGAGGTTGGCAATGCTCTGCAGGGAAGTGGTGAGAGAGAGGCTCTGACCGGACAGGACAGGCTGGCCGAACTTCATCTTTTCTATGCCGTAGTTAACGAGCATCTTGACGTTTTGCACGTCTACTATCTGGTTCCAAAGGTACGGTAGCACCGAGAGTGTAAGGTAGCCGTGGGCTATGGTGGTGCCGAACTGGCTGTCGGTCTTGGCCTTCTCGGTATCTACATGTATCCACTGGTGGTCGAGAGTGGCATCGGCAAAGAGGTTAATGCGCTCCTGTGTGAGCTGAATGTAGTCTGATGTGCCGAGCACCTTGCCCTCATACTGGGCGAAATCTTCGTAAGATGTGATAGTAAGCATGTTTGTCTATTCTGTTTGTTTTATTACTTCCGTTTGTATACATAAGCAAGATATATGCACTGTCCGGCCGCATTGCCGGTCATATCTCCTAAAGTTCGTTCCCAATCCAGTCGCGATTCACCTTGACGGGGGGGTAAAATCTGGACTGGTATCAAGCGTAAGCGACACAACGGTGCCCTCATTCTCGTTGGAATAGAGGTCGATGGTGGCGCCCATGACATCGGCTATGCTCTTGGCGAGGGGCAAACCGAGGCCGGCTCCCGCCACAAACTCGTCCAGTTTGGTAAAGCGGTTGAACACTTCCTGCTGCTTGTCCTGCGGGATACCGCAACCGGTGTCGCGGCAATACACCGTCAACAAATCGCCGCTATACCTGAATCCGACGTGGATAAAGCCCTCTTTGGTGAACTTTGAGGCGTTGTTCACGAAGATGTCGAGTATCTGTAGTATGCGCTCCGAGTCCACCTCGAGTATGAGCGAGTCCATCGGTGCGTCTATTCTGTATGCCACCTCAGGGTTGGCAATGTACTTTTGCAGCTCCTGAGCGCTCTCCTTGAAGGCTTTCGCAAAGTCAACGCGCCTCTTTCTCAGTGTCAGGCCATCGGTGTCAATGGTTGAAATCTGAAGGATATTATCTATAAGACTGATGAGCATGGTGCAGTTATGTGCCATGATGTCTATATATTCCCTCTTCTCCTCGTCGGTAGTGAGGAACGACAGTATCTCGGCAAAGCCGTTAATGGCGTTCAACGGCGTGCGCAGCTCGTGGGTCATGCTCTGCAGGAAGAGTGCTTTCTGCCTGCCGGAGTCGAGAGCTTTCTCCGTCTCCTCACGCAGTTTGTTCTGCGTTGCCATAAACTCGGTGATGTCACAGCGTATGCCGAAGACTCCCATGTATGTGCCGTCAATATCATAGTCGGGCGTAAGGTATGTGTCATACCACCTTGAGTCGTTCTCCTCGTTAAGCCCTTTGAACTGTCTCACAACGTGCAAAGGCTGCCTTATGTACTTCTGCGGAGACTGAAGAGCCGCAAGTATGCCCTCTCTGTCGCTCTCCGACAGCATATCCACATAGTCCTGATACTTGATTTCGCTCTCGTGCAGAGTACCGTCAGAGAGTAATAGCACGTCGCTGTTGACCTTCCACTTGAAGACAGACATTTTGTTACGCTGCATGACGAACTTCATTTCCATCTGCAACTCTTCCAGTGTCTTCTGCAATTCTTTTATGTCCATGTCGAGAGCGCGGTTGCTTTGCATCACATCATATATCACCTCCTTGTCGTAAAGCGTCATGATATATCCTGCACAGCACCGGCTGTCGTCCCAAACGGTGCGCAAACGTATCTCGGCCGTGCCCTTTAGCTGCAGCTCCGGTATGTCAATCGGAGCACCGAACCATACATCCATGTTCTCCTCAAGTATCATACCGTTGAACATTATGAGCAACGCCCTGAGGTTTTTGCTCTGCAGGAATGCATCGGCCTTGCCGAAACCGGCCTTGTCAAAGAAGGTGACAAACGCCTTGTTGCAACGCTGCATGTGGCCGCTGCGGTCAAAATAGGCTCGCCCTACGTCTGACATATCCATGATACAGGAGTATTCCCTGACCGCTTTTCCGAGGCGAATGCTGTCTTTCTCATGCTCCGTAGTGTCACTAAGTGCGAGGTACAGGTATTGCGGCTTGCCCTTTTTCGTCTTGATAATGGCATTAACAGCCATATTGCGCCATTCAAATGTCTCGTCGTCATAGCGGCGCATCCTGAAGTAAACGGTCGGCATGTCGTGGCGACCGCCGTCCACATCCGTCTTGGCTTCTGTCACTACATGACGGTCATCGGGGTGGATAAGATCCAGATATTCCTTGTAAGGAATGCCGCCGGAGGGCAAGAAATCTCCTGCCATGTTATAAACCCATTGCTTCCGCACGTTTATCACAACCAACTGGCAGTGGTTTATATCCACGCCGAACTTGGATATGGCTGCAAATTCCGTCTGCAACTTATCGGAGGTGGAACGCAGTATCATCACCAGCAGGATGATAGCGACTATCACAACCAGCGCGAAGAACAGCACCTGCACGCTGAGTGACTTGCTGTCTTTCTTGTTCTCGCCAAACCACTTCTGATATATCGGCTGATAAAGGTTGGTGCTTTTCAGGTGATTGAGTATATAGTCAAACTCGCCAAGCAGCAGGGTATCGGCGCAATAGAAACGCAATGTGCCCGAAGGAATGTCCACCGGATCCATCTCGACAATGTTCTCAATGTCATATTTCCTCATCAACACACGCAGAGCCATCTCATCCCAGACAAAATATTTGGCCCTACCCTCTATGATGTCGTTAATGGCCTTGTTGTGATTAACGCCGCGTATGGCAAAACGTATGGAGTCCTTGAAAGCCTTTACCAGATAATGGTTTGAGTAACTGTCGTTGTTTACCAGCAACGTGTCACCACGGCCAAAGAACATAAGACTGCGCATCATGGGAGTCTCCGACAGGTGTATCGCCATGACATTGTACGGAGCCAAATCGGCATGACCGCACCTGATGCCGTCCTGGGTGAGCGGCGCGTTGTTAACGTCTATGACAACATGCACCTTTCCTTCCCGCAACTGCTTCCAAGACTCCTCATGTGACATCATGCGAATCTCGTGAGCAACACGGAAACGGTTGAAGACTTCGTTCAGAATGTCCACCAGCATGCCCTCCGGATAGCCCGCCTCGTTAACGTAAGAATATGGTGGGAAAGCCCAGTCAAGAGCTATTACGAGCGGGTGTGCCTTGGTATATTTGATGCCATACGGCGGTATCTGCCCGAAAATCCTCTCTCTCTGCTTCTCGTCATACGCCCCTATGTGCACACAGGAGGTATGGCCGGAGTCGGAAGTGCCGGCCGAAAGCACCGCCTCCCGTTGCCCGTTAACGGCAAGGGGCAACGCCATGGCAAGGAGAACCGTCAGCAATAATCGTGATATTGTATGTTTCAGTAACGGCATGTCTTTTACACTACATTGGTTTTAAGATCCGCAGAGTCATCAACTTCAGACCCACGTAGTTCCTGAGAGTCGTCGGACGTACCGGTATCTTCCGCCCTCTCTATATCAAGGGTTATATATATAGACGTGCCTCTGCCGGGGTTTGTCTCCACATCTATAGTGCCTCCGAACATATCCACAAGCGCCTTACAGATAGGCATCTCCAGACCTGACACGTGCGCGCCCCTCTCCTGCAGCGTGTACTCGTCGCCTATGTGCGACTCGAAAAGCCTCTGTGCCACATTAGGCGGTATGCCCTGGCCATTATCCTGAATGGCAATGGAGAGCTTGTCCTTTATATACATGTAACGGACGGTAATGGTTCCGATAGTGGTATAGCGCGCAGACAGGGCCACAGCCTCATGCAATATTCTCTGAAGCAATGTGGCGTCGAATCTCAGCATAAGACGCTCGTAGGTGTTCTCGACAGTGCGCATGACGGTAGATGAAGGATATTGGTCCAGCGTCTCGTTGACCGTTGTCAGGAACAGCTGCACGAAGTCTATCGACTCACGCCTTACCGTAAGCAGCCCCGCCTCTATACGCGACAGCAACAACGTGTCGTCCGACAGTGCTATCAGGCGGCGCGTATTGCCCGTTATGCTGCCTACCAGCTCCTGCTGCTGCTCTTCCGTCACCCCGTCGCCAAGGCTGTGTATGCTCCTTTGGATTACTACAAGCGGCTGACGCAATGAATATGAGGTATTCTTGAGGAATCCGCTCTTCACAAGCTCGGTGTCTCTCACTATCTTTGTCTCCTCCAGCAGTTTCTTTTGCGTATAGACACTGGCCGTAATGTCGTGGCAGGTGCCGTAATATGACACCACCTTGTCGTCGGCATTGAAGCGCGGTCTCATGCAAAGGCGGAAGTGACGCAGCTCGCCACAGTCATTGAGTCTCTGCGTCTTGACCTCCAATGTGATGTCCTCACGGCACAGGGCGTCAAGCTGCAGCAGCGCACCGCAGACCGTCTTCACATCTTCCGGGTCTATAATTCCCAGCAGACCGACTTGTGAAAAGAGCAATACGTTTTTGCCATCGTTCTCATATATGGTCAGTTCCTTCCTTGACGGGTCGTATGAGACCATCCTCACGTCCGTTTCCTTCAGCATATACTCCCTGCGGCGGAGCAGCAGTTTCTTACGGGCCTCGGTTTCCTTGAGCCTGCGACGCTTTTCCCTCTGTTGCATAATGGCGCGCACCTCATCCGTCCTGTCGTTGACAAAGAGCATATAGTTGATAAGCTTGCCTTTATCGTTAACGACCTTTATAAAATGCAGGTCATAGTAACCCTCCGGCGATACCTCCGTGCCCGGCCTTGGCGCACCGTCCAGTGTGGTGTAGCCCGGCAAGGCAAAGGGTTTCGGATTGCAATATTCGCTGCGGAAATAGTTTACGTCTCTCAAATCACCGTTTTTCGTAATGCGAGTCAGACGCAGGTCGTTAGGACAATTGTCAATATCTATGTCCTGCAGCAGGTCCACGTCATATATGGAGTAGCCCTCCGCATAGAATTTCTCAGGGTTGTCAATGCCCATTCTATACAACCCCATCTCGTTGAAGTTTACAAGGCGCCCAGTGACGTCAAAGCGCATGACGGTACCTCTGGCCATCATGAAGGCCGTGTGGTAACACTCTCCCCTCAGCTTCATGTCAGACAATAGCTTCTTGCTCTCTGTTATGTCAGTCTGCAATCCGCAGATAAGGTACACCCTGCCATAGTCGTCAAGCAGGCGCCTTATCACAACCTCCACATCGAGCACCTTATCCTTTTCCGTAACGGAATAGCACCTCATAGTCTCCTGCGGTATGTCCTCCTTACCGGCCAACGCGCTCACCACATGGCGGTGTATAACATTGAAATTGCCGTCGGGATAGAAGCGTGAGAAGTCGAACGGGCTATAGAATTTGTTCACCCTGCCATCGTTTGTCATCCAGGCATAGGCCTTCGCCTCGGGGAAATACATCCACACCTTTGTCTTGTTGCTGTGCAGCGTGAGCCGCATCAGCGTGCGTGCCTCCGCCAGCTTCCGGTTCTGCACATTGTGTTTGAAATACCTTACGAGACAGAACAGGATAATGCTGACTATGACAAACACACACATCATAGGCAGCACATTGGAAAATTCGCTTGAAGAGGACTCCGGATCATCCAGATACAGCCACTTGTCGAGCATCTGACTGATTTCGCCGCTCTTCTTCATCACAAGGCACAGACTGTCCAGACGCGCCAGCAATACCGTGTCTTTAGACAGGAAACGGAACTCGCCTTGCGGCATGTCTATGGGTACCGCGTCATAACGGTCGGCAAGCCCGTATTTCCGTAGCATCCGCTCCATCATCATGGAGTTCCAGATGACACCGTCAGTACCCAACGACGCCTCTCGCAATATCTCTGACTCCATGTCCATCTCAGGCACAATGGTAAACATGCTGTCCGGAATGCCATGGTCCAAAAGGTACCTATGCGGCCGGCTACCCGTCCTTACAACCATCTTGCGGCCGCGCAACTGGTCGACGGTAAGTTTCTTTAAGCCGTACTTTTTCAGTACGAGCATACTGTTTCCAAGTTCGCAAATGGTGACTTTGCCGAGGATACCGGACGCCTGGTTATATGCGCTCACCGCTCCTAACGACACGTCACACCTTTTATTGCGCATGTCATCGTGCACAACCTCCAAACGGCGCATACGTATCTCGTATGGTATTTGCAGGCGACGCAGCATGACTTTCATAAGTTCTATGTTGAAGCCTCTCGGTACACCGTCATAGCCGAGGAACGAATACGGGTACCGCTCAAACATGTCTTCATATATCAGAGGCTCACTCACGGTGTACACTTTGCCGTGCGCCTCCCCGGCGGGCGATTTGGTTTCAGGTGTATGCAAGGCATACCCCTTTCCGCCGGCGGCAAGAGCCGCGGAGGTCATTTCCGCCGGCAGCATCCGACAGAATAAGAAAAAGGATATGAAAAGCAGACGAAACATATCGTATGAAGTTAAAAATACTTATTGGACAATGTTTTTATGGCCGCAAGAGCCATTTACCTGAAATCCGCCTGTGACCGTAGTCCGGCGGAGAAATGGTGTGGTTGTCCGGCTGCCCGCTGCGGTATGACCTATGGCATAGTCGTCGTGCGTGGGCGCAATCGCAGTCCTTTTGCATCGTAAAGGCATAGGAATCGCATGGTAAAGGCATTGCCTTTGCTGACTAATCGCAGTGCGATTACAGAGATATTGCAACCGGCTGTCGCTCAACGTAATAGCCGGACAACCACTATCGTGTTACTTTAGTCTGCCAACTTAGCCTTGATGAACTCTCTGTTCAGGCGTGCTATGTTGGCGATAGACTCGTTCTTAGGGCATACGGCCTCGCAGGCACGTGTGTTGGTGCAGTTACCAAAGCCCAGCTCATCCATCTTTGCAACCATGGCCTTGGCACGCTTTGCTGCCTCAGGACGTCCCTGTGGCAACAGCGCGAGCTGTGATACCTTGGAGCTTACGAAAAGCATTGCGGAGCCGTTCTTACATGCTGCCACGCAAGCACCGCAACCGATACATGTGGCGCAGTCCATTGCCTCGTCGGCATTCTCCTTAGGTATAAGGATAGCGTTGGCGTCCTGTGCCTGTCCGGTACGTATAGACGTGTAGCCTCCGGCCTGTATTATCTTGTCGAAAGCGGAGCGGTCCACCATGCAGTCCTTGATGACCGGGAAGCCGGCAGAGCGCCATGGCTCTACGGTTATGACATCGCCGTCGCTGAACTTACGCATATAGAGCTGGCAGGTTGTAGCGCCACGCTCTGTCTTGCCGTGCGGTGTGCCGTTGATATATAGCGAGCACATGCCGCAGATACCCTCACGGCAGTCATGGTCGAATACAAACGGTTCCTTACCCTGTGCGATGAGCTGTTCGTTCATCATGTCGAGCATCTCAAGGAAAGAAGTGTCGTCCGGCACGTTCTTCATCACTTCCTCGTCAAAATGTCCCTTTTCCTTAGGGCCATTCTGCTTCCAGAATCGTACTGTTACTGTTATATTTTTAGCCATTGTATTTATTTATTGCGGGGTCGGGGGAACTTTCAGCATGCCGCGGTGCCGCGCGTCCATTGCGCCGGCGCCCTGCGGGCCGCTTATGTCACTCCCCCTGAGCCATGGATATTAATTCTTGTAGTTACGTGTCTGAACCTTTATTATCTCATATTCAAGCGGTTCCTTTGAGAGCTCCGGCGCTGTCTCGTCGTTGTTCTGGTACTCCCAGCAACCTACGTAGAAGAAGTTCTCATCGTCACGCTTAGCCTCGCCTTCCTCAGTCTGATGCTCCTCACGGAAGTGTCCGCCGCATGACTCCTCACGATGCAGCGCGTCGTATGCTATCAACTCGCCCATAATGATGAAGTCGCGCAGGTGGATAGCCTTGTCCAGCTCCACATTCAGACCGTCCTTTGAGCCTGGTACGAAGAGGTTCTCGTTGAACTCCTTGCGCAGGTTCTTGAGCATCTTCAGGCCTTCTTCAAGACCTGCCTTGGTGCGGCCCATGCCCACGTGCTCCCACATGATGTGGCCCAGCTCCTTGTGTATAGAGTCTACGCTGCGCTTACCCTGAATGCCCATCAGGCGGTCAACCTCTTTCTGAACGGCCTCCTCGGCTGCCTCGAACTCAGGCATATCGGTTGACAGGCGCGGCCAGATAGCCTGGTCGGCGAGATAGTTCTGTATGGTGTAAGGCAACACGAAATAACCGTCGGCAAGACCCTGCATGAGCGCAGACGCTCCGAGGCGGTTGGCGCCGTGGTCGGAGAAGTTACACTCGCCGATGGCGAAGAGTCCCGGCACAGTTGTCTGCAACTCGTAGTCTACCCACAGTCCGCCCATCGTGTAGTGTATGGCCGGGAATATCATCATCGGGTGGTAATACTCCACACCGTCCACTGTCTTGGCAAGCTCGCCGGGGTTCACGTCGGTTATCTCCTCGTACATATCAAAGAGGTTACCGTAACGCTGGCGAATCTCGTCTATGCCCAGACGCTGTATTGACTCAGAGAAGTCGAGGAACACTGCCAGACCGGTGTTGTTGACACCATAGCCCTTGTCGCAACGCTCTTTGGCGGCGCGGCTGGCTACGTCACGAGGCACGAGGTTGCCAAAGGCCGGATAACGGCGCTCCAGATAGTAGTCGCGGTCTTCCTCCGGTATCTCATATCCCTGCTTGGTGCCTTCCTGCAATGCCTTGGCGTCCTCCAGTTTCTTCGGCACCCATATACGGCCGTCGTTACGCAGAGACTCTGACATCAGAGTGAGCTTTGACTGGTTGTTGCCGTGTACGGGGATACATGTGGGGTGAATCTGCACGTATGACGGGTTTGCGAACATCGCACCCTTGCGGTATGCCTGTATAGCCGCGGTACAGTTGCAGCCCATGGCGTTGGTTGAAAGGAAGTATGTATTGCCGTAACCGCCTGTGGCCAATACCACGGCGTTGGCGGTGAAACGCTCCAGCTTGCCTGTTACGAGGTTCTTGGCGATGATACCGCGTGCGCGGCCGTCTACAATCACCACGTCTTCCATCTCATAGCGTGTGTAGAGCTTTACCTTGCCGCTCTGCACCATGCGTGAGAGTGAGGAGTAAGCGCCCAACAGCAACTGCTGGCCGGTCTGTCCCTTGGCGTAGAAAGTACGTGACACCTGAGCGCCACCGAATGAGCGGTTGGCGAGCATGCCGCCATACTCGCGTGCGAAAGGCACACCCTGAGCCACACACTGGTCTATGATATTGTTTGACACCTCGGCCAGACGGTAAACGTTTGCCTCACGGGCACGGTAGTCACCGCCCTTTACAGTGTCGTAGAACAGGCGATATATAGAGTCACCGTCGTTCTGATAGTTCTTGGCTGCATTGATACCACCCTGCGCGGCGATAGAGTGCGCGCGGCGGGGAGAGTCCTGTATGCAGAAATTGAGTACGTTAAAGCCCATCTCACCCAATGAGGCTGCCGCGCTGGCACCGGCCAGACCCGTTCCCACCACGATGACGTCGAGCTTCAATTTATTCTTCGGGTTTACCAGACGCTGGTGAGCCTTGTAGTTGCCCCACTTCTCAGCTACCGGTCCCTCAGGTATTCGTGAATTTAATGTCTTTGCCATTGTTATTTATTTCTATGTTTTAGATGATGGTCTCCGGCTCATAACAACGGGCACAGCCTTAACGACAAGCCGCCGTAAGAAACCGGATGTTAATGTTTTAGCAGCAGCCAAAGGCACTGTTGATATAGAAAAGCACCACTACAGCCGCGAAACCGAGACAGAGCAGTGTAACGTATGCGACGCCTATCACCTTCCAACGGCAGAACCAAGTCTTGCCATTGAGACCGAGGGTCTGCAACGCACTCCAGAAACCATGTGTGAGGTGGAACCACAGCGCGGCAATCCAAACCAGATAAAGCACTACATAACCACCGCAAGAGAAGGTCTGCTGAATCCAATAAGCACCGTCGGCGGCATACTTGAGACCGTCAGCCTGAAGCAACTCCACAAGCATCATCTTGGCCCAGAAGTTGTAAAGGTGCACCAACAGACCCACAATGACGATAAGACCAAGCACAAGCATGTTCTGGCTGGCCCACTCCACCTTGCAAGGCTTGTCAGTTACGGCATAACGCTCGCTGCCGCGGGCTGCCTTGTTCTGCATCGTCAGGATGAAAGCATAGACGATGTGGACAACGGCAAGAGCCGCAAGACCCAACGTAGCCACCACAGCATACCAGTTGGCACCGAGAAGCTCGCAGATGACATTGTAGGCCTCAGCGGAGAATAGCGCTACAACATTCATGGCCATGTGGAATGTTAAGAACAGGATAAGGCAGATGCCGGTCACGGACATCAACACCTTCTTTCCAATTGATGAATTAATTAACCACATAAGTTTTTTGTTTGTTGTGTTGATAAAATTATAATGTTACAGGTTTTTAATACAAATAGAGTTTTGTGCGCAAAATTAATATAAAAAAGCGAAAACGCAAAAAAAAAACAAACAAATTGGGAAATTTTACTTACTTTTGCAAAGAAATTGAAACAGAACTGACATTTTAGCAAATTTAATCAGCATTTTGTCATTATTATTATGAGATTATTCTATGATGTGATTGTGGTCGGAGCCGGCCATGCAGGATGCGAGGCGGCACACGCCGCGGCAAAGACGGGAGCAAAAACATGCCTCGTAACCATGGACATGAACAAGATCGCGCAGATGTCGTGTAACCCTGCCGTGGGCGGAATAGCCAAAGGGCAGATAGTACGCGAGGTAGACGCGCTGGGAGGCGGCATGGGTCTCGTGACCGACGCCACGGCAATACAGTTCCGCATGCTCAACAAATCGAAAGGGCCGGCCATGTGGTCGCCACGGGCGCAGTGCGACAGGGGCAAATTCATCTGGCAGTGGCGCAGCGTTCTCGACAACACCCCGAACCTCGATATATGGCAAGACCAGGTGGAGGAGCTGATAACGGAAAAGGCGGACGGTATCGCGGCACTGCCAAAGGCGCGCGGCGTAAGAACCGTATGGGGCGTGGAGATAATGGCACCGGCAGTAGTCATAACGGCCGGCACGTTCCTTAACGGACTGATGCACATAGGACGCAAGATGGTACAGGGCGGGCGGTGCGCCGAACCGCCGTCGCTGCATCTGACGGAAAGCATCGGGGCGCTGGGCATACGCCACGACAGAATGAAAACGGGAACGCCCGTTCGCATAGACAGGCGCTCCGTTCACTTTGAGGACACGGAGATACAGCCGGGCGAGGACACCACAGCTATGTTCAGCTACATGAACATTCCGCAACAGGCGCAAGACAATGGTAAGACATTGCTGCCCTGCTGGACGTTCAACACCACACCGGAGTGTCACGAGGTGCTGCGCTCCGGACTGGAGGACTCGCCGCTGTTCAACGGACAGATACAGTCCATCGGACCACGCTACTGCCCGTCTATAGAAACTAAGCTCGTGACATTCGCGGACAAAGACCATCATCCGCTGTTCCTTGAGCCGGAGGGTACCGACACAAACGAAATGTACCTGAACGGCTTCTCATCATCATTGCCGATGGATGTGCAGCTGCGGGCGCTGAAAACGATACCGGCCCTGCGAGATGTAAAGATCTATCGTCCGGGCTATGCCATAGAGTACGACTTCTTCGACCCTACACAACTGTCACACTCCCTGATGTCAAAAAAATGCGACGGACTGTTCTTTGCAGGACAGGTGAACGGCACGACGGGATATGAGGAGGCCGCCGGACAGGGACTGATGGCCGGAGTAAACGCCGCTATCTATGCCGGCAACCTCGGAACAGGAGCGGAACAGGGTGCGCCCGCATTCTTCACGTTACACAGGGACGAGGCATACATCGGAGTGTTGATAGACGACCTCGTAACGAAAGGCGTGGACGAGCCGTACCGTATGTTTACATCGAGGGCGGAATACCGCATACTTCTGCGGCAGGACGATGCCGACGCCCGACTGACACCGAAGGCGCATGCCGTGGGACTGGCCACCGACGAACGACTGAAATGGTTTGAGGAGAAGAACGAATACATCGAACGCATCGTGAATTTCTGCAACAACACAAACGTAAAACCGAAGTACGTGAACAGCGCTTTGGAAAGCATTGGCGCCACCCCACTCTCTGTCGGCTGCAAACTAAGCGAATTAGTGGCACGCCCCGGCATCTCCATCAAATGGCTCGGCGAAGTAATGCCGCGTCTGAAAGAACAGCTGATGTCACCGGATAACCGCCATGATGAAATCGCGGAAGCTGCGGAAACGGCGATTAAATACCGCGGATATATTGAGCGAGAGAAAATCACCGCCGAGAAGATGCACCGCCTTGAGAACATACACATAAAAGGGCACTTCGATTATTCAACGCTAACAGGCCTTTCTACCGAGGCAAGACAGAAACTGAACGCAATAAATCCGGAGACTCTTGCACAGGCGTCAAGGATACCGGGTGTATCGCCGTCAGACATAAGCGTGCTGCTTATCCTTATGGGAAGATAAGGACAAGCAGCACGCTACCGTTAGGAGGACAACACTAAAGAAACATGCGAATACAGCGGAGACACAGCAAGGCCACACGAAACCAGAGAATAACACGTTCCACGTGAAACACAACCGTTAAAGTTTTACTTGAGCAACACACATAAGTCATTATAAACATGGATGATAAGCACATATTGTTTCATGTGGAACATTAAATATCACACACAATCATTATGACGAGAAAAGAGAACGAAGAGCGCCTGAAGCGGCTCAAAGACATAGTCCTTAGCATGCCCGAAAGTCCCGGTTCCTATCAGTTCTACGACGCCGAAGGAACCATCATTTACGTGGGTAAGGCAAAGAGTCTGAAACGCCGTGTATCCTCATACTTTCACAAAGAAGTAGACAGGTTCAAGACCAAGGTTCTTGTATCAAAAATATGCAATATAACCTACACCGTAGTAAACACGGAAGAGGACGCCCTGCTGCTCGAAAACGCATTGATAAAAAAATACAATCCACGTTATAATGTACTGTTGAAAGACGGTAAGACCTACCCTTCCATCTGCATTACAGGCGAGGTTTTTCCACGCATATTCAAGACAAGAACCATAAACAAAAGATACGGGCAATTCTATGGTCCCTACTCTCATTTAGGGTCAATGTATACCATACTTGACCTAATCAAAAAACTATACAAACCACGCACATGCAGGCTGCCGTTGACACTGGAGAACATTGCGGCGGGCAAGTTCAAACCGTGCCTTGAATACCATATAAAGAAATGTGACGCGCCATGCATAGGCAGACAGTCATGGGAGGAATATCAGCGGAATATCGCCATGGCACGGGAGATACTGAAAGGCAACACACGCCAACTAAGCGACAAGGTTTATGAACACATGATGCAGGCCGCAGAGAACTTGCGTTTTGAGGAGGCGGAGACACTGAAAAAACAGTATCTGATGATAGAGCAGTTCCGTGCGAAAAGCGAGGTCGTAAGCCACACAATAACCGATGTTGACGTATTCTGCATAGATGACGACGACGCCAAAAGTAACGCCTTTATCAACTATATGCACGTAACTAACGGTACTATCAACCAGTCGTTCACATACGAATACAAACGGAAATTAGACGAGACAGACGCCGAATTGCTACTGTCGGCCATAACGGAGATCAGGGATAGGTTCGGGAGCAAGGCAAAAGAGACCATAGTACCGTTTGAGATAGACTGGAAAGTGGATGGAACAACGTTTTTTGTGCCGCAAAGAGGCGATAAATATCACTTGCTGGAGCTGTCGAAAATGAACTGCAAACAGTACCGCTTAGACCGCCTGAAACAGTCGGACAAGCTGAACCCGGAGCAGAAATACACCCGGCTGATGAAAGAATTACAGGACAAACTGCATCTTAAAAAGCTGCCTTACACCATAGAACTGTTCGACAACTCCAACATCTCCGGCACTGATGCAGTGGCGGGTTGTGTGGTATACAAAGGCATGAAGCCATCAAAAAAAGACTACCGGCGGTATAATATCAAAACGGTTACAGGCCCCGATGACTACGCCAGCATGAAAGAGGTGGTGGGAAGGCGTTACAGATGCTTTGCAGACGATACGGAAAAAGATGACGACAGCGGCACGCAGGCCATACCGGATCTTATAATAACCGATGGCGGCATAGGGCAGATGAATATCGTAAGAGAGGTGATAGAGGACGAACTGGGACTCTACATCCCTATCGCCGGCTTGGCAAAAGATGACAGACACCGTACGAACGAACTGCTGTTCGGCTTTCCGCCGGCTACAGTGCAGCTGAAGCCTGACAGCGAGCTGTTCAGACTGCTGACACAGATGCAAGACGAGGTGCACCGCTATGCCATAACATTCCACCGTGAGAAACGCTCGAAACATGCCCTGCACAGCGAATTGGACGATATAAAAGGTATCGGGCCAAAGACCGCAGAGGCGTTGCTGAAAGCCTTCAGGAGTGTGAAAAGGATTAAGGAAACGGCTAATGGAGACGACGCCACGGAGAAGTTGGCGGCAGTAGCGGGGGCTGCCAAGGCTGCTATCCTGATAGATTATTTCAGACAACAGTAGCATTACCGCACGACTATGAGACAGAATGAACACAATTAACAATACAAATATGACAACTATGGAAGAAGTAAGAAGAATAATCGCGGAAAAAGTGATTGCCAATGACACAGCCGATGTAAAACGCTTTCTCTTCGGTTGCATTGAGTTCACAACGCTTAAATGCACCGACAGCGAACAGTCTGTAATGGCATTCGTGGAGAGGGTGAACAAATGGGACAACGAAAGACCCGATTTACCACATCCAGCGACTATCTGCGTGTACCCTTGTTTCGCCGGTATAGTAAGCGAGTGCCTCGATGTGGAAGGCGTGGAGATAGCGTGTGTGAGCGGCTCTTTCCCCTCATCGCAAACGTTTCCGGAAGTCAAGATAGCCGAGACGGCACTAGCTATAAAGGACGGTGCGACGGAGATTGACATGGTAATGCCGGTGGGCAAGCTGCTGGCGGGCGATGAAGAGGGCGTAATGGACGAGATACGTGAGATGAAAGCCGTCTGCGGAAGCGACGTATCGTTGAAAGTTATACTTGAAACAGGATGTCTGAAAACACCTGAGAACATACGCAAGGCGTCGTTTCTGGCCATGAATGCGGGTGCCGACTACATAAAGACGAGCACCGGCAAGGAGAAGATCTCTGCCACCCCGGAGGCGGCATACGTCATGTGCCAGTGCATAAAGGAGTATTTTGCGCAGACAGGGCGTAAGGTTGGTTTCAAGCCTGCCGGCGGTATCAACTCCAGTATGGATGCCATAATCTATTATACCATAGTAAAAGAGGTCTTGGGCGAGGAATGGCTCAACAACAAGCTCTTCCGCCTCGGCACGTCACGTCTGGCAGACATACTGATAGAGGAGCTGTCATAAGACAACGGAAAGGCTTTTTTCACAATACGAAGAATCGTCAATGGCACCCTGTTTAAGGGATTACCATTGACGATTTATATGTTATCGCAATAATAATACAACGCGGATATTACGAATGAGCAGTGCGCTTATTTCGTCCTCTCAATGACAAAATCAAGATATGCCGCAAGAGCATCCCTGACAGCCGTATCGTCAACGGAGGCAATGAATTCAGATGCCTGCCGATGTAACTGTGCCATTACCTGCTCGGCATATTCTATGCCGCCGTTATCCTTAGTGAAACGCACAAGACAGGCAATGTCATCGGGCGTTGCCGAGAGGTTTTTTACCTTCCTTGCCAATGCGAGCATGGCAGAATCACCGGCCGTTTGCAGTGCATGGATAACAGGTAGCGTCAACTTACCCTCAGCCATGTCGTTGCCCGTAGGCTTGCCTATCTCCGCATTGTCGTAATAATCAAATATATCATCACGTATTTGGAACACCATACCCAGCCGCTGACCAAACAGACGAGCCTGCCCTATCCGCTCCTCAGTGGCACCGGACGACATGGCTCCCATAGCGCAGCAAGCCTCGAAGAGAGCTGCCGTCTTCATCTTTATAACGTCATAATACGCCGTTTCGCTGATGGTCTCGGAGCCATTGCTCGTCAGTTGCAGTATCTCACCGTTGGATAGCGTCTGCCCTAACGCCGCAAGGTATCTCACAATGCCGCCGTTGTCTGTCTCGGCCACATTGAGCAAAGCGGTTGAAAGAATATAATCTCCCACCAGAACAGCCACCTTATTGCCATAAACGGCATTCACGCTTGCCTGCCCGCGCCGCTCCTCCGACTCGTCAACAATGTCGTCATGCACCAGCGATGCGGTATGTAACAGCTCCAGCCCCAACGCCGCGCGATAGGTAGTTTCCGTTATTCCGCCCATGGCACGGGCCACAAGCAATATCAGCATCGGCCTCATACGCTTGCCACTGCGCCTGCGTATATATTCCAAGGCTGCGGACAGCTGTCCGTCGCCATGGCTCAGCGCACTGCAAAACATATCGTTGAACACTGCAAGGTTATCCTCTATCGGCTTTCGTACTATGGATAAATAATCTTTCATAAACGTCTTACAATGTGCAAAATTACAAAAATCTTTTGTTTTTGGCAATATATCGCAGTATAATTAAAAAATAATTAGTAATTTTACAACCGAATATACCCTTTTTTCAGAATACAATAATGCAGAAACTATTCCTTATTGACGCTTACGCACTTATCTACCGCAGTTACTATGCCTTTATACGCACGCCGCGAATTAATTCCAAAGGACTTAACACAAGTGCCATAATGGGCTTCTGCAACACCCTGAACGAGGTGCTGCAAAAGGAAAGCCCCACACATATCGCAGTGGCTTTCGACCACGGCAAGACATTCCGGCACGAGGCTTTTCCGGCATATAAGGCGCAGAGAGAGGAGACACCGGAGGATATACGCAAGGCCATACCGTATATAAAAGACATATTATCGGCCTACCGCATACCGATATTGCAGGTGGACGGGTTTGAGGCCGACGACATAATAGGCACCGTGGCAATGCAGAACGGCAGCAACGAAACTGAGGTGTATATGCTTACACCCGACAAGGACTATGCGCAGCTGGTGACAGACCATATAAAGATGTACCGCCCCCGGCACGGAGGAGGCTATGAAGTGATGGGTCCAAAAGAGGTATGCGAGAAATATGGCATAGAGACAACGACACAGGTAATAGACATGTTGGGACTGATGGGCGACTCGTCTGACAACTATGCTGGCTGTCCCGGTGTGGGAGAGAAGACAGCGGCGAAACTGATAAGGGAGTTCGGCAGCATTGACGGTCTGCTGAACAACACGGCATTGCTGAAAGGCAAGATAAGGGAAAAGGTAGAAAACGCCACCGATGACATACGGTTGTCAAAGTACCTCGCCACCATACGCACCGATGTGCCGATAAGCATAAGCCTTGACAATATGGCAACGCAACAGCCGGATGAGGAGAAACTGAGCGAGATTTTCAAGGAACTGGAGTTTAAGAGTTTTGCAGAACGGATATTGAACAAGCCTAAACAAGTCATAAAAAAGGTTAATCAACAGCTTGATTTGTTTGGGGAATTTACATCCGACGGACAGAAAACGGAAATAACCGAACCTAAAAAACAATTTAATTCCGATGATGTTAAATATGTTTTGGTTGACAATGAGGATGTTATGCGGTCACTATGCGGTCGTTTGGCACAGTCAACGGAATTTGCTTTCGATACGGAAACGACATCAACGTCAGCCATTGACGCCGAACTCGTCGGACTGAGCTTTGCGATAGAAGAGAAAGAGGCATTTTACATTCCCGTGCCTCCTGCCCGACAAGAGGCGGAACATATAGTGGGTCTGTTCAGAGAGGCATACGAAAATGCACACTCCGTAAAGATTGCGCAAAACGCAAAGTACGACATAACGGTGCTGAAGAAATACGGCATAGAGGTGAAAGGAGAACTATGGGACACCATGGTGGCCCATTATCTAATAAATCCGGAGCTGCACCACAACATGGACTACATGGCCGAGACACTGCTCGACTACAAGACCATACACATAGAAGAACTGATAGGCCCCAAGGGTAAGGCACAGAAGTCCATGCGCGAGGTGGACATTGAACTGGTAAAAGACTACGCCGCCGAAGACGCCGACATAACATTGCGACTGAAACATGTGCTGCAACCCATGCTGGAGGAGAAAGGAGTGGCGACATTGTTCAAAGAGGTTGAGATGCCGTTGGTGCCGGTGCTGGCAGAGATGGAGACGAACGGCGTGAGAATCGACACCAAAGCACTGGCGGAGGTGAGTGTAGAGCTGAACGAGAGACTGCGCCAGACGGAAATGGAGATATACGAACTGGCAGGCGAGACTTTCAACATTTCGTCGCCAAAACAGGTGGGTGACATTCTGTTCGGAAAGATGCAGATAATAGAAAAACCAAAAAAGACAAAGACAGGACAATATGTGACCGGCGAGGAGGTATTGCAGCAGCTGCGCGACAGAAATCCGATAGTAGGCAAGATACTCGACTACCGAGGCCTGAAAAAACTGCTCGGCACATACGTGGAGGCGCTGCCAAAACTGATAAACAAACGCACCGGACACATACATACGTCCTTCAACCAGTGCATTACGGCAACAGGACGCCTGTCATCCTCCGACCCTAATCTGCAGAACATACCCGTGCGCACCGAAGACGGCAAGGAGATACGCCGCTGTTTCATACCCGAAGAGGAAGCGATATTCTTCTCGGCCGACTACAGTCAGGTGGAGCTACGCATCATGGCAAGTATGGCGGGCGACGAGAACATGATCGGAGCATTTATGAGCGGGCAGGACATACACGCCGCTACTGCCGCAAAGATATTTCACAAACAGATAGAGGACGTAACGAAAGAGGAGCGACGCAAAGCCAAAAGCGCTAATTTCGGCATAATATACGGCATATCAGCCTTTGGACTGGCACAGGGACTGAGCATAGACCGCCGTGAGGCCAAGATGTTGATAGACGGCTATTTCGAATCGTTCCCGCAGGTGATGCAGTTCATAGAGAACGCCAAACAGACAGCGGCCGAGAAAGGTTACGCCACCACACTGATGGGACGACGCAGATACCTGCCCGACATAACGTCGCGCAACAATACGGTGCGCTCCTTTGCAGAGCGCAATGCCGTGAACGCCCCGATACAAGGCACGGCGGCGGATATAATGAAAGTGGCAATGGTACGCATACACAACCGTCTGAAACAGGAGGGGTTACGCACGAAGATGATTTTACAGGTGCATGATGAACTAAACTTCTCTGTACCGCTTGATGAACGTGAGCAAGTGCAGCGCATAGTAATGGAAGAGATGCAGGGAGCGGCAAACCTCGCAGTGCCATTGGTAGCCGACTGCGGCTGGGGGGCAAACTGGTTAGAGGCGCATTGACAAGCCGCGACACACACAACGGTAAACAACCACAAAGCAACAGAAAAATGACTGAGAACGAGATATATCCACGATGGGAACAGAAGCTGGACAGCTACAGGAAAGCCCTCTGCCGGCTTAACGAGATAGTGAGTTACTCTAAATGTCACCAACTGAACGAGTTTGAGAAAGACTCCATCGTAAAACGTTTTGAATACACACACGAACTGGCATGGAAAGTAATGATGAGCTTTTGCAGGTTTGTGGAACCGCAGACAGAGCTGTTCGGCTCACGCGATTCCACACGATGGGCTTTCAGCAAACAACTAATAACCGAAGGGCAGACATGGATGGACATGATAAAAAGCCGCAACACCACAGCCCATAACTACGACGGCAATGTGGCGGAAGAGATAATAAACGATATAAAAGAAGTATATCTCCCACTGCTGATGGCTTTCCACGACAGAATGACCTCGATAAAAGACAACTCACAACCAACACTATTCTGACATGTTCGGATTACCATCACACACCCTTAGCAGCCTATGCGGCGTATTCAGCAAGTACCCTCAGATAGAAGAGGTGGTGATATACGGCTCAAGGGCACGGGGAACCCACCATGAAGGCTCAGACATTGACCTGACAATAAAAGGCAAGGAAATGCGGCGCAACGTGCTTTATAGGATAGAGGAGGATATAGAAAACCTGCTGCTGCCATATTGTTTTGACATAAGCATCTATGCCGAGTTGCGCGACCCCGATTTCATCAACAGCATTAATAGAGAGGGAAAGACCATATACAGTGCCGCCACCATCGGCGGAACACAAGTCGCCGACCCTTTACACACTACATAAAAACTTAAAATGTTCCACGGGGAACAATCTGAAAATGAAGAAATTCCTATTGCTCATAACACTCATGTCAGCCCTGTCGGCCACCGCTCAGGACTACAAAAAGATGTCACGCTACATAAGGCAGACAGTACACCAAAACCAGTCAACAGCCAAGGCCAGAGGTACGGATGCCGCACAACAGCCGGAAAGGACAATGACCGTATTGATAAAAGGCCCGGAAAAGGCCGTAAAGGACTACTGCCTGTGCCATCAAGGCAACATACACATCTGCCGGGTGCCGTTAAACAGCATCCCCACACTGTCAGAAGACAACAGGATAGAGCGCATAGAGACAAGCCCCATGCAGTGCACGACAACTCTGGACAGCACAGCCACAGCCATCTCTACCTATAAGGTATGGCAGGGAACAGGCCTGCCACAAGCATACGACGGCACGGGAGTGGTGGTAGGCGTAGTGGACGCAGGAATAGATTACCTGCACCCCACATTCCGCTCAGCCAAGGATGGACGCTTCAGAATAGTACAGGCATGGGACATGCTGGACTTCTCGACAGGACACCCCGCAGACCCGCAGAGCAATATACCAGTCGGACTGTTTCTGAACGACACCACGGCCATAAAACAAAAGGGCGCCACGGCAGACAGTCATCTGACATTCCACGGCACACATACCACGTCAACGGCAGCCGGTTCCGGAGGCGACACACCATGGCGGGGCATAGCACCGGAGGCGGATATATACTCGGTAAGTGTAGCACTCAGCGACAACCAGGAACTGATACCTGAGGGTTACGAAGACTTCTTCAATACCGCCACAACACTGTTGGCCTTTCAGAACATCTTCAACTACGCCGACAACGTAGGCAAACCATGCGTGATAAACTATAGCATAAGCACAACGCAGGACATGACCGATGCCGACATACTCTATGAGGAATATCTGCAAACAATCATAAAACCCGGACATATCATAGTAGCCTCAGCAGGAAACAACGGACAGATGGCAGGATACATGCCCAAAAGTGCCACAGACACATCGGTAGGAGGCCGCATGGAAAGCACAAGAGGCTCATTCACCATAAACGTAAGCACAACGGGCAAACTGCTGATGCACATAAGCCGTAACGACAAGCAAGGGCAGGCACGCAAGACATTCGCCCTTGACTTCATGCCCGGCAATACCGCCACCACCAGTCCATCAGGTCTGCAATGGTACGACTACTACAACGAGGGAGCCATACCAGAGCTGGACAATATGCGCATAGCCATATACAGCGGCGAGGACGGGTTCGACAACAGTCGCATAGGCTACGACATATTTATATACAAAGGCGAAAAACCATTCAACGAAGAATATTACACGATAGAGTTTGAGGGCGCAGGCACTGAGGCGGAGATATTCGCCCAATACGCAAGCATAACGGCCGCAACAGGCTATAACCCCGCACTAAAGGGAGCACAGCCGCACAGCGGCAATATGTTGTCACCGGGAGCGCTGCCAAGCATAATAGCGGCAGGATATACCGTACACCGCAGCAAGTACACAAACTATCTCGGACAGAACACCATAATAGGCGAGGGCGCACATGGAAAGATAAACATCAAGTCAAGCCGTGGCCCTACGCTCCACGGCCTTACCAAACCGGACATCACGGCACCGGGCACACTCATGGCCGCAGCCATGTCAAGAGGCTTCTATCAACACCGCTCCGGCGACGCACAGCCGCTGACAGTAGGCTTCACCACCGCCGACGGCGAACAGTTTCCATGGGCCGTAAGCAGCGGCACATCCATGGCAGCCCCTGTTGTGACAGGCACCATAGCACTATGGCTGCAGGCAGACCCCACACTGACCAAGGAACACATAACAGAGATATTCAGCCGCACGGCACACCGGCCCGACACCACTCTCCCCTACCCCAACAACACCTACGGCCACGGCGAGATAGACGCATACCGCGGCTTGCTTGACATACTCGGACTGACAAACATATCCGGTCTGTCAACAAAACACCTGCAAGGTGCGACAATACTGCCCGCACCTGACGGCACTATCACCATAACGTTCAGCCAACCAACAGACATCCCCACCCCATGCCGCATATATTCCGCCGCAGGTTCACTGCTACAAGCCGTCACAATACCGCCACATACCACCGCTCACACTATCCACCTCAACAACCACAGCGGCATAGTGGCGATACAAATTGGCAATATGGGCAGCACGTTAGTGAGATTGCCATAGTAGAAAAAGTTTAGTGGATTATGTCTATTTTAAATAAACTCATTAGTATATTTAATGACTCCGAAGATAAAGAGTCTGCACAATATAATGCCTCCCACTATGTTTTTGTTGATGTAGAAGTCGGAATAAAAGATCATAAAATTCATGACATAGGAGCAGTGCGTTATGATGGCGCAGTGTATCATAACGCCTCGAAAGACGGTTTAACGCAATTCATCAGTAATATAGATTACCTCTGCGGACACAACATTATCCATCATGACATAAAATATCTGTTTGGCGACACTAATTGCCGCTGGCGTATGGTGGACACATTATATATGTCACCCCTACTTTTTCCCGAGCGGCCATATCACAATCTGGTAAAAGACGACAAACTGATATGCGACCAGGCAAACAATCCGGTAAACGACTGTAAAAAGGCGCAAGAATTGTTGATGGACGAGATCAACCATTGGAAAGCTCTGCATAAAGACAAACAACATATATTTGCTGCATTACTAAGTGATATACAAGAATTTAAGGGATTTCTTTGTTTAGTAGGTTTTGACAAAAGTATCTTTTCTAATCAATTTGGCACAAAAGAACTGGCACAACTAATCACCAAAACATATAGTGGAAAAATATGTGACAATGCAGACATACAAACATTAATAAAGCAATATCCCTGTGAATTAGCTTATGCTCTCGCCTTGGTAGAGACAACTAACCACCGTTCATTAACCCCGGCCTGGGTACTCCGCAATTACCCCAAAGTGGAATATGTAGTTGAACTACTTCGACATAACAGATGTAACGAAGGCTGCAAATATTGCAACTCACAGTTGAATGTACATTATAAATTGAAAGAATATTTCGGTTATGAGCATTTCCGTACTTACGAAGGCGAGCCACTTCAAGAGAAAGCGGCCGTAGCTGCTGTAAAAGGTAAATCCTTACTGGCCATATTCCCTACTGGCGGGGGTAAGTCGCTGACATTCCAACTGCCGGCTTTAATGAATGGAAGGACTGTACACGGGCTTACGGTCATAATATCTCCGCTCCAATCGCTCATGAAAGACCAAGTTGACAATCTTGCCAACCAAGGCATTACTGATGCCGTAACCATTAATGGGCTATTGGATCCCATAACCCGTTCGCTGGCCATACAAAGAGTTGTTAACGGAGAGGCTTCATTACTATATATTGCTCCCGAAATGCTCAGATCAAAGACTATTGAGAAAATTCTATTGGGGCGGCATGTCGTGCGTTTCGTAATAGATGAAGCCCACTGCTTCTCTTCATGGGGTCAAGATTTCCGTGTAGACTATCTATATATAGGCAAATTTATCAAAGAATATCAACAGAAGAAAAGATGCAAGACTTCCATACCTGTATCGTGTTTCACAGCAACAGCAAAACAAAAAGTAGTACAGGATATATGCGACTACTTCAAACAGACCCTGGACTTAGAGTTGGAGTTATTCGCATCGACTGCGTCAAGAACCAACCTGCGTTATTCTGTCATACATTCTGACACTGACGAAGATAAATATATAAAACTAAGGTCGTTGATAGCCGAATCCAATTGTCCTGTGATAATCTATGTATCGCGTACCAAGCGTACTTTGCAACTTGCTCAAAAACTATCCCGCGATGGATATAAGGCTTTGCCTTTCAACGGGAAGATGTCATCAGACGAGAAAATTGCCAATCAAGAGGCATTCATGAGCGACAAAGTGCGCATTATTGTTGCAACATCTGCTTTTGGCATGGGAGTAGATAAGAAAGACGTAGAAATTGTTGTGCATTACGACATCTCCGACTCATTGGAGAACTATGTGCAAGAAGCAGGAAGAGCCGGACGAGACCCTAATCTTAATGCACGGTGCTATGTACTTTATAGTGATAACGACCTCGACAAGCATTTCATTTTGTTAAATCAGACAAAACTGAGTATCAGTGAGATCCAGCAAATATGGAAAGCTGTAAAAAATATGACGCAACAACGTATGAGGGTGTGCTGCTCGGCATTGGAGATAGCCCGACAAGCAGGATGGGATGACTCTGTTTCTGAAATAGAAACACGGGTGCGTACAGCTCTGTCAGCACTCGAACAAGGTGGTTATTTAGAACGTGGCAACAATGTACCGCATGTTTACGCAACGGGCATCACAGTAAAAAACATAGATGAAGCAAGAAAACGCATCTCCCAATCGTTACTTTTTGAACAAGAAGAAATAGAAAAGGCTGTAAGAATAATAAAATCACTCATATCGCAAAAACACAAGGCACAAGACATAGAGGCAGAATCGAGAGTGGATTATTTAGCCGATATATTGGGATTGAGCAAAAGCGAGGTCATATCAGCAGTAGAACGAATGCGACAAGAAGGTATATTGGCAGACTCTAAGGATATTTCCGCTTTTATACCGGAAAACGCTACACAACGTAAGTCACAGATGCTACTTGAACGTTTCGCAAAACTTGAGAGATATATTATATGCAATATACCTGACGATGCCCTGAGGATATCGTACAGACATTTGAATGACAACGCTATAAACAATGGTTTAACGGCTTCAAAAGAGAAAGACATCCGCACACTGCTATATTTCCTTACCATAAAAGGATATACACGTAAAAAAGCAAACGATACCAACAACATAGAGATAATCAGGCAGAATGACATGGTCTCTACCATTAACCGATATGAGAAACGTATAGAGATTTGCAGATATATCGTTGAATGGTTATACAGACAGACCATAGAGATGACAGCCGATGAATTAAAGAAAAAGCATATACAGTTTTCAATAATAGAACTACTGAATAACATAAAATCCGATGTAGGTACGCTTTTCACAAAACAAAGCGACATTCAACTTGAAGATGTAGAGGAGGCATTGCTGTATCTCTCTAAAATAAATGCCCTTAAACTTGAAGGAGGTTTTCTTGTTCTATACAATGCAATGAACATCCACAGGATAAAAGACAACAAGACAAGATACAAGCAGAATGACTATCGTATACTAAACGATTTCTATAAGCAGAAGATACAACAAGTACATATAGTCGGTGAATATGCCAACCTTATGGTCAGAGACTATAATGCTGCACTGCAATATGTGCAAGATTACTTCCAGATGGATTACAAACAGTTCATATCGAAATATTTTAAGGGAGAGAGAATAAACGAAATTGAACGCAACCTGACCCCAAAGAAATACGAACAGTTATTCGGGCAACTATCCAAGCGTCAGAAAGAGATTATATCCGACAATACCTCCCGCTACATAGTGGTTGCGGCAGGACCGGGTAGCGGCAAGACACGCGTCCTTGTGCACAAACTGGCTTCACTCTTGTTACTTGAAGACGTGAAACATGAGCAATTACTAATGCTTACGTTCTCACGGGCTGCGGCAACAGAATTCAAACAGAGGTTAATGGAACTAATAGGTAATGCTGCACACTTCGTAGAGATAAAGACCTTTCATTCCTACAGCTTCGATCTACTTGGGCGTATCGGTAATCTGACAGATGCAAAAGATGTGGTTAAACAGGCTGCGGAAATGATTAACCAGGGAGAGGTGGAACCTAACAAGATTGGCAAAACCGTTCTCGTAATTGACGAAGCCCAAGATATGGGGGCTGATGATTTTGCACTCGTAAAAGCCTTGATGGACAACAACGAGACAATGAGGGTTATCGCAGTAGGTGATGACGACCAAAACATATTTGAGTTCAGAGGGGCGGACTCACAATACATGCACCGATTCATTCAAGAAACAGAATGCACAAAGATTGAACTGACAGAGAATTATCGCAGTTCTATACATGTAGTAAACTCTGCTAACATGTTTGTCAAACGTATCAGTCAGCGGATGAAAGACTCCCCCATTATATCAATGAATAAGAGCAAGGGATGGGTCAGCGTTACTCGTCATCTGTCAAAAATCATGTATGAGCCGATTGTTGATGAACTGACAGCAAATCGTAACTGTGGCACAACATGTGTACTTACACAAACAAACGAAGAAGCGGCAATCCTTGTCGCATTGTTGAGCAAGAAAGGCATTCAAAGCAAACAAATTCAGTCAATGGACAGCTTCAGGTTTTGGACTCTTGCAGAAACCCGCTTTTTCCTAAAATACATTGAGAATAGATTACAATCCCCGCTTATTTCTGACGAACTTTGGAATAAAGCCAAAAATGAAACATACAATAAATATACGGCAAGCAGCAGCCTGCCGTATGTAAAGCGTTGTATGGAATTGTTCGAGCAATCCAACAAAACAAAATACCTTAATGACTTCAAGGAATTTGTATTTGAATCATCAGTGGAAGACTTCTGTGAATTTTCCTCCTCTGACGTTGTAGTATCTACAATACATAAAGCTAAAGGACGGGAGTTTGACGATGTGTATATGCTGATAACTGACAATCACGTTAGGAATGACAACCTCACAAGATGTTTATATGTCGGCATGACACGCGCAAAGCAGCGTTTATTCATTCATACAAATGGAAATTGTTTTGACAATATCGGAGCAGATAAATACGTATCAGATCAACACCTATATTCAATGCCGGAAGAAGTGATAATTCAATTATCACACAAGGATGTTTACCTAAATTTCTTTCAAAACCGCAAAAAAGACATACTGTCGTTGAAAGGAGGTGACACACTGCTGTATAAAGACTACATGTTATATGATGCGAAAACCAACAAACCCGTTGTCAAATTATCCACAAAAATGCAGGAGACATTGGATAAATGGAAAAACAACGGATATGAAGTGGAAGTTGCCATAACACGATTTATCGTAGCCTGGAAACCAAAGACTGCTACAAAAGACGAACCGGAAACAGCTGTACTATTGGCTGATTTGATATTAAGAAAAAGAAAATAAAAAATCTCAAATTGGCAAATAAAACAATTTTTTATTCCCCAAATATCCGGCACTTCTACTAACTTCCTCAAATGTAAACACCACTGAATTACACATTGATTATCTTAACTAAATTGTCTTCTAAATGCAAAATAATTCTCAAAAAGGTTATCGAAATGCACCTTTTTGCACACTTCCTTGCAAATATATAAGAAAAAGTTTGTATCTTTACAACCGAAAAAGGTGTATTTCGATAACCTTTTAATAAGCTTTCTCGCAAAATCAATAATTATGAAGACAGTAGAAGACATAATGAAACAATGGAATGCTCTGCAACCTCTATCTGATAGAGATAGGGAAATGCTCAGCCGTAGATTTACCATTGATTTTAACTACAACAGTAACCATATTGAGGGTAATACACTGACCTATGGACAGACGGAGATTTTGCTCCTATTCGGCAAAATTGTTGGCGAGGCAGATGTTCGTGATGTACACGAAATGACAGCCAGCAATGTAGGTCTGAAGATGATGGAAGAGGAAGCCATACTTAAGGAAACTCCACTGACTCAACATTTCATTCGCACGTTGCACAAAACACTTCTGCGAGAAGATTACACAGTCTATCGTACACTACCGGGAGGAGTACAGACGAGCTATGTGATTCATGCCGGACAATACAAGACCCGACCAAATTCTGTCATCACTCGATATGGCGACCGATTTGAGTATGCAACACCTGAGGAGACACCTGCCTTGATGAGCGATTTGGTCAATTGGTACAATGATGCAGAAAGATCAGGTAGATTCACTCCAATAGAACTTGCCGCGATGTTCCACTATCGGTACATCCGTATTCATCCGTTTGAGGATGGTAATGGACGCATTGCCCGATTGATGGTCAATTATATCCTTACTCGTCATGATTACCCAATGATTGTAGTTAGAAGCCGCAAGAAAAAGCAATATCTGGAGGCATTGCATCGTACAGATCTCACTGTCGGCGCAACACCTTCGCTTGGCGCACATGCTTCGAAACGTGATATTCAGCAGTTCCTTACCTATTTTACGAACCTTTTTATTGACGAGGTATCTTACGATATTCAGTTCTTGACAGAGCGAGGAAATAATGTATGGTGGTTTGATGGCGAACGTGTAAAATTCCGCAGTGCTACAACCAGTGTGATCCTGAATCGCATGTATGAGTATCCCGATAGTACCATCCCTCAATTGGCAGAGGCTGCAGGCATTAGCCTCACTGCAGTGAACAAGCAGTTGCGACTCCTTACGGACAAAGGCTATATAACTCGTACAGAGAAAAATAATTCATGGAGACTAATTATTACTCCATCAATGTGATATGCATGTTATGATTCAAAGAAATGCTTGTTCAAGAATCTTCTACACAAAGCATTCAAAGTGCAATATTTGCACTTTGAATTGCACTTTAGAAGAACGGCTTTGGGGAGATTAAAACGAATGATCTAAACCGATAAACTCTCACTTATGGAAGAGAATGTAAAGTAACAAATAGTATTTTGTTCTATAAGAGTGGGATAGTTCATATTATAACACCTATGCATTTTGCAATCCGGTTGTTATCCCACTCCTATAAAACAAAGCAACCGGCAAATGCCATTTGTTTGCAAAGTTACTTATAATGTTTGAAAAATTCTCGTTCGGTGTGTTAAATTTCCCTTGATCTTGCATTGATTTTTTATGAATCACAGTTTTGGTGCAAAGGTAATAAAAAATCTCAAATTGGCAAATAAAACAATTTTTTATTCCCCAAATATCCGGCACTTCCCATAACACAATGAAAAACAGAATGTTGCAAAAACAATACGATTACGCTGTGAAGGCACTGCGATTGCACAACGAAAGCAATGTGATCGTTCAGCGAAAGCACCCTAATTGAGAAGTCACCCTCTTCTTGCTTATTATATGCCATGCCTCGCGCACCCAAAGGACGAGCGATGAGCCAGCAATGATAATGACCCAGTCCTGAAGAGTCAGGCCACATACATTGAAGAACTGCTGCAAACCGGGAACCTCTACCATCGCTATCTGCCCTATAAGGATTATAGCCACAATGGTGAGGAGGCCGTCACATCCCTTAAAATGCAGCGCGCTGCGGCCTGTTTCAAATGCCCTTGCATTGAAAAGATAAAAGAAATGGGTCATGACAAAAATGGTAAAGAGCAGGGTCAGCTCGTATGTCGTCACGGAACCGCTACCGACAAGACGCAGGGACAACAGATCTGTGAGCCGCCGCACATCGGCATGACGGAAGATATAAAGCAGCGCAAGCAGCATAACGAAGAAAAAGCCGCCTATGCCGACAATGTTATAGACCATGCGACGGGTTAGGATGAACGCATTACGGTCGCGCGGCCGGTCGTTCATCACGCTCTCTGACGGCGGCAACGAAGCTAAGGCCATGGCGGCGAAAGTGTCCATTATAAGGTTTATCCAAAGCATTTGCGTCACGGTCAGGGGCGACTCGGTGCCCATGAACGCTCCGCAGAGCACAAGCAGGCAGGCCGTGACGTTAACAGTGAGCTGGAACAGCAGGAAACGCTGTATGTTACGGTATAGCGAACGACCCCACATGACGGCCTTGCAGATGGACGAGAAGGAGTTGTCTATGATTGTTATGTCCGACGCTTCTTTAGCCACCGATGTGCCGTCGCCCATTGAAAGACCCACATGGGCGGCGTTCAAGGCGGGGGCATCGTTAGTGCCGTCGCCCGTAACCGCCACCACATTACCACTCGATTGCAGTGCCTCCACAAGCCGTTTCTTGTCCATTGGGCGGGCGCGGGCTATTATTTTAAGGTCGTTGACACGCGCGAGCAGCTCCTTGTCAGACAGTGCCGCGAACTCAGGACCGGTGATAATATTGCTGTCATTGTCCGCAGCCGTCCACAAACCTATCTGCCTTCCTATCTCCATGGCGGTGCCGGGGGTGTCGCCTGTAACAATCTTCACGGCTATACCGGCGTCAAGACATTCCCTGACGGCGGCGGGTACATCGGGACGTACAGGGTCAGCGACAGCCGCAATGCCTATAAAATGCAGCGATGAGACAACAAGCCTGCCGTCTTCAATGGCTTTCTCGCCATTGCCAAGCACGCAATAAGCGAAGCCCAAGGTGCGCATGGCACGCCCCTGATAGGCCGCGAGTTGGCTGTCAACAGTCTGCCTGTCGGCATCGGAGGTGCTACACATGGCATATATTATCTCCGGGGCACCCTTCACATAAACTACCTTTCGGCCTGCAACGGCGGCAGACTCCACCACGGTAGCCATGTATTTGCGTTCGGTAGAGAACGGCAGTTCGTCTATAACCACAGCGGCATCACGCAACGCACGATAGTCGATACCCTTGCCATGCAGCCAAAGGAGCAACGCACCCTCGGTGGGATTGCCAAGCACCTGCGGCCTTGCCATATCGGTAAAGTCGACCGAAGCGGTAGAGTTCACGGCCATCCCCTCGTATATCACATTCCCGGCAATGTCACGGGCATAGATTTTCATCTCGTCGACCGTCATACGGTTACAGGTCAGAGTGCCCGTCTTGTCAGTACAGATAACAGTAGTCGCGCCTATGGTCTCGCAAGCATGCATGCGGCGCACAAGGTTGTTTGTCTTGAGCATACGGCGCATGGAGTACGCCAGCGAGAGCGTGACAGCCATAGGAAGACCCTCGGGCACGGCCACAACGACAAGCGTCACGGCCACCATCAGGGTCTGCAACACGTATGACAGGAATGGGGCTGCCTGCTCAACGGAGCCGAAACCGACTGCTCCACCACTGACAAAGTACATTATGAGACGTCCCGCTATGACCAGTACGGCAATGCCATAGCTGACGTATGTTATCCACATCCCCAATCCGGCCAGCTGCTCATCGAGCGGTGTCTTGACGCTGTCATCAATCCGGGCGGCCTCAAACACCTTGCCCTGTTCGGTGCCATCGCCCACGGCAAACACCCTGAACACGCCGTGACCGTCCATCACCTTGGTACCTTTCATGACATGACAGGCCGGATATGTGGCGTCATCATCATGGCAGCTGTCGCCAACTCCCTTGCCGCACACGGGCTCACCGGTCAGAGAAGACTCGTCAATACTAAGCCGTGTGGCACTGAGCAGCTCACCGTCGGCAGCCACCTCGTCGCCGGTATTCAGAACAACGACGTCGCCTACAACGACATCCTTGCGCGCTATCCGGGTGACATTGCCGTTGCGTATAACCTCCACAGGCTCATTATCGTTAACCTTATTAAGAATGGTAAACTCCCTGTCGGCCTGCAATTCAAAATAGAATGCAAGACCCGTAGCCAGCAGAATGGCCACAAAAATGCCCACAGGCTCAAAGAACACCTCGCCGCCATGATGCAGCCCAAGGTATTCATAAAACGAGATACCTATTGACAACGCACCCGCTATCATAAGGATAATGATGAGCGGATCCTCAAACTTCTTCAGAAACAATCTCCACAACGACTCCTTTTCAGGTGGTGTAAGCACGTTGGCGCCGTGCTTTTCGCGGCTCTCCAAAACCTCCGCGTCAGTCAAACCTGAATGCCTGATATTCTCCATTCTGCAACAATGTAACTGTTTGTCTACAACCATCCGCAGGGTACGCAACAAATACCCGCTATGGTTAGCAGCCACAAAATTACTGCTTTTTTTCATACCACAGACAGATTTTGCGAAAAAAATAGCGGAAAGGCAAAGAAATACAGTTATCCACATCCGGACATGGCAATAAGGAATGGAGGCATTACCCGTGCAGCAATCATCTTGCCGGTGATTTTGCACTTCTAATTGTAATGAGCACTTTGCATCGACAACAGGAGATAACATCTCCGACACCGCAATGAACAAAACGGTGTGGAGACAAAACAGAAAGAAAACAATTTTTACGAAAACAGTCTGTTGTCCGGATTTTTTTTATAACTTTGCACTTGGCAATCATGACTTGTGTTTCAACATTTTACTTAATGCCGAATACACAATCGCTAAGACGGCTGTGTGTTGTGACAGGCCGCCACACGCAAACGCACATGGATATTAGAAAAAACAACAAGAATATGAAAACAATGAGAAAACTGCTTTACAGCCTCACGCTGTTAGCCGCGGGAAGTCTTACCGCAACAGCTTCCGACATTGGCAAAGAAGTGACATGGGACAGTCAGAGCCTCATCGTCGATGGTCATAGGGTATGCCCCGTAATGGGCGAGATACACTACTCACGCATTCCTGCCGACGAGTGGGAAGACGAGGTGCGCAAGATAAAGGAAGGGGGCGTTACCGTCATAGCCACATACGTATTCTGGAACCACGTGGAAGAGCAGGAGGGCATATTCCGCTGGGACGGGCAGCGAGACCTGCGCCGTTTCATCGAGATATGCAAGCAACAGGATATGCCTGTGGTGCTGCGCATAGGGCCGTTCTGCCACGGCGAGGTGCGAAACGGAGGCATACCGGACTGGGTATTTGCCAAGGGCTGCAAGCTACGCTCAACAGACAAGGCGTTTCTCGGGTATGTTGACAAACTGTACAGGCAGATATTCTCGCAGATAATATGCCTGCAATGGAAGGACGGCGGCCCTATCATGGCATGCCAATTCGACAACGAGTACCGCGGTTCAGGCGACTATCTGATGGCGTTGAAGAGAATAGCCCTCAACATCGGCTTTGACTTGCCGTTCTATACCCGCACCGGATGGCCGGAACTGTCAAAGCCTGTCCCCTTCGGCGAGATGATTCCGCTGTACGGCGACTATGCCGACGGCTTCTGGGACAAAGAGACCACAGAGACATGCGGCAACTATTACAAGGCCTTTAATTTCAAAGGCTTCCGCTCATCCACGGCCATAGGCACCGACATTCTCGGCAAACAGAAAGAGACAATGACGCAAGGCGACCAGGAATATCCCTACTTCACATGCGAACTGGGCGGCGGCATGGCCACAGCCTATCACCGCCGGCCGTACATATACCCTGAAGACAGCTACTCAATGGCCATAGTGAAACTGGGTTCAGGCTCAAACCTGTTGGGATATTACATGTATCACGGCGGAACAAACCCCGAAGGCATCACGACACTGAACGAAAACCAGCGCACACTGGGTACGGCCAACAACGATCTGCCCGTGAAAACCTATGACTTTCAGGCTCCGTTGGGCGAGTTCGGGCAGACATATCCGCAATATTACATGCTGCGCCCGCTGCATTTGTTCATGCACGACTGGGCCGAGACACTGGCTCCGATGGAAGCAACATTCCCCGCTCCGCAAGATTTGAAGAAGGGGCAGGACACGGAACTGCGCTATTCAATCCGCTCCAATGGCGACAGCGCATTCATATTCATCAACAACTACGAGCGTTTACAGAACCTTTCGGCCAAGAAAAACGTGCATCTGTCAGCAGCAGGCGTCACATTGCCGAAACTTACGATACCGGCCGGCTGCATGGCTATATTCCCTGTCAACACCGACGGCATGCGTTACGCCACCGCACAGCCCGTGGCAAGACGCGACGGCAAGGTATATCTGATGCAGGTGAAGGGCATTCCCGTTACCATAGCCATGCGAAACGGTAAGACACTGAAGAACGTCAAGCCACAGGGAACAGCGAAACCCGTATGCGAAAACATATACCTGCTGACGCAACAGGAGGCAGAGCACCTGTTTATCAATGAACAGCCGTGCACGACCGGAACCATAACGGCCGACTACCGCAAGGTAAAGGAAGCGGGAACACTGCGCACCATCGTAAAAGGCAAGGCGAAAGTGGCCGAGGCACCGACAGAAGAAGACTGGCAGCAGGCCGCCGTGTATAACATAACCTTACCGTCACAGTCAGTAAAAAACGCCTCACACATGCTGACAATAGACTATCAAGGCGACTGCGCGCGTCTCTATGCCAACGGCAAACTCATTGCCGACAACTTCTACTACGGCCGTCCGTTCCTCTACGGTCTGTGGCGTCTGCCCGAAGATGTCACGGAACTGGAGCTGCGAATACTGCCCCTGCAACCCGACGCCCCAATCTATCTGCCGCGTGAGGCGGATAGAAAAGCCGGCGAGAGTGTGAATCGCATAGCGGTAATACGGCAGTAGAACATCATCATACAGACTGATTTTCATTAAAAAGAATTGATAAAAACAGACTCATATTCAGTTTCGTAGGCATTGCCAAGAACACCGGATATGGAATGAACAAGCTCTATGGTTGGGAGTGTTCCTGTCAAGGCCTCCCAACCATAGAGAGCGACCGCACCATCGCAACCGTCTCATTCCCGTTAAAATCAGCTATTCAAAGAAAGGCAGAAAATAATGATATCCCTGTCAATGAGGGTATAAGTGAGGGTATAAGTGAGGGTATAAGTGAGGGTATAAATGAAGGTAAAAATATTCTTCAAAGACAACAAGCAATTATGAATTTAATAAAATCCAATCCCGCTATAAGCATGATGGAAATGTCCTCAGCATTGAATGTTTCTATAAGCACAATTGAGAGAGAAATACAGAAAATGTCCTCTCTCATCAAACATATAGGTTCCAGAAAAGGCGGTCATTGGGAAATTATCGATAATTAAATTAAAACAAGACGTATTTTGACTACCGGTTGTTGCAAAACATGAACCAATAGGAGAGCGAATAGGACATTGTCTATTAATGCCATAAGTGCGTATTGACAGACAAAAAGTTAAATGAAATGACCGATAAAATTGGTCGATATATAATAAATTGCCATTGAAAATAAAATTTTCTCGCAATTTTTTTTTTTTTTTTTTTTTTTTTTTAATTTTTTTTTTTTTTTTCTTTTTTTCTTTTTAAAAAATTTTAAAAAAAATAAAGAAAAATGAGGCTT
>CAZRGO010000009.1:0-114324 GCA_964599665.1 uncultured Prevotella sp.
TCTATAATTGCTGTGGCCTGACCTCTGTAACCATCCCATCCTCCGTGACGTCTATAGGGAGTGGTGCCTTCTCTGGTTGCCGTGGCCTGACAGAGGTAACGATTTCCTCTTCCGTAACGTCTATAGGGAGTGGTGCCTTCTCTGGTTGCAGTGGTCTGACCTCTGTTAACATTCCCTCTTCCGTAACGTCTATAGAGCATGATGTCTTCAATGGTTGTGGTGGCCTTACAGAGGTAACGCTTCCTTCTTCCGTGACAGCAATCGGCAGTGGTGCCTTTGTTGGCTGCGATGGTCTTGAGTCCGTCTATTCCTTGAATCCGACCCCTCCTGCACTCGCGTCCGACGGCTTCTCCGACGTTACTACTCATAACGCCACGCTTTATGTCCCCGGTGACGCTTTAGAAGCATATAAGAGTGCAGAGTCTTGGAGATCGTTCAGTAACATCAATCTTGTCCTTGACAGCGATGACCCTGTATTCATTTACACCCATTCCGGCACGACGCTGTACTATCGCATAACCGATGCAGACGCCAAGAAGTGTGAGGTAGCTGTAAATCCAGGTGTTTCCGGCACTGTGGTTATCCCTGCCAATGTCCTGTACCAACGGGCGGAGTATTCCGTGACAGCAATAGGTGATAATGCTTTCGTTGGCTGTGGCGGCTTGACAGAGGTAACAATCCCTTCCTCTGTAACTGCTATAGGCAACTCCGCCTTCGATGGTTGCAGCGGCCTGACTTCAATAGCCATCCCATCCTCCGTGATGTCTGTCGGAGATATGGCCTTCAATGGTTGTGGTGGCCTTACAGAGGTAACGCTTCCTTCTTCCGTGACAGCAATCGGCAGTGGTGCCTTTGTTGGCTGCGATGGTCTTGAGTCCGTCTATTCCTTGAATCCGACCCCTCCTGCACTCGCGTCCGACGGCTTCTCCGACGTTACTACTCATAACGCCACGCTTTATGTCCCCGGTGACGCTTTAGAAGCATATAAGAGTGCAGAGTCTTGGAGATCGTTCAGTAACATCAATCTTGTCCTTGACAGCGATGACCCTGTATTCATTTACACCCATTCCGGCACGACGCTGTACTATCGCATAACCGATGCAGACGCCAAGAAGTGTGAGGTAGCTGTAAATCCAGGTGTTTCCGGCACTGTGGTTATCCCTGCCAATGTCCTGTACCAACGGGCGGAGTATTCCGTGACGGCAATAGGGGAGAGTGCTTTCGTTGGCTGTGGCGGCTTGGCTTCAATAGAGATCCCTTCCTCTGTGACTGCTATAGGCAACTCCGCCTTCGATGGTTGCAGCGGCCTTCCCTCTGTAACCATCCCATCTTCCGTGACGTCTGTCGGAGATAAAGCCTTCAATGGTTGTCTTGGCCTTACAGAGATAACGCTTCCTTCTTCCGTGACAGCAATCGGCAGTGGTGCCTTTGTTGGCTGCGATGGTCTTGAGTCCGTCTATTCCTTGAATCCGACCCCTCCTGCACTCGCGTCCGACGGCTTCTCCGACGTTACTACTCATAACGCCACGCTTTATGTCCCCGGTGACGCTTTAGAAGCATATAAGAGTGCAGAGTCTTGGAGATCGTTCAGTAACATCAATCTTGTCCTTGACAGCGATGACCCTGTATTCATTTACACCCATTCCGGCACGACGCTGTACTATCGCATAACCGATGCAGACGCCAAGAAGTGTGAGGTAGCTGTAAATCCAGGTGTTTCCGGCACTGTGGTTATCCCTGCCAATGTCCTGTACCAACGGGCGGAGTATTCCGTGACGGCAATAGGGGAGAGTGCTTTCGTTGGCTGTGGCGGCTTGGCTTCAATAGAGATCCCTTCCTCTGTGACTGCTATAGGCAACTCCGCCTTCGATGGTTGCAGCGGCCTTCCCTCTGTAACCATCCCATCTTCCGTGACGTCTGTCGGAGATAAAGCCTTCAATGGTTGTCTTGGCCTTACAGAGATAACGCTTCCTTCTTCCGTGACAGCAATCGGCAGTGGTGCCTTTGTTGGCTGCGATGGTCTTGAGTCCGTCTATTCCTTGAATCCGACCCCTCCTGCACTCGCGTCCGACGGCTTCTCCGACGTTACTACTCATAACGCCACGCTTTATGTCCCCGGTGACGCTTTAGAAGCATATAAGAGTGCAGAGTCTTGGAGATCGTTCAGTAACATCAATCTTGTCCTTGACAGCGATGACCCTGTATTCATTTACACCCATTCCGGCACGACGCTGTACTATCGCATAACCGATGCAGACGCCAAGAAGTGTGAGGTAGCTGTAAATCCAGGTGTTTCCGGCACTGTGGTTATCCCTGCCAATGTCCTGTACCAACGGGCGGAGTATTCCGTGACGGCAATAGGGGAGAGTGCTTTCGTTGGCTGTGGCGGCTTGGCTTCAATAGAGATCCCTTCCTCTGTGACTGCTATAGGCAACTCCGCCTTCGATGGTTGCAGCGGCCTTCCCTCTGTAACCATCCCATCTTCCGTGACGTCTGTCGGAGATAAAGCCTTCAATGGTTGTCTTGGCCTTACAGAGATAACGCTTCCTTCTTCCGTGACAGCAATCGGCAGTGGTGCCTTTGAAGGTTGTAGTGGTTTGGCGGATGTAAACATTCATGATATTGCGGCATGGTGTAATGTTGGTTTTGGCAGTGCTACAGCAAATCCTGCTTATTATGCAAAGGGGCTCACACTGAATGGCGAGAAAGTCAGGGAACTTGTAATTCCTTCTTCTGTAAAAAGTATCGGTAAGTACGCATTTATAAATTGCGGTGGCCTGACCTCAATAGACATTCCCAATTCGGTGACAGCTATAAGAGATGATGCATTCAAGGGTTGCAACAGAGTGTCAGAGATAAATATCCATGACATTGCGGCATGGTGTAATATCAGTTTTGGCAATATCCATTCACATCCAACGTATGATGCAAGAATCATCAAACTTAAGTTGAATGGAGAAGAAATTACTGATGTTATGATACCATCTTCTGTAACGTCTATCGGAGATTGCACTTTCAAAGGCTGCAACCGACTGGCTTCGGTAATTATCCCCAATTCCGTAACAGCCATTGGAGACTACGCTTTCTATTACTGTTGGGATCTGGCATCTGTGGCAATCCCCGCTTCTGTAACGTCAATAGGTGACTATGCTTTCTATTATTGCTGGGACATGACATCTGTGACAATACCTGAGGCGGTGACGTTTATTGGAGACTATGCGTTCAGATATTGTCCAAAACTGACAAGCGTTTACTCTTTGAGTATGACGCCGCCGGCTGTTGGTGGTATGTCTTGTTTTGAGAATGCCGTATATCGTAATGCTACGCTCTATGTGCCACAGGAGGCGTTGGATGCCTATCGTACAGCGGATGTATGGAAAGATTTTGGAAATATAATAGGTATAGATCCAACAGAACTGGGTATGGCACCGACAAGAAAGGATGTCGCTCCGACCGGAGTTGCGGACGTGGATGACGGTGACAAGGATGCGGACAGGATTTATTATGATATGAATGGCCGCAGACTCCGCACGCCTGTAAGAGGTCTTAACATCGTTAACGGCAGGAAAGTGATGATGAAATAGCGCGACTTTTTCAATTCGTTTTGCAATCGTGCCCAGATTACAGTGTAATTGTGCCCAAATTGCGATGTAATTGCATTGATATTATATCGCAATCAAGGCACAATTACTGCTATATGTATAACGTTGGGGGTATAGATGCTGTGTATCGGACTGATTTTCATTGTCTTTAACGTCAGTTCGGTATAAGGAGACGATAATAAGTGTAACGTCAGTTCGATGTAATGGAACGTGAATATTGTATTTCATCAATAGAAGCACCCTGTATGGGTGCCATATCCAAGCCCGGGGTGAAACCCCGGGGATAAGGGATGTTTGCGCCGATTTTAGTATTTCGCCCTGTAGGGGCGGGACAGTAATTGTATATGTATTTCGTTGATATGTAAGACGTTATATGTATATGGCCGTTGTCCCGCCCCTACAGGGCGAAATACCATTTGAGGGATTGGGGCGTATGTTTCCCAGGGTTCCACCCCGGGCTTGGTTATTGCACCCCTTCAGGGTGCGAGGGCTTGATTAACAGGGTGTGTGGGTTTGATAACAAGGTGCGCCTCCCAAAGGAAATATGAATGTAATCAAGCAGTTTGTATTGCGTTTTTATATCGAACTAACGTTAAGTGTAGATATAATATCACTCTGCAGGGTGCACAGACTCAATCCGTCTTGCCGGTTATATCCGTATATTATTAATAGGGTTGAGCCCCTATGAATGGATATTACACCATCTCAGGGTGCGTGATGTAAGAGACATACAGATAAGATCGCACTATTTGTTTTGCAATTTTATATCGAATTTGCGTTCTTTAGAGACGTGTAAGGGTATAAGACAATCGGCTTAATGATTAGATTCTAATCATTAAGCCGATTACATTTTGATTGTTATGTCCGGTTGTTTATTGTGTATTCTTCCTATCCTGCGGAGAATTCTTTGATGCGTTGTTCCTCGGATAGTTTGCAGATCAGCAACCTGCCGTCGCGTTGCGCGACTATGTATCCGTCCAGACCTTGTACCACTACCTGCTTGTTGCCTTCCACGTTAATGATACAATTGGTTGTTTCAAATGTCTTTACGTTTTGGCTTATTAAGCCGTTGCCGTTGGCGTCTTTTGTTGCTAACGTATGCAGTGAACCCCATGTGCCGAGGTCGCTCCACCCGAAGTCTGCGGGATAGACAAATATTTCTTCCGCTTTCTCCATTATGGCGTAGTCAACCGATATGTTTTCGCATTCGCCATAGTGCTTGTTTATAGCCTCTTGTTCCCGTTCTGTGCCAAAGATGTCGGTCATGGCTTCGAATATCCGGCTGATACCGGGCTGGTACATCCTGAAAGCATTGATGATAGTGCTGACATTCCATACGAATATGCCTGCGTTCCAGAAATAGTTGTTGTGCTTTATGTACTCCTGGGCTGTCTCTAATGATGGCTTTTCGCGGAAAAACTCTACCTGAAACAGTTCCTTGTTTCTCATGCTTCGTTCCGCCATGTTGGCCTGTATGTAGCCGTAGCCCGTCTCCGGGCGTGTTGGTTTCATTCCGAGTGTAACGATTGCGTCCGTCTCGTTTGCGAACTGTAACGTTCCGCTTATTACCCGTTGAAACTCTGCTATGTTCATTACTATATGGTCACTTGGCGTTACCACCATGCAGGCTTTAGGGTCTTTTGCCTTAATCCGATAGCTGACGTATGCTATGCATGGAGCGGTATTTCTGCGACATGGTTCGCTTAGTATGTTGCATGCGGGTATTTCGGGCAGTTGATGTTTCACTTTCTCTACGTAGTCTGCACTTGTTACCACCCATACGTTCTCCGGTTCGCATATTCCTTTGAAACGATCGTATGTAAGTTGCATCAGTGAGCGTCCGACTCCCAGTACGTCTATAAACTGTTTGGGATTGTCTGCGGTGCTCATAGGCCAGAAACGACTGCCTACACCGCCTGCCATTATTACGAGATGATTCATGTCTTGCTGTTTAGAATGGGTTATGTCCGGGATGTTATGAGGTCTTTTATCCAAGGTATTTGATAAGTATCTTGGCGTTGCCGCTTTCGCGCAGCTTGGTAATTGATTTCTCTCTGATCTGACGAACGCGCTCTCTTGTCAGTCCGAGTTCGTCTCCTATCTCTTCCAATCCTTTTTCGTGGCATCCGATACCGAAACACTCTCTTATGATGGTTATCTCTCTTTCTTTCAGCACTCGGCTTAGCACGGCATTCAGTTCCTGTGCCATTGACTCATGATCTACAGAGCGGTCTGTGCGAGAGTCATCGCCACTGGCCATAACATCAAGCATACAATTCTCCTCACCGTCTTGGAAAGGGGCGTCTATTGACACGTGGTGTCCGTCGGCCATCAGGCTCTGTCCGATCTTTTCCTCGTCAAGATTTGTCGCTTCTGACAGTTCGCCTACGCTTGGGTGGCGTTGGTTTTCTTGCTCAAAGCGGTTTATCTCATGATTGATCTTGTTTAGTGAGCCAACCTGATTCAGTGGCAGTCGTACGATACGGCTTTGCTCTGCTATAGCCTGCAGAATGCTTTGCCTTATCCACCATACGGCGTATGAGATGAATTTGAAACCGCGTGTCTCGTCAAACTTCTGGGCTGCTTTGATCAAACCGATGTTACCCTCGTCTATAAGGTCTGTCAGAGACAGACCCTGATGTTGGTATTGCTTTGCTACCGAGACAACGAAACGAAGGTTTGCCGTAACCAGTTTGTCTTTGGCACGCTCACCTGCCGGTCCGCCTTTTTTGATAGCCTGGGCCAGTTCGATTTCTTCATCAATGGTAATCAGTGGAGCACGGCCTATCTCTACAAGGTATTTGTCCAGTGCTTCACTACTACGGTTTGTAATACTCTTTTGAATCTTAAGCTGTCTCATTATGTAAGTTTTTTATATCTGTACCTGCAATCTTCTTCTTTTGTGTGGCTTTATCGTTCTATTATTATATGTCCGATATAACCGAAATACCTCTTTTTGATAACGAATATTATGCCAATTTATTGTATTGACGCTTCAAAAGCGGTGATGTTTGCTTTTGTTTTATAACTTTATTTTCTTTTTTGTTATTTTACTTTCGTTGCTTAGTCTGTCGAGAGCTGTCACTACATACGTGTATGTGGCTGTGCCGTCAGTGTATGGCAGTGACAGCCATGTATTGTTTGTTATGGCAACAATATGAGCGGGGGATGTTATGTCAATCTTCTCGTAGTTTGCGAATCGGTATATTACGTATTTTGTAGCCTCGTCCTGCCATGTCTTTGCTTTCGGGGCTTGCCAAAAGAGCATATAACCGTCTTGTGTCCATACCGGAGTCAGTTTCTTCGGCTTCTTTGGAGCTTTGCCGTCGATGAACGGCATGAGTGGCTGTAGGGCAGGGTAGCGCCAATAATTGTTTCTAAGCTGGGTTCCGTACCCGCCTATGTTGTCCACGGCGGCTTTGGCATACCACAAGACCGTACCTGAGATGTTGGGCAAAGTCTCGTGCAGACGGTATTTAGCCTCCATCTGGTTCTTCAGCGGATTGGCGGGATCCTTATGCTTTACCGTTCGTTCTATGTCTTCGCCAATGAACAAAGGACGCTTGGCTGCGTTCTTGCTCCACCAGTTTATCAGTGTGTTGTAGTCTGCTGCCTTATTGCCTATTTCCCAATAAATCTGTGGTACGCAATAGTCTATCCAGCCATTGTTTATCCATAACAGTATGTCGGCATAGAGATCGTCATAGTTTTGCAGGCCGTTGGTATCTGAACCTATCTCCGGTGCGTTCCTTTTGTTACGGTATATACCAAACGGAGAGACACCGAATTTTACCCATGGCTTGACATTGCGTATGGTATCGTGTAACTGTTCTATGAAGAGGTTGACGTTATTTCTGCGCCAATCAGCTATAGAGCGAAAATTGTTGCATGTTGCATTGAAGTCTGTTGCATCCGGTATGCTTTGTCCCGGAGCCGGATATGGGTAGAAATAGTCATCTATATGCAGTCCGTCCACATCGTACCGGCGCAGTATGTCGGCTGTTACCCGGCATATCCATTCTCTGTTTTCCGCCTTTGCCGGGTTCAGAATGTACAACCCGTCGTATGCGAAACACATATCCGGACGTCTTGCCGCTATGTGTGACGGGGCGAGAATCTGTGTCGTTTTTGTCTTGGCCCGGAAGGGATTTATCCATGCGTGCAATTCCATGCCACGTTTGTGACATTCTGTTATCATCCATTGCAGAGGATCCCAATACGGTGATGGGGGCTGTCCTTGCTGTCCGGTTAGAAAACGACTCCATGGCTCCAGCGTGCTTTGATACAGTGCGTCACACTCCGGACGCACCTGAAATATAATGGCGTTGACGCCGTCTCGTTGCAGCTCGTCAAGCTGTTGTGTCAGTGTCTGCTGCATTTTTATAGTGCCCATGCCGGTAAACTGTCCGTTTACACACTGTATCCATGCTCCACGAAATTGTCGTTTTGCGTATTGGGGTTGTGCGCTGACCGTGAAGGGTATTGCGAGTAGCAGGATGATAGCAACGGTGATGTGCTGCAATCCTTTGTGGATTGTCGCAGTATCGTATGGCGGTCGATATGTTTTTTTACAGTTCATTAAAGTTGATTTCCTTTTCTGTTGTATGTTGATTCGGTTCGGTCGCATTGTTTTCGTTAGGCATTGCCGGTTCGCGTTCTATCGGGTTACCGTTCTCATCGAGTATGATCTCGTAATAGGTGTCAAGCGAGTCAGCGTCAATGGTGTCGTTCTTCTCGCTGCCATAGTATGTGCATTCTGTCATGGAGCGGTCTATATCTGCATCTTCGGGTTTCTTAAACTTACCGTGATAGTGCTTGAAAGCAGGATCGGCAAATACCGATTGCAGGAAATATCCACAGATTGGCAATGCTGTTCGTGAGCCTTGGCCGAGTGCTCCCGTGCGGAAGTGGATGCTACGGTACTCACCTCCGACCCATGCCCCAACAACAAGGTTGGGTGAAACGCCCATGAACCATGCGTCGGAGTGGTTGTTTGACGTACCGGTCTTGCCGCCAAAGTCTGTATCATTGTATGCCCCGATATATCCCCACAGGCTTTGTGACGTGCCACCGCGTTCTCTTAGTCCGCCGAGCAGCATCTGTTGCATGAGGTACGCCGTCCTTACACTGATGGCTTGTTTCTCTTCTGTTGGAGCGGTATAAATTTCTTTGCCGTTGCGGTCTACAATTTTTGTAACCATTATAGCCTCATCGTGCGCCTTACCGCCGTTAGCTATAGTGCAGTAAGCGTTAGCCAGTTCGAGCAGATTGACATCGCTGGCGCCTAAGGCCAGTGCCGGAGCGTCGTCGAGATTACTCTTGATACCCATTTTATGAGCCGTCTCAATGATGTTCTTAATGCCCATTTCTTGTCCCAAACGCACCGCTACGGAATTGATACTCTGTGCAAATGCGGCTTTTAATGGCATGGAGTCACCTGTGAAATAACCGTTGGCATTGGTGGGAGCCCATGTTACTTCTTCTTTCTTCTTGGCGTCCCATACTTGCATAGAGAAATATTCATCACGACGTTTGTCGCATGGTGTCAGTCCCTGCTCTATAGCTTCAGTGTATACGAATAGTTTGAAAGTGGAACCGGGTTGCCGTTGTGCCGTAACCTTATCATACTTCCAATGGTCGAAATCTATGTCGCCTACCCATGCTTTGACGTACCCTGTCTGTGGTTCTACGGCAATAAAGGAGCAGTGCATGAAGCTTACCATATAACGTATGGAGTCCATTGTGGACATTTCTTTCTCCACTTCACCATGCTCGTAGTCAAAGACTTTCACGGCATGGGGCTTGTTCAGGTAATAGTCCACGGAGTCAGGACTGTCGGGAAAACGTGCCGTGAGCTGTTTATAAACAGGCAGTTGCTTTGCTATATCTTCGATAAAGTTGGCTATTACCTGATGTTTCTCATCCTGCCACGGTTGCTGTCCGCGCCAATGTGAGTTGAAATTGCGCTGTACTATCTGCATTTGCTTGCGCGCAGCCTCTTCTGCATATTTCTGAAGGCGGGTGTCAAGGGTAGTGTATATCTTCAGACCATCGTTGTAAAGGTCAAGGTCTTGCAGCGCTTCATTTTCGTTACAGAGTTTCTTTATGTATTTGGCTACGGCCTCACGGAAATATTTTGCCTGTCCGTCGTAGTTGTCTTCAACCTTGAACTCCGATACGTCTATGCCTATATTCTTCAGCGAATCGTACTGTGCTGTGGTCAGATCACCGTGCAGACGCATATTGTCCAGCACCACGTTGCGTCGTTTCAATGAGTTTCCCGGATGTGAAATGGGGTTGTAATATGTTGTGGCCTTTAGCATTCCCACCAAGACTGCCGCCTGTTCGGCTGTCAGTTGTTTCGGAGTCGTATTGAAATATGTCTTGGCTGCGGTCTTTATACCAAAGGCATTGTTACCAAAGTCCACTGTGTTGGCATATTGGGCAAGGATCTCGTTCTTTCCTTCTTTGCGGCCTTTGGTATATGCAAAATAGATTTCCAGTTTCAAAGCGGTAATCCATTCTTTTGTCTTCATAACCAAAATCTTCACTCCCGGTATCCTGCCTATGATGCCGGTGCTGTATTGTGTCCTTACCCTGAACATGTTTTTGGCTAACTGTTGGGTAATTGTAGAGGCGCCGCGTCCGCCGCGTCCCGTTGCGGCATCTTTGGCAGCGCCGAGAAGTCCCATCGGATCTATGCCCAAATGGTCATAGAAACGCTCGTCTTCCGTGTCGATCAGGGCACGCCAAAACATTGGATTGACATCCTCATACTTTACCGGTGTACGGTTTTCGTTAAAGTATTTTCCAAGCAATACGCTGTCGGCCGACCATAGTTCTGATGCCTGACTGGTCTTGTGCTCGCTGATTTCAGACCACCCAGGCGATTTGCCGAAGAGCCAAAAGAGGTTGATGTCTACCGCACCAAGGTATAAAATGAAAAATATTATAAGCGAGATAACGGAATTTATGGTTTTGATATACCATGGTCTGCCGGCAAAACATCCCTTGTACCATTGCCATAATGCTTTGCATTTGTCGCAAAACATTATTATTATCGTTTTGAGTTTCTTCATAGTCATATCGTGTTTTTTATATTGTCGATGTGTTTTGTTATCCTTTCTATATCCTCAGGGCTGAACCATGTTATGTCAGAGTCTTTCTTGTACCATGTCAGTTGCTTGCGGGCGTATTGCCGGGTGTTGCTTTGTATCTGCCTTATGGCTTCTTCCAATGGTATATCTCCGTCAAAGAATTTGAACAACTCTTTGTATCCTACGGTGTTCAAAGCATTCTCATGGCGATATGGCAGCATGCGACGGGCTTCCTCTATCAGTCCGTTCTCAACCATATCCAGCACCCTTTGGTTTATTCTTTGATAGAGTTCTTCGCGTTCTCTGGTCAGCCCTATTTTGATAATGTTAAAGGGTCTTGGCTTTTTGTCTCCTTTGCGGAATGATGTGTATGTCTTTCCGCTGACATGACATATTTCCAAAGCGTGTACCACCCGTCTCGGATTGTTGTGGTCCACTATTGCCCAATGTTCCGGATCAAGGCGTTGCAATTCTTCGAGTAAAACCTGCAGGCCTTCTGTCTCCAGTCTTTTTTTCATCCATAGGCGTGTCGTGTCGTCTACAGTTGGTATGTCATCTATGCCGTTACACACCGCGTCAATATACATCATAGAGCCTCCCGACAGTATGGCCGCTATACCTTTACGCTCCGAAAAAGGTTTGTTTTTAAGTAGTTGTAGCACATCCTGCTCATACATTGAGGCAGAATAGTAGTCCCCTATATGGTGTGTTGCGACACAATAATGCCGCACCCTCCGTTGTTGTTCTGCGGTGGGAGCGGCAGTTCCTGTCGGTATTTCTGCAAAGATTTGTCTGGAGTCGGCGTTGATTATATCCACGCCGTAATGCTCAGCGAGCTTGAGACAGAGTTCAGTCTTGCCTACACCAGTAGGGCCTGTTATTACTATGATAGTCTGTTTTTGGGGCATAGGGGGCTTGTTGAGCGGACTTATCTGTCCTCCTTTTACCTTATTATTCCTCTCTGCGCGTTTTCTATGAAATTGAGAACGTATGCAATCTCAGGCGTAATGTCCATTGACTGCTTTACCTCTTCAATACCTTCTTTCAGCACTCCCTTTGAGTATATAGTGTTGTAGGCCTCCCGTATGGCGAGAATCGTCTCACTGCAGAAACCGCGTCGTCTTAATCCGACCAGGTTGAGGCCGGCGAATCGGATAGGTTCTTTGCCGGCTATGATGTATGGAGGGATGTCCTGCGATGTGCGACTGCCTCCTTGTACCATCACATAACCGCCTATGTGTACGAACTGGTGCACAAGTACGGCTCCTGAAATGATAGCGTAATCATCTACCACCACTTCGCCCGCGAATTTGGTTGAGTTTCCTATTATGCAGTGACTGCCTATTATGCAGTCGTGCGCTATGTGCATATTCTCCATCAAAAGATTGTTGTTGCCGACAACGGTAGTACCTTTTGATGCTGTGCCACGGCTGATAGTAACGTTCTCACGTATTGAGTTCTTGTTACCAATGACACAAGTTGTTATCTCACCATGATATTTTAAGTCTTGCGGTTTGGTGCTGATACTGGCTCCGGGGAATATCTCGTTGTCTGAGCCCAAGCGTGTTCCCTGATTTAATGTCACGCTGTTCTGCATGATATTGTTATCGCCTATAATCACGTCTGCTGCGATATAGCAGAATGGTCCTATTATGTTGCCGTCACCCAATTGGGCATCCGGGTGTACAAAAGCGAGCGGACTGATAGTGTTTGCCATTATTTGGTTGTCGCGTTTTAATTTCTTGTTGGTTGTTATATTATAGCGTTTCGGTATGTCGGACATATCCGTATCATTCGGATTAGATGTTCAACATACCGTAAATGCGTTTCTTTCTTATTTGTTTCTTGTCATCTGACCGGTGAAAGTAGCTTCCGCAACAAGTTGGTCACCTACGAATATATACCCCTGCATGGTGGATATACCGTGCCGTACCGGCGCAAGCAACTCAACCTTGAATATCAGTGTGTCTCCCGGCACAACCTTTTTGCGATATTTTACGTTGTCGATTTTCAGGAAATAGCTTGTCCAATTCTCCGGATCCTCAATGGTGTTAAGTATCAGAAGGGCACCACATTGCGACATTGCCTCTATCATAAGCACTCCCGGCATGACCGGTTCCTGTGGAAAGTGACCTTGGAAGAACAACTCATTGGATGTAACGTTTTTGATACCCACTATGGTTGTGCCGCTGATGTTTATCACCTTGTCGACAAGTTGCATGGGATAGCGGTGTGGAAGGAGTTGCCTTATACGGTTTACGTCAAGAACCGGTGCCATGTTTGGATCATAAACAGGAGCCTGTATCTCATGCTTTCGTATCTCAGTGCGCATTAGACGTGCAAACTTATTGTTTATAGTGTGTCCGGGTCTTGTCGCGATTATACGTCCTTTCAACGGCTTTCCTATTAGAGCCATGTCGCCTATGATGTCAAGCAGTTTATGGCGTGTACACTCGTTCTCCCATGTCAGCGGCTTATGCTGTATGTATCCTAGTCTTGTCGCGTCCATTTTCGGTACCTGCAGGTAATCGCACAGTCTGTCTATGTCTTCCTGTTTCTGCTCATATTCATATATGACAATAGCATTGTCAAGGTCTCCTCCTTTTATAAGTCCCGCTTTTAGCAACGGTACCAAATCGCGTACAAACACGAATGTGCGTGCCGATGCAATCTCGGTCGGAAACTTGTCCACGTTGTCTATGGTGGCAAACTGTGAGTTTATGAACTTGGATTCAAAGGAGCACATTGCCGTTATGGAGAAGTCCTCATCCGGTAAGATTGTAATGACAGATCCTGTGTTCTCGTCTTTTACCTCTATCTTCTTGCGTATGATATAATAGTCTTTGGGAGCGGTTTGTTCCTGTATTCCTACTTCCTGTATCTTCTCCACATATTTCAGTGCGCTACCGTCGAGAATAGGGAATTCCGGCCCGTTGACCTGTATCAAACAGTTGTCGATACCGAGAGCATACAGAGCTGCAAGCGCATGCTCCACGGTGCTCACCTTTATGTCTCCTTTACCCAAAACCGTTCCTCTTTGGGTGTCAACCACATGTTCCGCCACGGCATCAATAATCGGCATACCCTCAAGATCAATGCGCTGTATTTTGTACCCTGTGTTCTCTGCTGCGGGATTAAATGTCACTGTAAGGTTCAAACCTGTGTGCAATCCCTTGCCACACAGTGAGAAACTACCCTTTATAGTATTTTGCTTTGTCATAAGTGGTAACAAAAATTAAACGTAGTAAGCTATGAGAAAATATCCATCACTCCCCGTCACTTACTTAAATGCTAAAGTATATTGGTGAGAATAAGATGTCTCAGGCTTTGCCGCCCAATTCTTCTATCTTCTGTTGTAGTTCTTTTATTTTCTTTTGCATGTCGTTTAATTGCCGGTACATGTCCGGTAACTTCTTTACAACGGCCTGCGAACGGAAATAATTTGTCATGGTAGTCGGTGGGGTGCCTATCAGTTCCTGATTGCTTTTAAGGCTTCCCGGCACACCCGACTGTGCTCCGAGTGACACTTTGTCGCCTATAGTGATATGTCCTGCAATGCCCACCTGTCCGCCAAACATACACCACTCGCCGATTTTCGCGCTTCCTGCCACTCCCACTTGTGCCGACATAACGGTGTTAGCGCCTATGTCTGTGTTGTGTGCTATCTGCACAAGGTTGTCCAGTTTTACACCTTTTCTAATATAGGTGCTTCCCATTGTAGAGCGGTCTATGCAGGTATTTGCCCCTATTTCCACATTGTCTTCTATTGTAACGATACCTATCTGTGGTATTTTGTTATAACCGTCCTCGGTAGGAGCAAAACCGAAACCGTCGGCACCTACTACACTTCCGGCGTGCAGTATGCAGTTATTACCCACCCGACAGTGATGGTACACTACCGCATTGCTGTATATTTCTGTGTTATTGCCTATAGTGGCGCATTCCCCAATCGTTACGTGCGGATGCAGGACGCAGCCGTCTCCAATCGTGACATTTGGGCCAATAGCCACAAACGGGCCTATATAGCAGTCTTTACCAATCTTTGCTGTTGGTGCGATAAAGGCCAGAGAGTCTATACCTTTCTTCTTGGGTTTCATGGAGTCGTACAGCTGTAGCAGTTTGGCTACGGCCTCGTATGCGCTCTTTACTCTTATTAATGTGGCGCTGACGGGCTTCTCCAGTACGAGATCTTCGTCCACAAGCACAACGCTTGCCTGTGTCTCGTAGATGTAATTGGTGTATTTCTTGTTTGAAAGAAAGGATATTGCCCCCGGCTTTCCCTCTTCAATCTTGGCGAAAGAGTTTATGACTGCGTTTGCATCGCCTTCAATACGCCCTTGGATCAGTTCCGCTATTTGTTGAGCTGAAAATTCCATGTCTTACTTTATACATTAAAGTTTTTCAAGTTCTTCTTTCATCTGCTGTTGCAGTTCCATTGCTTTCTCGGCCGCAACCTCTGCAAAACGTTCCGTTTGGTCAGTGAAAATAATGCCGCGGCTGGAGTTGACGAGCAGGCCGCAGTCCTTCAATATGCCATAGCGGCATACGTCCTGCAGTGAGCCGCCCTGTGCCCCTACGCCCGGAACAAGCAGGAAATGCTCAGGAGCCACTTTCCTTATATCTTTGAACATCTCGCCACGTGTGGCGCCAACTACGTACATCAGATTGTCAGGCGTACCCCATTGCCGGCTTTTATTTATTACTTTCTCAAACAAACGCTCACCATCAGCGTCGGCTGTCTGCTGAAAATCCAGTGCGCCTTTGTTGCTTGTCAGTGCCAACAGTATCACCCACGGCTTTTTCTCGCTCTCGTATGTCAGGAACGGTACAACGCTGTCTTCGCCCATATAAGGTGCTACCGTGAGCGCATCCACCTTATACTCGCCGAAGAAAGTCTGCGCGTACATCTTGGATGTGTTGCCAATATCGCCGCGTTTAGCGTCAGCAATGATGAATTGTTCCGGATAGTTATTCTGAATGTAGTGTACAGTCTTTTCAAATGCAGCCAGTCCCTTTATGCCGTAAGCCTCATAAAAGGCGAGGTTAGGCTTGTATGCCACGCAAAATGGTGCCGTGGCATCTATTATTTGTTTGTTGAACGCGAATATAGGGTCTTCCTCCTCCAGCAGGTGTTTGGGCAGTTTGTTCAAGTCTACGTCCAGTCCTACACATAGGAAACTCTTTTTTTGGAATATCTGTTTTACAAGTTCTTCTCTCGTCATTGTAGTATCGTTATGTAGATTGTATTCTTTTGCTCCATCAATGCCTGTCTTTTGGCATTTCCGTATTTGGTATTTCTTTTTGTTGTTGCGTTGTCCTACGGCTGTCGGTCAGACGGTTTATGAACTCCGTGGCACTTACGGTGCGTTCGTCTTCCTCGTCTTCCTGCTTCCTTATGGATGTCGTTATTCCCATATCGTGGTCGTTGTATGTTGTTTCCGGAACGTCATCTTTTGCGTGAAGTTGCTTATCCGGTTGTCGGTTTGATTCCTGTTTTTAGACACATAGGATGAAAAACAGGAATGCATAACTCCTAAAGCTCTGCTTCTTTCATCCTCTCCGCATTCTCCGCTACGGTCAAAGCGTCGATCATCTGTTGTATGTCACCTCCGAGGAAACCTTGAAGATCGTGTGTGGTAAAGCCGATTCTGTGGTCTGTTACTCGTCCTTGCGGGAAGTTATATGTACGTATTTTCGCCGAGCGGTCACCGGTAGACACCAGAGTCTTTCTACGGCTTGCTATGTCATCGAGATATTTTTGGTGCTCTTTATCATAGATATATGTGCGCAAACGTGCCAATGCGCGCTCCTTGTTCTTTGGCTGGTCACGTGTTTCCGTACATTCAATAAGAATCTCTTCCGTCTCTCCGGTGTTGGGGTTCTTCCACATATAACGTGCTCTTACGCCCGATTCCACTTTGTTGACGTTCTGTCCGCCGGCACCACTGGAACGGAATGTGTCCCATTTTATCTCTCCTTCGTTTATCTGTACGTCAAAAGTCTCCGCCTCCGGCAGTACGGCCACGGTTGCGGCAGATGTCTGCATGCGGCCATTGCTCTCCGTTACCGGCACACGCTGTACACGATGTACGCCTGACTCGTATTTCAGCACTCCGTAGACCCCGTCTCCGCTTACCGCAAAGTCAATTTCTTTGAAACCTCCTACCGCTCCTTCGCTGACATCCGTTACACTGAGGTTCCATCCTTTTGACTCGCAGAAACGTTTGTACATTGCAAATAAATCACCGGCAAAGAGACATGCCTCGTCACCTCCTGTTCCCGCGCGTATCTCCATTTCCACGTTCTTCGCGTCCTCCGGGTCTTTCGGCACGAGTGCAATCTTTATCTCTTCTTCCAGTCCCGGCTGTGCCGCCTCATTCTCGGCCAGTTGCTCGCGCGCCATCTCTTTCATCTCCTGATCACTCTCGTTAGCCAATATGTCTTTGGCTTCGGCTATTGAATCGAGACAGTCTACATAGCGCTTGCGCAGTTTCATTATGTCGCCGAGATCTTTATATTCTCTTGTCAGTTTTACAAAACGCTGTTGGTCGGCTATGACCGAGGGGTCTGTAATGAGGGTTGTCACCTCATCGTACCTTGCTTCCAGTCCGTCCAGTTTTTGCAGTATACTGTTATTGTCTGCCATTTATTGCTATACCTTAATTATATAATTATAGTGAAGGCGTAGAGTTATTGATAGTTGAATGTGCCATATTCGCTCTTGATGGTGAGCGATTTGCTGCCTTCTTCAATGTGTCCCACTATTTGAGCGTCGATGTTAAACTCTTTACTTATCGCAATTACTTTCTCCGCTTGCTCCGGAGACACGTAAATCTCCATGCGATGTCCCATGTTGAACACTTTATACATTTCTTTCCAGTCTGTTCCGCTTTGCTCATGAATGATGCGGAAGAGTGGGGGAACAGGGAACATGTTGTCTTTTACCACACGACAGTTGTCGCCCACAAAGTGCAATACTTTTGTTTGCGCTCCGCCGGTGCAGTGTACCATGCCGTGTATCTCAGGACGCAGCTCGTCCAGTATCTTCTTGATTACCGGAGCGTATGTTCGTGTTGGCGACAATACCAGCTTGCCGGCGTTGACCGGAGCGCCCTCAACGCTGTCCCCGAAACGGTATTTGCCGGAGTATACCAAGTCGTCAGGTACCGCATGGTCGTAGCTCTCTGGATATTTTTCGGCATAGTATTTGGCGAATACGTCGTGGCGTGCCGATGTCAGTCCGTTGCTGCCCATGCCGCCATTGTATTCTTTCTCGTATGTAGCCTGTCCGAAGCTTGCCAAACCGACAATTACATCCCCCGGACGTATGTTTGCGTTGTCTATCACATCGCTGCGTTTCATGCGGCATGTGACGGTGGAGTCCACTATGATTGTGCGTGTCAAGTCACCCACATCAGCTGTCTCGCCCCCGGTAGCGTATATGCCTATTCCCATGTTGCGCATCTCGCTGAGCAACTCGTCAGTGCCGTTTATGATGGCGGAGATTACCTCTCCCGGTACAAGCATTTTGTTTCTGCCTATCGTGCTTGAAACAAGTATGTTGTCAACAGCTCCCACACAGAGCAGATCGTCGGTGTTCATTATTAGCGCGTCTTGCGCAATGCCTTTCCATACGCTTAGGTCTCCGGTCTCTTTCCAGTACATGTAAGCAAGGCTTGACTTTGTGCCGGCACCGTCAGCGTGCATTATGTTGCAATATTCCGGGTCGTTGCCCAATATGTCCGGTATGATTTTGCAGAAGGCCTGCGGGAAAATGCCTTTGTCAATATTTTTGATAGCGTTATGTACGTCTTCTTTTGCCGCACTAACACCACGCAACATATATCTGTTGTCCATTTCTTTTGTTAGTTTATATATTTGTTGCAAAGTTACTAAAAATATTTCAATTGGCAAAAATAGATGTATATAGGAGTGTTTATTAAGGTTAAAAATGTTAAATATTATTTTGCTGTCCGAATGGCATTGACTTGCAGTAATTTTGTGCCAGTCTTTATTTCTGTTATTAATTGCGGCATGGGGGTAGTCCATGATATTCAGTGAGTTCCATGTAAGGCGATTTGTTTGTTTTACAAACGCAGTGCGATTGCAGTGTAATCTTAATGCGATTACATCGTGAACGCGGTGCGATTGTTGCGTAATTGCAGTGCGATTGCAAAACGATTGGGTAGAGGTGGGAGCGTGAAAATGTAAATGTTAAATCGTAAGCGGCGTTTTTCTTTAATGTTTAGGATATGTTAACAAATGCCGGTCTTTTTCGCCTGTCGCCGTTAACTTATAATTATTGTAAAAAAAATTTGCCGTTTCAACAATATTTGCTAACTTTGTCCCGAATTTGCAAACGACAATAATGAATAGCATAACAGACACAATTAACACGGCGGTTGAAGCACTCTCATCACCGGAGAGTCTGGACGGCCTGTTTCATCAGGTTCATGACAATGTGCCGTTGCCCTCAAATACTGCTCTTGCTGAGATCGTCGGCTTGGCAAGGGCTATTCTTTTTCCGGGATATTTCGGACAGTCAAAGGTTGCTCAGGATACGATAAAATACCATGTTGGCGTGGCGCTGGAACGGTTTTCGAGATTGCTGAAAAAGCAGGTTATGGCGGGTATCTGTTTCAGTATGGATAAAAGCGATGAGGCGTCTGTATGCGATGTGCGTACCAAGGCAGTGGAGATTACGGCCGAGATAGTGCGTCGTATGCCCGAGATGCGTCGCATCCTTGCCACAGATGTTGAGGCAGCGTATAACGGTGACCCTGCCGCAACGAGCTTTGGAGAGATAATCTGTTGTTATCCCGTGATACGAACGTTGACCAATTACCGACTGGCGCATGAGCTACACCTTCTTGGTGTGCCTCTGATTCCGCGAATGATAAGCGAGATGGCACATTCGGAGACAGGCATTGACATTCATCCCGCCGCACAGATAGGCCATCATTTCACCATAGACCATGGCACCGGTGTTGTGATAGGGGCCACATGCATCATTGGTAACAATGTGAAACTGTATCAGGGCGTTACACTTGGAGCGCTGTCGTTCCCGCTTGACGAAGAGGGCAACCCTATTAAGGGTATTCCCCGCCATCCTATATTGGGCAATGACGTCATTGTCTATAGCAATGCCACCATTCTTGGCCGTATAACTATAGGCGATCGCTCTGTGATAGGAGCCAACAAGTGGGTGACGGACAACGTGGCGCCTGACACAAAGATATACAAGAACCTCAGGGAGATGAGGGGGTTTGAAAACGGATACGGTATTTAGTAACGAGTAACGAATTAATAAAAATATTTTTTGACACAGCAGATGGAATTTGAGATGGTTGCCAAGACCTTCATGGGGCTTGAGAATATATTGGCACAGGAGTTGATAGAACTTGGAGCTAACAATGTGGAGACGGGCAGACGTATGGTGTCTTTTACCGGAGATAAGGCTTTAATGTATCGCGCTAACTTCGCCCTGAGAACGGCAATACGCATATTGAAGCCGATAAAGCATTTCCGCGCGAACTCCGCGGACAAGGTGTATGAAGAGATAAAAAACATCGACTGGAGTGAATATATAGGCGAGGGAAAGACATTTACGGTAGATTCTGTGGTGTATAGCGATGACTTCAGCAACTCACGGTTTGTTACATACAAGGTGAAGGATGCCATAGTGGACCAGTTTAGGGAGAAAACCGGCAAGCGGCCGAATATCTCTGTTGCCGATCCTGATGTCAGATTGAATATACATATAGCGGAGGATAGGGCCACGGTATCGCTTGACTCCAGTGGCGAGTCACTGCACCGACGCGGTTATCGTCAGGAGACGGTAGAGGCTCCGCTAAACGAAGTGCTGGCTGCCGGGATGATATTGATGACCGGATGGCACGGGGAGACGGATTTTATTGACCCTATGTGTGGCAGCGGCACATTGCCTATAGAGGCGGCACTCATAGCGCGCAATATCGCCCCGGGAGTGTTCCGCAAGGAATATGCTTTTGAAAAATGGTCTGATTTTGATGCGGATCTGTTTGATGAGATTTACAATGACGACAGTCACGAGCGTGATTTTGAGCACCATATCTATGGTTACGACATAGATTTCAAGGCTGTGAACATGTCTACGGTGAATGTAAAGGCCGCGGGATTGTCTGCCGATATAACGATAGAGCAACAGGATTTCAAAGACTTCAAAGGACATGACGGGAAAGCTATTATCGTTACCAACCCGCCATACGGTGAGCGTATCTCCACGCCTAACCTCATGGAGACGTACAAAATGATAGGCGAGAGATTGAAACACGCATTGAAAGAGGGCGAGGCATGGGTGCTGTCGTACCGTGAGGAGTGTTTCCAGCAGATTGGCCTGAAGCCAAGTCTGAAGATACCGCTGTACAATGGCTCTTTAGAATGTGAGTTCCGCAAGTATAATATATTTGACGGCAAACTCAAGACGTTCAGGGAAGAGGGCGGAATCGTGAAAACCGAGGATGAGAAACGTAAAATGGCCGAGAAACGACGCACGTGGCAAAAGTTCAATTACGATAAGAAACGGGATGAGATAGCAGACAATGAGGAAGCTGACATCTTGTCGTTTAAGTTCAAATCGCTGGAGAGGCAGCGTGGCGAACGTATGAAAACGGAACGTAAATCCTTCGGAGAGCGTGGACGGAAGCCGTTTGGCGGCAAAGAGAGCAAGGAGTTCGGAAACCGTGAGGAGCGTCCTTTCAGGAAAGGCGACAAGTCGTTTAGGAGAGGAAATACACGTGAAGAGCGGCAGAATAACCGTAAAAACTTCTTTCGCAAACGTGAGGAAGAGAATTGATATACTTTGTATTGCATTGTTGGCGGCATTGTCCATGACAGCACAGTTAAAGACTTTCACGCTTGAAGACCTTAATTTCGGAGGAGAACGCTACCACCAAATGACGCCGGAGAGGCGGTATTACATTTGGTGGGGAGACAAACCGATAAGGTTGGAGGTTGACGGTGTCTATTTGATAGACAGAAAATCGGGAAAGGAAACGATGCTTTTGTCGCTCGATGAACTGCTCGATATGAAAGATGGCGGGGAAGATATGATAGGCGTAAACCTGCTTAACAGTTCTTTTCCGTATGCTGATAAACCTCTGATTTGCATAAACGGTCCTCGAAAAAGAATGCTTTACGACTTCAAGGCCAAGACGGTGGTGTGGAGTCAGGGACGGAATGGGACGCTGGAATGGAACGCTGCTTCAAAGACTGCAGCTTACTCGCATGAGCAAAACTTGTGGTTGAGGTTGGCGGACGGTAAGGAAAGGCAATTGACAGCAGACGGTTCGCGGGAGATTGTCTATGGACGCAGTGTACACAGAAATGAGTTTGGCATAGAGAAAGGGACGTTTTTCTCGCCTGACGGTAATAGAATAGCATTCTATAGGATGGATCAGTCTATGGTGACAGATTATCCGCAGGTGAATACTTTTGAACGGATTGCAATGTATGAGCCAGACAAATACCCTATGGCGGGAATGAAAAGCCATGAGGTGACGGTAGGAGTGCATGACATTTTGGCTGACACTGTGGTCTATCTGAACGTGGGAAATCCGGAAAACCGTTTCTTTACCAACATAACATGGTCTCCTGACAGTAGGAAACTGTATCTGTACGAGGTGAATAGGGGACAAAACAAAGCATCATTGGATGAGTATGACGCACAAACAGGGTGCAAACTACGTACAATAGATATAGAGGAGGACGACAAATACGTTGAGCCGCAGCATCCGGTGACGTTTGTTCCGTGGAATGATGCACGCTTCTTGGCGTGGAGTCAGAAAGACGGCTATTGGCATTTGTACCTTTATGACGCTGCGAAAGGGCTGTGTGTCCGACAGTTTACCAAAGGAAACTGGGTGGTAAAGGAATTGTTGGGCTTCTGTAAGGAACTGAACAGTGTCATAATAGCGGCTAACAAGGAGAATCATCTGCGGCAAAACGTCTATGCGGTAAATCTTGAGACGGGGCGGATGACATTGCTTGACAATGGCAAAGGCGTGCATAACGCTCTGTTATCGGCAAATGGTAACAGTATGATAGACTGTTGGACAGAGCCGGATGTGCCTCGTGCTTATGCTCTGACAGATATTGTTGCGACCGTAAAGGGAAAAGGAACGCTGCAGACTATGAGTCTCTTCAGCAGTCCTGACCCATGGGAAGGATATGCCATACCACATTATAAAACTGGTACACTGATTGCGGCTGATGATACAACAGTACTGCATTGGCGTATGGTGCTGCCGCCTGATTTCTCTGAAAAGAATAAGTATCCGGCGGTAGTGTATGTGTACGGAGGCCCGCATGCACATCTTGTGGAGGCTTCTTGGCACTGGGGCGCACGCAGTTGGGAAACGTATATGGCTCAAAAGGGATTCGTTGTCTTTGTGCTTGATAACCGTGGCTCGGAGAATCGCGGTAAAGAATTTGAGCAAGTGACATTCCGCAGGCTTGGACAAGAGGAGATGAGAGACCAGATTAGGGGTGTGGATTATTTACGTTCGCTGCCGTATGTGGACAGCAGACGATTGGGAGTGCACGGCTGGAGCTATGGGGGATATATGACAATAAGCCTCATGACCAATTACCCCGATGTCTTTAAGGTTGGTGTTGCGGGCGGTCCCGTGATAGACTGGAAGTGGTATGAGGTGATGTATGGCGAGCGATATATGGATACACCGGATGAGAATCCTGAGGGATATGCGCTCACTTCGTTGCTAAGTAAAGCCGGGAACCTGAAAGGTAAACTGCAGATCATAACAGGAATGAATGACCCCGTGGTGGTGCCACAGCATGCATTGCAGTTCATTAATGCCTGTAACGAGGCCGGAACATACCCTGATTTCTATGTGTATCCGGGCGAAGGGCATAATATGCAAGGCCATTTGTCGGTGCATTTGCATGAGAGAATAACAGATTATTTTATGCAATTGAAATTGAACGGGACGGAAATAGAGGAGAAAACCAAATAAAAAAACAATACTATCAGAATATGAATATATTGCTATTAGGCTCGGGCGGCCGTGAGCATGCCCTGGCATGGAAGATTGCACAGAGTGACAAATGTGAGAAATTGTTCATCGCTCCCGGTAACGCCGGTACTGACGGTGTAGGCGGAAAGGGCAGGAATGTAGCCATTAAGGCTGACGATTTTGAGACAATCAAGGCATTTGTTGTGGACAATGGCGTTGATATGGTGGTTGTAGGACCTGAAGATCCGTTGGTGAAAGGTATCTATGACAACTTGAAAAACGACCCGCGTACGGCTAATGTGCCTGTAATCGGGCCGTCAAAGCAGGGCGCTGTGCTTGAAGGTTCAAAGGATTTTGCCAAGGCTTTCATGAAAAGGCATAACATACCGACTGCTGCTTATGAGACTTTTGACGGCGAACATCTGGAGGAAGGCCTGAAGTTCTTGGAGACATTGCAGGCTCCCTATGTGCTGAAAGCAGACGGATTGTGCGCCGGAAAGGGCGTGCTTATACTCGAAACGCTCGATGAAGCGAAGAAGGAATTAAAGGAAATGCTTGGCGGAATGTTCGGTAATGCATCGTCACGTGTAGTGATAGAGGAGTTCCTCAGTGGCATAGAGTGTTCTGTTTTTGTTCTTACTGATGGCAAAAACTATAAGATTTTGCCTGAGGCAAAGGATTACAAGCGTATCGGTGAGGGTGATACCGGACTGAATACAGGCGGCATGGGTAGTGTTACACCGGTGCCATTTGCTACCGCCGAGTGGATGAAGAAGGTGGAAGACCGTATCATTCGTCCTACCGTTGATGGCCTTGCGGAGGAGAATATTTGCTATAAAGGATTTATTTTCTTCGGGCTTATCAATGTAAAAGGGGAGCCTATGGTAATAGAGTACAACTGCCGTATGGGTGATCCGGAGACGGAAAGCGTAATGCTGAGACTGAAATCGGACATCGTAGAGCTCTTTGAGGGAGTGGCGGAAGGTAATCTTGACACTCGTAACATTGAGTTTGACGAACGCAGTGCGGTATGTGTGATGATGGTGAGCGGCGGTTATCCGCAGGCATATAAGAAAGGGTTCCCCATCAGTGGCATAGAGAATGTGGAGGGATCTATCGTCTTCCATAGCGGAACTAAGATGCAAGACGGCCGGGTTGTGACTGACGGCGGGCGTGTTATTTGCGTAAGTTCTTACGGAAAGGATAAGGAAGAGGCTCTGCAGAAGTCGTTCCAAGAGGCTGAAAAGATACAGTTTGAGGGCAAATATAACCGTAGGGATATAGGAAAAGACCTGTAATAGAGAGTTGCAAAATATACTATTATATAAGAAAGTGTCGCTAATGTTCCTTGTTGGGGGCATGGTTTATGGGGCATTGACAGAGACAAAGGAGACGGCAATGATGGTGTTTCTGGTGTCTATGGCGTTTGTTGCTCTTATGAAAGCGTTCCAAAAGAAGCAGGGAGTGAAGGCGACATATCTTTGCGGCGTTGCTTTAACGTTGGCGGCATTGTGCTGGCCTTATGTTATAGTATTGCTTTTGCCGTGCACCTTTTTCCTGTTGATTCCGTTGGAGGCCTTTTCACGGCGTACTGTCGCGGCGATGTTACTCGGTGCCCTCACTCCGTTATGGCTTTATCTGCCATTCGCACTTGTGGCGAACATAGGAATATTAGCCCCGTATAATATCATAAATGTGCCTGTAATACAATGGCCTGAGATATTGATGCCTTTCTTTGACTATCATGATCTTAATGTCTTGCATACAGTAACTTATGGGTTACTGCTAATAGCGTTGGTCATATTGTCGGGACATTGTGTCTCATACCGCTTTAACGGCAAGTTGTTTGTGCGGATACAGCGTGGCATTTACATCTCCATGGCATGGATAATGGCGGCGATGATAGTGATATTGCCTTCCTACGCCGGCTTCATGCTGCCTCTTATGGCGGCTTTCATGGGGCCGGTCGTAGCCCAGTTGACAAGTGAAGAATAAGGATTTGGAACAGGTTTGGCAGCCGTTTCATGTCCTGTCTGACACATAATAAAACGAACTGTCATAAAGATTACTCTTCAATGATAGAGGTATTGATACAGTATGGAGCCTTTGGAATGTTTATTGCATCATTCCTTGCGGGCAGTTTCTTTCCTTTTTCCAGTGAGGCTGTGATGCTGGCACTTATGGCGCTCGGTGTCAATCCATGGGAATTGATACTGTATGGCACTGCAGGCAATGTGCTTGGCTCGCTCTTTAACTATAGTATCGGCCGGCTGGGAAAGGAGGAATGGTTTGAGAAATATCTGCATGTGACACCGGAACAGATGGATAAGGCACGGCGATTTATGAGAGGTCGGGGGGCATATATGGGCTTTTTCGCTTTCATACCGATACTGGGTTCGGCCATAACCATTCTGCTTGGACTGATAAGAGCCAATTTTGTCATCTCATTTGCAAGCATAACATTGGGCAAGATCATTAGGTATATACTGCTTATTTACGGTGCTTACCTTGTGAATTGGCTGGTAAATATCTTGACTTAAACAACCATATAACTAAACAAATAGAAAAAACTGCAATGAAACAATTCAGATTAGTGGACAATACCTTAGGGTGGGTGGTATTCTTTATCGCCGCATTCGTGTATTGTTCCACCATTGAGCCAACGGCATCCTTTTGGGATTGCCCTGAGTTTATTACCACCGGCTATCTGCTTGAGGTAGGTCACCCGCCCGGTGCACCGTTCTTCATGCTCACGGCAAACCTTTTTACTCAGTTTGCTTCAGACCCTACGCAAGTAGCTAAGATGGTGAATACGATGTCAGCGCTGTTGTCTGCCGGATGTATTCTGTTCCTGTTCTGGTCTATTACCCATCTGGTGCGTCGCTTGCTTATAGACAAAGAAGAAGAGCTGACGTTGCCAAAACTGATTGCTATTGAGGCATCAGGTGTGGTGGGAGCCCTCATTTATACGTTCAGTGATACGTTTTGGTTCTCTGCTGTGGAAGGAGAGGTGTACGCATATTCTTCTTGTTTCACCGCTGTAGTGTTCTGGATGATACTCAAATGGGAGGATAATGCTGACAAACCGCATTCCGATCGCTGGCTTATTCTTATAACATATATGACCGGTTTGTCTATCGGCGTTCACTTGTTGAACCTGCTTTGCATACCGGCTATAGTGTTGGTTTACTACTATAAGAAGTTCCCTGATGCCAATCTAAAGGGTTCTCTTGTGGCACTTGCGGTGAGTATGGTACTCATTGGTGTAGTGTTGTATGGCGTAGTGCCGGGCATTATAACCGTTGGCGGATGCTTTGAACTCTTCTTTGTCAATGTGCTTGGCATGCCGTTCAATACAGGTACCATTATTTATCTGGTGCTTCTTGTGGCTATTGTGCTTTGGGCTATCTACGAGACGTACGCAGACAAGAGCGTGATGCGTGGCAATGTGTCATTCCTTTTGGCTATCGCCATGCTCGGAATACCGTTCTATGGCTATGGTATCGGGGCCGCAATCATCGGCATTGTGGTACTTGCCGTCCTTTATGGATGTCTGTTGGTGAAACGTAATGGCGCTGTTGTCATTACCAACCGAATCAAGAATACCACGCTGTGCTGCATGTTGATGCTGATGATAGGTTACTCCACCTATTCACTCATAGTGATTCGTTCGGCCGCTAATCCTCCGATGGATCAGAACTCGCCTGAGGATATCTTCACGCTTGGTAATTATCTGAGCCGTGACCAATATGGAGACCGTCCGTTGTTCTATGGCCCGCAGTACACTTCTCAGGTGGCTTTGGACATCGAAGGCAATATGTGTGTGCCGCGACAGAGCAAGGGTAAGCCAATATACCAACGTGTCGAGAAGAAGACCGAGGACGAGAAAGACAGTTATTTTGTCGTAAGAACAAAGGATTCCTATCAGTATGCGCAGAATGTGCTGTTCCCTCGCATGCACAGTGCAGACCATGCAGGCGCTTATGAAGCGTGGATGGGCGGCGTAGAGGGTACAATCAAGCAGTATGACCGTTGCGGACAGATTGTAGACGTAAAGGTTCCTACCATGCTTGAGAACATCCGCTTCTTCCTTTCTTATCAGTGTAACTTCATGTATTGGCGTTATTTCATGTGGAATTTTGCCGGACGTCAGAACGATATACAAGGTAACGGCGAGTTGGAGCACGGTAACTGGATTACGGGCATACCGTTTATAGACAACAGTATGCTTGGCGACCAGAGCCTGTTGCCTGATGAGCTGAAGACAAACAAGGGACACAACGTGTTCTATTGTCTGCCGTTGCTGCTCGGATTGATAGGACTTTTCTGGCAGGCTTATAAAGGACGCAAGGGCATTCAGCAGTTCTGGGTGGTGTTCTTCCTGTTCTTTATGACCGGATTGGCTATTGTCTTGTACCTCAATCAGACACCTATGCAGCCGCGTGAGCGTGACTATGCGTATGCCGGTTCATTCTATGCTTTCGCTATATGGTGCGGTATGGGTGTGGCGGCTATCATAGATTTGATTGCCCGCAAGATGAAACGTGAGAATGTTGCCATTGCCATTGCAGTGTCGTTGGTAACCCTTATGGTTCCGGTTCAGATGGCTTCGCAGACATGGGACGACCATGACCGTTCCGGCAGATACACCTGTCGCGATTTCGGACAGAATTATCTCATGAGCTTACAGGAAGAGGGCTATCCGATAATCTTTACCAATGGTGACAACGATACCTTCCCGTTGTGGTACAATCAGGATGTTGAGCAGGTGCGTACCGATGCGAGAGTCTGCAATCTTTCATACCTTCAGACCGACTGGTATATTGACCAGATGGTGCGTCCGGCATGGAAATCGCCGTCGTTGCCGATCTCATGGCCTCGTATTGATTACTGTTCCGGCACCAATGAGTATGTTGAGATAAAGCCGGAGTGGAAAAATCAGATAATGGAATTCTTCAAACAGGATCCCGTTGCGGCTGCGAAACAGTTTGGCGAAGACCCGTTCGAGATAAAGAATGTATTGAACAGATGGGTTCGCTCAATGAAAGACGATCCAGACTATCATGTAATACCAACCGACACGTTGTATCTTAACGTTGATCGTGAGGCTGTTTTGAAGAGCGGCATGATGTTGCCTAAGGACTCTGCCGGAAATGTTGTAGTGCCGGAGCGTATGGCTATCAGCCTTGTCGGCAAGCGGGCATTGTATAAGGGTGACTTGATGCTACTTGAAATGCTTGCCAATCATAATTGGACAAGGCCGTTATACGTAGCCCTTACCGTAGGTCCCGCAAACTATATGAACCTTGGCGAGAATTTCGTGCAGGAGGGATTAGTTAACCGTATCACTCCGTTCCGTACCAATGATAACAACAACTTCGATACGGAGAAGGTGTATAAGAACATGATGACACGCTATAAATACGGCGGCTTGGACAAACCGGGAATTTATCTTGACGAGACTGTGGCTCGTATGTGTTACACACACCGCCGTCTTTTCGGTATGCTTCTGACACATCTGTTGCACGAAGGCAAGCATGACAAGGCACGTAAGGTCATAGAGTATGCTGAAAAGGTGATGCCGGAAACAACATTACCAATGACTTATGTGTCCGGCGGCATGGAGTTCGCTGAGGCATATTTCTTGCTTGGCGACAAGACCAGAGCCGAGAAAGTGGCGGATAGCGTATGGAAGAACTCCGCACAGTATCTCAATTGGTATCTATCGCTCAACCGGCAGCGTTTCCTTTCTTCACAGCGTGAGTGCCAGCTCAATCTGTATGTGCTGAAAACTATGAGTGATATGCTGCACAGATACGGTGCCACACAGGCAGCAAAGAAGCAGCAGGAACTCAACAGTCTCTACGATCGTTACATCAGTCGTGGAGGAGGTTTTGACCAATTATAAATTAATGACAACCGATAAAGAAATGACAGGCAATGCTTTCATTCTGTAATCGCACTGCGATTGCATGGTGAAAGCATTGCGATTACAGTGTGATCGCAGTGCGTTTACAGTGTAAAAGCATTGCGATTGCAACCATACCCTTTTTATACTGATTGTGATATGCTGATAGAGCAACCTTCAAAATGGCTTAGATGGATATATCCCAAGGCTTTGTGGCGGATGAATCCGGCAGAGCATTCGGTGTATATCACATTCGATGACGGGCCTATACCGGAGTCAACACCTTTCATTCTCGATACGCTGAAGGAGTATAACGTAAAGGCAACGTTCTTTATGGTTGGTGAGAATGTGATGCGATACCCTGAGCTGTATAACCGCATTGTTGCTGAAGGCCATAGTGTGGGCAATCATACTTATAATCACTGGGGGTGCTTCAGGCATACAATATCAGGCTATTGTCACAACGCAGACAAAGCCAATGAGTTGATACACTCGCATCTTTTCCGTCCGCCTCACGGATGGATGTGGTATGGAGCCTATCATCTGCTTAAGAAAAAATACACCATTGTGATGTGGGATTTGGTAACACGTGACTACTCACACATGCTGAATGCCTTTGATGTACTTAGGAATGTTGTGCTATATGCACGCAACGGTTCCATAATAACGTTTCATGACTCGCTGAAGAGCATTGAGAAGCTGCGCTATGCGCTGCCTGCTTCGTTAAGGTATTTGAAGGAACAAGGTTATGAGTTCAAGACGTTTGACTAAAAAGGAAATAACCGAGGCCGCATGCGGTCTCGGTTTTTCTGCTTGTGGCATAGTGCCTTTGCGGGCAGTGGACAATACTACCGCGGAGCGTTATCGTCATTGGATAGCCGAAGGGCACAATGCCGGCATGGAATATCTTAAGGGATATGAGGATGTGCGCTTTGACCCGCGGCTGTTATTGCCGGAAGCCACGTCTATGATCTGTCTCGCAATGTCCTATGTTCCTGACCCCGCCATGCCTCTTTCGCCACAAGGATATTCCTTTGCCGCATACGCCTTGGGCAAGGATTACCATGATGTGATGAAAAAACGCATGCGACAACTGGCCGAGACGCTTGGGATTGGCACGTATAGGGTGTTCTGTGACACCGCACCCATAATGGAACGCTATTGGGCATGGCAAGCGGGGATAGGGTGGATAGGGCGTAATCATCAGCTTATCATTCCTGGTGCGGGCAGCATGTTCTTCCTTGGCGAGATAGTGGCGGATATAGATACGGACTGTTATGATACGCCTTTGCAGAACGGATGTGGAGCTTGTCGCCGCTGTATAGAGGCTTGTCCTACCCATGCTTTAGGGGAGGGTGAGGACGGTTTTGATGCCGCGCTGTGCCTGTCATATCAGACTATTGAGAACAGGGGGGACATTCCGGAGGCTTTGGCCGGCAAGATGGGGGACTGTATCTATGGTTGTGACAGGTGTCAGCAGGCCTGTCCGCACAACAGACACCTTACCCCTACGGGCATAGAGGAGTTTCTTCCGTCCGAGAAACTGCGGAGTATGACCCGCATACAGTGGCAGAATCTGACAATAGAACAATATCGTGCCCTCTTCAAAGGCTCGGCAGTGAAGCGTGCAAAGTATGAGGGCTTAATGAGAAATATAAGACTTTTATGACAAATACACAACCGGCACTGATACGTGCATTCTTCTCTTCCTTTGCGGAAGGAGTGCTATCCGTTGATGCGGAGAACCGGCAGGAAACGGTAGAGCTTACCCCACAGAGGGTAAAACAGGTGATGTTGGAGCATTACGAGGAAATATCCAAACATTATTTCGACATTCTTTTCAATCCGCTCGCATTGGTACATTATGATACTGCCGAGGAGTTGATAGCCATACTACGCTCACCTGAAGTAGCGCCAACATTGAAAAGCCCTATGGATCTCTTCCGGCACGTGTGCCGAACGGAAGAGGCTCATGAGGATATGGTAACAGAGTATCGCCGCAATTTCACTGCCTTGCTGTCGGGAAAGGTTATGACTCTTGATGATTTTTATGAAGGATTTCCAGATGGTTACCTTGAGAATGCGGAAGGAAACCATGAGTGTGAGGTGCGTGCGTTGACACAAGTGGTTGTTAAGGCATTCTTTGCCGGACGCAAAGCTGTAGCTCCTGTCGGGGCTTCGGGTGTAAATCAAGTGTATCTGTTCCGTCTGCTTATTGATAATATGCAGTGTTTGCTCCATTCGCGGCTCGTGGCAATGGATGAAGATATAGACCTTACCTCGGCGTTCATGGCTGTTTGCCGCAACGAACAGAACTTCAATACAATGTTGCAGACCATGCAACAGACCATGACCGAAGGCGCAATGGCGGAGTAAAAGAATAGGAAATATGGAAATTCCGGAACGGAATATGCCGTGATAAGTACAAGAATATACTGTAAAAACAATATTATAATGAGAAGAAAAGACCGTGAGCGGGATGCCGCATTTGCGTGGGAAGTATTCAATAAGGTACCGTTTATAACTGTAAGTATGACCAAACCCGATGGTAGTCCATACGCAGTACCGCTATCTCTTGCTGCCTCTGATGAACAAACGCTTTATTTCCATTGTGCGTCGGAGGGCGAAAAGAATGATTATATAAGCCATAATCCGATGGTATATCTGTCTGCCGTCACCAAGTGCCGGCCGGTATTGAATGCCAAAAACAATGATTTCACGCTTGAATATAAATCCGCTACTGCAGTGGGTAAGGCAGAGTTTGTCACTGACAGACAAGAGAAGATAAAGGCATTGCGCCTTATTTGCGAGCGTTTCCTGCCGCAACACATGGATGTTTTTGATGCCGCTGTTGCAAGAAGTCTTGACCGTACCGCCATTGTGAAGATAACCTTGCGGGAGCCTCCGGTTGGAAAACAGAGGTTAACGCCAGGAGTCTAACTCCGCTTTAAGAAATCTTGCAGTCTCACTTTGTTGACATTGCGCAACTTCCTCTGGAGTTCCGGTTGCCATAATAACGCCACCCTTGCGCCCTCCCTCAGGGCCAAGGTCTATAATGTGGTCTGCTAATTTTATGACGTCAAGGTTGTGCTCTATCACTATCACCGTGTTGCCTTTGTCCACAAGTCTCTGCAGTATCTCCATCAATATCCTAATGTCCTCGAAATGCAGACCGGTTGTAGGCTCGTCAAGTATGTATAGCGTCTTGCCCGTATCACGTTTGGCCAGTTCGGCGGCCAGTTTCACGCGCTGACTTTCGCCTCCTGACAGTGTGGTTGAGGGCTGTCCGAGTTTTATATACCCTAATCCCACGTCCTGCAAGGTCTTTATTCGGTGCAGGATGTGGGGGACATTGTCGAAGAACTCCACTGCTTGGTTTATCGTCATGTCCAGTACATCGGCTATAGACTTACCCTTATAGCGTACCTCCAGTGTCTCCCTGTTGTAGCGTTTGCCGTTACATGTCTCGCATGGCACCATCACATCTGGCAGGAAGTTCATTTCTATAGTCTTGTAACCGTTGCCTCCACAGGTCTCGCACCGCCCGCCTTTTACGTTGAACGAGAAGCGGCCGGGCTTGTATCCGCGTATCTTTGCCTCCGGAAGTCCTACGAACAGACTGCGTATATCAGAGAAAACGCCGGTGTAAGTGGCCGGATTGCTGCGTGGGGTACGCCCTATTGGTGACTGGTCCACGTTCACAATCTTGTCTATTAGCTCCAGCCCGTCGATACTGTCGTATGGCATCGGGCGTTTCTGCGAGCGGTAAAAGTAGTGTGAGAGAATAGGCTGCAGCGTCTCGTTGATAAGTGTTGATTTGCCGGAGCCGCTGACACCTGTTACCACAATGAGGCAACCGAGGGGGAACTCTACGTCAACATTCTTCAGATTATTACCCTTTGCGCCGCGCAGACAGATACTTTTCCCACTGCCTTTGCGCCTGTTTTCCGGTATCAGTATGTTCCGTTTGCCGTTCAGATAGTTTGCCGTTAGGGTGTCATGGCTAAGCATCTCTTGCGGAGTGCCTTGAAATACTATTCTGCCCCCTTTGCGTCCGGCCAGCGGACCGATGTCAACAATATAGTCGGCGTGTAGCATCATGTCCTTGTCGTGTTCCACCACTATTACGGTGTTGCCGATATCACGCAACTGTTTCAACGAGTTTATCAGTCTTTCGTTATCACGTTGGTGCAGTCCTATTGAAGGTTCATCGAGGATATACAGCACATTCACCAGTTGGGAGCCTATCTGTGTGGCCAGACGTATACGCTGACTCTCGCCGCCACTGAGTGACTTCGACTGCCTGTTCAGTGCAAGATAGTCCAGTCCCACGTCGAGCATAAAGCGCAATCGTGTTTTTATCTCCTTGAGAATTTCCGTTGCTATCAGTGCCTGTCGGCTGTCAATATGCTCCTGAACCTCATCAAGCCATGCGTAGAGCTGGTCAATATCCATCTCAGTCAGGTCAGAAATGCTCTTGTCCCAAATCCTGTATGACAACGCTTCCTGATTCAATCGCCTGCCGTTACATGCCGGACATTGCGCCATAAGTATCTCTTCCTCTTCCGGTTCATTATCTCCGCCGCGCTGTCTTGCACGTGTTTTCTTTTCCGGTTGTGGCTCTGCAATCGTGCTTATGAGTTGTCCAAACGTCTCTGTTATCAGCGGATCGTCGGCTTGTACCTCTCCCAATCCTTTGCAATACGGACATGCCCCCTCCGGAGAGTTAAAGGAAAAGATATTTGGGGCAGGGTCTTTGTATGCCATTCCGGTTGTGGGACACATCAGACGCTTGGAATAATATTTCGTATTGTCAGTGTCTTTGTCAAGTATCATGATCAGCCCGTCGCCCTGTCTCATTGCTATTCCGATGCTTTTTGCAAGTCGTTCCGCTTCAAGTTGGTCGTTCTTGTCTGTTGACACTTTCAGTTTGTCAACCACAACCTCTATGTTATGGTTTTTATAGCGGTCCACTTTCATGTCGGGCACAAGCTCCTGTAGTGTATTGTCTATGCGTATGGTCAGGAATCCTTTCTTGCGCATCTGCTCAAACAGCTCCCTGTAGTGGCCTTTGCGGTTTCTTACCAATGGCGCAAGAATGAGAATGCGTCGTCCCGCATAGTCATTCATTATCATATCCACAACCTTTTCTTCGGTATATCTCACCATTTTCTCGCCCGTTACATAGCTATATGCCGTTGCCGTGCGTGCATACAGCAGGCGCAGATAGTCATATACCTCCGTTGTTGTGCCGACAGTGGAGCGCGGACTCTTGTTGGTTGTCTTCTGTTCTATGCTTATTACCGGCGACAGACCGGTTATCTTGTCAACGTCGGGGCGTTCCATGCCGCCGAGAAAGTTACGGGCGTATGCGGAGAATGTCTCGATATACCTGCGCTGTCCTTCTGCGAATATGGTGTCAAAGGCCAACGATGATTTTCCGGAACCAGACAATCCCGTTATTACTGTAAGGCTATAGCGCGGTATCTGTACGTCAACATTCTTCAGGTTGTGTACCCTTGCTCCGTAGATGTTTATCATTTTAGATTCTTTCTCTTCTGCAACCGGTTTCGCCGATTATCCTAAATATCATATAGATAACCCAGCTTTACGTATATAGTGTTGTGGTTTGATGTACCGAAAAAATCGCGTTTGGAGTCTCCATATATATTACCGAGACCATAATAGTAACGCCCTTCGAGGCTAAATCTGCCCACTTTGTTGATGTGGCACTCTATTCCTGCACCGAAAGCGATGCCATAATCCAACTTGTTCTCAACCGGCATCGTTTCCTGTGCCACCACTTGCGATGCCCGTCCTATGCGGTTTGAGAAGTTTTCAGGGAAGTTCTCTCTTGTATATGGCACGTCATAGTTCTGTTTTCCCTTGTCGCTTATCATAAATCCCAGTTGAGGTCCGAGGTTGATAAAAGCGCAAACGCCTCGTTGCTCACGCCCCCACGACAGGTGGGCAAATATCGGTATTTGTAAATATGTGATGTCACGCTGATATTCTTCCGCCACTCCTGTATGCGGATTTATTACCGGTGTGTTGTCTATGGTGCTGATATCCTCTTTCCATCCCACTTGTGCGGCGTTCAGCTCCACCTGCACCGCGCATAGTGTGGAGAAATATTTCTCCGTGGTATAGCGTCCTGTCAGACCGAAAGACATTCCGCCATGCATCGTTTGCGGTACTGTTGGCTGAAACGATATGGTGTTCATAAGGTATCCTCCGCTTACGCCCACGCTGAAACTGTTGCGGTATTCTCCCACTTGTGCCATTGCCACTCGCGGCATAGCGGCAACGATAGTCAGGAATATATATATATAATGTATGCGTGACATATCTGTTTCTTGGGTTATGGTTATTGCACTTGTTGGGCTATGTCAGAAGTTCAGCGCCTCTATACCTCCGTTTTGCTTGTAGTGAACGAACATAATCGCCTTGTTACGATAGCCGCCGCTCCCTTTTTTCTCAAACTTCAACGGTGTTTGCAGCCATTGCCTTCTGTTGCCGATAAAGTACATTGCGTGGTCATAACCGGTAATGGCGAAGTGTGGCAGGGCATATAACATATCCTCATGGAACATTTTTTTGTATCTCTCCACGATGTCTTTTGTCTCCGGAGACACCTCGTTGTAATAGAATCCTGACGGTATATAGGTGTCATATTTGGCATATCGAGCCTTATTGTATTTGGCATACATCAGCCATTCCGTATATCCGAAGAGCGATACCTGTACATTTTTGTTACTGGCAACAAGGTTATCGAGCTTGTTTAACGCTGCTGTCAGTTCCGGCGAGCGTCCGGTATTCAGTATCACGAGGTTGGGTTTCGTTAGCGAGAACGCTCTTGCGAACATCTCCTGCGATGTGTTCAGGTTTGTTATGTCATAGGCAATTTTCTTCTGCTCCAATATCTTGCGCAGTGCAAAAGTGAATGTTCCTTTACGCGAAGTCGTGTCATTACAATCTATTATCACCGGATGTCGGTCGCCAAACTGTTCCAGCAGGTGCTGTATTGTGGCGCTGTTCATATCGTCCGGCGACTGGTACACCTGATAAATTTGCGGGTTTTTGTCTACGGCGTTGCCTGAGATAGAGAACGGTATTACCATCTTTATGCCGTAAGCCTTGCAGAAATTGCCGAGATCCGCAACTTGTTTTGTATACAATGGGCCGAATATAATGTTACATTCCGGTGCGCCGTCTTGCAGTAATGTGGTGCGAATGTCAGTATCAATGTTTACATTCCATGCGTGCACGTTTACGTTTGTGCCCTCTTGTTTCAGCTTTTCTATTGCCAGTAGCATTCCACGGTAGTATTCCGTCATACGCCGTCCGTCGCCGTCAACATTATGTAGCGGCAGCATCACGCCGACATTGATGGTCGGACGTGTCGTCTGCGCCCCCGTGCCGCAGCACACACACAGCATTATAAGCCCCATAACGAGGTGTCTCATGTCCTTTGTCATTTGTTAAGAGGTATATTTTGTTTTTGAGATGCAAAAATAGTAAAATTCTTTTGAAAAAGCGAAGAGATACAAAATAAATTGAGTAATTTTGCAAAAAATAATTCTTTTTATGCGTAAAATATTTCTTACAGCCGCACTGGTGTTGTTCGCTTCTGTCGCAGTTGCCGTGGCCGGCGACTACCCTTATATTACAATCTCGTTTGATGTCACTGACAGCGGCGGAGAGACGCAGGCTGATGCCACTTCTTTTCAAGGCTCCGCGCCCATTAACGCAGTCTTCCGTTTCGAGGCTCATGATGCCGAAGGCTGGACATTGGCATACGAATGGCGTTTTTGCCATGAGGGAGGGTCGCTCGATGAGCCTTATATGGTGCGCTATGAGGAAGCCCCTGAGGTGACATTCACTCAGGCCGGCACGGACAGTGTCGCCCTATATGCCGTGTTCTCACGTGCCGGTAGCGAGCCTGTAGAGTTCTGTTCGGAGTATTGGCGAGACCGTACGCAGGGCAATCCGCTCACTATTCAGGCAAGCGAGAGCATGTTGACATTCCCCAATGCGTTCTCTCCCAACGGCGACGGTATCAATGATTTCTTCAAACCCAAAGCCTTTGAGTCGATAGTTGATTTCCATGCCACCATATACAACCGCTGGGGACAGAAGATATACGAGTGGAATGATGTGAGAGGCGATGGCTGGGACGGTACCTTCAACGGCAAAGACGTGAAGCCGGGCGTTTATTATATATTGGTAAAGGCGCGTGGTGCCGATGGACGCGATTTCGCAATAAAGAAAGATGTTAACCTGCTAAGGGGATATTTGGAAGACAGCAACACGCTGACAGAATAGTAACCGGCAAAAACAGATACCGACATTGTCATACGCAAAGATAGAAAGGCTTTTCCACAAGGGATGTGTGGAATATGATATGCTGCAAGACGGCGACCGTGTTTTAGTTGCGTTGTCAGGCGGTAAGGACTCGCTTATGTTGCTGCGGTTGCTGGCGGCACAGGGCAAACTGTATAAGCCGCGCATAGAGGTGGAGGCCGCCCATGTCGTGATGGATAATATACCATACGAAACAGACAGCGCTTTTTTGCAGGAATACTGCGACGGGCAGGGTGTCAGGCTACACATCCTGCACTCCTCATTTGATGAGACAAAAGACGGGCGCAAGACAAAATGCTTTCTGTGTTCGTGGAATCGCCGCAAGACACTCTTCTCTTTTGCGTCGGACAATGCTTTTAACAAACTGGCATTGGGACATCATCAAGACGATATAATAGTGACCCTGCTTATGAACCAGATGTTTGAAGGCTCGATACAGACCATGCCGCCACGGCTAACGATGCGGCATTATCCCGTTACCATTATCCGGCCGCTCTGCCTTGTGCCTGAATATATGATAGCGGAAGAGGCGCAACGACTGGCATTTGTACGACAGAAACGCCCTTGTCCATACGAGACGGTAACGCATCGGGAGACCGTTACACGCCTGTTCCGGCAGATGGAGCAGATAAATCCTGAGGTGCGTTACAGCCTGTGGCACTCTATGAAGAATATCCATACAGACCTTTTGCCATAGGACGCTGTTCCGATAGTGGTGTCGTAAGGGGGCTTTTCTCTTTCTATCGCTATATTTTTGTCATTTACCTATAAATAAATATCTAAACAAAACAATGAACCTTATTCCAAGTTTTGCCGTGGATCATACCAACCTCATGCCCGGCATCTACATCTCAAGACAAGACACCGTTGGCGAAGAGCGTGTCACTACCTACGACATACGTATGACGGCACCTAACCGTGAGCCTGCTATGGCACCGTCAGCCATACATACCATAGAGCATATTGTGGCCACATACCTGCGTAATGACCCGCTTTGGAAGGAGCGAATCATATATTGGGGGCCTATGGGATGCCTTACAGGCAACTATCTTATCATAAAGGGCGAGGCGTCATGTGAGGAAATACGCAACCTTATGTTGCGTGCTTTTGAATATGTGGCCGGCTATTCCGATGAGGTGCCAGGCACTACTCCCGCCACCTGCGGTAACTGCCTGTTGCATGATTTGCCCATGGCCAAATATGAGGCCAAGCGTTATATACAACGCCTTACGGACTCTTTCGTATGCGATTACCCCGGTGTGGAACGCCCGCAAGATGTCAACGGTAAACAGTTCTTTGACGCTTAGGCTGCAAACGCAGTGCGATTATGGTGTAATCACGGTGCGATTGCAATGTAATCGCACCGTGATTGTAACGGAGCCTTTATTCTCCCTGATATTCAACGCTTTATGATGGCGTCTTCTCGCCGTGCCATTACTGTGTAAAATCGTAGTGTAGTGTGCAGGGACACATAACCCGAATAACGTAACTGGTGTTATGTTATTCGGGTTTCTTTGTTGTTGTGTTGTTAATTATATGCGGGGTCTTTTGTTAATTTATGAGAAATTAGATAAAATAAGGGCGTAATGCTGTTGCAGTGACAGAAAATAATCGTAACTTTGCCGCAGCAAATAATGAAACAACGGCATTAAAGCAATGTGTGCCATTTACCATACATCTCGAAGGATATGAAGAAATCCACTATTTGGGCAATAGCCATTATCATGGTAATGGCGTTCGTCGGTCTGTTATGGGTACAAGGTTCCTATGTTGAGGCCATGGCAAAGATGAAGCGTGAGCAGTTTGACGAGTCGGTAACGAGGGCGTTGTATCAGGCCGGTCACAATCTTGAGCTCAATGAGACACTCCGCTTTCTCGAGAAAGACGTGAAGGAGACGGAGCGCAAAGCGTTCAGTACTGTAACGGAGACGAAAGACAACAGTTTAGGGGGAGCGGTGCAGAAGTCGCACCAATATTCTGTAGCCGGCGATGACGGCACCATATATTCTTCGTTTGAGTTGCGCACCATAGCGCTGAGTCCGCAGCGAATGCAAAAAGGTCTGCTGATGGGGACAGACAAAAGCGCCATCTCTGAGGCTCAGAAAAGCATGCAACAGGTAGTGCGTAACAGGTATATATACCAGAAAGGATTGCTTGATGAGGTGGTATACAGCATACTCTATACGGCCAGTGAGAAACCGTTGCGTGACCGTATAAACTTCAAACAGCTGGATCAGGATATACGCTCGGAGTTGCTCAACAACGGTATTGACCTGCAATATCATTTCATCGTGCAGACAAGCGATGGCAGTGAGATATACAGATGTCCCGACTACGTCGACACGGGAAAGGACGTTACATACTCGCAGATACTCTTCAGGAATGACCCCGCGGCCAAAAGCGGCACTGTTATGGTACATTTCCCGGATCTGAACAGTTATGTATACTCCAGTGTCCGCTTCATGATACCGGCGCTGATCTTTACCGGAGTATTGCTTGTGACGTTCATTTTCACAATTGTGGTGATATTCCGGCAGAAGAGATTCTCTGAGATGAGAAACGATTTTGTCAACAATATGACCCATGAGCTGAAGACACCGATTTCAAGTATATCGCTTGCGTCGCAAATGCTCAATGACAAGAGCGTGAAAAAGAACGAGCAGATGATAACACACCTTGGCGGTGTGATAAACGATGAAAGCAAACGGCTGCGCTTTCTTGTTGAGACGGTGTTGCAAATGTCTATGTTCGACAGGAAGAAGTCGATCTTCAAGATGCGCGAGCTGGATATAAACGAACTGGTGGAGGGCATTGCCAATTCGTTTACCCTGAGGGTGGAGCATACCGGAGGGCATGTGTATACGGAGGTGGAGGCTATTGATTCCACCGTGTCGGTGGACGAGGTGCATTTCAGTAACACCATATTCAACTTGATGGACAATGCGGTGAAGTACTGCAAGCGTGACGAACCTCTTAATATCTATCTGCGTACATGGAACCCGACACCCGACACCGTGAGCATATCAATACGAGATACGGGTATGGGCATAAAGAAAGATAATCTGAAGAAGATATTCGAGCGTTTTTATAGGGTGCATACCGGCAATCGTCATGATGTAAAAGGATTCGGGTTGGGGCTGGCATACGTGAAAAAGGTGGTTGATCAGCACAAAGGTTCCATTCATGTTGATTCGGAATACGGTATTGGTACCACTTTCACCATAACGATAGATGTTGTTAAATAAAAATAGAATATATCATAATACATAACCAACTAAAAACGAAAAGATTATGGAAGAGAACCTTAAAATTCTTCTTTGTGAAGACGACGAGAATCTGGGTATGCTCCTTAGAGAATACCTTCAGGCAAAGGGATTTGAGACTGACCTATGTCCCGATGGTGAGGCCGGTTACAGGGCGTTCCTAAAAAATCCCTATGACATCTGCGTGCTTGATGTAATGATGCCCAAGAAGGATGGTTTCCAGTTGGCTACGGAGATACGTCAGGCCAATGCGGAGATACCGATTATCTTCCTTACGGCAAGACAGATGAAGGAAGATATTCTTGAGGGCTTCAAGATTGGGGCGGACGACTATATTACAAAGCCGTTCTCTATGGAGGAGTTGGTATTCCGTATAGAGGCGATATTAAGGCGCGTACATGGCAAGAAGACCAAGGAGAGCACTCAGTACCAGATTGGTAAGTTCTTGTTTGATACTCAGAAACAGCTGCTTACCATTGGCGACAAGCAGACAAAGCTCACTACAAAGGAAAATGAGTTGTTGTCGTTGCTGTGCAGTCATTCCAACGAGATATTGCAGCGCGACTTTGCCTTGAAGACGATATGGATTGACGATAACTACTTCAACGCACGCTCTATGGATGTTTATATTACAAAGTTGCGTAAGCATCTGCGTGATGATGACCAGATAGAGATAATCAACATTCATGGTAAAGGGTATAAACTAATAATACCTGAGACGGCGGAATAATAAATTAACACGGAATGCAGGCAATGATCTTTGCTGCCGGAAAGGGTACAAGACTGAAACCCTTGACCGATGTGATACCGAAGGCATTGGTGCCGGTGGCGGATAAACCGCTCCTTCAGCATGTCTTGGACAGGATGGAGGAAGCGGGAGCGGCGAGGGTGGTGGTGAATGTACACCATCACGCCGGCCAGATAAAGAATTTCCTGACGTTGGCGGGCAGGGCTTATAGTTTTTCCGTAGAGGTATCGGACGAGACGGAGAGGTTGCTTGAAACGGGAGGAGGAATAAAAAAAGCGCGACCGTTGTTTGTTGATGCCGCAGAGCAGATACTGATACACAATGTGGACATTCTGAGCAATGTCAATATAGCAGGTTTTGCCAAGGAAGCGGCGGGTAATGACGCTACTTTGCTGGTGTCTTATCGTAAGACACAGAGGTATCTGCTGTTTGGACAGGACATGAGGCTGGTGGGATGGACTAACGTTGCCACAGGTGAAGTAAAGAGCCCGTTTCCTGACATCAAGGCGATGGATGGCAATGCGGAAGCGGTAGTGGAGCGTTTTAAGGGACGTATGTTCGCTTTCTCCGGCATACAGATGTTCTCACCTGCGCTGTTTCCGCTTATGGAGCAATGGGATGACAGGTTTCCTATAATGGATTTCTATCTACACCATTGTGCTGAAAGGTGCATAAAGGGAATAGAGAAGCCGGATTTGAGATTGCTTGATGTGGGGAAACTCGATACACTTGCCGAGGCGGAGGAATTCTTGCATTCCATAAATGCGTGTGACAAGTAACGGTAGCTTATCAAAAATGGACTGTAGTTCAAAAATAAAAAATAAATGCAGAAAATAATAATTCTTGATTTTGGTTCACAGACAACACAGCTCATAGGACGGCGTGTCAGAGAGTTGGACACTTTCTGTGAGATTATGCCATATAATAAGTTTCCTAAGGACGACCCGTCGGTGATAGGAGTCATTCTTAGTGGTTCACCTTATTCGGTACATGACCCTGAGGCTTTCAAAGTGGATTTGGAGCAGTTTGTAGGTAAGATACCTGTGTTGGGTATCTGCTATGGCGCACAGTTTATATCAAATACCCTCGGCGGAAAGGTAGAAAAAGCTGACTCAAGAGAGTATGGACGTGCCAATCTTGTTCAGTTTGACGAGCGGAATGCTCTGTTTAAGGGCTTTACCCCAAACTCTCAGGTATGGATGAGCCATGGGGATACAATAACGGCAATACCTGATGACTTTAGATGTATAGCCTCTACGGATAACGTTAAGTATGCGGCATACGCGTCAGAGAAACAGCCTGTATGGGCAGTGCAGTTCCATCCAGAGGTATTTCACTCTTTGCAGGGAACGCAATTGCTGAAGAATTTCGTGGTGGACATCTGCGGTTCCAAGCAGGATTGGAGTGCTGATTCGTTTGTGGAGACTACTGTTGCGGAACTGAAAGCACAGCTTGGTGACGATAAGGTTATACTTGGTCTGTCGGGAGGTGTGGACTCCAGTGTTGCGGCGGTATTGCTCAATAAAGCTATTGGCAGTAACCTCACATGTATTTTTGTCGATCATGGCATGCTCAGAAAGAATGAGTTCCGTGATGTTATGCATGATTACGAGTGCCTTGGCCTTAATGTCATAGGCGTGGATGCGTCGGAGAAGTTCTTTGCAGACCTTGCGGGCGTGTCGGACCCGGAACAGAAGAGAAAGATAATAGGCCGTGATTTTGTTGAGGTGTTTAATGCTGAGGCAAAGAAACAGACCGGTGCCAAATGGCTTGCGCAGGGCACTATCTATCCGGATCGTATAGAGTCGCTCAACATTACGGGTAAGGTGATAAAGAGCCACCATAATGTTGGCGGTCTGCCTAAGGAGATGAACCTGCAGTTGTGTGAGCCGTTGAAATGGCTGTTTAAGGACGAGGTGAGAAGGGTAGGACGTTCTATGGGTATGCCGGAGCACCTGATTACACGACATCCGTTCCCCGGACCGGGTCTGGCGGTACGTATTCTCGGTGACATAACACCAGAAAAGGTGCGTATTCTGCAGGATGCCGATGATATTTATATACGTGGTTTGCGTGAATACAAGACACGGCTTACCGGCGAGGAGGCTCGCAGGGTGTTGGCAGCGGGTGTGCCGGCGGACATGCAGAATGGCGAAATAGAGGTTAGTCTCTATGACCAGATATGGCAGGCAGGCACGGTGCTGTTGTCAACTGTCCGCTCTGTGGGAGTGATGGGCGACGAAAGAACATACGAACATCCTGTTGCATTGCGTGCTGTTACATCTACTGACGCTATGACTGCAGACTGGGCGCATCTGCCTTACGATTTCATGGCAAAGGTGAGCAATGAGATTATAAATAAGGTAAAGGGCGTTAACCGCGTTTGTTACGATATATCATCAAAGCCACCTTCAACAATTGAGTGGGAATAACCTTAATTGGGGTTTTAAGATAATATTCTATTATACAGTCGTTTATATTTCAATTATGAATATAAACGACTGTGAATAATAAATATTGGGGATAATTGTACCCTAAAACCGTACCCTTTTGTGATAGTGTAAAAATATGACTCTAAATCAGTCTAAATTATATCTTTGCATTATACATTATATCGGTTCTTAATAGTTAGAATGAAACAGCTTCAACCTGGGCTTTTTGCTCAAAATCATAATAATTCCAGCAGAGATTATAGTCAGGAATATTACTGGGGTAAAAACCAGTTTAATAGCTCATTCCCTGCTTCTCTTGTAGCTTATATGAGTTATAAGGGCGTTAAGCCAGTGTATCTTTGCACAGACGAAAATAACAAAGTTGTACACAAATATATCAGCGGAACAGATTTATATAGAATAGACCCCATAGCGGATAATGCTTTTTACAACTTTGAGGCCAGTTTTCCTGCTTACGATAAATTCTACACTGGAGAAAGGGAAAAGATTGATTTGGTGATGTTAGACACCGCTACAGAGAATGACCACCCTTTAATAGGTTTGGAAATCAAACTTACAGCCCTTCCTGATAGCACTACAAAGAATCTTACAGAAGATAAATACAGTTGTGAAATCGTTGTTAGACCACCTACTATTAACTTCATAGCTTGTAGTATCTGTAATAGCTTTAAGACTATTGAGGAAAAGGAGAAGTTAAGGGCAATGCTTAACATTGTGCCTAGAATCAATCACTGGGAAGAACCTGAAGAGGTGTTACCCCATTATGACAAAATCCTTCAGGCCGTGCTTACTATCAGCACTTATCTAAATAAAAAGCAGACCCCACTTATAGTTCAGCCGATTTGGAAAACTAAAGGTGGTAAATCAGTCCTTTCAGATGACTGTTTAGGTGTATTTGTGTGGTCTAATCTTGCAGTTATTCAGATGTGTAATAGGGATGAAAGTTCTAGTAATAGGAAAATCACTCGACCTATGCGAACTATTATTTGGATTTACCTTATGCTTTTAGAATATACTGGGGTTTATGGTCAATTTGACTACAGAAGGATAGTTAGGCTTCATTCCTACAATATAGCTAATGATAAGGCTTACGCCCTAAGCGGAACACAAACTTATGAATTTCTACAGTGTGCTGAACTTGAACACCCTAGAATTTCAAAGTATGAAATTAAAAATATCATTTTAGGAGGTGGTCAAAATCTTTTAAGCCCTGAAAGAAGATTTGACGCAGTATTAGTAAATAGTCCAGACCTTTTTGAATAATGAATATTGTAGATTTATTCTGTGGCTGTGGTGGACTAAGTTTAGGTTTTGAATCTGCAGGCTTTGATGTAGTAGCTGGTTATGACAACTGGGCTGCTGCTATCAATGTATATAAAGCGAACTTTACTCACCCTATAAATCAGGTAGACCTTTCGGACGTTGAAGAAGCTAGTAATCATATTTCAATCTATGAGCCTGATATGATTATAGGGGGACCACCTTGTCAGGACTTCAGCAGCGCAGGGTTAAGGAATGAGGACAACGGCAGGGGAAATCTAACCCTATGCTATGCAGGAATCATTTCAAAGATTCGCCCTGAATGGTTTGTAATGGAAAATGTGGCTACTATCACTAAAACAAACAAATTAGTAGGGGCTAAGGCAATCTTCAAAGAAGCTGGCTATGGGCTTACACAGATAGTTCTTAATGCTGCTTTGTGTGGTGTTCCTCAAAAACGGAAAAGATTCTTTCTTATAGGAAAGTTAGGGGCAACAGATGATTTTCTGTTACCCTATATCCTTCAGAATCTATCAAAAAAGGAAATGACCGTTAAAGATTATTTTGGGGATAAGATTGATGTAGAATATTACTATAGACATCCTAGAAGCTATGCTAGAAGGGGGGTGTTTAGCGTTAATGAACCTAGCCCTACAATCAGGGGCGTAAATAGACCTATCCCTGCTGGCTATCCTATTCACGCTAATGACCCAGTAGAAAGTCTTGACGGAATCAGACCCTTGACAACTAAAGAAAGAAGCATGATTCAAACTTTTCCTGAATCTTACAAATTCATAGGTTCTAAGAGTGAAATAGAACAGATGATCGGCAATGCAGTCCCAGTTAATTTAGGAAAGTTTGTTGCCATTGCTATAAAGAATTATATAGAAAAACGACCTTTCAATTATTCTATTGCCCCATTCAAACAGCTCAACTTATTTGACTCAATATAACAAAATTTGAAATTTTTGTATTTCATTTCAGATTAATTCATTTCAAATCTCAGTAATGAAGCTAATCTACAGAATGTTAGCCTCAACCAGTTTTCTATATTTGTACCCTAAAAACGTACTCTGCCAATGGTAAAAACCGCATATAGTATTGATAATCAATATTTCCACATTACCGAGTGGGAATAAATACATGTTGGCATTAGTAAAACAATTGGCTCTGAAGATAAAGTATCTTCGGAGCCAATTGTTTGCGTGTACGATTACAGTCTTGTTGAATGTCGTTTCTTGTGTCGTTTGTATTTTATCGTTCGGCAAGATAAACACCGCCGATAATACAGACTGTGCCGAATAGTGTGATAGTGGTGAATGGTTCGGATAGAAACAGGACGGAAGTAATGATCGTTGTCAGTGGCACACAGTAGATGTAGTTGGATGTTTTCTCTGCTCCGAGTTTGTTAACGGCGGCATTCCACATGATATAGCAGAGTAAGGATGCCATTATGCCGAGGAAAAGCAGGGTTAAACAGACTGTTGGTGAGATGAGTTTATGTATATTAATAGATGTGGCGGTGATGGGTATATAGGCCATAACGAATGTAAGACCATAGAAAAAAACTTTGCGGGTAATGAAAAGAGTGGGGTAGAGACAGCCTAAACGTTTCAGCAATAGACTGTAAACAGCCCATGAAATGACTGCTATAATAGTTAGAAAGTCGCCTAAAGGGTTTATGCCGTATGCGATACTGCCGTTGAATACTACCATTGCAACGCCGCAAAGTGCTATGATGGAACCCAATAACATTCCCTTTCGCAGTGGGAATTTGTATATCATGTTGCCTAACAGCATGGTGAAAATAGGGGCTGTGCATATAAGCAGGGAGACATTGGAGGCAAAAGTGAAGCAGAGGGCGCTGTTTTCTGTAATGAAATATAATGTGCCGCCGCAGAGACCGCATAGCATAAGGAGTGTCTCGTCTTTTATATTGTTGCTGAATAGACGCTTGGGAGCTATGGGAAGAATGCACAGATATGCAATGAGAAACCTGTATAGGAATATCTCTGTGGGTGAAAGACCGTGGTTAATAAGTGTTTTGGTGGACACGAATGTTACTCCCCATATACAAACTGTGAATATGGCTATGATATGGTAGAGGGTATTTCCTATGGTGGATTTTGGTAGTTTTGGCTCCATCCTGATGTTGATTTATTTGGGGTATGTTTGATATTTGCTTATGTTTCTTTTTACGCTGCAAAGTTACTGCTTTTATTTTAATTTTCCTGTAAATGTTGTTGTATTACGATATTTTTCCTATCTTTGCAAGAAAAAGATTCCAATATTCCTGAATGTTGGTTTACGGAATAGTGTAAATAGGAAAAATGACTATGACAAAATTGGATGAAATAGACGTAAAACTGTTGCAAGCGTTACAGAAAGACGCCAAATGCAATACAAAAGACCTGTGTGATGTGGTTCATATATCAAAGACACCGATTTATGAACGTATAAAGAGAATGGAGAGTGAGGGCATCATAAAAGGCTATTCGGCGTTGGTTGATAATAAAAAAGTGGGTTTACCGCTGGTTGTTTTCTGTAATGTTACGCTTGTGGCTCATGATGATGAGCATATAGATAACTTCAAAAAAGAGATATTGCGTCTTGAGGAGGTTATGGAATGTTACTCTACCGGCGGTGTGTATGATTTTCTGCTTAAAATCGTTTTGAAGGATTTTGATGAGTATAATGTATTCGTTTTTGAGAAACTGACAAAGGTATATGGTATCTCTAAGATGCAAAGTTCGTTTGTGTTGAGTGAGATAAAAAATACGACAACGCTCAATATCAGAATATAAACTGCTACGGTAAGGCTGATATTGGTCTGTGGTTTATTGTATCTTGCTATGGCTTATGGTGCTTATTCCCGCTTTCTTGGCCTGGGAGTGTTGAAGATTGCGGGGAATGTAATATCGCTTTCCGTCTTTAATAAGAAAAGAACCGGTTTGATGAAAGTAGAACGGTACGAAGCGTTCCTGACACTGTTGTCGTATGTCAAGAACCCATTCATAGTCTAATGGCCGTGCATATTTGCCGGATTCTCCGCCTACCGACACTTCATATATGAGCTCAGGATTGAGATATGGCGTAAGGTCTATGCGTTCAAGCATAGGTGCTACGATTATCAACCTGTGTTTTATGGGGAGCGAAAGGAATATAGGCAAACGCTGATTGGCTCGCTTTTGGTCTTCTATCGTGCAGCCGATAGCGACGTGTTCGTAGCCCTCTCCCCAATCTTTGGGAAGACATTGCTCCAGTCTCTCAATGCGTTTGGTAAAGAAAAAGAATGTGCAGTCGCTGCGCTGTCGTATTATCTCCCATATTTCAGCACGCCATTCATCGGCTTCTTCGAGTAGGAAGTCGGAGGTAAAGCATAAAGCGAACTCCGTGCCTGCAGGGTATTTCAGGGCTTTATGCCTGTCACGCTTTAATGGAAGACGGAATGATCCTGTTTTTCTTACTTCGGTTGTTGGTGTGGTTGTGCCGAAAGCAGCATCCTCACGATATACGTAACAGTGCTTACATCCTGCGCTTATTTTGTGGCAGCCATGCCACGGATTCCACATCGGCATATTCTTTTGTAATGTGTTTGCGGCAATATATACCGCCTGTCTGTTGTATTTATAATCCAAATATTATCCTTCTATCTCTGATAACTCCAGCCAACGCATCTCTTTTGTGTCCAGTTCGTCGGTGATAACGGGCAATCGTTTGCTCAGCTCTGTTATTCTTTCTACTGCAATCGTACCGGAACTGAGTTCCTGTTCTATCTGCTCTTTCTCGGTACAGAGCGCTTCTATGTCTTTTTCTAATTGCTGTAGCTCTATGCGTTCTTTGTAAGTCATCCGGCGACGTGTATCGTTGCGATATGCTGCTGCCTTACTTTTCTTGATGTCACCGTTTGTTTGCTTGGTGGTAGCGGTTTTCTTGTCTGCCTCTTCCTTTGTCTGTAGCTTGTTCCATTCACGATATTGGCTGTAATTGCCGGGGAAATCTTTTATCTCTCCCTCGCCTTTGAATACCAAAAGGTGGTCTACTACTTTGTCCATGAAATAGCGGTCGTGGCTGACTACTCACGATATACGTAACAGTGCTTACATCCTGCGCTTATTTTGTGGCAGCCATGCCACGGATTCCACATCGGCATATTCTTTTGTAATGTGTTTGCGGCAATATATACCGCCTGTCTGTTGTATTTATAATCCAAATATTATCCTTCTATCTCTGATAACTCCAGCCAACGCATCTCTTTTGTGTCCAGTTCGTCGGTGATAACGGGCAATCGTTTGCTCAGCTCTGTTATTCTTTCTACTGCAATCGTACCGGAACTGAGTTCCTGTTCTATCTGCTCTTTCTCGGTACAGAGCGCTTCTATGTCTTTTTCTAATTGCTGTAGCTCTATGCGTTCTTTGTAAGTCATCCGGCGACGTGTATCGTTGCGATATGCTGCTGCCTTACTTTTCTTGATGTCACCGTTTGTTTGCTTGGTGGTAGCGGTTTTCTTGTCTGCCTCTTCCTTTGTCTGTAGCTTGTTCCATTCACGATATTGGCTGTAATTGCCGGGGAAATCTTTTATCTCTCCCTCGCCTTTGAATACCAAAAGGTGGTCTACTACTTTGTCCATGAAATAGCGGTCGTGGCTGACTACTATGACGCATCCGGGGAAATCTTGCAGGTATTCTTCCAGTATCTGCAGCGTTTTGATGTCAAGGTCGTTGGTAGGCTCGTCGAGTACAAGGAAGTTTGGATTGCGCATCAATACCGTACACAGGTATAACTTACGCTTTTCGCCGCCCGATAGTTTGTAAACGTAGTTGTATTGCTGCTCCGGAGTGAATAGAAAGTGCTGCAATAACTGTGACGCACTGTAATGACGGCCGCCACCAAGGTCTATGTATTCTGCTATATCACGTACAATGTCTATAACTTTCTGCTGCTCGTTAAATTGTAATCCTTCTTGCGAGAAGTAGCCAAACTTCACCGTTTCGCCTATGTCGAACTTGCCTTCATCGGGCGCTACTATACCGAGAAGCAGCTTTATGAACGTTGATTTTCCTGCACCGTTGTTGCCGACAATACCCATTTTTTCATAGCGCGCAAAGTTATAGTAGAAGCTCTTTAATATGGTTTTGCCGGCATCCGTACCGTTGTCTGTGCGGGCGGGGAATGCCTTGGATACATATTGGCATTCAAAAATCTTGGAACCGATATATACGTTTGTCGATTTCAGACGTATTTGGCGTTCTTCTATTCTTTGTTTCGCAACCTTTTCCAACTCATAAAAGGCTTCTTCACGGTATCGTGCCTTATGTCCTCGTGCCTGTGGTTGCCTGCGCATCCATTCCAATTCACGCCGATACAGGTTGTTTGCATGTTGTATGTTGGCCAGTGTCGCATCTATACGCTGCTGCCTTTTCTCCAAATAGTAGGAGTAAGAGCCGCGGTATGTGTACATGGTTCTGTTGTCAAGTTCAAGGATAACCGAGCAAACATTATCAAGAAAGAAACGGTCGTGGGTAACCATTAACAGGCTTTTGTGGCCGCGTTGCAAATAACCTTCAAGCCATACCACCATTTCCAGATCCAGATGGTTGGTGGGTTCGTCCAGAATGAGAAGGTCAGGGTTGGATATTAGAGACTGAGCCAAAGCCACACGCTTCTGTTGTCCGCCACTTAGTTGCTCTATTGGTTGCTGCATATCAGTGATACGCAATTGTGTCAGTATTTGTTTGGCTTTTAATTGCGAATCGTCTTCAAGGCTGATGCCGTGGAAGCAGGCTTCCAATACGGTGGCACCTTGTGGAAAACGTGGCTCCTGCCTAAGGAAACCGACTTTAATGTCGTTGCGGAATATAATCTGCCCGGAGTCAACAGACTCCTCACCTGTAAGCATAGACAGTAGTGTTGACTTTCCTGTTCCGTTCTGGGCTATAAGGCCTACGCGTTGCCCTTCAGCGATAGAGAAGGATATATCCTGAAATAATATTCTGTCTCCGAAACGTTTTGAGACAGACTGTACATCGAGTAATGGTGTTGGCATTGGCTGTTTCCTTGGCTGTGTGTATGCAGATGTTTACAGTATCGTTTCTATATATTGGAGCAGTTCATCTCTGCCATATTTCTTTTCAGAGCTTGTTATGAAGTGTGGAGGAAGCTCTTCCCACGTGTCGAGCAGTGAGTTAAGGTATTTTTCTGCATTCATTTTAGCCTTCACCGGTCCGAGTTTGTCGGCTTTTGTGAATACTATAGAGAACGGAATGCCGTTGGTTCCGAGCCATTCCATGAACTCAATATCTATCTTTTGAGGGTCGTGACGTATGTCTATCAGCAGAAATACGTTTACGAGTTGTTCACGATGTAGAATATAAGAAGAAATCATTCTGTTAATATCTTCTTGCACTTTCTTTGAGCGTTTGGCAAAACCATATCCCGGTAGGTCTACTATGTACCATTCATCGTTTATGTTAAAGTGGTTAATAAGTAGTGTTTTACCCGGTGTCGCACTGGTTTTTGCAAGACCTTTGTGGTTGGTCAGCATGTTGATAAGGCTGGATTTGCCTACATTGCTTCGGCCAATGAATGCAAACTCTGCCTTGTTGTCTTGAGGACATTGCGACAATTTGGCTGAACTTATGGTATAAACGGCTTTCTTTATTTCCATGTTGTAGTTATTTATCGTATGTTGTGATGAATGCGTCGGCCTGTGCATATCCCAAGGCCTTTGCGCGTTTTAGTTCTGCTATACCTGTAGTTTTGTTGCCGGCGCGACATAGTGCCAGCCCAAGCAGTCCGTGCCCCTCGGCATACTGCGGTGCAATCGTTATCGCTTTTTGGGCAACTGTTACCGCTTCTTCGGCACGGTTCATCTTCATTAACAGCAATGCCTTTTCCGAAAGATACAGTAATTGGTTAGGTGCAAGCACCAAAGCACTGTCCAACATCTCCATTTGTTGTGTGCGTTCCGCCTTCATATTCCTCAGACTTTGGTAGGCATAGTAATACACATCGGCGTCACGTGGCTCCGTTTTGTTGGCCTCTAAGAACTCATTGTAAGCCTCTTGATACTTTGTTTGCGCAAAAAATATCTGCCCTTTCAGTATATGATATAATGGTAATGAATTTATGCTTATTGCCGTATCTGCGTGTTCCTGTGCCTTATCCAGTGTCCATGCGTCGTATGGAATATCAGGCATTGCCTGTTGTTTGTTGTATATCAGCTTTGCATAGAAGTAGTGTGCGTTGTCTTTTTGGGCACTCACGTTGACGGCTTTCTGTGCTTCTATGTCTGCTGCGGCAAACTCCTTACGGTCTGTAAGCATTGTTGCCTTGTACTCATATCCCTCTTCTTTGTCAGGAAACAGGGATATAAACTCCTCTATTGTAGCGGGATAGTTCAGCGAGTCGTTACGTTGCGAGGCTATCATCAGTGCCAGCAGAGCCTGATTGAAGTCCGTTGGCAATGCAATACGCAATGAAGTCTCTCTCAGAGTGTTGTCGTTTACGGATAAAGCAGTAGGCTGTAAGGTACTGCCATAGCGTGCACTTGCTACATACAGGTCTGTTCTTGTGCGGCTCGTGTTTGTTAATCCCATTAGTTCTCCTTTGCTATTAAGAAAGGGTGCTCCGGCCATTGCGTCTGTTATAGCCCCATTTTCTTGCTCGAAGATGTAGTAAGGCATATCATTCATGAATGTCTCCACCTTGCTTGTTTGCAGTGAAGAAAATGTCATTGCCTTGACATCATAGTTTACTACCCATGCCTGCGCTCCGGCTTCCTGTTGCCCTTGTTCTATGTGCAGGGGGAAAATGTTCGCCTTTGCGTCTTTCTTTACTTTCAGATGTGCGATATTATAAATCTCGCTTGCACCATAAAGACAGTCAACATCATATCTTTTTCCCTGTCCGTCTATAACTATTGCGGTTGAGGCTCCTTTGAAAGGAGTCCATGCCGTCAGTGCCATGCCGTCATCGCTTATGAATGCTCCGTATCCGGTTCCGGCCAGTGTGCCGTCGGCTTTGAACGTTGTTACTTTCAAAACACCTTTTGCCGCCTTTTTGACTGCCGACGGTTGTGCGGCAATACTTAGTGCTATGGCGTATATATATAATAATGTGTATAATCGTTTCATGTCTTGTTGTGCTTAATTCTGCAGTAGAGTTTTAGCATTAGTCCTTGCGGCTTCCGTTATGTTCGACCCGCTTAACATTTGTGCTATCTCATCAATGCGTTCTTTTTCGTTCAGTTGTCTCATTACAGATGTAGTGCCCTCTTCTGTCTCATGCTTCTCCACTTTGTAGTGGTTATGGCCTTTTGCTGCAATCTGCGGCAGGTGTGTGATGCTTATTACCTGTCTGTCGGCGTTACCCATCCGTGTCATTATGTCCGCCATCTTCTCTGCAACCCTTCCACTTACTCCAGTGTCTATCTCGTCAAATATTATTGTCGGCAGTTTTACGGCGGTGCTTATCAGGGCTTTTAGTGCCAACATCAGACGGGCTATCTCACCCCCTGATGCAACTTGTGCAACGGGACGCAATGCCATCCCTTTGTTTGCGGAGAACAAAAACGCTACTCTGTCTTGTCCTTTAGGGGTCAGTTCTCCACAACTCATGTCTACATTGAAATCTGTTTTGGGCATACCGAGCATACCGAGAGTGTCGCATACGTCCTGTTCCACTTTCTTCAAGGCTTTTTTACGTGATGTTGTCAGAACCTCAGCCTGCTCTTTCACACGGCTTAACAGTTTCTCCGTCAATGCCTCTTGCTCTGCAAGTGTCGTGTCTCCGTTGTCGATATTGTCAACAGCTTCCTGTAGTCTTTGTTGTTCTTCCAGTAATTCTGCAACTGTATTCTTACGAAATTTGCGTTGCAGCGTATAGATAGTGTCCAGCCTTTCGTTTATGTACTCCAGTCTTGCAGGGTCAAAGTCTATCCCGTCTGCTGCGCTTTCCGTCTCTTGTGCAATATCTTTCATCTCAATAAAAGCTGAGTCCAGACGTTCGGCAAGCTCTTTTAATCGTGGCAACAGATTTGCGGCAGACTGCATTTTCATGCTTGCCGTCTTCAAATTCCCCATTATTCCGCTGTTGTCATCATTCAGCAGAGCATTGGTTTCAAATAGGATCGTCTTTATTTCTTCTGTGTGTGCCGCTGTTTCCTGCTCTTGTTCCAGTTCCTCCTGCTCCCCGTTTTTCAGCACGGCATTGTTTAATTCGTTGAGTTGGAAGCGCATAAACTCCTCGTTCTCCCTTGCCTGTTCAATCTGTTCTTTTAGTGTCTCCAGTCTGTCTCGAGCCTCTTTATACTGGCGGAACGCCTTGGTGTAGTTTTCACGTTGCCTGTTATTCTCGGCAATAATGTCAATGACGTTCAATTGGAAATCCTCTTTTTGCAATAATAGGTTCTGATGTTGGGAGTGTACGTCCACCAACATCTCTCCTAACTCACGCATAAGAGTCAGTTGTACCGGTGTGTCATTTATGAAAGCACGGCTTTTTCCTGTTGCCGTCAGCTCTCTTCTTAGTATGCACTCATCCTCGTCACAATCCAAATCATTATTCTCAAACCATGCTTTCATGTCATATTTGGATATGTCGAATCGTGCTTCTATGGTGCATTTCTGTGAATTTGTCTTCACTGTTTTGCTGTCCGCGCGTTGTCCCAGCAACAAACCTATGGCACCTAATATAATGCTTTTGCCTGCTCCCGTTTCTCCTGTGATGACCGAAAAACCTGTCCGGAAGTCAATATCAAGCACATCTATCAGTGCATAATTCTTTATATATAGATGTTTCAGCATTTATTCCTTAATCTTGTTCCATGCGTTACTTTGCGACGGGTTAATGGAAAACAGCACGTCATACACCGCCTCTTTTTCTTTTTGTGTCCCTTTTCCCTTGTAAATATTAGCCAACTCGTCTTTCTTATAATCCGTCCATATCTGCGGTACAAGGTTCAGCGGCCTGTCTTTGTGAGCCTTCTCCAGCCTTTCCTGTATTGCGTTTGAGATCTCGGTGCGTCCTCTTTCGACATTGTTCGCCATCTCGTCAAGTCCTTTTCTGTAATAATCGTATTGGAAAAGCCTGAAAGGCTCCATTGCTCCTTCAAGGTAATCATTAATGAAAGCAAACCTGTTCTTGTTACTGTCATACGCCGCCCATCCGGGATAGTTCAGGTTTTGTGCGTTGTTTGTAAGGTTCATGCACCTTTGCAGCACATCCTCTCCACCCTTAGGGGCGAAGGTATCCAGATTCATGCCAATGATAAGATAGGCATAATAGGCAAACAAAGCGGTCAATTGGTTGTCTATCATGTCCGGATTAAACTCTATATTGTCAAATTGATTGTAGGTAAAAGTAAATTCATTATCCTGATTTTGGTAAAAAGTCGTGGTATATGTTGAGTTGTAAACCGGTCTGTTGGCCTGTATCATACATGAGCATCCCCATGTGCCCTCTTCACGCTTATACTCCTTTACCGTTATGTTGAAGCTGCATTGTATGCGTTCCTGCTCCATAAACTGTAATGAGGTCCATTGCCGGCCGTTTACAAACTCTTCCAGTTTTTCTTTCAGTTCCGTGAAAACCGACTCTTCCGTTCCTTGTATCTGCGTGTGGTTTATATTCACTTTTGCCTGCAACTCCTGTGCAAGGATATACGTTGATGCTGCCCATGGCATTATGGCCATGAGCAGCATCCTCTGTATTTTGTTTCCTTTCATTGGCATTGTACTCTTTTTGTTTACGCTCTGTGTGCCTCTCGCATTCTTATTCTCGTTAGCACTTGTTTTGTCTCAAGAGCGAAATCGCCCGACATTATCCAGCTGAAATATCCGGGGTCACGGCGCAATACGTTTACAACCGGCCATCCTTTATACTTCCCGAAGTTGAAAACCTCTTGCAGTCTCTCCGTTCCATCAGAGTTTAGCAGAGGCTTACCGTTCGGCCCTTGTATTGGTGCCCAAATCACTTTTCCCGCAAAGTCCACATTCTTTCTTGTGTTGCAGAACTCATGTATGGCCTCCATGTCGTTGGGTAGCTGTCTGTAATCCTCCTCCTGTCTGCCCGGTTGGTACATCTCTAACTGTCCTTGCAGCACACGATACGTCGCTTCCGTATCCTCGTTAGCCAAATGAGCCTGAAAGTCTTCCTCCATCTTGCGCCCGCAGTAGAATTTATATGCTGCCGCAAGGTTGCGGCGTTCCATTTTCATGAATATTGTGCATGCGTCTATCATGCGCGACCGTGAGAAGTCAAATGCTATGCCTGCTCTTATAAACTCCTCTGCCAGCATCGGTATATCGAAGCCGTTTGAGTTAAAGCCCGCGAAGTCACAGCCCTTGAAATCCTCCGCCAGTCTTGGTGCCAGTTGCTTGAATGTCGGTGCGCCCTTCACCATCTCGTCGGTTATGTGTGTCAGCTCCTTCACCTCTTGCGGTATCGGTTTGCCGGGGTTGACGAAATAGTTCTGCCGCTCCTCGTTGCCATCGGGCGTCACTTTTATGTAGCTTATTTGTATTATGCTGTCCTTGGCAATGTCCAGTCCCGTTGTCTCCAGATCAAAAATGACCAGTGGTTTTGTCAAATTCAATTTCATTACTCACCGTTCTTTTGTCAATCAGTCGTTAAGAAGCATTGGCATTATGAGCATTAACACATCCTCACCCTCCGGCTGTACGGTCGGTCTCACTACTCCCGCGCGGCTTGGATCGCCCAATACTATCACCACATCGTCGCTTTCAAGGTTGTTAAGTATTTCAAACAACGTTGAGCCTTTGAAGCCAATGCTCATGGCTACGCCTCCATATTCGCATGCAACGTCCTCCGCTGCGCTTGTGGCGAAATCTATATCTTCCGAGCTTAGCTCTATGTTGTTCATGTCAAGCCTCAGCTTTATCAGTTGGGTACTTTCGCTTGCAAACGGTATTACACGTCTTAATGCACTCATAAGCGCCTTGCGGTCCACTGTCACCACATTCGGATTGTTTGTAGGTATAACAGAACCGTAGTTAGGGTAGCGGCCTTCTATGAGCCTGCATGAGATGAAACCGTCAGCAAATGTAATCTCAGCGTTGCTTCCGTTGAAACGTATTACCACCTCGTTCTCATCGTCAAGCGTCAGCACACTGCGTAGCAGTCCGGCAGGTTTCTTCGGCAGGATGAATGCCGCCGGTACCTCAGTCTTGCAGGCGAATACCATGTTGCGAACCATCTTGTGCCCGTCGCTTGCCACGATATTGAGGCTCTCTTCCTTAAAATCGAAGTATATGCCGTTCATTATCATTCTCAGTTCATCGTTGGCGGTGGCAAACAATGTGCGCTGTATGTTCGATGCCAGTGCCCCGGCTGTCAGTGTTGCCTCGGTATATTGTCCGCTGAGCGGTTGCGGTACAGGATATTCATCCGCGTTTTGGCCTACTATGCGGTAGTTACCGTTCTGATACACCATTCTTATGTTGTTGTCGTCTGTGTTCACCTCAAAGGTCAGCGGCTGCTCGGGCAACTCCTTTACGGCAGTCAGAATTATGCGGTTCGGCACACAAAAGGCTCCTTCGCCGTCACATTCGTTTAGCGCTATTACGCATCTCATCATGTTTGCGTTGTCACTTGCCGTCAGTTGTAGCTGTCCGTCTTTTATCTCGAACAGGAAACTGTCCAGTATTGACAATGAGTTTTTGGAGTTTATTACTTTGGACAGAATGCCCAGTTTGCTGCTAAGAGCTGAAGAAGAAAGTGTAAATCTCATATTTCGTTGTTTGGTTATTTTACTGTTCAGGCCTGATGGCGGTTTTATCTGCTTGCTATCATATTTGTGTCACACCATTAATAAATATGTTATACAAGTATTAAAAGACAGAAATCCGATATTATTGTCTGCCTGTCAAAAACTATGCAAAAATACAAAAAAGTTATGTGGTGAACAAAAAAAACAACAAAAAGTTTCTTATTTTACCGATTTTTTCGTAATTTCGCAACAGAAAAAATATTAGTTCAAAATAAAATTACTAAACAGTAAAAAGAAAGAACCTGAAGAAATGGAATTACAAGGAAAAGTTATCGCGGCACTGCCGGAGCGTAGTGGAGTCAGCCAGCGTGGGGAATGGAAGTCACAAGAGTTTGTTATTGAAACACATGACTCGCAATATCCGCGTAAACTGGTGTTCACAGTCTTTGGCGCTGACCGTCTCCAGCGCTTCAATGTGCAGATAGGTCAGGAGGTACTCGTGGCTTTCGATATAGACGCTCATGAGTGGAACGGGCGCTGGTTCAACGATATACGTGCCTATGATGTGCGTCAGGTAGATGCGGCGCAGTATGTCGCGGCTCCTGTATCACAGCCTGTAAGCGCGGCTCCTGTTGTGAATCAGGCTGCTCCTATGTCAGCTTCAGAATCGGCCAACGACAGCACCGAAGACCTGCCGTTCTGATAAATCAAGTTCGTTTAGACTCAATTTCACTTTTACCGTATTTATCCGCCATCAATGACAACAAAAGAGTACACCGCATATAAACAGCGCTTGAGGCCGGCTATACTTGAAGAGGCTAACAAGTGTTTCGCCAAGTACGGTATTCGCGCAGTGAAGATGGACGATATTTCCAAGAATTTAGGTATATCCAAGCGTACGGTTTATGAGTTATATGCCACTAAGGAAGATCTCCTTTGCGAGGTTGTTATGTTCAGGCATAAGCAGCGTGACAAGGAGATACAGGAACTTGTGCAGTTGGCAGACAATACGATGGATGTGCTAATAGGTGTATTGAGTATCCAGTTGAAGTCGGTAGCGACAACCAATTTCAACTTTTTCAAAGACATGGTGAAGTACCCCAAGGTGGCGAAGGCTGTCAATGAGTATTTTGAACAGCAGCATGCGAGGGCGGCAAAGTTCTTTGCCAATGGAGTGGAAGAGGGCTTTTTCCTGCATACTGTTGATTATGTGGTGTTCAACCGTATCGTCTCCGGTGTGTTCGATATGCTGTGTATAGACCGCAGATACGACGACCTTACCTATCCGGAGCTGTTCAAGAACTATCTTTGGGTTATGATACGCGGGTTCTGCACCGGCAAGGGAATAGAGAAAATAGACAGGTTTATGGAAGACGTAGTTGGGGGGGGACAAAATTAATCTGCTGTCATTACTCCGGCGTTTTCTGTGTATTCTTTTATAAAATACCTAACCTGTATGGTATATTCTGTTGGGTAGTCAAGGTAGGCGGATGCATGTTCCGTTCCCTTGGCTACCCATTTCCGTTTCGGGGCGGGCTTGGCGGCATACAAGGGCGCCAGCATGGAGAACGGAACGAATGTGTCCGCGTCGCCATGAATGAACAACATGGGTCTGAGGCATTTTGCCACCTGCTTTATTGGCGATGCCTCCTTAAACGACCAGCCGTGTTTCTGTCGGCAAATGGCGCTCGTGGTATACATTAAAGGAAATGCCGGCAGGGAGAACTGCTCCCGCAATTGCGTGGCAAACTCATTCCATACACTGCTGTATCCGCAATCCTCTATAAAGCATTTTATATAGTCCGGCAGATCGCTCTCGCCGGCAAGGCACATAGTTGTTGCCGCACCCATTGACACACCGTGCACTACCATTGTTGACATTGCGCTGCTGTCGCGGAACAGTTGCTCCGCCACTTCTGTCCAGTGCTTGACATCCAGACGGTCTTTCCATCCCATCTGTATATCGTCTCCATCGCTTAGCCCGTGGCCGTGCAGGTCGGGTAGTAATATATTGAAACCTAAATCCCGTTGGTACATACGTCCGAGGTATAGGAATTTTACCCCGCAGTCTTTGTAGCCGTGCACTATTATGGCGGTACGTCCTGCGGCAGAGTCGTTCCTCATATACAATGCGTGGTGTCGTTCGCCCGACGGCATTGTCACGAATGTATCGCGCAGCAGATGGTTGCTCTTTACGCTGTCAACCCATTGTCTCATGTCCGGTACTTTGGAGAACATCTGTTGATAGGCGCTGTCCATATCACGGCGGTTGGGGTCGGAGTTAAGTGAGAACCCGAGCATATAATAGCTTGCGCCTGATATCACTGTAATGACAATGGCAAATGTAATAGTTGTTATGATTATCGCTTTTCTCATGATTTGTTATATTTTCTTGTTTGTAAGACAATATTGTTCCGGCTGGTGGCGGCAACATATATGCTACATTCCTTTTTACATTATGATGGTTTTGTAATCGCAGTGCTTTTACATTGTAAAGGCTATCAAATTACCATGTAATCGTACTGCAATTGCATGGTAATCGCACTGCGATTGTGAGACGTTGGAAATCAGTTGCTTTCGCGAATTATATGACGTATTGCCGCAAGGGGGTGGTATAGCAACATTCTTGGTCCTGCCCAACGCATTATTTCCGCAATCTTCCTCTTCATGGCTGGGTTGTAGCAATGTATGGGACAGACCTTGCATGTCGACTTCTTGTTGCCGAATTTGCACCGTTCCAGTCTATGTCGGGCGTATGTCAGCGTCTCTGCGCATTGCGGACATAACTGTCTGTTACCCTCTTTGTGGCGGCAGTATAGCCGTATCATTTGTTCCACCACTTTCTTTTCTTCCTCTATGCGTGTCATGTTCCTGCTTGGTAGCTTGTTTTGAATGTCGTGATTTCTTGAGAATTAGTCAAATAATGAAATGTTGTTGCTATGCTGTAGTGATTGTGCAAGGCGGTACAAAGGTAATGAATAAATTCTGAAGACAGATAAATCGGGTTGAATATTTGTCGGTATCGAGAAATTTATGTATCTTTGTCAATATTTTTTACTTTTATCAGTGTTAATCTATTATCATAATACTACTACAATGAAACGTTATATTACGGTTTGTTCTGTTGCGGTCATGACCGCTTGTTCTGTGTTTGGCCAGTCCCTTCAGGAGTTGCAACGTGACTTTATGAGTCCGCAACAGCGGCATAAACCTACCATTATATGGCAGTGGATGGACGGCTTGGTGACAAAAGATGGCGTTACGCGCGACCTTGAGGCCTTTAAGGAAGCGGGGCTTGCCGGCGTGCAGAATTTTCAGATTGGCGGCCCGCAACAGTCTAAGGTCGGTAATCCGGATATGCCGATAGGCAGTGACAGTTGGAAATATATGTTGCGACATACGCTGGATGAGTGTGAGCGGCTTGGACTTACTTTCGGCACACATAATTGTCCCGGATGGACATCGAGCGCACATCCTGCCGTGGAACCAAAATACTCTATGCAGAAATTGGTGTTTACGGAGACAATGGTTGCAAAGAAAGGGGAGTGCATAGAGTTGCCACGGCCGCAGGTTGACACTCTTTGGAATTATTATGAGGATGTTGCCGTTATAGCCATGCCGTGTGACAGCATCGTGGAGAAACAGGATATTATAGACCTGACAGCCGCTTTTGACCCTGTTAGCGGCAGGCTACGGCTCCCAAACAGCGTAAAAGCCGGTATGACGATATTGCGGATAGGGCAGACTACTAACGGCAAGACGAATGAGGCGCAGGCTCCGGAGTCTGGCAGGGGGCTGGAGTGTGACAAAATGAGCCGTGAGGCGGTATTGAAATTTTGGAATGCCTATCCGAAGATGATACTTGACGTGGCCGGTCGGCACGCAGGGAAGACTCTCAAGAACTTTGAGATTGACAGCTATGAGGCCGGCGGACAGACATGGAGCGCAGTGCTGCCTGACGAGTTTAAGCGTAGGTGTGGCTACGACCTTTTGCCTTTTTTGCCTTTGATGGTGGAGAGATGCAGGCAGATTGGCACCGCAGAGGAAACGAAGCGCTTTCGTAATGACTGGCAGAATACGGTAAGACAGCTGTTTGCGGAGAATTATTACGGGTATATGACGGAGTTGGCTCGTAGTACGCCGGGTATGACACTGATGATAGAACCTTATGGTACCGGTTCGCAAAAGCCGTTTCAGGTGCTTGATATTTACAAGATACTTGCGGCGGCGCCGGATGCGGAGATAGCGACAGAGTTCTGGACTAACCCTAACTGGGGATGGAGAGATATGGCGAAACACGAGGTGGTGATGCGCAATCTGCAGCGCCCTCTGCTTTGGGCGGAGGCTTTTACGTGCTGGCCTCTGAAAGCATGGCAGGATGATCCGCAGTCGTTAAAGGCGGTTTGTGACCGTGCTTTCTGTACGGGTGTGAACAGGATGATGCTTCATGCTGGTGCCGCCAACCCATGGAAGAATGTGGAGCCGGGTATGTCTTTCGGCGTTTGGGGCACACAGTTTGTGCCGGGGCAGACATGGTGGAAGGCCGGTGGCGCTAAGGAATTGTTCGGATATATGGCAAGGTGTCAGTCGTTGTTTCAGCGAGGGGTGCCCGCCAAGCAGCAGCTTGCGGCCATGAGATACCTCAAAACATATCACAGAGTGGACAAAACGGCCGGGCTGGACATATATTTCTTTTGTAATCCTACTGACAATGCCGTTATGGATACGTTGCGGTTGAGTGGTGTTGACGGACGTTATGCGGAGTTGTGGAACCCGTATAGTATGGAGATGAATGCTGTGAACCTGTTGGCGGATACGCTCATCTGTATGGAGCCGTACGGCTCGCGTTTCATTATTGTCACGAAAGAGCATGGCGACAGATTGCCGCAGGAGCACCGGACTGTGGTGGACAGCATGGGGGTGAACGGGGATTGGACTGTTTCTTTTCCGCAACATGAGGGGTGTGTGAATATGAATACGCTGCTTTCGTGGACGGAAAGCCCTGATAATGATATAAAATATTTCTCAGGTACAGCGACGTATAATATTGATGTGCAGATAGACAAACGCTTTTTAAGACGCAAGGGGGCACGGTATGTGCTCTCGTTGGGCATGGTTAAGAATATGGCTATGGTGCGAGTGAACGGTAAGCGGATGCCGTTGCTGTGGAAGTATCCGTTTGAATGTGATGTGACGGAGGCGCTGCAAAAGGGACGGAACAGCATAGAGGTGGAGGTTACCAACCTTTGGCCGAACAGAATGATAGGCGACGAGCAGGAGCCGGACGATATAGAGTGGCACGAACCGTTCAGATATGAGTATGCGAAAGGGAGTCCGGTAGTGGGCTGTTTCATGAAAAGCATACCGCAATGGTTGAGTGAAGGGTTGCCGCGTCCGTCTAAAGGAAGGAAGACTGTGAGCAGTTTCAAGTTCTTTAATGCTGACTCTCCGTTGCTGCCTTCTGGCTTGTTGGGGCCGGTTAAGATAAATGTGACACAGATTGTTGAATAATATTGCGGATGGAAATGGTTGAAATTATACGGCGACGCCTGTTTGAGTTGCAGGATTTGGGATACAAGGAGTTCCACTGCAGGCTGATGCCCGGAGTGGAACCGGATATGGTTATAGGAGTGCGCACGCCATTGTTGCGTGCTTTTGCCAAGGAATTGGCAAAGGATGGGCGTGTAGTGGAGTTCCTCAATGACCTGCCTCACCGTTATTATGACGAGCGTAACCTGCATGGTTTCATAATCTCGGAGACGAAAGATTATGACGAATGTATAGGGCAGGTGGAGCGTTTTCTGCCGATAGTGGATAATTGGGCAACGTGTGATTTACTCTCGCCCAAGGCGTTCAAAAAGAAAGGCTGTCGTAGCAGGCTTGTTGTTGATATAAGACGGTGGATGGATTCTCATGAGCCTTTTACGATACGGTTTGGGATAGAGATGTTAATGACGCACTTTCTTGATGACGGCTTTGCGCCACAGTACCTTGAATGGGTTGCGGCGGTGCGCAGTGAGCATTATTATGTGCGTATGATGGTGGCGTGGTTTTTTGCTACTGCTCTTGCCAAACAGTGGGAAGCGGCTGTCATATATATAGAAAAACGCGCCCTTGATGATTGGACTCATAAAAAGACCATTCAAAAGGCGCGTGAGAGTTATAGGATTACCGCTGAGCAGAAAGAGCATCTTCTGCTGTTGAGGTGAATCTATTTTTTGTCTTGGGGTTGAAATGTTGTTTTTTCTTACTCTAAATATTTCTCCACAATCAGGTCAATGTCGTTTTGCTCTAATTTACCGTTACCGTCAATGTCGGAAGCGGCAGGAGAGAGGGTGGTGGCGGCATTGCCTGAGATATGGTTCTTGATCATGTTCGCATCGGCTATGGATATGACGCGATCGCCGTTGGCATCACCAAGAAGGTGCCACTGACCGTTGCCGTATACGAAAGTGGTGGGTGTGCCGATATAGTCGCTTGTCGCAAACGTTGCATTGTTGGCGTCGCGGAGTACTATTGGTTGCATGGCTACTTTCTTAAGGTCTTCGGTATTATTCATACACATTAGCAGTGTGTCTGCATCGGCAACTCTCTCTCTTGTGATTTTGCCGCCGTAGTATTTGGTACCCAATCCCGTTTCTGCCTCTTGTTCTTTGGTGCAGGTTAAATTAGCGCCGTTGGTGCTTGTCATTATATTTCCTTGGCATAAAAGAGTGCCTTGAATGTCCAGTATGGCGTCTGTTAACTTATTGTATGATGCAATATCGTTACCCTTTGTTGTGGTATTCCATCGTATAGCACGGTTGTCGTGGCCGTGCGCCATAGTATATTCCAGTGGCAAAACATAGCCGAGTGCGGCAAAACAGTCCCAGTCTTGTTTGTCTATAACATAGAGTGTGCTCTTCTTGGTGATGTGCATTATAGCCTCCGGGGATATTGTTATCTTGGCTCCGGCACTGAGAATGTGGCGGTTGTTTAGTGTTATGCCGCCGCTCTTTTGGGTGATTGTAGTATTGTTGGGAATGGCAAGTATGGAACTGTTGGAGTCAAAGATGTCCACTTGGATACTGCCGAGTTCCATGTCGCCGTTGATAATATACTCTATACGGTCTGTGGTGCTGTCGTATATGCGTTCTATAACGGTGTTAGGCTTCATCTTAAACAGTCCCGTATTATCGTTATTGATATATGAGATGTCGTTAATTGTATGCAATTCCTTGTTTGCTGAGCCTGCGCTATATCCGAAGAAAAGGTCTGTTCCCACTATATTTCGGGCACCATAAAGGAATTTTACCGGCACTTCTACGTTTTGTACATAGTATTGGTTGAACGGGAATGTGGTATCGTTAATTGCTGATGATATTCTTCCGCCGTGCCAGTCTGTTATCTGCAGTGCCTCATATAACACGGCACCATTGTTTATCTCCACTCTGCCATCGCCGTAGATATATCCCCAGCAGTACAGGCCGGCATTGCTTTTTACATCTATCATGGAACCGGATTCCATACGTACGGCTCCATGCGGGCCGTGGCATGAACCGGCACCGCAGAACTGTCCGCCCTCAGCACTTGACAGTCTGGAGCTGACACTCATCTCGCCTTCTACCGTAAGCGTTACGCCTTCGGCTATTGTCAGTGTGCGGTATACATACTCTTCCATGTGGTGGAATGTGGATTCCGGTTGTTTTGTGTAACAGGTGCCGGCCATGTTGTATGGTATGAGTAACACAACTCCTTTTTTTACGGTTGCGTCAGCGGTGATAGAGCAGTCGTTCATCACGACAACAGTGTCGTTTGCTACGGCTGCAGACAATGCTGCTTCTACACTGTTGAAGAAGCGTTCCGTATGCTTTATCATTGCTGCGAGCGTTGTCATTGGCTTGTCTGAGATAGTATAGCAGCCGTCTTTCCATGTTATATATTTGCTGCCACAGTATTTTTTCAGGTTGCCTTCGTGGAGGAATTTGCCGTTGTTTATCGTAAGGCTGTTTGTTACAACATTCGTTACTATATCATAATATTCTCCGAATTGGCTGTTATAAAATAATTTTCCGCCGTTGATTGTCATCTGTTTGGTGGAGGAAATGTTTACGGCAGCGCCGTAACGCTGGCAGCTTACGTTCACCTCACCGTCGGAGATTGTAGCGGTACCGCCCGTTACGTTCACACCGTAGGCCGTAGTGGTGCAATCTACGTTTATTATGCCGCCGGTCATGGTCAGCGTACCGGCCTCACTCACCAATACTCCGCATAGGTTATTGGTGGTTTGCTTCTTGTTGTAAGGAGTGTTCTTAATCTCACCGGAAGCGATATGCAGTGTGCCGTTTGTCACGCTGATTGTGGTTGACTTCGGATCGCTCTCCTGAAATATCATACCGCCGCCTTTGCTGTCCTTGATAGTTACTGCGGCACCATTTGTGATATTAATCATTGTAGAGGCATAGCCGTACAGTTCACAGCCGTTTATGTCCAGAATTATGTTGTTGGACAGTGTCAGTTGTTGGTCGGCCACATCCATGTCTTTAAGTAATGTTATTGTTGTTTCGGTGGAGGAGGCATTGGCATATTCAACAGCCGGCAACAAATCGTTGTATTCCTTTACTCCGATAGTGTTCTTAACACTTACTTTTTGTGCTGTTATAGCGTTGCACACGCCAAGCATCAACAATACGATGTATTTTTTTTTCATTTTTAATGAGGTTGTTAATCTTATCCGTTTATTTATGGGGTGTGTATGTCTGATTTGCAATTGTGGTGTTTCTTGTACGAATATGTTGCGGAGTTTGACCACAAGGGCAATATTTGCTGCAAAATTAATAATAATATTTGAAAAACTAATTCTTGGTTGTGTTAAAATTTAGTTATTCTTGTTGGGATACAAGAAATATAGAGTCAACCGGCAAATGCTATTTGTTTGAAAAGTTATATCAATGGTTCCTTTCTTTTATGGTATAATAAGAGTCAGCGAAATAGATTTCTATTTCCGGCTTCTTTGACAGTCACTTGTGTGTCGCTAACTCCGAGTTATTTGATATTTTTATGCATTCAATCCTCTTATTTTTGCCTGTTAGTCTGTAAAGTCTAATGTCTTTATTCTGTTGACGAATACAAAAAACGGTGTAGCCGTTAGTCAGAAACGAAAAAAACAGTAGACAGATACACTTCATTGTAATGTGTATCTGTCTACTGTTTTTACAGGTTTGTTGTATGGGGTGTGTATGTTATTTGTATAGTTTCATAACCTTTTTGTAGTAGCGCTGTGTTCCTTGGCGGGTGTATCTGACACCTCCATTCCATAAACGTATAGCGCGTTCTACGTTGTTTGTCGGGTTGTAGTGGCTCATTATAAGCACAAACATCTCCCGACTCTTCTTTACGTTGAAACGATCTTTGAGAGAATATCTCTTATTCTCGCCCCTTTTCTTTAGTATAGCGTTGCAATCCTCCACCAAAATCGGTGTTATTTGCATTGCACCGCAACTTCTGCCGTTTACGGCACGGCTGTCCCCCTCACTCTCTACTTGTGTAATGGCATCCATTAATGGACCCCAGTCAAATGTTTTCACTTTGTTTCCGGCCTGTGCGCCTGCTGTTGTTTGTGTGATAAATGCTGATAATAGTAATACCTTCGCAATCTTATTAAATGACATAATGTTAGTATTTAGGAAGCTGTAAGGGTGGGCACTGCTGACGTTAGCTTATTGCGGAGCAACGCATGGAGAGATGTTAGGGTGTATCTCGTAGCCCGGGTAGGATGCAGTTGCGTACAGGTGGTACCTGTTGTGTTACGTAAACTGTTTCCGGCTTCCTGTTCGTAAATCATAAAGGGGTACTAAACACAATAGTACATACTTTACCTTTCGAGTGCAAAGGTAACAAGAAAAAACTGTGTGCGCAAACAGTTTTGATAATAATATTATGTAACAGCGTGATTTTTTGACGCTTGTCAATGCCGCTATGCTTTTGGAGTCTTCAGAATGACAGATGTGGCTCCGATGGTGAAAAGGGTGTCATTCTCTATTACGCGGCGTTCTTTATCGCCGAGAATCTGGTTATCCACGAATGTTCCGGTATAGCTTGGCCCGTCACGTAATACGTATTTCAGGTTGCCTTTTTTGTCGCGTGAGACATTGATTATACAGTGGTTCATGTCTATCGACGGGTCATTTGTCTCGATAGGAGTATTACATTTTGACCCTTTCATATAACGACCAATGATATTGTCACCCATTTTCAGAGGCAATACCTGTTTGTAATGGAATACGTTCTCAATGACAACGATTGTGCCCACACCCTCATCGGCATCTTCGGACGTAGGGTTCTCGTCTTTTTGCTGCTTGCGTAGCTTTGATACCCCGATGCGTATGCCGAACTCCTTGTTGCAGGACGGGCACTGAAACACCAACGCCTGCCCGGAACGGTATTTCGTTTCGTCAAACGTTATGTAGTTATCGCATTTTGGACACCTTACTCGTTTCATAGATATGGGTTTATTTGCTTATCCAAGCTTCGGCAAATGCTGTGCCGGCTTTTTTAAGTTCTGTCAGGGCTTTATGTGCAGACGCCTCGGTAGGATAGTTGCCATATACCACTTTGCGGATGGAACCATGTTCTTGCAGTCTTGCATCATTGAAACCGTCTTTGCCGAGTTTCGCTATGAAGTCTTCTGCACCTTGTCTTGTTACTTTACTTGCTAAAACGATAAAGTAATTTGAGGACTCTGCTATTGCTTCTTGTTTCTGTGCGGTAACTGTTGTAGCCGCAGTGTCGACGCTGTTGTCAATGGATGCTGCCGCTTTGATGTTTTGCTCTTCGTTTGTCGTTCGTGTAGACAAAATGTTTGTCGTATGCGTGCTATTGGCAGTGGAAAAATTGTTGTCCTTAAAGAACTTCGCTAAAAATTCCGTATCCAATACCGAGCATGTTATGAACTTATTGCTGCCTAATCCGGCCGGTATACTTGAGAAAATAAACAACAATAATATCATTGCCGCAGCCGCAATCTTACGTACCGCACTGCCGCTAATGGCGTGGACAACCTTTTCCTGGCATGGAATGATTGTGGTTTGCTGCTGTTTGTCTTCTGTCTGTTCGTTTGTAATGCTGTCTATTGAGAATGTGTTCAGGGCATACAAATTAGGTGTAAGCAATCCGGCCATACATGGTTCAAAGTCATATTTGCTGTCGGTGTTTTTCTTTACTGTCCCTATACCATGAAACTCATACTCTCCTTCTATGGCTATGGTCTGCTTTATCTCCGTAATATCATTCTCTATGCGTTTTACGGCTTCCGGATAGCTTATATCATAGGCCTCAACATACGATTGTGCCAACAGCGAATCGTTGAGCTTCAGTTGTGGATTGAAACCCAAAGTACGCTGCGGCGGATAAAACAATCCCGCTTCGTAATCGTACTCCGCCGGTTTATGGTGAGCCATAAAGCCGCCGAAGTTAGGCACGATAACACAATCGTTGTCGAGCAATAATATCTCAATATGTCTTGATAGTTCGTTCATTATATATTAAATGCCTCCGGAAAAACGGAAGTTGTTGCAAAGGTAAGCATTTTTTTTGAAATGCCAATGTCGCGGAAAAAAGAAATTACAATTTTTAGAAAAAAACGCTTTATCTTTTTTGTTTTGGGAAAATTATTGTATATTTGCACGAGATTGATAAGTGGAATAACGAATAGTCATTGTGAAAAACTTTATTGAATATACTTTTATCGCTGTTAACCTGTTAGTTATGTTGGCTTTTGCTGCATGTGATTCTCGGTCGGAACAGATACCGGAGGTTACTGAAGATGCCAGCGCTAAGAAAGCTTTACAAGGTACATGGGTGAATGATTTGGAGGGAAACATAGTGTTTACATTCAAAGGTGATACAGTATATTATAATGATTCGCTTTCCACACCGGTTGCCTTTTACGTCTACAATGACACATTAATCATAGAAAACCATACGGTTACCAAATATCCTGTCAAGGCGTTGACAGCTTCAGAGTTGCGTTTTGTCAACTCTGACGGTGACGATGTAGTGCTTACCAAGGCCTCAAAAGAAGTGGCACCGTTGTTTAGAGGTGAGTATAAAGGAATGGTATCGTTGAACCAAGGACGTAAAATCAAGAAAGATACCGTAATGGTGTCTCGCGGAAAGCACTATCACGCCTATACGCAAGTAAACCCAACCACTTACAAAGTCTACAGGCAGGTGACGAATAATGACGGCTTGAGGGTAGAGAACGTATATTATGACAATATTGTTTATATAGCCCTCTATGAGGGACAGCAGAAGATTTTCGGCAGTAATATTACCAAAGCGGAGTTTGATGGCATTGTGCCGGCAGCCTATTTGGAGCAGGCGGTACTGTCAGAGATAATCGTAGACGGTGTGAAAGATAAAGTAGTTAGGTTTATTGCCGTATTGTCTATACCTGACAGTTACACCAATTATCGTGTTAATATAGATATAGACGATAACGGAAAGAAGACCATCTCGGTGTGATATGAGACATAAACATACGGACAAGGCGGAGATGGCGAAGCGTATAAAGACATATATAAAGGAGGAACGCAACTTCCGCAATCCCGGATTGACTATAGCTATGGTGGCGGAAGCGTTGGGTGTAGCCCGTTCTACCATTATAAAGGTATTCAACGAAGAGATGAATACCACATTTCTTGATTATGTTTATAATTGTCGTTTGAGGTATTCCCGCCACCTTGTCATGCTTAATAACGGCCGTTTCAGCATGGAGCATATTGCTATGGTGGCCGGATATGGCAGTGTAAACGCCTTTAACCGCAGGTATAAGGCAGAATATGGTGAACTGCCGCGTTATACAAAGAATGTGAAGACAGACAAAACAAAATGAATTATGAGTACAAAGAATGATACAATGCAGTTTCAATATTCCGGAGAGCGTTTCGCAGACTTGCAGATGTTGCGTTATCAGCTCCCGGGATTTGAGCAGTTGACAGCCCGACAAAAGGGATATATCTACTATCTTGCAGAGGCAACGTTGTGGGGACGGGATATAACCTTTGACCAATATGGCAGGTATAATCTTCTGATACGCAAGACTCTTGAGGCCATAATACAGTCAACATCATACGAGCAGGCTGCAGGGGCTGATAAAGACGCACTGAAAACCTATCTTAAAAGGGTGTGGTTCTCCAATGGTATATATCATCATTATGGTTGTGAGAAGTTCAAGCCGGAGTTTTCCGAGTCCTTTTTCCGTGCAATGGTAATGGCATTGCCGAAGGATACCTTGCCGATGGCGGCGGCTGTTCTGCTGGATACCATTGTGCCTGTGATGTTCAATGAGGGCATTTTGCCCAAAAGGGTAAATAAAACGGCCGGCGAAGACCTCGTAATGACGTCTGCCTGCAATTTCTATCGTGATGTGACGCAGCAGGAGGTGGAAGATTTCTATGCGGAATTTAAGAAAGACAACAATCCGTGTCCGCCGTCTTATGGCCTTAATTCCACCCTTGTTAAAGACGAGAACGGCAACCTTAAAGAGGAAGTATGGCACCTTGGCGGTAAGTATGGCAATACTATCGCACACATAATCGATTGTCTGCAAAAGGCAAAGGAGTATGCCGAGAACGACAAACAGAAGCAAATCATAACGCTTTTAATTGATTACTACACTACAGGCGACCTGAAAACGTTCGACACTTATTCCATAGAATGGCTGAAAGAGCTTGACGGACGCATTGATTTTGTCAACGGTTTTATAGAAGTGTATGGCGACCCGCTTGGTTACAAGGCCGGATGGGAAGGTATAGTGGAGTATAAAGACCTTGAAGCCTGCCGCCGAACACGAACCATAAGTGATAATGCCCAATGGTTTGAAGACCACTCTCCCGTCTCCCCGCGTTTCCGTAAACCTCACGTTAGGGGTGTTGTGGCCAACGCTATCTGCGCCGCAATGATAGGAGGCGAGGAATATCCATCTACGGCCATAGGCATAAATTTGCCAAATGCAGAATGGATTAGGGCGCAACATGGTTCAAAAAGTGTTACGATCACAAACTTTACCTCGGCTTATAACAAAGCTGCTCAGGGTAATGGCTTTCTTGAGGAATTCGCCTCCGGGCCGGATGTCATTGCGATGATAAGGAAATACGGTGATGCCTGCGACGATTTGCACACCGATTTGCATGAGTGTTTGGGTCATGGTAGCGGACAGTTGTTGCCCGATACTAACCCTGATGCTCTTAAAGCATACGGCAATACTATAGAGGAAGCACGTGCAGATCTGTTCGGATTGTACTATATCGCAGACCCGAAGATGCTGGAATTGGGTCTTGTACCGGACATGGAGGCATACAAATCCAATTATTATACATATATAATGAATGGTATGCTGACGCAGAATGTGCGTATCTCTATCGGAAGCAATATAGAGGAGGCGCACATGCGCAACCGTGCGCTGATCGCAAACTGGTGTTATCGTCATGCCGACGGGTGCATGCAGTTGCAGAAACATGACGGCAAAACATATCTTGTCATAACGGATTACGCGCGGTTAAGACAACTGTTCGCGCAATTATTGGCTGAGGTACAACGCATAAAGAGTGAGGGTGACTATGAAGCTGCAAAGAATTTGGTCGAGGATTACGGCGTACGCATAGAGCCGGAACTGCATAAAGAGGTTCTGGAACGATATAAAAAGCTAAATATCGCACCGTATAAGGGCTTCCTTAACCCCAAGATGACACCGATTTTTAATGATAACGGAGAGATAGCGGATGTCACACTGGACTTTTCGGAGACTATGGAGGAGCAGATGTTGAGATACTCCCGTGATTACAGTGTGGAATAATTGGTAACTTATGAAACAATAAAAGATACGGAATATATGAGAAATGTACTTGTTTGGGTATCGGCTCTCGTGGCCGGAGCCGTTTTCGGATGCCTTGAGATAGGTTGGCTTAACAATCTGTTCGATTTTATTGCGGCTGTCTATACCCGCTTGTTCCAGTTCGTAGCCATGCCTACTATTGCGCTGGCTGTTATCACAACCCTTGCCACTTTGGGCGCGAAGAAGAACGCAGGGCGGATATTTGCACATACTATATCATATACTTTGCTCACCACTATAGCGGCCGCCACCGTAGGCCTGTTGCTCTTTATAATAGTGGCTCCGGAGACATTGCCGCAGGAATTGGTTATGAAGGGCAGTGAAGACGTAGATTCTAACCTTGAGTCTTTGTCTTATTATGACCACATTCTCAGTGTCATACCAAATAACATAGTGCAACCTTTTGCCGGAGGTAACGTGCTTAGCATACTTATCATTGCGGCAGCGGTGGGGTTGTCGCTTGCTTTCATGCCGCAATCAGACGGCAGGGACACTGTCGTGAGGTTTGTAAAAGGGCTGCAGGAGATGCTCTACACCATGATACGTGCTTTGATATGGGCGTTGCCGTTGGGCATTGTGGCTTTTTCCGCACAACTTGCAGCGCAGGTTACGGCCGGTGTTATGGTCGGGTCGCTTGGCAAATACGTTGCGGTTATTCTTGGCGGTAACCTGATACAGTTCTTTATCGTGCTACCGCTCTTCCTCGTTGTTCGTGGCCTTAATCCGCTAACGGTTCTCAAAGCCATGTCGCCCGCCGTGCTCATGGCGCTTTTCACCAAAAGTTCCGCGGCCACATTGCCTGTAACCATCAGTTCGGCAGAGAATAATATGAAGGTACGTCCGGAGGTGGCTCGTTTCGTTCTTCCTATATGTACAACTATTAATATGAACGGTTGTGCTGCGTTTATTCTTGTTACATCACTGTTTGTTATGCAGCACACCGTCACTCTTGACCTTTCTACCATGCTTTTGTGGCTTGTCATAGCCGTCATTTCGGCTATTGGCAATGCCGGTGTGCCTATGGGATGCTATTTCCTCACACTCTCACTTATGGTAGGGCAGGGTGCGCCGGTAGGCATTATGGGTATTATTCTGCCTATCTTTACAATTATAGACATGATAGAAACGGCTGAGAACGTATGGTCTGACTCCTGTGTATGCGCCATGACAAACAAGGATATGGAGAACAGTACGTTTGAATAAACATTTTAATATTTCGAGCAATCCAATAAAAGAATAACTTAACAACAACATTAAGACCTATGAAAAGACTACTGACAATGATGAGTTTGTTGCTCATGATGGCAACGCTTCCGGTGGCAGCGGCCAAGACCTCCGCGTCTGTCGCAGGTACATTTGAGGCCGGTAATGGAACATTCCTGCTCAACGGCCAACCGTTTGTGGTGAAGGCTGCCGAGATTCACTATCCGCGCATCCCGCGTCCATACTGGGAACATCGTATAAAGATGTGTAAGGCTCTTGGTATGAATACCATTTGCATATATATCTTCTGGAATATTCACGAACAGACAGAGGGCCAATTTGACTGGACAGGCAATAATGATGTGGCGGAGTTTTGTCGCCTTGCTCAGAAAAACGGTATGTATGTCATCGTGCGTCCGGGGCCATATGTATGTGCGGAGTGGGAGATGGGAGGCCTGCCGTGGTGGCTTTTGAAGAAGAAAGATGTGCAGTTACGCACGCAAGACCCATTCTTCATGGAACATGTGAAGGCTTTTGAGGCTGAGGTCGGAAAGCAGCTGGCTCCGCTCACCATACAGAACGGCGGCCCAATCATCATGGTTCAGGTGGAGAACGAATATGGTTCATATGATACCAACAAACCATACGTAAGTGAGATACGCGACTGTCTGCGCTCCGTAGGGTTTGACAAGGTGGCTCTTTTTCAGTGTGACTGGTCAAGTAACTTTGAGTTGAATGCCTTGCCTGACCTGTTGTGGACTATGAATTTCGGTACAGGTGCCAACGTTCTCGACCAGTTCAAGAAAGTAAAGCAACTACGTCCCGATGCGCCTATGATGTGTTCAGAGTATTGGAGCGGATGGTTTGACGGCTGGGGCAATGCGCATCAGACGCGTCCTGCCGATGCTATGGTGAAAGGTATAGGCACTATGCTTGAGAACAACATATCATTCTCGTTGTATATGACCCACGGCGGTACGTCGTTCGGGCATTGGGCCGGTGCCAATGTTCCGGGGTATCAGCCGGACTGCACCAGTTATGACTATGACGCGCCGATTGATGAGCAGGGAGCCGCTACCGAGAAGTATTATCAACTGCGTGCTTTGTTGCAGAAATATTCTGACGTTAAGCTGCCGGCCGTGCCTAAAGCTATGCCTGTAGTGACAATACCTGAGGTTAAATTCACAGAGATGGCGGCTATGCTATGTCCCGACAATCTGCCAAAAGCAATACGGAGCCGTGATGTAGAGCCTATGGAACAGTTCAATCAGGGCTATGGCAGCATAATGTATTCTACTGTTCTGCCTGCCGTGAAAGCCGGTGCGCTTTTGCAGATTAATGATGTTCATGACTATGCGATAGTGTATATCGACGGCAAGAAAGTTGGGGCATTGTACCGTGGCAATGGCAATGAAAACACGTTGCGTCTGAACAGCGATGTGAAAGCCGGTGCCAAACTCGACATTTTTATTGAGGCTATGGGACGCATCAATTACAGCAAGCAGATAAATGATCCGAAAGGTATTACAAAGAGCGTGGAATTGCTTACAAGTGACGGTGCCCATGAGTTGGCATATAATCTCAAGGATTGGCAGGTCAGACTGTTCCCAGTATCATGCAAGGGTGATAATTTGAAGTATGGCAGTGTGAAAGAGGGTATGGATTCTCCGGCTTTCTACCGTTCTTCATTCAATCTGAAAAAGGTTGGCGATACCTATCTTGACATGAGCACATGGGGTAAGGGGCTTGTTTGGATTAATGGCTATTGCATAGGCCGCTTTTGGGAGATAGGGCCTCAGCAGACTCTCTATGTGCCCGGATGCTGGTTGCGCAAGGGGAGGAATGAGATTGTTGTGATGGATGTAAACGGGCCGCGGCAGGCTACAGTCAAGGGACTTGCCCGTCCTAATGTCAGTGAACTGCGCAAGGAGTTGATGCCGAAAGATGCCATAAAGGGTCAGGCACTGAAGGCTGCCCTTGCCGGCCGTGGCAATACTTCAGGTACGGTTGTTGCCGAGGGCAATATCGGCAATGATGCCGCCCCCGGAGCGAAGTAACCACATATATAAAAAACGGAAATAAGCCTCATACCGAATAAAATCGGTATGAGGCTTATTTTTAATTACTTATCAAATCCATTGTAATCGCAGTGCTTTTGTGTCGTAATCGCTATGCTTTTACCTTGTAATCGCACCCTGATTGCAACACAAAAGCACTGCGATTACTGTCATGGTGTTATCAGCTTGTTGTCAGCAGTGCATTTGACTATATGTTTATCCTCTTTGTCCGTTTCGTATAAAGTAATCGAAGACTATTCTATTTTTGAAAAGAACAGTCTTCGATTACTTTATTTTTTAACTTTATGATTTGTTAGCCTATAGCTTCTTGTAGCCGCATTTCTGGCATACTCCGTTCTCGTCGAGTGCGATGCCGCAGAGTGGACAGCGGTCAATGTCTTTGTGTCCGGTATACTCTTGGCTGGCAGCGTTCATGCCACTGGTGAATGTCAGTTTGGCAATGTTCAGCTTGTCCTTCAGCAGGTCATAGACAATCTTTATCATACCCTCAACGGTCATGGTCTCTTTTGTCACAACCAAACGGCAATCGGGATAGGCTTGTGCCAGTTCTGTTTTGAAAGCATCTCCCGTCATGGTGTTTTGTGGATGGCCGTTTTTTATGCCTTGTTTCTCATATACATCGAGAATGGCCGGCAGTAATGGGTCGTCATGACGCAATATCAGTGCGTGGTCGAAGTTCTTGAGCACATTCCATGCCACTTTTTGTATCTCATTGCATGGATAAACCATGTTTACTCCCATGTTCACAGAGTCCTCTACCTCAATGGTAAGAGTGCCTGTGTGACCGTGAAGATACTGTGCCTCACCCTTGAAACCATAGAAACGGTGGGCGTACTGTAAGTCGAACTTTGTGATACTTCTCATAATTCGTGTCGTTTTTAGTGGTTTAATAATTGGTTTATCTGGAATATCGGGCAAGAACTGTGACCCGGTGGCATAGCTGTAGCGCTGTCCTGTATTATGTAGTAGTGTGTCTGTGCGCTTTTGCCACCATGCGTTTACCCTAAAAATTGTCTATCTGTATCTCGTAGTAAGCCTGTGGATGGTCGCATACGGGACATTTTTCCGGAGCCTTCTCACCAATTACAAGGTGACCGCAGTTGCGGCATTCCCATACTTTAATCTCGCTTCTTGCGAACACTTCTGCCATCTCTATGTTCTTCAGCAACTTGCGATAACGCTCCTCGTGGCGTTTCTCGATAGCGGCTACAAGGCGGAATTTGACCGCAAGCTCCTTGAAACCCTCTTCCTCGGCTGTCTTTGCGAAGTCGGCGTACATGTTAGTCCATTCGTAATTCTCCCCCTCAGCAGCTACTTTCAGGTTCTCTGAGGTGTCGCTTATGCCATTAAGTTCCTTGAACCATATTTTGGCATGCTCTTTCTCGTTGTCTGCTGTCTGTTGGAAGAGGGCTGCAATCTGTTCAAAACCTTCTTTCTTTGCTTTGGAGGCAAAGTAGGTGTACTTGTTACGTGCTTCACTCTCTCCGGCGAAAGCGGCCATGAGATTCTTCTCTGTTTGTGTGCCTGCGTACTTTGTTGCCATAATGATCTCGTTTTAATGGTTAATTAATGGTTTTATTTTTGTACTGGTGCAAAGATATGGCTTTTTCCTGAAACTCCCAAGAGTCATTTGCGAAAATTAACGATATAAGGTGGCTTATTAATGGTATTTCTATTATATTTTCCGTTTTTTATCATTTCTTTTCTTTGCATGGTGCCGTTTTTTAACTAAAAAAGCGTACCTTTGCACATAGAATGGAAGTAACAGACGAATTTAGTATAAAAAGACAAGAAACAACAGAACATATTTATTAGTTATGAAAAGAGTGTTATATACATTGATGTCGGCTTGTGTTGCCGTTGCGATGCAGGCTAAGACGTATTTTGTTGCACCGGCAGGTGATGACAATGCTGACGGCACAAAGCAGAAACCGTTTGCCACCTTCGGACATGCCCAGCAATTGGCGCAGGCGGGAGATACTGTGTTTTTCAGGCAAGGGGTGTATCGTGTGACTAACGATGAGATACAATATTATAAAGGAGCTTATGCTACGGTGTTTCATATAACCCGCTCCGGCACTGCTGATGCTCCTATTGTATTTTCCGGATATATGACGGAGCGGGCGGAATTTGATATGTCGGCTGTCAATCCGGGTGACTATCGTCTTACAGGGATATTGCTGTCTGCCGACTATGTAGTGCTGAGACAGTTGGAGATTAGCGGCTTGAGAGTGCTACAGAAAGGGCATTCGCAGAGCGAGTGCGTGAGAATGATTGATGCAAATAACTGCTTGCTTGACAGGATGTCATTTCATGATGGCATGGCTATTGGGGTCTATCTCTTGTCAGGCAAGGATAATCTTATTCTGAACTGTGACGCTTATAACAATTATGACTATTTGTCTGACGGTGGCTATGGCGGTAATACCGACGGTTTTGGGGCGCACTGTACATCTGAGGAACATACGGGGAATGTATTCAGGGGGTGTCGTGCGTGGTGGAACAGTGACGATGGTTTTGACCTTATAAACTGTCTCGCACCGGTGATGATAGAAGACTGTGTGGCGTTTTATAATGGTTTCAGGCTGGGTACACTGACACCTGCCGGTGATGGTACAGGTTTTAAGGCCGGAGGGTATGGCATGAAGCCCCTGAAACAGATGGTTCGTGATGTGAAAAAGGCGCCATGTCATGTGGTAAGGCGTTGCATTGCCTACCGTAATAAGAATAAGGGAATTTATGCCAATCATCACCTTGGTGGTGTGGAGTTTACGGATAACGTGTCGATTGCCAATCCGCGGAACTATACAATGTTGTGCCGTAAGTCGGTGGCTGAGGCTGTTGATGTGCCCGGATATGACCATATATTGAGGAATAATATTTCTATAAATCCTATAATGAAGGGTAGGGACTATACGGATATAGACACTGCGAGATGTATAATGGAAAATAACTACACCTTGGAGACAATTCCTGTGGTGGATGGTAAGCCGCTGTTTGATATTAATGCCTTTGTGCCTGAGCGGTATATACAGTCTTGTGGCAAGTGAGAAAAGGAAACCTCCGGCATATCTGTGTCAGCAGATATGCCGGAGGTCGTTTCTTGTGTGTGCCTTTTATACCTGTAAAGGGTGTGTATTACAGTACGGATGTGACAGATATTGTCTATTTGGATGTGTCTGTAATGGTTGCCGCTATTTTTGTGTAGTATTCTTTTGAGAAAATGTCTGCGGCCGGATAGTGGTATTTTGAAGAATCGAAATATACGGCAAAGGCCTGTGAGTCCTTGCCAGACGTCGCGCTAAGCGAAAGGGATGTGCCGGCTTGTGTCTCGGCATTGGATACCGAAAGGTATTTAGCGGTTCCCAAATTCTTTATCTTATAATATCCGTCATGTTGCAATTCCAGTTGCCACAGTTGTGTATTAGCGTTGTTTGCTTTTCCGAGATATAATGTGTCGTTTGCCGTATCAATGTATTTGCCGGTTTGAGTGCATTTAATCTTATACACGTTTGGCTGCTTGGTACGTATGAACTGTATTGTAAGGTTTAACGTGTCATTGTCATCTTCTATAGAGAATATTCCTTTGCCGGAATAGGATACAAGCCTGTTTGAGTTCTTTTCTAAAAGTACATATTTGTGCCCTTTGGTGATGTCTGACGCGCGTTTGTAACGGTACATATTGTCGAAAACGCTTAAATCCCATTCGTCATACCATCTTACTGTAGGATAACCGGAGCGCAGACTGATTGGCAACCATATCTGTGTGGAGTGTTCTACGTCTTTAGGGTTCCAGCGGTCGCCGACATATATGAACGCTTTCTCTTTGTTTTCCAGTTTTATTACACATGCGCTCTGTGAACGATAGGTTGTGGAACGGTTGGCGTCTACTGCAAAGTTCATCCCGGGATAGTTCCATTCACCAAGCATATCAAACGAATATGCTATGCGTCCCGGATTGGGAGCCCAGCCGGTACAGCCGGAAAACAGTCCGAAATAGCAATCGCCTTCTCTCAGTATTGTTGCGGCTTCGCATTGCCTGTCTATAAGAATCTTGTTCATTTGGCATGTAGGCTCCTGATAGTCTTTGCTCAACAGGCTGATGAGAGTATTGCGGTTCATGTCTGTGGAGCATATATGATAGGCCTTGCCGTTGCTGTCGAGAAAGAGTGTTTGGTCGCGCGACTCGCTGTTTTGCGGCCTAAATGTCTTGTATAGGCTGAATGGGCCTTCAGGGGTATCGGCTGTTGCCACACAGACACGGGCTGCACTGTAGTTGCCGCTACTCTTCTCCCAATGGCTCCACATTACGAATTTGCCGGTTTGGGTATTGTAGATTACTTTCGGACGCTCAAGCAGTCTGCCGTCTGATATGTCGTTGAGATCTTCACGTGGTGTACCGGTAGCGGAGAGAGCCATTCCTTCACGTTTCCAATTATACAGGTCTTCTGATGAGTAACAGCTTACACCGTTGGATTTCATACCTGTGCGGTCTTCGCCATACCAGTAATATTTGCCGTTATGGAGCAGGATTGAGCTTCCGTGGGCATTGATGTGCTTTCCGTTAACATCGTTCCACTCTTGACCGGGAGTGAATTTTGTTCTCTCCTGCGCATTTATATTCCCACAGAAGAGGTTTAATAAGAAAAGCAGACAGATGTATATTGGGGTATTATGCATAGTGTTATATCATAATTATATTATGTGATAATGTGCTATTATTTGGAGAATGCTTTTAGCAAACGGTCTTTTTCTGCCTGCGTAATAGGGATTATCGTGCCGTGACGCGGGGTGAACTTGCCTTTGGTCTCTGTGTTTTGTACGAACCTAAAAGTCTTGAGGTCGTCAGACTTGCAGAATTGGTAATGGCCGTTCATATAGCAGTCGTACATTATAATCCATGATTTTCCGTCGATAGCTTTGCATACTCCGACGCCTTCTACTGCCTCATTGGTCTGTTCTACATTGCCTTCGAGCTGTTGCCATTGGTCGGTCAGATTCTTGGCTACGGCCTGATAAATGCCGCGTCCGGCTTCCTGTTTATAGAAAAGGTGGTACAGTTGGTCTGCATGGTTATATACAATGTCGCCGTCAATGGTGGCATTGCCTGCATCAAAGAGCCACTTTGGTTCACCTTCAAGGTCGGTGAAGTCTTTATTGGCGTATTGATAGTAAATCTTGTCGTATGAATCCGGATCGCTGGTGCGGAGGGAATAGAATACCATGTATTTCTTTGCCTTGCGGTCATAGATTGTTTCCGGAGCCCAAACGCGTATCACATTTCTCCATGTCTTGGTGTAGCGAGTGGGGAAGTTGATAGCGCTGTGATGCCAGTTTATCAGATCTGTTGACTTAAACAGTACCATGCCGCGGTTGCTTGACCATCCAAGGCTGGAACGCATGTCGGTAACTACCATATAGAATGTCTTACCATCCTCGCAGCGTAAGATGTGAGGGTCGCGCACACTTTGTGTGAAAGCTATGGTATCGCTGCTGATTACCGGATCGCCATCATTTAGAGGGGTGAAGTTGTAGCCATCATCGCTGAGAGCATAGCATATTTGTTCGTCCTTTGGATCATTGCTGTTAAAATAGGTAAAGAGATAGGCTACCATCTTTTGGCTTTCTTTTTTGTTTGCGGCAAAGGCCTTTGTGGCAAAGGTGGCAATGAGCACCAGTGCAAGAATAATACGTGTCTGTTTCATTTTCAGGTTTTAATTGGGTTGTAATTTCGTGAACAAAGGTACAAAGAATAATTGAAACCTCAAAATCTGTGATAACGTGTAGGTCCAGAAAAATGGAAAAAGATTGTAAAAATGTTGTTAGATTGGGTGATGAAAAATATTTAACTTTTATTTAGTATTTGCTATAATTTGATAATCAGTATGTTATAAAAAAGTTACAGAATGAGGCTAAAAAAAATATTAAAAATTCTTGTGGGTATTGAAAAAAGTCCGTAACTTTGCAACGTTTTAATAAACAAAGATTGTTTTACAGATTTAAAAGCTTAGAAAAATGAAGAAATTAGTTTTTATGTTCGTAGCTATGGCTGCACTTTCTATGGTTTCATGTGGTAACAAGACTGCAGAGGGTGACGCTCAGGACACAGCCGCTGTTGATACTGCTGCTGTTGACACAGCCGCTGTTGATACTGCTGCTGTTGACTCTCTTTAATAAGTGACGAACAGAAAAGCAAACGCTTTGGAACGTTGGTTATGAATTGTTCATAACCAACGTTTTTTTGTTATAATAGTTATAATGTGGAGTTAAATAGTTTCTTTTATACAATACCAATGACCTTAGTACGTTGGTGATACATATATAAATCTACCGTTTACGACAGTCTTGAAGTAGGGCAAGAAGTGTAGGGGTGTGACGCAGATTTGTTGATAATAATATGAACAGCTCATAGTTATTTCTTGATGCGCAAGTTTTTTCTTTAGAACTCTGATAATTTCCTGCAGGACAGAATATTGTCTAACGTGTATTCCTTTTTGTATATGTGTAAGAAGAGGTGAAAATGTGTTACTCTGATAAAGTACGTTTGGTTGTAACATCGTAAATACCAATGAGTCTCTTGCGAAAATTATTATGAATTAAGATAAGAGGCTCGGTCTTGATGTAGAAAGAGTTATAACAAAAACATCCCAAAGGTTATGCTGCCTTTGGGATGTTTTTGTTTGTATGTTATCAGTTTCAAACTGATTAAGAATCGTATTCCTGCCAACTCTTAATCTGAATATCTTGGAGATTAAGATGGCAGAATGCCTCAATGAATGCACTGGCCAAACGTGCGTTGGTTATAAGTGGGATATTATGGTCTATTGCACCACGACGGATGCGATAGCCATTGCTCAACTCACGGTGTGAACGGTCTTTTGGAATATTGACAATGAGGTCGAAAGCATGGTTGGATATCATGTCCATGATGTTCGGTATATCCTTATTCTCTTCATCGGGCCATCCTACAGAAATGGCTGGTGCATTGTTCTCGTTAAGGAATTTTGCTGTACCTTCAGTAGCATATATCTTGTAACCTGCTTTGGTCAGAGCCTGAGCAGCGTCAAGCAGTGAAGCCTTTTCTTTGGTTCCGCCTGATGAAAGCATAATGCCTTTTTCTTTGGAAGGTATCTTATAGCCTGTTGCAACCATAGAATTGAGCAAGGCTTCTTCGTATGAATCACCCATACAGCCAACCTCACCGGTAGAACTCATGTCGACACCGAGTACCGGATCAGCATTCTGTAGACGTGCAAAAGAGAATTGAGAGGCTTTAACTCCCATACGATCAATGTCAAAAGCTGATTTGTCTGCTTTTTGGAATGGCGCATCAAGCATGATCTTTGTTGCTGTTTCAATAAAGTTGCGTTTGAGAACCTTGCTGACAAACGGGAATGAACGTGATGCACGCAGATTACATTCTATTACTTTTACATCGCGTCCTTTGGCGAGGAATTGGATGTTGAATGGACCGGAGATATTTAATTCATGTGCTATTGCACGTGATATTTTCTTTATTTGTCTTATTGTAGCAAAAGAAATCTGCTGTGCAGGGAATACCATGGTAGCATCACCGGAGTGAACTCCTGCATATTCAATATGTTCTGAGATGCCATACTCAACAATATCACCGTTTTGTGCCACGCCGTCAAACTCTATTTCGTTGGTCTCCATCATGAATTGTGAGATGACAACAGGGTATTCTTTTGATACTTCTGAGGCGGCGGCAAGGAAACGTGTGAGCTCCTCATCGCTGTGGCATACATTCATTGCCGCACCGGAAAGTACGTATGATGGACGTACAAGTACCGGATAACCAACCTCGTCGATGAACTTTTTTACATCGTCCATAGATGTTAAAGCGCTCCATTTAGGCTGGTCGATGCCAAGTTGGTCAAGCATTGCGCTGAATTTACTGCGGTTTTCAGCACGGTCGATTGATATCGGAGATGTGCCTAAGATGGGTACTCCTTGGCGATATAGTTTCATTGCCAGGTTGTTTGGAATCTGTCCTCCTACACTAACAATGACACCGCGTGGGGTTTCAAGGTCTATTACATCTAAAACGCGCTCAAATGATAACTCATCGAAATAGAGACGGTCACACATATCGTAGTCTGTTGATACAGTCTCCGGGTTGTAGTTTATCATTATACTCTTGTAACCAAGCTTACGTGCTGTCTCAATAGCATTGACAGAACACCAGTCAAACTCCACGGATGAACCAATACGATATGCACCTGAACCTAATACTATAACTGATTTGTCATTTTTGTAATAGTTTATGTCATAGCCTTCTACTGCGTACGTAAGGTAAAGGTAGTTGGTTAGATCAGGATGCTCGCTGGCAACGGTTGGGATGCGCTTTACTGCAGGAAGAATTCCGAGTTTCTTGCGTTGTGTACGTACGGCAAGATTTTCTTTTTCCATATTGCCTTCGTGACAGTTAAATATGAAGCGTGCTATCTGGAAGTCGGAGAATCCCATTATCTTGGCTGTGCGCATAACGTCGGCCGGTAATTCTTCTATGCTATTGTAGCCTTTCAGTACCTTCTCATAGTCTACGATATTCTTTAATTTTTCTATGAACCAAGGATCGATTTTTGTCAGTTCATAAATCTTTTCTATACTGTATCCTTCCTCCAATGCCTGTGCAATTGCGAAAATGCGTAGGTCTGTAGGATTGGCAAGTTCTTCGTCAAGATTGTCAAAATGTATGTGGTCGTTTCCTACAAATCCATGCATGCCTTGCCCTATCATGCGTAAACCTTTTTGAATAAGTTCCTCAAAAGTACGACCGATAGACATTATTTCGCCCACGGATTTCATGCTTGAACCAATTTTTCGGCTTACACCGGAAAATTTGGTGAGATCCCATCGTGGTATCTTACATATAAGGTAATCAAGGGATGGAGCAACGTATGCAGAGTTGGTTGTGCCCATTTCACCAATCTGATCCAATGTGTATCCCAAGGCAATCTTTGCTGCGACGAAAGCGAGTGGGTAGCCTGTTGCTTTTGAAGCCAATGCAGAAGAGCGTGACAAACGTGCATTTATCTCAATGATACGGTAGTCGTTGGTCTCTGCATTGAAAGCGTATTGGATATTACATTCACCTACAATGTTAAGGTGACGGACGCATTTTATTGCGAGTTCCTGGAGCATTGTTACTTGTTCTTCTGTTAGAGAACAAGTAGGAGCAACCACAATAGATTCACCGGTATGAATACCGAGCGGATCAAAGTTCTCCATTGACGCAACGGTAAAGCAATGGTCGTTGGCGTCACGTATAACCTCAAATTCTATTTCTTTCCAGCCTTTAAGACTTTCCTCGACCAATACTTGTGGGGCAAATGTGAAAGCTGATTCCGCTATCTCTTTGAATGTCTTTTCATCCGGACACACACCAGAGCCAAGACCACCAAGTGCGTATGCTGAGCGTATCATGATTGGGTAACCGATATTACGTGCGGCTGCAATGGCATCTTCCATACTTTCGCACGCTTGTGATATCGGAGTCTTTAGATCAACTTTGTCAAGCTCCTTTACAAACAAGTCCCTGTCTTCAGTATTCATGATGGCTTCCACACTGGTGCCAAGCACTTCTACACCATATTCCTGTAGGATACCATTGAGGTATAGTTCTGTTCCGCAGTTCAAGGCTGTCTGTCCGCCAAATGCCAGGAGAATTCCATCAGGGCGTTCCTTCTTTATAATCTCTGTAACGAAATAGGTGTTTACAGGTAAGAAGTACACCTTGTCTGCTATGCCCTCACTGGTTTGTATTGTCGCTACATTAGGATTGATAAGCACAGAACGAATACCTTCTTCGCGCAGTGCCTTCAAAGCCTGTGAACCAGAGTAGTCAAATTCTCCTGCCTGTCCTATTTTCAGTGCGCCTGAGCCAAGAACAAGGACTTTCTTCAGTTGCTTTTTCATTATGGTTGTTTATATTTGCTGGTTTATGCCTGTTATTTTTAATCTTGTGGTTTGATGTTCATTGCTTCCAGCATCTGAGATACCTCGCTGTTGATGCGGTTGCCGAACTCTTCGAGAGTCATTACTGCTTGCTCGCCACCACCTTGTTGACGCATGGCTACTTTGCCCTCTGCCTCTTCTTTCTCGCCAACGATGACCATGTACGGTATACGCTTGATTTCGTTGTCACGAATCTTGCGTCCTATCTTCTCGTTGCGATTGTCAACGATTGCACGCACATCAACACTTTCCAGATATTCTTGTACCTTGAAAGCATAATCGTTATATTTTTCAGAAATTGGAAGAATGGCAACCTGATCAGGGGTTAGCCATAGTGGGAAATGGCCGGCAGTATGTTCTATCAGTACGGCAGTGAAGCGTTCCAGAGAACCGAATGGCGCACGATGAATCATTACAGGTGTTCTCTTTGAGTTGTCTTCTGCTGTATATTCCAAAGAGAAACGCTGGGGTAGATTATAGTCTACCTGTATTGTTCCCAACTGCCAGCGACGTCCGATAGCGTCTTTTACCATACAGTCAAGTTTGGGTCCATAGAATGCCGCTTCGCCAAGCTCAGTGTGCGCTTTAAGGCCTTTTTCCTTGCAGGCATCAATTATTGCTTGCTCTGCCTCGTTCCATATTTCGTCGCTGCCAATGTATTTCTCTGTATTGTTAGGATCACGCAGAGATATCTGGAATTCTACCTGATCTTCTTTGAACCCGAATATGGAGAATACAGCTTGTATTATGTCTAATACTCTAAGGAACTCGTTTTTAACTTGGTCCTGACGGCAGAAAATATGTGCATCGTCTTGTGTAAAAGAGCGTACGCGTGTCAAACCATGTAACTCTCCTGATTGCTCATAACGATAAACCGTACCGAATTCCGCACAACGAAAAGGTAACTCACGGTATGAGCGTGGCTTGCTTGCAAACACCTCGCAGTGATGTGGGCAGTTCATTGGCTTTAGCATGTATTCCTCATCTTCCTCCGGAGTGTGAATTGGCTGGAAGGAATCTTTGCCATAGTGCGCATAGTGGCCTGATGTTACATACAGATTCTTGGAGCCTATATGTGGAGTTATTACCTCGCAATATCCGAAACGCTTTTGTATGCGGCGTAACATATCCTGTAGTCGTAGACGCAAGTCTGTACCTTTGGGTAGCCATATCGGCAGACCCTTACCAACACGGTCGGAGAACATGAACAGTTCCATCTCCTTGCCAATCTTGCGGTGGTCACGCTTTTTGGCTTCCTCAAGCATTACAAGATACTCGTCAAGCATTTTTTTCTTTGGGAATGATATGCCGTAGAGACGTTGCATCTGCTCACGTTTTGCATCACCACGCCAGAATGCTCCTGCGATATTTGTCAGTTTTACAGCCTTTATTATACCTGTTGAAACCAAGTGTGGACCACGGCAGAGGTCGGTAAAGGCACCCTGTGTGTAGGTCGATATTGTACCGTCTTCAAGATCCTGTTCTATATGTTCAACCTTATATGTCTGACTTTGGTTATTGAATTGGTTTATGGCATCAGCCTTGGACACCTCTGCGCGTACTACAGACTCGTCTTTACGTGCCAATTCTATCATCTTGTCTTCAATCTTCTTGAAGTCTCCTTCCTTAATCATTTCGCCATTTGGCAATAGTACGTCATAAAAGAAGCCGTTTTCTATTGCTGGACCGAAGCCAAACTGTATTCCGGGATATAACTCTTGCAATGCTTCTGCCAACAGATGGGCGGATGTATGCCAAAAAGCATGCTTTCCTTCTTCGTCTTCAAAGCGATAGAGTGCTATTGTCGCATCCTCGTTTATTGGACGGTTCAGTTCTGTTGTCTCACCGTTTATTCCGCAAGCTACAACGTTACGGGCAAGAGCCGGTGATATGCTCTCTGCAATCTGCAGGCCTGTTATACCGCTTTCATATTCGCGTACAGAACCATCAGGGAATTGTATTTTTATCATTGTATTAATTATTTGTATTGCTTATACTGTAATATTCTCTGTAATTATTGTGTTTTTGTTTTTGACTGTGTGCCGGTGTATATTAGGTGTGTCCTGTTCTTCTTTGCCATCCATTGAGCTTTACGTTTCTCATAATCCTCATGATGTTTTTCAAGAAAATTGTCAGCCATTAGAATTAATTTCTTAAATATTAGGTAAAGGAAACTTATATCATACCGACAATATATGCGGTGTTTGTCAGTCTTTAAATTTAGAGTATATGACACTTACTGTTATGTTGTCACTGTCTTTCAAGCCTTTTATCAGCCTTGTGTTTCGCAGGTTCATGTCGTAGGTTACTTTTGTGAGTAGGGAAGAGCCTGATGACAGTGTTGAGTAGGTTGTTTCCACAGGAATTATGGCAACCTTGTTCCAAGACGGATGATGTTGCATATATGTGTTTACAACCTCTCGTTTTATTCGTTTGGCCTCTTCCGTTTGCAGTTCACTCACCCCAAGTTCCATTTTCTTCTCATTCAGAACCTTGTTTATGGTGTCGTTTACGGCATCATACGTATTCGATACGAGTGCGGAGATATTGGCAAACGTATATCCATTTGTCGTGGATGCATATGTCGTGATGTACGATGTCCTTGCATCAGCAACTTTCCTGTTTTCAAAGAAGTTGCTGATACTGTCAGTCGGTAGCAGCAGTAGTGTCTTGGGTACAGGCAGATTATATCCCGTTGATTTTCTGTCGTTAATGCGCGGCACAAATAATCGCACAGTATTCAGGGTGTCATTCTCGTGAGTTTCTGTCTCATTATCCCGTCCAAGCATAATGGAGTCAATAGGAAGAGACAACTCCGTGAAGATTCCTGCAGGAGTTTTGAGATATGTGCAGGTGTTGTCATCAATCATATTGTTTAATGTGAACAGGTCTTGTGAGATGCTTGTTTTTCTTAACACCTCTTCCGTGCCAGCCAATACTGATATGCTGTTGACTTTCTTTCCGTTGCTTATGCTTGGGAAATATATTATAATTTCAGAAGTGAAAATTTCTCCTATACTGCCAATGCCACCTATATTCTCTATGTAAAAGCCCGGAAATATCTCATGGCTGAAACGGTATGGGTTCGTAAAGCAGCCTTTAGACTGCGCATTATAGAATTTCCGCATTATGTATGTGCCGAAGTTGTTGTATGATACGCCATCCTTATCTATATATTCATCATTCAGCGAGAAACATATTTGCGGGGTATAACTGCTTGATTGTCTGAGGTCATCGGAGAATACTCGGTTGGAAATGGTGTATGACAATTCGCTGTGAATGCTTCCTTTGTCTGTGCGCAGCATATTTTCCCGCTTTGGGTCAAAGTCCGTCTTGTAGTTAACTCCCTCTTCGTATGGCACGTTTAATTCGTGAGCCATAACTTTCATTAAAGCCAAAGTGTCGCCATAGAAAGATGAAAAAAATACTCTCAGCTCGCAAGAGTCTGCCTTTACTTGCTCCTCTTTTGGTTTTTTGGTAGATAAATCTTCGACATATATACTGTCTATACTGTCAAACTGATAGTTACCCATTGTGGTTACTTGCGTCATGAAGTTGCAAGTAATATATGAATTTGTTTCCGGGTCTTTGAATTTTCCAAGGTATCCTTTTGATGATTTTGTCACAATATCATTGCCGGTAATGGAGTGTGACTCTACAGGGAAACTGTAAGCAGTGTCAACAACATTGTTTATGTTTTGCGTTAGCGACATGCCGATAGTATCCGTCGTGTCATCGCATGATATTAATGTTATGGCCACTGCCGTTAATATTGCAAAGAAAGAATGTCTCATATTTACAATTTATCGTAAAACTCCACATAAGCGTTTGCGAAATCCTTATCCTGACAGTCAAGAATGCTTACGCCTGACTCTTGAGCGTATTGCATTATTGTTTCATCAATATTACCTGATGCCTTTATCACACCATCGGAATAATCAATGGCAATCTTCAGCAATTCGTTACTTGTTATGTCATTACTATATTTGGCGAGTATCCCGTCTTTGGTTATGTCATTGTATGCTATGCTGTCTTTTGTGTTTGCGGCCATAACACCTTGTCCGGGTTGGTCTATGAGTGACGTGATTACTTTTACTCCGTCAAGTCCCATCTCTTCCGCATAAGCCTTTTTAATATATAAAGGCACAAGTGAGGACATCCAGCCTTGGCAGTGTATAATGTCCGGTGTCCAGCGTAGTTTTTTTATTGTTGCTATAACGCCGTGAGCAAAGAATGCCGCTCTCTCGCCGTTGTCGTTGAACATTTGTCCGTCATTGTCATCTACTTGAGCCTTTCTTGTGAAGAACTCTTCATTGTCAATGAAATACACCTGTACCTTGGTTGATGGTATGCTGGCAACTTTAATGATTAACGGATGGTCGGTATCGTCTATGGTTATGTTTATACCGGAAAGGCGTATGACCTCATGCAGTTGTCCTCTGCGTTCATTGATGTTGCCCCATCGAGGCATGAAAGTACGTATCTCGCATCCGGCTTCCTGTACTTTCTGAGGTGCCACTCTTCCCATGAGTGACAACTCGGTCTCGGCCACATATGGTGTAATGTCTTGATTGACAAAAAGGACTTTTTTCATTCTGTAGAATCTTGAATGTTTATTATTGCAAAAAGTCTGCTGCTGAAGTCTGCAGACAATTTATCTGTGCAAAGATAATATATTTTTTTGAATTTGTAAATATTACGATGGAAAGTTTACATATAATTAACTTTTCGGTTTTACGTAATATCAGACTAATACTCTTTTGGTTCTTATGTTTTTATATCCTTATGCCAATGCGGTCTTAGGACGGTAGAATGGGGGAGGCTTGTAGTTGATATTGTGAAATTTAATTGCTACAGTCTTGGAAGCGGTAACAGGAAGCTCAATCCTGCTTGTTGCCACTTATCACCTAAGGTACATTGATATATTATGCAATATTCTTATATCGCCCCCGCATTATCAATGTATATTCTTCATAAAAATAGAGAACTTCTTTTTTGATGTTCTGGTGTTTGCCTTGTGTTTATTTCCCAAATTCTTTCTGTATCACAATGCCGAAGCCCTGTGTGTTTAGGGAACTGCGGGTGAAATAGCGGTCATTGGATTGGTTGTACATCTTCATTGATATGTTGCCGTTAGGTGTCAGCAGGTATTTCAATGTGAAGTCACCTATGAAATTCTGCGTGTCTGTTTTTATGTTGTCCCTGTATCCGAACTGCCCGTTGAATATTAGCCTGTTATTGAACATCCTCCCGCTTAGCAATCCCTCATATACCCCGTTGCTGAAACCGTCGGCTCCTGTTGTAATGTTAGCTCCCACCGACCAGTTGTCGCTGCCTATTACCTGTCCGAGTATAGTGTTAAGCTGTTGAGACAGAGTGCCACTCAGGAAACTCTGCATAGCAAGCGTTGACTGGTTTGTCCTCTGCGTCTCTTCCGTGTCATTTGTCTGTGAGTAGAAACGTCCTATTGCCAGCAGGTACAGCACCTGCTGATTCATCTCCTCTGCTGAGTTCATCAGCGAGTAAACCATTTGTCTTGCGTCACTGCTTAACGATGGCAGGTTCAGCCCGAAGTCCACTTTTGGCTGTTCCGGCGTTCCTGTTATGTTCATGAGGCATGTTACCGGTACGTTGTTGGACTTGAAAGAACTGCCTATGCTGAGGTCTGACAGCGGTACGCTGTTTAGCATATATGCCGCCTGTAGGTTTAGAATAGCGTTGTATGGGTCTCCTGCGAACACTATTGTGCCTCCTTTTTGGAATGTGAAGTCACGCCTCATAAGGTTCTGTATTGTCATCTTGTATGTGCCGTTGTCTACTGTATAATTTCCGAAGATGTCGAGTGCCCCTTTGTTGTAGTATTGTATCTGCAGTATGCCTGATCCGAACAGGTTTACGTAGTCGCCTGTTGTCTCGTCCATTATAAGGTGCAGCTGTGCCTTAGGTGTAATGTTCACCATGAAGTTCAGGCGTATGTTGGCTCTGTTGTTGCCCGCATTCAATATCTCGATATGTGGATCCGGTAGTTCCAGGTCGTCCATTGTCTGTTGCTCCTGTATACTGTCGTTGTGTGCGGTTATGCTTCCCCATGTTATGAAATCCTGTGATTTAATGGCTTCCGGCGATGCGGTGTTGTATGTGAAGAAGCTATCCTCAAGTGGCGTACACTCCGCTGTGATGTTTACCTCGTTGCCTTGACCGTGTACTCCTATCGTTCCGTCTATGATTGCGTATCCGCAATATGTCTCGTCCTGTTTCATTGTTGGGACATTGTATGCCAATAGCTTGTCGGTTGTGGCTGTAATGTCGTATGAAATCCTTCCGAGGTGCTCATGGTGTACGCCTCCTTTCATCATAGCTGTATTCCCCATTGAGTCTTGCAGTCTTACCCCGTCCAGCCTGATGTCTCCCGGAATGAAGTGTATGCTGTCGTTGTTTATGGTATATCGGCAGTTGGTGGCTGTTATTGTCATGCCTCCTGTCGCAGCTACACAGCCCTCAAGGTCTATTGCGTTCAGCGGACCATGCAGTAGCAGGTGCCCGTTACCAATGAGCCTTATGTCATCGAGGAAGGAGCTGCAGAAAGTATTCATGAACTCCAGATTGGTGTCCTCCAGTGTCATGTCCAGTGATATACGGTTGTGGAGTGGTGATATGTATCCTTTTACTGCAAGATATGATGTCGTGTCACGTGCTGTACCCTCTACGGTTATGCGTCCGTTGTCGTGGCTGTAACCGGCCTTTAGATCCATGGTTCCCAACCGCCCGTCCTCAAATCGGAAGTCCTTTATACTCAGGTTGGCGGCGGCATTCATCTTGTCTGTTATTGCTGTGGCGGATACTTTGCCTGATGCCAGACCGTCGAATTTGACGGAATGGAAGTTTACAAGGTTGAGAATATAGCTGATATCAATGTCTTTCATCTCGGCTGTTAGCGAGTCGTTGGCGTTTTTTGACGCCGTGCCGTTCACGTACAGGTGCTGGTTCTCATTTCCGATGGCGAGATGATCGAATGTCAGTCTGCCGGCATCATATCTTATGCCCTTTGAGCTGATATGCCACAGGGAGTCGCCGATCTCAAACGATGAATTGGGTATGCTGACGTTTATCTGCGTATCGCCGTGCAGGGTGGGGGCGAATGTCGTAATTGTGTTGATGCCTCCTTTGAAGACGTTCCCCCTCATGTTGTCCCACAATACCGAGGTATAGAGGCTGTTGTCGCGCCCCTTGATGTCTAAAAACACCTCCGTCTGTCCTTTTATATCTTGTATGGTGGTGCTTAGCGTGCTGTGTACGGCGTCTGTCTCTGTCCACAGTTGCAGATGTGAGTTGTATATCTCTATGCCGGATATGTTTATCGCAGGTGCCGTTACGGTGATGTTCGCACTATTGTTTGTAGAGTTCACAAAACCGTTGAGGTGTATGGTGCTGCCTGTCTCAAATGGAATGTCAAACAATCGTTTCAGGAAATCAATGTCCTTAATGGTCGCATTGAAATGGAAGTCGTTGTCATTGGGCTTCAGTTGTGGCAGCCCCGGTAACGCCGGCAGGTGTGCCGCAAACAGTTTTACAAAGCTATACGGCAGTTTCGAGGTCATGAAATGTCCTGTTATATTTGCGTTTGCAAAGTCGCTGTCCAACGTCATTGTCTTCTGTCCCTGCTCATTATATCCTATTGTCATTGTTATGTTATTAATAACATCGTTCTCCTGCCAGTTGTCGGGGTTTGTTACGCTGATGTCATTGAATGAGATGAAACCGGCTATATCGTTGACGGTGGAGCCACTCATGTCCGCTTTCATATTCAAAGCGAAACGATTATTGCCGAATTGTTTGGTGAGATTTAGTGCGGCGGGACAGAAGTCACTCAGTGATACCGTTCCCTGCAGGCTTTTCCTCTTGCCAAGTCCTGCCTTGCCGCTGACTGTCAGCTGTATGTTCGGGTCTTTTATCTCAAGTGTTCCGTTTGCCGTATTGTTCGCATAAACCAGATCTATGACAGCATTATGATAAGTATAGTTGTTGAATGAAACTTCGTTGACAGTGCCTTTAGCCTCAGCTGCCGTCAAATTGTTGCGTTCATCTGTTTTTGCTGTAATATCAATGTCACAACTGATGTTTCCGAAACGTTTGTCGGTTGTCAATTGCGCTATGTCCAGTGCGGGTGTTGAAACCCTGGCTTTTATATAACCTTGGTTATACTCACCGTTCAAATCTATTGCGCCGGCCTTTGAGGTTCTTATGTCAGAGTGTACTGAGAGAATCCGCCTGCCATGTGTCTTTACTCGTCCTCTGGCATTTAAGTCTCCCAGTTTGTCCGCTATGTCAGGCAAGTCGAATATGTCTGTCATGACAGCTATGAATGGTTCTGTGGCTGAAATCCTGTTTGTGAGAATGTCGGCTTGTGGTTCTCCATGTAAGTTTTTTACCGTAGCTGACAGCTGTATGGCTAAATCATTGTTGTCGATGGAGTGTAACGACAGCGTGGCGTCGGCCATATCGTCGGTTCCTTCCGTCGTTGCCGTGAATGTTATAGCCGGTATCCGGGAAATATCCCAGCCATGTATTAACGGTGTTATGTCCGTTGGCGACAGTTGCGCGGCCTTTATGTTTCCCGCGAAACGCATGGATCCCTTGCGTATGCTATCCCCGTCAGTGGTGTATGTGATGTTGAAATCGGGAATGTCAATTTTTGTCTCCGGCATTCTTAATGCCAGATTTTGTATGTTAAGGCTGTTTCCCGTAGCTTTAACGTCTGCTCTCAGGTCGTTGAGCCTTATGCCTGAAGCCTCGTGAAACGATAAACGTTTTAACGAAATGTTCAGCGAGTCGTTTGTTAGTTTATATAGAATAATATGTGAAGACAGTCTGGAGATATTGATATGATGCGGCGAAAAGTGTCCGTTCTCCGTCGGTTTGTCAAGCCGGTCGTATGTAATACTGCCGTTCCTTATAATAAGTGATGCTATTTTCAGGTCTAAAGGAGCAGAAGAAACGGTGTCTTTACTTTGTAATGAATCTATAACAAACTGACAATTAAGCGGCGATGCGAAATCTTTCTTGTAAATGTTCGCCTTCATTCCAAACAACTGCGCGGATGATATAACTACTTTTTGTTGTAACAATGGCAGCAGTTCTATTGTGACAGAAACGCGTCCGGCACGTAACATCGCTTTTTGCTGCCGGTCATATATCGACAGATTGTCTATTATGACACGGTTGAAGGGACGTATATCTATATTGCCAACGTCCACTTTCGTGCCTAATGTTTTACCGACAGCATTGGCGATACTGTCTGCAAGCACTGTCTGCACTACCGGTATTCTTGGCAGGGCAAACAATAAAAGACAAATAATAATCGCTGTACGGATTATAATGCGGACAAGATATTTCATTATCTGTTAAGCGAATATTTTGCTTCCGACCCTTACATGGTTTGAGCCGCACTTCTGAGCCAGTATGTAATCGTGGCTCATGCCGTATGATTTTATAGAGAAATAATCCTCGTTGGCAAAGAACTCGGCTTTTGTTTCCTCGAAGAACTCTTCCGCACGACGGAACTCTTCTTCTATTTCCGTTTCGTCATTAGTGTTACTGGCCATCATCATTATGCCCCTTATCCGTACGTGTGGCATATTCTTCCATTCGCCGTCTCCGAGCAATTGCCGGCAATCCCCAGTTGACATACCGCTTTTAGTCTCTTCTTTAGCGAGATGCAGTTCCAGCAGGATGTCTATTGTCCGTCCACATTTTTGTCCCTGTCTCTCTATCTCTTTCATCAGTTTCAGTGAGTCCACGGTCTCAATCATGGCGATATAAGGCGCGATATATTTCACCTTGTTGGTCTGAAGATGCCCGATGAAGTGCCACTTTATGTCTTTTGGCAGCCTTTCATATTTCACCCTCAACTCCTGTTCCCTGCTTTCTCCGAAGATGCGTTGCCCCTCATGGTAGGCTTCTTCCACCGCTTCTATGGGGTGATATTTGCTTACCGCTACGAGGCATACACCCTCCGCAAGGGTGTCACGTACTTCTTTCAGATTGGTACTTATCATGGTTGTGTCTTTGGTCGCTTTGTTATTAATCCGTACCAGCCCGTGTGTTGCGGATGCTGACTGGCTGATACGGTGGGAAATATCATTATCTTTACTCTGTCCGGATAAAGGCGGCGGGAATTTTATTATACGGTTTCAGTCTCTTGTTTTAATGCGTCTTCGTATTCCGGTCTGTCATCTTCCTTTGGTTTGTTTACGTGTTTCGTCCCGTCATGTTCAAAGACATCTATCAGATTTGTTTCGGCTATTGATGCCAGTTTCCAATCCTGCATGCCGGTATTCATAACGGTCTCCACGTTAGTTACAGCGTTTTGCAGTGTATTGCTTTGTACAAGATAGTTCACTGCGGTCAGTTTCTCTTTGCCGGATTTCTCGTCAAGAATAATGAATTGAAGCTTAACCTTATACCATCTGTCGTCTCTTGGATTGTCGCTGAAAAACACTTCCTTGTATGCCGCTTTCTTTATGTCCGTTATTGTGAATTCTCCTGAGATGTAAGCCGATACCTCCTGTATTATGGATTCTTCAGCCTCGGTGAATGACAGTGCGTCGACCACGTATGCCTCGGTGGTCTTTTTTGTCAGTCCGTCCTCCATAGTCTTCTCGTAGCGTATCTTGGTTTCAAACCATTCTGCAGTTCTTGATCTCATGTCTTTTTGCCTGTTTGATTATTATTGTGTTTCGATTGTGAAAATATAAAGTCATGCAAAGTTATATAAATCCTTCTTAATATGAGAATATTTTATCGCATTTAATCTGATTTGATAACAAAAAAAAGCAAAAATTCGTTTGTGTCGATTATTTTTTGTAATTTTGTGCCCATTATTTTATTAATACACAATTAATCAAGCACGATAGCGATGCCAGAAATATCTAAACGTGGAGTGGAAATGCCTGAGTCGCCAATCAGGAAACTCGCACCTCTTGCCGTAGCGGCAAAGAAGCGGGGGACAAAGGTGTATCACCTCAATATCGGTCAGCCGGATCTCCCTACGCCACAGGTTGGCCTTGATGCCTTGAAAAATATAGACCGTAATATCCTTGAATATTCACCTTCCCAGGGAAGGGCATCATATAGAGAGAAATTGGTAGATTATTATGCCAAATACAATATCTCGGTAACAGCAGATGATATTATTGTTACCAGCGGTGGCAGCGAGGCTATTTTATTTGCTTTCATGGCATGTCTTAATCCGGGTGATGAGATTATTGTCCCGGAGCCGGCGTATGCCAACTATATGGCTTTCGCTATCTCTGCCGGGGCAAAGATACGTACTATTGCCACTACTATAGATGAAGGTTTTTCGCTGCCTAAGGTGGAGAAGTTCGAGGAACTGATAAACTCACGCACCCGTGCCATTATGATATGCAATCCGAATAACCCTACCGGTTATCTGTATACACGGCGTGAGATGAATCAGATCAGGGATTTGGTGAAGAAATATGACTTGTATCTGTTCTCGGATGAGGTGTATCGTGAATATATATATACCGGTTCGCCGTATATATCGGTATTCCATTTGGAGGGAATAGAAAATAATACAGTACTTATCGACTCCGTTTCCAAACGATATTCGGAGTGTGGTATCAGAATAGGAGCATTGATAACCAAGAACAAGGAGATACGTCAGGCCGTCATGAAGTTCTGTCAGGCACGTCTGTCTCCTCCGCTTATCGGCCAGATTGTTGCTGAAGCGTCTCTTGATGCGCCTGAGGAATACATGCGTGATGTATATGACGAGTATGTGGAACGCCGTAAAGTGCTGATAGACGGTCTTAACCGCATACCGGGAGTGTATTCGCCTATCCCTATGGGAGCGTTTTACACAATGGTGCAGCTGCCCGTGGATGATGCGGAGAAGTTCTGCCGTTGGTGTCTTGAGAAATTCTCGTACGAGGGTGAGACCGTTATGATGGCTCCCGGTGCGGGCTTTTATACCACTCCCGGAGCGGGCGTGAACCAAGTCCGTATAGCGTATGTGCTGAGGAAAGATGACTTGGAACGGGCGCTTGTCGTATTGCGTAAGGCTTTGGAAGAGTATCCCGGCCGTACGATTTGATGCTGTGGCTGTCTGCTCGTGTATTAGGATTACAGAATTAATGGATTGAGGATTTGTCTTTACCATTCTACATAGCGCGACACTTGTACGTCGGTGACGACCTTTCACGGAAAGTCAGCCGGCCGGCGATACGTATTGCTATGCTTGGTATTGCCATAGGTATGGCCACCATGATAGTGTCCATCAGTGTGGTGTTGGGTTTCAAACATACTATCCGTGATAAGATTACGGGATTCGGAAGCCATATTGTAGTGTCAAATTACATGACATTGCAGACTACAGACCAGACGCATCCGATAAATGCCAATGACTCGCTTTTGAAGGTGGTGAAAAGCATACGAGGGGTGACACATGTTCAATGCTATTCGCAAAAGCAAGGGGTTTTGAAGACTGACAGCGATTTTCTTGGGGTGATGTTCAAGGGAATAGGGGAGGATTACGATACGCTTTTCCTCAGTTCCAACCTCGTTGAGGGGTCGATACCGAGGCTGAGCATGAGCAAATCGACAAGACAGTTGCTGGTGTCGAAGAACATGGCCGACAAATTACAGTTGACAGTTGGCTGTAAGGTGTTTGCGTATTTCCTTGGAGACGAGGATGTCCGGGTGCGTCCATTTACCGTAGCGGGTATTTATCAAACCAATCTGACACGATATGACGAGTCGGTATGTTTTACGGATTTATACACTATATCGCGTTTGAACGGCTGGGAGTGTGACACCGAGAGCGATAAATACGAGGTTACCGGACTGGAGGTAGCCACTTGTGACTTTGACAGCATAGCGCCGATAGAGGAGCGTTTCATCAATAAGGTAAACAAAACATTTGACAGTGACGGTCATCCTTTGACCACAGCGACCGTAACAGACCTTGCGCCACAGATTTTTTCGTGGCTTGATCTGTTGGATCTTAACGTGTGGATAATCCTTGCATTGATGATATGCGTGTCGGGGTTCACTATGATTAGCGGGTTGCTTATTATAATATTGGAACGTAGCGCGATGATAGGTTTGCTAAAGGCTCTTGGCGCACGCAACAGTATGATACGCCGTACATTCCGTTGGCTGGCATTTTTTATTGTGTTACGCGGTATGTTGTGGGGCAATGTGCTGGGCATAGGTATATGCCTTTTGCAGCAAATGACAGGCATAGTCAGTCTTGATGCCACTATATATTATGTCTCTGAGGCTCCCGTGGAACTGAACATACCTTTGTTAGTGCTGTTGAATGTGGTGACAATGGTCATAACGGTGGCGTCACTCGTGTTGCCAAGTGCTCTTGTGTCGACCATACATCCGGTTCGTTCGATGAGGGCGGAATAACGTGTTGAATATTAAATCGTTAATGCTGTGGTTGTAAAAGCGGTGCGATTACATTGCAAAAGCGGTGCGATTATGATGTAAACGTGATGCGATTGCACTGTGAAAGCAATGCGATTGCGATGCAATGATAAAAATGTAGTTTTTTTATTTGCCCGTGTCGCAAAAAAGATGTAATTTTGTAGCCGAAAAATAAAGTAATAAGAACAGAACAATAACAATGAGTAAGAAATTTGCCGAACATAAAGGTCTGGATCTTGTGAAGACCAATGAGCAGGTACTTGCATACTGGGAGGAAAACGATGTCTTTCATAAAAGCATAGACGAGCGTGAGGGACAGCCAAAATTCGTGTTCTTTGAAGGGCCGCCGTCAGCTAACGGACATCCCGGTATACACCATGTCATGGGACGAACAATAAAGGATACTTTCCTGCGCTACAAGACAATGAAAGGCTATCAGGTGCACCGCAAGGCCGGTTGGGACACACATGGCCTGCCGGTGGAGTTGTCGGTAGAGAAGTCTCTCGGTATAACGAAGGAAGACATTGGCAAGAAAATTTCTGTGGATGACTATAATGACGCCTGTCGCAAGAATGTGATGATGTACACCGACGAGTGGACACAGCTGACAAACAAGATGGGCTATTGGGTCGATTTGGAGCATCCGTATATAACATACGATAACAAGTATATTGAAACCTTGTGGTATCTGCTAAAGCAACTCTATGGAAAGGGACTGCTTTATAAAGGCTATACCATACAACCGTATTCACCCGCGGCCGGTACAGGCTTGTCTTCGCATGAGCTGAACCAGCCGGGATGTTACCGTGACGTGAAGGATACGACTGTAACGGCACAGTTTTTGATAAAAGATGTCGCTGACGTGATTCCGGCAGTAGGTAATGGCAAGGCTTATATTCTGGCATGGACAACAACACCGTGGACCCTGCCGTCAAATACGGCATTGTGCGTTGGTCCGAAGATTGATTACGTTGCTGTGAAAGGGGCAAACCCATATTCAGGCGAAGAGGCTGTATATGTGCTCGCAGAGTCACGTCTGGCTGCATATTTCCAGCCGAAAAAGGATGTTGACGGCAATGAGCTGCCGCTTGAGATAGTATGGCGTGGCAAGGGTGCAGACCTCGTGGGGCTGCATTATAGACAACTGATGCCATGGGTGAAGCCATGTGAGTTGCAGGACGACAAGATTGTAGTGAAAGAGGAGGAGGCTTTCCGTGTGATCCCCGGTGACTATGTTACGACAGAGGACGGCACAGGTATCGTACATATTGCTCCTACATTCGGTGCCGATGATGCCAAAGTAGCGAAAGATGCGGGTATCCCGTCGCTTTTCATAATAGACAAAGCGGGAGACACAAGGCCTATGGTTGATTTTCAGGGCAAGTATTTTGTGAAGGAGGATATGGATGCTGACTTTGCGCAATTGTGTGTGAATGAGGCTTATTGGAAGCATAGCGGTGACTATGTTAAGAACACATACGACCCAAAATACAACGTGGACGGTAAATATGACGAGAAAGCCGCGTCAAAGGATATGGACCTTAATGTCGTGCTTTGCATTGAGATGAAGGAAGCCGGAGATGCTTTCAGAATAGAGAAGCATGTGCACAATTATCCACATTGCTGGAGAACGGACAAGCCGGTGCTTTATTATCCGCTCGATTCTTGGTTCATACGCTCTACGGCTTGCAAGGAACGTATGGCGGAATTGAACAAGACCATTAACTGGAAACCGGAGTCAACCGGTACGGGGCGTTTCGGTAAGTGGTTGGAAAACCTTAACGATTGGAACCTGTCGCGCTCACGTTATTGGGGAACACCTTTACCAATATGGCGTAACCGTGACACAAAGGAGGAAATCTGCATAGGAAGTCTTGAAGAATTATATTCCGAGATAGAAAAAGCCGTTGCCGCGGGGATAATGAAAACCAACCCTCTCAAGGATAAAGGTTTTGTTCCCGGAGATATGAGTCAGGAGAATTATGATCGTATTGACATTCACCGTCCTTATGTGGATGATATAAAACTTGTGGGAAAGGATGGCTCCGTGCTGACGAGAGAGTTGGATCTCATAGACGTGTGGTTCGATTCAGGTGCCATGCCGTATGCTCAGGTGCACTATCCTTTCGAGAACAAGGAGGTGATAGACAGCCGTAAGGCTTACCCGGCGGACTTTATTGCAGAGGGAGTGGATCAGACACGTGGATGGTTCTTTACCTTGCATGCCATAGCAACAATGGTGTTTGACTCCGTGGCTTATAAGAATGTAATATCAAATGGCCTTGTGCTGGATAAGAATGGGGTTAAGATGTCCAAACGCATAGGCAATGTCATAAATCCGTTTGACTGTATAGCTACGTACGGAACGGATGCCGTGCGTTGGTATATGATAACCAATTCTGCACCGTGGGATAACCTTTCCTTTGATCCGGACGGTGTGAAAGAGGTGACATCATCATTCTTTATAAAGTTGTATCAGGCCTATTCTTTCTTCACGCTTTATGCCAATGTGGACGGCTTTGATTATTCTGAGAATGATGTGCCGTTTGAGGACAGACCCGATTTTGACCGTTGGTTGTTATCAGAACTAAACAGTTTGGTTAAGGATGTTGATGCTTCGCTTGCCAATTATGAGCCGACACCTGCAGGAAGACTTATACAAAACTTTGTAATAGAGAAATTATCAAACTGGTATATACGTCTTAATAAGAAACGCTTTTGGGGCGGTGGTATGACAACAGATAAGTTGTCGGCTTATCAGACATTGTATATCTGTCTTGATACATTGAGTAGAATAGTTGCTCCGCTGTCTCCATTCTATGCCGATCAGCTTTTCAGGGATTTGAATAATGTAACGGGTAAGGACAGCGCTATCAGTGTGCATCTTGCCAAATATCCCGAAGTTAAGGAAGAATGGATTGACAAGGAGTTGGAGAACGCTATGCAGGTGGCCATGCAGGTGACGTCAATGGTACTCTCATTGCGTAAGAAAGTGAAAATACCTGTGATACAAGCACTGCAGGCTATATCAATCCCTGTAAACGACAAGATACTGCGTGGAAGCATAGAACGTATGGCAAATGTGATTCTTACGGAAACGAATGTAAAGGAATTGCAGTTTATTGAGGAAGGGCAGGGAATGCAGCTGGTGAAGAAAGTGAAATGCAATTTCCGAACCATGGGTAAGAAATTCGGTAAACTTATGAAAGCTGTTAATGCCGCTGTGATAGCCATGTCGCAGGAGCAGATTAGCCAATTGGAGCAGGATGGGCAGATAACGCTTGATGTTGACGGGCAACCGACAGGCATAGAAGCCGTTGATGTTGAGATAATCTCAGAAGATATACCCGGATGGACCATAGCGCAGGAGGGACGTATTACCGTTGCGCTTGACATAAATATTACTCCGGAATTGAAGAACGAGGGAATGGCACGCCTTATAATAAAGCGTATTCAAGCATTGCGCAAGGATAGCGGACTGGAGATTACAGACCGTATAAAGGTGACGCTTGAACAAAACGAGGCATTGGAAAATGCTGTGAAAGTGTTCGGAGAACATATTTGTTCACAGGTGCTCGCAAACGAACTGCTGTTTGGAGACGCCGCACAAGGTGTGGAAGCTGAATTCGGTGAGTTTAACGCAAAAGTAATGATAGAGAAGAAGTGATTTCTTCCTTTATCATATATTATACCTAAAAAATAAACGACTAAAACCTATGGCAGAAATAATTAAGCGTTACAGCGATGCAGATCTTGCTGAATTTAAGCAGATTATTGATGAGAAACTGGAGCGTGCGCGTCATGATTACAGCGACATGATGCGTGCACTCCGTAACGATGAGGGTAATGATGTAGCCGATACGTCGCCTACATATAAGATTTTGGAAGAGGGAGTGGCCACACAGAATAAGGCGGAACTGATAGTGCTGGCACAGAGACAGCAGAAGTTCATACAGGGACTGGAAGCGGCTCTCATAAGAATTGCCAACAAAACCTACGGTATAGACCGCATAACCGGCGAACTTATCCCGAAAGAAAGATTACGCGTCGTGCCTCATGCTACTCTGTCCGTAGAGTCAAAAATGAACAAAAATCATTGATGAAGAAAACAACGAAATGGGGTATTGCCGCCGGATTGTTTGTTGTTGTGTTGCTGATTGTTGATCAGTGCATAAAGATATGGGTGAAAACCAATATGTGTCTGCATGAAAGCATACGCATAACGGATTGGTTCTACATATCGTTCATAGAAAACAACGGAATGGCTTACGGTATGACATTTATACCAAAGTATGCGCTTAGCGCTTTCAGGCTTGTGGCATGTTGTGCTTTGGTATGGTTCATATGGAAGCAGATACGAACCGAGGCAAGGAAGATTTGGATAATGCTGTTGTGCATGATCCTGTCAGGGGCGGCCGGTAATCTTATAGACTGTATGTTCTATGGGCTGGTTTTTACTGATTCTTCTACATATTACACCTCTTTTTTTGTTGACTTCGGTACTGGATACGCGCCATTCCTGCAAGGTAGGGTAGTGGATATGTTCTATTTCCCGCTGATTGTGACAACATATCCGGAGTGGTTCCCGATGTGGGGCGGGCAGCCTTTCATCTTCTTTTCGCCGGTATTCAATTTCGCTGATGCCTGCATCTCTGTCGGTGTGGCGGCAATGTTGTTGTGCTGTAGAAAGGAATTGTCAATGTTGAGTTATCAGAATGAAGCTAATTAGCAGTCTTATATTGTTTATATGTCTTGTGGCATGTACGCCATCCGCTCCATCAGGTATTCTGTCAAAGGAAGAGATGGAGGATGTTCTCTATGACATGCACCTTGTACAGAGTATGTATGAGACAAGAGTGGAGGGGGTGAAGGAAGGGACTGACATGATGGTTTTAAGACTCTCTGTACTTAAAAAGCATGATATAGACCAGGCGCAATGGGACTCTTCCTTTAATTATTACTGTCGTAATTCAAGGGAATTGTATGAAATATACCAATCATTAGGAGCGCGTATAGAGAGTAATGTCATTGCACTTGGCGGAAAAGTGGACGGCGTGCAGGGAGAAGAGGCTGATACAGCGAATGTCTGGAACAGGGAGGCGGCTTTTGTGCTTATGCACCAATCACCGTATAATCTTTATGCGTTTGATGTGGAACCGGACTCTACTTTCCAAGATGGGGACAGGATAACGCTGCAATATGATGTTCAGTTTATCTTTCAAGACGGTATGCGTGATGTTACGGCATTTATGGCGGTGTATTATGACAATGACAGTATAGCTACGGTTGTAACGCACACAAGCTATGACGGGCATGGCATTGTGACATTGAATAATGACGTTGAACGTCTGCATATAACAAGGATAAAGGGGTACTTCTTGCTGTGCCAGAACCTTATGCACAATTCATCAAATGCGAATACAAGCACAATGAGACTTGCGGCAATAAGGAATGTGAAATTGTTACACCTCAGAACCAATCCACCGGCGCCGGTATCTGAGCAGCAGGAAGAGAAAACGGACTCTACAAAAGTAGACTCCTTGATGGTTGACAGTATAATGAAATCTCACGTAACAGTAGTAAATAAAATATGAAAAGAATAGTATTAATTCCGGTTCTTTCTTTAGTTTTCTCCATTACGTCTATGGCTCAAAAGATAGATCGTAAAGAAGTCGTGACACGTAACAATCCAAAAGTAAACGCAGTAGATAGTCTTGGCTCCCTTTCTGTTGGTAATGGGCACTTTGCAACTACTGTGGATGTAACTGGGTTGCAGTCATATCCTCAATTCTACAAGAAAGGGGTTAGTCTCTGTGCGCAGAGTGATTGGGGGTGGCATTCCTATCCGAATAAGGAGGGATATAAAGTGGAAGAGACATGGGGGGCAAAGGATCTTGGGCATGGACATGAAGAGTTGTATGCCGTGCAACATCGTGATAAGGCTACTCGTGGGTATGGCGCATCAGAGTATTATCGCATTAACCCGCATAGATTGAACCTTGGTGCTGCCGGAATACTTATAACTGACAAGAAAGGAAATCAGGTGCCTATAACGGCATTGACTGATATAGAACAGTCACTTGATATGTGGGCTGGTGTTATAACATCGTCATTCAAGGCGTTGGGACAGCCGGTAGAGGTGCAGACCGTGGCACATCCTAATGTCTCTGCATTGTCGGCAAAGGTTGTTACCCCGTTGTTTATAAAAGGAAATGCCTGTATAACATTCTCATTCCCTTATCCAAGCGGTGGACATGTTGATGATGCTTCAAATTGGAATGCCGATGATAAGCACACGACGGAGATGATCTGTCAGGATGCAAGTTCCGCGTTGTTGAAGCGCACTGTGGACGAAACGGTTTATTATGTCCGCGTTTCATGGGAGGGAACGGCTGATCTTGTTATGAAAGACAAGAATCAATATGCGTTGATATTTGGAGCTCCAAAGGGGAAGGCGACCAAGATAATGGATCCGACGATTGCGTTTACTATAGAATATACGCAGGATATGTGTGAAGCTATGGCCGGTTCTTTTAATAAAACATTGGCTGCTGCGGAAACGTATTGGAAGAGTTATTGGAATAATGGTGCGATAGTTGACTTCTCACAGTGTACGGACGAGAGAGCTAAGGAGATAGAGAGACGAGTCGTTTTGTCACAGTATCTGACAGCGGTGAACTGCCAAGGCAATACGCCTCCACAGGAATCCGGTTTGACTTTCAACACATGGTTTGGACGTCCTCACCTCGAAATGACATGGTGGCATACCGTTAACTTCTCATTGTATGGTCATGAGGAGGTGCTGGCAAGAGCACTTGATTGGTATAACTCACCAATAGTATATGACAAAGCTAAAGAGATTGCTCACAGACAGGGGTTTAGCGGCATCCGATGGATGAAGATGACAGACCCATGGGCAGGCGAGTCGCCGTCTAATGTGGGTTCTTTCTTATTGTGGCAGCAGCCCCATTATATCTATTTCGCAGAGGAAATGTACCGCCATGCGGTAAATTCATGTTCTGCTGCAGGGGACAATACGAATGGCAGCAAGCAAGCTTCAAAAGAGGAACAGGCTGTGTTGGATAAATATGGGCAATACGTTGACGAGACGGCACAGTTCATGGCTGACTATTGTACATACGATTCTGTCAATGAACGCTACAACCTTATAGGAGCAACAGCATTACAGGAGACTATGAGTTGGCAATATGCGTATAACCAGCCTTTTGAGTTGGCATATTGGCGCTATGGACTTATTGTCGCACAACAGTGGCGTGAGAGAAGAGGGCTGGAGAGAGTCAAAAAGTGGGACGATATAATTGAGAGAATATCTCCGTTGCCTGAGCGTGACGGTATTTATCTTGCGGGAGTGGCTCGCGTTGAGGAAGATGATAAATATCGTACTCTTACCACTACTGATCATCCTGCTGTTCTTGCCGCATGTGGTATGTTACCGCAACTTGAGGTACAGAATAGGATGTATGATAACGGCAACCTCGCCCCATTGTTCTCTTATGAAAAAATGCGTAATACATATAAATGGGTGATGAAGAACTTTGATTTCGGTGATATGTGGGGATGGGATTTCGGAGTGTTGGCAATGTCTGCCGCGCGTCTCGGACTTCAGGAAGAGGCGGTACAGGCATTGGTTCTGCCGGTACAGAAGAACACATATCTTAACAACGGGCATAATTTCCAGAATGAACGTTTGAAGATTTACCTTCCCGGTAACGGCGCTATAATGGAAAGTGTTGCAATGATGTGTGCCGGATGGGAAGGATGTCCGAACATAGCAAATCCCGGTTTCCCGCAAAACGGTAAATGGAAAGTACGTTGGGAGGGACTTAATAAGATGCAATGATATTATAAGAAGGTTGTAGGTTAATGCCGGTCGGATTATCCGATATGTTGTATGGCCTGCAACTTTCATAGTTTATAAATTTATAGACCACATATTTTGTACTGTAAATAAGATGGCTTCCACATTACTCGATAATGCTGTATCACAGTTTTCAAGATTGCCGGGCATTGGTAATAAGACGGCCTTACGTCTTGTGTTGCATCTGTTGCGACAGGATGAGAATGAAGTGTCAATGTTCGCTGAGTCTCTGACAATACTTAGAAGAGAGGTGAAATATTGCAAAGTTTGTCATAATATATCCGATACAGAAATTTGTCAGCTGTGTGCTGATACCTCACGAGATGCCTCTGTAGTATGTGTTGTGGAGAATATACAAGATGTTATAGCCATAGAGCGAACGCAACAGTATAGGGGACTTTACCATGTGTTGGGAGGAGTAATATCACCTATGGATGGTATAGGACCTGGAGATATAGAGATAGACTCTCTTGTTAAGAGAGTAGAAAGCAATAGAACAGACATAACTGATGGTAAAGATGTAGTTCAGATAAAAGAGATTGTGTTTGCCTTGGCTTCAACAATGGAAGGAGACACAACAAATTTCTATATCTCAAGAAAGCTAAAAGACTTTACAGGCTTAACAATGTCTGTAATAGCGAGAGGTATAAGTGTTGGAGATGAGTTGCAATATGCCGATGAAGTTACGCTTGGCAGGAGCATTGTGAACCGCACCCCTCTTTAGTTTGCATACAGTTGAATGTACAGAATAACAAATTACTAAATATAATAATCCCATAACATTAGCCGCGATGGATTTTATTCTCAATTGTCTTTCGTTATTAGGTTCTTTAGGACTGTTCCTTTTCGGAATGAAGACGATGTCTGAAGGACTGGAAAAGTTTGCCGGAGCAAGATTACGGAATATTCTTGCCGCCATGACAAAAAACCGTATCATGGGAGTGCTGACAGGTATTTTAATTACGGCTCTGATACAGTCGTCGTCTGCCACCACTGTCATGGTAGTGTCATTTGTCAATGCCGGGCTTATGACGCTGGCGCAGTCTATTGGAGTTATCATGGGTGCGAACATCGGTACCACTGTGACAGCGTGGATAATCTCTGCTGTCGGATTCCAGGTAGACATCGCTGCTTTTGCCATCCCGCTTCTTGCCTGTGGACTGCCACTAATATTCTCTGGTAAATCCAACAGGAAGAGTCTGGGAGAATTTATATTCGGCTTCTCTTTCCTGTTTATGGGATTGAGCTTCTTGCAGCAGTCAGCGACAGATATGAATATCGGTTATTATGTGGCTGTAATGTTGTCGCACATTCCATGCGACAGCTTCTTTACGATCATACTGTTTGTTATTGTCGGTGCTCTTGTGACAATGATTGTGCAAGCCAGTGCCGCGACTATGGCAATCACCCTTATGCTGTTTGATATGCACATTCCCGGTTTTGGCTTTGAGCAAGCGGCAGCATTGGCTATGGGTCAGAATATAGGAACAACAATAACGGCATTTATGGCTTCACTGACAGCCAACACACAGGCACGTCGTGCTGCATTGGCTCACATGTTCTTCAATGTGTTTGGTGTTGTTGTTGTACTCTTCGTTTTCTATCCTGCCTGTAATGCTGTTAGTTGGTTTGTTACTGATGTTATGGGAGCTCAAGGGAATGAGCTTTTCAAGTTATCAGCATTCCATACAGCTTTCAATATACTGAATACTTTGTTGCTTATAGGCTTTGTCCGCCAGATAGAACAACTGGTATGCAAGGTGTTGCCGATGCCGGAGAATGGGGAAGAGGAGTATCGTCTGAAGTTTATCTCGGCCGGTATACTTTCTACTGCCGAGCTGTCTATTCTTGAAGCTAAAAAGGAAATAAACAGTTTTGCAGAAAGGTGTCATAAGATGTTCAGTATTGTTGCCGATTTGTTAACGATAAATAAGGATGAGGATTTCAACAAACAGTTCTCAAGGGTGGAAAAATATGAGAACATAACCGACTCTATGGAGGTGGAAATAGCCAACTATCTTCATAAGGTTAGTGAGGGCAGGTTGTCTGATGATTCCAAAGGACGCATACAACGAATGATGAGACAGATTGATGAATTGGAGTCTATCGGTGACTCATGCTATCACCTTGGCAGAACAATCAACAGACAACGCAATAACAGTAAGGAGGGATTCACGTCTCAACAGATAGAGCATATGCAGACAATGATGGTGCTTGTCAACTCTGCTTTGGAGGAAATGGTGAAGATGGTGGCTCATCCGGAACTTTCAGATGTGAATTATATCAAGTCAAGGAATATAGAAACGGAGATAAATAATTACCGTTCACACTTGAAAGGGCTGAACATACAGGATATAAACGATGGCAAGTATTCCTACCAATTGGGAGTGTTCTATACTGACTTTATAAGTGAGTGTGAGAAGCTTGGAGACTATGTTATAAATGTTGTGCAGGCTGCCGCGGAGTGCGCAAGACATAATAGGTGATGGGTTTGTTTGCAAACGGACAATAAAAATGCCGCTGTCATCAGTTGATGACAGCGGCAAAATGTTAATGCGTTTTACTTCTTTGATTCTTCAAGGCTTGCCTTGCGGAACTCTTTCATCATCTTCTCAATTTCGAGGGAAGCCTTACGGGCGCGTGCTCCTGCAGCCTTGTTCCCTGTTTCTGCCTGTGCTGTAGCGTCTTTTTGGAAAGCCTCGTATGATACAGCAATTTTTTCAAGTAAAGTCTTCATTTTGTTTAATTTATTTGTTTGTAATCGTTGCAAAAGTACAAAAAAAACATTGAATTGTGCAATGTATCAAAATGTTTTTGCATTATTTCACGAAAAAAGATGCAAAATACGTACTTTTGAGTAGTTTACACGCCTTTATGTATGTATTTGTGGTATATTTGTCCAAAAGCGAATAGGTCATGTGAATAACAGAAACCGAGTGAAGAATACAGTTTTACGGCGCTTACATTATTCGGGTCAACCAGCAGGGTAGGTGTGAGATTCTGCTTTTTCCCATTTTCTATTGCGTCTGTCATCAGTAGGCGTCCTATACCACAATGGCGGTATGTTTTCACTACAGCCAAAGAATCTATATAGTATTCTCCTTCACCGGCTTCATCTTCCTGTTCCAACAGCGAACTGTTATCTTCTGATACCGGTTTGCCGTCTCTGCAAGGCATGGAGAATGAGCGTATGCGTCGCTCGTGATAGTCAGAGGCGTCATAGGCAAGGCATAGTCCGACGTTTATGTTGTTGTCATACGCAATACGGCAACGTTGCCATGAATATAATGTTTGTTCGTCTTCTATCAAATCTGACAGGTGGTTATATAGACGTTCGTTGTCTTCCTTTTCTATATGCAGAGCCATTAGAATCATTGTGGATATAAATGGAATGTCAGATTTAGTCGCTTTACGTATTTCTATCATTTCTTTATAACATTAAAAGGGCGCACTACAGTGCGCCTCTTAAATCTTAATACCTTTCTATATTCACCAAATACCCTAAACACTATTGAGATTGAAACTGTTTGATGACTCACGTCAGCTTATTTTCCTCATTTGCAAAGGTACTTATTGTTATCGCACACACCAAGCAAATGGCAGAAAAAATGAGTGATGGGAATGTATATATTGATGTAAATCAAAGAAGATTCTTGTATCTTAATATCCACCATGAACCTATACTTACTATTACGGATATAATCAATGCGACAGGAAAACCTAATGTGTTTGCCTCTAAACCGTTGATAAGGTTCATTCCGAATAGTGAGGAGATAAGCGTAGGAAACATCAATATGATAGAGAATGATGTCAGAGTACGCATCACAGTGTTCATATTGTTGTTGATAATCGACGTGTATGTGTCCATCGTCGACTCTAAAATCTCTGAATATATGTGCGCTGTTTCGCGAGCCTGCGACATCTCAATGTTTACATCCTCAATCAGATCAGCATCCAGTTCGTCTATAGGTAATTTGAATTTAAGTTTCTGTAGAAGTGTCTCGTTACCTCGTATAGAAGTGATGAAATATGTCAGAGAGTCCTGTAGGCGCGATAGGTTCATCAGGGATGTATTGTCCACTGTGTGATCCATAGAGCGTTTGGCTCTGTCAAGCAACAACGATATTTGCTTCAAGCGTTTCAGATACCATACTGATGACGAGAGAAACAGGCGGAAGATCATATCCACATAGTCGGTAAATCCCTCACTGCGACGTTGTTGATAGCTGACAAAATCTATCATCATGTCAGTCTCAAAATAACATACAGTGATAAGAACATCGCCCTTGTGTATAATACCAAGGGGCACAGTTGTATATGGAGTACGTGAATTTATCTCTTTCATGTGGGGAATACGGATGATGATAAGCTGCCATCCCTCGTCAAATTCAAAACGGGCTCTCTCGTCAGCATCCGAAATGTCTGAAAAGAAATATTCCGGAATCTGATAAGTCTGCTCCAGTTCTTGGCGATCATCATCAGTAGGACACGTTACCTGTATCCAGCAGTTCGGCTCCCATTGGTCTATTGGATGGATGCCTTTAGTCGTGTTCCAAAATCGTTTCATTGGTTGTTCCTCGATATTTTTTGCAAACTCGATATGTACATTATGTTTGCATGAGGAGCAACGTTTCGTAAAACTCCTCACGCTACATTATAGAATCTTCGTTTGTCGCGTGATAGTCGTCCATTTATTTATACTTTAATTCTTTCTTTTTGTAATGCGGGTGCAAAGGTACGAAAAAAAAATGAATAAATACAATTTTGTATTGGAAAAGTCATACAGATTAGCTAAAAAGGCAATGTCAGTCGATCCATATAAGGTCTGACATGACATCGTCACTCACAAAAAGTCCTTTCTCTGTCAGCCTCATGCGGTTGTCTGATATTGTCAGTAGGCCGTTGCTTATACTTCCTCTCGCGTTCCTTATTATATAGTCTTGCTCTTCAGCCGTAAGAGAGTTGATGTCGATGCCATCACAAGTGCGAAGGGCTGTTGTTATCATATCGTTATAGCGTGTCCTATGGTCTGTTTCTTCTCTATTCATAGGCACAATGCCATTTTCTATTGCTGTTATGTATTCTTTTATATCGCTGATGTTCCACTGTCGTGAATGCTTGTCGTATGAGTGGGCTGCAGCTCCAAGTCCAAGATATGGAGTGCCGTTCCAATAGTTAGAGTTGTGTATGGATAAGTAACCCTGACGCGCAAAATTGCTTATCTCATAGTGCTTGTAACCTGCGCTGGTCAACAGTTTTCTAAGTTTTTGGTACATTTCCACACTATATTCTTCTTCACTTTCTTTCAACATGCCTCGTTGGCGCATACTGTAGAGTGGGGTGCCCTCCTCATACATCAATGAATATGCCGAGATGTGCTGTACTTCCAGTGCCAACGCCTGTTGTATATCGGCTTCCCAGTCATTTATACTCTCATTGGGAAATCCAAATATAAGATCTATGCTGATATTTTTAATCCCCGCCTTTCTCAAGGTCTCTATGGCGTTAATTACATGTTGCGCCTTATGGCGTCTGTGTAGGAAACGCAATCTGTCGTCTGAGAAAGTCTGCACACCAAGAGATACACGGGTAATGCCAATTTCTGTCATTGTTGTGCATAGCTCATTTGTGATGTCATCCGGATTACATTCCATAGTAAACTCTCTGACCCCTTCAGCAGGCATAATCCACTTACCTAACCTTTTTATGTTCTCAGTACTGAGAAGAGACGGTGTGCCACCACCTATGTAAATAGTCTCTATTTGCTCATTGTACAGGTATTCTTTGCGTAATATTGATTCTTTGATGACTGCGTCTACGTATTGATTCTGTAGATTTAGCAACCCTGTGGTAGAATAGAAACCGCAATAAATACATCTGCTTGCGCAGAATGGTATGTGAATATATATACCGGCCATTACATTATTATATATATGATGTGTATTTTTCTGCAAAGATACATCCATTTCTTGATATTCCAAAGTTTTTTTGTGAAATCATCCTATTCTGTTGCAATTATCTTTTCGTTATGCCATGAGACAAGCAAATGTGTAGATTTTGTTGTGGGGCGTAGTAGCATAAATTACATTCTATATCATCTTTTATCTCTTCGTTTTGCAATCGCATAGCTTTTGTAGTGTGATTGCACTGCGATTGCAATGTAATCGCAGTGCCTTTACAGTGTAATCGCAATGCTTTTGTTTTACTATATTTTGATGGCTCTTTTTATTGTTGTATGCATTGTTATTTTTGATAGCATATAGCCTTTTTGTTATGTGGATACTTTTATGATGAATATTTAGAGTAATAACTGTAAATTATTCTTGTGTTTGTTGTGTATTTCAGTTTTTATATCCATTATATCTGTATTTATATATAGATTTATAAGAAAAAGTGTAAAATATTTGTTTATTGTTTT
>CAZRGO010000010.1:0-83553 GCA_964599665.1 uncultured Prevotella sp.
CAATTAAGGCAACGGAAATACGCCGCCTGCGTCATCGGCGACAGCAAACGCCCTTGCCCAACGGATACATTGCGCAGATATTCTACAAAACCGACACAATATTCCACATCCACCTGTGATATTTCGACATTCTCTCCGGCAAAGAGTTTAAGGTGCCGCATGGTTTTCGCTATCTGCTGTGAGAAAGCGGGACTATTACCGGTATGGCGTTTATGGTCCATATACCTTTTCATTACAGAGAAAAGGTTCTGCTGGTCCGCTTTTACTTCACGTCTGTTGGTATCACAAACGAAATTTGTATAAGTATAGTTGTTTCTCTTTAACATAGTTGATGGTGTTTTTGTGTTCTGTCAACAACCAAGCAATCAACATCTCAACTAACTATACAGACAACACGCCGTCAGTCTTTGCGCGCTCTTGACTTGGTGACAAGCCACACGCCGCTGAAGACAAGAACCACGGCCAGACACTGACTCCACTGCAATATACTGATGCCAAGAATTATACTGGCTGTAACCGACACTATCGGCTGCACATAGTTATACACACTGACCACAGTGGGACGCAATGAGCGCTGGCCAATCATGGTAAGGATATAACCTAAATATGTAGCGAAGAACACTACATAACCCGCCTCAAGCATTGTTGACACGGGAACCGTCCCCCACTCTATGGCTGCTACATGTGAGGCGGAGAACGGCAAGATGAGTATTGTCGCCCACAAAAACATCCACTTGTTGACGGTGAAGACGGAATATCGCTTTATCAAAGGATTGAAAAGCGCGAGGTAAAGTGCAAAAGAGAATTGTGCCAGCAGGCACAACAGGTCGCCACGTATGTCCCCCACCTTGTCGGAAACAGCATTGGCACTGGTAAGGATCAGTATCAGCGCTCCACTGCACCCCATCAGCACCCCGCCGGCTTTCTTTCCCGTCAACGGCTCTTTCAGTATCAATGCCGACAGTATCATGGCAAAAATAGGCATGGAGGTGGTTACAATAGACGCATTTACGGGAGAGGTTATACTTAGTCCTATGGTAAAACAGCATTGGTTTGTGACAAGTCCGAAGAAGCCCGCCGCCGCAAATAACAGCTTATCACGAAGCGGCACATACTCCCGTTTCGTGAAAATGGATGTCAACCAAAAAAGACACGCACCGCCAAACACCCGGAACGTCACCATGTCGATGCCGTCAATGCCATGCGTCATGGCATCTTTTCCCAATGGAGCCATCAGTCCCCAAAAGGCACATGCCAGAAACATGGAGGCATGTGCCACAAGATAGCCACCGGTAGTTATTTGTTTCATTATCGTTATCCTGTTTTAATATGAGTCAGGCATAAAAATGCAATACAAATCATTAGATTACCTTTACATGTCCCGTGTGTCATACACCCTGAAAGGGCGGAACAGCAATCGAATCGCAAAACGAACGAATGTTATAGCGGCTTCTGTCCCGCCCCTTCAGGGCGAAATACCGGTTGAAGGATCGGATTGTCCTATTCCCGGGGTTGAAACCCAGGGCTTGGATATTAACCCTTTCAGGGTGCTTTGCCTCCCTGTTCTACTCTATTCCTATTTCAATACCGACAAGGATATTACGCTCTTGCAGAGTGCCGCCGAGATGTAACGCACCATAATATAGCACACTATAAATATGGGGTTACTTTTATATCCTTCCGGGCTACACTCCATAAACGGATGCACGAACTACGGGAACAAGTTTTATCACTCCCAGATATGATCTTTGGGGAATGGCTGTCCTCCCCACGCCTTCACCTGTGTCCAAGGCTGTGCGGGGCACGTCCAGAAATCATGGTCAGCAGGAAGTCCGAGGGGCAGCAACACTTCTGATGTAATATACAATGAACCATTGTTTGTGTACCAGTCTGCCACATCCGGCTGCCGACCGCAGAACCCTATGGTAAGATACCCCTTGTCATTATAATTGCCCGGTGCATCCCACATGCGGTGCATCACCTTTGTCAGCGCTGCCCTTACCTGCCCGTTGCTCAGGTCTGCAGGCAATGTCTGATACCACGCCATGAGCGACAACGGTTGCATAGTGGCCAAACGATACGGGATGCTACGTCCGAATACCGGGAACGTGCCTTCCGGTGATATAAATCTCTCAAGTATTATGCTGAACTTCTGGCAACGTTTCAGCGCACGGTCGTAGAAATTCTTATAATTGATACCCCATCCGTAACTGCCTCTCGTGTCACGCATAACGGCAAGAGTCTCCAGATACATGGCATGGAACACATAGCTACTGTAGTAATCAAAGGCGAATGTTCCCTGTCCGTCACTATACCATCCGTCTCCGACATACCATTCCTCCACTTTTCGCACGGCACCGTTAACACGGTATTTGTCGTACGGCGCGCCTGCCTTAGCAAGGAAACTCTCTATTGTCGACGCAAAGAGCAGCCAGTTGGTATATGGCGGCTCTACCCTGCGCATACGTGTAAACTCGTCTATATAGCGTGCTTTCGTAACATCATCAAGTGGCAACCACAGTGCGTCAAAGCCACGTATAAGGCTCTCGGCTATATATGCGGCATCCACCAAGGGTTGCCCCTCCTTACGCCACAGAAGATAATCCTTCGACTCCGGATCCACTGCCTGTGCATAACTCTTCAGCGCCCATTCCTTGAGTTGCTTACGTTGCTTGCCTTCGGCGGTATCATCATCGGGCAACGCAAGCCACGGAGACAAGCCGGCCATCAGGCGACCGAAACATTCCATATATGTAACACGTTTGTCACGGCTGTCAAAAGAGGGGCTGACCTCGATCTGCATCTCTGTAGAGAGCGCCCCACGCGACATTGGCTCCAATACGGGGGCAGCCATACGCCATGCCTGCTGTACCCAATATTCACGATCGGAAAGTTGCGGCTGTTTCGCCGTTTTCTTGGCGCATAACGCCAAAGGCATACATAATGCCAAAAGGAAAAGTTTGAATTTCATTGTTTTTGGTTTTGAAAGTGACAGCCTGCTATCAGGTGTCTATACATTAAGGTTATTAATTCTTAAACAATTCTTTTATGCCTCCGATAGAACCAAGCATGTTTGTGGCCTCATACGGCAGATAGACGGTCTTGGTATCATTGCCCGCCGCAATGTCTTGTAAAGCCTGAATATATTTCTGCGCAAGAAGATAATTGGCAGGATTGGCACTTTTACCTACCGCCTCCGTTATCTTGTCAATGGCTATGGCTTCGGCCTCAGCCTTGCGTATGCGTGCCTGTGCCTCGCCCTCGGCACGCAATATCTGCTGTTGCCTGTCGGCTTCCGCACGGTTTATAGCCGCTGTTTTGTCCGCCTCAGACTTTAATATTACAGCCTGCTTGTCGCCCTCGGATGTCAGGATTGTGGCACGTTTGTTGCGCTCCGCCTGCATCTGTTTCTCCATAGCCTGCAGAACGGTTGCCGGCGGTATGATATCCTGCAACTCAACGCGGTTTACTTTTATGCCCCATTTATTGGTTGCGTCATCGAGTACGGAGCGCAATTTGGTGTTGATGGTATCTCTTGAGGTCAGTGTCTGGTCAAGCTCCATTTCACCAATGATGTTACGCAGTGTTGTCTGCGTCAGTTTCTCTATTGCGTTGGGCAGATTATTAATCTCATACACGGCCTTGAAAGGATCAACTATCTGAAAATACAGCAGGGCGTTTATCTCCATCTGTATGTTATCCTTGGTTATAACATTCTGACGGTCGAAATCATAAACCTGCTCACGAAGGTCTATGCTGTCGGTATAGATATAACGTCCACGGGACATTCCTACCAGTTCCTTGGCTCTGTCGATAAAAGGTATGATGACATTGATACCCGGTTCCAGCGTCTGATAATAGCGGCCGAGACGCTCTATTATCTTTGTCTCGGACTGAGGGATAATGACAATGGTCTTTTTCAAGACTATTGCAGCCAACACTAAGATGACAATAATTAATACAGTAAGAAATTCCATAAGGTTGTTTGTTTTAGGTTTGTATTCTTGTTTATTATAACTATTTGCGAAAAGGATCTGCTCTAAGAAAGCGTGTCTGTCCTGACAACGGTGAGTATAATGCTGTCGCGCGAGACGACAGTAACTAAAGTACCAGCAGGAATGGGTGTGTTGTCACCTGAGACGGAACGCCATTCGTCACCGTCTATCTTGACATAGCCGCTGCCGCCAGCCGGTATCGCCTCTATGACTTTACCTTTTCTGCCTATGAGTGCATCGGCATTACTCTTACGTTCCTTCACACCCTTGTGCAACAGTTCTGACAACTGCGGCCGCAGAAAGAAAAGACAGAGTACCGAAGCCACGGCCCACACCAAGGTCTGGCTCCAAAACGGCAGGCCTATAACGGCAACGACAATGGTGGCCACGGCTCCAACCGCGACACACAGGAAATAGAAATCGCCACCGTTCAACTCTATAATAAGACACACGAAACTGACAATCAGCCAGATTAGCCAAAGATTTTGAATAAAGATGTCTAACATAAGTAAATCGTTAAATTAAAAACACCGGCTCTATCAGCGTTCTATCAGTGCCACAGCGTAGGCGGATATTCCCTCCTTACGGCCTGTAAAACCAAGTTTCTCGGTAGTAGTCGCCTTTATAGACACATTGTCAGGATCTGTCTGCATAACCTCCGCAAGGCATTGCCTCATAGTCTCTATATGTGGATTTAGTTTCGGTTGCTCCGCGCATACGGTGCAGTCAATATTTCCGAGGCGGTAACCTTTGGACGCAACGAGCGCCATTGTCTTGCGAAGAAGTATCTTTGAGTCTATACCGGCAGTCTCCTCCGCTGTATCAGGAAAGTGATAGCCAATATCACGCATATTGGCGGCACCAAGAATGGCATCGCATATAGCATGAATGAGCACGTCTGCATCGCTATGCCCCAACAATCCGTGGGTATGTTCTATCTTTACCCCTCCAAGCCAGAGGTCACGATCTTCCACTAACTTGTGGACATCGTAGCCGAATCCTATTCGTATCATTGTTGTTGTTTAATTTTAGCGGTTTTGTTTAACAGTACTATTATGTAGCCGGCCACCTTATTTATTATATATGCCGCAGGCAAAGTGGCAACCAATGTGAGCAGGAATGTAGGCCAATAACCAAGATGTTGTTTCTCAATCGGTTTCAGAACATACTCCACATGGAACAAATACATCTCAAGAGAAATACCGCCAACCCATGCAAAGAGGGCGTTCAAGGAAAAATGTCCATACGCAAGTTTCTTTACTCTGTCGAAAACTTCGGACATGATAATGACGGTAGTGATGGCGAGCACTATATACAACATACGCTCAACATACAACGGGAAACGTCCGTGACGCATCTGCTCAAGCCACACACAGGCTGACAGGCTTACGAGAAAGAAAACCGCAACCATCCACCATGTCTGTGGAGTGAGGTTTTTTTTCTGCCTTACGGCTTCTGCACAATTGATACCGAGGAAGAAGATCGGCACGCGACTCCAAAATATCTCTATATGTCCGACAGCCTGATGAACCGGTGTTACATACTGAACGATTATACACCACATCAGCGGCAACACCACAAGATAGCGGAAAACGGCGTGACGGCGTACCAATTCCATATAGAAAGGAGCTACGAGATATAGCATCATAGTGGCCGGTACATACCAAAATGTAAGTTCATCGTGCAGCCAGAAGTCCCAATTAAACAGTATATCGCCCGCAAGGTCTATATAACTGTCCACGGTTGCATCGCCGGTACCGCCGAAAGGCAAAGGATATGACGGCTGAAAGGATTTGAAACGGCTTAAATAGTAATACCCCGCCACAATGAGCCATGCCGGATATATCCGTACGATGCGATTATAATAAAACCGCCGAAAATCCTGTTTCCTGCACCATGAGAACCACAGGCCTATGCCGGAGAGGAAGAAAAAAATGTCAACACCAAGATTTCCCATGCGCCGCAAGCCATAGAATGCGTCAGCGCGAGGGGTATAAACATGGAATAGCATGACGATAATGATGGCAAAACCCATCAGTTCTCCACGGTATCGGGAAATCTTTCCTAAATCCATAGTTTGCAGACAGAGTTAGATGATATAATATCCGTGCGACGGCAATTAGCACATCTGTTGTATTTTTTAACAAGATGTATGTTGCAAAAGTAGTCATTTTTCATCTAACAGCCAAATTTTTGCTCTTCTTTTTCTCCAAATCGAATTATCTTTGTAACTTTGCACACATAATAATAATAACCGGAATATGCCTCTATTATTAAAGCCATTGTGCACAAGAGCGTTCTTTTTCCTATATCTGCTGGGCATAACAAGCAGCTTTGTAACCATACCCAACTGGAAAGACGCACACATGTACGAGAACGCTCCTATGGAGTTGTTTCTTGATGTATATGTTGTATGTGCGGTATTGTGTCTCATACCGAAGAGTGTGAGAGCCGGAAAATTTTGTCTGCCGTTAAGAACAGCGGCCAAAGTACTGGTATACGCCATTGCCTATCCGCTATATATAATAGACACTTTCTGTTGGGTAAAATTCGGCTCAACAATAAATCCGGCCATGCTCATGCTGATGGGAGAGACTAACAGCAATGAGGCCGGGGAATTTTTCGCAAGTTATGTCACGACCGATACGCTGTTCAGCCATGTGGGATGGTTCCTACTCATAGCCGTTACCCATATCCTTTGTGCTCTGTACTGGGACAAGATTGCCGGCAAACGCATAGCACAATGGTGGCAGCGCCACGGTTTCAGACTGCCAAACCTCCCGTTTAGCATAGTAAGTTCGCTGGTAGTGGGCGGACTGTTGGTTTGGGCGGGCATTAAGAGTTATGACAACAAAAGGTTGTATCACCACACCATGACTCGAGAGACAATAGGTGAGGTGGAGCATGACCTGGCCATAACACCACGTACAGACATGTATCAGCCCGGCATGAGACTGCTTTTCTCAATATACAGTAATAAGTTAATAGCCAAGCAACTGCTACGCCTACAGGAAACCACGAAAAGTGTCAGAGTGGACTCATGTGACGTTACGAGCCCAAACATTGTGCTGATAATCGGTGAGAGTTTCAACAAACGCCATGCACAGATATACGGTTACGACAAGCCTAATATGCCCAACCAAACGAGACTGATGAAGAGCGGAGCGCTGACACGCTTTGATGACGTAGTATCACCATGGAATCTGACAAGTTTTGTATTCAAACACCTTATGACGACCTATTGTGTCGGCGACCAGAAAGACTGGTGTGACTACCCGTTGTTCTGCCAGATATTCCGTAAAGCAGGTTATCAGGTAAATTTCTTCACAAACCAGTTCCTGCCACAGGCAAAGGAAGCGGTATACGACTTCAGCGGAGGTTTTTTCCTGAATGACCCGGACATGAGCAGCGCACAGTTTGATTTGCGCAACAACAGCCTGCACGTCTTTGACCAGGATTTATTGAAAGACTTCGACCATGAACTGCCGGACTCTATGAGGGCACACCTACAACAGCCGCAACTGACAATATTCCACCTGATGGGGCAACATGTCAGCTACCGCATACGTTGCCCGAACTCCCAAAAACAGTGGCGGGCAGACGACTACCCCAATGACACCGACCTCGGACGCAAGAAGCGCACAATACTGGCAGACTACGATAACGCCGTATGGTATAACGATTCTATAGTGAACCAGATAATTGAGCGTTTCAAGAAACAGGAAGTTATTGTGATATACCTGTCCGACCACGGCGAAGAGGTTTTCGATAAAGGGGCGCGGCACTTCTTCGGACGTATGCACAACGCCAAAATCACGAAGCGTCTCGCTGATGAGGAATTCCGTATTCCAATGTGGATATACTGTTCACCCCTATACGCAAAAAGGCACCCGCAGATTGTAAAGGCGGTAAAAGGCGCCAAGACAAAACCGTATATGAGCGATGCTTTGTCACATCTGCTAATGGGACTGGCCGGCATACACTGCCCATACTACAACCCACGCTATGACCTTCTGTCGCCAGACTACGACTCCACGCGAAAGAGATTATTGAAACACACAATTGATTACAATGAATTATAGGAGTTAAACAAATGGCACCACATACAAACATACCGGACAAAACACTGCTAAGCCGTACCGAATGCGCGGCACTACGTGGTATTGCCATCCTCGGCATATTCCTTCATAACTACCTGCATTGGCTAAGACCGATGGTAAAGGAAAATGAATACCAGTTTCACCAACATAATGTGGACAGACTTAAAGAACTATTAGTCTCTCCATCATGGGATTTGCCATTACAACTGTTTTCGTTTTTCGGCCACTACGGCGTACCTGTATTCCTGTTTCTAAGCGGCTACGGACTGGTATTGAAATATGAAGGCAAGGAAAAGCCACGTATTACAACATTCATGAAGAGCCACTTCATGAAACTGTTTCCCATGATGATACTGGGATTCACTGTGTTTGCCATGGTAGACTGGATGACACCCATGCGCCACCATTGGACGTGGGAAGAGATAATAGGGCTGTTCACCATGACCATAAACCTGTTTCCTAATCCCGACAAGGTTATATGGCCGGGACCATACTGGTTCTTCGGGCTCATGATGCAGCTGTACCTTATATATGTAGTGGCCATACATGGTAAGAGCAACAAGAATCTATCGGGTATAATCATATTGTGTTGGGGCATACAGGCGTTGTGTTATGAAGCCCCGGAAGGAGAAGCACTCAACTGCATACGATACAACTGCATAGGCGGCATGCTACCGTTCGGCATGGGAGTGTTGGCGGGCAGAGCTACATGGCGTAATGCTCTGACACGCACACAATGGAGTTTGGCATTTGCTGTCAGTCTTACTGCAACCGTAATATTATCAATGAATTTCCACACATGGCTGTGGGTGCCGGCAATGGTAGTGATACTCAACACAACATTCGTAAAACTATTGTCGAATAACGGACTGCGATTATTAAGTAACCTCGGTGCATTGTCGGCGGCGATATTCGTCTGCCACCCCATAACCCGAAAGATATTCATCCCCATAAGCAGAAGCGGTGACATAATGGACGGATTGGTTATATATGTCGTCACAACCCTTATGTTAGCATATCTATTCAAGGTAGCAATAGAGAAAATACGCAACGTATGAAAGATATAGTAAAAGTGATACGCCCACAACAATGGGTAAAAAATACATTCGTATTCCTGCCGCTATTCTTCGGACACAGCCTCACGGAACCGGTACTTCTGATGAATGCAATAATAGTGTTTGCAGCATTTTCATTTGCAGCATCAAGCATATATTGCTTTAACGATGTCATAGACGTAGAAGCAGACCGACGACACCCTGCAAAATGTCACAGACCGGTAGCAGCAGGCGCCATAAGCGAGAAGGCGGCATACTTAATGATGTTCGCAATGATAGCATTAAGTATGGCAACACTGACACTACTCAAACCATTCTCCACGACGACGATGAGCGTTATCATAGGCTATTGGTTCCTGAACATGGCATATTGCTGGCGACTGAAACGTTATGCCATAATAGACGTGTGCATAATAGCATTCGGTTTCGTACTGAGAATACTGGCAGGCGGCACGGCAACGGACATAACACCAAGCCACTGGCTGGTGATGATGACGTTTTTGTTGACCCTGTTCCTTTCTTTTTCAAAACGGCGCGACGATGTTCTGCGTATGGTAAAGACCGGTGAGTCTCCAAGGCAAAACACTTCACGCTACAATCTCACATTCATCAATCAGGCCATTACCATTACAGGCAGTGTGATGCTCGTGTGCTATATCATGTACACGGTTTCGCCGGATGTGATAGCGAGTTTCGGAACAGAATACATATACCTCACCAGTGGCTATGTCATATTAGGATTATTGCGGTATATACAACTCGCCGTGGTAGACGAGAAAAGCGGTGACCCGACAAAGGTGATGCTTCAAGACCGTTTCACGCAATTGATAGTAACGGCATGGGTGCTAACATTCCTCATTATTATATACTTCCACTAAGGATAATAAAAATCCCTGCTTCAACGCAAACATAGCGTAAAAGCAGGGATCAAACATATTCAACTAATCAAACACAACTATTACTCGTTACTAAATGTTATCACACCGTCTTTACTATCAACCGTAACAGGTTTCTCGTGTGTCACGGTACCTGCAAGAAGTTGTTTTGACAAGACGTTAAGCACATCTCGCTGTATTGCCCTCTTAACCGGACGCGCACCAAAGTCAGGATCAAAACCCGCCTCTGCCAAAGTAGCGATGGCACTGTCTGTCACATTGAGTGTAAAGCCTTGAGTATGCAGCATATCCGCAACACGGTTCATTTGCAGACGCACAACCGATGCGATTTCGTCTTTGCTGAGCATAGAGAAATTTATAATATCATCTATACGGTTCAGGAACTCCGGACGAATTGGTGGTTTCACCATTCCATTACCATCGAGAATGGGCTGTCTGCCATACAACTGGTCGTTAGTAAGGTTAGACGTCATAATGATGATGGTGTTCTTGAAGTTTACAACCCTACCCTTTGAATCGGTCAGACGGCCGTCGTCAAGCACCTGCAACAGAGTGTTAAATATATCGGGATGCGCCTTTTCTATCTCGTCAAACAACACAACGCTGTATGGCTTGCGACGCACAGCCTCGGTCAACTGTCCTCCCTCGTCATATCCCACATATCCCGGAGGAGCACCGATAAGACGGGTAACAGAAAACTTCTCCTGATACTCCGACATATCTATACGTGTCAACAGCGACTCATCGTTAAACAGATAGTCAGCCAACGCCTTTGCAAGCTCAGTCTTTCCCACTCCGGTGGTGCCGAGGAAGATAAACGATGCGATAGGACGCTTCGGGTCCTGTAACCCTGCACGGCTACGGCGCACAGCATCACTCACCGCCTGTATAGCCTCATCCTGCCCAACCACACGCTTGTGCAGTTCTTCTTCAAGATGCAACAGCTTATCTTTCTCGCTCTGCATCATACGTGTCACAGGTATGCCCGTCCAACGGCTAACTACTTCAGCAATGTCGTCAGACGTTACCTCTTCGCATACCATTTTGCCTGCCCCCTGTGCATTTATTTGTTCCTGCACGCGGGCTATATCATCCTGTAGATCTTTCAGCTTGCCATAGCGTATTTCCGCCACTTTGCCATAATTACCCTCACGCTCCGCTTTCTCCGCCTCAAAGCGCAATTGTTCCATCTGCTGCTTGTCCTGCTGTATCTTATCCACAAGGTTTTTCTCCTGTACCCACTTGGAACGCATACGCAGTTTCTCGTCTTGCAACACTGATATGGTTTTGTTTAATTCCGCAAGTTTCGCCTTGTCATTCTCACGCTTTATAGCCTCACGCTCTATCTCCAACTGTTTAAGCCGACGTTCAAGTTCATCCAGTTCCTCCGGCACGGAGTCACGCTCCATACGCAGCTTTGCCGCCGCCTCGTCCATAAGGTCTATAGCTTTATCAGGCAGGAAACGGTCAGAAATATACCGCTCGGACAGCGTAACGGCAGCGATACAGGCATCGTCCTGAATGCGCACACGATGATGGTTCTCATAACGTTCCTTCAAGCCACGTAATATTGAGATTGCTGACAATTCGTCAGGCTCATCGACCATAACTATCTGAAAACGTCGTTCAAGTGCCTTATCCTTCTCAAAGTATTTCTGATACTCATTAAGAGTAGTAGCGCCAATAGCTCGTAATTCACCACGCGCAAGGGCCGGCTTCAGGATATTAGCGGCATCCATGGCGCCATCGCCACCACCTGCTCCCACCAGCGTATGAATTTCATCTATGAAAAGTATTATCTTGCCTTGCGATTCCATTACAGCGTTGATCACGCCTTTTAATCGCTCTTCAAACTCTCCCTTATATTTGGCTCCGGCCACAAGAGCACCCATATCAAGAGTGTATATTTCCTTGTCTGTAAGGTTCTCCGGCACATCACCACGCACAATACGCTGTGCAAGTCCCTCGGCTATGGCTGTTTTACCGGTTCCCGGCTCACCTATTAGAATTGGATTGTTTTTAGTGCGGCGAGAGAGTATCTGCAACACACGGCGTATCTCATCATCCCTGCCGATAACAGGGTCGAGCTTACCGGCCTTTGCATCGCCCACAAGATTTTTTGCAAAACGTTGCAATGCCTCTTTGTTTGTCATTTCAGGTTGATTCATCATAATCTATCTCCTTTCTCTTTACATTTTATAATTACACCACTTCAATACTCAAAGCATATACCATCACAGCAATATATGCCATAATGTCAGTACCATTCTACTTGTATTATAATCCGAAAAGACAATAAACAGGTAAAGAGCACGTTTATTATACAAGTGATAATATAAATTGTATGAAAAAGGAAATACTATCATTCATTACACTTTTGGCACTCATTATGCCAACAACCGCACAGACAATGTTCACGCATCCATGGCAAGGCAAAAAGGTTGCATACTTCGGAGACTCCATAACAGACCCACGCAATAAGGCCGCCAACAAGAAATACTGGACATTACTACAGGAATGGCTCGGCATAACGCCTTATGTCTACGCTGTGAGCGGACGTCAATGGAATGACATTCCGAGACAAGCGGACAAACTATTGGAAGAGCACAAGGACACAGTGGACGCTATAGTGATACTGATGGGAACCAATGACTACAACAACGGCGTACCCCTCGGGAAATGGTATGACGAGAAAGAAGAAGAGGTTATGTATGGGCACAACAAGCCCAAAAGCATGGTTAAACGCAAAAGGCAATACCCGTGCATGGACAACAATACATACCGCGGCAGAATAAACATTGCGATGAAAAAGGTAAAAACGATGTTTCCTACCAAACAAATCGTTGTATTAACACCGCTGCACAGGCAGAATTTCCATGCCAATGACAAGAACTGGCAATGTTCAGAAGACTACACGAACCAATGCGGAGAATATTTACAGGCGTATGTTGACGCAACCAAAGAAGTAGCCAATATATGGGCAGTACCTGTAATTGACCTGAACGCATTATGTGGACTATATCCCATGCTTGACGAATATGCGCAATATTTCAACAATGCTGCAACAGACCGTCTGCATCCAAACAACAAAGGGCATGAAAGAATAGCCAAAACACTGATGTATCAATTACTTACAATAGGAATGTAACAACACAGAACAAACAAGGACATGCTTTCATTCTGCATCATCACCTGCACTTACAACGCCGAAAAAGAGCTGCCACGCACATTGGAGAGCGTGAGAAAACAAACGTATGCAAACCTGAGACATGTAATAATGGACGGTGGGTCAACGGACGACACCATGTCTTTAGCATGCGAGTATGAGAAAGAATGCAAGGCAAGCAGTAGCCCTCATCGCATAACATTGGTGAGCAAACATGACAAGGGATTGTATGATGCTATGAACAATGCCATAAGCATGGCAGAAGAGGATTATATAGTATTCATAAACGCAGGTGACACGCTACACGATGAAACGACCTTGGAAAGTATAGCACAACAGACGGAACAGGAAACGCCATTGCCGGGAGTGATATATGGCAATACGGATATAGTGGACAGCAAAGGAAACTTTCTGAGACAACGTCGCCTGCAACCGCCGGAGGTTTTGACATGGAAATCTTTCCTTATGGGTATGCTTGTATGTCACCAGGCATTTTATGCTCGCACCGACCTTGCTAAAATGACCCCATACAACCTTAAATATCGTCTATCGGCAGACGTTGACTGGTGCATAAGAATAATGAAGAAAGCACAGCAGGATAATTTACCTTTGCACAACACACGAATGACATTGTGCAAATACCTTGAAGGAGGCATGTCCATAAAGAATCACCGAGCCTCTCTCATCGAGCGTTTCCGCATAATGGCAAACCACTATGGATTAATCCCAACCCTACTTGTTCATTTTTGGTTTTTAATAAGAAAATGAATATTAAAAGTTGGCTGTTTCATGAAAAAGATGTAACTTTGCACCGATATTAAGACACAACCAATAATGAACAGATTTCTTTTAGTTCTATTATCGCTAATCACTCTGGCACAGGCTAATGCGGAGATATTGTCGCTTGACTCATGCAGGGTACGCGCACTACGTGCCAACAAACAATTAGGCATGGCAAGAGTGAAGAAACAGATCGCGGAAAACGTGCGCAAGGCGGCAAGAGCGAAATATCTGCCACATTTTGATGTAACCGGTGGATACGCATATTCCAGCAGAGAGATTTCTATTCTCAGCGATGAACAAAAAGCCCTTTTGGGAAACGCCGGCACTACGACTACCCAAGGAATAGCGGCACAAGCGGGGCCAATATCCGGACAGATGCAACAAAACATATCTGGAACACTACAAGCAATGGCTCAACAGGGGATAATAACCCCTCAACAGGCACAGGCATTCGGAAACATCGCCAATCAAGCCGGCATGGCATTCGGACAGATGGGTGCACAGATGTTACAACAGATAGCACAAGCCGGCGACGCTTTGGGCCAACAGATTGTTGACGCTTTCCACACCAACACCCACCATATTTTCACAGCATCTGCCATACTGACACAGCCCGTATATATGGGAGGAATAATAACAGCCAGTAACAAAATGGCCGACATAGCGGAGCAAATGGCTGACACGGGTATTGAGGCAATGGAGGACAATGTGCTATACGGCATAGACTACGCCTATTGGACAGTAGTCTCCTTAAGACAAAAACAACGTCTCGCTGAAAGTTATCTTAAATTAGTACAGAAACTGGAAAGTGATGTACAAAAAATGATAAGGAACGGAGTAGCAACACGTGCTGACGGTCTAAAAGTAAGTGTAGCCGTAAATGAGGCCGATATGACAAAGGCAAAGGTTGACAATGGGCTAACACTGGCAAGGATGAGTCTCTGTCAGTTATGCGGAATGCCATTAGACTCTGACATACAGTTGGAAGACGAAGACTGCAAAGAGTTACAAGTTACCCCAATAGGAGAATATGACACCACAGAGGCAATGAACAAACGTCATGAGCTTAAACTACTGACCAATGCGATCGAACTAACGAAGCAGCAGACAAAGATAGCAAAAGCGGGGCTTCTTCCACAAGTGGCACTGATGACCGGTGCTATATTCTCCAACCCAAGCACATACAATAGCTTTGAGCGCAAATTCAAAGGTGCATTAAATATCGGTGTATTGGTGAAAGTACCGGTATTTGATTGGGGTGAGACGATGTATAACATAAGGGCTGCAAAATGCGCCTCAAATCTTGCATATATGAAACTATCCGAGGCTGAAGAAATGATAGAGCTACAGATAAGTCAATGCAGTTTTAAGGTTAGGGAAGCAAGCAAGAACCTCACTACCGCAAGAAAAAATATAGAACGTGCAGATGAAAACCTAAGATGTGCCAACATAGGTTTTAAGGAGGGGGTAATGCAGACAACAGATGTGATGGCAGCACAAACGGCATGGCTACAGGCACAGACGCAAAAAGTTGATGCCGAGATAGAGGTAAAACTGAGCGAGACAGCACTAAGAAAGGCATTGGGAGAGCTATAATATAAAAGGCCTAAAAATACTTAACCACTACAATAAAGAAAGCGGTAATAATTAATAACCACAACACCCATAGACGAAGAAAACAAATGGAAAACAAAGAACAAAATAAAAGTGTATTGATAGCATTGGCTGCATTCGCCAGCGTTGTTGTGATTGTAGGTATCATCGGTTTCCTCACTATTGGCAAAGACAATGAGATAATACAAGGCCAAATAGACGTTGAAGAATACCGTGTTTCAAGTAAGGTGCCGGCACGCATTCTGGAGTTTAGAGTAAAAGAAGGCGACTACGTACACGTAGGAGACACGTTGGTAATACTTGATGCTCCTGACGTGGAAGCAAAGAAGCAACAGGCGGAAAGCGCAGAGAACGCAGCGGCAGCTATGAGCGATATGGCACAGGCAGGAGCACGCAAAGAACAGGTTCAAGGTGCATACGAGCTATGGCAACAGGCAAAAGCCGGGCTGGAGATACACAAAAAGTCATACGAGCGCATACAGCGATTGTTTGACGAGGGTGTAATGAGCGAACAGAAGCGTGATGAAGCCTATGCCGGTTACAAGGCTTTTGAAGCACAGGAAAAAGCGGCAAGAAGCCAATATGAAATGGCGAAGAACGGTGCAAGAGCTGAAGAAAAAGCTGCAGCAAAAGCACAGGTAAACCGTGCAAAGGGCGCTGTAAACGAGGTGGAATCATATATAAGAGAGACTGTTCAGACAGCACAAATGGAAGGCGAGGTCACAACTATATATCCCAAGATAGGAGAATTGGTAGGCAGTGGTTCACCTATTATGACTATAAGTATAATGGACGATGTATGGGGAGCATTCAACATACGGGAGGATCTGCTAAACGGCATGAAACAAGGGGACACATTCACAGCATACATACCGGCATTCAGCAAAGAAGCGATATTCAAGATAACAAGCATAAAAGACTTGGGTAGTTATGCGACATGGAAAGCGACCAAATCCAACGGGCAGTACGACATGAAGACATTTGAGGTAAAAGCACGACCAACAGAGAAATTTGAGGGACTGCGCCCCGGAATGTCGGTCATTATAAGGAAATAGCAATAGGTAGCATACAATAACAGGCATTGAATGCAAACAATAAAATAACGGCATCATTTAGGCGTGAGATATTGATAATCTTGCGTCACCCCATATATATAATATGTATGGTAATATTACCGATGCTCGCCACATACTTTTTCACATCACTATTGGACAACGGTCAACCAGTGAGGATGCCGATAGGCATCGTTGATAACGACAACACAACGGTAACACGTAAGATGATACGCCTGATAGATGCATTCCAATCATCAGAGGTTGTGGCGCACTATCCTTCTGTAGCAGAAGCCCGCAAAGCCATACAGCAAAATAATATTTATGGGTTCATATATTTCCCGGAAAACATGACACAGGAATTGCTATCCGCCCGACAACCCAAAATGTCCGTATATTTCAGCAACACATCGGTAATGGTAGGCTCACTGTTATTCAAAGAAATGAAGACACTTTGCACACTGGGTTCCGCATCGGTAGCACTCGCCACCATGCAGGCAAAAGGTTTCACAGAGAAACAGGCCATGGCGATACTACAACCCATACAATTAGACACACACGCTATAGGCAACCCATGGATAAACTATAATATATATTTAAGCACAATGGTTGTACCGGCATGCCTGCTGTTGTTCGTTTTTTTACTCACAGCATACAGCCTCGGCACCGAAATCAAGTTCGACACACACAAGGAATGGCTGGAGACCGCAAAAAACAATATGGCTCTCGCCCTATTCACCAAACTACTGCCCCAAACATTAATCTTCACCGTTATGTTGACGGCATGTATGACCTATATGGCCGGACCACTACATTTTCCTGCGCCCGGAGGCATTACACACATAATACTATACAGTATATTAAGCGTACTCGCTGCACAAGGATTTGCCGTATTCATATTCGGGCTTATTCCCTCTCTGCGTATGGCAATGAGCATATGCTCGCTTTGGGGCGTACTGAGTTACTCTATGGCGGGAACGACATTTCCTATATTTGCTATGGATCCGCCACTACAGGCATTGGCTTTACTGTTCCCACTACGGCATTCTTTCATCATATACCATACCTGCATATTCAATGATTTTCCATTAAACTATGTAACAACACATATAATAGCTTTACTAATATTCACCATACTACCAGCCTTAATCATACGACGCATGAAAAAGGCATTCAGCCAATATAGTTATCAGCCATAACACACGTATGCTCACCGAACTGAAAAACATATTGAAAGACGAAGGGGTATTGTTGTTTTTCTTCTTTCTGCCGATTGTATATCCATTACTATACTCATGGATATACAACAATGAGACTGTGCGCGATGTACCGGTAGCATTAGTAGACAATTCACATTCAACGACAAGCAGAGAGTTTTGGCAAAAGTGTGACGCTACCCCGGATGTCTGCATTGCATACCATTGTGCTGACATGGAAGAGGCAAAGAAATTAATAGGCTTGGAAAAAGTTTATGGTATAATATATATTCCTGTTGACTTTGAGAAAAAGATTGGACGACACGAACAGGCACACATCTCTGTTTATTGCGACATGAGCTACATGCTTGCATATAAAGCTATTGCCACAACAACTGCTGCCGTATCAATGGATATGGGGGCTGAAATACAACGTAGTCTGATGAGCAACAAGACACAACGGGAAGACGAGATAGCAAGTAGACCGCTGGATTTTGACGAAGTTTCTATTTTCAACGCACCCGGTGGCTACGGCAATTTCATGTTACCCGGAGTACTGATACTAATCATACAACAGTCTATCTTACTCGGAGTTGGCATGATAGCAGGCACAGAAAGAGAACATCGATTCGCTAATTACAGGCGCACAGCAGGCTATTCGCAGCTATGGCAAGCTGTAAAAATATTATGCGGGAAATCATGGGCATATATACTCATATTCGCCGTAATGTTGGCATGGGTAACACTCGCTATACCACACATTTTCGATTTTGTTTCATTAGTACACGGCAAAGATTTATTGCTGTTCCTTACACCATACCTGCTGGCCTGTGTACTATTCGCCATAACATTCAGCGAAATGGTACGCTACAGAGAAAGCGTAATGCTGGCAGTAGTATTCACTTCTGTAATCTTTCTATTTTTATCAGGACTCAGCTGGCCACAAGCCGAAACACCCGGCGTTTGGCAAGGAATAGCAAACATCTTGCCATCAACATTCGGGATAAGGGGATTTGTAAGAATGAGCAGTATGGGAGCATTATTGCCTGATGTGACAAAAGAATGGTGCGCACTATGGGTACAGGTTGCCTGCTATGGAATTACGGCATTATTCGTAATATGGTGTAGAGTCCACATCAGCGAAAAATAAAAATAAGGACACAATATAATCAAATAAATTACGTTATTTATAGAAAACGACACGTAACAGGTCAAGTGCGAGGAATAATGCCCGCACTTATCTATTTCATTAGAAAAGCAAAAACATTTATATCTGCTAAAAAATTACGATGAAGAAACTCATTATCATTGCTATTATCTTTTTAACGGGAATGGCACAGGCGATGGCACAGACATCAATGACAGACGATCAGGTGATGCAGTTCATACTGACAGAACATAACGCCGGCACATCACAGGCACAGATACTATCAAAACTGATGAAGAAAGGCGTAGACATCAACCAAGTACGTCGTGTCAGGCAAAAATATGAGAAACAGATAAAGACACAGGGAGCCGGAGCAATAGCCGATGAAGCGGTAACAAAAGCAGACAAAGTAATGCGAACCAACAACGCACAGGCAAAGCAGGAGCGTAACATAAAAAATATGGGGCAGACCAGTGATTTGCCCAACAGTACTGACATGCCACAAGACGAAGGTTTGCTCCCAATACCGGACACACAGCACCCTGTAATGGAAGAAGCGTTATACAAAGGCAAAAAAGTATTTGGCCGTGACATATTCAACAATACGGAACTTACATTTGAGCCCGCCATGAATATCGCCACTCCTCAGAATTATGTAGTAGGTCCCGGTGACAATGTCAAAGTTGATATATACGGAGCCTCACAAAAGTCGGAGGTATACACTGTCAGTCCTGATGGAGATATAACGATTGAAGGCTATGGCCCCATCAATATAGGCGGACTAACGATAAGTCAGGCTAATGCACGGTTACGCTCTACACTTGGCAGCCGCTACAGTAGCAGTAGTATAAAGATGTCTTTAGGACAGACACGAACTATAACGATTAATGTTATGGGCGAAGTAAAGACCCCCGGTACATTCACACTGTCAGCTTTTGCAAGTGTATTTCACGCACTGTATATGGCAGGTGGAATAAACGATATTGGCACATTGCGTAATATTAAAGTGTACCGTAACGGTAAACTAATAACAGTTGTCGACGTATACGACTACATACTCAACGGTAAGTTGAAAGGAAATGTACGCCTTGCAGACAACGATGTTATTGTAGTAGGCCCATACGATAGTATGGTCAATATCACTGGTAAAATCAAACGCCCGATGTACTACGAAATGAAAAAGAATGAGAGTGCGAACTCCCTACTTAAATACGCAGGTGGTTTTGAAAGTGACGCCTACACAAAAAACATACGCGTAGTACGCAACAACGGCACAAAGCGCTCGGTGTTCATTGTCAATGAATTCGACCTGAGTTCTTTTAAGGTCTCCGATGGCGACGAAGTTAGCGTTGACTCGATTATTGAACGTTATGAGAATATGGTGGAAATCAAAGGAGCTGTATTCCGTCCGGGGATGTATCAATTAGGAGGAGACATTACAACAGTACGAGGACTATTAGAACAGTGCGACGGTGTAACAGAGGACGCATTCACGACCCGTGGTGTAATGCACCGCATGAATCCTAACCGCACATTAAAAGTGATAAGCATTGATGTGGAGGGCATTCTCAATGGCACAACGCCTGATATAGCTTTACAAAATGAGGACGTACTGTTCATCCCGACAAAAACCGAGCACATAACAGAACGTACCATCACTATCCACGGAGAGGTACAATACCCCGGAGTATATGCATACGCCGACGATGAAACAATTGAAGACTTCATATTACAGGCCGGTGGTTTGAAAGAAACCGCCTCAACTGTAAAAGTGGATATTGCACGACGCATATATAACGATAAAGCTACTACAAGCGATTCGCTTATAGCCAAGATTTATAGCCTTGCATTAAAGGAAGGATTTGTCATTGACGGAGAGCCGGGATTTATCCTGCAACCGTTCGATGAGGTTTATGTACGCCGCAGTCCTGGTTATATGACACAACAAAATGTAAGCATAACAGGTGAAGTAAACTTCCCCGGATCTTATACTCTCAGCAAGCGTGGAACACGTCTGTCAGATATAATAAAGGCTGCAGGCGGCCCCAATATCACAGCGTACATAAAAGGAGCACGTCTCGAACGATATATAACGCCAGAAGAGCGCATGCGTATGCAACAGGTATTAAAGATGGCACAGCGTAACAGCGATAACAAAGACTCCATCAACACTCAGTTGCTCGACCTCGGTGACAGATATTATGTAGGTATCCAGTTAGACAAGGCATTGGCTAACCCCGGCAGTGACTATGACTTGGTATTGCGTGAGAATGACCGCATAATAGTACCGGAATACACAAATACCGTAAAAATTAGCGGTGAAGTACTATATCCTAACACCGTAGCATACAAAAAAGGCTCAAAGGCTAAATACTACATCAATCAAGCAGGTGGTTTCGGCCAGCGGGCAAAGAAAGGGCATACGTATATCGTACACATGAATGGAACAGTAAACCAAATGGGCAAAGGTGACAAACCAACACCCGGTTCAGAGATTATTGTACCAACAAAGCCTAAAACTGATGCCGCACAATTATCACAATGGCTTGCCATAGGAACTTCTACAGCATCCATTGCAACAATGATAGCGACAATAGCAAACCTGATAAAATAATGATAACCTAAAGCAACAGCATTATGAACATAGCAGTAGCAGGAACTGGATACGTTGGTTTGAGTATGGCAACGCTCTTATCCCAATATCATAAGGTAACAGCCGTTGACATTATCCCAGAAAAGGTTGAAAAGATAAACAAGCGCATCTCGCCAATACAAGACGAATACATAGAGAAATTCTTTGCAGAAAAAGAACTCAATCTCACTGCCACCCTTGACGGTGCTGCAGCCTACAAGGATGCAGACTTCGTCATAATAGCAGCACCCACCAACTATGACCCTATAACAAACTACTTCGATACCCATAATATAGAAGACGTTATAGACCTCGTGCTCAGCACAGGCTCAAAAGCTACTATGGTGATCAAGTCTACTATTCCCGTAGGTTACACAAGATCACTGTATGTGAAATACGCCAAGAAGTTTTATACAGATGGTCAAGATACAACACAAAAACTACGTCTTTTATTCTCGCCGGAGTTTCTGCGTGAGAGCAAGGCGTTGTATGACAATCTCTATCCTTCACGTATCATAGTAGGATATCCAAAACTAATAAATGACAATGAATACAGTGAAGAGAACAAGGCTATAAAAGCCATTGCAGGTAATCACCTTGAAGATGCCGCACACACTTTTGCACAAATGCTGCAACAGGGAGCAATAAAGGAAGATATAGACACTCTCTTCATGGGATTGAAAGAAGCGGAGGCCGTAAAACTCTTCGCAAACACTTATCTTGCCCTGCGTGTGTCTTTTTTCAATGAACTGGACACATACGCAGAAGTAAAAGGACTCGACACACAAGCTATCATTAACGGTGTTGGACTTGACCCGAGAATCGGTACCCACTACAACAACCCCTCTTTCGGTTACGGCGGATATTGCCTGCCAAAAGACACAAAACAGCTACTTGCCAACTATCGTGATGTACCACAAAACATGATGACAGCAATAGTAGAATCTAATAGAACACGTAAAGATTATATTGCGGATGCGGTATTAAAAATGGCAGGTTACTACGCATATAGCTCAAACAACCAATTCGGAAATCCTGACAGAGAAAAAGTACCGGTCATAGGTGTATACCGTCTCACCATGAAATCTAATTCCGACAACTTCCGACAGTCAGCCATCCAAGGTATAATGAAACGGATAAAGGCCAAAGGCGCCACTGTTATCATATACGAACCAACACTGCAAGACGGCACAACTTTCTTCGGTTCAAGCATCGTAAACGATATAAACGAATTCAAGCGGCAAAGCAATGCCATCATAGCTAACCGCTATGACAGTTGTCTCGATGACGTTTCAGATAAAGTTTACACTCGCGACATATTCAAAAGAGACTAAAAAAACATAACATACAATCCGGTAAATAAATGAACGACAAAAACAATAAAGATGTAATAGACCTTGGGAAAATATTTAAAACACTCTTGGCTAAACGTAAAACCTTTTTTTATGTATGGCCAATAGTATTCGTACTCTCTTGTATTTGGATCTTACCACAACCTCGTTACTATACCAGTAGCATATCTTTAGCACCGGAGGCTGTTGGAGAAAACGTTGCAGGAGGACTGTCTTCCATAGCATCGAATTTCGGCATTAATCTCGGTAGCAACGGGGCAGATGCGTTATACCCTCTACTATACCCAGACCTTATGGAATCAAATGAGTTCATAGTAAGCCTACTTGATATAAAGATCAAGACAGAAGACGGCAATATTAATACGGACTATTATACATATCTTGTAAAATATCAAAAGAAAAATTGGCTTACACAACCTTTTATCAAACTAAAGAACAGCATAAGCGATTTATTTACCTCTGACACTAAAAGTGGTCCTTCAAAAGACAAAAAATTAAATCCTTTCATGCTGTCAGAATTCGACTACAATCTTGTAGAAGAAGTAAAAAAAACAATAACCTGTTCTGTTGACAAAAAAACAGAAGTGATAAGTATTACAGTCAAAGATCAAGACAGACTGGTTTGCGCAACCCTAACTGATTCTGTGTGCCAACATCTTCAAGATTTTATTATCAACTACCGTACAAGCAAGGCTCGCCTTGATGTTAACCATTACAGGCTTCTTGCAGACAGTGCCAAAATAGAATATGACAAATCTGTCGCTACATACAGCGCATACTGCGATACTAATAGAGACATAATACTGCAATCTTCAGTATCAGAACGTGACAAATTAGAAAGCGACATGCAATTGAAATACAACACATATACAGCAATGTGCACACAATTAGAGGCAATGAAAGCTAAAGTACAAGAAAAGACTCCAGCATTTACAACATTGCAAAGTGCTACAGTGCCTATAAAACCGGCGGGACCAAAACGTATGATATTTGTTATTGGTATGCTAATTTTCGCCACATTTATCACATCTCTATACATAGCGAAAGAAGATATATTCAAAAGTAACAACAACAACGACTAACAGTTAATTTATAAATAAAGCCAACAACAATGAATTCACAGAAGAGAGTCATTGTAAACACTATAGCCCAGAACATACGTTCTGTAATAAATATCTGCCTATCCTTATTCTCTACCCGTATAGTATTAGAGGCTTTAGGGCAGGATGATTTCGGGATATACTCTTTGGTGGCAGGAGTTATAATGATGCTCGGATTTCTCAGCAATGCAATGCTGGTATCAACACAACGCTTCCTCTCTTTTCTCCATGGGAAAGGTGATTATGAACAGTTGAAGAAATTTTTCTCTAACAGTCTTATGCTTCATTTGGCAATAGGACTAAGCCTTCCCCTTTTATTCACCATTTTTGAACCTCTTATAATGAACAAGCTCCTTATTATAGAGGCGGACAGGCAACAGACTGCAAAGATCGTATATTTTATTGTGTCATGCACATTGTTGATAACATTCATAACGACACCATTTCGTGCGCTTTTCATAGCACGCGAAAATATTGTATATATATCAATAGTGGATGTGTTTGACGGAGTTTTAAAGCTGGGATTAGCGTATTTTCTTTTCTATATAAACCATGACAGACTAACAGCCTATGCCGGCATTATAATGTTAATAATGTTACTCAATCTCATAGCTTTCGCATTATACGCAAGGCTGAACTATGAAGAAACTTGCCTTATTCCAAACTTTAAAAATTGGGATAAAAATATCATAAAAGAAATCACGGGCTTTACAGGATGGACAGTTTACAGCACGGGATGTATCCTGGGACGTGTACAAGGAGTCTCTATATTATTAAACCGAGTATATGGAACATTTATAAATACCGCATACGGTATTGCTATACAAGTATCCGGAGCCATTCAGTACATTGCAACATCGGTACAAAACGCCATGAGGCCACAAATTATAAAAGCAGAAGGAAGAAACGACAGACAAGAGATGCTATTATTCTCTGAAAGAACCTCCAAATACAGTTATCTGTTATTAGCTATCATCGTAATGCCATTGACATTCGAAATGCCAGCAATACTAAAACTATGGTTAAAAACTTTCCCTAACGAAACAGTTGATATCTGCCGTTGTATGTTGTTGACTTCATTGGTTGATCAGATAACAATAGGGTTAGGAATAGCCAATCAGGCAATAGGAAAAATACGGGATTATTCTCTATACATAAATACAATCAAGTTTCTCACATTACCTGTAGCATGGTTGCTACTTTATTGTGGTTATGGGATAACATCCGTATTATATGCATACATATCATTAGAACTTGTATGCGCTATGATGCGTATTCCATTTCTACACTACACCGCAGGATTAAGTTATAAAAGTATAACCCAGAGAGTATTGTTAAGAATAATATGCCCTACACTTATACTCGTATTGGCATGCACTGTAATGCAATACTTGCCTGATATGCCTTTGAGGTTCCTTATTACCGGCTGTGTGTGTGTTCTTGTATCTATTCCTGCTGTATGGGCCTTTGGATTAGAAAGAATAGAAAAAGACTTTATCATTACAACAATAAGAAATATAAGAAAATGACGACGATAAAAAGACTTATCTGGTCTATTATATACTGGACACTCGGAACGTTTTCGCCACAAACCTTGGTTTCATTACATTTCCGCAGAAGTCTCCATCATTCACTAAATTGGAAAAATCCAAGAGATATAAATGAAAAGATACAATGGCTTAAATTCAATTCAGATACATCTACATGGACTGATTATGCAGATAAATACCGTGTCCGCAAGCATATAGAAGAAACAGGACTTGGATATATGCTCATACCGCTCATTGGAATATGGGAAAAAGCAGAGGATATAAACTGGAACGTACTACCAAATAAATTCGTAATGAAAACGAACCACGGTTGTGGAGATGTACTAATATGTAATGATAAGTCCTCACTTGATATAAAAATATGGACGAAACATTTTTCCAGATTAATGAAAAAGAAATTTGGTAAGAAAATGGGAGAGCCACATTATAACAAAATTCGTCCTTGTATCATTGCCGAAGAACTATTGGATAGTACAAAACAACAGGTAAAGTCCACATCGCCGGTAGATTACAAAATATGGAGTTTTAATGGAAAACCTGCTTATATATGTACTTACCACAACCGTACCAAGGAATCATGTGAATTGGGTATATACGACCTTGAATGGAATTTCCATCCCGAGTTCATAAAACCTAACGCTCATTATACAATCACAAAAAATCCGATTCCACGTCCAAAAGCATTAAAAGATATACTCAATGCAGCATCAAAACTCAGTAAAGGATATGCAATAGTAAGGGTCGACTTTTACGTGATTGATGATAAACCATACTTTGGAGAAATGACATTCACTCCAAGTGCCGGATTTAATTGTTCCTACACACAAGAGTTCTTAAACATACTTGGTGATATATGCAACATACATGCCAACACTAAGATTTAATCCCACTCAACAATACTGGTTAGCACTACTATTTATACCTATATTGCTAACTCGTACCTGCATTACATTCGTAGTGTGGGATTCTCTTGTTAGCGTTTCCATTGCCGCTGCCGGAGCAACAATCGCAGCAGCATTAGTGATGTTAACATTATTTGCTTTCAAACCTATATTGGGACGTTTCGAGAGCCTTGTCACTACTTATATTACACTCTTACTCGTTTTTACAATAATCAATGGTACATCGTTAAAAGATTGTATATTTTACTATTCTGAGATACTGCTGCTTTGTCTTATTATAAATTATACTAAGCAAAACCGATGGAATGAAATTATCAAAATATCCACAGTTACACTATCCAGTTTCATATATTTAGGTTTCACACTCCTATTCATATATACAGACTGGATGATATATCAGGAAGACAGCGTATCATCTTTCCTTTTAGGCGGAAACCGCAACCAAATAGGTAGCCGTGTTATACCAGGTATAGCCCTATGCATCCTAACCTGGAAATACGGTTGGCTTTGGAAAATTAACTGTATATTGATATCCTTAATAGGTTTCACTCATCTGCTTATTACAGGTAGCATGACCTCTACATCATGTACAATACTAATATTACTATTCTGTCTAATTCCATCTACATCCTTAAAACGTTTGGGAATAATAGGAATGTTCTTTTTCAATTTATTCTTCCAAATATTTATTTGTTTTAATGGAAAAGGCATTGAGAGCAATGATGTAGCGGTTTATATTATACAGGATCTGTTAGGAAAGGATCTGACATTTACAAATCGTACAGAGATGTGGGACAGTGCAAGAAAAATTTTTGTACAATCCCCATTATACGGATATGGCTGGGTTGACAGAGACTGGTACGTGGAGAACATGAGTTCATTTGCAGTCGGTCCACACAATCTATGCTGGTCTATATTAGTAACTGGAGGAATATCACTGTTCTTTATATTTATAGCATGCTGTTATATGGCTTGCATAAGAAATATTAACACAGTAAAACAATGGAGTCATATCCGCTGTTGTCTCTTATTCTGTTTTGTAATATTCCTCTTCATGCAAGCTTTCGAGGTATATGCACTATTTTTTAATTTCCTATTCCTATTTTTAATATACTATTATAAAGAAATAGAACAAACATGGCAAAAATCCGTTATATCATAATTATATTATTGACAATTAGCAGCATAACATCATGCGCTCAAAGTCCTAAGAACCGCGACAAGAACTACACACTACAGTGGAGTGACGAGTTTAATGATGACTCCATAAACTGGAACAATTGGTCGAAGATGCCAAGAGTCCACAATGTAAGATCATTTGCAAATTTTACTGATGATGCACGATGGTATGAGAAAAAGAAAGGATACCTGCGTCTGTGGGCAAGAGTAAACAAGGGTGAATATGCATTAAAAGACACCGCCCGTTTTCTGACAGCAGGAATCACTTCCCACAAGAAAAAGACTTTCCGTTACGGCAAAATCATGATACGCGCCCGAATACATGGTGCAATAGGAACATGGCCCGCAATATGGATTATGCCAGAAGACAAAAAAATCTGGGGTATAGATAATAAGAAATATGCAGAAATAGATATCCTCGAATATGTTGATAAAAACAATTTTATTTATCAAACAGCACATAATCATTATACTTTACAGGACAAAGCTCATTGGACCAAACCACCACAACAAGCCCTTCCAAAGATAAATGTTAACAAATACAACATATATTGTATAGAAATACTACCTAATGAACTAATATTCTCAATAAATGGAAAAGAGACACTACGTTATCCGAGAATGAAAGAATTAGAAAACCAATATAATTATGGCGTAGAATCACATTTAAGGATACACGAGCAAATCTACCCACCAAAATGGTGGTCGAAAGGCATCGACACAACCACGTTTCCTGGATATATGGACATAGACTGGGTACGAGTATATTCCTTGAACCCACAACCATAAAATGAATTATAATACAATTATCAGAGAGTCTACATAATATATAACAACAAAGACATTTTCCTTACACAATCACTAATTTCATCATAACTTTCTAAAATAACTACTCCCAATACTATGCCATCCCCAAAGACACCATTGTTAAGCATCATCATGCCGGTCTATAATAATACTCACTATCTAAAGATTATGATAGACAGCATCTTAGTCAACACTTTCCAAAACTGGGAGTTGCTGACTATTGATGATGGTTCCAACGAAGATACACTTATGGCATTACGACAATATGAGGCCTCAGATAATCGTATTGTAGTCATTCAAAGAAAGGAACAACCGAAAGGAGCACAGACATGCAGAAACATCGGCCTACAAAAGGCTAAAGGAGAATATATCATTTTTTTTGACTCTGATGACTATATTACCACCGATTGCCTTCAAACACGCATAGAGGCAATACAAAAAAGATCAGATTTGGATTTCATGGTATTCCCTTCTGGAGTAATGGAGAACAATACATTCTTCAACAAACATAGATACCTCTACGGCTATCCTGTACTAAAAGATGACCTTGAATACTTTTGCCGTCGCATACTGCCTTTCGTTGTATGGAACAACATATACAGAACCTGTTCCCTGCGTAAGTACAACATAACATGGGATTCCAATTTGCGTTCTTTGCAAGATGCAGATTTTAATATCTCTACGCTTCTCTGCGGCATGAAATACGACTACTGTCAATGCAAACCACATTTTGCATATCGCATAGACGCAAACGTCAGTTCCATATCGAAGAACATTACATCTGACGCACACCGCAAAAGCCATCTGTATGCCATAGACAAATTCTATACATCTATACAAAACAGATACGGCCACAAATATGACAGCGCCCTATTCATGGGAACTACTTTCATATACAATTCAATATTCGGAACAAAAGTAGAAGTCCAATTTGCTAAGGAAATGGCCAACATAGTAAAATGCCACTCTTATGGATATGGCATTCTATTAAAAGCCATCATAATTGCTACACAATGTCTGGGATTACTACTACCCTCAAAACTTGCCCGGCAAATTCCTATGGCTATTTTTCTAAAAAAATATTACCGTTTAGAAAACAAAAAACTAAATAACATTTCAAAAACACACAATAAACCTAAATGAAAAGAGTCTCGATAATTATAGTAACGTACAATTCTGAAAAAGATATATACGATTGCGTGGATTCTATCAGACAACACGCAGATATACCTTTAAAAGAAATTGAGCTCATAATAGTTGACAACAACAGTCAAAAGCCTGACATCATGTTTAACAGACTGCGTCAACAATGGGGCAATGATATTATATTGATAAATAACACTCACAATGGTGGTTACGGACAGGGCAACAACGTCGGTATAAGAAACTGTAGTGCGCCGATAATTCTTATTATGAACCCAGATGTCAGACTTGCCTCTCCTTTCTTCGCCAAACCCTTGGCAGCATTTGAGAAAAGATATAATCTCATCATGTACGGAATGAAGCAGATGTACACAAATACTTTAGAAAGTAACAGTTCTTTCTGCTGCACATACATGATGAACGGATATATGAGAACCTTGCTCGAAGGACTCCTAAACAGACTGGAATGGTATCAGCCAAGATACCAATATTTCTCTGGTTCTTGTTTCTACGTGCGCAAATCTATGTTCGAAGTTGTAGGACTGTTTGATGAGTCTATATTTATGTATGGAGAAGAAGATGACATACATTACAGACTCATGCAACGCTTCGGTACACATTTCATCTACGATAAAAATATCCGCTATCTTCACCTTACATCAGAGAGAAAGCCTAATGCAGACTATGAGATGAAGTTCCTTAAAGTAGCATTAGTACAGAATGCAAAAAAAGGATACTCACAAGCAAAAACTATCAGAAATTTCTATAGAATATACCGCACATTATATTGGCGCGAATTAATAAAAGTAATGTTTGGAAAAGACAAAGAACGATTAGAGATGCTTAAAGAAATGCTTAAACGAATAAAACAACTCAATACAAACAACCATTAATCCAATTCCCTATGACTTTTCAAATACTAATGGCGTGTATGCATCAAAATGATTTGAGTATATTCTCGTCGTCCAATATCAAATGCGATGTGCTTGCCATAAACCAATGCGATAAAAACCAAATAGACTATTCCGATGACAAATCACAATGTATGATATCAACAACCCAAAGAGGTTTGTCACGTAGCCGTAACATGGCGATAGATAATGCATGGAGTGATATTTGTCTTATCTCTGACGATGATGAGGTATTTGACAATGGCATAAAGCAAAAAATTCTTCAAGCATATAATGACTATCCGGAAGCCGATATCATAGCTTTCCTAATAGACAATGCTTCAGGTTTTGGTGACAAGATCCATGGAGACAAGAAGACATATCCCACAAAACCATTCAGATGTAGTTTTCTCCAAACACTTCATATATCAAGTTGGCAAATATCCTTCCGTAGAAAAAGTATTATGGATAAAGGATTACATTTCGATGAGAAAATGGGGTCAGGAACCGGAAACGGCGGTCAAGAAGAAAGTAAGTTTCTAATTGACTGTTACAAAGCAGGACTACAGATATGGTATGTCCCTATTTGTATTGCAAAAATGAACGAACTCCATGAATCACAATGGTTCCAAGGGTTTGACCAAAGGTTTTTCTATAACAGAGGATGGGCAACACGCCGTTTTTTAGGGTGGACCTTATCAACACTCTATGCCATATATTTCGCAATAAAAAAACATAAGATGTATTCAACAAACATATCATTCGCAAACGCCCTAACAGCAATGATAAAAGGCATAAACTCTCCTTTAGAGAGATAAAAATACGGGAACATTTCATCATGACAATTTCCATAATCACCACTACATACAACTCCGCAGATACCCTGCGTGACACTTTTAATTCAGTGCTCTCTCAAACGTTCACAGACATTGACTACTGGGTTATTGACGGAGGTTCTAAAGATAATACAATTGATATAATAAAAGAATATGAACCGAAATTCAATGGTAATATGCATTGGATTTCCGAGAAAGACAGAGGACTCTACGATGCAATGAATAAAGGCATAAAGCATGCTACTGGAGACATTATTGGGATATTAAACAGCGATGACTTCTTCACCTCCGCTGATGTTTTAGAAACCATCGTAAAAATATTCACAGAAACACAAGAAGAACAAGTTGATGCTGTATATGGAGACATACATTTCGTAAAGCCAAAGGATCTTACCAAATGCGTAAGATACTATAGTTCAAAAAAATTTCGTCCTTGGCTTATGAGATTCGGTTACATGCCAGCTCATCCGTCATTTTATGCTCGCAGAGAAATCTTTGATAAATACGGCTACTACTCTTTAGAATACAAATTAGCCGCTGATTTCGATATGATGGTACGTCTGCTGTGTATACATAAAATAAGAACTAAATACATACACAAAGATTTCGTAACTATGCGCACAGGCGGAGCCAGTACCAGTAGTTTATCACACAGACTGTTACTGACAAAAGAGGATGCGAAAGCATGCCGTGCTCACGGTATAAAAACGAACTACATGATGTGTTCCATGAAATACATCACCAAATTGTTTGAATTCATCTAAAATCAGAATACGGTCAATAATTACGACTGTACTCTACCCCCATATTTTTTTCTTTTCGAGCAATCAATCTATTAATGACGCAATGCATCATCACGTACAATATTATATCCAATACCACAATAAGTGTCTGACTCATATATGCGGCAACAAAATAGTTAGACACTATAAACAAACATGACAATAGCAGAATAGTAACCATTGTCTGATGTCCTGTAAGACCCGCACGCAGCAGTTTATGATGTATATGATTCTTATCAGGCAAGAATGGATTACGCCCATCACGCAAACGTGAGGCAAAGACTCGCACAACATCAAACATTGGTATTATAAGAGTACTAAGCGCCACAATACCTATATTGTGAAACCGCGGATTCCATACCGGATCACGCTGCCAGAAGTGAAGTATCAGGAATGCTAAAGTAAAGCCCAACGTCAACGAGCCGGCATCCCCCATGAAAGTTTTGTTATTTTTGTCAATAACATTATAATAAAAAAACGAAGCTACAACACCAAAATAGGCAATAGAGAACATTGCCCACATTGTGTCACCCACCATAACATTCAATATAGTAATAACCAACAGGGTGACACAGGACAACCCCGATGCCAGCCCGTCAATACCATCTATCAAATTCATAGCATTGGTAACATATACCACGAAAAACACCGTTACAGGCATTCCTATCCAAAACGGCACGGCATTAATCATAAACATATAGGAGAAATCAGCCACCCACAGACCACCTACACACAACAATATTGCACTAACTGTCTGTATCAAGAATTTCACTTTATACCCTACCCCATGAATATCATCATACAACCCTATGGTATAAAGCATCATCACACCCGCCAAATACGAGAAAAAGTGCTGTATCATAGTAGAGTTCCAAAGAGTATCCTTGCAGTATATATCCAAACGCAACAACGCAACAACCATTACGGATATTGTAATAGTTACAATCGGCAAGAAAGCAATACCTCCCATACGTGGTATAGGCAACTGATGCACTTTCCTGCCATCGGGAATATCATATAAATGAAGCTCCTTTGACAGGCTAACAAGATAAGGTGTAATAAAGAAACCTAAACAGAAAGTTGTTAATAATATTATTATCAGTATTATCAAAGTGTGCATTTTAGAATAATTTTATAACAAAACGTTTCTATATGTAAAATATTGTATTCTGCAATAATATTCTAATGTTAAAAAAAAACAATCACAACTGTTTTAATAGAATACATTTTGCAAAAAGAGATAAAAATTGTATCTTTGTACGTCAATATGATTTTTTGTTTACAAAAAATGGTTAAAAGAGCTATAGACATTATATTATCTTTTATTTCTATTATAATCTTCAGCCCTTTGCTATTGGTTATTTTCATCGGGTTGAAGTTGTGCTCCAATGGTTCTGTACTGTTCAAACAAGAGCGTATAGGACGTGGTGGCAAAGCATTCTACATATTGAAGTTCCGCACCATGATAGTTGACAGTGAGAAAGACGGCATCCCTCAACTCACAGACATAGACGATGAGCGCCTTACTCCTTTCGGGCGTTGGTTGCGGTCACATCATCTTGACGAGCTGCCACAACTGTGGAACGTACTAAAAGGCGATATGGCGTTTATAGGATACCGTCCCGAAAGGAAATTTTTCATAGACAAAATCATGCAACATGACAGCCGCTACGAGTTGCTGTATCAGATACGTCCCGGCGTCACCAGTTACGCAACACTATACAACGGCTATACTGACACTATGGAGAAGATGCTCAGACGCCTTGAGTTGGACTTGTATTATCTTGAGCATCAGTCTCTACTATTGGACGCCAAGATACTGTTGCTAACATTCTACAAGATTATCTGGGGCAAGAGATTTTAAGCCGCATCACCATACCACGGTAGAATACCAACGGATACAGCATATCAGACAATGGCTATACCTGTCTAATATACGTGCAAATAAGAAAACCGCACTTGGAGCTAACTCCTAAGTGCGGTTTATTGTTGGTTGGGTAACGTTAGAGTTTCTATATGAAAATCTTAGAGGTTCGGGTTAATTTCATTCCACTTGCTGATTTCCGGAATGATGTTCAGCGTAACAAGCTCGTCACGCATCTTGCAGAGATGCTCGTAAGAAGCATCCAACTTGGCGTTCTCTTCCGCCGTACCCTGAGGTACATTATAATGACATCCGTCCTTGTCTATAGTAGTATCCATGGCCATCATGATATGGTCGTACTTGTCGGTCTTTACGTATGTACCTGCAGGCCATGCGAAAGACTCGCCACCCATAGCGGAACGTATCATCTCTACAGAAAGATATGAAGGACTCTGGAAAGAAGAACGGCCACGGAGCTTGATGATAGCGCTACCACCTTGAGTAACGGCAGTCTTCATATTCTCCCACTCTTCTGTCGTAAATTCATCGGTACCGATAATATCCATAAGATTGCGATCGCCAATCTTTACCTTAGAACCGAACACTGCCATCTGCTCACCGTGTCCGCCAAAGGTACGGCAACCGGTCACCTCGCTCTGCTGAACGTTGAACTTCTTGGCGAGAGCAGACTGCAAACGTGTTGAGTCAAGACCGGCAAGAGTTGTAACCTGTCCCGGTTTCAGACCGGAATAAAGCAAAGTAACCAAACCGGTAAGGTCAGCAGGGTTAAAGATAATAACCACGTGCTTTACGTCCGGGCAGTACTTCTTGATGTTAAGACCAAGCTCCTCGGCAATCTTACAGTTACCGGCAAGAAGATCCTCACGTGTCATACCCTCCTTACGTGGAGCACCGCCTGATGAGATTATATATTTAGCGTTAGTGAAAGCCTCCGCAACATCTGTCGTAGCTGTAATCTTCACGTCGCCAAATCCGCACTGACGCATTTCCTCGGCAACACCTTCCGGTGAGAAAACGTCATAGAGACATATTTCACTTGTCAAACCCATCATGAGGGCAGACTGTACCATGTTAGAACCAATCATACCGGCAGCGCCGACAATAGTAAGCTTTTCGTTTGTCAAAAATGCCATAATTCTAATAAATGATTAATGTTTTTATTATCCTTATTTTGTTAATTTCCATCTGCAAAATTAATAAAAAAATGAATATTGGCGAAATTATTTTGCATTTCTTTTGCCGCTATACCGAAAATAAACTAACTTTGCAAAGTCCATTTTGCAAAATACATATATGACAAACACCATCACCAAACGGCTTGAAAGCCTGCGACGCGAGATGCAAGCAGAAAGCATCGACATTATAATATTCCCGTCAACAGACCCGCACAACAGCGAATATCCGGCCTCGCACTGGCAGGCCCGTCAATGGATCAGCGGCTTCACAGGATCCGCAGGCACCGTTGTCGTAACACGAACCGAGGCGGCACTATGGACCGACTCACGCTATTTTATACAGGCGACGCAACAGCTTGAGGGTACAGGCATAAGGCTTATGAAAGAGGGGCTACCCGACACGCCGTCCGTTATGCAGTGGATAGCGCAAAAACTGTCGGCTTACGGCGGTACATACGTGGCCGTAGACGGTATGGTAATGAGCTATGACGAGATTACGACCATGCGGCGGGAGCTACAAAAACTTGGCGGCATAACGGTGCGCACCAATTACGATGCCATGAAGATACTGTGGAAAGACCGTCCCGAGATACCTCACGGCACAATACGTATACACCCTATTGAATATGCTGGAGAGACAGTGGAAAGCAAGATTACAAGAATAATGACCGAGGTTAAAAAGCGCCGTTGCCATGCACATATAACGACAGACCTCATGAGCATTGCATGGGTTACGAACCTGCGCGGATGCGATGTGACATACACTCCAATCTTCCTTTCATACCTTTACATCAGCGATACAGAGACTTGCCTGTTCGCAAACAAAGAAAGTATGACACAAGAAGCCACGAAACAGATGGTGAAAGCCGGCATAAAGGTACTTCCTTATAACACCTTCGCCGCATTTCTGACGAAGCGCCGCAGCGAGAAAATATTGTGCGACAGCAAAACCACCTGCCATACATTATACAATATCATAGCCGACAACGCCGTGGACGGTGAGTCACCAATCATATTGATGAAGGCAATAAAGAACGACGCCGAGATAAATGGTTTCCGACAGGCAATGTTACGCGACGGCAAAGCCATGCTGAAATTCATACAATGGCTGAAACCCGCCGTTGAGCGTGGAGGACAGACAGAACTTTCTGTAAGCCGTAAGCTGGAGGAGATACGTGCCGAAGACCCTATGTTCGAGGAACTGTCATTTAACACCATAGCCGGATATAACGCACACGGTGCCATAGTACACTATGCCGCGACACCGGAATCTGACACGGAACTGAAACCGGAGGGACTGATACTGATAGACAGCGGCGCACAATATAAGGACGGAACAACAGACATAACACGCACCATCGCCCTCGGCCCGTTAACCGACGAGATGCGAAAAGCATACACGTTGGTATTGAAGGCGCATATCGCACTGGCAACCTTACAATTTCCTGAGGGTACGACCGGCACACAGATAGACGCCATAGCACGCAGCGTAATGTGGCGTGAAGGCATGAACTATATGCACGGAACAGGGCACGGCGTAGGGGCTCACCTCGCAGTGCACGAGGGGCCGCATGCTATACGCATGAACTGGGTGCCCACTCCGCTGCAAGCTGGCATGACCGTGACATGCGAGCCGGGACTATACGTAGAGGGGCATTTCGGCATACGCACGGAAAATACCATGCTGGTGATACAAGGCGACGAGACACCTTTCGGCAAATTCCTGCGGCTGGAGCCTCTCACATTATGCCCGATAGATACAGATCCGATAGTATGGGAGATGATGACGGATCGTGAACGCGCATGGCTGGAAGAATACAACACAAAGGTTTTAAGACTCTTACAACCTAAAGATGAGCAAGATACAGCATCACTATGATGTGAACGAAGAAACATAATGACTGCATATATGCAATCCCCCGCTGCAATCACGCCCCGATTACATGGTAATCGGGGCGTGATTGCAGTATAATCGTGGTGTGATTACCATGTAATCCGGGCACGATCACTTTTATTTCCTTCCGGCAATAACCTTCAATAATCCCGGTGCATAACGCTTTAAAGAATAAAACATAAACAAAAGTACCGTTACCGTGGTAATAACCGCCAACAGAAAAATCGAAAGCATACCCCAATCTGTGGTCGGGCGAAATACGAAAAAGAGAAGTTTTACAATATCCGAACAAAGCATGAAATGCGCTACATAAATAAAGAAACCGGAAGACGATAGAAAAGGAGTGACCTTACAAATACGACGGGTCAACAACCATGATGATGCATTATAGGCAAAGAACAAACCCACAAAAACATTCAGCCTTTTGATCGTAGCAGAAAGATCCGGGAAACAGTGAACCGACAAAACAAATAGCAAAGCCAACAAAGGATAAAGCAACATGGACGCTTTGAAAAAACGACTGAATTCATGCATCATATCTTTTGCGTTCACACTCATATACGCTCCCCATGAGAAGAAGAAGAACGCAGTCAACAGCTGGTTAATATGTCCTAAATCCCAATAAGCCAAAGTAAACCATAAAACGCCCAACAGCAGCACAAAATAATAGTATGTATGTTTTAATATCCAATAAAGCAGAGGGGTACATAATACCACTATCATCAAATCCCTCAAGAACCATAAAGGTAAATCAGCAGGATAAATATTGTTAACAACTATTTCATTTGCAGCAGAAGAGTTACTGAATATACCTTTTGAATTATCCCAAAAGGTTTCCAATATTGCCGACAGACTAAAATCCAATTGTGAATCATGTATGTTTGGGAAAAAGGCGGAAAAGCAGGGAAGCCGCAGAAATAACGGTTTTAATACAGCAACTATATTCCATATCAAGTAAGGTATTAACAAAGTCTTCACTCTATTCTTTAGTTTCTGCAGATATTTATCTCCTGTTAATTCTCCCCCAAGAAAGAATACGAAACCAGAAATAAAAAAGTATATAGGTACGCTTTGTCCTCGAAGGAAAGCGTTTATAAAGTAATTCGTTTCCAATAAAATCGGGAAATCATCCAATGATACAGAATTCCCTTGTATAGTAAATCCATCTGTACTGAAAGTGTGAATTGTCAACACAACCACAGCCAAAGGAAAACGTAGCAAATCCAGGCTCTGCGAGCGCAAATCATTTTTTCTCATAAAACTTTTTATATTATATCTTTTTTATTCTATAAAGCCAACAGGCAAGTGCAATTTATTTATAAAGTTATGGCGCAGACTCAATATAGAAGTGCAAAATCATATAGCATTATCATCGGTTGCATACCGGGACTATCACATGACGCAAGGTTTATCACAATCCCCCTTTATTACCGATACAATATGCGCCTCGCCGCTTCTATTATCGTGTCTATGCCCGACAGCATATCGCTTTCCGTTATGCCCACGACTATATCGGGGGCTATCCCATGTTCGGTTGAATTCCCCTCCGCATCGTACATGGGGCAAGCGGAGAAGCGTACTCCCCAACCGTTGGGCAGTTCGGCGGAATAAGGCATTCCCGACCCGCCGCCGGTTGTATCGCCAACAATCGTGACACGCGGCATGCGATGCATGTATTTTACAAATTCATTGGCGGCACTATACACGCTGCGATTGGTCAACACACACACTTTCTTCTGCCAGCGTATGCCTGCGGACGGTGACAGCCACTGCTCCTCCATTGCTGAAAAATCATCATGCCCAGGTCCTGTCTTGTGCTGCATATAGCCAACAAACGTATTCTCGTTACAGAAACGTGCCGCAAGTCTCTGCGCCTCGGTCAGCATTCCACCGCCATTGTTACGCACATCGACTATAAGTCCCTGACAGGCGGAGAGATAAAGCAGTGCCTCATCTATATTGCCATCGCCCATCTCGTCTGCAAAGCTACCGACATATATATATCCGACATTGTCATCGAGAATGCGATAGTACATGCCTGACGTTATTCGGTAGTCTGTACCAAGATAGCAACGCAGCAGAGCATCAGAGTAATTGTCGGGATAATCCTCCTTCCACGACCAGTTACGGGCATAGTCGAACGTTGCCGTGAGATTGACATGACCGTCCCGCAACTCACCAATCATATTGCCGAGAAACTCAAAAAGCTGTGTGCGAGACATATTGTCGCTGACATTCGCAAGGTAACGGCGGCGCACATCACCCCAATCCACACCAAGCTGTTGCCGTTTTTCCGCAAAGAAGCAATAATGCTCATCCATTATCTTCCATAACGCCTCGGTGTTGTCACGGCACGTGTTACTATAGTCGTCGGCCTCAACGCACGAGACAAGCAACACCAACGTCACGGCAACGCAAAACACTGTCAGCCCACGTACCGCACGGCAAGCCCTTAAAGCATAAACATTCAGATATAATCCACACGCCATACTGTTTGTAACTACATATAAGACTAATTCTTTTTTATTACCAGACCTATTGTCGCAGCATTATAATACTGATGCTGCCGCAGGTTGTTTGGCTTGGCCTGACGATAGTCCCCCAAATAGCCCACGCGCAGTGCGCAACGGGTTGACAATGGCACATCTACACTAATGTGGTGCCACAATTGCGGCACGGCAATGGATGTGAACACCACATTGTGGTCATAATTGCCCTGATTGAACATCTCATAATATGACTGCCCGTAATTAGGTGAGAACATCATGCCCACGAGAGGCATACGCCCCTCCCAGTTAATCACAAACGTTTTGCCAAGCAACGGCAACATATAACGCAGCAAGACATGGGGACCGAGGTCAAGAGACATATAACCCTGAGCGGGATTATTGGCGGAATTGCGCATATTATACGCAAAACCGACATCGTAATGAGCCATACCGCCAACAAACAGGCGCAGACGTTCATTGCGTATCGGGAAACGACACATCATAGTATATGTAAAATCGTAGCTGCCATACAACGCATTGGCATTGCCGGCACTGTTCTCTGTAGTGGCCAGACGCCCTTCATGGGTCAGCATATATGCCACGGGGCGTTTGCGGCTATTCCTTAAAACCTCTGAAATGAAACATCCCTCAAAACCGGTGTACTGCTCCGGCGAGAGATAAGTATCGAGACAATCGCCCCGCCCTAACGCAATTTGCGTTGCTACCTCCTGTGCATCTGACTGCAAAGAAGATAACAACGCAAACAGTATTACAAGCAATGCCTTAATGAAAGACCTGCGGTTATATTGCAAGAGCATTTTCATAAATCCATATTTTTAGAACAGACTCAACTGCCCCGTTATCTCATCTCTCACCTGCTGCTCGCTCTTGCCGGCATCAGGGTCAAGGTTTTCCGGCTCGGTAGCACCGTCATTGGGTTCGCCCCCACCGTCATCGACAGGAGTCTCAGGGAATCGCAACGGCTCAAGTTCCTCCACCTTGGCTATATTAAAGGTGCTGATACGCTTGCCCTTGGCCTTGAAGCCTTTCACACTCACAAACTGCTCCGCATCAATTTCCATTGGCTCACGGAAAGCGTCATTGCCGCCAAACGTCACAAGCAGACGCGGATAAGGGCAATCAGTCAGCAGCAACAATTTGTTTTTGGCGTTCTCGCCCATGAAAGAGCGATGGTTCTTTATCGCCTCCATTTCAAAACGCTTGACATATCCGAATCCGTTGTTGTCGGCATCAAGAAGCACGGCCGTCCATGGCTTGTGCTCATCCCATTTCTCTATGCGCAGGATATTCTGCTCAAAATGGTTGTTTGGGTCGTGGGTGGTGATATAGAAGTCACCGTTGTCAAGCACCACGAGTATGCTGTCGTCATCATGGAATTTGCCAAGCGACACACCGTGCGAGTCGTAGTTGAGACGGTTGACATCGGCATCCCACCATACCTCCCTGCCCCCGAGAGTGGAATGGCCGTGGCTTTTAAGGCCTATCTTGTGTATCGGCTGCCGGGAAAGGATGTTGCCGCGGGCGGCTCGTCCTTTGACTGCAATCTCAGCGAAGTCTTTTTCAAGGAATATCTTCTTCACCTTCGGTCCCGGCTCCAATGTTATCTTTATAACCTCTGCCTCGCCGTTGGGATTAGCCGTGAAATAAAGTACCTTGCTGCCCTTAGTGCCTTGGGTAATATCATACTCGCGGTCACGTGTGCAAGAGTCTACATTGAAACGTTTTATGTAATATATACCGTCCTTACCGTCACGATATACCACGTTGTAGGTGGTACGACGGTCACTGCGTTTCCATATACCGACATGCAGAATATTCTTGCCAACATTGATTTTGTCGGCTATACGCACAACCTTGAAACGTCCGTCGCGGTAGAATATTATCACATCATCAATGTCGGAGCAGTTGCAAACAAACTCCGCTTTTTTCAGGCCGGTGCCTATAAAGCCCTCCTGACGGTCTATGTATAGTTTCTCATTGGCCTCCACTACCTTGGTGGCCTCAATGGTATCGAAGTTGCGTATCTCAGTAAGACGGGGATGTTCAGCTCCATATTTCTCTTTAAGATGCGCATACCATTCGCAGGTAATGTCCACAAGATGGTTGAGATCATGTTCTATCTGCTCTATCTCAGCCTGTATCTTGGATATCAATTCTTCCGCCTGGTCTTTGGAGAACTTCAGGATTCGTTTCATCTTTATCTCCATAAGGCGCAATATGTCGTCCTTGCGCACCTCACGCACCAACTGCGGATAGTATGGCGTAAGACGCTCATCAATATGCTCGCATGCCTTGTCCATGCTCTCCGCATTCTCGTATTTCTTATCTTTATAAATACGCTCCTCGATAAATATCTTCTCAAGTGAGCAGAAGAACAGTTGCTCCTGCAACTCGCTTCTGCGTATCTCAAGCTCTCGTTTCAACAGACTCTTGGTCTGCTCGGCACTTGCCCTCAACACGTCACTTATGGTAAGGAACTGCGGTTTACGGTCTTTGATCACACAACAGTTCGGGGAGATGCTTATCTCGCAGTCGGTAAAGGCATACAGGGCATCAAGAGTCTTGTCTGATGACACTCCGGGGGAGAGGTGAACCAATATCTCTACGTTGGCAGCCGTGAGGTTCTCCACCTTCCTTACCTTTATCTTTCCTTTCTCCACAGCCTTTGTTATGCTGTCGATAAGGGTCTCGGAGGTCTTGGAATATGGTATATCCCTGATGACAAGGGTCTTCTGATCCAACTTCTCTATCTTGGCTCTAACCCGTAAAGAGCCGCCACGCTGACCGTCATTATAACGCGACACGTCTATGGAGCCGCCCGTAGGGAAATCTGGGTAAAGGCTAAACTCCTTGCCACGAAGATAAGCCACGGCCGCATCGCATATCTCACAGAAGTTATGGGGCATGATTTTTGAATTCAATCCCACGGCGATACCTTCCACGCCCTGTGCCAGAAGCAACGGATATTTGACCGGCAAAGTGATAGGTTCCTTATTACGGCCATCGTATGACATCTGCCATTCGGTGGTTTTCGGATTAAAGACCGTCTCCAAAGCGAATTTGGAGAGACGGGCCTCAATGTAACGTGGCGCCGCGGCAGCAGAACCTGTAAGGATATTTCCCCAATTGCCCTGAGTGTCTATGAGCAGATCTTTTTGCCCCAACTGCACCAAAGCGTCGCCAATGGAGGCATCGCCGTGCGGATGGAACTGCATAGTATGTCCGACAATATTTGCGACTTTGTTGTATCTTCCGTCATCCATTCGCTTCATGGAATGCAGAATGCGACGCTGAACCGGTTTCAACCCATCCTCAATATATGGAACGGCACGCTCCAATATGACATAAGAGGCATAGTCAAGAAACCAGTTCTGGTACATACCGCTAAGATGATGTACTACAGAAGCATCAAAACGATTGGCGGGACGGTAGTCAGTTGACTCCGTCTCGCCAATCGTCTCCGCCGTGTTCACATCGTCTGCAAACTCTACGGATTGGTCTATGTTTTCATTATTCTGTTCTTCTGCTGGTGGGAAGTTTCTATCGTCGGACATAGTTTAATGTGTTTATCAAAGTCTGCCAACATAAATATTGCTTATGTCATGGGCCATACTCTACTGGAAACTTGGCAAGCTCTGTCCCGAACGCGCAAAGGAATGCAACGTCATGTCAAATATCAGGACACTGTAAGCGGGGATGGTTGAACTGGAATTGGCATTGTATGCCAACTGATACGGGATGCACACCTCCCATCTGTCGCCTACATGCATATATTGCAAAGCCGTGGCAAAGCCGTCATTCAGTCCGCTTACGATATATGAGGACGGAACCATAGTGGCGGTATTGTACTCTCCATACCAAGAGGCATCAAACATATAGCCCTTGGCAATGAATGACGTTGATGACACATTGTGGTTTGACGATGGTATGAGATTGCCCTGGAAATGCACCCGGATAGAGTCAGAATAATACGGAGTCTCGGCAAATGGCGGAACGGTACATTCGTCATGCGGAGTCCTTTGTTCAAGAACATGCACTATAATATAATCGGTATGCGCTCCTTCCACAGCCTGATCCTTGGAGTATGATTTTATGATCTTCCACGTATCGGGATGCTTTGCAATGCTGTCAAGAGCTCTTTGATATTGTTGTTCAAAGAAATCGTCATTCCTTGCCTGCCAGTTATCATACTCGGTATCGTCATTTTCCGTTTCAGAACATGAGACTACAGCAGATAATCCGACAAGGTATGCCAGCAATATGAACAGAAATCTGTGCATCAGTTGTTCGTTTTGTGAGTTTATTTAAGTTTCTTCAAGAGAGAAGTAATAGACACCTGATCCTCTATAATGCCACGCAACTCGCTAACATTTACACGCTTCTGTTCCATTGTATCACGGTAACGCAACGTAACGGTATTGTCTTCCAGAGTCTGATGATCTACGGTAACGCAGAACGGTGTGCCGATAGCGTCCTGACGACGATAGCGTTTGCCTATCTGATCCTTCTCCTCATATTTGCAGTTGAAATGGAATTTCAAATCGTTCATTATATCCATAGCCTTCTCCGGCAGCCCGTCTTTCTTGGTAAGCGGGAACACAGCCAGTTTAACCGGAGCCAAAGCGGCAGGCAAATGCAGCACCGTACGGGTCTCGCCATTTTCCAGTTTCTCTTCCTCGTAAGAGTGACACATAATAGAAAGGAACATGCGATCCACTCCGATTGAAGTCTCAATGACATACGGAGTGTATGACTCGTTTATCTCAGGGTCAAAATATTTGATCTGTTTGCCGGAGAACTTCTCGTGTTGTGAGAGGTCAAAGTTGGTGCGGGAGTGTATGCCCTCCACCTCTTTGAAGCCGAACGGCATGTGGAACTCGATGTCAGTGGCGGCGTTGGCATAGTGAGCCAGCTTGTCATGGTCGTGGAAACGGTAGTTATCCGCACCGAAACCAAGGTTCTGATGCCACTTCATACGGGTCTCCTTCCATTTAGCGAACCAGTCAAGTTCTGTACCCGGCTTGATGAAGAACTGCATCTCCATCTGCTCAAACTCACGCATACGGAAGATAAACTGCCTTGCAACAATCTCATTACGGAAAGCCTTACCAATCTGGGCAATACCAAACGGTATCTTCATGCGGCCGGTTTTCTGCACGTTAAGGTAGTTGACAAAGATGCCTTGCGCTGTCTCCGGACGCAGATATATCTTCATTGCATTGTCGGCAGAGGCTCCCATCTCGGTAGAGAACATCAGGTTGAACTGACGCACATCAGTCCAGTTACGTGTACCTGATATTGGACATACTATCTCTTCGTCCACGATAATCTGCTTAAGCATATCAAGGTCCATAGCATTCATGGCCTCAGCATAACGCGCATGCAAGTCGTCAAACTTCTTTTGGTTCTCCAATACACGTGGATTTGTCTGGCGGAACTGTTCCTCATCGAAGCTATCGCCAAACTTCTTTTGCGCTTTTGCTATTTCCTTTGCTATCTTTTCCTCATATTTAGCCATCTGCTCCTCAATGAGCACATCGGCACGATAACGTTTCTTTGAGTCACGATTGTCGATAAGAGGATCATTGAAAGCATCGACATGGCCGGAAGCTTTCCATATAGTAGGATGCATAAATATTGCTGAATCAATACCTACGATATTGTCATGCAACAACACCATTGACTGCCACCAGTACTGTTTGATGTTGTTCTTCATCTCTACGCCATTCTGACCATAATCATATACGGCTCCCAATCCGTCATAAACATCACTTGACGGGAAAACGAAACCATACTCCTTACAGTGACTTACAATCTTCTTAAAAACGTCTTCTTGCTGTGCCATTTTATATATCGTAATATTAATATTGTTTATATTTCAAAATGCAAATTTACTATTTTATTTTCATATAACTGTTTTTTCATATATAACGCACTGAATATTTTATACAATATTAACGCTAACAGGAGAGCATTGCATAAAGAACATAAAAACAAAAGCACCCGTTGGCAATCTCACATACATGAAATTTGCAACGGATGCTTAGTCTATGCAAATATAATCAGGCTGTACCTTCCTGTCTGTCCATATATTTTAGAAGATATAGCCCAAAGTAATATAATGATTATTTGTAGTAAGTTTTACACCACTACCGCTGTATTCCCATTTATAATAGTTAATAAGATCCTGCTGAAAACGATAGCCAAAAGACATTTGCTTGGAAAGAATGAAATTTACACCTACATTCATGCCAACCTGAACCCTATTTGCAGTAGAACCGACATCAAAAAGTTTTTCCATATCTGTTTCATTAAACATACTAAAAGAATACTGATTGTTGAGTTCAAGTGTACCGACAGCATTTATTTTCAAGTTAAAGCCAACATACGGAGCGATAGTGAATTTATTAGATGCCGGTATATGATAGGTTACATTTACAGGTATTTGCACATTCAACATATTCACATTCACGTCCATGTATTGATCATAAGCCGCCACAACCTCACTGCCGGAAGTATAATTCAACTCACAACCAAGTTCAAGAAACAGAGGCTCCGACGATGTCAAACTGAAAGCATGAGAATAGCCTATGTTTGCACCAATCATACTAAAATAGTCCACACCACCAAAATAATAAGCGGCATCATAATTGTTCAAACGCCCAAACCCACCGACACTCGCACCACCAAAGACGACAGAAGCATACACTTTGTCGTAATCCCCAACAGCATTTGATGGTTTAACAGATAATGATGGCTCAGCAACAGAAGTCAAAGAGGCAGACAACATCATAGTCATCGCAATAAAAATCTTTTTCATTGTAGAATAATTTTAATGATTAATATATGTTTATATAACAAAAAGCGTGGGGAAGCTGTAACTTACTTATCCCACTCACGAGGCTCTGGTAAACCTAAACTATAAGGATAAGCAACCAGTTAGCCCACGCCGGCAGGATATTATATAAACACCCACACATACGTATATGACAATCTGCGTTCACAGACAACACGTATGCGAAATGATGTAGGATATAAAACCACCTACATGGACGTTCCGTTGCGTCTCTTCTTATAGTTTTTCGAGAATTTACCAGATTTTCGAGAGTAGAAGATAAACGTTTGTAAACGTCCCAACCAATATGTCAATAGGGAATAATCCCATATTTTCACACCGCTACAACGGTGTTAGAAACCCTCTTTCCCTTTCCGAGGCTAACTGGTTTCCGCTGCAAATTTAGTCATAATATTTAACATTTACAAATTTTACCCTCATTTTTTACAATGCAAAACGGCATGAATAGCAAGATTCATACTATGCTACTCACGCCGTTTTCTTTTTATATTTTCAGAGCGACAAAATAAAATTGTATCATACTGTCACTATCACAATTGCGGCAGGACAGTAAAATCCAATTATCAATTCGCCATCTCCGAGATAAACATAATCCTTACAAGTCTTATATCCTCATCGGAATAATCACCGGAAAACTCGTTGAACGCTTCTTTAAGGCTATCCGTTTCCGCCTCAGAGAAGTAGTCATATATATCGTCTATCTCCTCATCGTACATCGTATCCTCGATATAATACTCTATGTTCAGTCTCGTACCACTGTACACTATGGCCTCCAATTCGTCCAACAGTTCAACGAATTTTATTCCGAGAGATTTCGCAATGTCGTCCAAGGGCATCTTACGGTCTATACACTGCACAATCTTTACCTTTCTCATTGAGTTCTTCGCCACGCTTCGCACCCTCATATCCTCAGGCCGAACGATGTCGTTTTCCTCACAATATTTCTTTATAAGGTCGCAGAATGGCTGTCCGTATCTCTTGGCTTTGCCCTGCCCTACCCCCTGCACATTCTGCAATTCCGCCAATGTCACAGGGTACATCGTGGCCATTTGTTCGAGCGAACCCTCCATAAACACAATATACGGCTGTACATTATGTTTACGTGCCTCACTCTTTCTTAGGTCCTTTAGCATTGCATACAACACGGGATCCAATGCCCCGCCACTTGCCGCACCAACCTCTATGGCATCTTCGTTGAACGTATTGTCTTCTGTAACATAAAACGCCTGCGGTTCCTTCAACCATCGTTTGCCCGCCGCTGTAACTTTCAGGTTACCGTATGTTTCTATGTCCTTTCTAATAAGCCCATCCACCATGGCCTGCCTCAGTATAGGATTCCACAAGCGGTCGTTCATACCCTCACCGCATCCGAAGTCTGCATGCAGATGGTGCTTATGCGATTCGATATCATCCGTAGAACGTCCCTTAATGAAATCCAGAACATAACTGCTGCGATAATTTTCCTTCAAGGCCATGACAGCAGTCATCATCGCCTCCAATCCTTTCGTAGCATCAACCTTTATCTTCGGCTGCATACAGTTATCACAGCTGCCACAGTTATCTTTCGGATAGTCTTCTCCAAAATATTTCAGCAACATCTTCCTTCGGCATATGGACGATTCGGCATACGCCGCAGTCTCCTGTAGCAGATGTTTTCCAATCTCTTGTTCTGCCACCTGCTTGCTATCCATAAACTTTTCCAGCTTCTGCAGATCCTTTTGCGAATAAAAGACGATACATTTTCCCTCGCCGCCATCACGTCCGGCACGTCCTGTCTCCTGATAATATCCCTCCAGAGACTTTGGGATATCATAGTGTATAACAAACCTCACGTCCGGTTTATCAATGCCCATACCGAACGCTATCGTTGCCACTATCACATCTATCCGCTCCATAAGGAAGTCGTCCTGTGTCTGATTACGCACAGAAGTGTCCAATCCCGCATGGTATGGCGCTGCTTTTATGTCATTAGTTTTCAACACCTCCGCAAGTTCTTCCACCTTTTTCCTCGCCAGACAATATATTATACCACTCTTTCCGACATTCTGTTTTACAAACTTTATTATCTGTTTGTCAATGTCTGCCGTCTTTGTACGCACCTCATAATACAGGCTTGGCCGATTGAAAGAACTCATAAAGTCCTTTGCATCCGTTATACCGAGATTCTTTTTAATGTCTGCCCTGACCTTCTCCGTTGCCGTTGCCGTGAGTGCAATGATTGGCGCACGGCCTATTTCCTCTACAATCGGCCTTATCCTACGGTATTCTGGTCTGAAATCATGTCCCCACTCAGATATGCAATGTGCCTCATCAACCGCATAGAAAGATATTTTCACGTCACGCAAAAAGTTTATATTTTCTTCCTTTGTCAATGATTCCGGAGCCATATACAGCAACTTTGTGACTCCTGCCTTCACATTTCTCTTCACCTGTTCTATTGTGGTTTTATTCATAGAAGAGTTAAGGCAGTTTGCCACTCCGTCATGCTCGCTTATGCCATTGATTACATCCACCTGATTCTTCATCAGCGCAATGAGGGGCGATATGACTATAGCCGTCCCCTCCATCAGCAACGACGGCAACTGGTAGCACAAAGACTTACCTCCGCCTGTAGGCATGAGCACAAACGTGTCATTGCCTGCAAGCAGATTTCTTATCACCGCTTCCTGTTCGCCCTTGAAAGAGTCGAAGCCGAAGTATTGTTTCAGTTTTTCAGTAAGGTTAATTTGCATAAGTAAGCGGAGTAGATTTTTAGGGTTACCTTTATTGCAACTTGGTATTTCTTACATCGTCATCTCCAATTGCGACTGTGCATAATCTTTGGTCACCTCAAACTGCGATATTCCTTTGGACGGAGCCTCAAACATCGCATTAGTCATAATATTCTCCACGATAGAGCGTAATCCTCTTGCGCCAAGTTTATATTCCACAGCCTTATCCACAATATAGTCCAGAGCCTCAGTTGTGAATGTCAGTTCAATATTGTCCATCTTAAACAACTTGATATACTGTCTCACTATACTGTTCTTAGGCTCCACCAATATTCGTCTCAAGGCATCATGATCCAACGGGTTGAGATGTGTCAGCACCGGCAGTCGGCCTATTATCTCCGGTATCAGACCGAACGACTTCAAGTCTTGTGGCGCAACGTAGCGCATCATCTCCTTTTGGTCTATCTTACGCGTATTCTGAACACTGTTATATCCCACGGTGTGCGTATTCATCCTCTGCGCTATTTTCCGTTCTATACCGTCAAATGCGCCCCCGCATATAAAGAGAATATTGCGCGTATCCACATGTATATAATCCTGATCGGGGTGCTTTCGGCCGCCCTTTGGCGGAACATTTACTATCGTTCCCTCAAGTAGCTTAAGCAGTCCTTGCTGCACTCCCTCTCCGCTCACATCACGCGTTATACTCGGATTATCCGCCTTACGGGCAATTTTGTCTATCTCGTCAATGAACACGATACCTCTCTGTGCCGCTTCCAAATCGTAGTCTGACACCTGCAGCAACCTTGAAAGGATACTCTCCACGTCCTCGCCCACATACCCGGCTTCGGTAAACACCGTAGCATCCACAATAGTGAACGGCACATTAAGCAGCTTTGCTATCGTACGTGCCATGAGAGTCTTGCCCGTACCCGTAGAGCCAACCATTATAATATTACTCTTCTCTATCTCTACACCGTCCTCGTCGTCAGGCTGCGAGAGCCTTTTATAATGGTTATATACCGCCACCGAAAGATAGCGTTTGGCGTCATCCTGACCTATTATGTATTGATCGAGATATTCCTTTATCTCCGTTGGCTTTGGAACATCCTTCATCTGTGGTGCGTCATTCTCTTCTCCCACACTCTTTTTCCTGACGCCTATGCCCAGTGCAGACTCCGCAATATGCCAGGCCTGCTCCGCGCAATCATTACATATAAAGCCATTCATGCCCGTAATGAGCATCCTAACATCCTCTTCACCCCTACCACAGAAGCTGCATACATTCGATTTTCTCTTTACCATCGTGTATTATTTCTTTACCAAAACCCGGTCTATCATACCATATTCCTTTGCCTCTTCAGCCGTCATCCAATAGTTTCGGTCAGAATCCGCCCACACTTTTTCATACGGTGTATGCGAGTGAGTACTTATTATAGTATAGAGTTCCTTCTTAAATTTCTGTATTTCCTTCGCCTCTATCTCTATGTCGCTGGCCTGTCCCTGCACGCCTCCGAGCGGCTGATGGATCATTACCCTACTGTGTGGCAATGCAGAGCGCTTTCCCTCTGCACCCGCAACAAGCAGTACCGCGCCCATTGATGCCGCCATTCCCGTGCAGATGGTAGCCACGTCACTTGATATGAACTGCATAGTATCATATATACCCAATCCCGCCGTAACGCTTCCGCCAGGAGAATTGATATATATTGAAATATCTTTTTCCGGATCTGTAGAGTCCAAATACAACAGTTGCGCCTGTATCGTGTTTGCGGTATAGTCGTTAATTTCCGTTCCGAGGAATATAATGCGATCCATCATCAGTCGTGAGAACACATCCATCTGCGTCACGTTCAGCTGCCTTTCCTCTAATATATAAGGGTTAAGATACTGAGCCTGTGCCGCCATAACATCGTCAAGCGCCATACCGTTCATTCCCAAATGGCGCGTAGCATATTTTCTGAAATCACTTATCAAATTCATAATTCTTCACAAGAATAAAAATAAAGTACAAATAATAAATATAATTCACATTAGCAATCGCCTCCACACGATCAACGCAACCGATACGATTGTTCCCCTACAACCGCCCGCATGCAAGCGGACACGCCCACCGTTCTATGCGTTAATCGCCCGCAACACAATGCTTATTCTCCCGTTTGGGAAGAGTTCAGCGCATTACGCAACGATAGAACAAAATTAATTGTTTTTTTTCTAATATCCAAATTTTTCTCGGACTTTTTTTTGAAAGTGGCATCTTATTTCACACGAAAATGTCCAAATTACAATGGTTTGGACATTTGTTTCCATTCAAACATCACTTCAGATACCACACGCCATCTCTCTCCATCATCGGCACAACAATCTCTTCCTGCACGCTGTCGGCATATATAATGGCGAGAAAAGCGTTAACACTGTTAGTAGAACTATCCACCACAGCACGCAATGGCGTCACCGTGCTGATGCCACCATGTTCCCTCTCCTGTCTCTCCATAAACATCTGCATATTAAGCACCAGCTGCTGACGATAAGCCGGCGGCACGCTGTCGCCATGCAGCGTGCCGTCCACGTATGCGTCATAGTCACCCTGCAGCAAGCGGTCATAGTAAACCTTGGCCGTTTGCAGGGCTATTTCCTCCCGTTTCACGCCGTTATCCCCACACGAGACAAGCAACATGAAAGCCATGACGCAGAATGCTATTCCCCTCATCACTACTTCTGTCTGATAAAGACGTTTATTGGCGTACCCGTCAACTGCCAGTGGGCACGTATCTGATTCTCCAAAAAGCGACGGTATTGCTCTTTCACATACTGTGGCAGGTTAGCATAAAACACAAATGTGGGAATCTGCGTATCGGGCACCTGCGTACAATATTTTATCTTTATATATTTACCTTTAACCGACTGCGGCGGCGTAGCCTCTATGATAGGCAACATCACCTCATTGAGTTTACTGGTACCTATGCGCGCCTTACGGTTCAGATACACCTGCTTTGCAGTCTCCAACACCTTATATATTCTCTGCTTTGTCACTGCAGAGGCAAAGACAATGGGAAAATCCGTAAACGGAGCCATGCGCTCACGTATAGCGTTCTCAAACGTAGAGATAACCGCCTGCGACTTCTCTGTAACCAAATCCCATTTGTTCACCACCACAACCAGCGATTTATTGTTCTTCTGTATCAACTGGAATATATTCATATCCTGCGCCTCTATGCCTCGTGTGGCATCTATCATGAGTATGCAGACATCCGAATTTTCTATAGCCCGTATTGAGCGCATAACGCTATAGAACTCCAGATCCTCGCTAACCTTGTTCTTACGGCGTATACCTGCAGTATCAACCAAATAGAAGTCAAAACCGAATTTGTCGTAACGTGTATAGATAGAGTCACGTGTAGTACCGGCTATCTCGGTCACAATATTACGTTCCTCACCTATGAAAGCGTTGATAATGCTCGACTTTCCGGCGTTAGGCCTGCCCACTACCGCAAAACGCGGTATGCCGTCTGCCACGCCGTCTTCTGCAGTCTCCGGCAATTCCTCCAGCACCTTGTCCAGCAAGTCACCGGTACCGAACCCCGATACAGCACTGACACAGAATGGGTCACCAAGTCCCAACCTATAAAAATCGGCTGCATAATACTGCTGCTCGTTATTATCCGTCTTGTTGCTAACCAATATCACCGGCAGTTTTGTCTTACGCAAGATCTGCGCCACATCGGCATCCAGATCCGTTACGCCCGTCTGCACATCAACAAGAAACAGCACCAAATCCGCTTCCTCGGTGGCAATGGTCACCTGACGCCTTATAGCATCCTCAAAAATGTCGTCACTGTTCACGACCCATCCGCCGGTATCGACTACGGAAAATTCCCTTCCGGCCCATTCACACTTGCCATATTGCCTGTCACGTGTGGTGCCGGCAACATCGCTTACTATAGCCTGACGTGTCTTCGTCAGCCTGTTAAACAGTGTAGACTTACCCACATTGGGGCGGCCTACTATCGCTACTAAATTTCCCATTTTTCATTTCCCGTCCTTTTCGGGTTCTCTAAATTTTTGCTCAGTAACACAACTGGGTTTATATTACTCTGGGATGTCAATTATTATTTATGCACAAAGCAACTTCACGGCACAAAGCCGCTAATCTATGCGGGCGTGTCCGACTTATAGAACAGTTTGCCAACACGTCTCACATGCTCACCTATCGGAGTGTCCTCATATCTCTTATAGTCAAGCAAGTCAACCTTATAGAGCAACGCCAAGTCGTCTATACGGACATACATATCCATCATCTCGACGTAAGGGATGTCCCCATCATACACAACGGCTAAATCTATGTCAGAGCCTTCGGTATAATTGCCTTTCGCCCTTGAGCCAAAAATCCGCACTTCATGCACCTTTGGAAACTGCCGGAATACCCCTTGCAATTCAGATACGACATTATCACTCAATCCAAATCTCATACTCCGGCAGCATTTATCGTCCATTCCTTACCAAGTATATCGTCCAATTCTTTCAGTAACGGGGCGTACGTAGTGTAAATATCACGCACAACCTCCATCAACTCCGCCTCGTTATAGGTATGTGATGTCGCCACCCTCGCTATAGCCATACGCCGCCACGCATCATGAGAGGCTATCAAGCCATCCTCAACCGCCTGTCGTAACGTACCATTCGGCCCTTGCATAAACTTATAGCCCTTATACTTCAGCAGGTCTTGCATTACTTTCCAAGCCAATTCAAACGTATATTCAAAACGTTGCACAAGCCCCTCACGTTCAAGTTCCGACAAGTCCTCGGGTGCCTTGCCGGACTCTACCACTTCCAAAACACGCCCGCAAGCGCGGTGGTAGTTGCTATATCTCTGTAGCCAACGTATGTCCTGTGTCATTTTTCGTCTGTTATCTTATTCTGGGTTATATCCGAAAGCGTTAAGCTCACGGTCGTTGCTGCGCCAATCCTTATCCACCTTCACATAGGTCTCAAGGTATATATTCTTGCCGAAGAACCTTTCAAGCGCCTTACGGGCCTCAATATTCACTTTCTTTATCGCCACACCCTGATGTCCTATGATTATACCCTTCTGCGAATCACGTTCCACATAGATAGTGGCCATGATATGAATGCTGCGTTCTTTCTCCTTGAACGACTCGCAACGCACCTCCACCGCATACGGTATCTCCTTGTCATAATAAAGCAGTATCTTCTCCCTTATTATCTCAGTAACAAAGAAACGAGCGGGTTTATCGGTCAACTGTTCCTTGTCAAAGTAAGGCGGAGAGTCCGGCAGCAGATCCTTTATGCGGTTCAGCAACATATCCACGCCAAACTTGTTCTTGGCGGATATTGGCAGAATCTCGGCATTGGGCAGCAACGAATGCCACTTCTCCACAATATTACCGAGCGCCGCCTGATCCGACATGTCAATCTTATTGATAAGCAGTATGACCGGAATGGTCTGCCGCGCCACCTTGTCGAGGAACTCACGGTTCTTCTCCGGGTTCTCAACCACATCCGTAACATACAGCAACACATCGGCATCGGTAAGCGCCGACTCCGAGAATGCGAGCATAGACTCCTGCAACTTGTAGTTGGGTTTAAGGACACCAGGGGTGTCTGAGAATACTATTTGCATCTCAGGAGTGTTCACTATGCCCATGATGCGATGCCTTGTGGTCTGCGCTTTGAAAGTCGCAATAGAAATACGCTCACCAACCAATTGGTTCATGAGCGTACTCTTACCTACGTTGGGATTGCCAACGATATTTACAAATCCTGCTTTATGCATTATTTTCCTACTTTATCACCGTCATATCCCCACTTGATATAAGACGCTCCGTGAACGAAACCGGCACCGAAAGCGGTAAAGATGACATTGTCACCCTTCTTGAGTTTCTGTTCAAAGTCCCACAGGGCGAGTGCTATAGAGGCTGCGCTGGTATTGCCGTAGTGCTCGATATTTATCATCACCTTATCCATAGACAAATCCAGCCTCTTTGTCACGGCCTCAATAATACGCATATTTGCCTCATGAGGTATAACCCAATTCACATCGTCTTTGGTCAGGTTGTTACGCCTCATCACCTCTTCCACATCGTCTGCCATGCTGGTAACGGCATAGCGGAAGACGGTACGTCCCTCCTGATAGATGTAGTGCATGCGGTGATCTACGGTGTAGTGCGAAGACGGACATACAGAGCCGCCGGCTTTCATGTGCAGGAAAGGCAGTCCCAATCCATCGGTACGCAAGAAAGAATCCTGCAAGCCAACGCCCTCCTCCGTTGTTGCCTCCACCAATACGGCAGCGGCACCGTCGCCGAAGAGCACACATGTCTGACGGTCGGTATAGTCAGTAATAGATGACATCTTCTCGGCCGCTACAACAATGATTTTCTTATAGCGTCCGCTTTGTATCATGGACGACGCAAGATCTACGGTATAAAGGAAACCGCAACAAGCGCAAGACACATCGAAACCGTGAGCGTTTTTCAAGCCCAGCTTACCTATTACTATTGCAGCATTTGAAGGAAAGCGATAGTCCGATGTCGTGGTACAACAGATAACACAGTCTATTGTCTGCGGATCAACAGCCGTTTTGTGCAACAGTTGACGACACGCCTTGCGGGCAAGGTATGCGGATCCGAGACCCTCTTCATCAAGGATGCGGCGTTCCTTAATACCTACACGCGTAAGAATCCACTCATCACTGGTATCAACCATGCGCGAAAGCTCCTCATTAGTGAGGATATACTCCGGCACATAGCCACCGACACCAGTGATAACAGCATTGATTTTCTCCATTTAACAAGATAGGATTATGTTACTCTGCAGCCTCTTCCATTACGATAGCCTGCTTGCCACGATACTGACCGCAAGTAGGACATACCGTATGATATACGTAGTATGCACCGCAGTTAGGGCATATAGCGAGTGTTGGAGCTACTGCCTTGTCATGAGTACGACGCTTGAGAGTACGAGTCTTTGACTGTCTTCTTTTAGGATGTGCCATTTTTTCTTTTTAATTTTTTGTTGTTAATTCTTTAGTTTTTCCAAATCGGCCCAACGAGGATCCACCGCGTCACCCATATCATCACCACTTCGGGTGGCTGACAACTCTTCGAGTTTCCGTGTCATCGCATCATTGCATTTTCCAGGTGCATGAACGTGCTTGATGGGTATGGCCAACGCTATAGTCTCATATATCAGCCATGACAAAGGTAGGATACCGTCTTTTTCGTCAACCACTATCACATCGTCATCAACGGCTGAATCATTGCCGAGCCGTATAGTGTAGGTGCTGTCACCGGTTATATGCTGTTCCATGTCGTCAAGACAACGGTCACACTGCACAGTCACGGTACCGGCAACCTTCAGAGACAGCATATACTCCGAAGAGGCAGCTTTGGTTAAAGCCACCTCCGCGCGGACATCGCCGCTCTTTACTGTTGCTTCATCAATGGAATTGAAATATTCCTCACGAAGAACATAGGTTGCCTCGAAAGAGTCTTCCTGTAATATCAAAAGGTCGATATCAAGTGTATCCATACTAAGCATTTGGGTGCAAAGTTAGTAATATTTTCCGAACCGACCAAATTTTTCCTGTATTTTTTCTGTTGCAAAACAAGCAAAAAGTTCCTTTCCTACCATCGTGCGCACAGAACAGAGATAACACCGTTTTGCAAAGGCAATACCCTTACATTGTAATCGCAGTGCCTTTACCATGTAATCGCTATGCTTTTACACTGCAATCGCAGTGCTTTTACAACACAATCGCAGTGCGATTACGACGGCATGCAATACGAGCCTTTTCAAAAGCATTATCACACCGCTCTTACGAAAAAACACAAAAAAAGCAAAAAAAAGGCATTGGCATGCTTTTAATAAATAAATAATGTGTAACTTTGCAACTCGAATTTTATAACTATCATATAAAACAACAATGACAGAAAACGTAAAGAAATTAGTAGATACTGCCATAAGAGGCATACAGGAAAAGAAAGGCAAGAGCATAGACGTAGTCGACATGGAAGGCATGGAGAGCGTCATCTGTCAGGCATTCGTGGTATGCGAGGGCGGCTCCCCGTCACAAGTATCAGCCATAGCCGACTCCGTGGAGGAGTTCATGCGCAAGGAGCATAAAGAAAAGCCGGTACGCATAGCGGGAATGGAGAACGCCATCTGGGTGGCAATGGACTATGTAGACGTTATGGTTCACATATTCCTGCCGGAGGCACGCGACTTCTATGACTTGGAGACGCTGTGGCAGGACGCTGAGATAACAAAGTTGCCGGACCTTGACTAAATCCGGCTGAGCCACAACCACAAACGGTTCAATAACAAACAGAACAGGACGGCAAGGCCCGTCAAGCGCCTGCCCCATCCGAAAAGGAACCGTAACAACATACAAAATGCAGCCGGCAATCCGGCATGTAAGTAAAAAACAGGACGACAAACAGTGGATACATCACCTAACAACAACGACAAGGGGAACAACACCCCAAAGATGCCCCGGTTCAACATGAACTGGATTTACCTTATCATACTACTCATCCTCGGCATTGTCTTCTTCACCGACGGGGGCGGTACCATAAGCCAAGGGGTATCGAAAGAGGTATCATACGACACATTCAAGACATACATGGCCAAGGGCTACGCCTCAAAGGTGGTAGTAAACAAATCCGACTCAAAACTGAAAATGTATGTAAACTCCGCCAATGTGCGCGATGTCTTCCACAAAAGCAAGGAGCAAACGGGCAACGACCCTTGTGTAGAGGTGACATACGGCAGCATAGACAAGGTGGAACAGTTTGTTGACACCGAGCGCGAGGCGGGGCGTTTCAAGGGCGAGCTGCGCTACGAGGCAGACAAGCCAAGCGGTCTGATGAGCCTGCTGATGACTTTCGCGCCGATAATCTTTTTCGTATTCCTGTGGGTATTCGTCATGAAACGTTTCAGCGGCGGTGGCAGTGGCATGAGCGGTATGTTCAATGTCGGACGCTCCAAGGCTCGCATGTACGAGAAGGACAACGCTATCGGCGTAACGTTCAAAGACGTTGCGGGACAAGTGGGAGCAAAACAGGAGGTACAGGAGATTGTGGATTTTCTGAAAAACCCGAAGCGATATACCGACCTTGGCGGCAAGATACCGAAAGGAGCGCTGCTCATCGGCCCTCCGGGAACAGGTAAGACACTGCTGGCAAAAGCCGTGGCCGGAGAAGCGGGAGTGCCATTCTTCTCCATGTCCGGTTCTGATTTCGTTGAGATGTTTGTGGGTGTCGGGGCATCACGTGTACGAGACACATTCAGACAGGCAAAGGAAAAGGCGCCTGCCATATTGTTCATTGACGAGATAGACGCAATAGGCCGGGCACGCAGCCATAACCCCGGATACGGTGGCAACGATGAGCGTGAGAACACTCTCAATGCCCTGCTGACGGAGATGGACGGCTTCGGCACCAACTCAGGCGTTATAATCCTTGCGGCAACGAACCGTGTTGACATGCTGGACAAGGCGTTGTTGCGCGCCGGACGCTTTGACAGGCAGATACACGTAGACCTGCCGGATCTTCCGGAGCGTAAGGAAATATTCCAGGTTCACCTGCGCCCTATCAAGGTAGACGAATCACTGGACATAGACCTGCTGGCACGACAGACCCCCGGTTTCTCAGGAGCCGACATCGCAAATGTGTGCAACGAGGCCGCCCTAATAGCGGCACGCCACAACAGTGACAAGGTTACGAAGCAGGATTTTCTCGATGCCGTGGACAGGATTGTTGGCGGACTGGAGAAGAAGACAAAGGTTATGACCGCCGATGAGAAGCGTTCCATAGCGCTACATGAGGCGGGGCATGCCACGATATCATGGTTCTGCCGCTACGCCAACCCCTTGGTAAAGGTAACGATAGTACCAAGAGGCAGGGCATTGGGCGCCGCATGGTATATGCCTGAGGAGCGACAGCTGACGACAAAGGAGCAGTTGCTCGATGAAATGTGCTCATTGCTGGGCGGAAGAGCGGCAGAGGAATTGTGCACGGGACAAATATCAACGGGCGCAATGAACGACTTGGAGCGCACAACGAAAATGGCTCACAGTATGATAGCATACTACGGCATGAGCGATGTGCTGCCAAACGTGTGCTATTATGATAACAACGAATACGGTTTCCAGAAACCTTACTCAAATCAGACGGCAAAGACCATAGACGACGAGGTTATAAAAATGATTGCGGAGCAATACGAAAGGGCCAAGGCTATACTGACAGAGCACCGCGAGGGGCATAACGCACTGGCAGAAATGCTGATACGCCGTGAGGTAATCTTTGCAGAAGACCTGGAGAAGATATTCGGCAAACGCCCGTGGATAAGCCGCTCACAAGAGATAATGGGAACACAGCAGCAGGAGGAGACAGCCGACACGCCTGCCGTGGGAGAACCGGAAGCCGACGGCAATGCCCCTGAGCGACAAAATGATAACGAAGCGAACGAACCCACAAAGTAAAGCCTCAGCCAATGAAAAATTTTATTACAAGAGCGATAACAGGCATAATTTTCGTTGTATTGCTTGCCGGAAGTTTCTTTGACCCGTTGCTGATGATAGTGCTGTTTGCACTCATAACAGGTATGACAATATGGGAATTTACGAAACTTGTGAACCTTCGCGAAGGCATACAGGTAAACCGTTTCCTCTGTACGGCAGCAGGAGTGTTTCTGTTTTTCGCTGTTACGGCGTTCTGTGCGCAGTTCACACCGTCAAGCGTATTTATCCCTTACCTTATTACTATAATATATATCTTCGTCAGCGGACTGTTCACGCGCAACGAGGACCCGGTCAACGACTGGGCGTATTCCATGATGTCGCAGATGTATATCGCACTGCCTTTGTCATGTATCTCTGTAATAGCATTCAGGGAAATGCCGGGAATAGGAGTGGAATACAACGCATTGTTGCCGCTGAGCATTTTCATTTTCCTGTGGGCTAACGACACTGGAGCATACATAACGGGGTCGCTGATAGGCCGCCACAAGCTGTTCCCAAGGGTAAGCCCCGGCAAATCATGGGAAGGAAGCATAGGAGGTGCCGTGATAGTACTGTGCGTAGCGCTACTGATAGCATGGGCAGATCATTCGCATCTGCTTGAGGATATGGAGGTATTGGAAACGGGACTGACAACAGAGGAATGGATGGGCCTTGGCATTGTCGTAGTCGTGGCAGGCACATTGGGCGACCTTGTCGAGAGTCTATTGAAACGAACCCTCAACATAAAGGACAGCGGAACAATTCTGCCGGGACACGGCGGTATGCTCGACAGGTTTGACTCGTCGCTGATGGCCATACCTGCCGCGGTGGTATATCTGTACACCTGTTCATTGATTTAAGCCAAACGACACAAAAAGACACATACAAACCGGACAGGAAACCGGCGAAACCTAATAACCATAACAACAAGACTATATTGACAATGAAACGCTTAACCGGTATATTGCTTATGTTTATGGCGGCGCTTAACCATGCGTCAGCCCAGTATCCCATAACTCCGGTACCGTTCACGGCGGTAAAAGTGGCTGACAACTTCTGGAGCCCGAGACTGAAAGCAAGCCGGGAGGTGACAATACCGTTAGCCTTCAGCAAATGTGAGGAGACAGGACGATACCGCAACTTTGAAATTGCGGCAAGGCAATTGGCGGGCGAAGATACCCGCAACGTTAAGGTAGAGGGGTTCTCTTTTGATGACACCGATGTTTACAAGACCATTGAAGGCGCAAGCTATCTGTTACAGACGTATCCCGACAGGAAACTGGAAGCATACATAGACTCGGTACTTGACATCGTGGCAAAGGGACAAGAGCCGGACGGTTACTTATACACCGCACGTACAATGAACCCGGAACATCCTCACAGTTGGGCGGGAAAAGAACGCTGGGAGCAAGTGGAACTGCTAAGCCATGAGTTCTATAACCTCGGCCACATGCTCGAAGCGGCATGCGCACACTATCAGGCCACAGGCAAACGGAAGTTCCTTGACATCGCAATACGATATGCCGACTGCGTATGCAAGGCCATAGGACCGGCGGAAAACCAACTGCATCTGGTGCCGGGGCATCAGATAGCGGAGATGGGACTGTGTAAACTATACATCATAACAGGTGACAAAAAGTATTTGGAACAGGCGAAATACTTTCTCGACATGAGAGGGAAGACGGCACGAAAAGACATGTATAGTCAGGCGCACAAGCCCGTAACAGAGCAGGAGGAGGCCGTAGGACACGCCGTAAGAGCCGAATATATGTACAGCGGCATGGCCGATGTGGCGGCGCTGACAGGCGACACGGCATACATTAAGGCCATAGACAAGATATGGGAGAATATCGTACAGAAGAAATATTACATCACCGGAGGCGTAGGAGCGAGACACAACGGCGAGGCTTTTGGTGACAATTATGAGCTGCCAAACGCCTCGGCATACTGCGAGACATGTGCGCAGATTGGCAATGTATATACCAACTACCGTCTGTTTCTGTTGCATGGGGAGTCGGCATATTATGATGTACTGGAACGCACACTGTACAATGCGCTAATATCCGGAATATCAATACAGGGCGACGGCTTCTTCTATCCGAACCCATTATCATGCCGTGAGGAATCGAAATACGCCCGACAGCCGTGGTTTGGCTGTGCGTGTTGCCCAAGCAACATCTGCAGATTCATTCCGTCTTTGCCCGGATACATCTATGCCACACACAATAATACATTATATGTAAACCTCTTTATGGGTAACACCGCAACAATGAAAGTGAACGGAAAGAGCATCACTCTCAGGCAGGAGACGCAATATCCGCTGGACGGAGACATAAAGATTGCGATACAAAAAGGCTCAGGACAGTTTGCAATGATGGTGCGTGTACCGGGATGGGTGAAAGGCAATCCGGTGCCGGGAAACCTGTATCACTATGCCGACAACAAGCAACTCGGCTATAATATTAAGGTAAACGGACAGGAAATAACATCGACAGGTGGTGAAACGGTAGACGGATATGTCTGCATTGACCGTAAATGGAAGAAAGGAGACGTGGTGGAAATACACTTCGACATGGAGCCGCGCCTCGTAAAAGCAGATGATAAAGTAACGGCAGACCAAGGCCGGGCAGCCATAGAAAGAGGACCATTGGTGTACTGTGCGGAATGGCCTGACAACGAAGCAGACATAAGTACCTATCTGCTGAACCAGCAACCGGTGCTCTATATGGGTGCGACCCCGATAGAGATAGTGAAAGGTCACAAGGTATTGCCAATAACAACACAGGCGCAGACATTGTCATACGGCTCTGACGGCAAACTGAAAACAACGGACAAGACGCTGACACTGATACCATATTACGCATGGGACCACCGCGGACAGAACGGAGGCATGGACGTATGGCTGCCGATAACAGTGCAAGCGGCATCCGCAACGCATACCAAAACAGAGAAACAGGCAGACAACGGTTTCTTCAATCATTAAACAAGAATATCTTCAACCACCGCATGATAGAGGTAAAAAACATAACAAAGGCATTCGGAAAGCTACAGGTTCTCAAAGGAATCGACCTGCAGATAAACAAGGGAGAGATTGTCAGTATAGTGGGACCAAGCGGCGCAGGCAAAACAACACTGCTGCAGATAATGGGAACATTGGACAAGGCTGATAGCGGAACAGTGGAGATTGACGGCGTTAAAGTAAGCCGGCTGTCCGGCAACAAGTTGGCGGATTACCGCAATCGCCACATCGGTTTTGTGTTCCAGTTCCACCAATTGCTGCCGGAATTTACCGCAGAGGAGAACATATTAATCCCGGCTCTCATAGCAGGAACGAAACGAAGCGTGGCTAAAGCCAAAGCTAAGGAGCTACTTACATTCCTCGGTATGCAGGAACGCGCCTCGCATAAGCCGGCAGAACTGTCGGGAGGCGAGAAGCAACGCATTGCAGTGGCAAGGGCTTTGATAAACAATCCGGATGTGGTATTTGCCGACGAGCCGTCCGGTGCTCTCGACACTAAGAACAAACGAGAGTTGCATCAGTTGTTCTTTGACCTGAGAGATAAACTCGGACAGACATTCGTGATAGTAACCCACGATGAGGAACTGGCTACCATCACCGACCGTACCATACACATAGTGGACGGACTGATAGCGGATAAGGATGCGACAGCAACGTCACAGGACGATAACAACGCCATGACAGAAGACGAAGACAACATAAATATGGTGGAGAACCATTGCGACAACGAAAAGGAGGAAACAATCAATGAACAATAAAAAGAAACTGGAGTTAGGCCGCATGAATGTATTGAGAGCGGCATGGAAAGTGGATTTCGGCATGTATCTGGAAGGTGGCGGATACGAAGAGAAGATATTGCTGCCGCAACGCTATGTGCCGGAAGACCTGAAAGTGGGCGATGAGATAGAGGTTTTCCTATATCTGGACAACGAAGAACGCCTGATAGCAACCACACTGGAGCCGAAAGCCATGGTTGGCGACTTCGCTTTTCTTGAGGTTGCGTGGGTAAATGAATATGGAGCTTTTCTGAACTGGGGTCTGATGAAGGATCTTTTCTGTCCGTTCCGCGAACAGAAGAGACGCATGGAACAGGGACGTTCCTACATAGTACACGTACATATAGACGAGGACAGCTACCGTATCATGGCATCAGCCAAGGTCGAGAAATTCCTGATACGAACCACACCCGACAAGGACGGCAATCCCGGAGCGCCGGTACCGTATAGGGTTGGGGACGAGGTCAACCTGCTTGTGTGGCAAAAAACAGACCTCGGCTTCAAGGTTATAATTGACAACACCTATGCGGGACTGCTGTATGACACCCAGATTTTCCGCTCACTGCACACCGGAGACCGTGTGAAAGGCTACATATCCAATATACGCAAGGACGGAAAGATTGACGTAAAGTTACAGAAAAGCGGTCATGAGCATACCACAGACTTCTCCAACACCTTGTTGAGATACCTGCAAACACAGGGGGGACGTTGCCGCTTAGGTGACAAAAGCGATGCCGAAGAGATAAAGGAACAGTTCGGTGTGAGCAAAAGAACCTATAAGCAAGCAATCGGAGACCTGTATAAAAAGCGTCTGATTGTTATAACAGACAAAGGAATAGAGTTGGTTTAGAGGTCATAACTGCCTCCAACCATCAGATTGACGCCTAACGTTACCGGCGAATTGAAATAATATGTGCGCGGCGAATAGTTAAAGATATTATCCACGGCGACATTCAATCTGAACCGTTCTTTTATTCTGTTGCTCAGCTGTATCTTCCATATTGTATATGCAGGGTTGCTGACTTCATACTCGTTAAAGGGCGCATCCATCTCCATCGAGGTGTAACTGACGGCAGACATCACCCTACCCGTCAGCGCAATGTTCGTACTGTACGATGCAGTCCAGTTCTTATCCCAATCCAATCGCACATTAACTGTATGCGGACGCGCCGGACAATATTGGTTAATACTGTTTCCTTTCGCATTCTCATGAGTGTAACAGTACGCCAACCGCGCCCCAAACATAGAACCGTCTCCAAGTACCCACCTCGACATAGCAGTGGTTTCCAACCCGAATACCCTCACGTTCTCTATGTTAATATACTCCACATAGTGGTATGTTGGGGCATCTGCCGCTGTGATTGGGGTGGAAGTGGAAATCTTATTCCTTACGATACTGTGGTTAGCAGACAGCACAAAATTATATTTGCCTACGGTATACTCCACGCCGGCATTGAAATTATGCGAGTATTCTGAGTTGAGTCTATCATTACCGTGTATCCAAAAGATACCTGACATGTCATAACGCATATACTTTTCCTTTAATGTAGGAGCGCGAAAGCCACCCGCATAGCCTGTTCTTACGGCCAGTCCACCCATACGATAGCACAAAGCAAGCTTGCCGGTCAGGTTCAGCTCATTGCCATCGGAGAAATAATCCATGCGCCCTCCGGTCACAAGTTCCCAATGACTGTTGAAATTATGGTCATACTGCGCAAAGACATCACTATTGTATTGACGATGGGCACCATCATTAAACTGATAACTATCCAACCAGTCACGCATATAATCGCCTCCCAAGGTCAGTATATCCCCATTGTCAAAGGCATGCGAATACAGCAGTTTCATATTGTGCTGCACATTACTGTAGTCCCTTATATCAATGTCACGCAACACCTGATAGTCTGACTTATCATATTGATCAAAGTTATATCCGATCTCAATATTGTCCTTCTTACCTGCGGCCAACACCGCATTTACACCACCCGTGAAGCCACGATAGCGGTCGGGGCAGTCGATATTGTATGGTCTCTCTTTGAAATAATACCCCAAATGCGCCGAGACCTTAACGTTATCCCACGGCCTATAGGTCAGACGGTCGTTTACATTCCATGTCCTACCGCCGTAAACAGTACGAAAATCACAGTCATCACGGGTGTTATAACACACATTATAGGTATCTATCGTAGTGTGGACAACATCCAATATATTGCCAATCCTGCCCTTTCGCAGTCCCAACGTACCACCATAACGCTGCTCCTTATGGTCGGCAAGGCGTGCGTTGAGATTCAAAGACAATGGTTTGTCAGCCTCTTTCGTAATAATATTTATCACACCGCCGACGGCATTGGAACCATATAGGGCAGACGCTGCTCCCTTTATTATCTCTATTCTTGCCACATTCTGCATCGTAAGGCGTGAGAAATCCGTATTCTCCATAGTCTCGCCCGCCGGACGCTCGCCATCTATCAGAATAAGGACATTACGTCCCGCGAATCCTGCAAGGTTCATATTCACTTGCTGATTCATGGCATATGAGAACTCTACACCGGGCATTTCCTGCTGCAACAGATCCAGAATATTCGTCGCATCCGACATCTTTATATCCTTCTCCGTTATCAGTCTCGTAAGTATAGGAGTGTCTTTCAGGAGCTTGGGCGTCTTGGTTCCGGTCACAACGACATTGTCCAGATTATACAATTTGTCCGCCTCACCGTCGTATAGCGTCACCTCATCAGCCATTAAATTATCCGTCTCTACCTCCGAAGCCATTGTTCCGGTAGCAGCAGGCAATGCCGTCATCACGGCAATCATACAGTATATAAAATTCTTTTCCATAGCAATAAAACATCTTAACAGCCCAATTTCTTTACCTCCACAGTGAGATAGCCCTTCGTACCCCTGTCACTCATATAGCTGACGAGGCGTATTGCTACATAACTTCCGTTCTGCTTTCGCATCACATAGACCTTACCCGATGCGGTGTATACCGGCGGTGGTGTGGAAAAGTCCATCCTTATCCAACGGCTCATCACCTTGTTCACCATGCTGCCGGTGTACCATACATTATAAGACATCATTGTCGAGAGGTCTACAATGCACTGGTTATCACACCATTCATCGGGGGTAAACACAACATCATCAAACATTTTTATATCCTCCGGTACCTGTTCCATAGTGGTATATGGCGTTTCCCACACTGCCCCATTATTGGTTTTCACATCGAAATGGTGTATCGCAACATCCCATTTGTCAGGCTCCCGCTGCGCATCCACATTCACAGTCTGCAACTTTGTGTAATTAGTACCTTGCACATTATAATATACCAATTGCGATTTACCGTCCCATTCACCCGTCAATGCGTGCGCAACCTCAATGGTATCTATTGTCTTCTCCTCCAAATCAATATAGTACCAGTGCATATAACTGCGTGCATCGAGAGTGAAAGTAAAACTCTTTGCGCCTTCCGTGGCGTCAGAAAAGCCCTCCTTAACGGCATCATCGGCAACGGCATCATCATATATCCCGTCAAGAACTCCATTGCATGCCGTCAGCGACAACATCATTGCCATAAATGCAATAATATCATATATTCTCCTCATGGCACTACTGTCTTTTACAAGTTCCGCTGAACTCACTGTGACACATAAACGGCATACTGCCGGGTTTGTAATCCATTATCAGTTCTATGCTACCGTCCGCACCGAATGTTCCGGACAAAGAGCCGCGCGTGTCGTAACTACCCGCCATCGTTTGGAAATCATCTTTGAAGAACATCCCATTGCCATTAGGATACACGGCATACTGAACATTGTCTATTATCATCTCGCCCATGTGGATACACATTCCCATTGCCGCCACATTTATATCAAACGCCCCCAGCACAAGGGTGGCATAACCGGACGTCTTGTCTGTCATATCCCTCAATGTCAGCACGTCAGCAGACGTAACAGGAGCCATTAATGCCGACATACTGGGCACCTCGGATGTCAGTTGTCCTTCATAAACGAAGGTGTTCTGAAACTCTTCCTTAGCAGGTTCATCCGTTTCCTTCTCCACTATTATTATTTCCGGCTCCGGGGCGTGAACATTATCCTGCGTACAAGCAGGCAACATTAATGTCGCAAGTGCCGCGATTGCAGCGTCAAGTATTTTCTTCATCATGCCTATTGTTTTAATTTCCGGATGCAAAGTTACGGTTTTTTCCATTACACCGCAATACTCATTTATAAGGATTTTATAACAAGCAACAGCTGAGGGCCATTGCGACAGAAGGAGCTGTGATGTAGAAGCGCTCCACCCCAAAATACACCATGACCTCCAGTATGGTACAGACAGCGGCGAAGATATTCTCAACCGCGATCTCACAACCCTAAACAACAGCTTCTATCAGGTGTACGACCGTTTCCTACGCCTATGGATAATTGAAAAGGAAAAAGTGTGATTACCTGACAAACCACTTACGCAGAAGCCACAAACAAACTGCCCAAGCTACAAAACGTAATCACACTTCTTCCTTCTTACTTTGTATTTTAACCTCTTACATTTACTTCTTCAAAAACTTCCTGCCATTCTGAATATAGACATTCCCACCTTTAACATTAAGGACTCTCTTGCCGGCAATATCATAAACATGCCGTTTCTCTACGTCCTGTCCAACGGCGGAGACGGACGTTCCAGCCTTTAGCACGCGGTGCTCGCCCTCACTGTCTATGACAAAGACTGTCATGTTGCCATCAAACAACAAGCCGTCCTCGAAATACAGATCTACATAATGAGCCTCCTGACTGTCCACTTCCGGCTCAATCACAACTTTCTCAAATGCAAACTGGCAAACATCTGGGGCAGGCTGCCGGCCTACAAGATACAGATACTGATTAGGACTGCAACTTGTCCACATCGTCCCATATACATGCAGCATATTGTCGCCAGTCAACTCATACTTCAGGTCATCACGCACATACTGCCCCTCTGGCACGGTACCATGCGGTGCATCCTCGTCCACCGTCAGTTGGCACCCCTTAACCCATGTACAATCAATAGGGACAGGAATATAGGTATAGTCCGCATACGTTATATATGCAACACAAGTAACTCCCCCGTCTAATACCAGTTCATTATCTACCGCAGGCTGACACACCGGAATATCTCCACCAATACATTCCGTCCATCTTGTCCTGACGGGCTCCTCATCATCGTATGCACCGGAATATCTGGAGGTAAAGAGAATACTTTTAAGCCTTTGGCCATTATATTCTACATACGACACTTCCTCCACCTTGCACTGATATGTCCCGCTCCCATTCAGGCGTTCCAACTCAAACTCATCGCCCTCATTAAGAGTGAAGTCATACAGAAGCACCTCACGGTCATTGTCCGGATTATATTGATACACCCTACCATTGTCCTCACGCAATATAGCGACAATCCCACCATCCTCAAACAAGGCAGTAAAATTCTCAGACTTCACGTTCTTATACGTCAGCCTTTGATACTTAACGCCATTAAACGTCACATCGCAATCATCGGTGAATACGCAGTCATAGTCAGCATCCGGCCCGTTAAGTATTATATTCCCCATCTCCATGGAATAGAGAGAGTAGAACCGCAGATGCCAAGATTTCCCTTTCTCTATAAAAGGCGTTACCTGCGCAAAGGCGTTGCCTGCCATTACCATACATAAGGCAAACAGCATTGTTGTAAGATAGTTAGTCATGATATATATATATATATTATTGTTGAATATTAGGTCAATAAGTTGTAAATATTGGTATTTTTGCAAAAATATAAAAAACACTTATTTTTTACAAGGAAACGCCCATTATTTTTACAAACATTAACACAAACAAACCATGCAATGATTGTTTAATAAATCATAGTATGCATCTTAGTATGCTTTAATTAAAAAAGTCGGAAAAGCGAATCAGGCTTCTCCGACTTAAAAAGAATCTTAATAATTTTATTTTGACATTTACTTCGCATAGAGAGCTACGATGGCCTCGTAGAGTTCTTGCTTGCCTGAAGTCTGCTTAGGCTCGCCAACCTTCTTGCCATACTCGTATGCCTGCTCCAAAGTGAGTTTGCCATCCTCGAAGTCTTTGCCTATGCCGCTGTCAAAAGAAGCGTAACGCTCCTTGAGCATTGCAGGGATAGGAGAGTTCTCCATAATCTCAACAGCGTTGAGAAGAGCACGTGCACAAGCGTCCATACCGCTGATGTGTGCGATGAAGATGTCCTCAAGGTCGGTAGAGTTGCGGCGTGTCTTTGAGTCGAAGTTAGTGCCACCGGTGCCAAGGCCACCGTTACGTACTATCTGCATCCATGCCTGTGTCAGCTCATAGTTGTCTATAGGGAACTGGTCTGTGTCCCAACCGTTCTGATAGTCACCGCGGTTAGCGTCGATAGAGCCAAGCATACCGGCATCAACGGCACAAGCCAACTCATGCTCGAAGGTATGGCCTGCGAGTGTAGCGTGGTTCACCTCGATGTTAACCTTAAAGTCTTTGTCCAGACCGTGAGCCTTGAGGAAACCGATAACGGTCTCGGTGTCTACGTCATACTGGTGCTTTGACGGCTCCATTGGCTTTGGCTCTATAAGGAAAGTACCCTGGAATCCCTTGCTGCGTGCATAGTCACGCGCCATGCGCAACATTGTAGCCATGTGCTCCTTCTCACGCTTCTGGTCGGTATTGAGAAGAGACATATATCCCTCACGGCCTCCCCAGAACACGTAATTCTCCGCGCCTAACTTAATACCTGCGTCGATAGCGTTCTTAATCTGCACGATAGCACGAGCCACAACGTCAAAGTCCGGGTTGGTGGAAGCACCGTTCATGTAGCGGCCGTTGCCGAAGACATTGGCGGTAGACCACAACAGTTTGATGCCTGTCTCGTCCATTTTCTGCTTCAGATAGTCTGTGATAGCGGCGAGATTAGCCTCATACTCCTCTACAGAAGAACCCTCACTAACGAGGTCTACATCGTGGAAGCAATAGTAAGGCATGCCGAGCTTCTGCATGATCTCGAAACCAGCGTCAGCCTTCTGCTTTGCTATCTCAACGGCATCAGTACCCTGATTCCAAGGGAACGACTTGGTAGCACCGCCAAACTGGTCGCCGCCCTCCGCACACAGTGTATGCCACCATGCCATAGCGAAACGCATCCAGTCCTTCATCTTCTTGCCTGCCACTACACGCTCTGCGTCATAGTAATGGAATGCCATTGGGTTCTTTGACTCAGGTCCCTCATACTGAACCTTCTTAATCTCTGGAAAATACTCTTTTGCCATAGTTTTTGTTGATTTAAGTAATGAATATTTTTGTTCTTTTGTAATGTTTTTGTTGCCTTATGCGGCATGCCGCCTCATATTACTGCAGTCTTTTCTTCCACAGTTCGTATGCCTCTCTGTAAGCCTCAGTGTCACTTACCGGAGCCTCGGTAGATATTTTCTTAAGCGTCTTGAAGGCATCATCGGAATCCTTGTATATGCCTGCGCCTATGCCCGCACCATACGCGGCACCTACAGAGCCGTCAGTCTCGTAGAGTTCTATGGTGGCTCCGGTAACAGCCGCAAGCGTGCGACGGAACAACGGCGACAGGAACAGATTGGCATGCCCCGCCTTTATAGTCTTTATCTCCATGCCCATCTGCAGCATTATCTCTATGCCGTAGGCGAAAGAGAACGCTATACCCTCCTGAGCGGCTCTGAGCATGTGTGCCTTGGTGTGTATGTTGAAGTTTATGCCATGCACGGAAGCACCGGGATTCTCATTCTGCAGCACACGCTCGGCACCATTGCCAAACGGTATTACTGACAGTCCCTCAGCCCCAACAGGTACCGACTCGGCCAGTTCGTTCATCTCTGCGTATGATATATTCTCCGGAGCCACGGTGCGTTTCATCCATGCGTTGAGTATGCCCGTACCGTTAATGCACAGCAACACGCCAAGACGTGTATCGGGTTGCAGATGGTTTACGTGGGCAAATGTATTCACACGGCTCAGCTTGTCATAGTTCACCTCGCCCAAAACGCCATACACTACACCCGATGTACCGCCCGTAGCGGCTATCTCGCCGGGTTTCATAACGTTCAATGACAATGCGTTATTGGGCTGATCGCCACCACGGTAGCTTATAGGCGTACCCTCTTTCAGTCCCAACTCCTCGGCCACCGCTCCGCATACACGTGACTGCACGGAGAACGTCGGCACAATGTCGGCAATCATGTCGTCGCCGAAACCATAGAAGTCCATGATGTCCTTGCTCACCTCGTTGTTCTTGAAATCCCAGAACATGCCCTCTGACAGGCCGGAAACGGTCGTCTGCTTGGCACCACCGCTAAGGCGCATGGCTATATAGTCGCCCGGAAGCATTATCTTATCTATCTTTGCAAACAACTCCGGCTCGTTCTCCTTCACCCAAGCCAGCTTGGCAGCGGTAAAGTTGCCTGGAGAGTTGAGCAGATGACTCAGGCACTTGTCGTGGCCTATACCGTCAAAAGCGCTGTTGCCATAAGGCACGGCACGGCCGTCACACCATATAATGGAGGGGCGGAGAGCATTGCCATCTTTGTCCACACACACCAGACCGTGCATCTGATAAGAGATGCCTATTGCCGCAACATCGTGCAATGAGCCGCCGGCTTTCTCCGCCACACGGGCGGTAGCCTGTTTCAGTTCGTCCCACCACATCTGCGGTTCCTGCTCGGCCCATCCAGCCTGCAATGTTTTTATGGGAGCCTCGCTGTCGGGATATTGAGCGGAAGCCACCGTCTGTCCTGTCTGTGCATCTACCAGCGACGCCTTCACTGAAGATGTACCGATGTCATAGCCTAAAAGTATCTTTCTCATAATTTACTATTGTTTGTTTTTTATCACATAGACGCCTGAAAGCAATCGGCATATACAGGCACCGTTATTTTCGAGACATTTTATCCGCACTGCAACAGCACTCTTTTTCAGTACGTTATAATCGCAATGCGATTACGACACGATTGCAGTGCGATTACCATGTAATGTCAATGCCTTTACAGCAGCATGGCTCCGCACCCGTCACACGACTACTCATAGCCCTTGACTTTCTTGAACTTATAGTAGCGCGCGGCACGGTGGTTAACCCCCTTCTCTTTCTCGTCTAGAGCAACGACATAGGGCATTTGTGCCAGTTTCTTGTGGAAATTCTTAATGTCGGTATTCATGCCGGCCACATTCTGCATGACAAGGCGCAACTGCATGGCTGTGAACTTTCGCGGAAGCAGGTCGAACAATATCGTTGGCGTAAGGCGGGCCATGCGCCCCACCTCCTTAACGGCAGTGCGAACGATTTCCTCATGGTCAAAAGCCAAATGGGGCAGATTGCCGATAGCCACCCACTGCGCCTCGTAGCCGCCCTGCAACTTCTCCATGCGCCGGTCGATGCGAAGCAGAGAGAGATAGGCTATGGTGACGATACGCTCCAACTGCTTGTCCAACTTGTGGAAACGCTGAAGCCATATAGCATCGCCGCCAAAGGCAAGACGGTCGGCACCGCCAAAGGCACGAAACTGCGTCATATTGACCTGCGACAGCCCCGTGAGCTGTTTCAGCACACGCCGCGCCGCATCGTCAAGATCCTCATCCATATTTATAAGGCTACCGGGAAGTTTATAGGCTCCCGTGCTATCCATACCGTCCTCGCCGCTCTGTCTGACAAGCAAGACATTAAGTTGCTCGCCGTCAAAGCCCAAAAGGACACAATCGACCGAAACGTATGGATTCACCATCTTTAATTTAGGATTTAAGGTTAGAAGACTATCTGTCTGTTGAATGGTCTGCATTCAATCTCTGTTGCAAAAGTAACAATTTTCCATGAGCCACACAAACAAAAAGCAAATTATTTTCGCAAAAACAACTTTTTTAACATCAAAGCATTACATTTCGTAGGTTTTACGATATAAAACAAGCCTCTGTTATCGTAAGATATACGATAACGGAGGCCACGAAAATGACTTACATCATATTATAATATAACCAAAAGTAAGGCAATCGACATTACCCTTAACCCTTTATAGTTTCAGATTGCTATATCCTGACATGACAGTTTCAATCATGATGCAGTCAGTCCTTTGCCTTGTTTACGCTTGTATGCGTTTAATCACTTAACTTTCATCATTTCCACCGGTTGCACTTTCACCTCATCCAACGGCGCCGACTGATGCTTTACCTTGCCGAAGTCTATAGTATTCAGGTCGAAACAGCGTATGGAACTGTTATACATGGTGCGGTAGTAGATGCAACGGTTAACAAGATCTGTTGCCACCGTCCACTGTGTTGCACTCGGAATGTCGGGCACTGGCTGTCCCTCCGTAAACTGTATGCCCGTCGGTATGTCAAAGTTGTTGAGGATATGAAAGGCCTGCTCAACGGTCTTCCGGGTATTATCAAACTTGGGTGCTGTCGCCTGAAAGAAGGCTGCACGGATAAAACGAGATGGAGGTGTCATGTCGCCCGGTATGCCATGCAGGCCACCGCCGCCGCCAAAAGCCGTAAGGGTTATATCACCCACTTTGCGCGTTTTGATAGGTCCGGCTGAAAGGTTGGTGTAGTTGTTGAGGTTTGTCAGATGCCAGTCGAAGTTTGGAGAGTTGGTAAGCACCCCAAGAGTGTTCTCATAGAACTTGGGAGTACGGTTTACAATCTCAAGTACCACCTGACGGCCGCTCTGTTCTGTAATGCGCCAGTGGACGGTGGAGGCACGAGAGTCTGTGGCTACGACATGTATATCCTTGATGGCTTGTTGCATCTCGTCGATAGACTTGAAGTTGCTCAGTATCCATGAAACAAGCTGGAAGTCGCTTACCGTGTGTTCTCTCTCTGCTTCTACATAAGGTTCGTACTCTCCATAGTCCGGGAAATAAAACAAGCCCGCGGCAAGTCCTGCCTCATTGATTCCCTCAACGACATAGTCTGACTGTTCTACTGCAAGACCTATATAGCCGTAGCGGGCCGTAAACTCCATGCCGTTCTTTTCTCCGTCGGGTGTGAGCGAACGTTGGCGATACCCACGTGGAACGATAGTGTATTTACTTCCAATGTCATTGCCTGCCCACTCAATGGTACGTGCTGTAACAGTACAACCATTGGTTGTTTTCAGTGTGATACCGGTACAGGCTTCTGCCTTTTGCAAAAAAGAAAAAATAACGGCAAAAGCAGCCATAAAAAACAGTCTTTTCATAAATACTTACTTTTAAATTATACAATACCATTATCTTAATGCTGCCGCAAAGATAGCCATAATTCTTTTACCTTGTATCAGTATTACACTTAATTTTTCTAAAATAGAGAATAATATTAATAACTATATGAATATTTAAGTAAGTCGTTTATATTAATTATAGTATAAATCGCAATTATTTTTGAAGTCGTATCCTAATTTATCGAAACGTGCATGCAACATTTCAGCAACATGACATGGCACATAAGACGATAGATCCTCGCCACGACGTAACATTGCACGCAACATGGTGCTGGTAATATTTATCAATGGTACACGCACAAAAGTGACGTTAGAGGGCAACGTTTCGGGCACGACTGCACCTTCACGTGGAAAAACGGCTATATGATGTGTGGCAAGAATGTCGTCGTGATGAGCCCAACAATGGAAATGTTCCCAATTATCACCGCCTATTATCAATACAAATTCATCATTAGGAAAATCACGATGCAGACACTGTAAGGTATTCCATGTATATGACGGGCGAGACAGAGAAAACTCATAATCAACGGCACGCAGTCCGTCCTCATTCCTTAAGGCCTCACGAACCATAGCAAAGCGAAACTGCTCATCCATCAGATCCGCTGACTTTTTAAGCGGATTCTGAGGCGAAACCATATACCACACCTCGTCAAGACACAGCTCCTTGAGCATTGTACGCCCTATTGCCAGATGGCCGTTGTGCGGCGGATTAAAAGAACCGCCGAATAATCCTATCTTCATAACACCTGCAAAGGTACAACTTTTTCATGACATAAAGAAACGGATATAAAAAAAGTGCAAGTGACTAATGTCGCCTGCACCAGAATAACCGCTAAAACCTATATCATGCAAGAAAAGCAATCTTCCTGAACCGCCTAAATATGCACCGGCTTTTCCGGCAAAGGTCTGGCCTGCCGCATCTAACATTTTACCGCCACTACCCTTTTTATTGAAATTCACACTAATCTCCTTGGCATCCCATATCGAACGGTCTACGCCACGTCCCATCTCACGGGAGGTAACGAAAGCGGCAAAGCGGGCACAGTTCTCTACAGCTCTGTTCATCAGGTCGAACTGTTCTTCAAGCAAACCCCATGCTTCTCGGCCAATTCCATGTTTCTTTAATTCTGATATTACGGCTTTTTTATGCCCCTCTATATCTTTTACATTTGTATATCCGGTTTCACCGCCGTTCTTCATAAACTGATAAAACATACTTTCAATGCCTGCGTCTGACAACGTGCCATTTTCCCATTTACCAAGAAGATAACGCATTACGGCAGGATTAAAACGTCCGAAGTTTTTATGGAACCTCATGGCATAACGTGGACTTTCTTTTACCCATGTCATACAATTTGAGTATAACATGTCACGCAGAAAGTTGCCGGCCACGAAGTCAGGATTACGTGTCGTATAGAATGCACTCAACTGACGGTTGACATATTCAGCACCTTTAAGGAAGTTTCCAACCACGCCACCGGTCTCCACATCGGGATTTGTCAGTCCGTTCAATGCCTGTGCTGCTCTCGGATTACCATTAATAGTCAATACGTACGTTCTTCCATTACGTTTTACAAGCACCTGATGCTCTTTCAAATTTCCACGGACAACCTTATATGGTATCTGCTTTGCGTCATCTCCTCGTTTATACTTATCCGGATTCTGCTCACTCAGTCTTTTCATATCCTCCTCAAACTGATTAACCTTGTGTTCAACTTCCTCCAGACTGTCATTGGGATTTATATCTGGGAATACAGGCACCCACTCGTCTGTAACATCATCATATTTGAGCCATAAGTCATTAACCGAGACAACATCACTCGGATTATTAAGAACGAAATTTAGAAAATGTTGCTTCATGATGTTACGGTTCGACTGCCTTATACCATCATCAGCCATCATGGCGATGGTTGCAATAGGGTCGTCCGCCTTACTGTTACGTCCCTTGGCTGTTTTCATGATTGAACCAACAAGAGGACCATCCTTACTTGTCATATATCCATACACCTCATCACTCGTAGTTTCATCCCATCCGCGAAGTGGAACATAGTATTTATACATATCACGTATCTCTTCGTAATGTTCCTTACTCAGAATGCCACCAAGGTACATTTTATACAATGTGCCTTTTGTCGCATCATTTATAGCATTCCACAGGCTGTCTGTTTTATATTCCGCCTCGTACTCATTGACCATTCGCTGCGCTTCAGCTTCTGCGGACTGCCAATCATCCATACCTGTAAGTGCGGTAAGACCGGCAAAATCCCTTTCTGTATCCTCGCCATTTTGTTTTGCCTGTTCACGCATATATTCATTGCGTTCAAGGCCATGTTTTGCTATAAGGTAGTCTGTCAATATACGGCGCTCTTCCTCTATTTCAGAATTGCGTCTTGCTCCGCTCTGTTTAATAATGTTGTTTACTTCATCTATCAGTGGCTTCATGTATTTCACATAATATTCCGACTGCTCTGCGGCATTTGTGCTGCTCATGCGATTCTCATAAAGATAGGCATTTTCAAATCCAGCAACATCCTCTATATGTGTCTCCTTACCAAGAACTGATTGGTATAGTGCTTTCAATCCCATCATAGAATCTTGCACGGCCTCAATAAACTGATATCGGCCGCTACTTAACATTCTTTCATACTCATCACGTGCCGTTACCCTGTCACGCTCGCTAAAGTCACCATCACGGAAAAGCACATCACTATCATCATTTTTTTCATCAAATATACTTGGATTTTCAAAATTTTCTATTACCTTTGCGGCAGAATCAAGTTCTTGATTGCTTTGTATCTCTGCGATTGGTGCGGAAATGCGTAAGTTGTCAGGGGCTTTTTCTTCCTCTCGATTATCTGAGGTTACCGCTTTGAGGGCGGAGTGATGCAGGTAATCGAGAGTTTTTTGTTTATTGATATAAGTAGCAAAGCCATTGTTAATCCAATCCACGATGTTGTCTTTACCTTTCCCGAATACGGAAGTGACAATATTGAAATCTATATCATTTCCCTTGCCAACAGATAACGTTACTAAGAAGTTGCCATGTTCGGTTTGAAGCTCCGTCAGTACGGAGCGGTTGCCCTCTTTCCCATAATTCTTAAACACGGCAATGGGATTGGCCACGGCACGAGGCAGGTCACGAAGCTCGTCAAGTTTGAAGCCGTGCTTCTTCATTTTCTTGATGACCTTGTTACCATAAAGTTTCATCGGCATGTCCGTAACGCCTGCGGCACGCAACACAGCCGATGGACGGCCAAGCGACAACATCACATTGTCCGAGTTCTCCTCTGTCAGTCCTGCCAACTCCTCATTGAACAGCTCATTCACATCACGCATAACTATCTCTTCGGCAACCTTTGTACCTTCATCAACAGACTCTGCATAATTATCCACTTTCAGTTTATCCTGCATCGCCACATCGGCGCCCTCACCCAATATGCTGCGGTAGCGCCCTGGCTCTGCAAGATTCTCATAACTGCGCCAAAGAATATAACGCAACTCATTATCCGACAATTCCAATCCCAAATCAGAATAACCGCTAAAACCTATATCATGCAAGAAATCCATAAACCAGCGTTTTATATCACGCCACCATGAGGCATTCATATCCTCAAAGTTCGTATCCTCAGCCAACGATGCAAGATATTCCTCTGTCGCCGTTCTGAAATCCCAACCATTCTTGGCGGCCATCTCCGCTATCTTCCTGCGTATACTCTCGTCTGCAGACGCATATACATTGTCGAGGAACGTATCAAACTGCTTACCGAATAGCTGCCGTAAGCCATAGTGCGCCACGGCCTCATGCAACAATGTCTGTTCTATATCTGCTATGCTTGAATGGTTGGACAACACTATCGTTATTTTACCGGTTTTCTTATTGTAAAAGCCTTTAGCCCGGGCACGCTTGCCGCTCAAAGAAGAAGAGTCCGTTATAATATCCACATTGTCAAGATGAAGCCTCTCGACCAATTTCTTGACATGCTCCGACATATTCCTGCGCTCACGTTCCGCAAAGGCCTTTTTCTGTTTCTTTGTCCTGAAACTCTCACCCCACATCTTTTGCCAAGGGTCATTAGCCAAAGAAACATCATCATCACTTTGCTCACCTGTGCCTACCCTCATTAAATCATCGGAGCTTTCCGCTTCATCAGACACAAGGGAGCTTGTAGAAGATACATTTTTTTCATTCTCGCCACCTTTGACGGCAGACATCTGCCGGCTCTTACCCGCCTCGATATTAGGGTTAACACCATCCAACAGGTCTTTCAATACCCTGTCGGCTACATCCTCGGCACTGTCATAACGAATATGGAGAAAGTCCGCCACATCATGCCAAAACCTGCCAAGAGCTTCCTTCACACGCTCAATCGCACTAACGGCAGCTGCCTTCTCCATAACATCGCCATCACCACTCAAAGCCTCCTCCTGAGCCTTACGCAAGCGCTCGGCACCACGCTTTCCGCTGTATTGGGCTATCACCTCATCGGCTATCTCGTCATCCGTCACCAACTCCGGATAATCACTCTTCACTTTCTCCCAAACTGAAGTACCCCTCATCAACTCAACGACACGCCTCCACTCCTCCACGTTGCCATGACGAAGAGCCTCCGCCCATAAGTGCGCATACTCATGTATCGGCGTGTCAGACATCGCTATCCTTGGGTCAATATAAATCTTACCGCCCTTGACAAAGCCGTAGGCCTCGCCGCCGGAAGTGCGGAAATAACGGACATTATCACTCTGTTCACGAACTTTAACATCATCACGGTTTACCTCCTGCCTCACACCAAGACCGGTTGTGTCAGTAAACTCACCACTATACAACGCCTGCTGTATAGAGCGCACAATATCAGCCAAAGGATTACCATTAGCCCTACGCAACTTGATAGCATCATAGTAGTATTCAACTACATGGGCTTCTCCATCATTTATTATACCATCATTCTTTTTAGGGCTTACCACAATGCTTATACCATCCAATTCTTCACGGTTGTCAAAGTTAGACACCCTCGCATTATGGTCGGCAAGGCGTATTGTTACTATTCTACCATTCTTTGTCTCAAACGTTGCATACTCGCTCATACTGTTATGGCGCTTAGCTCCAAGTGCCTTGGCAACAGAACCAATGAAAGTTTTTTCCTTGGTTTTTTCTGATTTTTCATACTCAGATGATAGTTTATCAAGATTTTTTAGTACCTTTGCACCATCAGCACTTGAGATGACGGTTTGTTGATACCCTTGTTCATTAAGGGAGGAGACGGTCTCAAGTGCTCTTTTTCTTGCCCGCACCTTACTATTCGCCTCATCCAACACACGCTGTCCCTCATCCACATCCGTCACAACCTCTATGCCGCTATCTCTCAGTCGGCCGACAAGCGCGTCACGAAGCGCAACATCAGAAGAGGCCAACGCTGCCGTATCGCTATCCTGAGATATTTTCTGGAGCTTTTCGCCATCACGCTCTTTCCCATCTACGGCTTTCACACTCTTATAATCCGCAAAAGCCTTTGTCTTGCGGTGACTGCTGTCAATCCACTTTCTGAACTCATCTTTGGGGACACCTGTGATAGAACCCAAACCTTGCCAACCATCCGAATAGTTGGAGAGATAGGCGGCACGGGCTTCCTCTTCAGAATTGAAGCCATACATAACCTTATGCTCATCAAACCCACCGTCCGCATTCACCTGGTCAACAACATAGACGGTCCCATTCCAATTGTCCAAATCATCTGACAGGAACACGTCTATATGGTCACCGTCTAAGCCCTCAGTTCGGCGGATATAGCCGTAGGTGTTGTTCATGGTGACACTCCAAGGCTTACCGTCGGCACCTGTGCCGTTACGCTCACTGCCTTTCGGATTTTCGATACTGATGTCAAAACCGTCTATCTTGACATGCCCTTTCTTGTAGTTGCCGGCTTCCTTTTGACCGGAAGTCGGATTTAGAGCCGTTTCAGACTCAGCAATGGCAAGAGAAGCATTTTTTTCACCTTTCTCTTGGTCGGGTGCAGAATTTTGTTTACCTTTGTTGCCTGATAGCTCCCGTTCGGCAGTATATTGATGGGGATTGTTCCCATTGAGAAGTGACTGTTGCTCGGGAGTAATCGTTTCTGATGTATATATCAGTTCATCATGAATGTCTGACAGGGCACTACGACCGAATATAGTGTTAATGGCATTCACATCTATATTACGCCCAGCATTCTTCACTGTTGCACTCACTACGACATAAGAACCATTAGCGAGTTGCAAAGTTGTATACAGTCTATATCCTTTTTGTTTCTGCTTGTTGGTATCTTCATAATATTTTGTGATAGCAAAAGGATTGAGCAATGCTTTCGGCAAGTGCTCCCATATCTCTTGTGGGAAAGTGTGTTCCTTATCCTTTCCAAAATGTCTGGCAATAACACCATATCGAATAGTGAACCTGTCGCCACTTAAACCAAGGCCATGCATAAACTTTGGAGTCTCAGCAACATCAAAGAATTTCATACTAAATAATTTAGACGCTACTTCTTTTCCACTTGTGTATAGGGTGTTAATAACATCTGTCAAAGTTTTTTTTCCATCTATTCCGCCTTCTGTATTGACATTGCCAGCAACGCCATCCTGTTGAACGCTTGCCGCTTTTCGTTGTTCGACGGCCGCGCTGACTGCTGACCGCTGTTCTTCTTCTGTTCCATTGTCTAATAATGTTTTTACAGTATTCAATATATCTTCTTTACTCTTAACGTCACCCGTAAACAAATCCATCTGACCGCCGGCACTGTCTTGCGCTTGGTGATTATAGACGGCAAGAACTTTTTTCAGCCTTGTCACACGGTTATCATTCAACACGTCAGAGAGCATCAGGATTGTGGCATTACGATAGTCCGCGACACTCTCCCCCTCATCAAATGGGAAGATGTTTAGTTGTCTCGCATAGCCACTAACACGCTCACCGGCCTTATATCCCGCCTGCCGCGCTTGATATACAAGGTCTATCGCCTGCGATAATTCACTCTCAAGACTGTATTCATCGCCCAACATCATGTTGTTGCTTATCTCTGTCAACGCACTGATTATGCTTTGCCTTACACTCTTGTAAGAAGTAATCTCACGAACGGCATCAGGATTACCATCAAAAGCCTTGCCTATAAGCATATTCTCAAGCATTTCCTTGCCTTGGGAGGAGATAGTGTCACCATCAAACATCTCCGCATACTGGGCTTGGCTTATAGCACCGGACTTTACCAATTCATTTATGGCATTAGTCGCCGATGTCGTGTCCCCATAGAAATCACCAAGTGTATCATAACCGTTGATAGTCTTTATTATCCTGCTGAAAGTGCCGTCATCAACTATCTTACCCAACTTGACAGCCTGTTCGGTTTTTGACTGGCTTTTCATCTCCTGCTGATTAAATTTGGCGAAAGTGTCAGCAGTGTAAGGCATAGTATCATCAGGAACAAACAACACCCTCGGATGCGACATGCTTTCCACCTGCTCGGAGGTAAAGCCAAACTGACCGCCATATTTCTTCAAATGCTCTATATATGCACCGTCAGTACTGTTCTTTGCGGCCAACTCTCCGGCCATCGTTCGCCCGTTCCCCGACAACACAACGCCATCATTGCTTACAACAACAGGACTCTGCAATGCTCGGCTGTCATAGTCCCCGGCTATCTGACGGGTAACCGACTGGGCATCCTTGTCACGCTCGTAGTCACGGTCGTTCACCGTATTACCATTCTCATCTACGGGGAATCCATCATTACGGGCGAACTCCATTTTAGGATTATGACTTGGTGTAGCCACACCGCTCTCAACAAGAACATACCTGCCTGCCACACGCTCACCATTGGCAAGAGTTATTTCATTCCTCGCTCCATCAACCTTGGGGGCGGCGTTCCATTTCTCTCTAATCTGCGGTGACACATTATGACTGCCAATCTTTGCCTGCTCCTCACGCTTACGCAATTCTTCCTCCTGCCGTTGCTCTTCCTCAATAGCTGCCTGTTTTTGGATCACAGCCTCACGTGCCCGCACCTCGGCGGCAGTGATTCTCCGTTGCTCATCCTTTACCTGTTGCCAATAATCCGCTTGTGACTGGGCTTCCGTCACTTTACGTTTCCAATTGGCCACATTCTCCTCAAACTCATCAAGGTCAGTACCCATCTTCGGTTGTTTCTTACGCAGTTTCTTCAGTTCACTCTCCGCAGCTTTACGATTGTTTTCCACAAAGGCATCAGCATTTTCACGACTCAACCCACGCTCATTATACAAATAGGCATGAGCACGGACAGGGGAAACATTGTTCCAGTCAGGTTTCATTTTCCCTTTCACCTTAACCATCGGCATAGGTTGATCCGTCTCATTATCTTCTATTTCTTTTTTATTCGCCGTGCTATCCGCCACATCCACACTGTCACTCTCACCCGGCTCAACAATCATGCCGTCGAATGCACCACGCTCCAACGCATTCATACGGTATGGTCTACCATCCCGTTCCGGGGTCTTATAATAATCAACCCAAACAATATCGCCATTATCTGTATTCGGCTCTTGGGCTATCACGCCATATACAATGTTGCCGTCCTCGTCAAGAAACTCTACATAATCATCCTTTTTATACTCCCGCCTCTTTTTGGGGGCTTCTGTGGTCTCAGCATTCCGGGCGCTTTCTTGCCCTGAGACATACTCGTTCAGACGCTCCTTGGCGGCAGCATTGAATAACATATCACTTAACGTTTCCGTCGCATACACACAAAAAAGTATCCCCGGCGTCATGCTTCATACATAACACCGGGGATAAAC
>CAZRGO010000011.1:0-82787 GCA_964599665.1 uncultured Prevotella sp.
CTGTTATGTCCTCCAGACGAGAGGCGTGGCCGTCAGTTGCTTGACGATATAATGTCCGGCGGCAATTTCGGTCATTACGATAGTCGTGATGTCGAGATGAAGCATGGTGGTACCGTTAAACATGGCCTATGGAAGTTGAATCGTGTCATGCGACTGGTGAGATACTATCCTGAGGAGGCTTTGTGTGAACCGCTTTTCCGGATATGGCATTTCGGATGGAGATGTTTACATTGACAGTGCAGTAAAAGGCTGTCAGGTTTTCATTTCCTTATTGAGGTAATGGATACATATATAAAACATCCCAACTGTTAACTAACAGTTGGGATGTTTTATGTTGTCGTACGCGGATTCGAACCACGACAAACAGAACCAAAACCTGTTGTGCTACCGTTACACCATACGACAATCATTATTGTTATGACTTTCCTGTATTGCAACCATAGATTGCAGAAAGCGATGCAAAGTTAGTGAAAAAATCTCACATAACCAAATTTTTCAGAGTTTTTTTGTCTCTTTAGGTGCCTGTCAGCAGAATGATACTACTTTACGGTTATAAGGTAGTAGTTCTTCTTGCCGCGTTGGGCGAGGATGTACTTACCGCCGATGAGGTCTGCCGTTGTGATTATACGGTTCTGGTCGGTAAGCTTCTCTTTATTTATAGAGACGCCTCCCCCCTGCACCATTTTGCGCATCTCGCCCTTTGATGGGAATACCCTGCAGTTGTCGGCGGTGAGAATCTCTATTGCCGGTTGGTTCAACTGATCGGCAGAGACGGTGAATTTCTCCACACCCTCAAATACATCGAGGAAAGTCTGCTCGTCGAGTTTCTCCAAACTCTCTTTGGTACTCTTGCCAAACAGTATGCCGCTGGCTTCCACTGCTGCCTCGTAGTCATTCTGTGAGTGTACCATTACTGTTACCTCTTGTGCCAGGCGCTTTTGTAATGTGCGGCGTCCCGGATCTTGTTTGTGTTCTTCTACGAGTGCATCTATGGTAGCTTTATCGAGCGATGTGAATATCTTTATGTATTTCTCAGCATCATCATCGCTTACGTTCAGCCAGAACTGGTAGAATTTGTAAGGTGATGTGCGAGCTGGATCAAGCCATATATTGCCGCTCTCTGTTTTTCCGAACTTCTTGCCATCGGCTTTTGTTATCAACGGACATGTTAGGGCGTATGCCTCTACATCGTTTCCAAGTGTGCGGCGTATCAGTTCTGTTCCTGTAGTCATATTGCCCCATTGGTCGTTGCCCCCCAACTGCATCTTACAGTTCTTTGTCTGGAATAGATGCAGGAAGTCATACCCTTGCAGTAATTGATAGGTAAATTCCGTGAAAGACAGACCGTCACGTGCCGTACCGTTAAGACGCTGTTGAACAGAGTCTTTGGCCATCATATAGTTTACGGTAATATGTTTTCCTACTGTGCGGGCGAAGTCAAGGAATGTGAAATCTTTCATCCAGTCGTAGTTGTTCACCATCTCGGCTGCATTGGCTCCCTCTGCCTCGAAGTCAAGAAATTTGGCAACCTGCGCCTTTATGCATTCCTGATTATGATAAAGGGTTTCTGCATCAAGCAGATTACGCTCCTGCGACTTGCCGGACGGGTCTCCTATCATACCGGTAGCGCCTCCTACAAGGATTATAGGTTTATGGCCGCAACGCTGCAGATGACGCAGCATCATGATGCCACAGAGGTGTCCTATGTGCAGTGAGTCTGCTGTCGGGTCGGTGCCAAGATAGGCTGTGACCATTTCTTTCTGTAACAGTTCCTCGGCGCCTGGCATCATTTGAGCGAGCATGCCGCGCCATTTAAGTTCTTCTATGAAGTTGGGCATATTTCGTTTGTTTTGTTATTTTGTTTCTTTTTAGTTTTCGTTGTTCTGTTCTGTTGTCGCTAAAATGCGGTTATGGTACCGGATCATAGCCGGATCCGCCCCATGGGTTGCAACGCAAGATACGTTTTATTGCAAGCCATATCCCACGCAATGGCCCGTGGCGCAGAATGGCTTGGCGGGCATATTCTGAGCATGTAGGGGTGAAACGGCATGAGGGCGGTGTGAACGGGCTGATGCATCTTTGGTAGAATAGTATTGGTAGCAACAGCAGTCTGATAACTATTGTCCGCATAGGCTTTCTGATACTCTTTGTAGTAGGTTGCGCACCTTGGCGGTAACCTTTACGCTCGTATGGTGATGTCCGTCAAGCCATATTATGGCCATGACAGCGCCACAACCATTGGGCAATGTCAGTATGTCGGAATTGTTACGGTATGCCTCACGTATCTGGCGCTTCACACGGTTACGGTCTACCGCATGGCGGAATAGACGTTTGGGTACCGATATGAGCAACTGACTGTTATCCGCCTCTTGTGTGTAGACTATGAGACGCATAGGATAGGCCGTAAATGAACGGCTGTTGCCCGGCTCAAAGAGCTTGTTTATCAGTATGCGGCTGCACAGGCGGCAGGACTTTGGGAAACGGGGCATAATCGTAACAGTTATTTTTATGGTGTGTCAGTCCTCCCTTTACTCGTCTTCCTCCTCTTGCAGGAAGTGGCGCAGGGCTCCTGTCATAGAAGGGTATCGCTCCGAAGGTGCCTCTATGTTGACGATAAGTCCCTCTTCTTTTGCAGCCTTTGCGGTTGCCGGTCCGAAAGTAGCTATCTTCAGGTCACCGGCTTTCATGTCCGGAAAATCTTCTTTAAGAGCTTTGATGCCTGCCGGTGAAAAGAATATGGCCATATCGTAGTCAAAGGTCTTTTTTTCTTCATCGGTAAAGTTGTTGCTCACCGTACGGTACATTACACATTCTGTGTGCTGTAGGTTCTTGGAATCAAGCAGACGCGTTATGGAATCGTTTGCGACATCGCTCAGCGGAACGAGATAGCGCTCGGTCTTATGCTTTACCATTGCCGGCAACAGGTCGTCAATCTTGCCTGTGGCTCCAAAGAAAATCTTACGTTTACGGTAGGGGGCATACTTCTGTATATAGAGGGCTATTGTCTCTGTCACACAAAAATATTTTGTTGTTTCGGGCATCGTGATGCGCATTTCTTTCGTCAGCTGGAAGAAATGGTCTATGGCATGGCGTGATGTGAACACAATAGCAGTGTAGTCAGGGATGCTGACCTTCTGTTTGCGGAATTCTTGTGGCGTTATTCCTTCAACTTTTATGAAAGGCCTGAATACGAGTTCCACACCGAAGTCTTGTGCTATGTCAAAATAAGGAGACTTACCGCTGGTGGGTTGTGGTTGTGATATCAGAATCTTTTTTAGCATTGGTTTCTTCCTATATATTACGTGTCAAGCAGATGGATACTGCGAATGTTATTCCGGTCAATAGTGCAAGGGGGACACCTTCAAGGGTACAAAGGTACAAAAAAAACTGCATAACCGCATTCTTCTTGCTAAAGAAAATTTTGTATACCTTCCAAAAGTGCAACAGACAGAGCACTAATAGGATAAGCAACAGCAGTTTTATTGTGATTTCTATGCTTAGCCGGAAATATATGTGAAGCATTACCAGCGGAAGCATTGCCGTGCCTTGGACGGTCATTATATATAGACGGGAGAGGTTGTCGAGCTTACGTTGTTCCTTTTTAAAGAATACGCTGTGTACTATAACAAACAGTATCTCCTTCAGTATGTAGTATGTGGCGAAAGTGGCACAATAGATACCGAGAACGATATAGTTGTCTAATGTGAACCCGTTGCCGTAGGTTGAGAGTGTAGAGTATACCAACAGTCCGAGAAGTGTAGCCGATTGCAGATAGAAATATATCTGATAGTGTGTCTCGTCTGCTGTCTCGCGCATCTCTATTGAGTTATCTCGCGGAGTGCGAAAGATGTTTTTGTTTTGGAAGCGGATAAGCCGCCACGAACGTGCTATCATGACCATAGACACGAGTATGCACAATATCAGTACCATTGTGATAAGGTCATCACTCGCTATGGAGTAGGGGATGGGGTCGCCTGATACTCCTAACTTGGATACCGGTATCTCCTCGTGAAAGAACGGTGAGCCCTTGAGATATGATTCGCGGTATATAGTGTCGTTTAGGGTCATGTGACGTCGTTTCTATAAAAACTCTTTCCTGAATTTCTCCACAAGGTCCAGTTTCTCCCATGTGAACAGCTCAACATCCATTTCCTTTGTCTCGTGGTATGCAGAGGTGAAGGTTTTCTTAACCGTGTGCGGCTTGCGTCCGACATGTCCGTATGCGGCTGTTTCGAGATATATCGGCTGGCGCAGTTTCAGGGTGCACTCTATGGCTTTCGGACGGAAGTCGAACAGAGCTTTCAGACGTTCCGCTATCTGTCCGTCTGTCATACAGGTGTTGTTTTTACCGTATGTGTTGACATAGATGCTGACCGGTTCCGCTACTCCGATGGCATAACTTAGCTGCACGAGTATCTCATCGGCCACACCCGCTGCCACCAGATTCTTGGCTACGTAACGCGCGGCATAGGCAGCCGAGCGATCCACTTTTGAGGGATCCTTGCCGGAGAATGCTCCTCCTCCGTGGGCACCTCGTCCACCGTATGTGTCTACGATAATCTTACGTCCGGTAAGGCCGGTGTCTCCATGCGGGCCTCCTATGACAAACTTACCTGTCGGATTGACAAAATATTTTATGTCGTCATGGAACAGATTGAGCGTTTTCGCATCTTTTAGTTGCGATTTGACACGTGGCATGAGTATGTTTATTACATCCTTGCGTATTTGCTCAAGCATAGGTTCATCGGCATCAAACTCATCGTGTTGTGTAGATACTACGATGGTGTTTATGCGTTGAGGTATGCCGTCGTCACTGTATTCTACCGTTACTTGCGACTTGGAATCTGGACGCAAATATGTCATTTCCTTACCCTCGCGCCGTATCTCTGCAAGGGTTTTCATTATCAGGTGTGCCAAATCGAGAGTTACAGGTATGTAACGGTCTGTCTCGTTGGTGGCATAACCGAACATCATTCCTTGGTCACCGGCTCCCTGTTCGTCCTCTTCTGTGCGTGATACACCACGGTTTATGTCGGCACTCTGTTCATGAATGGCAGACAATATACCGCATGAATTGCCGTCAAACTGGTATTCGGATTTTGTGTACCCTATGCGATTTATCGTCTTGCGGGCTACGGATTGCAGGTCGATATACGACTCGGATGTTACTTCGCCCATGAGAACCACCTGACCTGTCGTTACGAATGACTCTATTGCACAGTGTGCTTTACTGTCATAAGCGAGGAACTGATCAAGTAGCGCATCACTAATCTGGTCTGCGATTTTGTCGGGATGTCCTTCGGATACTGATTCAGATGTGAAAAGATACATAGATGGTTGAAAAGCTTTTGGCGACAAATGGGGGGCTGTTGTCGGTTTTATTGAATAACTGCAAATCTCGTATAAGCAACGACAGTATGCTTATACGAGATTATACCTTTCTCCGAAATTATGCGGATGGCATAAGTTTTAAGTATATTACTTACGCAGGCCGAGAGCCTTGATTATTTCACGGTAGCGTGTAATGTCACGGTCGTAAAGGTAGTTAAGAAGTGCACGACGCTTGCCTACAAGTTTTGTGAGGCTACGTGCGGTCTTAAAGTCCTTGTGGTTCTTCTTCAGATGCTCTGTGAGGTGCTTGATGCGGAATGTGAAAAGAGCAATCTGACTCTCTGCTGAACCTGTGTCTGTTGCTGACTTGCCATACTGACCAAAGATCTCGGTCTTCTTTGCGCTGTCTAAGTACATTGTTTTTTTGAGTGTGACTGTGATGTTTATAATATTACATCCTTCTGATGGTGACGTCCCAGTCACGTAACTACGCCTTCATCACCCGAATGCAGCTTTGCCGTCTTAGCTTAGCGGGTGCAAAATTACTGCTTTTTCCTGAATTACAGAAACTTTGCAGCTATAAAAGTTTCTGTGTTAATCTTTTTTAACCAATATCTATGGTGATTTCTTCTCTTTTGTCATATCATCCTGACTTAGCCTCAATGTCACTCCGGCTCCCGCGCAGTCCGTCTGCATCGGTGGGGCTATCTTTGTCAGGCTGACGGTTGCCGACTGTGCTTTGGTAAACTTGTCAAGTATGGCTTTGCATATCCTGTATGCCACATTCTCAAGCAAGTTGCTTTGTATGCCCATTTCACGGTGTATGACATCTGCCGCGTCTGCATAGCTCATGGTGTCTGTGACATCGTCTGACAGGCAGGCTGTCATGATGGGGTAATCAACAGTGAGGCTGACAACATAATCGTTGCCAACCTCACGTTCTTGTGGCAGTACGCCGTGATAGGCGTGTAGCCGTATGTCTTTTATGAATATTGTTGAGTGCAATGTCGTTTAGTCAAGATGAAACACTTCCTTGATAGGTATGGTTACAGGTGAGTTGTCGGGGTTGACCTCCATGATGTCGGCCATCATATCCCACCATTTTTGGGTTATAGGGTCAACACCGTTTGATGTGTCCTGACTGTTGGTGTCGCTGCTGCACTCCTGATAGCCGAAAAGAATATTGGTGTCTTTGTCCCAGTATATGCTGTAGTTGCTTACTCCTGAGTCTTTTATCATCTGTACTAATTCCGGCCAAATGGCGGCGTGGCGTTTTTGATATTCCTCCTCGCAGCCCGGTTTCAGGAACATTTTGAATGCGAAACGTGACATGGTAATGTGTTGTTTAATGTTGTTAGTCAGTAGAATATTGTATGTATTCCGTTTAGGAAAACGCTATAATCGTATGCAGCTGTTATGCTTCTCCCTCACTGCCAAACGGGTTGGCGGTGCGTGGTGCGGCAGGTGCCTTAGGTGCTTCTAATTGTATCTTGCCGAACTCCTGCTCATATCGTATGATATTGTCTTGCAGAGCGAGAGCAAGACGCTTGGCATGCTCCGGAGCCAGTATCACACGGCTTACCACCTGAGCCTTTGGAGTGCCGGGAAGTGTAGATGCAAGGTCTACTACAAATTCTGCGTGAGAGTGTGATATTATTGCGAAATTGCTGTAAACACCTTGTGCTATTTCCGGTTTGATGTCAATCTGCAGTTGCTGTCCCTGCTGTTGTTTGTTGTTTTCCATTGTTGTTTGGGTTTATGATTTGGTTTGTAGTCTTAATAATGACATTGTGATGGGTTGTTGGCCGCACTCAATGTCGTTTGAAATTTTCGTGGTTCAAAGTTACAATGTTTTCATGACATTACCAAAAAAATGTTGTTTATTTTCCTTAATTTTGGCCTAATATGTAAATATAATGATGAAATCGTCATCATCCATGCTTAATGTATGGATTATCTCATTGAAAGGCATTACTGATAATAAGGCGTTCCTATTTAATAGCAAAGTACGCCCAAACGATGCGTGAAGTGTTATTTCTTTGCACCGTTTGAGCGTACTTTATGCCTCGAATTGTGTTACTTTATTCTGTAACTTTTAGAATACGATACCTGTGGAGATACTCAGTTCATTAACAGTCATGTCTTCTGCAATTTCGTTAAAATCGAAACCATAGCCAATACCAACAAAGAACTTGTTATTGAAACGTGCTTTCACACCAATCTGAGCACCAATTTGGAAACGTTTCCCATCGGATTTATCACCGAAGAGGTTGTAACTCTCATTATAATAGTCGTCATTGTATTCACCCCATACATTATAGCGGAGTTTCAGACCTACGTATGGGTCTAAATTGATGTTCGTGTTTGGAATCTTGAAATCATAGATTAAGTTAACAGGCACTTTCAGTGATACATAGTTGATAGTTCCGTCATCTTCTGATTTGTATGAGTACTGTACTCCGAGTCCATATTCAAGAAATAGAGGTGCTGACTGGGTAACAGAATTTGCCCGAGTATAGTTGATTGCCCAACCTGTAAATGATTCGGAAACTCCGTCATAACTAAAACTTCCGGGGAGGTACTCTACACCCAAGGTTTTCCAACCATCATTAGATTTTGGCTCATTGGTTACGTGACGGGTAACCATTGATGAACGTGATGATACAATCTGTGCGTTTGCCTGCACCATGATTACGGCCATGAAAGCCAACATTAAAAACTTTTTCATCGTTTTTTGTTTTTTTGCGTTTCTATTTTAGTTTTATTTCTTTATGTTACTGATTACAGACCCTGTCCGTCTGCTTTCTCCACTACTTACCATTTTATCTACTTCAAGCCACTGATAATCTTTCTCATTCATAGGATGCCAGCTTGTCTGGTCGAAGTTTGCTGGGAACCCTTTCATTTCAAGATTATAGGCATTGCCATCTGGTGTAAGTTCAATCTTAAATGTTGCTGCAACGATAGCATCGCAATTGAGCTTTTCAGAAGCATCGTAAATGGCACGACTTCGCAAATTATCAAGATTTCCTCCCATTGCTACCTCCACATCAGTCTTACTATATTGTTTTGTGAATGTGTTGCGAGGCCCAATCACCTTTAAATCCACTATGAGCGGACGCACATAACTTTTTGCAGTAACCTCAAGCATACGTGCTTGGGTATCAGAGAAACTTTTAGTTGTTACAACAACTGATTTTTGGGCATTCACTGAAATAGCTGTTAGTCCCATTGTCGCTAACAATAATGTAAATCTTTTCATCTTGCTTTATTTTGTTTATTGCTAAATTTTACGATGTACAAAATTACATTATTTTGCATCAATTAGGTTATAAATGGTGTTGCCAATAAGGGTACATGTCTACTGATTGGGTACATTGTCAACCTTTTCTGAATAGAGTTGGAAAAAATCATAATCCATGATTTTGCTTATTCGTAGTAAGACACCTGTATCGATAGTGTGTTTGTCATAAAGTTTGTAAAGATTACTACGGTGGCAACCTAATTGTTGGGCAAGCCATACCGTGGTTTGTCCTTGCACTTCAAGCCGTGACTTTATGCATTGCCCTATATGTATTCTGTCTGTCTTATTCATATCCATAAACGAACATTATTTAACACAGTGTCTTACGTTAGTTTACTTTTTTATATTAAGCCTAACTTAAAAGGGATTATAACCTGTAGACACCCCGGAACAGGTTCGTTTTTGGGATATGATACTGCATAAAGAAAAGCGGGGTATCTGGCTTCTGCTTGTTCTCTTATTTAGGTCCTGAGAAAACCTGTACAAATAAACAAACAGAAATTGACACCCACGCCGATATATATAAATATTCCAAAAGTGTGCGTGAGGACAGTGAGCCCTCTACACACACATACGGAAGACTATATATCTATCCGTTGTGTCTACTTCTACGATGTCCTTGACTTGTACTTTTTCGAATTTCTCAGGTTCAAATAAGACAAAAACAAAGCGTTCAGCAAACACTTTCCAATATGTAGTGCTTCTTCTTATTTACCGTTATTCCGTTTTTAAGCGATTATAGACGATATGGTTGAAGCGGGTACAAAGGTATATAAAATTTTTCAGAAAAAGTATTTTATTGCAAGAAATATATGTAAAGGAGAATAAAAAATGATATTTTGTAATGTAATGTTTTCTTTGGGTATGATTGAGATGTTAAAACATTATTACTCCCACGTCATTCATTGCCTGTTTTTTACAGTATCTGTAATATGTTAATGTGCAAGGCTGTATATAGTCTAATCATCTTTGTTGGTCGTGTTTTCGGCTTTGATGTCAGACATGCCGGTCGTGTTAGGGATGATGTCAATATAATCAGTGCGGCACCGCATGTTCTTCTGTGTGTGGAACTCTATGCGTATTTCATCGCCCCGCTTCAACGTAACGCCTCTTGTCTGGCGTACTGTCATTTTGTTGTTGTTTGCCGATGCTGTCCATTCGTCGCATTGCTCTTCGTTGACATATAGGCCGAACCATCCTTGTCCCGAGCTCTCGTCAAAATAAGCTGTTCTGAAATCGTATGTCCCCGGTTCGCCGTCCCATACGAAACTCATGTATCCCGGCCCCTGATCACCCACATTGCATGAATCGTTGGAGGCCATTATCCAGTTTGGGGTGACAGCGCGTTCGGGGAAGCACAGGCCGCCTCGTATGGCATGCTCCGCCTCATTACGCCCTACGTGTGCGAGGCTCACATCCGAACTGAAGCTCCATACATCGCCCTTGACCACCGTGCCGTTCTGTCGTTTCGTGTCCACACGCCAGTAGTAGGTCTCACCATGGCGCAGATTGCCCGGTCTGTATTCCGGTTTGTCTACGTCGTTGCTCACTGCGTCTGTCATATCGCTTTTGGTACTTACGCTTATGGTGTATCCTTTGGCGTCGAAACCCTCTCGCCAGCGTAGTGTCAGCGGTGCGCATGGTGTGCCCACACCCACAATCTTGCGCAACGCGGCATGGCGGGAGCCATCCGCGGGCGATGGGTAGCATGCCTTTGTGTCGGCTGTGGCGAAGCGGAATATGCCTGAGGTCTTGCCGTCATATTTGCCGCCTACTACGCGCACTTGCCAGTAGTATGTTGTTGAAGGCATTAGAGTCATATCCTCAGGACGGCACTCGTGCATACTATCGGGCGTTACACCTATTGTATATATATAGTCTGTGGCTCCTTCTATGTCACTGCAACCGGGGCGTATGCCAGTCCTGACGCTTATGGCACCGTCGCCGGGGAAGGGGATAATGTCACCCTCTATCCCATCGGTGCAGCCCATGGCCGACACAAGTCCCGGTACGTCGGCTGCTTGGTTCATGGCGAAATCGTACATGTAGTAGCGGCTTACGTCGAAGCCTTCTTCGCTGTTGCCCTCCGTTCCGCCGCTGGTGTTGTCGAACAGGTTGCCGCTGCTCTTTATAAAGCCCCAATAAGCATCGTCTGCACTGGTGGCGTACATCTGGTTTAGGGCTTTCTTTACATTCCTGAAATAACTGTTCTCCACGTTTACTATGGCACGTGCGAATATGCCAACGGCATACAAGGTGTTGTCTTGATTGTAGTCGTTGAAGATGTGTCCCAGCCCGTAGCCAATCCTTGGGTTACGCTGTGTGCAGTTGATGAATGCGTTGTGGTGGTAGGTAACACGCTGCCTATCGTGGTCGTTGATATTGCGTGTGCCGGAACTGCATATAGATGTCTTGTCGTGGTCGTGGAACTTGCACCATGATACGGTAAGGTAACTTGAACCATAGGTGAAGTCTAACAGGCCGTCATTCTCGTCTCTCTCTTCTTTTTGGCTTGACAGGTCGCAGTGGTCCACCCATACATGGTGGGTGTTTCTGAACGCTATGGCGTCAGGATCGGCCTTTGTTATTCTCAGATTGCGTATTATGATGTTCTGTTGTCCGTTTATATTCAGTCCAAGACTGTCAAGATGTACCCCTTTGCCGCCGCCAATCAGCGTCTTGTTGCTTTTTACATTAATCACGTCATGCTTGTGGGGTGGGGTGGTGCTGTAGTCGTAGTGTCCTTTCAGATCGGCGTCAAGGATTATTATGTATGGCTCGCTTGCCCCGGCGTATCGTTCAAGTTCTTCGCGTGTTGTCACGTGTACAATCTTTCCGCCTTTGCCTCCTGTGGTGCCATGCAATCCCATGTCGCTGTAGTTGGCGAACCCCACAAGCCCGCTTTGTGCGTTTGTTGTCAATGTGAATAATAATGAAAGTGTTGTTAATATGCTTGATTTAATGGTTTTCATCTTGTGAAAGTGTCTTGTTCGTAAGCTCTTGGTCTGTAGGCTGATAGGTGATAAAGAATTGGTGAGATTCGCATGCCGGTGTAAAGGCGGCCTGATTACAATGTAAAAGCACCCTGATTGGTGGGTAATCGTGGCCTGATTACATGGTGAAGGCACCCAAATTGCAGAGTGGGTGTGATGCCCCTTGGATTTTTGCGTTATATGACATTAAAAAAGCGTAGCGCTTTCGCTATTCCGTCATTCTCGTTTGTGTCTGTGGTGTAGTCTGCAACAGCTTTTACAGCCTCCTCCGCATTACCCATGGCGATGCCTGTTCCGGCATTGCGTATCATGGAAATGTCATTGTAACTGTCGCCGAAAGCCATAAGGTTGTCTGCTGTCAGCTCCATGGCATAGAGGAGCTTACTGAGGGCTGTGCCTTTGTCTATGCCGGATGGGAGTAGTTCTATGAAATATGGAGTGGAACGGCAGATATGCATTCGTCCTGCCATTTCGCGTTGCATTACAGCTTCCCAATGTAGCACAACGGATGGGGCGCCTACCATAAGGCATTTGTTTAGTGGGCGTGGAGTGTCGTTTATGAAGTCTGACACTCCGATAATACGCATTTTGTTGTTGCGTGATGATATTCTGACATATTCGTCTTCCGGGTGCTCGGTATATATAAGGTCTTTGTGATATGTCATGAGCGTCATGCCGGAGCGTTTCTGACAGTCGTGTAGGTATGGCAGCAAATCGGGGGGTAACTCATGCTCGGCTATGACCTGACCGGTGCCGCAATCTTCTATGTGACCGCCGTTGTAGCATAGTAACAGGCCGCCATAACGTTCCATGTGCAGTTGTTTGGCAAGTGGCCACATGCCGAATGGCGGACGACCGGAGGCAAGACAAAGCCTCACACCCTGACGTTGCGCCTGCATGAGGGCTGTCAGGGTGTGAGGCGTTATCTCCTTGGCCTCGTTGGTCAGTGTGCCATCGAGGTCAAGGGCTATCAGTTTCGTGATACTCATCACTGCAGAGTCTTTGTTATACTCCCAATATCGCTTTTGCCGTTTGGTTCTCCGGATCGAGCTCAAGAAGCTTGGTAGCGTAGGGCTTGGCGCCTTCCATGTCGTCAAGGCAGTGTACGTAATAGGCACATGCGGCGTTGTAGGCGGTGATAAGGAGTTTTGTCTCTCCTGCGCTACGGTTGCTTTCAGCCTCAAGAATCTTTGCGAGTGTTATATAATGAGGACCTGCCATCTTCAGTTTCTCATTGTCGGATAGGTTAAGAGCGAATGGCAGTTTGGCGCGTTTGCTTGCTATGTAGGCGGCATTGGCGGGATATTTCTCTGCTAAAGCGGCATATAGCTCATCGGCCTTTTTATAGGCTTCCATCTTACGCTCTGCTGTAGTGTTTTCGTCCATCAGCTCATCGGCATAGAGAGATGCGAGGGCTTCCTCAAGAGAGAATGACTTTTGGGACTGTGCTTGCAGGTATTTGTCGAGATATTCGCCGGCCTTGGCATAGTTGCTCAGTTTCTTATAACAGTCGGAAATGTCTTTGTTCTTCTCTGTTACGGTAGCGGCGTCTATGCCCTCAAGTCCCTGTATCTTCTCGTAGCATTTGATAGCGTCCTCATATCTCTTGGCACCTTGCAGGGCTGTAGCGTAGTAGTTGTAGTCGTACGCGGAAATCTTTGCAGAGTCAGAGTTGTTGAAGAGATTGTCGCCGGCTGCTATAGCGGCGTCGAAATTCTTCAGTGATGTCTCGTTGAACATGATGAGACGGTTCATGGAAGCATTGCGTGCCCATTTCTTATGACCGTAGTTTGCAATCTCAAGTGATTTGTTAAAGTCTTGGGCAAGGAAAAGGTTGGTGGCGTAATCTGACACCTGATAGTCTTTCATCTTGTCGAGATTTACTTTGCCATAGTACTCGATGGCTTGTTTCATCTTGCCGCTGCTTGAGTATATGTCGGCTATGATAAGGTCTACAGGATAGTCCGGACACTGCTTGCGCAAGTCTTCTAATGTCTGTGCTGCACCTGTCGGGTCGGTCTTACTCATTATCTGTGCATAGCGGCGGTAGCCGTCAGGGTTCTTCGGATCGGCATAAATTGCCTGCTGGAACCATTCCGCTGCTTTGCCACCGTCATCTTCTGCCACGGCGACATTGCCAAGGAGTATGTATACAGAGCCTTTCTCCTCTATCGTACCTTTCTTGTTAACCAAATCAAGGGCTTTGTTAGCATATAGCTTGGCGGTCTCTTTGTCACCGGTGGCGAGATAGGCCTTGGCTATGCTTACAAGTGCCAAAGCGTTCTTTTTGTTCTCTTTCTCTATATTCTTGATCTGATCTGCGGCATCAGAAGCCTTGTTCTTGAGTATCTCAGAAACCGTTGTCATTAGTTCGTCCGGCTGTGTCTGAGCCATTGCGGGAGTACAGATGACTGTCATCATTGCTCCGATAATGAAGTTCTTTGCTTTCATATATTTGTTCTTCTTTTTATTTTTTATGTGTTATATTTGGGCTTACAGGTTATGTATGCTCTAATTATCGTTCACATGTATGCTGCGTATTGTCAGTCTGCCGTATGCAGGCAAAAGCCCGGCTTTCAGTATTACTATCTGTCCGCGGTCTTGTGAGATTATGAAGTTCTTGAAGCCTGTTGGCAATCCCATGTGTGTGTCGTTTAATAATATGTATAATGTGCGCACAAGTGGGTAATTGCCGTTGTAGAAATAATATTGGTATGGCTTCCAAGAGTTTTCCACATTTGCTACATCCAGTTTCGTTACGGCCATGGGTCTGACCTCCTTGCGGAATGTAAGGTTTGTGGAGTCTCTTTGGTCATTAAGCCAGTTGCTGCCTATTATGCCGATGGCGCCTTTGTTCTTTTCAACGTATGCCACAACTTCCTCAGTCTTGTTGACTGCAAACGTGTTGGGGTTTGTTATAGGTTTGCCGCCTAATATGGAGTCTTCAACATAGTGAACCGCAGCGGATTTACGGTTGTCAAAGCAGACAGTTATCTCTCCTTTGTCCGAACCGGGGTATATCTGTTCCCAGCGTGTCACCTCGCCGGTGAATATTCTTTTTATATCTTTTACACTGATGCAGGAGTCAGTGTTTGCTGTATTCTGTATTAATGCCAGTCCATCGTATGCTATCCTGATGGAGAGGGGGAATTGTTTACGGGCTTTCAAACTCTCTAATTCTGCTGGTTTGAAGTCGCGAGCCGTAATGGCCATGTACACCTTGCCTTGCAATAACATGTTGATTGCGTCAGACTCGTTGGTGTATATGGGCGTTATTTTAGCAAGGGGATACAGAGCCTCAAAAAGAGAACGCTCTTCATCGATTATGGGACTGAAGCTTTCGTCTGCGGCGAAAGTCATCTCCCCGGACGAGTAAGTATCAGTACGACTGCTTTTGTTCTTGTTTCCACAAGAACAAAAAGCAGTCATAAGTGTTAATCCTACTATTATGTAAGATAGTGTTCTGTTCATTTTCAAGTGATTATGAGAAGTATTACTGGAGACGGAAAGTAACAGGAAGTGTATACTTTACACGTACCGCAGAGCCATTCTGCTTACCTGGAATCCAGTGTGGCATAGACTTGATAACGCGTGTGGCCTCTTTGTCAAGTGACGGGTCAACAGACTTTGCTACCTTGACATCTGTAATAGAACCGTCACGCTCTACAACGAATGTACAGACAACACGTCCCTGTATACCATTCTCCTCAGCAATAACAGGATATTTGATAGCTTTGCTGAGATATGCCATCAAAGCTTCCATACCACCGGGGTAAGAAGGCATCTGCTCAACAAAGTCGAACACTTTGTTGTCTTCTTCCTTCGGTTTTACTGGTTCCTGAGCTATAACTTCCTTAGCTTTCAGCACCTCACCGCTTTCATCGTTACCTTGAACGTCAAATGCGCCGATTGCCGCGCTACTCTTCATGATTTCGTCCTGTGACTTCAACTCGTCCTCAGGCCTTACTTCATCATCTTTCTTGATTACAGGAGCGGTAAACTTGACAGAGCTCTTAACTTTCTCTACCACTTTCTGTACCTCTTCCTGCTTTACCAGCTGTTTACGCTCTACCTTTGGCTCCTTCTTTTTCTGCTGTGCGAGAGCAGAGAGCTCGGTAACCTGGTTCATTGCAGCCCTTTTGGCAGCCTCCTCATCAATCTTGTTCTTGATGGTAAGACCGATCTGACATGCGATAGCGAGCAAGATAACAGCCAGAATAGCTATAACGTTACGACGGCCAGTGCTCTTTCTGAGGGCATAAGCGCCATACGCCTGGTTGCGATCCGCAAATACTATGTCGGTCCACTCACCAGATATTAGATCTATTTTTGACATTGTGTTAATCTTTTTTGTTGTTAATACTTATTCTTGACAGTGCCAAGGCTTATTTAACGCCCTTTTCTTCAAGAAGCTTCTTGTCCTGGTCGTTAATCTTGTCAAGTACGTACTTACCAATGCTGCATATCTGCATCTCATCCAAAGCGTCAACAACGTTCTTGTAGGTTGAAGCGTCTGTGGCCTTGATAATGACGGTCATGGTCTGAATCTTATTTCCATTGATATTACCGCCCTTAATCTTAGATAGCTCAGCGGCATATTCCGCATCTGTCATCTTGTCTTTGTTCATATCAAGTTCAGCTTTCGCTTTCATTACCTGCAGAACCGGTTGCGTATTGTCCTCGGTAACATGCGTCTGTAGCACCTTACGGATGCCGTTCTTACCCCATGTCGTCTCTTTCAGACAAGACGGGTCATCGTACTTCGGCAGACCCTCTACATAGTAGATCTTGTCGTTTGAAGCCACATAAATGGTAATGGTGTATGACGCCTTTGTTACAGACTTGTCTGTATCATCAAGGTTCTTGTCGTTAGACGGCATACTCAATTCCATTGACTGAGGCTTAGCCAGAGAGGTACAGAGCATGAAGAAAGTGATAAGAAGCATCATCATATCAACCATCGGCGTGAAGTCCACGCGGACGTTCATTTTCTTTTGCTTTTCTTGTTTCTTTGCCATTTATTAATCCTCCCCGGTCTTTAAAGATGTGATAAGGTAGTAACGGTTCTGATCCATATCCTGAAGTTCAGACATAACCTTCTTGATTTTCTCGTATGGAGTGTCTGCGTCTGCCTTGATGGCAATCTTTATGTCTTCCGTATTGTCAACGACAGCTGTTACCCATTCCTGAAATTCGCTCTTACCGTTGTTGATAGAGTCTGTTGGAATGCCGGCTTCACTGCCGGTGATTGCTTCTGTCATCTTATCGTTTGGAAGGCTGAGATATGTCTTCAGCAGGCTCAAACTCATACCCCACATAGGGTCAGTCTGGAACTTCTTCATTTCTTGGGCAGTCAGCTGCAAGTTGAAATTGTTGTCCATATCTTGGATAACGTTCATCATGTCGTTCTGATTGTCCATACTCATAAATACCTTGCCGTCTTTGTCGACAATGATATTCAGGACGTCTTTTTCCGGAATTTTGATTTCCGATACGGACATTGGCTGGTTCACTTTTACCGGTTCATTCTTCACGAACGTTGACGTAAGCATGAAGAATGTAAGCAAAAGCACCATCACGTCAGACATCGGAGTCATGTCTATCCAGACGTCGCTTTTCTTAATTTTTAACTTACCCATAACAGAATAAAATTTAAAGGGTTAGTAAAAATTAAGCTTCTGGGTGCTTGTCTTCGTATGTATGAGCGATTGTGTAACCAATCTCGTCCATTGCAAATGTAAGCTTGTCGATCTTGTTTGTGAAGTAGTTGTAAGCAACTACGGATACCCAAGAGGTAGCGATACCAGAAGCGGTGTTCACAAGTGCCTCAGAGATACCGGTAGAAAGTGCCATAGAGTCAGCACCACCACCAGCTGCAAGAGCGGCGAATGAACGTATCATACCAAGCACGGTACCGAACAGGGCGGTAAGAGTACCAAGTGTTACGATTGTAGCGATGATAGGGAGGTTCATTGTCATTGTCGGCATTTCGAGTGCACTTGCCTCTTCGTGTGCGTTCTGGATAGCTGCAACCTTCTCCTTGAGTTTGATAGGAGCAGACTCCATTTCCTTATAAGCCTTGAGGTCAGCAAGAACTACGTTTGCAACAGAACCTTGCTGCTTGTTGCAGAGCTGCTCAGCCTTTGCGATGTCGCCTTCTTTGAGGGCTTTCTTAACGTTGATAGTGAACTTTGTTACGTTGCCTTTACCTGCACAAGCAGAGATTGCGAAAATACGCTCTACTGACATTGCGATAACGGTGCAGAGCAAACCGAGGATGATAGGAACGACCCATCCACCTTTATAAACGGTACCGAGCATGTTCAGAGGATGGCCTTCCGGATCACCGTTAGCGAAGTTTGCGGGGTTACCCAAGAAGAACAGGTAGAAGCAAACACCTACTGCGAATGCGAAGATAATGATAATGATTGCGTGTCTTACACCCTGAAAGCCTGTAGACTTCTTAGGTGCGGCTGGTTTTTTTGTAGCTGCCATAATTGTTTGATTAGTTAAAATTATTAATTAATGAATTGATTAAATGTTTTTGCTTGTGTTAGTATAAAAATGTTTTAAGGTTACTGTGTTAAAACACGGCTCTTTGTTTTTCAAAGACAAAGTTAGCAAATAAAATGGAACTACGGCAAGGATTAAGGACTTTTAACAATAAAAAGTTACCCTTGTCGGTGTTTTGGGCATGAAAGGAGACTTTAAACGAGTCTCCTTTCATGCTTTTATTATTATTTGTAAATAAAACGTCTTTATTTAAGTCTTGCAAGACATTCCTTGATTCTTCTGATGGCCTCGCGTATGTTGTCATCGCTTGTGGCGTAACTCATACGGAAACATTCCGGATCACCGAAAGCGTCACCGCCTACTGTTGCTACATGACCAACCTCAAGAAGATACATTGCAAAATCGTTGGTGTCGTTGATTACATGTTCGCCATCTGTCTTGCCAAGGTAGCTCTTGCACTTAGGGAATACGTAGAAAGCGCCGTCAGGCATGTTTATCTCCAATCCCGGTATCTCTTTTACGAGGTCTACTATGAGGTTGCGTCTGCGTTCAAAAGCCTTTCTCATGTCCTCAACACACTGCTGGTCTGCTATGTATGCCTCTAATGCAGTCTTCTGGCTTACAGAACATGGGCCGGATGTATATTGTCCCTGCAGTTTGTTGCAGCCTTTTATTATCCATTCCGGAGCAGCCATGTAGCCTATGCGCCATCCTGTCATTGCGTATGCTTTACTTACGCCGTTGATTATGATAGACTGCTCTTTCATTCCGGGGAACTGTGCGATGCTTTCGTGCTTTCCGATATAGTTGATATGCTCGTATATCTCGTCTGCCAAGACATACATGTCAGGGTGTTTCCTTATCACGTTTGCCAGTCCTTCCAACTCTTCTTTTGAATATACGGAACCGGTAGGGTTGCTTGGTGAGCAGAGTATCAGCATACGTGTTTTTGGGGTGATAGCCGCCTCAAGCTGTTCCGGTGTTATTTTGAAGTTCTGTTCAAACCCTGCTGATATATGTATTGGTGTGCCGCCTGCCAACAGTACCATCTGCGGGTAGCTCACCCAATATGGTGTTGGTATGATTACTTCTTCGCCGTCATCTACCAATGCCATGATAGCATTACAAACAGCCTGCTTCGCACCGTTGCTGACAGAAATCTCGCATGGTTTGTAATCAAGCCCGTTCTCGTTTTTTAGTTTGGCTGCTACGGCCTCTCTCAGGTCTACATAGCCCGCTACGGGTGAATACCTTGACCAGTTGTCGTCAACGGCTTTCTTTGCTGCCGCCTTAATGTGGTCAGGTGTGTTGAAATCGGGCTCGCCAACGCTGAGGTTAATCACGTCAATGCCCTGCGCCTTCATCTCGCTGCTCTTCTGTGACATGGCGAGTGTTGCTGAAGGTGCCAATCTGTTTAATCTGCTGGATAAACGTCCCATTTATTATATGTGTTGTTTAATTGTTAGCTTTGTTAGAATATCGCTGTGCTTTGTCTTTGGTTTGGCTTATGCCGAATTTGGTTGCAAAGTTAATACAATTCTTTGAGAATTGAAAACTTTTGTTGCGTTTTTTGCCCTTTTTGCTTACATTTTGCCTGTGATGTGCTCTGTAACCAATTCGTTAAGACGGTAAATCTGTTTCAGGTCATGATATAGTCTCAGGCGGAAACGGCACATTCTTATATATAATATAATGCCTATTGGTATTATTATGGCGGCTATTATATTCATCCATTTGTGGTCAAAGGGTCGTGTGTGCGCTTTTTCCGAAACTATCGGGTATTGGTTCAGATACGACATTATATATTTGTCTCTTGTATTGCCAAGGTCTTCTATCACCTCCTCCAGCTCTATCGCCATATTCTCAATGTCGCGGTCTTCCTGATAGCTGAAGAATACCTTTAACGGGTTGGGCAATCTTATCAGGCGGTGCTCGTCAGAGTATTGCTTTAATTGTATGTTCAGGGCTGTCAGGCGTTGTGCGTCCTGTCGGTAGTCAGGTTCGTTTATTATAACCTCCTTGGCCATGATGATGCGTTTCTGCCTCATACCGAGCAGGCGTGTGAAGAACAGCCGGTATGCATCCATATTGAAGACAACCGAGTCTTTGTTGGCTTTATATGTTATAAAGACCGCCAGCGGCACAAGTACGCCCGGCGCCAAGCCTTTTCCAAACCATATAGTCCATGTCCCTTGCCTTGCCATGCGGTAGCCTGTGTTGTCGAGAATGTAGAATACGATAAACACAAGCACTGATATTATAACCGGTACCCCGAGGCCTCCTTTCCTTATGATAGCCCCCAACGATGCCCCTATGAAGAAGAATATTATACAAGTCAGTGAGAGTGTGAATTTATTTATCATCTCAATCTTGTATTCGCGCTCCCTTTGGTTGTACTCATCTGCCGAATATGCCCTGAATTCCAGGTCATAACCGGCCATCTTTACCCTGTTGCCCGCTGTCTGTAGCAATAGCTTCTGCTGCTCTGGTGTCATTTTGTTGTATAACGAGTCTATGCTCACAGTATTGTTCTTTGCCATTGCCGTGGCTTTTACCGAGTCTTCTTTTGTTGTTTGCGGCGTGGCGAACACATTGCTTCTCATTGTCTCTGCCAACAGATTGCCTATGCTGTCCCCCGTGTGTTGTATGGAGTCCACCCTTGTAAACAGTTGCGACATACTTTGCGCATTTGCGGCCTGTGCTATGCCTGATGCTTCCGCCAGATTGAAACCATTGTCAAAGTCAAGCAGTATTACCTTATTTATAAAGGACTCTCTGCGGTATGGCACGTTGGCAGTGTTTGTTATCTCCTGCGAACGCATATTCTCAAACCATTCTCCGCTATACAAGGTCAGCATCAGATGTTGTTTCTCTGCCGTTGATTGCAGTTTGCCGGAGTCGGCCAATATTATTGCGGCGTCTTCAAAACTCTCGGTCATGCGGTATATCATCACGCCATACAGCATGCCTGTCTCCATGTCCTTATGTTGCACATAGAGGTTGCAGTTGGGTATGCCTCCATAGAAAACCTCCTCCGGTATTTCCAATTCCGGACTCTTCTGCTTCATAGACAGAAGCAGTTGGCGTAATTGTACGTTTGCCTGTGGGCCGATATTGTTCTGGAATACAAATGAGCAGGCGGCTATAAATAAAGAGGTAAAGAACAAGGACCTGAGAGCCTTTACCAGCGATATGCCTGCGGCCTTGATGGCCGTCAGCTCACTACTTTCGCCAAGGTTGCCCATCGTGATGAGCGAGGACAGAAGGATTGCCAGTGGCAGAGCCTGCGGCACCAGCATCAGGGCCATGTACCAGAAGAACTGCCCCAGCACCTCCAAAGACAGTCCTTTGCCTATCAGGTCATCCACGTAACGCCACAGGAACTGCATCATAAGCACAAAAAGGCTTATAAAGAATGTTCCGGCGAAGAGCAGTATAAACTGCCTGAACATGAATATGTCAAGTTTCTTAATTAGCGGACGCATTTATTTAATATGAGTTAAACACTTCTATTTATGGTTCAAAGGCGCAAATCTTTAGTCCGGTTGCTGACCGTCGTGAGCTTTCCATGCGCATTCTGTCAATTTCATATCTGTGAACACCGCCTTGAACGAGGATTGTTCAGGCGAGCACGCATAGATACCAAATTGTATCTTGCCGCCACCGTGGTGCATGTGGCATACCCGCATTTGGCTAAAATGCTCACCGTCGCGCGAGCATTCTATGCGATAGTCATCTTGTCGGCGAGAGAGACGGTACCACATGGTCTTGATTCTGGCGTCAATGGCCGTCGTTGCCCAATCGGAATAGCCGTTGTTGGTTACGACACTCCCCAAATGCTGATACGACTCGCTCTCGTATTCAACGCTGCATTTCAGCCAATTCTCGCTGTCAAGGTACATTACGATGCCGCACTGGTCAAAACGGTGCCGGCTTTCCGAGAAGTCTGTCTTGACAATGAAACTGAAGAACTGCTCTTCTGTCTCCATTTGGAATACCGGGGCGTTGTCATTCCGGAAATGATAGTATGTGCGTTGCCAAAGGTCTGTTCCGGGTTTTGTCACCACTTCTATGGTGTCATTGTCGATTACACACCTTTCCGGTTGGCGTGTCCATTTGAATTTGTCGATATTGAATGTCATAACCTTATCTTGTAGAGGGCTGAAAAGTGTAAGTGTTCTGTCCCTCCGGTGCCTTTGGCGGTTTTGCGTGTACGTGTGCTTGAATATGAACAGTGCTGACGGCTTGCCCTATCGCTTTTTCCTGTTAGCCCTCTGTTCACGGTATTTGGCTTTTTGCATGGCAGACCCTGAGCCATGTGCTCCTGTGATGTATTTCTTTTTCTTGGCTTTGGTCTTTATTTTGCCATCGTTTTTCGGCTTTTCTCCGCCTCGGCCGAAGTTAATGCCGTTCTGTAATATCAAGTCAAAATCATCCATATTCTTGTGCGCTGTGTTTCAGTTAGTTACATGTACGGCTGTAAAAGCATAGCGATTACATTATAAAAGCATTGCGTTTACAGCGTGAAAGCAATGCTTTTGCACGGTAAACGCAATGCTTTTATAATGCAAGGCGATTAATGATGGAAAAGACGCACGCCTGTGAATGCCATTGTTATGCCATATTTGTCGCAGGTCTCTATAACATTGTCGTCACGTACAGAGCCGCCGGCCTGTGCTATATATTCCACTCCGCTCTTGTGTGCGCGCTCTATGTTGTCACCAAACGGGAAGAATGCGTCCGAGCCCAACGCCACTTTGGTGTTTTGTGCTATCCATGCCTTCTTCTCCTCACGTGTCAACGGTTCCGGTTTCTCGGTGAAGAACATCTGCCATGTGCCCTCTGCCAGTACATCCTCGTAGTCGTCGGATATATAAACGTCTATGGTATTGTCACGGTCGGCACGGCGTATCCCCTCCTTAAACGGCAGTGCCATGACCTTAGGACATTGTCTTAGCCACCAGATGTCGGCCTTGCTGCCGGCCAGTCGTGTGCAGTGTATGCGGCTCTGTTGTCCCGCTCCTATGCCGATGGCCTGTCCGTCCTTCACGTAGCAGACAGAATTGGACTGTGTGTACTTCAGGGTTATGAGCGCAATCATCAGGTCTCGCTTCGCCTCGTCGGTGAATGTCTTCGCCTTTGTCGGTATGTTCTCAAACAATGCCGGGTCGTTCAGTTTTATTTCGTTGCGTCCCTGCTCGAATGTTACGCCGAAACACTGCTTCGTTTCTATCGGTGCCGGTACGTATGCAGGGTCTATCTTTATTACATTATATGTGCCTTTGCGTTTGTCTTTCAGTATGGTGAGAGCCTCGTCGGTATAGTCCGGTGCTATTACGCCATCGCTCACCTCACGCTTTATGAGTGTCGCTGTGGCAGCGTCACAGGTGTCCGAGAGTGCTATGAAGTCGCCGTAGCTTGACATTCGGTCTGCACCGCGTGCCCTTGCATAAGCACATGCTATCGGTGACAGAGGCATCTTGATGTCGTCCACGAAGTATATCTTCTTCAGAGTGTCTGACAGTGGCAGTCCTACCGCCGCTCCTGCCGGGCTTACATGCTTGAAAGATGCTGCCGCAGGCAGTCCCGTTGCCTCTTTCAGCTCCTTTACCAACTGCCATGAGTTGAGCGCGTCGAGGAAGTTGATGTACCCGGGGCGTCCGTTGATGACTTCTACGGGCAGTTCGCCCTCATTCATGTAGATGCGTGATGGCTTCTGGTTTGGGTTGCAGCCATACTTCAGTGCAAGTTCTTTCATTGTAATAAGTTATGTTGTTTTTGTTCGTTTATGGCGTTATGCAGGCTGAGGCCTGTATAATTTGGTGCAAAGTTATACAATTTTTTTGAAAGTACCAAGGAATTGTTTGGCTGTTTCGGATTTAATATGTATCTTTGCATTTGTTTCTTTGAGTCCTCTGTTCTTCCTCTTTCGGACTGTCTTTGGATTTCTATTGTATCACGATTATAAATTAAAATACAGTTATGCGCTCTCTTGTCCCTCTGATATTCTTTGTCGTTGTTTATCTCGTGGCCTCCGTTGTGGCCGGCGATTTCTACAAAGTTCCTATCACCGTGGCTTTCGTTCTCACTTCTGTCGTGGCCGTTCTCACTTCCCGTGGCAGGCTGGACAAGCGTCTGCGTGTGTTCTCCCGCGGTGCCGGCGAGCCCAATCTCATGCTTATGATATGGATATTCATATTGGCCGGAGCCTTTGCAAACTCTGCCAAGGAGATGGGAAGCATCAACGATGTCGTCAGCCTTACGCTCGGCGTGGTGCCGTCCAATGCGTTGTTGGCGGGCATGTTCCTTGCCGCCGCGCTCATATCGCTCAGTATCGGCACCAGTGTCGGCACCATAGTGGCCCTCACCCCCATTGCCGCCGGCATGGCCGGAGCCATCGGTGTTCCCGTAGCCCTGATGACGGCAATAGTTATAGGCGGCTCGTTCTTCGGCGACAATCTCTCGTTTATCTCTGATACGACAGTGGTAGCCACGCAGTCGCAGGGTGTGAAGATGAGCGATAAGTTCCGTACCAATATACGCATAGCGTTGCCGGCTGCCCTGCTTATGGTTGTGGTTTATGCCGTAATGGGCCGTTCCGTAACCGTTCCCGCTCATCTGCCGGATGTAAACTATATGAAAGTATTGCCGTATCTTGTTGTGCTTGTGGTGGCCGCCTGTGGTGTTAACGTGCTGATGGTACTCTGTCTTGGCATTGCTCTGACCGGTATCGTGGGCATGATATATGGCGATTATGACCTATATTCATGGTTCGGCGCTATGGGCGACGGCGTATCCGGCATGGGTGAGCTTATCATTATAACCATGCTTGCCGGCGGTGTGCTTGAGATTATACGCTCCAATGGCGGCATACGGTTTATAATGCGGCACCTGCTTGCCCGTGTCCATTCGCAACGCAGCGCCGAATTGAGCATTGCGGCTCTCGTATGCCTCGTTGATCTCTGTACGGCAAACAACACCGTGGCTATCATTACAGTCTCAGGCATAGCCAAAGACATCTCAAACCGTTTCCGTCTTGACCCGAAACGTGTTGCGAGCATACTCGATACGTTCTCCTGCGTCATGCAGGGTATTATACCCTACGGTGCGCAGTTGCTCATGGCCGCCGGGCTTGCGGCGTGCAATCCCATGGACTTCATGCCGTATCTCTATTACCCTTACGCCCTCGGAGTATGCGCTTTGATTGCCATATTTATTAAAAAGAGGTGATAACGGGTGCGGAGTGCGGTGCTTGTGCGCTCCTGTCCGTTTGCTATATATTACTAAGACAATACACAAACCATAAACAATGATAACAGAACAGACAACAAACAACCATCGCCGACCGGAGGTTTTGGAGTGTGACGTGGTGCGTTTTCAGAACGCTAAAGACAAGTGGGTGGCCTTTGTGGGGCTTCTTGACGGCAAACCTTATGAGATATTCACCGGCCTGCAGGACGATGAGGAGGGGATATTGCTGCCCAAGACCGTTAATAACGGCAAGATAATAAAGACTGTTTTGCCCGACGGCACAAAGCGTTACGACTTTCAGTTTGAGAACCGCAGGGGCTATAAGACCACTGTTGAGGGGCTGTCTGAGAAGTTTAACCCTATTTATTGGAACTATGCCAAGTTGATTTCGGGTGTGCTGCGCTACGGTATGCCGATTGAAAACGTCATAAAGCTTGTCTCTTCGCTGGACATGGACAATGGTATCGACACGTGGGCCAATGGAGTAGTGAGGGCATTGAAGAAATATGTCGTTGAGTAGTCTGCTCATTGCCGCTGTGATGCTGTCGGCACCTTTGCATGACGATACCGGATTGTCGGACGATGCCGAGGCGCGACTGTTCCAACTCCATGACGACTACGGCGGCGAGTATGGCGAAGAGGTGATGGCTGAGGCCGGTGACGAGATAGCAAGGCTGCGCGAGTCGCCGCTTAATATAAACAATGTGCGGGCCGATGACCTAATGCAGATACCCGGTGTTGATGTCAATACCGTCAGTGCCATACTGCGGTACCGTAACCGTTACGGGGCGTTCAGAAGCGTTCAGGAGCTGGATATGATTCCGGAGATAGACGACAGAATGCGTGACTACATCAAGAGTATGCTGCATGTGGCGGGGAATGACTCGCTGCCATGGTATTCGGCACGGCGTATTCGTCATGATATTGCGCATCCAAGGCAGACGTTTCTGCTTACGGCCTCTGTGCCGACATACTACCGTGCAGGTGATAAAGGTGCCACATCGGCCGGTGCTATGGGTACAAACAGGTATGCCAATACATATCTTGGAGACCCGTTGAAACACTCGTTGAGGTATTCTTTGGCTGTAGGCGAGAACATAAAAGTGAACATTACGGGTGCAAAGACCGCGGGAGAGCCGTTTGGATGCGCCGGAAACAATCTTGGATATGATTATTATTCCTATAACCTGTCACTGCGTAACCTTGGCTGTTTCAGGAATATAATAGTCGGACAGTTCCGTGGGCAGTTCGGCATGGGACTGGTATTAAACAACACTATGACATTCGGCAAGCAGGCAATGCTCGCCTCTGTAGGACGGTTGACCAACTCTTTCCGTCCGCATAGCGGTACCGCTGATATGAAATACCTGCAAGGAGCGGCTGTAACGGCAGGCACAGAGCGGGCGGAAGTGGCGGCTTTCCTGTCGTGGCGCTATGTAGATGCTACGCTGAATGACGACGGTACGGTGTCGACAATACTGACAAACGGATATCATCGTACCCGTAACGAGATGGATAAAAAGAACAATACCACTCAGACGACAGCCGGAATACATCTGAAATACGGCAGTGAGCCGTACGCAAAGATTGACTGGGCTGTTGGGATGTCATTCCTTTATACATGCTTTAACAGGACTCTGAATCCCGTTTTCAGCAAGGCCGACACCGTAAGCACAAGCAAATTGTACAGGCTTTATTATCCGACAGGTACGGCATTTTGGAACGCCGGCATTGACTATAAGGCCAATATGGGGCGGTTGCTGTTTACAGGTGAGGCGGCATTGTGTGACAATGGCGCCGCGGCCACGGTTAACAATCTGATATTTAATGCTGCGAGAAGACTGACATTCTCCCTCGTTCAGCGTTACTATTCATACAAATATCACTCTCTGTACGGTGCAGGGATAGGCGATGGTGCCGCCGTGCAGAATGAGAGTGCGGTGCTGTTGGGCGTCAGATGGGGTGTGGGCGCTAATCTTGTGATAGACGCATACAGCGATATAGCCTATCATCCTTGGTTCAAGTATCGTGCGTCTGCATCGTCCCACGTGTGGGACAACACTGTGTTAGCCACCTTGAGACGGCGGCAATGGACATTTGCCGTGCGTTACCGGCTGAAAGATACGCAACAGGACAAGACCGTAACAAACAGCAATGGCGCAAGCGTCAGGACGCTCTCAGACAGCTATACCCATCGCCTTCGCCTGACAGCACTGTTTGAAAATAGACGTTGGACGGCGCGTTCACACTGCGAGGGAATCGTTACCGATGACAGAAAAAAAGGATATATCATTAGTCAGGCGGCGGGATTGCAGCTCAATCGCCATTGGATGCTGTATGCCACGGCCGCATATTTCGATACGGATGATTATGATACGCGGCTTTATTCATACGAGCGTGGTATGCTTTATGCCTTCAACTCCATGTCATATTATGGCAATGGCATGAGAACCGCATTGCTATTGAAGTCTGATGTTGGCAGGTGGTTGACGGTAAGGCTAAAAGTCGGGTACACAAAATACTTCGACCGTTCTTTCATTGGTACTGCTGAGCGACGGATATTCTCATCGCATCAGACCGATATAGACTTGCAGATGCAAATCAAATTGTAGCCGTTGCGGCAGTTGACGCCATGCCTTCATAGCAACGTAACGGCTTTTTACAGTATGTTAAACCTGCTGAGTATAATGACAAGTATGCAGGCCGGGACGAAGAAACGAACCAGAAACAGGAATAAAGCGAATGCCTTTGCCGGTAAACGGTAGCGGCCGTTGCTTGTCAATTCATTGATAATGGCCTCTTGCGGCATGCGCCATCCGACGAGTAGTGACGTTACGAATGCGCCGAGAGGCAGCAATATGTTTGAGGTAAGGCCGTCAAAGTTGTCAAACAGCGTTTTCCCGAAGAAACCAATCGGGCGTGGTCCCATTGAAATCGCGCTCAATACCCCGATAATACTGCACACAATGGTAACCACCCATGCCGCTTTCGTACGTGAGATATGGCGCTCCTCGGAAATCATCGAGGTGCCAATCTCGTGCATAGAGATTGTGGATGTCAGCGCCGCGAGACTTAACAGCGCGAAGAATATAATGGAAATGACATACGCCACGCTATGAGTAAAAGCCTGTCGGAATACGTTTGGCAGCGTCTGGAAGATGAGACTTGGGCCTGCATCGGGCTGTATTCCTACCGCAAAGGCCGCCGGAAATATCATAAGGCCGGCCATAATGGCTACGCCGCAGTCTATTCCCGCTATCTGAAAAGACGACTTTACCAGATTTGTATCCCTCGGAAAATAAGCTCCGTAGGTGCAAAGGCATGCCGTACCGAGGCTTAGTGAGAAGAACGATTGGCCTATAGCCTCGAACAATACCGTTGCGTTCAGTTTGGAAAAGTCCGGCCTGAACAAGAAAGTTATACCGTCTGCAGCGCCCGGTAGGGAGCAGGCGGCGCATATTAATATCAGCATAAGAATGAAAAGCAGCGGCATCATGGCTTTGGACGCTTTCTCTATGCCTTGCTGTACGCCCCTGACCACTATGGCATGTGTCAGGAGTATGAACAATACACTTATGCCGGCAGTTATCCATACGTTACCGATTAGGGCATTAAACTCCGATGCCATGAACGCCTTGTCACCGAGAACGTTGTCCGTCAGTGCCTGATACAGATAGTAAAGGCACCAGCCTGCCACCACGCTATAAAAGCCAAGAATCATTGCAGAGCATATCATTCCCATGACACCTGTCAGCCCCCACAGTCGGTTGCCGCCGGCTTTGGAATATGAATATATAGAGTTCCCGCCGCCATTACGACCCACTATGAACTCGCTCAGCATGCCCGGTAGGCCGAGAAACAATGTGAAAAGTATGTAAACAAGTATGAAAGCGGCTCCGCCATTCTCTCCTGTTGTGGTCGGAAAGCGCCATATATTACCCAGTCCGACGGCCGATCCGGCCGTTGCGAGTATCATTCCGAGTCTGGAACCGAAATTGGATTGTGCCATAACTGTTATTTATCTGGTTATAATAGTCTTTTTCCTCTTTTATTATTGGAATTGTTTGCAAAATTACAAAAAACGCTTTAACTTTGCACACAAATGCTAAGGAAAAATGAATTTCATTGATGAAAAGTAATATTATACGTCGTTATCCGCTCACATTGCTGCTTGTTGCAGCTATATGGGTAGTGTGTATGATACCTGTACCCGAAACGCCGTTGGACGAAGTGCGGTTCATTGACAAGTGGACTCACTTCGTTATGTATGGCACACTGACCGCCGTGATATGGGCGGAGTACGCCCGTTGTCACGCAACGGCGGTGTGGCACCGTCTGTTGCTCTTTGGCATTGTTGCGCCGGTGGGTATGGGTTGTGCCGTTGAGGTTGCTCAGGCATATCTTACCACCTACCGCTCCGGAGACCCGCTTGATGCCATGTGTAATGCATTGGGAGTGTTGTTAGGTGCCTCTGTGGGTGCAGCCCTGTTGGTGATACAGGCCTATCGGAACAGAAAACACCGTAGATAGATGAAGGTTTTAATCCTTAGTACATTTGCCAAGACGGGCGGTGCGGCTATAGCGGCACGTCGTTTGGCCCACGCACTGGACAAGAACGGTGTGCAGGTGACTATGGCCGTGCGTCGCAATCTGCCTCTTCCGGGCTGGAAAGAGAAGTGGGGCGGGGTGCCGTTCTTGCTGGAACGTCTGCGCATTTTACTATATAACGGTCTGCGCATGGCCAATCTCTTTGCCGTAGACATTGCCAATGTGGGCGAGAATATAACCGGCAGCAAGGCGTTCAGGGAGGCCGACGTTATACATCTGCACTGGATTAATCAGGGATTTTTGTCACTTGGTGAGTTGGAAAGGATACTCCGCAGCGGCAAACGTGTCGTATGGACAATGCACGACCAATGGCCTATGACGGGAGTGTGCCATTATAGCGATGAATGCACACGCTTTGAGACACACTGTCGCAAGTGTCCGATGATGTCGGAGAATTCCAATACCGATGTGGCCGGTAAGATATTCCTTCGTAAACGTGATGTTTACAGGCAGGGGCGCATAACATTCGTCGCTTGTAGCGAATGGCTTGGCAATATGGCGAAAAGGAGTATGTTAGGCAAGGGCAGCGAGATAATATCTATACCCAATGCCATAGACACGTCGGTATTTGTGCCGACAGACCGCAATACCGCAAGAGAAAGAATGGGATTGCGCAAGGATACCACCATGATATTATTCGGATGCCAGAAGGTAACGGACAAACGTAAGGGACTTGATTATCTGTTGGAGGCATTGAAGCAGCTTCCCGGCGTGTGTGTCGTGCTCGTCGGAGGCAATGCCGAGGCCACGAAAGCACTGCTGCCGGAGTCCACCGAGGCGGTGTGCATGGGTCATATAGGAGACGAGAATACCATGGCCACATTGTATGCGGCGGCAGACGCTTTTGTGACCCCGTCGTTGCAGGATAATCTTCCCAACACAATCATGGAGGCAATGGCATGCGGAACACCATGTGTGGGCTTTAATGTGGGCGGAATACCGGAAATGATAGACCACAAGGTGAACGGCTATGTAGCACGATATATGGATGCCGGCAGTCTGGTTGAGGGGATACGCTATGTTACGGACACCGCCAATGCGCCGGCATTGGCATCGGCGGCGAGGCGGAAAGTGCTGTCATGCTATAGCGAGGACGTCGTTGCCGGTAAATATATTAATGTCTATAAAAGTTGATGGTACAGAGAATAATCAGCATATTCACGCTGCGCAAGGAGGAAAGATACCCCGCCTTGACCGCTATGGCATTTTTTATCGTGCTCAATATAATTAATGTGTGCGGCTATTGGTATCGTTTCAGCGTGCCGGCTGGCAACTATCACAAACTGTTTGTAAACGCATACCGTCTGTCCGGCTTTGACCCGCTGACGTATGAGGTTATATCCCGATGGACACCGGCGTATAATATCTATCGCCACCCGTTGCTCGCGTTCTTCATGTATCCCTTTTATCTGCTCAACCAAGGGCTTGTTTCTATTACGGGTGTTAACTGCGCCACAATCATTACGGCCGTGATACTTGTCGGATGCTCCACCTATTCCTTTGTTTTTTTGTTCAGAATACTGCGTAATGTCATAGGCATCAGCCTGCGGCATACCCTTGTCGTGACCATGATGTATTTCTCCTTCGGCTTCATTCTGCTGTCGTCCATGGCACCGGATCATTTCGTTATGTCGCAGTGTTGCCTGCTGTTGACGTTATGGTTGGCCGGAGAGAAGTTGAAACGAGGCTCCGCTCTCAATATGTGGCAGACCATAGCACTGTTCGTTCTTACGGCGGGCGTATCGCTGAACAACGGCCTTAAGGTCTTCCTCGCGGCTCTTGTAACAAGACGGCAACGCTTTTTCAGATGGCGATACCTGCTGTTTGCTGTCGTCATGCCGTCGGCTTTGATGTGGGGAGTGGCCAAATGGGAGTACAAGACATGGCAGTGGCCAAGGGAACAGAAGTGGCATGAAATCAAGGTCCGTAAGGATAAGGAGGCAACACAAAGGCTTCGCAAACAGATAACGGATACCATTTCCGACAAAAGCACTGCGGCAATAGAGCGTGAGGTGAGTCGTGTTAAGCAGGAAAGGGATGAGGCTAAAAGGCGCGCCAACCTTAAAAAGCCGTGGATTCGCAACGCCGGCACTCCAATAGCCGACAGCGGTTTCATGCACTGGACAGACACATCAACGTCCCGTGCCGATGCGATAGTGGAGAATCTTTTCGGAGAGGGAATACAACTGCACAGCGATTACGCTCTCGGCGATGTGATGAGAAATCGTCCTGTGGTTGTCAGATACAGCGGTTTGTGGCGTTATTGCAACTATACTGTCGAGGCGATAATCGTCGCTTTGTTTGCTTTCGGACTGTGGTGCGGGCGCCGCCGGCTCTTTATGTGGACCGCAATGTCTTGCTTTGTCATGGATATGGCGCTGCATCTCGGACTCGGTTTCGGCATAAACGAAATCTATATCATGTCGGCACACTATCTGTTTGTGGTGCCGATAGCCGTGGCTTACATCATAAAAGCCAATGAACGGAATACGGTACCACGGCGCATGGCGGTGGCTTTGGTCACATTGACTGGTCTTTGGTGCCTTGTGTGGAACCTGAGCGTTATCGGAACCTATTTCGCCTCTTGAGCGGTTGGCCTTCATTTGTTGCATGAAATAATAATATTCGTAGTCTTTATGCTTCTATTTCTAAAGAGACATCGTGAAAGCCTGATTATGGCTTTGGTAGGATTGTTGCTTATGGCAATTCTTAACGTTATGATGCTCAACTATCATTATGATGCGTGGACAAACCCCAAGGTGGGCTTTTGGAGCGCATTCTATAAACGGTTTGAAATATCCGGTTTCGATTCTTTTACCTATATCACCATATCCAAGTGGCGGCCACTGTACGCTTTGCCCCGTCATCCGTTGCTCTCGCTGATGGTGTGGCCGTTGGCGCAGCTCAACGGCTGGCTGATGGGAGAGTATGGCATTAACTGTACTATCTTCATAGTGGCGGTATTGTGGACCTTCCTCGCCCTTGCCTCATGGCTGTTGACATACCGTATCATGCGCCGCCTGCTGTGTCTTGATGTCTTTGGCAGCGCACTGCTCACGGCATGGTTCTTCTCTTTCTCGCATATCATGCTGATAACGTTCACGCCCGACCACATGGCGCTGACCCTGCCACTGCTTCTGCTCACGGTCTATCTGGCCGGAAAAGCGGCAAAACATAATCGTGCCATGCCGCTATGGCAGTCATTGCCTCTGCTGTTTGTGGCCACCGGCGTGACCACTACAAATATGATAAAGGTGGGATTGGCGGACTTCTTCACGCAGTGGGGTAGGAGACCGTTTGGCAATATCATTGCCCATTTTATGGTATACCTTGCGCCTTTGGCTGTAATATTGGGACTTTATTTCTATCAGATGGATACGACACAGGCGGAGGAGACGCGCAGCAACAATGAGCTTATGACGAAAAAGGCGCAGCGTGACACCCTGTTTGCCAAGCAATGGGCTCAGGAGAAAGAGCAGCGCAAGCATGACAGGGAGGGACAGATAGTCAATATCCCGCTGGTGACAAATACCGAACACCATATAGACAGGTTGCCGTCGCTCGTGGAGAATATCTTTGGCGAGGGAATATTGCTGCATGAGGACTATGCTCTCAAGGACGCTAACCGCGACCGCCCGGCACTGGTACGCTATAACCATTGGTGGTATTACGCCATGGAGGCGCTTATGGTTCTGCTGTTTCTTGCCGGTGTGTGGTGCGGCAGGCACGAGAGAATTGTGTGGATGACAATGTCAATGTTCCTCTTCGACATGCTGTTGCACGTAGGATTGAACTTCGCCAATGCCGATACATATATCATGACGGCCCATTGGGCCTTTGTCATTCCGATAGCTACCGCCTTTCTGCTGAAGGCTGTCAGGCGTCGCCCGTGGATATATATGTCCGTGCTGTGCGCCATTCTCTTCCTCACGGTCTTCGGCTGGGGGCATAATATCACTATAATAGCACATCATCTGTTGCGGTGACTGCACCGTGGCGTTATGGCAAACCGACAAGAATACAATGAAGATATACTATTACAACCAACAAGACGCGCGCTATATGTCTGAGGAATGGCGCAAAGGGCTGTTCCCCGGCCATCTGTTGTATGGTGCGACACATTTCGCCGACCATGGCATAGGCATGGTAATGAACCGATACTGCGACACAAAGCGTCGCTGGTGGCTGTCACTCAATACCGCGTGGCAGGTGCTTACATGCCGTGAACGCTATGATGTGCTGTATGGCAACGCTTTCCGGGGGCTGGAGATACTGATATTCCTGCGGGCCGTGGGTCTTTACAGAAAACCCATTGTCGTGTGGCATCATCAGCCGGTTAAGAAAGCCGGCAACCCGCTACGGGAGTTGGTAGCGCGGCTGTTCTACCGTGGTATGGACCGTATGATCTTCTTTTCCGACAAACTGATAGCCGACTCCCTGCAGTCAACCAAGGCACGCCGTGAGCGGATGCATATAGCGCATTGGGGGGCGGACCTTGACTATTATGACAAGCTGATGGCTGAGGAGGGTACGGAGCGTGACAAGACTTTGTTCATATCCACCGGCAAGGAACTGCGGGATATGCCCACACTCGTTGAGGCTTTCAACAGAGTTACGGCGCGACTGGATATTTACGTCAGTCGCTCATATCTCGGTAACGACTACAATGACATCTTCTCCCGTCTGCGTATGAATGACAATATCCGCCTGACATATATACAGGGTATGGCGTTTCGTGAAATGAGCAAGAAGGTGAACCGTGCCGCATGCGTGGTGGTGTGTTGTCAAAAGAGTGACTATACCGTAGAGCTAACCACTGTGGTGGAGGCTCTCGCACTCGGATTGCCGGTAATATGCACCCGCAATCCGCAAATGCCGATGGACATAGAGCGTGAGGGCTGCGGAATATGGGTGGACGCCGGCGATGTGGATGGATGGGAAAAAGCCGTGAACTTCATAGCCGGCAATCCCGACAAGGCAATGGAGATGGGGCGCAAAGGGCGGCGGCTGGCGGAGCGATTGTATAACATTGAGCGTTGCACGGCAGACATTGCGGCGGTTATATGCATGTGAGGTCGCTACGCTGTCATACGGCCTGCGGATGCATACGTTTGCAATGGCTCCGCAATCGCACTGCTTTCACATTGTAATCGCACCGCGATTGCACCGTAATCACACTGCTTTTGCAAGGTAATCGCACCGTGATTGCAGGCGTGTTGGCAATGCGTTGATTTTCTTTGAGTTATAAAAACAGAATAAAGGCATGAAAAAAAAGAGAGTGTTTCATATCATATCACGTCTGGACGTGGGTGGAGCGGAGCGTGTGGCCATAAATATAGCATCGTCTGCCGGCCGATGCTGCGAACACCACATAGTGGAGTTACAGCGTGGGCACAGTTCCTTTACACGCCGGTTGGTGGATGAGCTGAGGAGCAAGGGCATACCCTGCCACCGTTCGCTGTTGCCGATATATTTCCACCTGCATTGTTATGTCGACAGACTTGTGTCTGTTCTCTTTCCGTTTCGTTTCCTGCTGTTGTGGCTAAAATATCGCCCCGACGTCGTGCACAGTCATACCGAGATGCCTGATATGGCAGTATGGCTGACGCTGCGCCTGTTTCCTTTCATAAAGATAAAGGTTATAAGAACCATACACAACACCGTGTTGTGGTCGGGAATGCAGTGGGTAGGCCCGCGTGTAGAGCGTTTCATGCAGAGCCGTAATGCCAATGTCGCAATCTCTCCCGGCGTGCAGCGGGCGTATAATGAGTGCTATGGCGGTCTGCCGCCTTATATCTATAACGGTATCTCGCCCGTTGCGCAGCGCCCTTACTCAGGCATAGTGGCGGGAAAGACGAATATTCTCTTTGCCGGACGGTTTGAGGAGCAGAAAGGCATAGCCGTATTGTGCGATATTATAAGGGCCGTGAGCGATGACGGGCGTTATCATTTCCATATATTCGGAGCGGGCAGGCAGCAGTATCTTATAGACTCTCTCTCCGGTATGGATAATGTGAGCGTGCATCCGCCGCTGCACGGCATAACGGAGCTGATGCAATCGTTTGATTATCTTATCATGCCGTCGGTGCACGAGGGACTGCCGATTATTGCGATAGAGGCTTCGATGAACGGGTTGCCTGTTATGATAAACCGGTGTGAGGGGCTGTCTGACGCTATGCCGGAGGACTGGCCGCTGTCTGTCGCGGGCAACAGTATGGAACAATGGCTGCGCCTGTTCCGTGAGGTGCTGCCCGATATGGACCGTAATAGCCTGCGGGATAGGGCGAAGAGGCATGCCGAGCAGCATTTCTTGATGGAGAAAATGCAGAGGGCGTATGAGGCAATTGTACTCGCTTCTGATGTTTCTGCGTAAAACATTTGGCTGTTTTGGAATAATTTAGTAAATTTGCATCATAGGAGACAGAGATGTGAACAGAGAACGGTAAAAACGGAATAGCTTTTTTAGTACTATGCAACGATATGACTATCTTATTGTAGGCTCAGGATTGTTTGGCTCTACTTTTGCCCATTTTGCCACGAGACAGGGGAAAAAATGTCTCGTAATAGACAAACGGGGGCATTTGGGAGGCAATGTGTATTGTGAGCGGATAGATGGGATAAACGTGCATAAGTATGGCGCACACATATTCCATACCGACAACAAACGGGTGTGGGATTTTGTCAATTCCATTGTGGAGTTTAACCGATACACCAACTCTCCGGTGGCTAACTATCGTGGTGAGCTTTATAATCTGCCGTTCAATATGAACACGTTCTGCCGCCTTTGGGGTGTGAAGACACCGGAGGAGGCGGAGAAGAAAATAAAAGAGCAGCGCGCGGAGGCCGTGAAGGCGCTGCAAGGTCGTGAGCCGGGAAATCTTGAGGAACAGGCATTGACGCTTGTCGGACGTGACATCTTCGAGAAACTGATACGCGAATACACGGAGAAGCAGTGGGGACGGCCGTGTAGTGAGTTGCCGGCGTTCATTATTCGGCGTCTGCCTGTGCGCCTTGTGTATGACAATAACTATTTCAATGACCGTTATCAGGGCATTCCTATAGGTGGTTATAACGTGCTTGTTGACGGCTTGTTGAAAGGCGTTGAGTGTGTAACGGACTGCGATTTCTTCGCTTCCGAATATAGGGACTGGCGCAAATATGCTGACAAACTGGTGTATACCGGGCCGCTTGATGAATATTTCTCATACAGCGAGGGGCGTCTTGACTGGCGTACCGTACTGTTCAAGACCCGTATGGAGCCGGTGCCTAATTATCAGGGCAATGCCGTTGTGAACTATACCTCGCATGAGGTACCATATACCCGTGTCATAGAGCATAAGCATTTTGAGATGTTCGGGCAGGAGGTGTATGAATGTCCCAATACGGTTGTAAGCGAGGAGTATTCTATGGAATATCGTCCCGGAATGGAACCGTGTTATCCTGTCAATGACGAGCGCAACACTATTCTGGCTGAACGCTATCGCGGATTGGCTGTGGCGGAGCGGGATGTTATCTTTGGCGGACGGTTGGCGCAGTACCGCTATTATGATATGGCGCCGGTTATAGAGCAAGTGATGGATATGTTTACGGAGAAAGCATAGTCTGTTGCGTATGAGATAAAGATTTAATCCTTTTTACCTTTCATTCATGAAGAAACTGCTTACAGTCATAATACCTACATTTAATATGGAGAGTTATATCTCCAAATGTCTGGACTCACTTGTCAACACGGGAACGAGAAGGGATATTTCAGACATTGAGATACTTGTGGTCAACGACGGTTCCAATGACGATTCTTCCGCTATAGCTCATTATTACGAGTCGCGGTACAATGGTATCGTACGGGTTATAGACAAGGAAAACGGCAATTATGGCTCTTGTGTGAACAGGGGACTGAGTGAGGCTACGGGCAAATATGTAAAGATACTTGACGCGGACGATGCGTTCATGCCGGAGGGATTTGCCGAGTATTTGGATGAACTGCGTGGTAATGACGCGGATATGATAGTCAATGACTATATTACTGTGGATTCCGCGGGCTGTGTTATTAATAAGTTTACTTTTGATTTGCCGCGGCGTAGCACCTTTACCCTTGCGAAATTGCAGCATGTAATACCCCTTCATGCTGTCGCATACCGCACGGAAATACTTCGGCGTATAGGTTATCGGCAGACTGAGGGCATCAGTTATACAGACCAGGAATGGATATTCTGGCCGTTGATAGCGGTGGAAAAGATATACTATCTTCCTGTTAATGTATATAGTTATCTGCTGGGTAGGTATGGACAGACGTGCGAACGGAGCGTATGGATGAGGTCACAAAGGCAGGCGGCGGTTGTGATGGCAAGCAAAGTGGATATTTATAACAGCGTGAAAGCGACAATAACTTCCGACGCTAAGAGGGTTTTGGAGAGTAATGTCTGCAAGAGTTTTGCGGATATGTTCAAGAATTGCTACTTTCTTGGGGTGAAAGATGTGTATGGCCAACTGGTGGAGACGGATAAAAAGATAGTGGAAACCGACGGACAGCTGGCTCGTCTGACCAGTAAGTGCAGGCTGTTGCCGTTTGTTCCGCTTGGCATTATCGGGCAATGGCGGCGCAACGGCAGGCCAATGCGGTTGCCGTTGTATGTCGTTTGCATGATAAGGTTTTATAATTGGGGTGTTGCCCTGAGCGATAGCATGCGTAAATAACGGTCCTGACATGTCGGAGTCATTGAAACAAAAAACGGAGAAAGGACTGTTTTGGGGGGCGATTAACAGTGGTTCTACGCAGGTGTTGAACCTCATAATAGGTATTTGTCTGGCCAGAATGCTTACCAATGCCGACTATGGTATTGTAGGTGTGCTGTCCATCTTCACCGCCATTGCGGGAGACTTGCAGAGCGCCGGTTTCACGCAGGCGCTTGTAAACATCAGAAAACCGTTGCATCGTGACTATAACTCCGTCTTTTCCTTTAACGTGTTGATGTCGGTGACGATGTATGTTGTGCTGTTCTTCTGCGCTCCGTGGATAGCGCTGTTCTTCAGGCAGCCATGCCTTACTGAGGTGTCGAGGGTGGTATTCCTGACTTTTGTCATTGCGTCGCTGGGCATAGCGCACGGCGGTTATATGACAAAAAACATGATGAACCGTGAGATGGCTGTAATAGGAGCGATGGCATTGGTAGCCTCCGGCGCTACGGGTATACTGCTGGCGTTCCTGTATAGGTCTTACTGGGCACTGGTATGGCAGCAGATAGCGTATATCGGTGTGCTGAACCTTGGACGTTATTATTATGTAAGGGGGTGGCGGCCACGCCTTACTTTGGACTTCACCCCTATAAAAAGCATGGCTCCTTTTGCCGTAAAGATACTCGTAACGAAAATAATCAATACGGTAAGCGGCAATGTTCTTACCGTTATCTTTGGTCGGTTGTTCCCCATTGCGCAGGTGGGTAACTATTCACAGGCGTACAAATGGGATACAATGGCAAACTCTTTGGTGTCGAATACTGTTGGGCAGATAGCGCAGGCGGTGCTGGTTGAGGCGACGGACGGGGATAATGTAGCGGAGAATAAGGATGAGAGGCAGCTGCGTGTCTACAGGAAGATGATTCGTTTTACATGCTTTCTGTCCATGCCTTTGATGTTCGGGCTTGCCTTGGTGGGCCGTGAATTTATTTTGCTTACTATTGGAGAGCGCTGGATTAACTGTGTCATATTGTTGCAGGCGCTATGCGTAAGCGGCGCTTTCATTCCGGTTTACACCATGTATCAGAATCTCGCCATAAGCCGGGGGCGCAGCGATGTGTATATGTGGCTGAATATTTGGCAGATAATATTGCAGATAATCGTGATATTATGTTTCTACCGTTACGGTATGTTTGTAATGGTTTGCGCCTATTCTGCTTTTATGATACTGTGGCTGGTGCCTTGGCATCACTTTGCCGGCCGTTTGATATGCTACCGATGGGTGGATATGTTGAAGGATATATTGCCGTTCGTTATTGCCGCTGCTGTGGTGATGGCAGGCACATATTATGCCACGTTGACACTGCAATCGCTGTGGCTTCTTATAATAACGAGGATTTGTCTTGCTGCCATTCTGTATTATATTATAATGAAGGTGGCAGGAGTTAAGATACTGAAAGAATGTGAACGATTTGCTTTTCGCGGTTTGATTTGACATTAACCGAATTGCAGTTTTAGCGGCGCATGGTTTATCTGTTGATCCTTAGGCGGTATCTTGCATAAGTTTTTGCCATAGTGGTTTTGCAGATAAGGGACAAGATTGTTCGGGACTCTCACTGTCAGCGAACCGAAAGGAAGCAGCTGAGGGGTTTCAATGTCTTTGCATGGGATGTGGTCAACGGATGTCATTACTATATTATAGTTTTCAACGCTGGCATTGTTAAAGAGACTTTGTACCCTACATAACAGCCTGTATATTATTCTTTTTGGTAACAATGTCACTACGATGCGGGTGCAAAGACATGAAAGAAAGCCTTTTTTATGGGGCTTTTCTATTTCACATTTACCGAAATATGCCCATGTCCATACTTCTTTTCCGGCGAAACACTCGGAGAGTCGATTACAAATTTTACGATGAAACTTTTGTAATCGCCGGTTGTCCGGTACTTTATCAAAGGGAAATATGTCCACGAATATGCCGTGGTTCATATTGATATTCTTGCATGTTTCTTCTATGAATACAGTGTTGTTCTTACGTACTTTGGCGAAATAAAAGGGGGTATTGGGATCGCTTTTGTACCAGGCGAGAAAGTAATCGGCTGATAATACTTTTGGGGCTTCACGCAGAAAACGCTCGTAGTTCTCCCTTGTCATACCTATGTCTATATCATCGTCCCATGGTATTATGCCGTTCCAGAAGTGCACTCCGATTGCGGTACCGCCTATTACGAAGTATTCTATCTTAAGAATATCGCATACTCTTATAGTCTCTTTGAGTATATCGTATAGCGTCTTATGTAGCTTTTCGAGCTCCTCTTGCGTGTATTGGGATTTCATGGCGGTGGTTTTCTGCTGTCAGTTTATTGGTATGGTAGGGTAATAGTATTGTGATGATGTGTTGAAACATAAAAGGACTCCCACCCAACAAACGTTTGTTGTGGAAAGCGGGAGTCCTGTATGTTCTGTGTTATTTAACCAGTTCCATTGTGTCTGAGGCTATCATCAGCTCCTCGTCAGTAGGAATTACAACCACTTTTACCTTTGAGTCAGGTGTGGAGATGATGGCCTCCACGCCGCGTATCTGGCTGTTCTTCTCCATATCGAGTTTTATTCCCATGTATTCCATGTCCTTACAAACGGCCTCGCGCATCAAGGCTTGGTTCTCACCGACGCCCGCTGTGAACACAAGCACGTCACATCCGCCCATAGCCGCAGCGTAAGCACCAACGTATTTCTTAATGCGGTAGAAGTAAGAGTCCTCCGCTATCTTTGCTTTCGGGTCGCCATTCTCTGCCGCTGCCGCCACGTCGCGCATGTCAGTGTAGCCGCATAGTCCGAATACACCGGACTTTTTGTTGAGCAGATTGGACACGCCGTCAGCGTCAAGGTTCAGCTTTTTCTCTATGAACGCTACCGCTCCGCCGTCTATATCGCCTGAGCGTGTACCCATCATAACGCCCTCCAATGGTGTGAGACCCATGGTAGTGTCCATACATTTGCCGTCAACCACAGCGGCAAGAGAACCGCCATTGCCTATATGCGCGGTGATAACCTTTGTCCCTTCGGTCTTCATTCCAAGGAATTCCAGAGCGCGGGCGCTGACATAACGGTGCGATGTTCCATGGAAGCCATAGCGACGTATGCCGTATTTCTCGTAAAGTTCATAAGGAATGGCATACATATATGCCTTGGCCGGCATGGTTTGGTGGAATGCTGTGTCGAAGACTCCTACCTGAGGCAGCCCCGGCATCAGCTCAGACACGGCGTTTACGCCTTTCATGTTGGCCGGGTTGTGGAGCGGAGCGAGGTCACTTACCTCTTCAAAAGCTTTCACAACCTCAGGTGTTATGATAACGGATTGGGAGAATTTCTCGCCTCCGTGCACCATGCGGTGGCCAACAGCGTCAATCTCTTTGAGTGATTTTATGACGCCAATCTCAGGGTCTGTGAGCAGTGAGAAGATGAATTTGACACCCTCTGTGTGCTCAGGTATGTCGTGCATGATCTGCTTTTTCTCGCCGTTTGCAAGCTTAACTTTCACGAAAGCCCCTTCAAGTCCAACGCGCTCTGCACCTCCTGAGGTCATTACGGAGTTATCATCCATGTTGTAAAGGGCATATTTTATTGAGGAACTGCCACAGTTCAATACGAGTATTTTCATTTCTTTATATGGTATTTTTCTTAGTATTGTGAAGTGATATTAATATGAAGACAATCTTATTTTTTCGCATCCATAGCCTGACATGCTGTGATAGCCACCAGATTAACTATGTCTTCCACTGAACAGCCACGTGAAAGGTCGTTCACCGGACGTGCTATGCCTTGGAGGATAGGGCCGAGCGCCTGTGCGCCTGCAAGACGTTGCACGAGCTTATAGCCTATGTTGCCAACCTCAAGGTTCGGGAATACGAGTACGTTTGCCTTGCCCGCAATCTCCGATCCAGGTGCTTTCTTGCTGCCAACAGCCGGTACAAGGGCCGCGTCTGCCTGCAACTCGCCGTCTATTTTGAGTGTCGGGTCAAGCTGTTTTGCCACTGCTGTTGCCTCAACCACTTTGTCAACCACCTCATGGCTGGCTGAGCCTTTGGTAGAGAAAGAGCACATCGCCACACGCGGGTCAGCAAATCCTGCTACTGATTTGGCTGTCTGTGCGGCGCATACGGCTATCTGTCCGAGCTGATTGGCGTCAGGCATCGGTGTAACGGCAACGTCAGCGAATACGAGTACGCCGTTCTCGCCATACTCAGGCTTGTCCGTTATCATCAGCATGGCACCCGACACGCAGGTTATACCCGGTGCAGTCTTGATTATCTGCAGTGCCGGACGCAGTGTATCGCCGGTGGTTGACAATGCGCCAGAAATCTGTCCGTCTGCTCCGTCAGACTTGATTATTAGGCAACCGAGATACAGTGGGTTCTTTACGAGCTCACGAGCTTTCTCTATTGTCATGCCTTTCTTCTCGCGCAGTTTCTGCAGCAGCTGTGCCATCTCTTCCGACTTCTCATAGTTTTCCGGGTCAATCAGAGTTGCTTTGCCTATGTTCTGCAGGTTATGCTCCTTTGCTAATGCCGCTACTTTTTCAGGATTACCGATAAGTATCAGCTCGGCTATCTCCTGTTCCAGCACTTTGTCGGCCGCAATTAGTGTGCGCTCCTCTTCTGCTTCGGGGAGTACGATGCGCTGTTTGTTTGCTTTTGCGCGTTCTACAATCTGTTCAATTAAGCTCATGGTAGTTGTTTGTTTTTTATATTATTAGTTATTCAGTTGTTTTTCCTTTTCTTTTTCTGCCGCCTGTGCGTTGTTATTTCTTTCCGTCGGTGCGTCTTTTGCGGCAGCCTACAGCTCTTCTGTCAGTATGGCCTCAAGGTTCTCGGCCGACAATCTCAGGCGGAACTGCCCTCGTTTTGCCACCGATATGCGTCCGGTCTCTTCCGATACCACTATCGCTATGGCGTCCGACTGCTGTGATATGCCCATGGCGGCACGGTGACGCAGTCCCAGTTCCCGTGGAATGTCAAGGTCGTGGCTCACCGGTAATATACATCCCGCAGCCTTGATGCGTTTCTTTGATATTATCATCGCACCGTCATGTAGTGGCGAATTTTTGAAGAATATGTTCTCGATAAGACGCTGATTGATGTTCGCGTTCACTGTGTCTCCGGTCTCGACTATGTCGTTTAGCGGTGTGTCGCGTTCTATAACTATCAGCGCTCCGCACTTGGCTCTCGCCATATTGATACACGCCATTACTATCAGCATGATGGCCTCTCTGTCTATTGCCTGCTTCTCTTCTTTCTTATAGAACAGCTTTATCAGCGAGTGTGTTCTGCGTTGCTCGCCCACGGAGTAGAGAAACGCGCGTATCTCTTTCTGGAATATCACTATTATGGCAAGTGTTCCGACGCCTATGAACTTGTCGAACAGCGCGCCTGTCAGTCTCATTTCGAGTATCTGCGACACCAACAGCCATACTATTATGAATGACAATATTCCAATAAACACGTTCAGTGTCCTCGATTCTTTCATGAACCGATAGGTATAATAGAGCAATATTGCAACGAACAATATGTCTATTGCGTCTTTTATGCCAAATGAAATGAACACAGAAATGTCTTGTATTATTGTGCGGTTAGTCCGGTATTGTCAGTTGTTTGTAAACGGTTATGGTATCTACTGCTTGTCTTACGTCGTGTACTCTCAGTATGTCGGCCCCGTTTTGCAGTGCGTTCATGTTGGCAAGCATGGTGCCATACATTGCCGTATCGTCCTGTGCCGTGCCTCCGAGCAACTGCCATATCATGCGTTTTCGGCTCATGCCGGCCAGCAACGGCATTTCGGGAAACGCCTCTTTTATCTCCTTTTGGCGTCGCAGTATCTCGAAGTTGCCCCTTATCACATCTTTTCCGAAACCGTATCCGGGGTCGAGTATTATGTCTCTCACCCCCAGTCGGTTCAGTATTGCCACCTCGTTCCTGAAGTTTCGCAGCATGGTTGCGATGTCAGGCTGTACGGACATTAATATATAAGGTGTCCCGAGTCGTGCTACTTCTTTGAACATAGCGGGCACCCCCTCGCTGTCGGCGGTGTTGTCCAGCGGCTTGTCTACTATTCCCGTAATGCCTCCTTCCGACACATCGTTTATCATTCCGACACCAAATTCCTCCACTGCCATTCTTGCCACGGCGGGACGGTATGTATCCACACTCACTACGGCTTCCACGCACGTCCTCCTGATGGTCTGCAGGGCATGGCGCATGCGTGCCATTTCCTCTTCCTCGCTTACCTCTTGTGCCCCCGGCCTTGTGCTGAAAGCACCGATGTCGATAATCGTTCCGCCCTCTTTTATTATCTCTTCGGCCCTTTCGGCAATCTCCTTCTCCGTTTGCCTGCGGCTACCTTCATAGAAAGAGTCCGGTGTGCAGTTGAGTATTCCCATCACAATCGGCCCGCCATCGTATGCGATGCCTTGGGGTTGCAGTATGGTCTGTAAGATGTTGTGGTTTGACATAGTCCCGTTAAGGTGCGAAAGGATACTGTTTCCTCCGTTTGTGCTACAAAAGTAGCAATAATTTCGCAGTCTCGCAAACTTTTTTTCTAAATTTAATGTGCAACAGGTGGCATTTGTAAAAAAAAATCATTATTTTTGCATCGTAAAGAGACACAGACCATATAATACTTAAATGATGAAGACATTTTTCAACGCAAAAGACCTTGGCAACCTCACAGATGCCCTTGCCGAGGCGCAGATGGTAAAGCGCGACCGCTTCGCTTTTCAGCATTTGGGAAAGAACAAAACCCTGCTGATGGTATTTTTCAATAACTCTCTCCGCACTCGCCTGTCCACCCAAAAGGCGGCTATGAACCTTGGCATGAACGTGATAGTGCTTGACGTGAACGCGGGGGCATGGAAACTGGAGACGGAGCGTGGCGTTATAATGGACGGCGACAAGTCAGAGCATCTGCTGGAGGCAATACCGGTTATGGGCAGTTATTGCGACATTATAGGCATACGTTCTTTTGCCGGACTGGCAGACAGGGAGTATGACTATGCCGAAACCATCGTGAACCAGTTTGTGCAGTATAGCGGTCGTCCTGTATTCGCTATGGAAACGGCTACCGTCCACCCCTTGCAGGCTTTTGCCGACCTTATAACTATTGACGAACACAAGGCCACCGAGCGTGTAAAGGCGGTGCTGACATGGGCTCCCCACTGCCGTGCGTTGCCGCAGGCCGTGCCCGATTCCTTTGCCGAGTGGATGCTTGCCGCGCCTAATGTGGACCTTGTGATAACCCATCCCGAAGGCTATGAGCTGGACCCGCATTTCGTTGAGGGCGCTACCGTTGAGTATGACCAGAAGAAAGCCTTTGAGGGGGCTGACTTTGTCTATGCGAAAAACTGGTCATGTCCGGGCGTTACCAATCCGGCTGATTACGGAAAGATTCTGAGCAAGGACATGTCGTGGACGGTTGATGCCGAACACATGTCGTGGACAAATAACGGTAAGTTCATGCACTGCCTGCCCGTGCGCCGCGGTCTGATTGTGAGCGATGAGGTGATAGAGGGTCCGAACTCTCTCGTTATACCCGAAGCGGCCAACCGTGAGATAAGTGCCGAGGTGGTTATTAAGCGTATGCTGGAGGCATTGTAAAACCGCCTTTGTAACTAACTTTATTTTAATGGATTATAAAAGCAGTGCGATTACAATGTAATCGCACTGCTTTTGTCTTGTAATCGTGGTGCGTTTATAGTGTAATCGCACTGCGATTGCAACAGGGTACGGTTGCGGTCATAATCCGCTTCAGTACCTGTCGTGTCTATACATTATAAAAAGAGGCACGCAGTGTTGTCTGCATGCCTCCCGAACAAAAATTAGTGTTTAGGTAAAAACGCTGTCTCAGCGCTTGGATATATATTAGGTATTATTTCATAACCTTTATTATTGCACCGTTATTTAACCTTACGAAGCGTATGCCGCTAATGCTTCCGGTGGTCTGTTTGCCGTCAATGGATATGTTTATGTTGTCATAACCGCCCGCAACCGCATTAGCACCGGTGACGCCGGTGAACTCTTCCGGCACGCTGACGTTTATATTTGCCTCGGCAGTCATGCCGTTAGAGAATATTCCTATGGTTATGATGGCGTCGCCCTGTGCCTTTGGTGTTATAATCAGTTCGCCGTTTCTTATCTCGGCTGCGAGTATGTTGTCATCGCTGATGCTCTTGATAGTCTTTATTATGGCAGCGTCCATATTGTCAGCGTCGGTGGCAATGTCGTTCAGAGGCAGTGTCATGTCTGTAGCTGCCACTACCGGTGCCGGCTCGTTTATGACCGGCATTTCGTTGTCGGGGAATATCGGCATGCCCGCAAACCAATAGTTCTTCTCCATGTCATATTGGTTTACAAGGTTGCCGTTGTTGTCAAACTCCCTCACAATGTATGTCTGGTCGCCGTAGCCCTTGAATAATGTCATGTAGGCATTGTCGCTTACCGGGTCTATGCGAAGGGAACTGCCGTAGATGGAAAACTTGTCGGCGTCGTCGGTAAAGTCAAGATATTTGCTGAACTCCCCCTTGTCAATGTCGTATTTGAATACAAGGCTGCCGGCCGTCCAGCTGCTTGCTCCGCCGTTCCAATATATTACATTGTTCTGTTTGCTTGCACAGAATCCGTCGGGCATCCATGCAAAAGAACTGTTGGCGGGGCCGTAGATACCTTCCGGGCAGTCTATGACGGTAGCCTCAAGGGTGTTGGGATCTACTCTCGCTATGCTGTTTGCAGCTTTGCTTCCGCTAAACATGCTGAGCCACAGGCTGCCGTCTTTGGCCAGTACTACGGAGAAGAACTTGAGTCCGTTGGGCGATGTCACGGTCTGTTCCACCTCGTCGCTGTCGGCATTGATCGCCAATAGTTGTCCGGTAGAGGTGTTTACGGCAAACACACGGTCGTTGACACGAATCATATTGCCTATGTTTCCGCTTACGTTGGCTATGCGTCCGCTCAGCTCCATGTTGTCAATATCGAGGATGGTGATGCCGGTTGAGGTGCCGATGTATCCCTTTTCCGGGGTTACGCCAAGGAAGGCGCGGCCGTCTCCGCCGCTGATGTCGGCGAACTGCTTTATCACCTTCATTGTCTTGGCGTCGCATACGGTAAGGCGTCCGCCCGTTATGGTGGAACCACCGTCTTTAGGTTGCTTGCACATTATGTAGAACCGACCGCCGTAGATGGTGCCGAAGTCGGCCGTGCTGCCTAACTCCGTGCCGGGGTTCTCGGTCTGCACCACACGGTATGTCCATGTGCCGTCATCGCTGAGGAAGTTGAGTGTGGAGCTGTTGTGTCCGCCCCAGTCCTCGTTTATGAAAAATGTACCGCGGCTGTAGTCGCCCGCTGTCACTGTGGTTGCTGTCGCAAGCAGAAACAGTAGGGTTGCTGCGAGAGAGTGGATTTTCTTCATGTAGATAATGTTTTTGTTGTTTATGATATATGTTTATGCTGTCGCGCGGAACGTATTGTAATCCTGTCTTGTCGGAATAGCGGCGCCGTATCGCACAATGGTGTACGGGTTGCAGCATGCGACAATACCGGTATGCCGGCCGCAAAGGCCTTGCGTCAGATGATATTATATGTTGCCATGTGTAGCGGTGACCCATCCCACGGGTGTCATCGCATGGCGGTGTGCGCCAGTTTGCGGTACGGCAGGTCTTCTGACTTGTCGCTCCTGAAGCAGATACCTTCCCGAAAAAATGTCAGTGGCTTATCTCTGCCCCGGAAAATTACGACTCACAGCTGCGGGACAGTAGGGGATTCGCACCCCATTCCCTTTTTAATCGCATTGTGTGTAGCGAACCGTTGCGGGTGCAAAGTTACAAGAAAAAAATGAGATGGCGGTTGTTTGGGTGGCTTTTTCTTTGCCATGTCGGGAAAAAACGCTATCTTTGCTCCAAATTTTAACAGTGATACGCAATATAAATCATATAATATTCTGGCCGGACAGGGTGCGGCAGGTGAAGATAGGACTGGTGGTTGCGGCGATATTGATTGCCGCCATGTCGCTTGTGACAAGCCATTTCCTTGTGCGTGACCTTGCCAGAGAGGAGCGTAACAGAATGGAGATATGGGCGGAGGCGATACACAGTCTCAGTACGGCTGACGACCAGACAGACCTCAATCTTGTGCTGAAAGTGCTGGAGGAGAACAACACAATACCTGTGATAGTGACCGATGCCAAAGGCAATGTACAGACATCTCGCAATGTGGAGATAAAGGCCGCCAACCAATCGGACAGCATGCTCGTGGCAGCAAGGAAGGCAGAGGTGATGAGAGACGGCCGGAAGGCTATAAAGGTGCAGCTGACGGAGGCTCCCGACGACTATCTGCTGGTGTGTTATGACGACTCGCTGCTGCTGACAAGGCTGTCTTATTATCCGTATATACAGTTGGGTATCGTGATGTTGTTTGTCGTGGTGGCAATCTTTGCGCTGCTCACATCGAAGAAAGCTGAGCAGAACAAAGTGTGGGTCGGACTGTCGAAAGAGACGGCGCATCAGTTGGGTACGCCCATATCAAGCCTTATGGCGTGGACGGAGATACTGCGTGAGTCGTATCCCGACGATGAGTTGATACCGGAGATGGATAAGGACGTGAAGCGGCTGCAGCTGATAGCGGACCGCTTTTCAAAGATAGGCTCGACGCCGGAGAGGCAGCAGGTGGTGCTGGCGGAGCTGCTCGGCCACGTCGTTGACTACATGAACCGCAGAATATCTAATAAGGTTACGATAACGGCAAGGGTGGATGACACTGCGGCTGTGGTGAATGTGAACCCGCAACTGTTTGAATGGGTGTTTGAGAACCTGTGCAAGAATGCCGTGGACGCTATGGAGGGGCGGGGGAGTATAAGCATAAGCGCCGTGCGCCTTGAGGGGCGGATGTGCATAGACGTTACCGACACGGGCAAGGGGATAGAGCGGAAAAATATCAAAAATGTATTCAGACCGGGATTTACCACAAAGAAACGCGGGTGGGGGCTGGGCCTGTCATTGGCGAAACGCATAGTGGAAGAGTATCACAACGGCAGCATATTCGTGTTGCGTTCGGAAGTGGGCAAAGGGACAACATTCCGTATATTGGTTTAGATATTTTCTTGAAAAAAACAAGATTTAACTTACATTGCTTGGAAATACGACGTTTTTTTTGTAATTTTGCCAATAAGATGGATTGGCTGTGATATGCCATCGTGATGTAATAAAACCTAAAATACATTATTCGTGTATAGTTCTCCGATATTTGGACCGGTTATCTCAAGACGCCTTGGGGTATCGCTTGGCGTGAACCTTATGCCGGCTGACGGCAAGGTGTGTACCTTTGATTGCCTGTATTGTGAGTGCGGTTTCAATAAAGAACACCCTGCAAACGGCGGAAGGCCGGCGAGAGCGGAAGTGCGTGAGGCTCTTGAAACGGTGTTGAGGGAAAGGGCTGACAACGGGGAGCCGCTGGATTGCATAACATTCTCAGGCAACGGAGAGCCGACGGCGCATCCGGAGTTTGCGGAAATAATATCGGATACCATCAGTGTGCGTGACGAATATTTCCCAAAAGCAAAGGTGTCGGTGCTCAGCAACGCCACGTTTATAGACCGGGAGGAGGTGAGACAGGCTTTGAAAAGGGTCGATAACAACATCCTTAAGCTTGATACCGTGAACAGTATATATATAAATAAGGTGGACAGGCCGCTGCAACAGTCGTATGATGTGCGTGAGGTTATACGGAATATGAAGCTGTTTGACGGACAACTCGTGATACAGACAATGTTCATGAAGGGCACATCGGATGGCGAAAGCGTGGACAATACGGGCGAAGAGTATGTGAAACCGTGGCTGAAAGCGGTGAAAGAGATAGCTCCACGGCAGGTGATGATATATACAATAGACCGCGAGACACCTGAGAAAGGATTGAGAAAGGCGGAACCGGAGGTGCTGGACACGATAAAAAGGCAGGTGGAGCAACTGGGGATTGCATGCACCGCAAGTTATTGACAGGCTGATAATACGACAAAAATAATTACACTATACTATGATAACTAAACTACTTACTACACTGATGTGCCTGCTGTCGATGACAGTCTCGGCAGAGGAGACGAAAGGAAAAAAATGCGGTGGGGAGGCAAACGGATGTCCTTTGGCCATGGCGCGACGTGCGAATGACTACTTTATGGATAAATGGAGCGATCCGACACAGCCGACAGCGGCCAAGAGACTGCGTCCGAGTAATCTGTGGACACGTGCCGTGTATTTTGAGGGGTTGATGGCATTGAACGATATTGACCCTCAGGATAGGTACACACAGTATGTGGATAAATGGGGAAACTTTCATAAATGGACACCGAGAAACGGTGTGACGACAGTGCATGCCGATGACCAATGTTGCGCTCAGGCATACCTTGCGCGCTATAATCAGGTTGGGGGCAAAGAGAAAGTGGAAAAGGTTATGGAGAATTTTGATAACCAAATAGCACGTGGTACCAATAGGGACTGGACATGGATTGATGCTATTCAGATGGCTATGCCGGCGTTTGCGCAGTTGTCTGCCATTACGAATGACCGCAAATACATTGATTATGCAATGCGCTCCTATACATGGAGTCGTGACACTTGTGGCGGAAAGCTGTTTAATGTGGATGAAGGCCTGTGGTGGCGTGATGCGAATTTTGTGCCGCCGTATAAGGAAAGTGACGGGAAAAACTGCTATTGGAGCCGTGGAAACGGCTGGGTTTATGTGGCATACGTGCGTGTTATGAATGAGTTGTCACCAAAAGACAAATACTATAAGCAATTGAAAAAAGACTTTTTGCTGATGTCTAAGGCTCTGCTGCCACTGCAAAGGGAGGACGGTTTTTGGAATGCCAGCCTCGCATCGCAGGACTTTGCCGGCAAGGAGCTGACCGGTACGGCGCTGTTCCTTTATGGTATGGCGTGGGGAGTAAGCAACGGTTTGCTTAAGGCCAAGGACTATCAGCAGGCTATGGACAAGGCATGGGCCGCCATAGCGTCATGCGTTCATAAGGATGGTTTCCTCGGATATGTGCAGGGAACGGGTGACAGACCGGCCTCAAGCCAGCCTGTTACATACGAGAAAGAGCCGGACTTCGATGATTATGGCCTTGGATGCTTCCTGCTTGGAGCCACGGAATACTACAAACTGAAGCACGGTATATATAGACACCATGTAATACGCTACTACAATCAATAAACGATCATTATATCTATGAAACTAACTACTACTATTATCGGTCTCGCCTGTTCGGCCATTCCGGCTGTGGCTGGCGTGGTATCGGACACTATTAGTCTCGACAGACAATGGCTTTTCAAACTCGGTGACGATGCTAACGCGGCGATAACGACACAGAAAGCCGTACAGGAAGGATGGAGAGAGATAAACATTCCGCATGACTTTCAGATAGAACAACCGTGGGTTGCCCCGGCAGCCGATGAGCGTGCGGACAACAGTGACGCCGGGGCCAACATCAGAAGCCGCCTCAGTGCCAGAGGATTTAAGGAACTTGGAGGCGGATGGTACGTTAAGAGCATAACGCCGGATGCGTCAAAGAAGGGCAAGAGGGCATTGCTTGACTTCGAGGGGATCATGTATTATGCAGACGTATATCTGAACGGTGAGCGCATAGGCGGGACGGATTACGGCTACGTTGGCTTTGAGATTGATGTGACAGACAAGCTGAAATTCGGCGAAGAGAATACCATAGCGGTGTATGCTAACACCGGAGGTGCGAAAATGTCACGATGGTATACCGGTGGAGGTTTGTTCAGAGACGTGCATCTTGTCTATACGGATAAGACGTTATATTTCCACCGTCATCCTCTGTATATAACCACTACAGAGAATAAAACGGTACATATTACGGCCAATGTGCAGTGTAATACCAAACAGAACACAATCGCCATGCGCGCCATTATCACCGCCCCTGACGGCACTGTGGTAAGCGATTGCAAGTATGATGTAAAGCGTAACCGCAACTATAAGTTCGGGCAGGAACTGGCATTGCCCGCTATTGACATTGCAAACCCGATGCTTTGGGACTGCGATACACCGAATCTTTATACCGCAAGGGTGGAGCTAATAAGGGAAAATGGCACTGTAGCGGCGGTGACATCTCAACGCTTTGGTATCAGAACCGTAGAAATATTGCCCGACAGTGGCCTTAAACTCAATGGCAAGAAGGTACTCCTTAAGGGCTACGCCAACCACCATACGAACGGCGCTTTGGGTGCCTCTGCATTCACAAGAGCGATGGAAAAGCGCATAAAGCTGATGAAAGAGTACGGCATGAACCACATACGTACATCGCATAATCCTTACTCTGAGTCGTTCCTTGACTTGTGTGACGAGAACGGAATACTTGTTGTTGATGAGCTATATGATAAATGGAACGATCAATATGTTGGTGCCGGGCGCAGTCATTACATTGACCTGTGGCAGGATCACGTTAAGGAATTTATCACACGTGACCGCAATCACCCCTCAATCGTTATGTGGTCACTCGGCAATGAGTTGCAGTCATACAACGATATGCCTTACAATGACTTCGGTGTTACGATGTATAAGCTCCAGAAGACATTGCTGCAGCGCTACGATAACAGCCGCAAAGTGACCGTAGCCATGCACCCCCGCTACCGTAATTGGGAAACGGACTCACTGCCATGTGACCTCGCTAAGGAGACGGACGTGCAGTCTTACAACTACCGTTACATGTATTTCCCGGGCGATGGCAAGAACTTTCCGTGGATGACATTCTACCAAAGCGAGGCTTCTGTGGCCGCAATGGGCGAGAATTACTTTGCCATGGACCTCGACAAGGTTATCGGTTTGGCTTATTGGGGAGCCATAGACTACCTTGGAGAGAGCCAGGGATGGCCGTTAAAGGGATGGGCGCAGGGCGTGTTTGACATCTCATTGGAGCCTAAACCGAAAGCCTATTATATGAAATCCTTCTTCAAACCGGAAGAGCCTGTAGTTCATATTGCGGTGACAGACACCAAGGGAGACGCTATGTGGAACGGCGTTCAGACCGGTAATGACGGGCAAAGTGACCATTGGAACCGTAAGGCCGGACAGCAATTGGATATTACTACCTATACGAACGCTGACGAGGTGGAGCTGTTTGTGAACGGCAAGAGCTACGGAACGCAGAAGAATGATACCAAGAGCGCTAAGATGCGCAACCAGATACGCTGGAAGAATATAGAGTATCAGGATGGCTATTGCGAGGCTGTGGCACGTACAAATGGCAAGATTGTTGCCCGTCATCGTATCGAAACAACCGGCGAGCCTGTCGCGTTAAGGATGGAAATCGACAACAATGCGTGGAAAGCCGATGGCAAAGACCTACAGCATATCCGTGTAATCGCAGTGGATAAGAAGGGCAGAAGGGTACAGACTGCTCTGAATGAAGTAACCTTTACCATTGATGGCGCGGCCTCTATCGCTGCTGTCAGCAGTGGCAACCATGCCTCAGACGAGCTTAGCATGACCAACAAACGCAAGCTCTTCAACGGCTCATGCCTTGCCATTCTTCGTTCGGATGTAGTTCCTTCAACCGTTACCGTTACAGCTACGGCACCCGGTCTGAAGCCGGCCAAACTCAAATTAAAGACATTATAATCTTATATTTTTAGTGGGTTATACGTTAGTGGGAGCTCTTTCCCGCTGTCGTATAACCCATTTTCTGTTGTCTGCACAATGCAATTATAAATTCATGAACTATTCAATAGAAAAAGTTACAAGTCTTATCGGAGCTCACCGCTATGGCAATGCCGCCACGGCGGTGGGCTTTTTGTTGACCGACAGCCGTTCCCTCTCTTTCCCGGAGGAAACGTTATTTTTTGCCCTTAGGTCCGAACGTAACGACGGTCATCGCTATCTGCCGGAGCTATATAGGCGCGGTGTGCGTAACTTTGTGGTCGAACGCCTGCCTGAAAGCTATGCCGGTGGTGCCCATGACGATGTTTGGCAGGGAGTGAATTTCCTTGTTGTGCCATCGTCTATGGCCGCCTTGCAACGTCTTGCGGAGCGTCATCGTGATGAATTTTGTATACCAATAGTCGGAATTACAGGCAGCAACGGCAAGACTATGGTCAAGGAGTGGCTCTATCAGTTGCTTATGCCGTCAATGAACGTTACCCGTTCTCCGCGTTCGTATAACTCCCAGATAGGCGTTCCGCTGTCAATATGGCATCTTGACGATCATTCCGCTGTCGGACTTTTTGAGGCCGGCATAAGCAAAGCGGGCGAAATGGACAAACTGGCTGACATCATACAGCCCACAATAGGTGTCTTTACCACTCTCGGCGTGGCCCATCAGGAGAATTTTGCATCGTCGGAAGAGAAGTGCCGGGAAAAGTTCAGGCTCTTCCGCCATTGCAAGACACTTGTATATCCGGTTGACAACGACATTGTTTTCCGTGTCCTGCGGCAGTCAGACTTTGCCGGCGAGAAATTAGGCTGGTCCATGTGTGACCCCAAGGCCCCCTTCTATGTCAGTGAGGTAGAGAAAGATACTGCCTCCATGCGTGTGCGTTATATATATAAGGACACGCAAGATGGTGAATATACGATACCGTTTATCAGCGATGCAGCATTGGAAAACTCCATTACCTGTGCCGTGACGGCACTACATCTTGGCGTTACCCCCGAACAGCTTGCGGTGCGTATGTCACACCTTGAGCCTGTGGCCATGAGATTAGAGGTGAAAGAAGGGCGCAACGGCTGTACGCTTATTAACGACTCTTACAACTCAGACCTCGCCTCTCTTGATATAGCCCTTGACTTCATGCAGCGCCGTCCTGACCACCAAGGCCGCCGCCGTACGCTGATATTGAGCGATATAGACCAGTCGGGGCTTGCCGCCGACGAGCTTAATCAAAAGGTGCTTGAGATGATTAGCAGCCGTGGCATTGACAAATTCATTGCCATAGGTCCCAATCTTTCGGCCATTACCATGGCGTCGATGCATTCCTTTCCAACTACCGAGGCGTTTCTTGACAGCAGCTGTTTTGCAGCGTTGCACGATGAGGTGATACTGATAAAAGGCGCGCGCCGTTTCCATTTCGAGCGTATAACAGAGCAATTGGTAGAGAAAGTGCATGAGACCACTCTCGATGTGAACCTCTCCGCTGTGGTGGCAAACCTCAACCACTATCGTTCACAGATGAGGCCGGGCACCAAACTCGTGTGCATGATAAAGGCAGACGGCTATGGTGCCGGGGCGGTTGAGATAGCCAAAACACTGCAAGACCACAGGGTTGACTATCTCGCTGTGGCCGTTGCCGATGAGGGTGTTGCGCTACGTCAGGCCGGAATAACCTCCAATATCATGATAATGAATCCGGAAATGACATCGTTCAAGACCCTTTTCGACTACGATCTGGAGCCGGAGGTATATTCGTTCCGCATCCTCGAGGCTCTTAGGAACGCCGCCCGCAAGGAAGGTATCACCGGATGGCCGATACATGTGAAACTGGATACCGGTATGCACCGGTTGGGATTTCATCCTATAGACGATATGCCACGCCTCATTGACTACCTGCAAAACCAGAACGCTCTGACCCCCCGTTCCGTATTCTCTCATTTCGTTGGCTCTGACGGAGACGAGTTTGACGACTTCTCACAGATGCAATACGACATGTACCTGCAAGGTGCCGACGCCCTGCAGGGGGCTTTCTCCCACCATATAATACGTCACATCTGCAACTCGGCAGGCATAGAACATTTTCCCGACAGGCAGATGGACATGTGCCGTCTCGGCCTGGGACTGTATGGAATCAATCCCCGTGACAATTCCATAATACATAATGTCTCTACGCTCAAGACCACCATCCTGCAGCTACGCCATGTCAAAGCCGGCGATTCCATCGGCTACTCCCGTCGTACGGTGCTGGAGAGGGACAGCGTTATAGCCGCCATACCTATAGGATACGCCGACGGTCTGAACCGCCATCTCGGCAACCGCCACGCCTATTGTCTCGTCAACGGTTGTCGAGCGGAGTACGTTGGCAATATATGTATGGATGTCTGCATGATAGATGTGACTGACATAGACTGCCGTGAGGGTGACTGCGTTGAGATATTCGGCGATAATCTTCCGGTTACGGTACTCTCCGACATACTCGACACCATACCTTATGAACTGCTGACACTCGTCAGCAACCGTGTGAAGAGGGTGTATTTCGAGGAATAAGGCACAAAGTATAAGATGACAAAGGCACATGTCTGTTTTACGGTTTCAACCGGCCAAAGAGCACGGTGAAACGGGTTACAGGCATGTGCCTTTTTGCTTACGCCGCAATCGCATTGCTTTTACATTGTAATCGCAGTACAATCACACTCCAATCGCAGTGCGATTACAATGTAAAAGCAATGCGATTGTAATGTGGCCTTGAAACATACTATGTCAGCCTGCGTCAGGCTCTTGGCGTGACCCACGTTAAATCTATATTTTACGCCGGTGTGCAGTCAGATGTAATAGTGCCTGTGCATCAAAAAAACAGTCGCAATGTCAGGTTTAATGACATTGCGACTACTGTATTGTGTCGGGATGACCAGACTCGAACTGGCGACCACACGCCCCCCAGACGCGTACGCTAACCAACTGCGCCACATCCCGAACGGATGACATTCCGGCTTGCCAAGCCCCTTATACCGGTGCTGAGGCCGCCCAAATGCGGATGCAAAGGTACGCATAAAATCCGATGTCGCCAAATATTTTCCGACCTTTTTGCTGAAAAAATGTGAAATAGAAAGGATTTGTATGATATTGTTTGTCCACGTGCAAAAAATGTTGTACTTTTGTCTTATAGTACACAGTGTGTTAACACACTGCCAGAATAAAAACCGTTCGCACTATGCAATATATACTCAACGCACCTCGCGGCATTAACTGCGAGATAATGTTGCCCGCGTCAAAGAGCATCAGCAACCGCGCGCTCATTATCAATGCGCTGGCCGGAAACTCCGGATACCCGGAGAACCTGAGCCGTTGTGACGATACCGATGTTATGGTAGCCGCTCTTCGCGACATGCCTTATGAAATAAATATCAAGGCAGCCGGCACGGCCATGCGTTTCACTACGGCGTTTCTTGCCGTGGGCAATGGAGAGCATGTCATTACCGGTACCGACCGCATGAAACACCGCCCCATAGCGGTGCTGGTGGATGCGTTACGTTCTTTGGGCGCAGACATCGAGTATCTTGAGGCTGAAGGCTTCCCGCCTCTGAAGATAAAAGGCCGCAAGCTGGAAGGCGGCACGGTGGACATAGCAGGCAATGTGTCTTCGCAATATATCTCTGCCCTGCTTATGGTAGGCCCTGTCATGACCAATGGTCTGCGGCTTCACCTCACCGGCGACATTATCTCACGTCCGTATATAGACCTTACTATATGCACCATGCAGCAGTTTGGTGCCGATGTCGAGTGGAAAGATGCCTCCACGGTGGTTGTCAAGCCCAAGCCTTATACCTCCGTACCGTTTTTTATAGAGAACGATTGGAGCGCCTCTTCCTATTGGTATGAGATGCTGGCTCTGCTTGACGATGAGGAGAACGAGGTGATATTGCCCGGTCTGATGGACGGCAGCCGGCAGGGAGACTCTGCCATAAAGTACATTTTCATGATGCTTGGCATACGTACTGCGTTTGCGGACAAGGAGCACCACAATGTCCCTACCACCGTTACGCTCAAGGCCCACAAGAAAAGTCTGCCGCGTTTTGACTTCGATTTCATCAATCAGCCGGACTTGGCGCAAACGGTTGTTGTGGCCACGGCACTCAGCGGAATACCTTTCCGCTTCACGGGGTTACAGACACTTCGCATAAAGGAAACAGACCGTATTGCGGCATTGAAAGATGAGATGTTGAAACTGGGATATGTGTTGGACGACTCCGAGGAGGGTGTCTTGTCGTGGGACGGTACCAAGTGCGAGCCTATGGCGGAGCCGGTGATAGACACATACGAGGACCACAGAATGGCAATGGCCTTTGCGCCTGCCGCCATACGCTTCCCCGGTCTGCGCATCAACAATCCGGAGGTGGTGTCGAAGAGTTATCCGGAGTTTTGGAACGACCTCCGAAAAGCGGGGTGGGAGATAGAAGAATCTTGAAAATAAGAAAGCCATATATAGCGTTAGGGCTGGCGATGGTGCTGTGCCTTGTCTCGTGTTCTACCAAGAAGAACACGGGCATGTCCCGTTTCTGGCATGGCTTCACGGCGCATTACAATACCTATTATAACGGTACACTGGCGTATATCGACGCTTCTTTGGAGAAAGAAAACGGCAATAAGGACAATTTCACGGAACAGTTGCCGCTCTATACCGTGAGCAACAAGGCCAGTCGTGACTTGGGCAAGGCCAACTATGACATTGCCATAACCAAAAGCAAGAAAGCCATTCAGTTGCATAGCATAAAGGCAAAGCCGGAGTGGACCAAAGACAGGCGTAAGACAGCGAAAGACATTGAGTGGCTGTCGAGGAAAGAATACAATCCGTTCTTGTGGAAAGCGTGGATGCTTATGGGGCGTTCGCAGTTCTATCAGGGTAATTTCGACGAGGCGGCGGCCACATTCTCATATATGTCGAGGCTCTATAAGGGACAGCCGGCCATCTATGGCAAGGCGCGTGCGTGGCTGGCCAAATGTTATGTTGAGAGCGACTGGCTGTATGACGCCGAGGATGTCATACGCAATATGCAACGTGACAGCATAGACTGGAGGGCGCAGAAGGAGTGGGACTACACCTTGTGCGATTACTATCTGCACAAAAACGACCTGCCTATGGCGGCGGAATATCTGCGCAAGGTCATACGCCATGAAATGCGTTCCAAGCAGAGAGCGAGGGAATACTATATCCTTGGGCAGATAGAGGCGGCGCAAGGCAACAGGGAACAGGCTTACAAGGCTTTCCGAAAGGTTATAAGTCAGAACCCGCCATACCAACTGGAGTTCAACGCAAGGATAGCCATGACTGAGGTGTTGGCCAAAGGGCAGTCACGCAAGATGATAGGCCGCCTGAAGCGTATGGCCCGTAATGACAACAACAAGGAGTATCTCGATCAGGTGTATTATGCCATAGGCAATATCTATCTGGCCGACAAAGATACAGTGAACGCTGTGGCTGCCTACGAGAAAGGCAATGAGAAAGCCACACGGGCGGGAGTGGAAAAGGGCGTCTTGCTGTTGCATCTCGGTGACTTATATTGGCAGATGGAGAAGTATGGTGATGCAAGACGGTGCTACGGCGAGGCTATCGGACTGATGGATAAGGAGAAACCGGGCTATCAGGAACTGTCTGAACGCTCCAGGGTATTGGATGAACTGGTGCCGTATACCGATGCTATCCACATGCAGGACTCCTTGCAGTCGTTGGCGAAAATGGACGAGAAGGAGCGCAATGAGGCAATAGACAGGGTGATAGACGCTCTGAAGAAAAAGGAAAAGGAAGAGGCTGCCAAGGCTGCGGAGCAAGAAGCGGAGCAGCGACAGCAGAAATATGGCAACGCATTGGGCAACAAGGCTATGGAAAACATGCCTACGCCGGCGGCTACGCAGAACCGGAATACGATGTGGTATTTTTATAACCCGCAGTTGGTTCAGCAGGGCAAGCAGGCGTTCCAGCGCACATGGGGCAGGAGAGAGAATAAGGATAACTGGCAGAGATATAACAAAACCGTGGTGGGAGACATTGCTATGGATATGGACATAGAGGAGGCGGACACCACGATGATGACCGAAGAGCAAAGAGACTCCATTGCGATGGAGATGGAAAAGCAGCGACTGGAGGAGGAGAAAATGGACTCGGCCGTGAATGATCCGCACAAGAGAGAGTACTACATGGCGCAGATACCGTTTACGGAGGAGGCTGTTGCGGAGAGCAATGAGATAATAAAGGATGGCCTTTATCATTCGGCGGTCATCTTCAAGGATAAGCTTGACAACCTGCCTTTGAGTGAGAAGGCGTTCAAGAGACTAATGGAGCAATTCCCGGAATTTGAGCCTAAGGATGAGATGTACTATCACCTCTTCCTGTTATACTCACGCAAAGGGGAACACGCAGAGGCTCAGACGTTTGTAGACAGAATGAAAACGGAGTGTCCGGACTCCCGTCTGACGACGTTGTTGACAGACCCTTATTTTGCCGACAATGCGCGTTTTGGCGAGCAGATGGAAGATTCTTTGTACGGAGCCACCTATGAGGCGTTTAAGGAAGACCGTTATAGCGATGTCTATGGCAATGCGGAGGTATCGGCAAAGCGTTTTCCACTTGGCAAGAACCGTGACAGGTTCATATTCATAGACGGTCTGACACATCTTAATGACGGCGATGCCACGGCGTGTTTGAAAGCTATGGAGGGTGTGGTTAAGGACTATCCGCAGAGTCCTGTGGCTGAGATGGCGGGCATGATAATAAACGGTGTGAAAGCCGGAAGACGCCTGCACGGTGCCAAATTTGACCTTTCTGATGTGTGGAACAGACGTAATGTCACCATGGAGGGCACTGACAGCGTTGCCAACAAGACATTCTCGGCGGAGCGTAATACGGACTTCTTGTTTGTCATGGCATATCAGCCTGACTCTGTTGACGAGAACAAACTGCTCTTTCAGATGGCAAAATACAACTTCACAAGCTTTCTTGTGAGGAATTTTGATATTGCGATAGAGGATGTGTATGGTATGCATCACCTTACGGTTAGCGGTTTCCGCAATTTTAATGAGGCCAGGCAGTATGCCAAATTACTGTTGCAACAGGATGGCATAAAGTTTGTAGCCGGTAAGAATAGCAGGCCAATCGTTATAAGCAACGAGAACCTTGCGCTGATAGGCAGCAGGTATAGCTATAATGATTATGATACGTTCTATGTCAAACATTTCGCCCCGTTGCCTGTTACCAATGTCGAACAGCTTTACGAGCCTGTTAAGATACGTGACGAAAGGCTGAAGGAGGAGGATACTGTAAGGCCGATGTTGCCTGACGATGCGGTTGCTCCGGGAGGCGCGAAGCCTGTGGAACCGTCACAGAATGAGGATTCTGATGATGAGGAACTGATTGCTTTGCCGCAGGAGGACATAGAGATAGTGGTGGAGCAGCAGAAAACGGAGGTTATGGATGCGGCGGAACCGGCACGGCAGGACAGTGAGATTATTGAAGCGGATGATACCGCTGAACCTGTGCAGGCAGAGGGACAGACCTTTGATGTGGAGGAAGTGGCGGAACCGATACCGGCGGATAATGGTGACATTGAGGTGAATGACACTGTAGAAGAGGAACGGACGGACTCTCGGAGCATTGAGGTGGACGATGCCGTGGAGCCGGTTCGGCAAGACGATATAATGATAGAGGTTGATGATGTGGCTGACCCCACGCCTGCTGACGATGTCGTTATAGAGGTGGAGGAGACCGCAGGGCAGTCGAATCGTAATGAGGACGATATAATAGTTGTTGAAGACACCAAGACTTCCACGGATGAGTTGGAAGATGAATATTATGAATTAGACGGATTCTGAGGCTCTTTGTAAAAGGACACCTTTATGTTTCCGTAGTATAAACAAAATCTTTTTAATTATGGAAGTAGTAATAACAAAAGAGAATTTTGAGGCTCAGAAGAACGGTTCTCTGCCTTTGGTAGTGGATTTTTGGGCTGAGTGGTGTGGACCATGCAAGATGCTTTCTCCGGTGCTCTCACAGTTGGCAGAGGAGTATGACGGTAAGATTGTGGTCGGAAAATGTAATGTAGAGGAGAATGAGGAACTCGCCGCAGAGTTCGGAATACGTAATATTCCAACACTGTTGTTCTTCAAAAACGGCCTGTTGGTGGATAAGTTTATTGGCGCAGCCAATAAAGCGAAGTTGCAGGAGAAGTTTGATGCTAATCTCTAAAGGTTCTTCTGACAGCCTTGTAGGGTATTAACCGTTGTGACCTTGTTGTCATATCTACAGGCTGTCATGGACTTGTCGCATAGTTGTCACAGTGTCTGCTGTGGCGGTATGTATAATGTTTTGGGGCATAAGGAAACCGGTATACAGCGGCTTCCTTATGCCTCGATTATTCTCGAACCGTCACTTTGCGGAGTGATGGTTACCTTTATAACGTCTTCTGGCAGTGCGTCTTCTATCAGTTCCGGCCATTCCATGAAGCAATAGTGTCCGCTATAGAAGTATTCTTCACAGCCCATGTCGTACACTTCTTCCTGTTTCTTGATGCGATAGAAGTCGAAGTGGTAGATGGGTGCGCCGTTGCCGGCCGTGTATTCGTTGATAATGGCGAATGTTGGCGATGTTATTACATCGGCAACGCCCAATTCCTCACATACGGCTTTGATGAAAGTGGTTTTGCCGGCGCCCATAGGAGCGTAGAAAGCGAAGCATGTTCCTTTGTCTTTCATGGCTTCTATGAATTGCCGCGCCGTATCGTTTATGGTCTCTATATTGCTTATTGTCAGTCTCATATTGTTCTATTTGTTTTCTGTCGTGATTGCGTCGGTATCCCGATGGGTTTCACTGTGCCGTCAGTCCTGTATTATATGAACATGCCGTGGCATAGCGTTATTTCTTTCGTCCTTTCATGCTTATGAGCGGTATGAGCATCTCTTCCATCGAGATGCCGCCGTGCTGGAAGGTGTCACGGAAGTATTGCACATAGTAATTGTAATTGTTCGGGTATGCGAAGAAGTCGTTGCCGGTGGCAAAGACATAGCTCGTGGACAGGTTGGGAGCGGGTAACTGCACTTGTTTCGGGTTGGTAATTGTGAACACATCCTTTGACTGGTGGCTGAGATTCTTGCCGAGTTTGTATCTTAGGTTGGTGTTGGTGTTCTTGTCACCTATAATCTTCACGGGGCGATTGCAGCGTATTGAGCCATGGTCGGTGGTGAGAATGATGTGGTAGTCGGTCTGTGACAATGTGCTAAACAACTCTCTCAGCACGCTATGTCTGAACCATGACAGCGTAATGCTTCGGTATGCAGACTCGTCGTTGGCCAGCTCCCTTACCATTTTAGACTCTGTTCTGGCGTGCGACAGCATGTCTATAAAGTTCAGTACCACTACGTTCAGATCGTATTGCTCAAGACTTTTGAACTGTTGCATTAGCTTGTCGGCACCTTGTGAGTCGTTTATCTTGTGGTATGAGAACGTGTCTTTTCTGCGATAGCGTTCTATTTGTGTCTTGATTAGGGGTGATTCGTTCAGGTTCTTGCCGTCTTCATCGTCTTCATCAACCCATAATTCAGGGAACATCTCGGCTATTTGCTGTGGCATCAGGCCGGAGAATATGGCGTTTCTGGCATATTGAGTGGCTGTTGGCAGTATGCTCATATACAAATCTTCCTCAATGTCGAACATGTCGCCGATCTCTTCCGCCAGCACTCTCCATTGGTCGTACCTGAAATTGTCTATCACTATCAGGAACACTTTGGAGCCATTGCTAAGTGCGGGGAATACGCAGTCAGGGAATATGCGGTTTGACATCAGTGGCTTGTCAATGGCTTTTGCCCCCGGTGTCATCCAGTCGATGTAGTTTTTCTTGATGAATTTGGCAAAACCATTATTGGCTTCCTCTTTCTGCATCTTCAGCATCTCGGTCATGGTGCTGCCTGTTTGTGCCAGTTCCAGTTCCCATCTTACGAGGCGTTTGTATATGTCCCGCCAGTCATTGAACGTCTTGCAGTCCGCTATCTGCATTGAAATGTCCTGAAAAGACTGTTGGTATCCCTGCTGTGTAACCTCTGTTACAATCTCTTTTTGGTGCACATGCTTCTTCAATGTAAGCAGAATCTGCATCGGGTTTACCGGTTTTATGAGGTAATCGGCAATCTTTGAGCCTATGGCCTGGTCCATTATGTCCTCCTCTTCGCTCTTGGTTACCATTACGACGGGTGTTTGCGGCTGCACGTCTTTAATGCGTTGCAGTGTCTCAAGCCCTGTTATACCGGGCATCATCTCGTCAAGTAACACAAGATCGAATGTCTGTTGCTGGCATTGTTCAATGGCATCGAGGCCGTTGTTTACCACAACCACATCGTACCCCTTCTTCTCAAGGAACATGATGTGTGCCTTCAGATGCTCTATTTCGTCGTCAACCCATAGAATTTTTACGTTCATGCCTGTGTCGTTTGTTATTTCCTTGTTACCTTAATACCAATGTCTGTTATTCCCGGCATGGTCTCTTTTCTCATGTTGTGAGCCACCTTTACGGTCAGCGAGTCACCCGGTTGCAGGTGTATCGTGCCTATTCCCCGCTCATGGTTATGCAGTGTTATGCCTTTCCTGTCGTGCGCTCTTTCTTGATTTGTTATGTCAAAGTCGGTGCTTCGGGTTGTGGTCTCGTTTGAAGGCATAACGGTAAGCATTGTTTTCAGGGACAGATTGCGGTATGGGTATGTCGCATCGGTACGCGTACATAGCGTTGCCGTGTAGTCGCCTTCAACCAATATGGTGTCTATCTTGAAATAGAATGTATCCCGTTTATCCCATCCTTCTTCCGGAATATGGCTGAAATGGTGGTATATTGTGTCTGTGTTGCAAGACATTACAAGCCATATAGCCATTATTGTAATGGCTATATGGCTTGTGTGGAGATTGCTTGTTATGCTGTTATTGTTTTTTCTCACCGTTGCCGTCGTTAGCTTTTGCGGCTGCATTGCCGTTTTTCTTCTTCTTTTTCTTCTTTTTCTTTTTGGTGGAATCGAATCGTGTCAGGTCAGCTCCGTCAAGCAGATCCTTGGATTTTTCCTGCTGTTTCTGCTTGTTGTCCTCGCTTAGCGACAGCGGTTTCTCACCCTCTTTATTCATCTCTATTATCTCTTTAGCTCTTTTTGCGGATATTGTTTCGAGGTTAGCGGGCACGCGTTTGGCGGTGGAATATGTTACCATGCCTGACAAAATGTCCTTCTTGAACATATAATAGTCATTGTCCTTGGTTTGCAACACCGCATCGTGCGGTGGCAATTTCCTGCTCGCTTCCATGTAATGGTCTATCTCATAGTTCAGGCAACACTTCAGTTTCGCGCACATACCGGCCAGCTTCTGCGGGTTTGGCGAGATGTCTTGCAGGCGTGCTGCGTTTGTTCCTACACTCGAAAAGCTTTTCATCCATGTTGCGCAACACAGTTCTCTGCCGCATGGTCCTGTTCCTCCTATACGCCCGGCCTCTTGCCTTGCGCCTATTTGTTTCATCTCTATCCTAACGTGAAAGGTCTCGGCCAGTACCTTAATCAACTGCCTGAAGTCCACTCTCTCGTCGGCAATGTAGTAGAATATGGCTTTGTTGCCGTCGCCTTGGTATTCTACATCACCGATTTTCATGTTCAGTCCCAGTTCTTTGGCTATCTGTCTGCTCTGTATCATGGTCGCTTCCTCACGACCTTTAGCCTCATAATAGCGTGTCATGTCGGTGTCTTTGGCAAGCCGGTATACACGTTTTATGTCGTCTTCCGATTTGATGTAGGCTTTCTTCACTTGCAGTTCCACCAGCTTTCCTGTCAGTGTCACGACACCAATGTCATGCCCCGGTGTTGACTCCACGGCCACCCAGTCGCCTTTTTGCAGGTCAAGGCCGTTCACGTTGTGGTAATATCCTTTGCGGGTGTTCTTGAATTGCACCTCTACCAGATCGGTTGTATCGGCGTTTCCCGGCACGTCAGCCAGCCAGTCGTATGTATTCAACTGTCTGTCGCTGCGTGATACGCTGCGCTTACACAGTCCCCTTGCGCAACCATATCCCAACGTGAATTTCATATCCTGGTATATATCGTTTGCCTGTTTGTCCTGTTGTGTGGCGTCTTGTGGCTGTTCCTGTTCTGTTATGTTGTTTTCGTCCATTATTCAGTGTATGTTGTTCAAGTGTTGTTATGTGGTGTGCAGCAGCACGGCCACTTTCATTGTTATATCGAAAAACACCATCTTGGTGTTGGCATTCTGCCCTATATCACGTAGTGCCGTTTGGTAAAGCTCCTGAAATCCCAGTATGTTACCTTCGTTAACGAACCGCGCGAATTTCTTGCAAAAGCTCTCTTCCTCCTTTGTCATGTATGTCAATTCAGGCTTTCTGAAGTTATACATGAATGCTTCACGGGCCATTCTGAGAAAGTATATCAGCATTCTTTTCTGCTCTTCCCTGCCCAATGCCGCCACGTTCTCGCTCCAGCGTTTCAGGTCTTTCAGGTCTTTTACGTAGGCTTTCCTCATCAGTGTGACGAAATAGTCAAAGAAAAGCTTGTTCTCTCCGCCTGCGTTCAGCTCCTCCAATGCCGCTATCCAGTTGCCGCCTGACAGTCGTGCTATTCGTGTCGCATCCTGTTCGTCCAGCATTCGCTGTGCTATCAGAGCCTGTTTCATGTCCTCTTGGGCTATTGGTCTGATGTCAAAGCGCTGCACTCTGGAGCGTATTGTCTCCAGCAACTTCTCTGGTTCTCGGCATACCATGATAAAGAGAGTCTGCGATGGCGGCTCCTCTATCAGCTTGAGCATTTTGTTTGCGCACTCCAGGTTCATCCTTTCCGGCAGCCATATAATGCTTATTTTCCAGCCTCCCTGATTGGATTTCATTGTCAGTTTGGCTGTAAGGTCGTTGGCTTCGCCCACGGTTATGACGGCTTGTTGGTTTTCTGCGTTCATCGCCTCCATCCATTGAGCCAGTGAAAAGTATGCCCCTTGCTCCAACATTTCATGCCATTGCTCTATGAAATCATTGCTCACGGGCTTGTATTCAGCGTTCCATTTCTTCAATTTTATTGTAGGAAAGGAGAAATGCAGGTCGGGATGTTTTGCTCCTTTAGCCTTATATGGCCCGCTGCTCAGTATGTGCAGAGCCAGATTTATGGCCAATGCCATCTTGCCTGCACCGTCAGGCCCGCACAACATCATTGCATGTGGCAGCCTTTGTTCGTCTGCCAGCCTGATGAGGCGTTGTGCCATCTCCTGTTGTCCTATAATCTCGGCGAAGCGCATAGTTTGTGCAAAGTTACAAAAAAAAATGTAATACAAAGAAGCTATGTGCAAAAAAGTGCCGGCTAAAGAGGTATTTCTCCCTTCGCCAGCATTCCTATTATGCGTATATTTGCTTTCAATAGCGCCTCTGAGGCATGTTTCAGGTTGTCGTGAAAGGCCTGCATGTCATCGCTGTCGGCGTCCCGCAGATTTGTAACGGCTTTCACATACAGCACCGGTTTGCGGTATATGCTGCACACAAAACCTACCGCCGCCCCCTCCATCTCTTTCAGTCTGCCGCCGTTTTCGTTTATTATCCGTTCGTCTTCATGCGACATGTCAAACGAAGAACCGGTAGTAACCTTTCCAGTTTTCAGTCCGAGACGCTCCGCAAGTAGCTTGGTTCCGCTCCAGACAGGATAATTTCCTAATCCCTGAGTGCCCCATTCGTTGTCGTCCGGTATGCGTCTGTCGTGGAACATTACCCCGTCTCCGAGATATACCTTACCCGTTTCTGTACCGTGTCGTTGCCAACCACCGCACGTTCCGCTACATATTATAATGTCAGGTTGCAGGCGTTCTATTGCTGCCATGGTGGTCATGGTGGCGGCTTCGCATCCTATCAGGTCACGGTTGTGTTGCACTCCGTTTGTCACTACATATAGTTCGCTGCCATCGGTCGTGCCGCTGTGCAGCTGACAAGGCAACGGCGTGAAGAAATCCTTTTGCGTTTGGAGTCCGAAGTGCTCTATAATCGGTTGTGCTTCGGCTCTCATTGCTATGATATAACATATCTTGGTCATGCTGCAAAGGTATGAATATTTTTCCGTATGGGCAAGGAAAGTGTTTGACCTTTTACGAAAAAACAGTCAATGGCCACCTGAAAGAGCGGCCATTGACTGTAATGTCATATCGTACAAAGATTACTTTACGAACTTGGTGTTGTTCTTTATGTAGATGTTTCCTTGCGACGGAGCGATAACCTTACGCCCTGACAGGTCGTATGTGTCGTCACATTCGTCGGTCAAACCATCTGCCGCCGCGCTGCTTATGCCTGTCGGGTTGGCTGTAATCGTTATGCCTGTGAGGTATGATGAGTTCTGGTTACGGAACACATAGAACTCTGTAAGCCCTACGAGGGCACCGCTTACGGTAACTGTAATCTGTTCCTCAGTGTTCTTTTGTGTGTTGTTGAACGCTGCGAGAGCGGCACCGTCACGTGTAGCATAGATGTTATTACCGTAGATTTTGCTTGCAGACGGGTTAGAGGTGGCATAGCTTGATATTGTAATCCTGTCACCTTCTTGCAGCGGAGCGTTGAGACTGACAAAGACATACTTTGTGCTTGTTGCGCCGCTGTTGCCGTCCATCTTCACAGCAAAGCCGCTTTTGGCTATGCTGCTTGCCTCTATCTTGCTCACATTACCGAATGTGAACGTGCCGCCTTGGGTGTTTATAGGCTCGCTGTAGGTCTTGGTGCTGCTGCCTTCCACCGCTGCCGCCACTTTCTCCTTTACGGTATACTTGTATAATGCGGTGCCGTCAACATCTCCGTTGTCGCCTGTTCCGGGCTCTTCTTCATCGCCTCCGCCCTGCTCGTTGTTCGAGTTGCCGTTTGATATGGTCTTTCCGAAGAAACCGACAAGTGTTGTCTGGTATGCGTTTATAGCGTCAGAAAGAGCCTGTATCACTTCGGCGTTATTGTCTTCGCTGGCGCCGAATGTCCATGTAAAGTCACCATGCTGGCATCGTCCCGCTCCCAATGAGCCGGTAACGATTGCCGGTACATCCTCGGCGGCGTCCGCCTTATAATCGGAGTACATCAGACTTGGGTCGGTGTCGAAGTTGCTGTATGTGTCATCGCCTTGCAAAGCGGTTACGGTGGCAGGCACTTTGTCCGCTTTGTCCGTTACGACGTATGCGTCGAAATGCTTGCTATACAGTGCGTCTCCTTCTATATACGGCTCAAAACTCTGGTGCCCTGTCATGTAGTTGCCGTAGGCTTTGATACTGCCTCCGTTCTCACCGGAGAACGTTCCCTTTGTCTGGTCACTGCTACCAACGCCGTTATGCACATCAGAACCTTGCTTTGAAGACAATATAGGGTACTTGCAGTTGCGGAAATAGTTGCTCTCTGCAAATACGTCCGAGCCCATTGTGGCACCGATACCATACTTTGCGTTACCGTCATAGTAGTTGTTGTAGACGTGTACCGACATGGTACGTATGCGCGGATGGCGTGAGTCTGAGTGGTCAAACCAGTTGTGATGGTATGTAAGGTAGTTGGGGCCGGACTCTGATGTCATACCGCACAGACTTGACTTGCCGCTGTCCCACAGGTGGTTATATGACAACGTGGAGTATTTTGAGTTGCCTTTGATGTCCAATGTGCCGTCACCTTTCTTCTGATCCGACGCGCTTCCGGGCTTGCCATAGAACAAATCAAGGTTGTGTACCCACAGGTTTGAGTTGTCTGTGTCCATGGATACCGCGTCGTCCATGCACCACATGATGGCGAAGTTACGCAACTCTACGGAGCAGGCATTACGTATCAGGAAGCCGAATCCGTGTATTGTAGCGTCCTTTCCTATACCCTCAATAGTGATATTCAGTTCAGAATAGGCGTTTCGGCCTTTTATTTGCAGCCCCTCGGCAGAGCTGGAAAAGCCGTCCATATTGGCCGCTTTCACCGTACCTATAATACGAAAGTCTATCGGTGTCTGGTCGTATCCTTTCTGATATGCGTCTATTATGGCCTGGAAACCGGTGCACTCCGTTATGTTTGTGTCCTTCGAGCCGGTCTTTACGGTTGTGGTTATGGTCTTGGCATTGTCTGCTGTCACGTACAACACTTTGGCTCCGTCTTTCAGCGTGCCGTCATTCTTGTATGCTCCTATACCGTTGGCGGGGTTGAAGGTGGACGAGGCGGTTTTGAAATGGGCGAAACCGCTACGGTCGTATGCCGTTGCCGTGAACGGCTGCGACTCTGTTGCGTCTGCCGCCACTTCCTCGTCGCCCTGTACCGGCACCACCTTAAAGCGGTATTGCCCGGCTTTCAGGCCTACGGCATCGGCACGCCCATAGTCGTCGTACTCCCTTACCAGTTCGGTGTCAAGCCGTGTCCAGACCTCGGAGCCGGTGTCTTGCACATACACATTGTACGAATAGCCTGCGACTTTTGTCCAAGTCACATAGCCACCCTCATACCATCCGTCTGCTACCACATTGGTAACAGCGGCACTTGCCGTCACACTCAGCATGGAGAGCAGTGCGGACGCAAGGTTACGTAGAGTCTTTCTTTTCATAATAGTATTGTCAGTAGGTAGTTCTTTTATGCGATATACGTCTTTTCGCTTCCGGTATCAGAACTCGGCGTTGTTCGGTGTACGCGGGAACGGTATCACGTCGCGGATGTTCTGCATGCCCGTTACGAAAAGAATAAGTCTCTCGAAGCCCAATCCGAAGCCGGCATGCGGGCATGAACCGTATTTGCGTGTGTCGAGATACCACGTCATATCTTTCATTGGTATGTTGCGTGCCTCTATCTCGCCCATCAGTTTTTCGTAGCTTTCCTCACGCACTGAGCCGCCTATTATCTCGCCGATCTGCGGGAACAGCACATCGGTGCCCTGCACGGTCTGTCCGCTCTTGCCGTTGTATCCGGACTCTTCACGGTCTATCTTCATGTAGAACGCCTTGATAGCCTTAGGATAGTTGGTCATAATTACAGGCTTCTTGAAGTGCTCTTCCACGAGATAACGCTCGTGTTCCGATGCCAAGTCATCGCCCCATTCGCACGGGAATTCGAACTTCCTGCCGTTTTGTATGGCCTCCTGCAGTATGCGTATACCCTCCGTGTACGGCAATCTCACGAAATCGGAGTTCAGAACCCCCTGCAAACGCTCTATCAGTCCCTTGTCAATCATCTTGTTCAGGAACTCAAGGTCATCCTTACAGTTGTCCAAAGCCCACTTGATACAATATTTAATAAAGTCCTCTTCCAGGTCCATCAGCTCCGGAAGATCCATGAAAGCCACCTCAGGCTCTATCATCCAGAACTCCGCAAGGTGTCGCGGCGTGTTGGAATTCTCGGCTCTGAACGTCGGGCCGAAGGTGTATATGGCACCTAATGCCGTCGCTCCCAACTCGCCCTCTAACTGTCCTGACACTGTCAGCGATGTCTGTTTTCCGAAGAAATCGTCGGAGTAGTCAATCTTTCCGTCCTCGTTTTTCTTCAGGTCATAGAGGTTCTTTGTCGTTACCTGGAACATCTGTCCGGCTCCCTCGCAGTCACTTGCCGTTATCAATGGCGTGTGAAAGTAGAAATATCCGTGCTCATGGAAGTATGTATGTATCGCCATCGCCATGTTATGGCGTATTCTCATCACTGCTCCGAAGGTGTTTGTGCGCAGCCTCAGGTGGGCATATTGGCGCATATACTCGAACGACTGACCTTTCTTCTGCATAGGGTAGTCGCTGCCGCATGTGCCGTACACCTCTATCTCGGTGGCCTGTATCTCTGAACTCTGTCCCTTGCCGAGGCTTTCAACCAGCGTTCCCGTCACGTGTATGCAGGAACCGGTGGTTATCTGCTTCAGCATCTCGGTGTCAAATTTGTCCGGCTCCACCACTATTTGTATGTTGTTGATGGTAGAACCGTCGTTGAGTGCTATGAAGTCAACCGCTTTACTGGAACGGTGGGTGCGTACCCAGCCTTTTACCTCTATTGCCTTGCCATAGTCTTTCAGTGCAAGTGCATCAACTATTTTTGTGCGTTTCATTTGTTCTTCTGTTTATTTGTTTTGTGTTTACAGGCCTGTTGCCTTATTCATACGCTCCCATACGTAGCATATCCACCTCTTTCTCTGTAAGGAAACGCCAGTCGCCGCGGCGCAGGTTCTTCTTTGTAAGGCCGGCAAACTGTACACGATCCAGCTTCGTTACCTTATATCCGAGGTGCTCAAAGATACGGCGTACTATGCGGTTCTTGCCGGAGTGTATCTCTATTCCAACCTGTTTCTTGTCTGTCTCGTGGGCATAGTCTATGGCATCGGCCTTTATCGGGCCGTCGTCCAGTGTTAGGCCTTCGGCTATCTGACGCAGGTCATTGAGTGAGGCGTTCTTGTCAAGGTACACATGGTACACTTTCTTTTTCAGGAATTTGGGGTGTGTCAGCTTTGATGCCATGTCGCCGTCGTTAGTCAGCAGCAACACACCTGTGGTGTTGCGGTCGAGACGCCCTACCGGATATATGCGCTCGGAGCATGCATCTCGCACTAAATCCATAACGGTTTTGCGCTGTTGCGGGTCGTCGCTGGTAGTCACACAGTCCTTCGGCTTGTTGAGGAGTACGTACACTTTTTTCTCCAATGTCACCGGCTGGTCATGGAATTTTACCTCGTCGGTGCGCATGATCTTTGTGCCAAGTTCCGTTACCACCTTTCCGTTCACCGTCACTACGCCTGCCTCTATGAAGTCATCCGCCTCGCGTCGGCTGCATACTCCGGCGTTGGCGAGATATTTGTTCAGGCGCACCGGCTGTGTCGGGTCAATGTTATTCTCGTTATACTCTATGCGTTTCTTCATCGAGTATTTTGCGTTCGGATCGTAGTCGCTCGAATGACCGCGGTGACCGTATCCGTTCTGCCGGTTGTTGTAACCGCCGTATTGTTGTCCGTATCCGTTCTGCCGGTTGTTATATCCGCCACGCTGCTGTCCGTAGCCGTTGCGTTGCTGGTATCCTCCCTGTCGGTTGCCGTAGCTTCCCTGCCGGTTGTTGTATCCGCCACGTGGCTGTATGTAGCCGGTGTGCTGTTGGTATTCGTTGCCTTCCTGAGCCCCTTCAGCGTTGTTGTCGGCGTTGTAGGGTCTGTATGGACGCTGGTTGTATCCGCCCTGCTGTCCGTAACCGTTCTGACGACTGTTGTATCCTGTTCCCTGACGGTTATATCCGCCACGCTGCTGATACCCGCCCTGGCGCTGGTTGTATCCGCCTCGTGGCTGGTAGCCCGCGCGTTGTCTGTTGTATCCTCCGCGCTGCTGGTAAGTTCCTTCCTCGGCGTTGTCACGGTTTTCCGTGGCTCCCAATGCAGCCCCGAAGCCGTCCGGTCTGAAACCGGCATCGCTGTTGTTGCGGTTATACGTCGGACGCTGTCTGTCGCCGTATTGTTGTCTGTCTCCATACTGTGGCCTGTCGCCGTAGCGCTGCTGTGTTATGCGCATTCTCTGGCGTGGCTGACGTTGTTGTCCGTTACCCTCACGGGCAGAATCGTTGTTAGTGTTAGTGGAACCTTGATCCTGAAACTTCTCGTTTTCTGTTTCCATTGTTTCGTTTTGTTAAATTGTTTTGTCTTGTATGATTTTGTTTTTACTATGGTTATATTTCTGTTGTATATGATGGCGGTATGGCCGGCACGGCCATACCGCATAGCTTTTATATTCCTGTGTAGTTGCTTGGGGTTATTGCCATCAGCTCCGCCTTCACGGAGTCGCTGACGTCCAGTGTTCTGATAAATTCGTGTATGGTTTCCTCGTCCATGTGCTTGTTAGTGCGTGTCAGGGCTTTCAGCGCCTCGTACGGGTGCGGGTAAGCCTCACGGCGCAGTATCGTCTGTATGGCTTCCGCTACTACCGCCCATGTGTTGTCGAGGTCTTTCTGCAGCGCTTCTTCGTTGAGTATCAGCTTGCGCAGACCTTTCAGCGTGCTCTGTATGGCTATAATGCCGTGGCCGAGAGGCACGCCTATGTTGCGGAGAACCGTAGAGTCGGTAAGGTCGCGTTGCAGGCGGCTTACGGGCAGCTTCTGAGCGAGGAACTGCAGTATTGCGTTGGCTATGCCAAGGTTGCCCTCAGAGTTCTCGAAGTCTATCGGGTTGACCTTGTGAGGCATTGCGCTTGAGCCTACCTCGCCGGCCTTGATCTTCTGTTTGAAGTACTCCATTGAGATATACATCCAGAAGTCGCGGTCGAGATCTATTATTATTGTGTTGATACGGCGCACGGCATCGAATACGGAGCCGAGGTGGTCGTAGTTTGAAATCTGTGTGGTGTATTGCTCGCGTTGCAGCTCCAGTTTCTCGCTTACAAAGCGATTGCCGAACTCACGCCAGTCATATTCGGGGTATGCCACGTGGTGGGCGTTGAAATTGCCCGTCGCACCGCCGAATTTGGCGGTGTGTTTGCACTGCTTCAGCACGTCAAGCTGCTCGCTCAGACGGTACACAAAGACCATAATCTCTTTGCCCAGACGGGTGGGAGAGGCCGGTTGGCCATGTGTCTTGGCCAGCATAGGTACGTTCTTCCACTGCTCCGCATACTCCTGCAGTTGCGCAATCAGTTCCTCAACCTGTGGTATGAACACCTCCGCCAGAGCTTCTTTTACAGACATTGGGACACTGGTGTTGTTTATGTCCTGCGATGTCAGACCGAAATGTATGAACTCGCGGCTCTGCTCAAAGTAGCCCTTGCCGAGTTTTTGCTCTTCCAAAGCGTCCAGCTTTTCCTTGATGAAGTATTCCACCGCTTTGACATCGTGATTGGTAACCTTTTCTATGTCCTTGACGCGCTGTGCGTCTTCTTCGGTGAACGACTCGTAGATGTCGCGGAGTTGTGGGAACAGTGCTTTGTCGAAGTCTTTCAGTTGTGGAAGGGGAAGCTCGCACAGTGCAATGAAATACTCTATTTCTACCCGAACCCTGTATTTTATCAAAGCGTATTCGGAGAAGAAACGTGCCAGTTCCGAGGTCTTTCCACGGTAACGACCATCAATAGGTGAGATGGCGGTAAGTAAGTCTAAATTCATGTCTCTGAACGTAATTATATATAATTCGGTACAAAGGTACGTCTTTTTCTTGAAACAGCCTAATTTCGAAGCGTCTTTTTTCTGTTGCGGGCTGTTTTCGGTTGGTTTGGTAGGTGTTTGCGGTGGTTGTAGGGCTATGGTCTGATGGTCGGGGAGCGTAAAGGGATGAAATGACAATGTGTAATAAAAACTTGTAAAATCCTGACGTTTTGATAATGGGGGTTGATGGCTCTTTTTCTGCTTTCTGAATGCGGTTTAATGCAGATGCAAGGTGAGAATGTAACATGTGTTGTGTGATTATACTGTTTTATTAATAGGTTTGCGCACCCTTTTAGGGCGTTTAGCTATCATATTTTGCATCATTCTTGTTCTGTACAAACTGGGGCGCTTGCTCTTCCGGAGTGCTTTGGAATGTCGGGTGGTATGGCTTGGGAAACGCCTTTGTGATATGCTGTGGTGCTGTTTCTTGGCTTCTCTCGTAAAAGCACCGCGATTACGTTGTAATTGTACTGCGATTGTGCTGTGAACGCAGTGCGATTGCAATGTAATCACAGTGCGATTGCAATGTAATCACAGTGCGATTGCAACGGTCTCTTGTTATCTTTGTAAAATACTGCTGTCGTGAATGTGTTGGAAAGCCATTTTTATTGCGGAGTGTTGTGTGGCAGATTGTAACGAAAAATGTTGAAAATGCGACAAAATGTCAATGCGCTTTGGCGGCGGTGCCGTGATGCTTGCTTTTAATGCCTGTTGTTGGCGTTTTTATTATAAATTTATCCTTTTTTGAAAAAATAGTGACGAAAATTTGCGCACATCCGTTTTTATTCTTACCTTTGCAGACAAATGCTATTTTATTTTACATGTGTGCGCATAATGTGCGTAAATATACTGTGTGCTAACTTGAATGAATAGTCCCGAAATTGGGTAGATAACAATAAACAAAATAATCAATAATCATTAATTAATCAAAACAACAATGAGAAAAACTACAAAATTAATGCTCGCATTGGCTTTTGCAGGCTCGTTGGGACTTACATCTTGTAAGGACTATACTGAGGAGGAGTACAGCGAGGTTGTCTTGACAGTGAGTGAGCGTCTGAAAGCAAATCAGGCTCTTATGGATCAAATGCAACAAGACATTGACAAATTGACCGCAAGGCTCGATTCCTACCAGTGTCCGGTAACCATTACAAAAAATGCTGATGGTACTTACACTATCTCTAACGGCAAGGAAAGTGTTACTGTTCCGGCTGATGCTGCAGAGAAGCCAAAACAGGATGAAAATGGTAACTACTATGTTGTGGATGGCGCCGGTAACAAAATCTACATCCCGTCAATCGTGAAAGAAGGCGACAAGACTTATATCGTGATTGGTGACAGCCGTTATGAAATTCCTGCTGCATCTACACCGGCACCCGCACCGGCAATCACAATTGATGGTGACAAGATTACTATCGTTTCTGATGGCAAGACATGGACATTTGATAAGAGCAACTCAGGTGGCGCTTGTCAATGTGCTGTGAAGTTGGAGTATAGGGATGGTAAGTATTATATCTCTGACGGTACCAATCCTGAGGTGGAGATACCGACATCTGCCGGTTCTTCAACATGCGCTTGTGAATTTGTTGATAACGGAGACGGCACTGTTACATTGAAGGCTAACGGTAAAGAGGTTACACTGAAGAAGAATCCTACCGATGTGTGGACAGATACCAACGCAGACGGTAACAAAGTTATCTACATCCAGAAGTACAATGCTGATGGTACAAAGGGTGACCTTGAAGAGATTGTTATTCCAAAGGAGAACCAAGGCGGAGAGACTATCGATCCTACAAAGTTCGCTACTGCTGAGGATTTGGCACAGCTCTTGAAAGAACTTTACGGCGAGGGCGGTACAGCTGCTGCTCCGGCTGACGGTTCTTTGGCTGATAAGCTGAATAAGGTTGTAGCAACAGTCGGTGACGAGAACGGTGGTCTTGTAAAGGATGTGAAAGAGGTTCAGAATGACCTTGCTGCCATAGAGAATGCTCTGTATGGTGAGAACGGTACCGCCGAGGACCCGAAAGAGGGCTCTGTAATGTATCGTTTGAATGACTTGGAGAACCGTGTTTCTACACTTGAGGGGACAGTTGCGGACATTGCTGACGCGCTCAAGAAGCTCGTTACCGGTGTTATCGTGCAGGATGTTAAAAACCCAGTGTTCGGTTCTTACAGTTCTTTGTTGACAAATGTGCAGACTGATATTCTTGTTGCTTACCACGGTACGGCTACACAGCGTATCAGCTTCCCAACAATTGACCCGCAACAAGATGCAGAGTTCTGGGCTGGAGATGTTACACTCAACAACAAACCGGGCAATGCTGGTTTTGTTTATGCTACAATCAATCCTAATACTGTAGACTTTACCGGTGTTAAGCTCGAACTCGTGAACTCTAATGACGAGCCTTGTGGTATCGAGTTGAGTGGCGCTATAAAGGCTTCTTCTGATCAGGATCCGTTTAAGGAATCGTTAAAGTTTGGCTTCAATACACGTTCTGCAGAGAACAATGGTCTTTATATCCTTCCTGCTACATTGTCTGAGGCTGCTGTTAATGACAGCAAACTCCATATTAATATTGATGCCGCAAAAGCTAAGAAGCTTCTCTCTGATGCTATAAAGGTAAGAAAACTTGGTGATGTTAAGCCTGTAATGTCTGACGTTGCACAGGTAGTATTGGACGTTGCACAGGCCGTTCGGCTGGATAAGCAGGGCATTAAGTGCTCTTGGGAAGACAAGCAGGGCGAGCATAGCGTGTACTCTAAGTATGAGATTGCAGCAGTAGCGTTCCAGCCTCTCGGCTTCTACACTGTTGACGGACTCTTCGCTGACGGTGGACAGTATTGGCGTGGTTATGACAAGGCTAAGAATCTTATCGACAGACTTGCAAAGAAAGTTGGTAAGAAGATTGTTAATCAGATAGAAAAGAACGCCAACCTGAAGAATATTAATGCTGACCTTGATAACATCAAGATTGACTCTATTGACTGGGTTGTTATAAGCGACGATGCAATGAAACTGCATCTTACAATCGATACCATTGTTAAGCTTAATATAAAGGTTGACGCAAATGTAAATCTTGATCAGGCTTTGGAGGAGATACAGATACCTATAGATTTCAAATATAACCCGGAGACAGGTGATATTGAGGCAACAGAATACAAGACTGTAGCCGCTCTTAAGGATGAGAAAGCCATTAAGGTTAACGCTATTGTAAAGGAAGGTGAAGCAGGTGACAAGGATGTTCAGACTATAGAGATACACTTTGTTAAGAACTTTGACGTTGATATGACCGAAAAGATTCGTAACATCATGGAGCAAATCAACGCCGGTTTCTCTGATACAAACGATCTTCTTGACGCTCTTAACCAATTGATGAAGGATGCAAAGGATATGATTAAGAATATCCGTAACTTGGAAGATAAGCTTGAAAACGCTACGTATCTCCCACGTGTGTACAAGTATCTTGACAAGGTTGCAACCGCTGTAGGCAAGTATACTCCTATGCTCTTCAAGCCGGCTCTCTTCGTGAACAGTGCTGACGGCTTCGGACTCGTAGGCGGAAGTGCTACTCCTGCTGTCGTTTCTTCTACACAGGTTACATTGATACCTACCACATACTCAGGCGAAATACTTGCTCCGGTATTCAAGAAGTATATTCGTGTGAACGGTGTTGGCGGTAAACTTGTTGACGGAAAGACTGTTGACGTGACCTTGAAGAAGGGTATGAACGTGATAGAATACTACGCTCTCGACTATCAGGCAAAACAATATCCTGATGGAGAAGACGAGAATGCCGGTAAGTTCTATATCTATGTGAAGTAAGCCTCCACACATATTATATATATAATGTGTTATAAAACACTCTATATATCGGTTCTCGCGCTAAACATTCTCCTTGTTGTCACATCATGCTCGTCATGTGGTGGCAACGGGAGAAAAGCGGGAACGGTTAATCCAAAGGTTCAGCAATTGGACGAAACGCCTGACGAAGCCGAGTACGTCAATCTGAAAAGGATAACAGATGACAGTCTGTTCGTCTATTCGGAGACAAAGAAACGTGATAAGGTTTTTGCGTACAGAGACGCGATGGCTAACGGACATATACATGGAACGCTGAAAGTAGGAGACTCTTATTCACTCATGGCGGGGCCGACGGCTGACGCTATAAGCATCGCAATAAATGTGACGCAGTTGAAAGGGCGTTGGATTTACGACCGGGAGGAGTTCAGAGGTATAGACTTTAACGACCGGGGAGGGATGTCAAGCATTAATACCGGAGATATATGCTTCAGGGAATGGAAGCTGCTCAACGGCCAATTGTACATCTATTACGTTGATGTGCAGACGGTAGCAGACGACAGACATAAGTACGAAGTTGACGAGGCGCACATACTTCACTTTGACAACGGACGGCTTGTGTTGCTCTTCAAGGGTCAGACATACGAGTGTTCAAAACACATTAAGAAAAAAAACTAAAAAGAAATTAGTAATAATTTACGATTATGAATATCAAGAAATCATTATTCACCGCAATGCTTACGGTAGCAGCTCTCGGCGCGTCAGCGCAGGAGGCGGAGACTGAATACGCTTTCAAGCCACACGCTTATGTGCAGGCACAGGTAGGCGCGCAGTACACTCTTGGTGAGATAGGTTTTGGAAAGCTCATATCTCCGAACGCACAGATTGGTGTGGGCTATAACTTTAACAAGGTGATTGGTGCCCGTTTTGTTGTCAATGCATGGCAGAGCAAGGCCGGTACGGATTTCCGTGGCACCACTTACAAGTGGAAATGGAACTATATCGCTCCGGCTGTAGACGCTACATTCAATGTGTCTAATCTCATATCAGGTGTCAACCCATGTCGTTTGGTGGACGTTACCGCATTTGTTGGTGTCGGTGTTAACATCGCAATGAACAACGATGAGGCTGCTGACGTGTACAATGAGCTTGCGAACACATACGGAACATCAATTCTTCCCAGCGGCTATGAGGGCAGAGGCCAGAACCTCCGCTATCTGTGGGATAACACTTCAGCCCGTATGGTAGGCCGTTTTGGCCTTGCTGCTGATTTCAAGGTTTCCAAGAAGCTCTCTGTTGGCCTTGAGTTTGCCGCAAACTTCCTGTCTGATACCTACAACTCAAAGAAGGCAGGCAATACTGATTGGTATTACAATGCTCTCGCGGGTGTCAAGTATACCTTCGGAGATACACACACAGCGAAGAAGATAGAGAAGGCCGCTCCGGAGATAATCTATCGTGACCGTATCGTGGAGAAGATTGTTGAGAAGCCTGTTGAGGTAGTGAAGCCGTCAAAGGATCCGCTCCGTATCGACGTGTTCTTTACTATCGCAAGCACCAAGCTGGTTGGCAGCGAGGCGCAGAAGGTTAACGAAATCGCTAACTACCTGAAGAAATATCCTGAGGCTAAGGTTACAATCACAGGTTATGCTGATAAGGGTACCGGTAACGCCAAGATTAATAACGCTCTCTCTGAGAAGCGTGCCAACATTGTTAAGGATGAGCTCGTGAAGAAGTATAATATCGCCGCTGACCGTATCATTACGGACTTCAAGGGTGATACTGTACAGCCTTTCGACGTAGAGGTTCTTAACCGTGTCAGCATCTGTGTTGCTGAGTAATTCAGTGAGGTAAAGTAAACAACCGTTAGGGTGGCTGCTTATGGCGCCATCTTAAATAAATAATGATAGTCATATCCTTGAAAACGTATTCTACCCTTATGGCGGAGCCGCTCAAGGATATGGCTTTTTGTTTCAGATATAATAAAAACATATAACAGATGAAGAAAAACTTCTTTCTCCTACTGCTTGCTCTAATGGCTGTTGGCAATGCCTCGGCGAAGCTGAATGGCAACGGTTATTACCGTATATGGAACTCTGCGGTGGAGGTAAACAAAAAAGAAAGGGCTTTCTGCTGTGTCACTTATAACTCATATCAGGTGAGTACGGCGGCGGGAACCCAGCAAGATCTTGACGCTATTCCGCTGTATCCGGGAGACTATGCGCAGCATTCTGACCCTGCAGCTGTTATTTATGTCCAGATGAGTCCGTTTGATTTGTCTGCACAGGGCACCAGTGTCTCAAACATTCTCAGCGGTGCGAAGATAACATTGACAGGCGATGACGATGGCAAATATGTACTGACAGGTAAGGTGAAGGGTATGGATAGCCCTGTATATAGTACTTCATCAAAGAAACTGACAGATGGAGTGGGGCATTATATCTTGACTTCTTCAAACACCAATGCACAATATAAGTACTGGTCCGCAGCCGCTGTAGATAGTGAGAGTGATGAATGGTACTTTGGTGTGAAGCCTACTTTGGCTGCCAACGGTAAGTATTATGCACCTTATTGCGTTTCTTTCCCGTTTGAACCAAAGTCCGATGGCATGAAGGTTTATTATGTTTCGGCATTTACGGAATGCGGATATACCTTGGAAGAGATAAAAGGTATCGTTCCGGCTGATACACCTGTATTGATAGAATGTAGCTCGAACGACCCGTCAAAGAACCGCCTTACACTCCATGAGCCGGGCACAAGAGGTACCCGTGTTAGGGAAAACAAACTCACAGGTAATTATTTTTATAATCCGGATCTGGGCTTAACGCTATATCCTAACTCTGTTAGGGAGTTCAATGCGGCTACCATGCGTGTTTGGAATGTGGAGAACGGCGAGCTTGTTCTCTCAACGGCAAAAGACAATCTGAAACATGCTCAGGTTGGAAAGAATGTCTTTTTGGATTGCCTTACCGCCAACTCTTCATATCTTGTAGTACCTGCTACAACGGCTACAACGCTTCATGAAGGTGGTGTTCAGATCTCGTTTGACTGCGATGGCGGTTCTTCCGTTGCTCCTATCTATGGTAAGGCCGGTGAGACAATAACATTGCCTGCCACTCCTGTTAAGGCCGGTTATACCTTTGCCGGCTGGTCCGGGCTTGGCACAACATTCCCTTCAGAGAGCGTTACTGTCAAGGCACAGTGGACTCCTAATGATTATATCATCACGTTTGACTGTGATGGTGGCGTGGATATAGCACCTTTGACATTTGCTTATGGCTCAGTTGTTACAGCTCCGGACGCTCCTGTTAAGGCCGGTTATACCTTTGCGGGTTGGGTTCCTGAGCTCCCTGCAACAATGCCGATAGACGGTATCACAGTCAAGGCACAGTGGACTCCTAATGATTATACCATCAAGTTTGACTGTGACGGCGGTTCTGAGGTTCTTTCAATAACACAGGCTTACGGCTCTACCGTTACAAAACCGG
>CAZRGO010000012.1:0-71870 GCA_964599665.1 uncultured Prevotella sp.
CAGTTGGTAGAGCAACTGACTCTTAATCAGTGGGTCCAGGGTTCGAATCCCTGAGAGTGTACAAGGGTAAGAAAGTGTTTAATACTCCATTCAAAAGAGTACTAAACACTTTTTTTGTTAATACAATTCTCAGCCTGACTTCTGTAAAACCTTACCACGAGTAATCAAACATCAAAATAATTAACGAGTGCACAAATATACTAATTACAAACAATTATTTCAACATGATTTTTAACGACAATAACATGAAATGGAGCACCATTTCTTCCAAACAAATTATAGAAAGACCTTGGCTGAATGTCAGAAGAGATACAGTACAATTGCCGGACGGTAGAATACACGAAGAATATTATGTACTACACTACCCGACATGGGTAAACGTGATTGCCATAACAAAAGACGGACAGTTTATTATAGAACGACAATACCGTCATGCAATAGCAGAGGTATCAACAGAACTGTGCGCCGGCTGTGCGGAAGAGGGCGAGACACCCATTGAGGCTGCAAAACGTGAGCTACTGGAAGAGACTGGCTACAGCGGGGGCACATGGACAGAGATAATGGTGATTGCGCCTAATTCCAGCACAATGGACAATTATTGCCATTGTTTCTTGGCTACGGATGTTGAGAAAACAAGCGAACAACACCTTGACACTACAGAAGACATTCATATATACTATGCCACACGTCAAGAAGTCTTCACAATGCTACATAACGGAGAGTTTAAGCAGGCCATGATGGTAGCCCCACTATGGAAATACTTTGCAACATCAAAGTAAAACACAGCTATTAATGTAATCTGTATAAAGAAATAACACAAACTGTACGATTACATTGTTATACTAAGCTCACGTTAGCACATTCAATCCACCAAATTTTAATTATAATAAAGTTTGGTGGATTGAATGATATTTATTACCTTTGCAACATCTTACATAACGTAACAACGTTGTAAGAAACATGTCCGTGCCCTTGCCTAAGCCGGACAATGTCACTTAACATAAGGCAAAGAAAGCGTTCCGCACTTCTATTCTTTACAACGAAATCGCCAATTTCAAAACCGAAGGATGAAGACAGCAAGAACGCTCACACTGTATGTGTACGTATGCATACGGCCATCCACGCCGTTGTGCTCGAGCATATACACGGCGTGGGTGGATTGTAGTTATTCGTTTCGGTTATGGTGTTTGGCGATACCAGTTGTAAGATGGGTAATGGCAATTTCCCTACGCTTTTCTTGTATCTTGACGTTTCACATTAATTACAGCAAGACTTTGTTTTAAGGGAACATACAAAGCAAAAAAGAAAGAAAAGAAAACTACCACTTATTTGTATCTATTACACCCCTAATTAAAAAACATCAAATTAATTTTAACACACAATCTTTATTTTTTTAGAATGAAAGCACGAAGATTACTAACTTTTATGTGTTCTTTGGCTTGCGTCAATGCGTTGAACGCCCAAAGAACTATCAATATTGGTGGTCAGGAATACCGTGTCGCTGACATTAACGACATCACTTTCACCCATACCAATACTACTATTGGTGACATTTTATCAAACCGTGAGGATTATTCTATCTTCAATGAGGCTATAGAAAAGACCGGGTTCGCCGACAAAATATGTCAAACAAACAAAGGTATTAATTACACGTACGCGTCAACAAAACCGACTGACGGATATGGCAATATCCTTTATTGCCCCACCACTTGCAGAGTAGGTTACACAATGTTTGCCGAACCCAACGCCGTATTTAACCAAAACGGTATCTATTCTTTCGATGATCTGGTAAAGAAATGCCGCGAATGGTATGGCGGAGCCGCCGGATGGTATAACTATTTGAATGAGAAAGGTATCGCCGTAAGTACCGGAACGGATTACACAAACCCGTTCAACGTGGTCAATATGTTTGTGGCATACCATGTAGTAAAAGGCAATATGGCTGTGGACGAACTCGTATATGAGAGGAACCAGAAGACAGAATACAGTTGGAACTATTGCTTCGGCTATGAACAGCAGGAGTATTACGAAACACTTCTGCCACATACCCTGCTAAAGGTATGGCAGTTAAATCCTAAAACGACAAAAGACCTTTATATTAACCGCTACCGGCTCAACAACACTCTTACTGACGAATACGGTACTTTCGGAAGCGATGCAAAACACCCCATTATCTGGCAAGGCGCAAAGGTGAACCGCAATGCCTCTATTAAGGCATGCAACGGCAACATACACAGCATCAACGAAATCCTGGTTTATAACGAGAACGCCGTAAAATCACAAAACGAGCGTATGCGCTTTGATGTTACAAACATCCTGCACGAGATGTCATCAAATGGTCTCCGTAGCCTAAGCACCACAGAAGTGTCGAAGCTAAACAATAACGGCGAAGGAAGCCGCATAGCTCTTGACAATACATATTTCGACAATCTGTATTGCTATAATCCAAACACAATGTTGCGTTTTTGTGTAAAAGGGCCATGGAGATCACTAAACGCTGACGAGTTCCAAGGTTGGGGAGCATACGACTATGCAATCAAGCTGCCGCCAGTGCCATCGGGAACATACGAGATACGTATTAACTATTATCCAAGCAGTACAAGAGGGCAAATGGAATTTTTCCTTGGTGAGAACGGAAAAGAATCATCATTTGCACCATTGGGTAAACCGTTAGACGCATGGGCTGATCCGGAAGGTAACATTATGGGTTGTGAGCAGATTTTAACCAAGGAGGAAGACGAAAACACAGACTATGGCATAAAGAGCGACAAGATAATGAAAGCCAACGGCTTTATGAGAGCACCGGCCTCGTTCTCACGTGGTACGTATAATATCATTACAGATAAACTTACATACGATCCATCTGATATTTATTCTGCCGCCAAAGAGATTACAGGTGGTATAAACTGCCGTTCAGAATGGGGATATGGCATAATGGCATTGCGATATATTATAAGTACAGAGAAACTGGAGCAGGGCAAGGAATATTGGCTTCGGATCATAGGTCACAATACAAATCCTAATATATCTGAAAATGATTCAAGTTGGCTATTGGACGTTATCGAACTTTGCCCGACAACCATCTCCAACAACACCGATATGCATGAAGACTGGTATTAATAAATTATAAAGCAATGAATATTAAGATGAAAAATAAGATATTATTCCTATTGTTTTGCGTAGCGGCAACACTGACAACGAGCGCGCAACGCAAAGTGCCCACAATGTTGATACATCTAAAGGACGGCAGCACGGACACTATATATATTGAGAACAATTTTGTTCGTTTCTACGGATTGGATAATCCGAAGCCCGGAGATTTTGTGACATTAAACGTAGACGGAAGTTATATTTTTCCCTACGACAATACAGACATTAACAACAAACGGTACAAGGAACTTAAAAAAGCTAACGCCTCATTAACAGTAGAAGGAGAAGCATTCCCAGGTTCGTTTTATACAGGCACAATACTGTCAACAAAAGAATTAGACGATAGTTTCCTTACCGATGAGTTCTTACGCGACTATAAAAACAAATACGGTATGATGTATCTCGTTGACTGCAAAGATATAATAAGCAATTACTCTCCTATCTCTTTGCCTTATGACGGAACGACCTATTATGCGTATGCATTTGCAATAAGCGAAGATGATAGCAGCAACCGTTTTCTCAGCAATGCAACAGTGATAAAAGCTTATGCCGACTCATGGTATATTACATGGAAAGAAGGATATGAGTTCTATGAAAAGGAAGAAAATAAAGCAATAGCCTTAAATTGCAACTATGACCAATTGACAAGCAGTTGCAAACAGGATATGCCATGGTTACCGGACAATAATCTCAAATCAGCTATACAGACTTACCTCAAGGCTATGAAGTTTGATTTCTCTTCATATACCAAAGCGGCAACAACAAAACGTGATTGTACTGACGCGATGCTTTATTTCGTAGACAATATCACCGCACAGACCAAAGAAGATATATCGCAAGCTATCAACAACGTATCCGTTACAGATAATAGTCTATATAACGTGATGGCACAATCAGGTATCAACAGCGATATAACTGATTTTGCATCTAAAGAACTGACATATAGCATTGATAAAGAAAACTCATCATTGGTAGATGACACAGAGAAATATAGTGCTATAACACTTAAACAGAATCTGTCACCATCGGTATTCGGCGCAGATATAGCCACAGATAAAGGCTATACAATGCTACTACCCAACAGCAAGGCATTCAGCAGTGTCTATGACGCCGCAAAGCCATATTACAAATACATAACAAGCTTTAATTACATGGATGTCACCCAAACATTTGCAATGGCAGCATCCATTACATCTTCCACAGCCCCAAAGAGAGAAATTGTATATGATGTGGAAACATATTCCGATGCCGCAACTATCTCCAACGCCATAACAAAGAATATTGTTTTTGACAATAGCGTTGACGCAAACAAATCGCTTCTCAATGGAACAGCGAAGACAGAAGATGTCCTTATCTCTGCCACCGGTCGCCAGTTGTCAAATGTTCCGGCTATATTGGCACACACAAAGAAGCATAGCACGGCAAACAACGGTACTCTCTATGAAATGGATGAAATGCCCTTCAAATCATGGGAGACTTATAATCCGGCATTGGAGTATCACACTCCGTTGCGTACCATTGGCCTAAAGAATGATTATGTATGTTCCGAATACACACTTCCAGCTGCTGACGTAGCTGCGAGAGACACCTTGCTCGATAATGTTCCGGATTTCCTGAAGAAGAAAATATTGTCCGCCAAAGACGGATCGCTGTCATACATCTGCACAGACTCTATCAACTTTTCTCATAACACAGCCAAACCAGAAGTTGACTTTGCACTGAATAATGTCCGCTCTACAAAATATCACATCTATGTCGTTACCGCACCGGCGCAAGTCAAGAACCCGGAGCAACCGATCAAGCCACTATATGCCCGTATTGATTTGGCATACAATGCTGCTGACGGCAGTCAGCAATATGAAAGACTCAACATACCGGGTGCAGCAAATGTAACCGATGATATCATTGTCCACAACGATGGAAAATTAGGAGTCATAGAGTTAGAAGTGGAGTTTCCAATCTGTTACGAGGGACTTAAAGCGCATCCTACGCTGTTTATGTCTCACACAAAGAACTTTACTACATTTGCTAACCGCAACAGATATGACAGGGAATTACGAATCGTAGGCGTATATCTCATAAGTGAGGATGAAATACAGTCATTAAACAAATAAAACTTGATAGAACATGAAACGAATATATTATACACTGCTGATGCTCTTACTCGGTATCACCGGCTCATCAGCCAAGGAAACGATAGATGCCATCTATGTATGGCTGCCCGGTGAATCTACATATTCCAATGTCTTTGAATTGACCGGCAACACCAACATGAATACGGACTCCACCTCTATCGTTTTCTTAAAGCACGGAAAAGAAGAGTTGACCATTCCCTTTGTAGATGGTATGAAAATAACATTCGGTTCTATGGATGATATTCATATTCCCGATGCAGTAGAGACGGTAAAGGAAAAGGTTCTCCCCCACACCACCGCCAATGAGTTCTACTCCATCAATGGTGTGCGAACCAATAAGGTCATGAACAACGGTATTACTATCATACGTAAAGCGGACGGCTCTGTCATCAAAGTGTTTGGAAAGCAATAAGACTACAAGCTATATTATGCGGGTTCAATGAATTTGCAACAGGCACAACAATCTCAATGCGGGTTTGGATTTCTTCCGAACTCGCATTATTTATATTTTTAAGTTAATTAGAATTCGGTATAAGAGAATTATATTTTGTAAGGTATGGTGCGATAATTATATATAAATATAGCCTCAATAACCGAATGACATCCTCACGCAGGAGCAACATCATGACAGGCACTCACATACCCCTGTATATCAAGGAATTGCAAAGGCCATTATAATGTAATCTCATTGCTTTCACTGTACAATTGTATTGCGTTTATATTACATTCTTGTTGAGTATGCTTTGTAACACCATTTTCTTCCCTTTGTCTATCCTTACGCTCCGCATACCATATAAATTGTGACTGCATAATGTATGATGTCAACATGAGTATCATTTACCGACTAACAGTCCATTACGGTATGTAATCTCACAATCCGTACGACAGTCGTATACCAACACAATGCGTCTATTACAATTGCCAGTCAAATGGTGTCGAATTATTCTCCGTATCTGACTCTGAATCGAATTCAACCTCATTTATCTTAAATTCTCCATCCGATGCAGAAAGCAGACAAACATTAACGCTATCGAAAGTCAATTCAGGCGCAACATAATTCTTCTTCATATTCATTTATCTCTTTGCCTGAAAAGATGACTTTACAGTTTATTTGTCTTCTTCAGTAAATAATAATCCAATATTGTGATTGCCGCCATAGCCTCCACAACAGGCACGGCTCTTGGTAGTACGCAAGGATCATGGCGCCCACGTGCTTTCAAGGTCATCTCGCATCCGTCAGCTCCAATGGTTGTTTGCTCACGCAACTGGGTTGCAACGGGCTTGAAAGCCACACGGAAATATATATCCTCGCCGTTGGAAATGCCTCCTTGTATGCCGCCACTGTTGTTGGTAACAACTCCGGCACGCGGGGGCATGTCCTCATAGAGTGCGCATCCATGTGCATCTCTCTTTGCGGTCAAATCATATTGATCATTCTGCTGCGAGCCTCTCAACTCGAGTCCGTTGAACCCCAATCCGTATTCAAACCCTTTCACCGCGTTTATCGACAACATTGCCGAGCCAAGGCTCTGATGCAGTTTTCCGAACTCCGGCTCACCCAGTCCCACAGGACATCCCTTTATAACACAGGTTACAGTGCCGCCGATAGTGTCTCCGTCAGCCTTAACCTCCATTATCAGTTTCTCCATTTGACGTGCCAACTCCTGATCGGGGCAACGCACGGCGTTTGTCTCCGTTAGTGCCAAATCATACTCCTTATAAGAATATGGAAGCATGATAGCACCTACCTGCGAGGTGTAGGCCTGAACGCTGATACCGACCTCACGCAATGCGAGTTTTGCCAAAGCGCCTGCAACACAGCGCCCTATTGTTATGCGGGCGGAGGAGCGTCCTCCACCTCGGTGATCTCTTATGCCGTATTTCTGCTGATAGGTAAAATCTGCATGGGAGGGTCTGAAAACGTTTCGCATGTTTTCATAGTCACCGGACTTCTGATTGTTGTTCCTTACCAAGAATCCGATAGGGCAGCCTGTGGTGCGTCCTTCAAATATTCCTGACAAGAACTCAACCTCGTCGGCTTCATTGCGACTTGTCGTTATCTTACTCTGCCCCGGCCTACGGCGATTCATCTCTGCCTGTACGAAATCCATATCCACGGCTATGCCGGCGGGCATACCATCTATCACGCCTCCGACACCGGCGCCATGACTCTCTCCAAAGGTTGTGACAGAAAAGATTTGACCAAATGTATTCATTGGGATAGTGTTACTTTTAGATTATTTGCAACCTCCGTCACAGTTGCAACCGCCATCGCCACAACCGCCACACTCTCCTTTGCAATTACCGCAACTTCCATGACAGCCACCGGAAAGGCTATTAATCATGGATATGATTTCCTCGTTGGTTGCCTCACGACATTCCAACACTTCTCCAACAAAGTTCAGATCACATCCTGCAAAAGGGTGGTTCAAATCAATCCGAACCTTTGTGTCTGATATTTCCAAGACATGTCCCATGAACCTGTTGCCATCTTCATTCTGTAGTGGAATGATTGCACCAACAAAAATGTTCTTGTCATCAAATCTTCCATTTCTTTCAAAAACGCTTTTGTCAAGTTCTATCACACGCTCTTCATAATAGTCTCCATAAGCATCATTTTTATTTATAGTGAAATCAAATGTCGCTCCTTTATCAAGAGACTCTATATTCTTCTCAAATCCGGGTATGGTGGTACCGAAACCTGAGATAAATATGAATGGATCCTTTGCGGGAGCCTCTTCCTCAAAGTTGCGCTCCCCATTCTGGATTGTGTACAGTTTGTATGCGATTGCGTAATACTTATTCATATTAATACATATATTATATTTCTGCAAAATTACAAAAAAAACGCAACATAGCCAAACAAACAGCATTAAAACTAAACAGAAGTTTCCTAAATACAAGAAAACTTCTGTTATTATTGTTTAGCTTATTTCTATGTCCTACATGTTGTTGTTCAGGAAGTCTGCCATTCTGTCCCAAGGTATCATATTCTTTGACTCTCCCTTTCCTGCCGCTTCTGTCCATCCACCGTCATAGAGGTCGCAATGGCTGGCACCCGGAATGATTAGCAACAATTTATTATGCGGACAGGGATTTGGCTTGCCTACCGTGTTATATCCTTCGGCCTTACCATCTACCATATAATGATAGGCGGCCTCTCCGAAATAACGTGAATGGGCTTCTGCTCCATGCATCACCATTACGGCAGAGCGAATCTCATTCGCATAATATAGGAAACGACTGTTGGCATAAGACTGTGTACCGACAACACGCCAGCCGTCATTGCTGTTACCTGAGCGCTGATGATAGCCACGTGGTGTCTTGTAGTAGTCGAAATAATCCTTTACAAACCGCGGGGCATCTTCCGGCAAAGGATCGACTACTCCTCCGGCCATTGCAGAGGCATCTTTCGTACGTTGTGCGGACAATGACATGCGCATATTGTGACGTGCTTCTTCATTATCATTCTGATCATAATACCCGTTTCCACTAACACGCGTCATATCGTACATAGTGCTACTAATTGTAGCTTTAATACGAGTATCCATGCTTGCCGCATTAATCGCTATTCCTCCCCAACCGCAAATACCAATAATGCCTATGCGCTCCGCATCCACATTATCAAGAGTCGTGAGATAATCCACAGCTGCCATGAAGTCTTCGGTATTAATATCCGGTGAGGCTGTACGCCGAGGCTCGCCACTACTCTCTCCGGTAAAAGACGGGTCGAAAGCAAGAGCAACAAATCCACGCTCAGCCATCTTCATGGCGTAAAGTCCTGACGCCTGTTCTTTGGTAGCCCCGAAAGGACCGCTTACAGCAAGAGCCTTCAATCGTCCATTTACATTCCGAGGCATGTAAAGATCTCCCGCTAATGTAATACCAAACTGATTCTTAAACGTCACCTTTTGGTGATTTACCTTTTCGCTAAGTGCAAACACCTTGTCCCATTTTTGTTCCAATGTCATTTCCTTTGTATTTTGAGCACTGCCTGCAATATATGCAATCAGCACTAATGTTAATATTAAGATTCTTTTCATTATATTACATCTAAATCGCTTAAATAGCTAGATAGGATTGGTACACCTACCCTTCCCTACATAAAAAGTTGAAATATAAGATTCACAAAAGTACACAAAAAAATTATAATTACAGCAATTTTATATCTGATTTCAATAATATCTTAACACTTTTTACAAAAATAACCGCAAGACAAACCTATAAAGTCATTTATCGTATAAGTAGGTTTCTGCATTGCATTTGAGTGACAAAATAATAAACCCGCTCTGAAATATCAGCAATAATCTTTGACGTTGCTGCCATATCATAACCGGAATTCGAGATAAAAACAGCTATTGAGTATTTGATTCCGTTTGGTAAATGAACATACCCACAATCATTTATAGCCATAAGGCGACCATCAGGCAAGGTAAAGCCGGTACCGGTCTTATGACCAACAACGGCACCGGTACCCACAAGGGGAGCTGCAAGACGGTCTGTTCCGGTTGCACATGACTCCATTAACCGCTTGATATCAAGTGATAAGCTATCATTAAAATCATTGTCAAACATATTCAGCAATTCAGCCATAGCCAAAGGAGTGGCGGCATTATCATAGCACAAGGCATTGTTTTTATACATCTCTGCTTCTGAAGAATTTACACATATACCGCTTATCCCTATCGCATCCATATATTTTTGAACATATTTCACTCCACCTTGGTAACTCAATATAATATCAGATGCATTATTATCGCTTTGCTGTAACGAATAAGCAAGAAGTTCCCCAAGTGAAATCATTACAGTATCAATATCAGAATATTTTTCAAGCATCGGACTATATGTATCATAAAGCAAATCGGAACGAGTTACTCTGCAATTGGAATCAAAGTTACTCCCGTTAACCCGACAATACTCCCCCAATGCAAGAGCTATTGGAAATTTGTAAACACTCAACATCGGGAATGTGTCACATTGGTTAATTCCTATAGTATCCTTATCATTAATTATAACCGCTATTCCTATTCTTGCATCCTTACCTTCAATAAATTCACTCAACTCCTTCTCTAACTTCATATATTCTTTCGGTACAATGCTATTCTTATGCGCAATACATGAGACAGCAATAACAAATAGCCCAAAGAATGATAAACTCTTCATTATTACCATAATCTTATCACTCCTCATTATTAAATATGTCATATATTATATACAAAAGGGCATGTAGGTGTTTATCCCTACATGCCTTTAATATGCAATTTAGTAAATAGTATAAAAACTATTACTCCTCACTCCAATCCATCTTGGTCTGACGCACGTATGTCTGATAACGACGCTTAGCCATCTTCTGAGCCTCTGCAAAGAGTTCATCAGCCTCTTCCGGATATGCCTTCTTGACAGAAAGATAACGAACCTCACCCATAAGGAAGTCCTGGAACTTATCCCACTGTGGCTCCTTAGAGTCAAGTGTGAATGGATTCTGTCCTTTCTCTGCCAATTCCGGATTGAAACGCCACAGATGCCAGTAACCGCATTCAACGGCACGTGCCTCTTCTGCCTGACTGCGTCCCATGCCACCCTTAATCTTCAAGCCATGGTTGATACATGGAGCGTATGCTATTACGAGAGATGGTCCATGATAAGCCTCAGCCTCACGGAATGCTTTCAGACACTGGGCATTGTCTGCACCCATTGCAACCTGAGCAACATATACATAGCCATAAGTTGTCGCTATCATACCAAGATCCTTCTTCTTGATACGCTTACCCTGAGCGGCAAACTGTGCGATTGCACCAAGAGGTGTAGCCTTAGAAGCCTGACCGCCTGTATTAGAGTAAACCTCCGTATCAATAACGAAGATATTGAGATCCTCACCTGATGCCAGAACGTGGTCAAGACCACCGTAACCAATATCATAAGAAGCTCCGTCACCACCAATAATCCACTGTGAGCGCTTAATGAGATAGTGATCCAAAGTCTTCAGTTCCTGACATGTGGCACATCCTTTAGCCGCACCTTCAGCAATGAATGGCTTCAATATCGCGGCAAGACGCTTTGTCTCGTCAGCATCCTCACGCTTCTCTATCCACTCGGCAGCAGCAGCTTTATACTCAGCAGGTGCGTTCTCATTATCAACAACCTCCTGCAAAAGCATTGCTACACGCTCCTTCATCTTCTTGTTACCAATAACCATACCAAGACCAAACTCACAGAAGTCCTCGAACAGAGAGTTGTCAAATGCAGGTCCCTGTCCCTTGTCATTTGTGGTATATGGTGTAGAAGGAATAGAAGCAGAATAGATAGAAGAACAACCTGTTGCGTTAGCAATAATCTCACGGTCACCGAAGAGCTGTGAAATCAACTTGACATACGGTGTCTCACCACATCCGGAACATGCTCCTGAGAACTCAAACAGAGGCTGTGCGAACTGTGAATTCTTTGGAGACTGCTTGATATCGACAAGATCCTGCTTAGACTTAACACTCTTTGTAAGATATGTCCATCCCTTAGACAATTCCTGCATATCAGCGCTATCAGGGTTAAATGGTACCATTGTAAGCGCTTTCTCACCCTTCTTGCCAGGACATACATCAGCACAGTTACCGCAACCGAGACAGTCAAGCACAGAAGGAGCAATAACGAAGTGCATACCCTTCAATGCAGCCGGAGCCTTTATCTCCTGTGTAGGTCCGTTGTAACCGTTAAGCTCCTCGTCTGTAAGAACAAACGGACGAATAGCAGCGTGAGGACATACGAACGAACACTTGTTACACTGAATACAGTTATCCACGTTCCATACAGGCACGAAAGCCTCTACACCACGTTTCTCATAGGCTGCAGTACCATTCTGCCATGTACCGTCAACAGTGTCAAACTTCACGAAGTCAGAAACCTTTAGCAGGTCACCAGCCTGTGCATTGATAGGACGTACAAGCTCCTTAACGAATGCCGGTGCATCATCCTCTACAACAGCATCATCAGGAAGGTTAGCCCATGCCGGGTCAACAGCAAGCTTATTATACTCACCACCACGGTCAACAGCAGCATAGTTCTTGTCTACAACATCCTGTCCTTTCTTGCCATAAGACTTAACGATAAACTTCTTCATCTGCTCTACAGCCAAATCAACAGGTATTACTTCTGTGATACGGAAGAATGCAGACTGCAAGATAGTATTGGTACGGTTACCAAGACCTATCTCCTGAGCGATTTTTGTAGCGTTAATATAATAAACAGTGATGTTCTTCTGAGCGAATACACGCTTTACCTTATTTGGAATGAAGTTAACAAGTTCCTCACCTTCAAAGATAGTATTGAGGAGGAAAGATCCGTTCTCACGAATACCACGTGTAACATCATACATATTCAGATAAGCCTGAACATGGCAAGCCACGAAATTAGGAGTTGTAATCTGATATGTTGAGCGGATAGGCTCATCACCAAAACGGAGGTGTGAGCATGTGAAACCACCTGACTTCTTTGAATCGTATGAGAAGTAAGCCTGACAATGCTTGTCGGTATTGTCACCAATAATCTTCACAGAGTTCTTGTTTGCACCAACAGTACCGTCTGCACCAAGACCAAAGAACTTAGCCTCGTAAATAGACTTACCGCCAAGTGCCATTTCCTCTACGGCAGGCAGAGAAGTGTTTGTAACGTCATCAACGATACCAACGGTAAAGTGATTCTTTGGCTCCGGCAACTCCAGATTGTTAAACACAGAAATAATCTTTGCCGGAGTAATGTCAGAAGAACCAAGACCGTAACGGCCGCCGACAATGAGAGGACGATTTTCCACGTCATAGTAAGCAGACTTAACGTCAAGATACAGAGGCTCACCCTCGGCACCCGGCTCCTTAGTACGGTCAAGCACAGCAATCTTCTTACATGTAGCAGGCACGGCAGCAAGGAGATGCTTAACAGAGAATGGACGATACAAGTGTACGTTTACCATACCCACTTTCTTGCCAAGACCCACGAGGTAGTCGATAGCCTCTTTAGCAGCCTCACAAGCAGAACCCATCAGAATGATAACATTCTCAGCGTCCTCTGCTCCATAGTAGTTGAAGAGATGATACTCACGACCGGTAATCTCAGAAATCTTTGCGCAGTATTTCTCAACAACTTCCGGTATAGCATCATAATAAGTATTACAAGCCTCACGATGTGTGAAGAATGTCTCAGGGTTCTCAGCGGTACCGCGTGTAACAGGACGCTCAGGTGTGAGCGCACGGTTGCGGAAATCCTCAACATACTCCTGTGGAGTTATTGCCTTGATGTCCTCCATGTCCATCACCTCAATCTTGTGATATTCATGAGATGTACGGAAACCGTCAAAGAAATTAATGAAAGGAACCTTTGTCTCAAGAGTAGCAAGGTGAGGAACCGCAGTAAGGTCCATAACCTCCTGTACAGAACTTGACGCAAACATAGCGAAGCCGGTCTGACGACAAGCCATTACATCCTGATGGTCACCAAAAATACAGAGAGAGTGAGAAGCCAGTGTACGGGCAGAAACATCGAACACACAAGGCAACAACTCACCTGCAATCTTATACATGTTAGGAATCATCAGCAACAAGCCCTGCGACGCAGTGAACGTTGTTGTCAATGCACCTGCCTGCAAAGAACCGTGAACAGCACCTGCCGCGCCACCTTCAGACTGCATCTCTTGTACCAAAACCGTCTGTCCCCACATGTTCTTACGACCACGTGCGGCCCAGTCATCAGTGTGCTCCGCCATAGGAGACGAAGGAGTGATAGGATAGATAGCAGCTACCTCAGAGAACATGTAGCTCACATGAGCAGCGGCCTCGTTACCATCACAAGTGATAAACTTTTTTTCTTTAGCCATTTGTTTTTGTTGTTATAAGATAAGGTTAAATGTTGTATTATTGTTATCTGTTATATTTTTTTCTTCAATCACGTTCCTAATAAAGAAAGCCAAGCAACCATAGCGGTACGACATTGTCCCCTACCGAGTTGTCCGTATACTGACAATACAATGTACCCTGACTCCCCAGCCGAGGAATATCACTCGCGCGACACACCTTGAAATGCCTTTCCCCGTCAATGGTATAGAACAAATCCCTGCCGGACTGATTGACCTTATGATCCTTCCACATCGTATTAACAAAGAAAGTCTCCATCAGTGTATGATTATCACATATTACCGGCAACACCGCCTGATAAAGATTTGGATTATGCAACATCACCTTAGTCGGCTTTTTCGGGAATTTTTGTCCCACCGGATAGATTATATTTATCAGCCTTGCGTCTGCAAGATATTTTATATAATTCATCACTGTGGCACGACTTGTCTTAACTTCATGTGCCAGCTGGCTCACATTAGGAGCCTGCGGGCCCGCCACAGCCAACAAATAGAACAACTTTTTAATCTTTGTGAGATATTTCAATTCTATTTGCTTTATCATCAGTATATCTACCTCAGTCATCATATTCATTGACTTCAGCAGATTCTCAGCAAAATCATCTTTCTCTCTGAACAGAGGATAAAAGCCATGGTTAATATATTCATCAAAATACTCCATGGGGTTCACCCTCGCCAGTATCTCGCCCACCAGCTGCTCCTTGTGTCTCAATATCTCGTCCAACGTTATAACCGGCAATTTGTCACCCGTTTTCAGATTCAGAAACTCTCTGAACGAAAACCCTCTCAAGTTATAGCTTTTCACAATCTCGCCCAACTCCGGATTTTCTTTCTTCAGTCTCATAACGCTCGAACCGGAGAAAATAATCTTCAGCTTCGGATAAAGGTCATAACATCTTCTCAGCTCCCTACTCCAGTCAAAATGCTTATAAACCTGATCTATAAGCAACACACGGCCTCCTTGCCTGTAAAATTCACCCGCAAAGTCAGCAATTCCCCTTCCCTGAAAATAGAAGTTATTCATATTAATATAGAGACAGCGCTTGTCATCTATATCAAAATTCTCCTTGGCATATTGCAGGAGAAACGTTGTCTTGCCTATTCCTCTCGTACCTTTTATGCCTATCATTCTTGCAGACCAGTCAATCTCGTCCATAAGAGCACGCCTGACGGGAGCATTACTTTGCCCTACAACATACCTATGTGTACGATAGAATTCTTCCATGGATATATATTTTCACGGCAAAGGTAATCATTATTTCTCAATTTGCAAAGCAGAGATTACAATTTTACCGCCATTTTAATATTTTTTTTAATTGTTCGCTTTTTTTTGCTTTACATGCAATTTCATAACATTTACCTCATGCAACAACTATCCTCACATCAGAATCTTTTACCTATGGTATGGTTAAAACAAGACAAACACAGACTCATTACCTTGAAGCCGTATCCTGAATGTGCCGTCAGGAAGTGCCTTTTGTCTTGCTTTTGAGCCGTCCTTTGTTCTCCACACCTCTATTTTACGTGGTGACGCAATGAATCTTACGATTACATCCCGCTCCATTTCGTCAATATTAGCCAAGAAAAACATTTCTTTACCATTCACCACACGGTGCGTATGCACTATATCATCAGGAGAAACGACAACAGGACGTATGACATCCACCCCCGAATCCAATGTAGGTATCCCCGTTCTCTCCAACTCCTCAAGTACAGTACGTACCTTCTCCGGCACCTCTGTTCCCTTGGCTACCAACACGGCTTTATACGTCTGACTGATATAATCAGTGCAACGCAACATGGCATCTGTCGTACACACATCCCAATCAAGCCCCTGCAAACCGTCAGGCAAACGGTGTGTCAACGTCTTCACCGGAACATCATCACCCAAATATACCAAGACATCCGGAGCGGCTTTTCCCAAACGGAGCATATACATGCTACGTGCAGCCACCTCCCATACCGGTTTCATGTCATCCCATTTGGGATTTGAACGGTTTATCGCATACTCTCTACCGGCAATGTATGGTGTCACCGGCGACACTTCCGGCACATGCGGCGTTGCACATACCACAAACTCCTGTGCCCCAAAGGCAAAAGCTATATCGGCCACGCGCTTCAAATCCGCCGGATTATCTTTATATTCAGCATCGGTCATAGCCTCAGCCGAGGCAATAGGCTTACCATAAAGATGCGCCGCGGAAGAACAATCCTTCACATCATAAGCCCCATCACGCTGATATGTCCAAAACTCTCCCTGCGGTTTGTCCACCACCCTCTTCACTGCTATGGCATCGCCCGTGATACAAAGAGCGTTACCTATCGCCTGAGCAGTGAACACAAGCCCATTCTCCGAGGCATGTTTTTGGAATGTTCCATAATAATTATCCGTCATACAGTCGCTGACAGTTCTGCGCAAATCTTTCAACACGTTTATTGTTTTCTCTTTTGACTCCATTATATACCCGGCCAAGACAGGCAAATATGGTGACAAATCATACCCACGGCGGTTTCTGAATTCATCAAGCATAAGAGGAGTCCAATTCTGCGAGCCACCCTCATGCGAGTCCATAGTAATTCCACACACATTATTAATATTTGCAGAACGAAGACTGTCAAGTATTGGCTGAACGTAGCTATTCCAATGCAAATCTGCCGCTTCAACAGACAGTTTATCACATTCATATCCCAACAGGTTCTGCCGGCCATGTTTCGATTTAGCCCCCGTTATATCAGAATAAAGCCGTAATATCGTCCACATACCTTTTGGGAGCACCATATTCTCATCACAAGACGCCCGCATGCCGTCAAGACGCACAATATCATCAAGAAGTATTATGTCTGCCACATCATAGTCCGGTGTATTTTCTTCTTCAGCAAAGTCAGAGTGCAAAGCAGCGCACTCCTCCCAAAGATTTAATTTTGCCTCTGTCCCAACACTCCAATAACGCAGAGTATCCGCTCCGGAATACATCATTCTCCAATACTTCCCTGATGTAGGAAGAAAGGCATTAGTGCGTAACGGATATACACCTTGACCGGCATACATCGGTTTTACACTCATCACATCACGCCATACAACGCTATCGTCACTCACCTGCAATATTCCTATGTCCGGCAACCGACTGAAACCATAGCCACCGAACTCACCGTCAGCACATACAGACTCATTATCCGGTCGTTGCATTACTCCGTTACGTCCCTTGCCTCTTGGTTTGTAACGGGCGGTAAAATGGCGCATCTTACCATCTTCTGTCTTACAAGGCAATGCCATCAGCGCAATTGTATCGCAATATGATGGGCGCGACGGTAATACGGCCTTTATAGCGTCCATATCCAAAGGTGTGATACCATCAGATACGACAATACACGTATCGTAAGCAACCCTCCGCATAGCGTGCCCGGTATCAATCCATTTCCCGCCTGCTACATAGCCGTTTGATATATTAATCTCAAACGTCAGACCGGCCTTTTGCACCTCATCAGCCGCAAGTTTCAGATGCCTCCACCATTCAGGAGAGAAGCCATCTTCCGCATCATTGGCTTTAGGATTTCTAAAATGGTTTTGATCATAATACACCACACCGCCAAAACCGGCCTCTCTCAAAGCCTTAACATCAGCCGCAATGCCATCGTCATTGGTGGCGCCATAGCCAAAAAACCACCATGTCTTCATGCGATATTCACTGGATGGATTACGCCACAAGCCGAAAGACTGTGCTAATACGCACGGAAGGCATATATTACAATATAATAGAATAAACAAACAGGCCGCTCTTAGCTTCATAATCACAATGGTAAATAAAATAATTGCAAAGATAAATAAAATCCTCCATATCGCCAAACAAAATCCTCAACGGAACAAAATAACATGACGTTCCACATATATCACCAAGTCTTCTTAACCACAAACCGAAAACACTAACAGTCAACAACATACAGAAGCCACAGCAATCGCACTGCAATTACATTATAATCGCAGTGCGTTTATAATGTAATCGCGGTGCATTCACAAGACGAACGCACCGCGATTATATTCCAGCCTTTTAATACCATCTCACACTATTGCTATAACTGGAGCGCTTATCATATTTCAAAGCGTCCGTCAACGTGGCGGCATTACAGCGGAAAGAGAAGTTATATGATGTGTATGGTGTGATTACAACCGAGCACGACATACTGAAACAGTGCAAGTCACGCGCCAATGACGCGGTGGTCATACTCAACTTTTTGTAATCGAAGTCATAGCCGGAGGTAAATGATATGTTCCACCCGTCTGATATACGGAGATTGCCTGAGAAGTTCAGGTTTTGCGTAAACTTATACGGATAGCGCATGGTCTGTTTATTAAACGTGCCTCCTACATTCTCGCGCATGGTTATACCATAACTGAAAGTAAGGCTCCATGGCAATGAGAATTTAAGATAACCGTCATCGTCAGTCTCCGCCATACCGGCATTTTTCTTTACCGCCCCGTTCTTGGCTTTCTCCATAGTGGGGTCGATGTTACTCTCCACCCCGGTGTCACCGACATCAGAGTCTGAGTCATTATCTGTGTCCTTTTTCTTTTCGCGGGTAAAAAGTTTCTTTATCTTATCGGGGGTTAGCGTGTATGAAACATTTTGGGACATTCCTTGGAAACGTCCAAAGCGTCCTTTACTATACTCGGTACGTGTTCCGACGTATGGTCGTCCGTTTTCGTCAAGCTCATAAGCGTACGTGGCAAAGACAGCATTCATGGAGAAGGTGTAGTTCTTCCACCATTTCAATCGGATATTGGTTGAAAGGTCACTCCACGGCCGTGTCTCCGCAGCCATATTGTATGAGATATTGGCACCAAGCTGATCTATGATGCTTATTTTCTTCATTCCGGTAGAATCCTTGTCCGAGCGTATTTTCATTTCAATGTTATTATCAACACTGAAATTGATACTACCGGTCTTACCACGTCCGGGTACGCCAAAAAGACTGCTGCTGAACGGAGAGTAATTTACCAAGGTCTCCTGACCTTGTGCGTCAGTCTTTACGTATGACGTGTAATAACCATAGGCTGAAGCCCCGAAGTCCGGTGCATAAGTAAAGGACAGTGAAGGACTGAAAGTATGGCGTATCGCAACTATCTTGTCACCAAAAATCTTTTTATTCGGCACAAACATACCATAGAGCTTGGTGTTGACAGAGAGCGATGAGTTCCAGTTATAAACATTATAGAAACCATATATGGTATCCTGAAGCTCACGTTGTGCCGTCTGATCCCACGAACGTTCTATCCTGTTGGTATACATACGGTCGGTAAAATTAATGGCAGGGGTTACGTTTATGTATTTCATGACCGTAAAAGAGCCGCTGATAGGTATGTTGTGTTGCATTCCATTACGCCAATCTTTTATAAGATTTGACTTCATGAGCTGATTCTCCTTGGTGGTAATGGAGTTGGAGATGTGGCCTGTATAGCTCATGGATATTTTCTCATACCAACGCTCATTGCCTACCATGTGTTTGCGACGGAAAGGATAGAAACGTGAGATGGATATGTTAAGATCCGGCAAAGTCAGGGCTATCGTTGAGTCGCGCATATTCTGAGCAATATTGGTCGTGGCGCTAAGACTCATACCTATGCTTGAGAAATTCGTGCTCCAAGAAACGGAAGAGGTTCTCGTGGACTGTGTACGTGCCGTTGGATTATACAGAGAACCAAGGTTACTGTTCTCGTAACTGGTTGTAGCGAAATTGACACTGGCTGACAATGAGCTGTAAGGATTGGCCTTGCTGTCCTGACGATGTGACCACTGTATCTTGAAACTGGTGGTCTTGGCGTAATCGGGAAAGCCCTCGTCACCCGTTCTGGTGTCAAGGTATGAGGCATAAAACTGTCCGGAGTATTTATAACGCACGTTATAGTTGGAGGCTGCGGATATACCCCACGAACCTTTGGTGTATATCTCTCCAAGCAATTTCAGGTCAACCTTGTCGCTTATCGCAAAATAATAGCCGCCGTCACGCAGATAGAAACCTCTGTCAGACTCATCGCCATAAGTCGGCATAATAAAACCACTGGAGTAGCTGCTTGTAAAAGGGAAAAAGCCATAGGGTAAGGCAAACGGCAAAGGAACGTCCTGCACCACCAGATATGTGGGGCCGAATATAACTTCTTTGCCCGGCCTTACCATTGCGCGTGCCATGGCAAAATAGAAGTCAGGGTGAGGATCATCACAAGTAGTGTACCGCCCATGTTTTATATATATGTTACCTGTGCTGTCACGCTTTGAACGTTCCGAAACGAGAAAGCCGTCTTGCTGGGCAGTATAGACATTCTGTATAAGTCCCTTCTTGGTCTTGAAATTGAACGCCATGGTGTCTGTCTCGTATTTGTCGGCACCCATAATAAAGACTGGAAGTCCCACCTGTTGCTTTGTTATAGTATCCATAGCCCCGGTGGCCCGTACAAGGCTACTGTCCAACTGCATGTTGATACGCTCGGCAGTAAGGTCCATATCCTCATATTTCACATTGGCATCACCATAAAGAAATGCCTTTTTCGTGTCTCCGAAATATACGAGAGAGTCTCTTGAAGTATAGTTAACGGGGGCTTCTATACCGTTTTTCTTGCGACGATTGACCGAATCCGCCTTAATGGAGTCATCAATAGCCTTATTGTGTTCCATAATGGCAAGACGCAGAGAGTCAATGGTATCCGTAACCATTGTATCGACAAACAGAGAATCGCCGGACAAAGTGTCCGACGACAATGAGTCTCCGCTGAGTGTATCGCCAACAACATTAGGGGCAGAAGGGTTCAGACTGTCGGGAACGACCTGAACCGCATCATCCACTATCTGCATGACATTACCAGCCATTACAAATATTATGGCCGATAAAAGCATTAATATTGTTGTATGTTTGCGCATTTCGCCTGCAAAGGTAACAAGAAAATATGAGACTGCCAAGAAAATATCAAAGCAATGTTATGCCCATTATTCCGACAACAATATCATTAGAAAGACAGCGCAACTTAAACTGGCGCACACGCTTGCCTGCATTAAGCGGCATACAGACAACCTGCGCGGCACCTCCTTTCAACTCCCGACCATATACCTCGGTAGCCGGAACTCCCATAGCCTCGCCCAGATTTCTGGATACGATACCGGTAGAAAGGCTTATGCGGAGAGGCTTTAATGAAGGTGCGGCAAATGCCTTTCCATCAATATAATAGTCCTGTTCTATAGGACAATAGTTGAATGGCGGGCGTAAAGCGAGTGTATCTGTACTGCCATCGGTATATTCCGCTATGATAAGAGCATTATTAATATGCACCTGCATGTGATTGGTACTGCCGGCAAGCAATATTGCCGCAGAAGAAGATTTGGGAGCCTTCTTAACCTGTATGGTAACGGAATCAGGATAATTATCCCACAACGACGCAAACACGATGTTGGTTCCCTGCTGAGGTGTGGCAAACCCTATACCCTCAACAATAAAGCGATCCTTTACGGCAAGGGAACGGAAAACGGAGTCATTGATTTCAACCGTGAACTTAGGGTGACACCATTCGCCGATGCCCTGTACCGGTATCTCAAGTGATGTTGACTGAGGACGTGGTGACAGATACTCATTATTGAAGATGTCTGTTACATTGGCATTGAACACACCGGCTTTTTTCATATCTACAATATATTGCTTGCCGGCGGGTTTTGCGATGGAATTGCTGTTTATTATCTTTGAGAAAGGTTTTAATTGCCCGCAACATGCGGCCGATGTATTTTCCGATGCACATTCTTGTTGCGCAACAGTTGCGGTTGTCGGCAATTCGGAAACAGTCGGTACATCAAAAGTTATAACCTGCTCTTCGTCTGCATTACCGGCATAATCCTTATATGATCCGTTTGTTCCATTAACGCGAACAATCAGTTGCAACGGACGTATAAAGTTCTGCTGTATCTTTAATGTACCCTTGCGGCCGTTTCTTTCATATCTATAAGTAATGTAAGGGGTGCGCACTTCAACGCTATCCCATTCCAACGGGAACCCCGGCCTTATGATGCACTTGCCGTCAAGAGCCTGCGGAACAATACCAAACAGACCCTGTATTATCGCACGTGCAGAGATACCTATATTGTCTCCAAAGTCACGATAAGACTCTCCGCGAGCGGCATCATAATAACTAATCTGGCCGAAATTGGCAGGTGAAGCTCCAAGGTACATCTGATCCATTACATTGGCACGCAGAAGGCTGTATCCCTTCTCTGCCCTACCGGCCTCAAAGAAAGCCAAGGCCGTATGCATTATCTCTGCCGATGCAACATTATTGATAGACCATGAATACGGCATCCAATCGGATGTGGAAATGATAGTGCCGGCTGCATTGTCATTGCCTGTCATCTCTACCGGAATATGAGGAATATATTTATTGACATACTCCGTGCATGAGAACATACGTTCCGGAGTTCCCACACCACAATCTATCGGGGTATAGATACTCCATAAGGCGGCATCCTCATGCTGACGCCGCAAGCCCATAACATCTTTATATTCCGCCCAATGGCCATTGTATAGGGATGAGACTCCACTCTTGTATCTGTCCGACGACAATGCATCTACCCACAGATGGTCATTCATAGCTTTACTGATTGCCTGCGCTTCTTGTTCGTATGGTACAGGATCCTCACCTATCATACGGGCAATCTTTGCGGCAAGAAGATTGCCACGATAATTGTAAGCGGTGGAGTGTGAGACCTCACCACCATTGTAATACAATGCGTCACTCGCCCAAATGCAACAGTATGCGTCATACAAATGGTTGCCGTCTTTATCGAAGTTACGTTTCTCCCATGCCAGATGCGATGTCAGTAATGGCCACATCTGACGCATATAGGTTGTGTCCGCATCATACTGGAAATGCCATAGCAGTTCGTCCACATAATTAAGGTTCATATCGTAGTGGTGCATGACATTATTCTTGTTCGGGTTACGGCAAATGTATCCGTTACTATACATCTGTGTTCCCCATTTCTTCTCTGCCCTTGCGAGATTTTGCTCAGGATCTTGCGTTGGAGAGTCAAAAACCGGTGGAACATCTGTAACCTGCGATTTGGCATAAGCGTTGAAATGGCTTATAGCACGATCATTCCAACCAAGTACATCACCGAGATAACCGGCTCGCCAGCCTGCCAACGGCATGCGCCAGCCTATCGCTCCATGCAACCATGTCTCACCATCCCATGCGCCATCAGCCGCTATTGTCAAGGCAGAGCCGAGTGTATTAAGATAAGAATCGGGCGTAACAAAACTTACACGGTTTGAGAGTTGTTCAAAATATTTACGTGAAGCCATATAAACAGCATCTGTTTCCGGAGAAGAGACAATGTTAATGGTGTGTCCAACTTCCTTGGAAACATATTCCGTTACTAAATAAACCACGGAAGAGAATGCTGCCTCTGCGGTCTCAAGACCATCATTCAGCGGCGAAGGTTCAAAAGAACCGGCCTTATCAGCACCTATATCACCATTACGACGCAATCTCGGATTGGCAATATTGCACATTAAGACTTTAAGATTAACATTCTTATTCTCAAAGTCATGGGCTTCTATCTTAAAGTAACCACCCTCTTTGTCTGGCATCATAACACACTCAACGGACAACACGGCGTTTGCCCCCCACCGTTTATCTTTAAGAACATAACTACGACGTCCGTTACCATAACGCGCTTCGCAGTATTCCACGCTATCAAGCTGAATATCGTTAACGACAAGGCGTATATTACGATAATTCTTTGCTTTATATAATGCAAAGATAGGTTTATCGGATGTTTCTATCCTATAATCGGTATTTGAGCCGTACAACGCACGTGTATAACGGTTGCCTCCATTCAAACATACGAAGTCTCCACCGTCCGGATAATACTGTTGAGTCCTTGGTACCATGCCGGATGGCACGTTGTTGGTGAAAGATTCTATATAGTCACCGACTTTCTTTGTTTGTGCATTACATTGCAATGCGACTAATAATAGTATTGGTAGTAGTTTCATATTAGTATTAATGTTTTAATCTTTATATCTTTCCCCCCACAATCTCAGCATATTCTGATATTGCTTTTCTTCTGAGACTGAGTGTTGGGCATGCCATAACCGCACATTCCGCAATTCGTCAGGCAGATATTGTTGACTGGCGAAGTTGCCGGGATAGTCATGCGGATATTTGTAACCGTCACTATAACCGAGTTGTTTCATTAACGTTGTAGGTGCATTACGCAAATGCAAAGGTACAGGCTGGTTGCCGGTTTCCTGCACTAACTGAAGAGCTTTATTAATTGCGCAATACGCAGAATTGCTCTTTGGCGACGTAGCAAGATACACACATACCTCCGCAAGTGCTATTCTTGCCTCAGGCCATCCTATTTTCATGACAGTGTCAAAGGCTGCGTTAGCAAGCAAAAGGGCATTAGGATTGGCAAGCCCAACATCCTCCGCCGCACTGATAACAAGTCTTCTGGCAATAAACTGCGGGTCTTCCCCCCCCTCTATCATTCTGGCCATCCAATACAATGCGGCGTCAGGATCACTGCCTCTAATGCTTTTTATGAAAGCGGAGATTATGTCATAGTGCATTTCTCCCTGCTTATCATAAGCCAAAGGGTTCTGTTGCAGGCAAGTTTCTACCAATGTATCGGATACATTAACAACCGCTGCGGGTTCTGAATCAACAACAAGCTGCAAAATATTAAGCAACTTTCGGGCATCACCGCCACTATACCTCATCAGTGCTCCTGTTTCGTTCAGATGTATACCACGTTGTTTTAACTCAGTGTCGGTAGTTATTGCACGCTGTAACAGTTGTAATAAATCTTCTTGTTCCAATGACTTCAGTACATAGAGCTGACAACGGGAAAGCAATGGCCGTATCACTTCAAAAGAAGGATTTTCCGTTGTTGCTCCTATAAGAGTAACAATACCTCTCTCCACTGCTCCCAAAAGCGAGTCTTGCTGTGACTTGGAGAAACGATGTATTTCGTCAATAAAGAGTATCGGAGACGTTTGGGAGAAGAAACGATTGTTCTTCGCCTTGTCTATTACCTCACGAACATCTTTCACACCGCTCGTTACAGCTGACAGCGTATAAAACGGTGTTTGTAGTTTATTGGCTATAATCTGGGCCAATGTTGTCTTTCCGACTCCGGGAGGCCCCCATAATATAAATGACGAGATATGCCCTGAATCTATCATACGACGCAACACGGCACCTTCTCCAACAAGATGCTTTTGGCCTATATAATCGTCAAGTGTCTTTGGACGTAGTCGTTCTGCTAATGGCGGCATGGTTCTTAACGTTTCTTATTCTTAGCGGTAAAATTGGGGTTATAGGATTTTCTCTTACGGTTTTTATCTCCTGTTTGTCTTCTATGCTCATTGGAAACAGCCTCTTTATCGGTATCTTTATACCAAAAGAAATATTGCCTCTGCGCCAGTTTTTCTTTCTGAGACTTGGCACTAAATACTGGTTCAAGCGTATAAGGATCATATCCTGTGTACCACGTTTCGGTAGAAACGGTCATCGGAGTAGGAGTAAAGTCCTGTACTTGCTCTAACTTGTACCCCATGCGTTTGGTCAATTCCGCCAATTGTTGCATATCCTTTTCCCGACAACCGGGATGCGAAGAGATGAAATAAGGTATCAATTGCTGGCGCAACCCTTCTTCCTTATTTATGCGGTCAAATATACGTTTGAATTCTCCGAACAGGTTAAAAGACGGCTTACGCATAAACCTCAATACACCATCTGAAGTGTGTTCCGGTGCAACCTTTAGCCTGCCGCTAACATGTTTGCATATTAACTCACGAGTATATTGCCTTGCCGCTTCATTAATTCTTTCGTCTTTACTCTTATGCAACAGAAGATCATAACGCACTCCTGAACCGATAAAGCTCTTCTTTACCTCTGGCAAGGCATCTACGGCATGGTATATGTCAAGCAACGCAGAATGGTCGGTTTCAAGATTGGGACATATAGCAGGATGAATGCACGACGGTCGTTTGCAAGCCTCACAGGCTTTAAGGTTACGTCCGTGCATACTATACATATTAGCTGACGGCCCTCCCAAATCAGACAGATAGCCTTTGAAATCCGGTAACTTTACAACTTCCCTGACTTCTTTCATTATGCTATCCTTAGAGCGACAGGATATGAATTTGCCTTGATGCGCAGAAATAGTACAGAAAGCACAACCTCCAAAACAACCGCGGTGCAAATTGATTGAGAATTTAATCATATCATACGCCGGAATGCGCTTACCTTTATACTTTGGGTGAGGCACACGCTGATACGGCAAATCAAAAGAACGGTCTATTTCCTCTGTAGTCATTGGTGGATAAGGAGGATTCACCACAACATATCGCCCGTCAACAGCCTGCAACAGTCTCTGCGCATGCATGCGATTGGACTCCTCTTCTATATGCCTAAAATTCTCCGCCTGCGCTTTTTTTTCAACAAGACACTCCTCATGAGAATGAAGCACTATATCATCAGAAGTTATTCCACCGGGGATATTGTGCTTATCACACAAGAAAACGATTTGCGGCAAGTCATACAACTCAGCAATTCGCTTACCTTCGGCAAGCGAATTGGCTATCTCAACCGTAATTTTCTCTCCCATACCGTATGTTATAATATCAGCACCGGAGTCACATAAAATACACTTACGCAAACAATCCTGCCAATAATCATAATGGGTAAGGCGTCGCATTGAAGCCTCTATACCACCAAGAACTACCGGCACATCAGGATAAAGCTGCTTAAGTATCTTGCTATAAACAATAGTAGGATACTCCGGACGACAATCATGACGACCGTCAGGAGAATAGGCATCCTCAGAACGCAGACGCTTATTGGCGGTATATTTGTTTACCATTGAGTCCATACAGCCCGGAGACACCCCGAAGAACAGGCGTGGACGCCCCAACTTCTTAAAGTCACGGTAATCGCCATGCCAGTCCGGCTGCGGCACAATCGCAACCTTATAACCTGCCGCCTCCAGTGTACGCCCTATGACTGTTGCCCCAAATGAAGGATGATCCACGTAAGCATCCGCCGAGAACAGAATGACATCCAACTCATCCCATCCCCGCAACTCACATTCTTTCTTTGTTGTTGGCAGAAAATCAGTCAGCATTATCCGATGTTTTATGCTCCCCATAGAGCACTATCAGATTATGAAGTGCTATGGTTTTCATATTAGGATGATAAATAACATTAAAACATAAATCCATTAACGGTTTATCGGAGGCGCCTGTTGATGCTATAAGGTCACGCACATTAAGGCGCAGTTTATCAAGAACTGTGCCATTAACAATACCATTACTGTCAACAAGGTTTCTGAATAATGAAAATCTCTCTATCGTTTCAAGATTCTCTTCTGTTATATCTACACTTCTCGTACCGGAAGCATTGGCAATTATTGTATACATACTTCATTGTTATATTTACAATTTCATTAATTCTATGTCTGTTAATTTCATAATCCTTTGGCTATATACGAACTCCATTGACACCCTATTCCGTCAGGAAAGCGAGTATGCCACGCATCACAACAGCCCTCTGTGCCGAGTTCGTTATACATTCGAAAGGAAAGCCCATAGCAAAAGTGGCATTGACACCACGGCAAGCAACCGCAGCAGTCTGCCCGTTACGATACTGCATAGCCACAAAAGCATTACCGTATGGTTTCAACACATCGCTTTGGAATGTAGCATAATGATCCGGATTAAGGGTATTGGTAACAGCAAGTGTCTGCTGCAACCCGGTAACAACAGCATTTTCAACACGTACTGTACCAGCCTTACCAACATTCAACACTTTTATAAGGAATGCCTGTTCTGGTTCCGATAACATATCAGAACCAATGTAAGAACCGCTCACCAACAATGCGCCACACCCCATACGTTGGTACGCCAGCAATTGTTTCTGCATTTGTTGACTAAAAGTCTTATAAACATTACGTGTATTTTCAACGTATTTCTCATTACCAAGAATAAGGTCCACCACCGCATATCCATTGAGAGTGACATTCCCCCACTCCACAACACTTTTGGTCGCACTGACCACATTATATTTGTTTGCAGACATAACAGCCAACGCATGTTCAGCAACATAATTAAAACTGTTACCTGCCACGAACTGACCTGCCATCTCATTGCCGCAATAACCAAACGTCCCATACCCCTCCTTTCCGGCTGTGGATGTAGAAAACACCTGCTGCCTGCCACTCCAACCGGCCGTCATTCCATACGTTATTCCGGGGTCTGCATTGAGATCAAACCCTTTTTCCGTTACATTATTCACGACAGACGGGCTAGAAAGCCGTTGGAACCCGTTAACAATCATCACTGTTGGAGCCCCATTGCCATGCCATACCACACACAATTCCTCAGAGGGGAAGCTCTCACCGCCGGCATTCACCGCCGTAACACGGAAACGGTATAACAAATCACGTTCCAAATGTTGCACAAAACGATTGTTCTCCACATTGCGTCCATTGTCATAATCGAATCCTCCCATAGCCATATACACATTATATGATGTAGGCACAGCAGATGATTCCATTTTATCTTTTTGGGGTGTCCAATTGAGCACGGCATTACCCTGAGCGTCTAATGTCACACTAAAATTTTCTGGACTCAATGGTGTAACTATCACTTTCTCACCGTGTGCCTCCGCCTCAAACTTAAGAATGGTCTTGTATATAGAGCGTGCAAGAGTGAACTTAAAGTCCGGATCATGCCCCAACAACATGTCAGGAAAACTCTGATGCGATAAAGTCTCAAAAATAGCAGAGGGCATTGCCGGCAAACGTGTCTCGGAATAGTTGCGGTCATAAAGGTCTCTCCATTCCCATTTACCATATCGTTCCCTTAAATCCTTACGGGATTGTTCCAACAATCTTTGACAAAAGTTTTTGGAATGGGTACGTGAGACTCCCGCATCCAGTTTACCATCGTTAAAATCCGTCGTACAAATGGCAAGCGATCCATATACAGTCTCCATGTCACTGTTAAACCCTGCGTCAGAATGCACAGCCAACGACAGATCTATAGGAACCTTTTTCCCGTCTTTTGAGGGTGCAAATGGCGAACCACCTGCAAGCCAGTTTGTCATAAGTGAACGAGAGTTTATATCATCTTTATAGTCGTCCTTACCCTCATATAAAGAATATAGCGAATACGGGACACCGGCCCACTGTGCGTAATACCTTGCACCTTCCAGACAACGAGGCAAACCACTGGCCGCACCGCCACGTTCTATATTTCCCATGCCACCACCAAAACGTACGGCATCTGTAGTAATCACGCCTTTCTTTGCCGAGCGTGCCGATATTTCCACGCGGTTATAAGCCGAAGAACCGCCGTCAAACTCAAAAGTACCGAGATACACCCACGTGCCACCTCCCATTTGCTGGTTCACACGAAATTCTGTCTTCTGCCCTTGATGATAAACTGTATACAATGCATCATCAACACTATTGGGCAATGTTGCATAGCTTACATACACGGCATAGCGTCCCGATTTAGGAAAAAGCGGCTGATAAGAAGCTGTTGCGGCATTACTGTTTTTAGTCGTAGCGACTTGCCTTACCGTACCTTTTTCAAAAGGATTGTATCCGTCCGGGATATTACCTGCAGGCATAGCGAAACCTACTGTGGCCGTCCTCCATCTATCCGAGCTGTTCGTTTCTATATAACATGATTTACGATCGTCATTATCCACAATAACCTCGTTAATCTGCCAATCACGCTCACGAGGCGTAAACACATTTGCACCGGCATTTTCCAACATCGGTATCAGGTACGGCACGACTATAGTCTGCGTAAAAAGATCCTCATTAGTACAAAACATATTGGGGCGTTGCCACCGCCATTGGCCTTTCACACAATCAAAAAAACGCCCGTGACTGGCCCATACCGCAATATGCTTGCCCTGTAATCCTTTTGTAATATTGTGAGGTAAAGAGGTATTCGTCACCCACGGTGCGCCTTCCCACGCAATGTTTCCCCACCACCCATGGCTCTTTCGCTTTGTCTTCCTGTCAGGATTTTCAACTACATGCCGTTTACTATCTATAAGACTTTCAATATCCTTTCCATTTGAAACAATACGAACATTATAGGTTTTATATCGGGACGGCAGTTCCTTATGCACATTTTTGCCTACTTTCTTATATATTTTTTTTACGGACTTTTCGGTAAATTTCTGCTTACCGAAGGAGTCATCCATATATATAACGATTGTTTTTGCCGCATCGTCTATTTGCATGCTCACCACATGCTTGTCATACGATTCGGCAAAAAGCGGCACATACATACAACATGCCAAAGCTATTATAACGAAAAGTGCTTTAATCCTCAATCCGAAAGATTTAATTCTTTTAATGTGTTATATACCAAATTGTTTCGGGTATTTAGCCTTTGTATCGGCAAAATACCGCTTTATCTCTTTTAATTCATTCTCCACGTCACCTGTAGGCATTATGCTTTTGGTACAACGTATCAATTTCTTCTCATAATCCAAAGCATAAAGCAAAATAGGAATTTTTGCCTTTGCAGCGATGAAATAAAAACCTTTCTTCCAATCCGGGTTAAGGCTGCGTGTCCCTTCCGGTGTAATTGTCAAGTGAAACTCTTCAGCCTTTACCGCCACATCAGCCAATGTATCGGTCATACTCGTCTTCTTATCTCTATAAACCGGTATGCCGCCGGTCTTACGAAACAACACACCCAACGGCCAAAAGAACCATTCCTTTTTCATAAGATAATTAGAACGCAGTCCCTCCGCCTTGCTATAGAGTTGCCCAATTATAAAATCCCAGTTACTTGTATGCGGTGCAAGACATATAATATATTTCGATGGATGCTCTACCGTTATCTCTTTTTTCCATCCAAGACACTTATAGAGTATCCAAGAGCAGAATGATTTCATTCTATACATTCATTTATTATATGGTCAATGCTGATTTCTTATTTGGTCGGCAAGGTCATTCACGTCCTTATTGAAATTCTCAATAAGGATTTTGTAATACACCTTTGCCTTCATCCCCGGTTCCGGATGAGACACCCGCTTAATATAATCGGAGTGAGTACGCAATATAGATTTGAGCAAAGAATCCACATCTTCCTTTGCGCTCCTTGCGTTATACAGTGACAATGCTACGCACTCCGCAAACAGTTCACTGCAAATATAGTTAATTCCACGCTTAATACTTCTTTTGTTTGCCATAGTCTTATGATTTTATTGCCAAAGGTACTTAAAATTCCCATAATACAAAAGAGAAAAGGTTAAAATTCTATTTTTTTTTGTTTTATATGCAGGTTTTATACGTTTTATTCGAGTTTTTTATTAATTTTGCATGACAAATCAAACATAAAAATAACATAATTATAATGGCAAAAGAGCTTAAAGACTTGACAAAACGCGCAGACAACTATAGCCAGTGGTATAACGACCTTGTCGTGAAAGCAGATTTGGCGGAACAGTCTGCCGTGCGCGGCTGCATGGTCATCAAACCATACGGTTACGCTATATGGGAAAAGATGCAGCAACAACTTGACAAGATGTTCAAGGAAACAGGCGCGCAAAACGCTTATTTTCCTCTTCTTATACCGAAATCATTCCTATCAAGAGAAGCAGAGCACGTGGAAGGCTTCGCTAAAGAATGTGCAGTCGTAACCCACTACCGTCTTAAGACCAACGATAGCGGAGACGGTGTTGTTGTCGATCCGTCTGCGAAACTGGAAGAAGAGCTTATCGTTCGTCCTACATCCGAGACCATTATATGGAATACATACAAGAATTGGATTCACTCTTGGCGTGACCTGCCGTTAATGTGCAACCAATGGTGCAATGTCATGAGGTGGGAAATGCGCACACGTCCGTTCCTTCGCACATCAGAATTCCTGTGGCAGGAGGGACACACAGCTCACGCCACACGCGAAGAAGCCGAAGCGGAAGCACAGAAGATGCTCAAGGTTTACGCCCAATTTGCCGAGGAATGGATGGCCGTTCCGGTAATGCAGGGTGTAAAAAGTGAGACAGAACGTTTTGCCGGCGCACTGGATACATACACCATTGAAGCCATGATGCAAGACGGAAAGGCACTGCAATCCGGTACGTCACACTTCCTTGGTCAGAACTTTGCCAAAGCGTTCGACGTAACATACCTTACAAAAGAAAACAAGCAGGAATATGTATGGGCTACATCATGGGGTGTTTCAACACGACTCATCGGCGCTCTCATAATGACGCACTCCGACGATAACGGACTGGTATTGCCCCCACGCCTTGCTCCTCTGCAGGTTGTGATAATCCCAATCGGCAAAGGTGAGCAACAGACACAGATTGCCGAGAAGTTCCAACCGGTGATAGACGCCCTCAAGCAAAAAGGCATCAGCGTGAAATATGACGATGCCGACAACAAACGTCCGGGCTTCAAATTTGCTGATTACGAGTTGAAAGGAGTACCGATAAGACTCGTTATGGGCGGCCGCGATTTGGAGAACGGCACCGTTGAGGTAATGCGCCGCGACACATTGGAGAAAGAAACCGTTGGATTCGAGGGATTGGCAGAATACGTTACCAACCTGCTTGAAGACATTCAGAAGAACATTTTCAAGAAAGCCAAAGACTTCCGCGACGCACACATATACGAATGTGACAGTTATGAGGACTTCAAAGAGAAGGTAAAAGACGGTGGTTTCTTCCTATGCCATTGGGATGGTACCGCAGAAACAGAGGCAAAGATAAAAGAAGAGACACAGGCAACAATTCGCTGCGTTCCATTTGCGTTTGAACAGACACCGGGCGTGGATATGGTATCGGGCAAACCGTCAAAATGCCGTGTACTCATTGCAAGAAGTTATTAATGTTACAATGACATAACAATATCCGACTTCCGTGAATATCCCCATTGACGCACATTCCGTCAATGGGGATAACGGAAAGTCTTTATTACAATATTACAAACTCCTCACCACCATTAAAAAGAGAATCTATGAGAAAAATAGAAATCAGATGCCGCAACAATGGCATGGTAACGCACTTTGATACAGGCGTAACACTATCAGAGATTTTCTTCCAGATGAACCCTCAGATGCCCTTTCCTCCCGTAGCCGCAAAGGTAAACAACGAGGTTGTCAGCATGAGTTACCGGATATTCGGTAACAAAACGATTGAGTTTATAGACATGACATCATCTGCCGGCATGAGGATATATACACGTACACTGTTTTTCATATTGTGCAAAGCCGTACATGACATTTTCCCACAAGGGCAAGTGAACATTGAATTCCCCGTAAGCAACGGCTACTATTGTCGCCTTAAAATAGGAAGGCCGGTAACAGAAGAGGATACCATGCGCCTGACCCGACAGATGAAAGACATCATAGCCTCAAGTATTCCCATCAAACGCAGACAGAGACTGACCGAAGAGGTAGTGGCAATGTTCCGCAAAATGGGCAACGAGAAAAAAGCGCTGTTACTGGAAAGCCTCGGCAGGATGTACACAATATATTGCAGTATTGACGACTACAACGACTACTTCTATGGTCCGACATTGACAAACACACAGGAGATAACCACATTCGGGCTGGAGAAGTACTACGACGGCTTACTGCTCAGAGTCCCGCGCCGTGACGATCCGACACAACTTGGAGCCCTAATAAAGCAAGACAAAATGTTTGAGGTATTCAATGAGTACCACAATTGGCAGGACACCATGGGCATCAGCACTGTCGGCGAGCTGAACAAAGCTACCATACAGGGTCACAGCAGCGAACTGATATTAGTGTTTGAGGCTCTACAAGAAAAACGACTGACATACATAGCCGACACGATAGCACGCAAAAAAGGCATAAAAATAGTTCTGATAGCAGGCCCGTCGAGTAGCGGTAAGACCACTACGTGCAAGCGTTTGTCCATACAACTGCTCACTAACGGTATCAGACCGGTAGGTATCTCAATGGATGACTATTTCGTAAACCGTGAAGAAACCCCGAAAGATGAAAACGGAGAGTATGACTATGAGTCGCTCTATGCTCTCAACCTGCCACTTTTCAACCAACAACTGAACGCTCTGATAAATGGTGAGGAAGTGGAATTGCCACGCTATAACTTCACGACCGGGAAAAGCGAGATGAGTGGCAAGAAGATGAAGATGAGGGAAAACGACATTCTTGTCATTGAGGGCATACACGCACTTAATCCTGAACTGACCGCACAATTGCCACAAGAGCAGATATACCGTATCTATGCGTCGGCCCTGACCACCATAACCATGGACACGCACAACTATATTCCGACTACGGACAACCGCTTGCTGAGGCGTATTATAAGGGATTTGAAATATCGTAACAGCCCCGCACAGGCTACACTCCACCGCTGGCCATCGGTACGTGCGGGCGAAGACAAGTGGATATTCCCATTCCAAGAGAATGCGGACGCGATATTCAACACCGCCATGTTGTTTGAGTTGGCCGTGATAAAGAATCAGGCAGCGGCGGCATTGGAGCAGGTACCGGAGAACTGTGAGGAGTATGCCGAGGCATCACGACTATTGAATTTCCTACAATACATCAAGCCTATCCCTGAGAGCCAGATTCCTCCTACAAGCCTGTTAAGGGAGTTCCTCGGAGGTAGCAGTTTTGAGTATTAAAACCACTTTATTTTATAGTAATTGTAAACGCATTGAGATTACAGTGTAATCTCAATGCGTTTATCATATAATCACGGTGCGTTTACAACACAATCGCACTGCGATTGCAGCGCTACCCTAAAGCGGCGCTTCAACAAGCGAATAACATCAGATTATATTCAGGTAGAAATCAAGATGTTGCGCTACAACAGACAAGTATTACTCTCATCTGTCTTCATGAGCGTAATCAAAGCATCTGTTTAATATTTCCGTAAACGGCTGTGTGCGTTTCAGGTCTTGAAGCGCAGAGGCAAGAAAGTCCTTACGCAACACATCCGATTTTGTAATATGCTTATATACCTCATAACTCCTCAGCCTATAATACTCCGCATGCTTGTCTTCGGGCGAGAAACCTTTAGGAACATTCTTTAACGCACTATCCCATGGCAGCACAAAATCAGGACATTGCCGCAAAGCATCGTGGAATCCGTCAGGTTCAAGCATTATTTCCTCACGCACACTGTCGCGCGTAGCCTTGTCCGGGCAGTATAATCCGCCACAGAGGAAATATGTATCTGTAGAGGGTTCGACATGGATATAGTAACCTCCCATACCGGATTTCTTCCCTTTCGGACACACATACGTACCGAAATGCCACTTATAGGGGCGCTTATCCTGCGTGAAACGCAAATCGCGGTATATTCGATACGTTATATCTTTCAACTGAAGCCCTTGGATACGCGAGTCAAATTGCGCCACTCCCTCCATGAATTTCAGCGAAAAATCATCCCATTTTGCCTTCACTTCTTTATACCGTTCTTTGTTTTCGTCAAACCATTGTTTGTTGTTGTTGTCGGCAAGTTCCGCCAAGAATTTTATTATCTCTTTCATTTTGTTGAGTGATATTTTTGTTGTCCGCTGCAAAATTACACAATTTTTCTTTCTTACATCTGTTTTTTTCATGCCCAAACCGTTAATTTAAGAAATATTACATTCTGCAAAACGCTACAAATTATTACTCATAAAAGTTTGCGAATATCAGAATAAATTAGTACCTTTGCGGGCAAAAACCAAATAAACACAACAATGTTGACAGCAAAAGAAATACGTGAGTCTTTCAAGACTTTCTTTGAAAGCAAAGGACACCTTATCGTACCCTCTGCGCCAATGGTGGTGAAGGACGACCCTACGCTGATGTTTACCAACGCCGGTATGAATCAGTTTAAGGACATAATATTGGGCAACGCCACACCCAAAAGCCGCAGGCAGGCTGATACTCAGAAATGCTTACGCGTTTCAGGAAAGCATAACGACCTTGAGGAGGTAGGCCATGACACCTATCACCACACTATGTTTGAGATGCTCGGCAACTGGTCTTTTGGTGATTATTTTAAGAAAGAAGCCATATCATGGGCCTGGGAGTACATCGTTGACGTTCTGAAAATAGACCCGGCAGACCTGTATGCCACCGTATTCGAGGGCTCGGAAGACGAGGGTTTGCAGCGAGACGATGAGGCAGCAAGCATTTGGGAGCAGTTTTTGCCTAAGGATCACATCATAAACGGCAACAAGCACGACAACTTCTGGGAGATGGGCGATACGGGACCATGTGGCCCTTGCTCCGAACTGCACGTTGACTCACGCTCCGCAGAGGAAAAAGCGAAGGTGCCGGGAAGAGAACTTGTGAACAAAGACCATCCGCAGGTAATAGAGATATGGAACCTTGTGTTTATGCAATACAACCGCAAGGCAGACGGCTCTTTGGAGGGACTGCCCGCCAAGGTGATTGATACCGGCATGGGATTTGAGCGTCTCGTGCGCACATTGCAAGGCAAGACATCCAACTATGACACCGACATATTCCAGCCATTGATTAATGTTATGGCAGATATGGCAGGATGCAAATACGGCGATGACGATAAGAAAGACATTGCCCTGCGGGTTATCGTAGACCATTTGCGTGCCATTGCATTTGCAATAGCAGACGGACAGTTGCCCTCAAACGCCAAAGCGGGATACGTAATACGCCGTATATTAAGACGCGCCGTACGCTACGGATATACTTTCCTTGGCCAGAAAGAGGCGTTTATATACAAACTTGTGCCTACACTTGTAGAGGAAATGGGAGCGGCATTCCCTGAATTGCCGGCACAGCAGAAACTCATAATGAAAGTAATGCAGGAGGAGGAGTCCTCATTCCTTCGCACACTTGAGAACGGAATAAGACTGTTGCAAGGCGTGATAGAAGAGACAAAAGCAACCGGTAAGACAGAGATAGCAGGCGACAAGGCATTCACTTTGTTTGACACTTTCGGCTTCCCTCTCGACCTGACAGAGCTCATTTGCCGTGAACAAAACATGACAGTAGACGGCAAAGGGTTTGACAAGTGCATGCAAGAGCAGAAGAACAGGGCACGCAATGCCGCTGAAGTGCACCTTGGAGACTGGGTGACGGTTAATGAAGCGGAGTCCGCTTTCGTGGGATATGATTACACCGAGTATCCTTGCCACATAATAAAATACCGCGAGGTAAAGCAGAAGAAAGGAGTGGCATACGAGGTTATACTTGACAACACACCGTTCTACGGAGAGATGGGCGGTGAGGTTGGAGACACCGGCGTACTCGTAAGCGAGCATGAAGAGATTAAAGTGTTGGACACCAAGAAAGAAAACGGTGTAGCAATACACATAGTTGAGAAGCTGCCGGAGAACGCTCAGGCTGAGTTTATGGCTTGTGTTGACGTAGAGCGACGCAGAGACATAGAGTCAAACCACACTTGCACGCACCTGCTTGACGCTGCGTTGCGTGAGGTTCTCGGTGAGCACGTAGAGCAAAAGGGCTCTCTTGTCACCGCCGACTACCTGCGTTTTGACTTCTCTCATTTTGAGAAAGTAACGCAAGAGCAGCTGAGACAGGTGGAGCACATAGTAAACGAGAGGATAAGACAGAACATACCTTTGGAGGAATTCCGTGACACTCCGATAGAAGAAGCCAAGGAATTGGGCGCAATAGCACTCTTCGGAGAGAAATATGGCGACAAAGTACGTGTTATAAAGTTTGGCTCAAGCGTAGAGTTTTGCGGCGGATGCCATGCCAAAGCCACCGGACAGATAGGCATGGTACGTATCACTGCCGAAAGTAGCGTGGCCGCCGGCGTAAGACGTATTGAAGCTATCACAGGCAAAGCCGTTGAGGAAATGGTGGATATGGCACAGGATACACTGGCAGACCTGCGCAATTTACTCAACAATACGCCTAACCTCATAGCAACAATAAAGAAAGCTATCAGTGACAACAAGGAACTGCAGGCACAGGTTGACGAGTTCAAAGCACAGCAGGCCGCACAGCTTAAAGATGTCCTCGTAAGCAAAGCACAGACTATAAACGGTATTAAAGTCATAGCAGGCGTATGCCCTATAGAGCCTCAACACGCCAAAGACATGGCATTCCAGTTGAGAAACCAGTTTAACGAGAACCTTTTGGTAGCAATAGGCTGCTCCATTGACAACAAGCCCAACCTGACAGTGGCACTGTCTGATGACCTTGTGGCAGCAGGAAAGAATGCAGGAAAGATTGTCCGTGAGGCAGGAAGACTCATACAAGGCGGCGGCGGCGGCCAACCACATTTTGCTACTGCCGGCGGAAAGAATGCCGACGGGCTGAAGAGTGCCATTGACAAAATCATAGAATTGGCAACCGAATAAGAACAGGCTATACACTATTGCGACAGCGGCAGTACCATTATCTTACAGGTACTGCCGCTGTTGCTGTCTATAAATGAATTGTTTCAAAAAGAGAGGTTGTCGTCAATGGCAGTCTCACCGCCGCTGTCAATGTTTATAAAAGAATCGCCATAGTACGTAAAACAAAAACATGTGGCTCCCGTCAAGCAGTATGCCAACAGTCCGGCCACATCATCATAAAAATACATTAACAGCCTATTGCTCTAACATTATCTTTGCTTTCTTCTTCAAATAATCTTGCACAACAAAGCCTTCTTTAGCAACATAGAGCAACAACTTTGTCTTTTGCTTATAAGTTTCCTGCATAGCCTGCAAGAGATTATTAATGCGTTCCCGCGCCTGTTTGTTTTCTGTAGGCAGCGAAGTCTTTACCAACAAGGAACCGACAAATACTATTTCCTGTGAGAAATATTCGGCTCCTTTACGCAAACGTTCCTGCAACAGAGCATTATCATTACACTCCGGCACTGTCATAATTATATTGGAGTACTGCAAATGAAAACGCCTTGCGACGTCTTCTATTGACTTCATTCTGTCAGAAGCCTCCATCCAAGCGCTATATGTCTTCGGATGCGAATTATAAAAATACTCCCTCAGACAACGGACTGTATCGGAGAATGCAAAACGCATTACCGAGAAATCAAACAATCCCTCTACAAGACTTAACATATAGTGCCGCTGCATCATCTGCAGTTTCTCCTCATCCGGCTGCCGGTGGGTCGGGTCATTGGTGAAATCACTGACAAGAGTATCATTGATAATAGCTCCACGCGGCACCGGAGTGCTAAGAACCATACCCCCAAGGGTTTTACATCGTGACAAAGCCACGTATGTTTGCCCGTGCGCAAAACTGTGATGAACGTCTATTATAGCCTTCTCAAATGTCAGTCCCTGCGACTTATGAACCGTAATAGCCCAAGCTGTCTTCAGTGGATACTGCGAGAATACGCCGATAACCTCTTCCGTTACCTCCTTGGTCTTTTCGTCAATGGAGTAGCGTATGTTCTCCCATTGCTCATGACCTATATCCAATACGGTGTCACCACCATGCGGTAGCACACGGATCACATCGTTTTCAAACTCCACGACCTCCCCAAGCATACCGTTATAATAAGCCTTATCGACAGAGGAATCATTCTTTACGAACATTACCTGTGCGCCAATTTTCAGCAATAACGTCCCATCCGTAGGAAAAGATGACTCAGGAAAATCTCCTTTCACTCTCGCCTTAAACGTCTTCACAGCCGAAGGCAAAGCCTCAAGCTCTGATTTATTGATATTATCAGCCTGATAATTGTGCGTTGTCAGCCTTATATAACCATCCTCTTTAGGTGGTCTGAAATCGGGAATATAACGTTTGTTCAACAGTTCCAGGGTACGTTCGTCGGCAGTATTGGTACGCACCTTGTTCAATAAATCGAGGAATAGCGGGTCAGACTGCCTGTATACATGCGTCAGCTCAACAGTAACAAACTCCGTCTGCTGCAGGACTCTGCTGGAAAAGAAATACGGTGTCTGATAATATGGGCTGAGAAGACGCCATTCCTCATCCTTTGCGACAGGTGGCAACTGCTGCATATCCCCTATCATCAGCATCTGAACACCGCCAAAAGGTTTGCTATAGTCACGGTATTGTCTTAAAACCTCATCTATAGCATCAAGCACATCCGCCCTTACCATACTAATCTCATCAATCACTACAAGGTCAATGGAACGTAGGAGACGAATCTTCTGTTTGCGGAAATGGTAGCGTTTGTCCTTCTTACGCTGCGTACCGGGTATATGAGGGCCAAAGGATAACTGAAAAAACGAATGTATTGTAGTACCCTGGGCATTAATGGCCGCAATGCCGGTCGGTGCAACTACCACCATGCGTTTGGGCAAAATCTTGCGCAATTCGCGCAGGAATGTTGTCTTACCCGTCCCCGCCTTGCCTGTCAGGAATATGTGTGTGTCCGTATTAGCCACCACACGCCATGCAAGGGCCAGTTCCTTATTCTCCATAAACACCTTACATTGAGTAACTGAAACCTATGCTAACATACTCATTAAACTGCCAGAAGCTATAGTTTTCCACCTTCTTTGCGCTATCATCAAACCTTGGATACAGAAAGACATTGGCCGAAATAAACTTGTTAAACTGAAATTTGAACGTGTTTTCCCACTCTAATTGGAACTTCTCATAAGTTGTATATACATACAATCTTGTATGCCATTTAAGCATATCAAAAACCACCCAATCCAGTTCTGCTGTCATTTGCGAACCGTAATTATGCAGCGTATGGTGGTCAGGCTCAAGACCAAAGCTCTTCGCAAGGGCCAATCTGTCCACATATTTCATATTATAAGCCATCGGCGCAAGATGCACATTACCGTTGAGTCTGTTATTTCTTGTATGCACAGCGTAATCCATACCGACAGAAACATTGAGGTTAAACGGTGACATAAAGTCAGAATACACCGCTGTCTTGTTATCCTTGCGTCCCTGCGCAAACTGCGTATTGGCTATAAGCTGGGCGGTATAATACCAGTTTTTATGTGCCTGCAAACCAATACTTGACGTCAAACGCACAAGGTCTTCCATTGCTTTGAAATGGTTAACGGTGTCAGCCTCGGTATTTCTAAAGCCAAGTTTCATCTCAAGTTTATTATTCCACTTTACCTTCTGTTTGTTATTATAGTTGCATTGCAACGTAACCGTTCCCAACAGAGAGTAGTTATTCGAACCGCCTTTGTACCAGTTCGGCGTGAAATAGTTCTGCATGAACTGCAAATAGTAGTCCCCTGACAGTTTCCAGAAGTTAGGTTTCGCCACAAACATGTCAATAGGCTGCTTCCTCAGTTCGTCAATCTCATTATTGTCCTGGCCAACTTTCACGACTTGGGTTTTCATATCTATGTATTGCGGCTTTACATTTTCCTCATCAGCAACACTAAATCCTTCCTCTACCGTAAAGAACTTAGAATCCGTAGTCTTCACCAAATCAGGACGCTTCATATATATATTCAGCAGAGTACTGTTCACTAACGTATCAGCATCAGCCGCATTTGCCCCGGTATTTGTCTGCAATTTATATGTTAAAGCGCCATGATAGAAATTCAAAGGCGCAAACAATCTGAAGTAACGGCTGTCCATCTCCAAACCATTATCATCAAAAGCCGCATTGTTCAACATTACGGAATCAAGCTTATACCTGTATAATTCCAGAGAATCCCTATATGCATCAACCATCTTTTCGGCCTTATCCAAGGCCGTACTCCGCTTATAACGTTTCACAGGAGCGGCATTTACCGACATTACAAGCACCAAAATAACAGAAAGCGTTAATACATTTCGCATCATTACAGACTTCATAAAAACTTGCATATTATATTTAATATGTGTGAGAATGCAAAGTTACATATTTTTTTTCGTCCTGCTCCGGTTTGCCAAGAAAAATGTATTATCATGGCAATATTTTCAAGAAAAACACGCTCTTTTTGCTATTTTTCAAAGAAAAAATTGTAATTTTGCATTCCAAAAGGCATAGAATACGCCTCTACACACAAACGCAACACAACACAAAAACATCATGGCACAAACAAAGTACATTTTCGTCACCGGCGGCGTAGTGTCGTCTTTAGGAAAGGGTATAATCTCAGCATCTATCGGAAAGTTGCTGCAAGCAAGGGGATATAACATCACAATACAGAAGTTTGACCCTTATATCAACATTGATCCGGGTACCCTTAACCCATACGAGCACGGCGAGTGCTACGTCACAGTGGACGGGATGGAAACAGACCTTGATCTTGGTCACTATGAACGTTTTACGGGAATACAGACTACAAGGGCCAACTCCATGACAACAGGCAGAATCTATAAAAGCGTAATCGACAAGGAACGACACGGCGATTACCTTGGAAAGACAATACAAGTAGTACCACATATCACCGACGAAATAAAGCGAAGCATCAAATATCTCGGTCAGAAATGTCACTACGATTTTGTCATTACAGAGATAGGCGGTACTATAGGCGACATAGAAAGCGCCCCTTTTCTTGAGGCAATAAGGCAGTTAAGATGGGAGATGGGCAAGAATGCCATCAACATACACCTGACATACGTCCCATATCTAAAGGCCGCCGGAGAACTAAAGACCAAGCCCACACAGCATTCCGTAAAGGAATTGCAGTCAGTAGGCATACAGCCGGACATCCTTGTGCTACGCACAGAGAAACACCTCACGGACAGTATGCGCATGAAAGTGGCCTCTTTCTGCAACGTAGACCTCGAATGTGTCGTGCAAAGTGAGGACATGCCATCCATCTACGAGGTGCCGGTAAGCATGCAAAAGCAGGGACTTGACGCCGCTATACTGCGCAAGTTAGACATTCCTGTAGGCGAGACGCCGGCATTAGGGCCTTGGAAAAGCTATCTTGAGAGACGCCGCAACGCCTCCAAAGAGGTTCATATCGGACTCGTTGGCAAATACGATCTGCAAGACGCCTACAAGTCAATAAGGGAGTCTCTGCTTCATGCCGGTGTGTACAACGACCGCAAGACAGTGATAACATTTATCAACTCAGAGGCAATAACCAAAGAGAATGTTTCCGAAATGCTCCAAGGACAGGACGGAATACTTATCTGTCCGGGTTTCGGGCACCGCGGCATAGAGGGCAAAATCATTGCAGCGCAGTACACAAGAGAGAATAATATCCCGACATTCGGAATATGTCTCGGCATGCAGATGCTGGTAATAGAGTTCGCACGCAACGTGCTGCGATACGAAGATGCCAACTCACGCGAGATGGACGAGAAGACATCCCACAATGTCATAGACATAATGGAGGATCAAAAAGACATATCCAACATGGGTGGAACCATGCGTCTCGGTGCTTACGAGTGTCAGTTGCGTGACGATTCACACACGGCAGCCATCTATGGCAAAACCATGATAAAGGAACGTCATCGCCATCGCTACGAGTTCAACAACGCATTCCTGCAGGAATTTGAAGAAAACGGAATGAAATGTGCCGGAACCAACCCTGAAAGCAATCTCGTCGAGATTGTAGAGATACCCGAACACAAGTGGTATATCGGCACACAGTTCCATCCGGAATACCAGAGTACCGTGCTAAAACCACACCCTCTGTTCCTCGACTTCATCAGAAGTTGTATTCCAACGCACTGAATATAATTAATTACATAACCATCAAATGGACAAAAACACCATCATTGGCTTTGCGCTAATAGCAGCATTGCTCTTTGGCTTCTCATGGTACGGGCAACCGACAGCAGAAGAAAGAGAAGCTCAGCGCATCAAAGATTCTATCGAAACCGTTACAAAACAGAAAGCGGAAGAGCAACAAAAGATTGCCGAACTGCAACGTAAGGCCCAAGCGGCACAGGACGCCATCAACGACACCACAGCCCTGTTGTACCCAGCTTTGACCGGCACGGCACAACAGGTTGTACTGCAAAACGACAAAGTAGCCCTTACTTTCTCCACCAAAGGAGCTGTCGTTGAGAAGGCTGTCATAAAGAATTTCAAAGACATTGACGGCAACAAAGACATCACACTCTTTGACAAAACAACACAAAAGCTCAACTTTGTACTCACGACAAAGGACGCTAACATCTCAACTTACGATCTGTACTTCAACGATTATAGCGTAAAAGGTAACACTGTGACATTCATTGCCGGAGACAAAAACGGCAAGAACATAACCTTAACCTACACGCTTGGTAAGGATTACCTTTTAAGTTGCTCACTGCAAGCCAATGGAATGGGCGGGCATTTTGCCCCCAACACCTCACAATTGGACATAAACTGGCAGGAGAACTGTCGCCAATTGGAGAAAGGATATACCTTCGAGAACCGCTATGCCTCACTCACTTACCATCTGAAAGACGGCGGCACGGACTATCTTAGCGAAACAAGCGACGAGACAGACATTCCCGTTGAGGAGGTTACTGACTGGATAGCATTCAAGAATCAATTCTTCTCTACGGTGATAATAGCAAAGGACAACTTTGCATCCAACGCCATCCTTACCAGCAAACAGGACGAGAAGGGAAGCGGTTTCCTAAAATTCTACGAGGCAAAACTAAAGACATTCTTTGACCCAAGCGGAAAGACTCCCACGGAATTTGAGTTCTACTATGGTCCAAACGATTTCCGTCTGTTGCAAGACGTGGAAGACGAGTCCGCCTTTGGCAAAGACCTTGAATTGGAGCGTCTCGTATATCTCGGATGGCCTTTGTTCCGTTATATAAACCGTTGGTTCACTCTCTATATCTTCGATTTCCTTCGTGCCATGGCAATTCCGATGGGATGGATTCTCATTATCATCACATTGATATTGAAGGGCATCACATACCCGATGGTAAAGAAGAGCTATATGTCCAGCGCCAAGATGCGTGTGCTAAGACCCAAACTGGATGCAGCCACCAAACAATACAACAAGCCGGAGGATGCGATGAAGAAACAGCAGGCAATGATGCAACTGTATTCAGAGTATGGCGTCTCCCCACTCTCCGGGTGTCTCCCCATGCTCATTCAGATGCCTATCTGGATTGCGATGTTCAACTTTGTGCCTAATGCCATACAGTTGCGCGGTCAGTCATTCCTTTGGATTGACGACCTGTCCACATACGACCCTATCATAGAATGGAACACCAACCTATGGCTCATAGGCGATCACATTTCCCTCACCTGCATACTCTTCTGCGGTGCCAATCTGGTATATTCATGGCTTACCATGCGCCAGCAACGCGACCAGATGGTAGGCCAACAGGCGGAGCAGATGAAAATGATGCAATGGATGATGATGCTCATGCCTGTGATGTTCTTCTTCATGTTCAACGACTATTCAGCCGGCCTTAACTTCTATTACTTCATCTCTCTGTTCTTCTCCGCAATCATTATGTGGGCGTTGCGCAAGACAACCAACGACAAGAAGTTGCTTGATTACCTTGAGGCACGTCGCGCCGAGAACATGAAAAACCCTAAAAAGAAGCTGAGCGGCCTTGCCGCCCGTCTGCAAGCCATGCAACAACAGCAAGAGGAATTGCAACGCAAGCGTGAGGAACTAAGAAAGAATTTCAAGAACTAAGCATACAAAAACATTCTTGTTCTTTTGGAAACAGTGCGCCGGCAGCAGGCAAACATAACAGTTTCAGCCCTAAGACCGACATTGTAAACCGCCTGATCTCACAGGCAGGACTGTAAATACAAGACATATCGTCAGGCCGCTAAAAATGGCCTGACGATATGACTGAAAGACAATACATTTGCAGTCATTCCGCAAACGCTATGCGATTACGATGTAAAAGCAATGCGATTGGACAGTAAACGCTATGCGATTACAACGTAAAAGCAATGTGATTACAGAGCATTCGCCAACTTGCTGATTTTCAAAAATTTTAAGAGCATTACTTTTCTATACACAGATGCCACCGTATAGTTCCGCACTTTGTTGCTTAGGAATACTCTTTCATACATCTGATTTTCATCTTTTCACCATATAACAAACCAACCGTTACCAAATTATTCTATTATGCTTTCCGGACACCCCAAAGGGTTATACCTCCTCTTTCTTACTGAAATGGCAGAGCGTTTCTCATACTATGGCATGAGAGCATTGTTCGTTTTGTATCTGGTCGCAGCGTTTTACACCCCCGACAACGCAAGCCAGATTTACGGTTCCTACACAGGTCTGGTATATTTGACACCGCTTATAGGCGGTTATATCGCCGACAGATATTGGGGTAATCGCCGCAGTATAATCTTCGGCGGCGTGCTTATGGCAATAGGACAGTTTCTGATGTTCGCATCGGCAAGCACCGTTTCACAAAGCATATTCAGTTTTAAGGGAGCGATAGACCCCAATGTAGACAACACTCTCAGTCTATGGCTGATGTTTGCGGGACTTACGGCTCTCATCATCGGTAACGGTTTTTTCAAGGCCAACATCTCAACAATGGTCGGAGACCTATATGAGACAAACGACAAGCGCAAAGATGCCGCATTCACCTTTTTCTATATGGGCATCAATCTCGGAGCGTTAATGGCACCGGTGGTATGCGGCTATTTCGGCACCGGAGACTGGGCACACCCCGAAGCCTTCAAATGGGGATTCTTTTGCGCCGGTTGCGGCATGCTGTTGTCCCTGCTTATATTCTGCGTATTCAAAAACCGCTTTCTCATAACGCCCGACGGATTGGAGATAGGTCTGAAGCCTTCGGAAAGCCGCCTCACACAACATAAGATGCAAAAGTCACAGGAAGAGGAAACGAAAAACGGCGAAACGCTATCCGATAACGAAGTAACGGCACATGAAAAAAAGAACTCTCCGGTAAGACTCATAGCCTGTACCGCACTCTTTGCTATACTGACATGGGCTTTCTCAACGGATACCGCCAACATGAACGACTGGATTTCGGCCATCATATACAGCAGTTCCATCACCCTACCCTGCTTTATCATCACAGACCGCAACCTGACAAGGACGGACAAACAACGAATAGTGGTGATATTCATCATAGCCGTTTTCGTTATATTCTTTTGGAGCGCATTCGAGCAAGCAGGCTCCTCACTGACTCTTTTTGCGGAGTTTCAATGCGACCGCCATATCGGTTCGTGGGAAATGCCTACCACATGGTTTCAGAGTGTCAACCCCATTACTGTGGTACTCTTCGCACCTGTCATGGCAACACTATGGGAGACACTGTCCAAGCACAACCTTGAGCCGTCGTCACCGGCCAAACAGGCCATTGGTCTGTCATTGCTAACCATCGGATATATAGTGATAGCCTATGCCACCCACGGTGTGGATGCCGGCACAAAAATATCGTTATGGTGGCTTGTAGCACTGTATTTCATCCACACTCTCGGCGAGTTGTCGCTGTCACCAATCGGGCTTTCCATGGTCAGCAAGCTGGCCCCGGCCAACCTTGCGTCCCTGCTGATGGGAGTATGGTTCATGAGCAATGCCGCATCGAATATCTTTGCCGGACAATTGGCTACATTATTGCCCGCAGAAGGCAAGGAATCAAGCAGTCTGTTCGGTATAATTGAGATAAACACCCTGTCCGATTTCTTCATAATATTTGCGGTAATGGCAGGTATCGCCTCTCTGTTGCTGTTTCTCCTTTGTCCATATATACGCAGAATGTCAAAGGGCATATTATAAAGAAACACGCATCACAAGACATTCAGGCACGGAACTGCCACGGCAATGTTATAGAGATATACGCTATACCATCTCTCACTGCGGCAGAGATACCCGCACCATAACGCAATGAGGCATCGCCGGTCTCACGCACAATCTGTCTCATTATGAGAAAATCCACATTGGGCGTGGATGACGTAAACAATATATCCACATCAAGCGCAAGACGGATATTTCCGGCCATGGCAAATGCAAGCGTTATGTACTTGTCATTAGAGTTGCTCACTTCACATTGCGGTACCTTGCCGCCATTATTCCGACTAAGCAGCACCCGCAGATATGTCATAAGCTCCCTGTTGGCTATAATAGCAAGCGAAGTAACGCTTTCTGTCCCCGATGTCAGACAGAAGACCTTAGACAACAGTAACTTTTCTACACTGAAAGAGTACGAAGCGCTCAACCGCCCCATTGCCTGCATACTCAGCATGCTATATAAATCACGATAATAAGTTACCGTATCGGACAATTCGCAATCGTTGTCTCCGGACATAATCAGCTGCCTGATACGTACGGGGTAATACATTGTCTCATGTTTCAGGGTCGATAACTGATTGTCCTGTATATTATTTATAAGGTGTAAATGGTCGCACTCCATCCTCAACCGCTTTGCCTGCTCCGCCAAATAGTTCTTCTTTGCATTTATATCTTTACGGAATCTGATCAGGTGGCGCAGGTAAACATACCAGAAAATCGGCACAAGCGATGCAATAAGCAAAATGACTATGAGCATTGCGAGGTTGGCACTGAAACTATTACGCTCCATAGTCTCACAGTAAGACGGTAGTGACGCATCAGCCGTAGAAGCCTTATACAAGTTGGTAAACAGATAGTTGTAGTACACATATTTGTTCCACTGATGCAGGGCAAGGGCTGCCACTGCGGTCTCATTATACAGAGACAACCGTATTCCCACATCTATAGTGCTATCTGATTTCACAATGGAATGGCAGGAATCGGCATATAACAATGCCTGCACATACCTGCCGTCAACATTGCATTGATACAAAGAGTCGCAATATCTTGCCGCAACCAATTCACGGGCAGACAATTCCTTGGCAGTATTGTCACTGGCAAAACATGGTAAAGTAGTACAAAATGTTACTGTAAAGATAGCAAGGAGCATCTTCACGACAAGCGGCAGACGGAATGAAACGGTAGTACCTTTGCCGGGAGTAGAGCGCGCAAAGATGTCGCACACAGAGAAAACGGAGGATATTTTCTTGTAACGGTCTATGATACCACGACAGTTAACAAGCCCAAAGCCATGGGAGGTGCTGTCAGGATTGTCCGTTATCTTCTTATACTCAAACAGATGTTCCACACGTTCCGGCTCCATCCCCTCACCATTATCACTGACACTGATTTCTGCGTAACGTGCTGTAGGATTAGAAAGACACGTAACCGTCACACTGCCATTGACACCTTCTACCGCCTTGCGTGCGTTATCTATAAGGGTATTGAGTATGAAAAGCGTAAGGGTGGTATCTCCTTTTACGACTATATCCGTATCTGCGACATCAAGATTCACGCCATTTCCGCTGAGGTTTGCCTTGTTTTTATTGATGATATTCAATACCGTCTGCAGTGCAAAAGATTCTATACGCGGTTGTATTACACCCTTGCGCAACTTGATCCATTGCGTAAGCATTGTGTTCTGCCTCTCTATCTCCTCTACAAGTTCCGAGGCATAAGAGGTATCGTGCTTTAGAATTGCATGCCTCATACGGTCTATTAACGGCATCATACCACCGACAACAGCTATGCGTGCTCTTTGTTCTACGGTAGAACGTACTGCATCCGAGTAACGTAACTGCCACAAACGGTATTCTTCTTCCTGCTGTTCCAGCAGCTCGCGCTCTTCTTGCGTTCCGCTTTCCTTGCGCCGTCTGACGTGCATAAGGACTATTGTAACTACACACAGAACAACAAAAACGGCAAAGACCATACCTACATTCAACCACATTTTAGAGGTTGAGACTTGTAATGCCATCACACGGGCTTCCAACTCACGGTCTTGCCGGGTGCTATCCTGCAAATCCAGATATTCGTTTCTAAAGAAATCGCTAACACGTTTATTGTCAAGGGCGGCATAAGACAATGACAGTTGCTCGTTGATACTGGCACGCAAATCTGGCATATCTTCTATATCGGTAACAGAAAGTGCCTTATACAGGCACTCAACGGAGCGTCTTGCATCTCCTTGCCTGAAGAAACACCGCGCCAGCCTTAACCATGCGCCGGCGGTATAGTATGGGTTTTTGATTTTTATAAATATAGATAACGAACGCTCCGCAAGGTTGATGGCAAGCAGAGAATCAGGTGTATTGTCTTCATTTATATAGCGAATGGAGGCCCTGTCCGCCTCGCCGGCAATGGAAAGAATGCTGTCATTGAGCAGATACATGCTAAGAACCTGCATAGACAAAGCCTTATATACGGGATAATCGGTTCGTGAGGAGAGGATATAACACTGCACAATGCAGTCGTACCCTTGTAACAAGGAACGTTTGTTACGGGAGATATTATACGGATAATAATTGACAATACCCTGATGATACAGAAAGTTAAGCCATTGAGTGGTATCGCTGTATAGATTAAGGTTGGCATTCGAGGCTAACTCTGCCATAACATTACGGGCCTCCTTATACTTGCCTACTTGCCAAAAGTAGTCGGTACGGGCAAAAGCCATATCACTTTTGGCCTTCATAAGGAGCCGTTTCTCAAAATCATTGAGACCCGTGTCGTCATTATAACGGGATATTATCTTGTCAGCTTTGTACTTGTGCAGATAGAAATCACGGTTCTGCGCCTTTATTCTGCAACTGTCCATAAGCTGTATTTCGCGAATGGCCACATTGAATTCTTCCGACTTTGCCGTGGCCCTGTCAACGCCATTATGGTCGTTGCATGACAAAGTCAGCAAAAACAAAAGGCTCCACAGGATATAATAAATCCCTGTGGAGCCTTTATTTACATTATTTTTAAGCGCGTGCCTCTGCACAATAGCCAAGCGCTTCTTTGCACTTATCTGTGATATACTGCCAGTCACCGGCCTTAACCTTGTCGCTTGGGAACAGCTTGGAACCCATACCGACACAGAATACACCGGCCTTGAACCACTTCTCAAGATTTTCTTTCTCAGGAGCAACACCGCCTGTAACCATGATTTTTGACCATGGCATAGGAGCCATAAGTCCCTTGATGAGGTTAGGTCCGACAACATCACCGGGGAATACCTTTGTAAAGTCGCAGCCAACTTCCTGAGCCTTGCCTATCTCTGAAGGAGTAAGACAGCCCGGACAATATGTTACGCAACGGCGATTGCATACAATTGCGATGTCAGGATTGAACAAAGGACCAACAATAAAGTTGGCACCTAACTGGAGATAGAGAGCGGCAGTAGGAGCGTCTACTACAGAACCGATGCCGAGGGCTAACTCCGGACATTCCTTATCTACGAATTTTGCCAGTTCGGCAAATACTTCCTGAGCGAAATCACCACGGTTTGTGAACTCAAAAGCACGTACACCACCCTCGTAACAAGCCTTTACGACCTGCTTTGCGACTTCTACATCTTTATTATAGAATACTGGTACCATTGGAGCCGCTGCAATCTTCTGCATTACGGCCAATTTATCAAACTTTGCCATTTATCTTAATTGTTGAGTTATTTGATTTACTATTGGTAAGGTATTTATTTGCAATAGAGACCTGTAGCATAACAAACATTACCCAAAGCCTTGCAATTCCTTATCCTATAATATTATCTTTGTACACGACCGTTGGCATTACCACCGGCAAGGGCCTCAACCTCGGCAACACTGACAAGGTTGTAGTCGCCATTGATGGTGTGCTTAAGAGCTGAAGCTGCAACAGCAAACTCAAGAGCCTCTCCTTGTGTTTCCTTAGTAAGAAGGCCGTGGATAAGACCACCTGAGAATGAGTCTCCGCCACCAACACGGTCAATGATAGGATTAATCTCATAGCGCTTTGACTGATAGAACTCCTTACCGTCATAGATAAGAGCCTTCCAGCCGTTGAATGTTGCAGAGAAAGACTCACGCAATGTAGAAACAACGTACTTGAAACCGAACTGCTCTTTCATCTGTTTGAAGATGCCTTCGTAGCCAGCTGCGTTAGTCTCGCCACCCTCAACGTCAGCCTCTGGCTTGAAACCGAGACAAAGTTCCGCATCTTCCTCATTACCGATGCAGACATCAACGTACTGCATAAGCGGACGCATTACTGATATTGCCTTCTCTGATGTCCACAGCTTCTTGCGGAAATTAAGGTCAACAGAAACAGTAACTCCATGACGCTTCGCAGCCTCACAAGCCAATTTGGTCAATTCTGCGGCCTTATCAGAGATGGCAGGAGTTATGCCTGACCAGTGGAACCAGTCTGCTCCCTCCATGATAGCATCAAAATCGAAATCAGACGGATCAGCCTCTGCAATAGCAGAATTAGCACGATCGTAGATAACTTTAGATGGGCGCATGGAAGCACCGGTCTCACAATAGTACAGACCTACACGCTCACCGCCACGGGCTATGAACTTGGTATTTACGCCATAACGACGCAAAGAGTTAACGGCTATCTGTCCTATCTCGTGAGATGGCAACTTGGTTACAAGGTAAGCATCATGACCATAGTTTGCACAACTGATAGCTACATTGGCCTCACCACCACCGGGAATGATGCGAAAAATGTCTGTTTGAATGAAACGATCCTGCCCATTTGGAGAAAGGCGGAGCATAATCTCGCCCAAAGTTACTACTTTTGCCATAGTTTTTTATTAAGGGTTATAAAGTTAATTAATTAGTATTTTGTTCACGTAAGACTTAAAAATCATGACAAATTTACGAACATTTTTTCAATAAGCAAAGTTTTTTCTGTAAAAAGTGATATTTTTTGCAGTATTTGATAAAAAAACATACTGTGTGTTCGCACAATTGGAATATTTTTGTTATTTTTGCAAAAACATTTGTTGCAAATAAATTATTCATGCCAAACGAACGCATAACGATTAAAGACATAGCAGAAAAAGCAGGAGTTTCTGTAGGTACTGTTGACAGAGTACTCCACAAAAGGCCTAACGTTTCCCAAAAAGCTTTAACCTTAGTGACAAAAGCATTGGAGGAAATGAAATACAAACCCAACATGTATGCCAGTGCTTTAGCGAACAGCAGGCGATACGATTTCTTCTGCCTTATGCCCAAGCATGAAAGCGAAGCCTATTGGGAAGAAGTGGAAGAAGGTCAACGTAAGTGTTGTGAGGCAAGACGAGATTTCCATGTACATATTAATATCAAGTACTACAAAAGGAACGACGCAGCTTCATTCTATGCACAAACACACACTATTCTCGAAGCAGAACCGGACGGAGTAATCATTGTTCCACCGCAATTGGATATAACACGTCCCTTTACTGATGAGCTACACGCCAAAAATATACCGTTCATCATGCTGGACTCTTATATGCCAGACTTGCGACCATTAGCCTTTTACGGTCAGGACTCTTTTGCAAGCGGATATTTTGCGGCCAAGATGTTCATGCTGATAGCCAATAAAGAGAAAGAAATAATGTTAATGAAGCAGACCCTTGACGGAGTAAATGTAGCAAGCAAGCAACAAGACAACAGAGAGGTTGGTTTCAGACATTATATGACTGACCATTTTCCAAACATTAAAATCAATGTGCTTGACCTGCCATACCAATGCACAAGGAAGCAGCATGCCGTGATATTGGAGAAATACTTCAGTGAGCATCCCAACACACACCATTGCATAACATTGAATTCCAAAGCGCATCTCGTCGGAGATTTTCTGCTAAGGACAAACAAACGCAACATACAGATAATGGGATATGACATGGTTGAGAAGAACGCACGGTGCATAAAAGAAGGAAGCATATCCTTTTTAATAGCGCAACATGGCTATCAACAAGGTTATTACAGTGTGGATGCACTTGTAAGAGCTATCATTCTCAAACAGCATGTTACGCCGGTAAACTATATGCCGATAGAGGTTCTGGCAAGGGAGAACGTTGATTTTTACAGAAGGACACAAATATAACGTCCCGATAACAGCCGCAACGCGACTAAAATACAAACTACATAAACATATTTTATACTATGGAACAAACATCATTCCTAAAGATTAATCCTGCCGACTCGGTAGTAGTATGCCTTCGTGCAATGAAAGCAGGTGAGAAAATTGCCGTGGATGGCAAAGAGATCACATTGCTACAAGATACTCCAGCAGGGCACAAAGTACTACTTACAGACAAGTCTAAAGGCGAAGATATTATCAAATACGGATATCCTATAGGGCATGCACAGCAGGATCTGAAAGCAGGCGAATGGATAAACGAGAACAATCTTAAGACCAATCTTGCCGGAACATTGGAATACACTTACAATCCGGTAAACGAAAAGCTATCCATTGCGAAAGAGAACAGGACTTTCATGGGGTACGTACGTAAAAACGGTGATGTCGGAGTACGTAACGAAATCTGGATCGTACCTACCGTAGGATGTGTAAACGGCGTTGCGGAAAGAGTGGCAAAACAATTGGAAGCAGAAACAAAATTAGAGGGAATAGACGCTGTTCATGCCTGGCATCACAACTTTGGATGCTCACAATTATCAGAAGACCATGAGGCAACAAGAAAGATTTTACGTGATATAGTCCTGCATCCAAACGCCGGTGCTGTGCTTGTGCTGTCTCTTGGCTGCGAGAACAACCAGCCTGACGATTTCATGGCAATGCTTGGTGACTATGATAAAGACCGCATCAAACTGATAGTAACACAAAAAGTGGACGGAGACGAGACCGAAGAATGTATGAATGTACTCCGCAACCTGTACGAACTGGTCAAACAAGACAAACGCGAAGAGGTACCAGTAGGCAAATTGCGTGTAGGTTTGAAGTGCGGCGGCTCCGACGGCTTCTCAGGAATAACCGCAAATCCGCTGGAAGGTGAGTTCTCTGATTGGCTGGTAGCCCAAGGTGGCACTTCAATCCTTACGGAAGTACCCGAGATGTTTGGTGCAGAAACCATCCTAATGAACCGTTGTGAGACAAAAGAGCTGTTTGATCAGACAGTTTCCTTAATCAACAACTTCAAGGACTATTTCCTTTCTCACGGAGAGCCAGTAGGAGAAAACCCGTCACCAGGTAACAAGGCCGGCGGCATATCAACACTCGAAGACAAAGCTCTTGGCTGTACTCAGAAGTGTGGCCGTGCACCTGTCAGTGGAGTTCTGGAATATGGCGACCGCTTACAGACCAATGGTCTGAACCTACTTTCCGCTCCCGGCAATGACTTGGTAGCAGCAACGGCACTGGCTTCAGCCGGATGTCACCTCGTACTATTCAGCACCGGCAGAGGAACCCCATTTGGAACATTCGTGCCAACAATGAAAATATCAACAAACAGCGATCTTTTCAACCGTAAAAAGAACTGGATTGACTTTAATGCCGGACAACTTGTAGACGGCAAAACAATGTCCGAGCTTATGCCGGAGTTCATTGATAAGGTTCTTGCCGTTGCAAGTGGCGAGAAAGCACGCAACGAGATTAACGGTTATAGAGAAATCTCTATCTTCAAGAATGGAGTAACATTATAATACAAACGACATACAAAGGGGACTTTGCTTAAATGGAATTTATCATATAAGCAAAGTCCCCTTTGTATGTCATCTATTATATACTTATAAAGAATCAGTAACATTAAAGCTCCGCCACAATGTATCTGCCGGCAACGGTGCCTCCACTATTATGTTTTGCCCTGACACCGGATGCACAAACTCAACCCTGCGTGCAAGCAAAGAAATACTTCCATCGGGATTACTACGCTTGGCACCATATTTCAAGTCACCCTTAATAGGACATCCCATCTTTGCCAACTGGCAACGTATCTGATGATGACGTCCTGTCATCAACCGCACTTCCAACAAATTATAGCGCTCGCTCGCCGCAAGATGTCGATACTGCAATACAGCTTTCTTGGCCTCAGCCCTCTCTGTTTCGTATGCGTATGATTTGTTTTGTTTCTCATTACGCACCAGCCAATGCCTCAAAGTGCCCTCCTTGTCAGGCGGACAATGCTGCGTAACAGCCCAATAAGTCTTATGAACCTCGCCCTTTCTGAACATTTCATTGAGCCGCGCCAATGCCTTTGAGGTCTTGGCAAACACAACAACGCCCTGTACCGGCCTGTCCAACCGGTGAACAACGCCAAGGAAAACATTACCGGGCTTATTGTATTTTTCTTTCAGCCAGGCTTTCAACATATCAGAAAGGGGGACATCGCCGGTCTTATCTCCCTGAACGATCTCCCCACTTTGTTTGTTTACCACTATAATGTGGTTATCTTCATACAGTACGGTCATGAGACATGTATGTTCTACAAACATTTACATGTTCATGCCACCATCTATCTGTATCACCTGACCAGATACATAACTTGACATATCAGAAGCAAGGAACAAGCAAACATTTGCAATATCCTCCACCTGACCGCCACGACGCAACGGTATCTTCTTCATCCAATCCTTGCGTATATCCTCAGGAAGCTGTGCTGTCATAGCCGTTTCAATAAATCCCGGTGCTACGGCATTGGCACGTACTCCCTTAGGGCCAAGCTCCTGTGCTATAGACTTGGCAAGGCCTATCATACCGGCCTTTGAGGCAGAATAGTTACACTGTCCGGCATTACCGTGAACACCAACAACGCTTGACATATTTATAATGGAGCCTCCACGCTGACGAAGCATAATAGGAGCGCAAGCGTGAATGAAGTTAAACGCAGATTTAAGATTAACGTTCAGAACGGCATCCCACTGTGCTTCTGACATACGCAGCATAAGACCGTCTTTTGTTATACCTGCATTGTTAACAAGAACATCTATAGAACCGAAGTCCTCTTTTATCTTTGCCACTACCGCTTCCGTCTCGGCAAAATCAGCAGCATTACCTGCATACGCATTACATTTAACGCCAAGCGCCTCTATTTCCTTTCGTGTAGCCTCGAGACCCGCCGCCATCTCGTCATTAAGTACAAGATCTGTAAATGCAATATTTGCACCTTCTTCCGCAAACTTCATGGCAACAGCCTTGCCTATGCCACGCGCGGCACCTGTTACGAGTGCCGTCTTACCTGTCAATAATCCCATTTTTATGTTTGTTTATAATAGTTATAATTTACAATCCCGATTTACGCAAGGCGCCATATACCACTTTTGCGACAAGAGGGCGTATCTTATCTTCCGTCAATCCACGTCCCAACCGCCCATATATATATGGTACCTCCAGTCCTTTTATACAATAATAAGTAATATCAGCCACAAGCTCTATATTCTCAATATCGAACTCTCCCTCAGCCTTACCTTCAGAATACACCTTTCGGAACAAGGCTATCTCGTCAGCGTCAAACTGTTTACGTACCTTTTCCACGGTCCATATATTGCGAAAGAACTCCGCCCTAAGATTTCCATTCCTTACCACTGTCTCACGTATTTGACTAAGATGCGTGAAAATCAGCTCTATAATTTTCTCTTGCGGCCTCATCTTCATTGCCGCGACCTCGTCAAGTCTGTCTGACAGCCGCTCCAATTCCGACTCTATCACCGCCGCGTAAATATCTTCTTTCCTGCTAAAGTAAGTATACAAGGTACGTCTTCCCTTACCTGACGCACGTGCAATGTCGTTCATTGTCGTGCATTCCATGCCGTTTTTGGCAAACAACTGCCTTGCAACATCTATAAGTACCTGTCTGGTTTTCGTTATTGACATTTCTTATTGTTAACCTCGACTGTTAGCATACGTTATCATTAACGGCACACCTGTCAAAGCGTGTGCAAAGATAACAAATAAAGATGACAACATCTTACCGGCACTATGTTTTTTTGCATATTTTAAGTTTGATACATGCTTTTTCTGCATACAAAGTAACCTATTTGTGCAAAAACACGGCCGCGCAAGTACTTTACCTGTTCATTGCCATAAGGAACTCTTCATTATCCCTGGTGTGTACCAACAGGTTATGTATGTCATTCATGGCCTCCATGGCATTCATGTCGCCAATATGCTTACGCAATATCCACATACGGTTTATCGTTGTCTCGTCAAGAAGCAGGTCATCACGACGTGTGCTTGACGCCACAAGATTGACAGCAGGGAATATACGCTTGTTGGCCAGCTGCCTGTCGAGCTGCAACTCAGAGTTGCCGGTTCCCTTGAACTCCTCGAATATAACCTCATCCATCTTTGAACCGGTGTCGGTCAGAGCCGTTGCTATGATAGTAAGCGAGCCTCCGCCCTCTATATTACGTGCCGCTCCGAAGAAACGTTTCGGCTTTTGCAGGGCATTCGCATCCACACCACCGGTCAGCACCTTTCCACTGGCCGGGGCTACCGTGTTGTAAGCACGCGCCAGACGCGTTATAGAGTCAAGGAATATCACGACATCATGCCCGCACTCCACCAGACGTTTGGCCTTCTCGAGCACCAATCCGGCTATTTTAACGTGCCTGTCCGCCGGCTCGTCAAATGTAGAAGCTATCACCTCGGCATTGACAGTACGTGCCATATCCGTAACCTCCTCCGGACGCTCGTCTATCAACAGCATCATTATATATGCCTCCGGATGGTTTGCCGCTATCGCATTGGCAATATCCTTCATCAATATTGTCTTACCCGTCTTTGGCTGCGCAACAATCAATGAGCGCTGTCCCTTACCTATAGGCGAGAACAGATCCACTACACGAGTAGAGATATTCGTTGCCGACGGCGTGCCGCAAAGATTGAATTTCTCGTCGGGGAAGAGCGGTGTCAGGTTCTCAAAAGATATTCTGTCCTTTATATCCTCCGGATTACGTCCGTTCACTCTCTCAATACTGCTCATGGTAAAATACTTCTCTCCCGGTCTTGGAGGCCTCACCTTACACTCCACCACATCGCCCATCTTGAGAGAGTACTGCCTTATCTGCTGCATGGTAAGATGCACATCGTCAGGTGAGGAAAGATAGTTATAATCGCTTGACCGGAGGAAACCGTATCCGTCAGGCATCACCTCAAGCAAGCCGTTGACACTTATTATATCGGCAAACTCATACTGTTGCTCCGCCACCGCAGGCTCATTATGCTGGTTTTCCGCGTCTTGGGCTATAGGCAACCGCGGGTTATCCAACATATCATAATAAGGTATAACGCCATTGTCCTCCACCGGCAAGTCTGTTACTATTATAAAGTCAGTGCCGTCTCCGGGGTCTTCACTCCACACCTTGTCGAGTTCCATGCCGTCCCCTTCCCTACGCTGGCTCACCTTGCTTTGCAACTGCTCGAGCAACCCTTGCGTATTTTCAGCATCACCGTCATTATTCACGGCCGAGTTAGCGAAAGCGGCCTCAGGAACGACATTCATATCCCCCTCCTCGGCCTTCAGATGATTATTTTGCGCCAACTGCTCCGCCTTGACCTCAGCGGCAGCTATTATCTCCTCTTTCGTCTTACGCACACGTTTTTTCTTAGGCGTGTCATCAGTCAACACACCTTCTTCTTCATTTTCCGCATCAGGCTGAGACAGCGTCACATCCTCAGAAGCCGCGTTATCATAAGACCGCAGCCCTGACATGTCATCCGAGAATTGGCGAGACTCTATCCCGTCAGGAAGTGTTGAGTTCACCTCATGCGACAAAACGAGCTGTGCCTCTTTCTCAGCCTTACTCGGACGCCCACGCTTTTTCTTTGGCTTCTCAAGGTTTTCACCATCCAGCCCGGTCACACTATAAACGTGGTCAGAAACTTCCTTTTTAGTAATTCTGGTACGCTTCTTCTTCTGTGGCTCAGCATTTTCCTCCACTGAAAACAGTTCTTCTTCCTGTATCATTTTCTATAAAAAATAGGATTAAATGTTTCCCTGCCTGTTGTGAACAGTGAATTGATATAGAAGAGAAACATCTACTTGTATGATTTCCACTGCAAAATTACAACAATTTATCCAAATAACATCAAGCACCGCTTACAACTCTCTCCTTATTTAATATTATTTAACAACAGACTGTAAACGCACCTGCTATTTAGCTACCAACATATAACAGCGGCGTGTCATATCGGTCTGTCCGGGCTCACAATCATATTCAATTGCAATCGCACTGCGTTTACAATGTAATCGCATTGATATTACATCGTAATCGCAGTGCGATTACACAGTAATCGTGCCCCGATTGCAAAACAGGTCTAAAGCGGTGCAGTTCTTTTCCGTATTTCAATCACTTTTTATATCTTTTTTTGTTGATTTACAAAAAAATTATTAATTTTGCAATCAAAACGCATTAAACGAGTCATCTTATGACATACATCATCGTAGCAATACTGATTATCAGCCTGATACTAATAGCAACCGAGCGGCAGACCAACATCAATAAGGCGGCAGTCGCCATATTTGCCTGCACAGTAGGATGGGTTTTGTATGTCGGTTTCGGCTCCGATTTCATCGCCAGCCAACATTCTCAGGAGTATCTGTCATTCCTTGACGGCGTAAAACCCAACAGCACCGCCGTAAAACAGTATATCGCCCAAGACATCCTGCTGCCATACATAGGCCATGCAGCCGAGATAGTGTTGTTCCTGCTTGCCACCATGAGCATTGTCAACATACTGTATACCAATGGCTGCTTTGATTTTCTCACATTGTGGATACGCACCCGCAACAGCAAGTTGTTGTTATGGAAACTCACGGCATTGGCGTTCTTCATGTCCGCCAACCTTGACAACACGGCCGCAATAGTCATAATGCTCACCGTCACTAACGATATACTCATACACACAAAAGACCGATGGATATACGGCTCCTTTGTCATGTCAGCGGTCAGTTTCGGCGGCGCACTGACCGTCATCGGCGACCCTATAGGACTGGTATTGTGGAATAAAGGCGCCATCACAGCCTCTGACTACACGCTTTCCATGTTACTGCCGTGCTTTATAGCATGGGCTTTGCCTGTGGCATACATGACAATGAAACTGCCGGAGACAGTATCCGTAGAGCACTCGTCCTTGCCTTTCCGTGGCAACGAAACGACCTTCAACGTGTGGCAACGCCTGTTGATGTTCCTTGTGGGCATAGGCGGGCTGTGGTTTATACCGACTTTCCATGACATAACAAAGCTACCGCCGTTTCTTGGGGCGCTATGCGTGTTAAGTCTGCTATGGACAGTAAACGAGTTGTTTAACAAAAAGCACGTAAACGCCCAACGTCAGATAAGGGCAGACATCCCACAGTCTGTGCAATATAACACAATACAGAAGATATTATACATCATTGGCGTGATATTAGCACTGGGAGTAGTGACGGAAACGGGAGCCATGACATGGTTCTCCATGCAGATAGACACCTTTATCGGCAATGTATGGGGCATCGGAGTGGCGGCGGCCGTAGCCAGTACCATCCTCGACAACTTCGCGTCATTCATGACAATGGTATCCATGCACGATGTGTCAACAACAGACATTTACTACGGTATAGGAGGGGCTTATTGGAAAGTATTGTCATTCGGCACCACTGTCGGGGGCACAATATTCTGCGTCGGCTCCATTGCGGGAATAATGACAATGCAGATGCAGGGTTTTTCACTGAAATGGTATTTAAGACATATCACCCCAATCACGATACTTTCGGGTATCATTGCTTTCACTGTCCTCTGCCTTCAAGTGCAGAGCGTATGATTGACAAACATATAACACACATTAATATATATAGCCTTGCCATAAGCAGGCACAGCGTAAAAAGATTTATTCACTTAACAAACAGGTTACTATGGGAAGAATTAAGACTATCGGCATTCTGACATCCGGAGGTGACGCGCCGGGAATGAACGCGGCCATACGCGCCGTAACGCGCGCAGGAATCTATAGCGGATTTACCATCAAGGGCATATACCGCGGATGGGAGGGCCTTATCAACGGCGACATAGAAACATTTACGACAGAAAACGTCAGCGGAATAATAACATTGGGCGGTACCATTCTGAAAACAGCGCGCTCCAAAGAATTCATGACCCCGGAAGGACGGCGGAAAGCATACGACAATTTACAGAAAGAAGAGATTGACGCACTGATTGTAATAGGTGGCAACGGTTCCCTGACCGGCGCTAAAATCTTTGCCCAGGAATATGACGTATGTTGCATAGGGCTGCCGGGTACCATAGACAACGACCTGTACGGCACAGACGCGACAATAGGTTATGACACCACTATGAACACAATCATGGAGTGCGTGGACCGCATACGTGACACGGCACAAAGCCACGAAAGAATTTTCTTTATAGAGGTAATGGGCAGAGATGCCGGTTTTCTGGCTCAGAACTCAGCCATTGCCTGCGGTGCGGAGGCTGCCATAATACCTGAGGAAGAAACTGACGAAGACCAATTGGCGGAGTTTATGAAGCGTGGCATACGCAAATCAAAGAAATCATGCATCGTCATAGTATCCGAATCGCCCAAATGCGGTGCCATGTATTACGCAGAACGCGTAAAGAACGAATTCCCCGGCTACGATGTGCGTGTATCCATACTCGGCCATTTGCAGAGAGGTGGCAGCCCTACCGCACGTGACAGAATACTTGCAAGCCGTACGGGTGTAGGAGCGATAGAGGCCATATTGCAAGGGCAGCGCAATGTAATGATAGGCGTAAGGAACAACGAGGTTGTATATATCCCGTTCTCCGAGGCTATACGTTCCGACAAGCCTATGGACAAGAAACTATTCAAGGTGCTCAACGAACTAAGCATATAATACCTTTATTTATAAAGGCCCGGAGTGCTGTTTTGCTCCGGGCCTATACTATTTCCATCCCAATGAAAAGATTCCTATACCTCATCATTACAGTTCTCGCGACCATTCCGTCATCCATTCTCGCCGCCCCATTTGCATTAGGCGCGGACATAAGTTGGGCAACAGAAATGGAACAGCAAGGCGAAAAGTTGTATAATTACCGCGGCGAGGAACGAGACGCCTTTACATTAATGAAAGAAATGGGGCTTAACGCCATAAGACTGCGTGTATGGGTCAACCCGACCAAACACGGCAACTGGTGTGACAAGAACGATGTTTTGGCCAAAGCACAACGGGCAAAGGCATTGGGAATGGACATTATGATTGACTTTCATTACAGCGACTGGTGGGCTGATCCGGGCAAACAGAATATACCTGAGGCATGGGAAAAGCACAAATACAAACAGATGCTGGCGGATGTGGCTGACCATACGACAGAGGTTCTGGCGCTGCTCAAAGACAATGACATAAATGTCAAATGGGTACAGGTAGGCAATGAGACTTCCAAAGGAATGCTATGGTCTGTAAAGACCGACCCTGACACAGGATGGGAGATTAAAGATGACAAGGGCAACACTACCATAACACAAAGCATGGGGCATCTGGACAATACCCCTGCACAGTACGCAGGCTTCTTCAAAGCCGGTTACGAAGCTGCAAAAAACATCTTTCCCGAGGCCAAAGTCATCGTGCATCTTGACAATGGATACAACAATTCTTTATACAATAAGAACTTAGACGTGCTGCGAAACAACGGCGCTAAATGGGACATTATCGGCATGTCGCTATACCCTTATTGGTCACGCAAGTACGAAGACGCCGCTCCAAAGCTCTTTGCCGAATGTATTCGCAACATGAAAGCACTATACAAGAAATATGATACCGACTGCATGATAGTGGAAACGGGGTTTGAAGTAAACGAGAAGGAGCCTTGGATGATGGAATCCGGACGTGAACAGCTGTCACAACTCATACGTCTCTGCAAAACATCAGCCGACGGTCATTGCCTCGGCATCTTCTATTGGGAGCCGACATGCAGGCCGAAGAAATACAAACTTGGGGCATTTACCAACCAAGGGCACCCGACATCAATAATGCGTGCCTTCACAACCGCTGTTATGGACAGCTCTTTGTCGATTGCCACATCTGACAAGAAAGCCATTAAATATGACCGCGACATAGTCAGGTTGCACACTACTGAGGGAGTCATTGCCATAGAATTATACAACGAGACGAAACAACACCATGACAATTTCATAGCCCTCGCAGAGCGTGGAGTACTTGACAGCACGCTGTTTCACCGTGTCATGAATAACTTCATGATACAAGGAGGTGACCCTATGTCAAAGTATGCGGAAAAAACAGACTCCGAATATCCTGCCCCACAGTTGGGATATACAAGCGTTGCCAATGAGAAGGGCGAAGAATATACTATTCCGGCAGAAATAAATTACCCACGATTTTTCCATAAACGGGGAGCCATAGGAGCAGCACGTGACGGCGACGAGACCAACCCGGAGCGCCGTAGCAGCTCATCACAGTTCTACATAGCATGGGGAAAATGGCCCGCCGCAAAGAAAGCCGGCTCAGACATCAAGCCGCTGCCGTATTATTCGGAGTATATGCAGGCCGGAGTACCATATCTTGATAACGAATATACCGTATTCGGCGAGGTAATAGAAGGACTGGAAGTGATAGAGAAAATACAGAAATTGCGTACAGATAAATATGACCGTCCGTTGAAAGATGTACGGATTATGAGAACAGAGATACTGAAGTCGGAGGCTGTCGCAGAATAATAACAGGACAATTTAATACAACAATCACAATATGAATGTAACGATAAACACAACATTAGGCACAATCATTGTGCGTCTGTATGACGATACCCCACTCCATCGCGATAACTTTATAAAGTTAGCCAAAGAGGGTTACTTTAACAACACACTGTTTCACCGTGTAATAAAAGACTTCATGATACAAGGAGGTGACCCGGAAAGTAAAGGAGCGCCAATGGAAAAGGCACTCGGAACAGGCGGACCGGGATATACTATACCCGCAGAAATTGTGTATCCGCAGCATTATCATAAGCGTGGCACACTCTGCGCGGCACGTCAAAGCGACGAGGTAAACCCGATGCGAGAGAGTAGTGGCAGCCAGTTCTATATAGTTTGGGGCAAGACATACAATGACAATGAACTGAAACAGATAGAACACCAAATGGCAATGCAGCGAGAGCAGAGCGTGTTCAACACTCTCGTGCAGCAACACAAGGCCGAGATTATGGAAATGCGCCGTAACAGAGACAGTGCGGCATTACAGACATTGCAGGACAAATTGATAGAGGAAACAAAGGCTAAATGTAAGGAACTTGGTGCACCTGCTTTCACAGAAGAGCAAAGGATGGCTTACACCACGGTCGGAGGTACTCCTTTTCTGGATACACAATACACCGTTTTCGGTGAAGTTGTAGAAGGATTGGACATCGTAGAGAAAATACAAAACACGGAAACCATGCGCGGTGACCGTCCGAAAGTGGACATATCAATGACAATGGAAGTCTGACAACCATCACAATAACCGCCAAATACAACCATAAAAATACCACATAAACGAAATACAAACAATCATATTGGCTCATTCATAAGCACTAAACGCCCTCCTTTTTTAATACAAATTGATAAATTTTATTAAAAAAAACTAATCGGGGGGGGTAAATATAGCGTGTTAAAATTTATTTGTAACTTTGTCCCCAAAATTATTTAATTTAACTAAAGTTATGAATAAATTAAGAGATGTTTTAATGATTGTTTTGGCAATGCTTGCGTCTAACGCTATGTATGCGCAAGATATTTCCGAGTTTCAAGAAGAAATAGCACTTGGTTACAGGCCGCAACCATACGGTTTCATACAGGCGCAAGGCGGTGCCGGTATAACTTTTACCAACGGGGACATTAAAAAACTGATCACACCGACATATAGTCTTGGTGTAGGTAAAATGTTTGCTGACGCTGTTGGAGCCCGTCTCTATGTCAATGGCTATGAATCAAACGGCGTACTAAATACAACAACCCAAAGAGAGAAGTACAAGTTCAATTACATTAATACCGATATTGATGTGATGCTGAACCTCGTAAACCTGTTCTCCGCAAAGAAATTCAATGTATTTAACGTTTATCTTATAGCAGGTGTTGGATTGAATTACGCATGGGGTAACGATGAATTGAACGATCTTCAGGCCAAAGTTCAACCTAAAGACGATTTGTCCAAGATGTGGGGTGACAAACGTCAGCGTCATGACGAACTCGGACACAACTTCCGAGCAGGCATGCTGTTTGACGTAAACGTTCACAAACATTGGAGTATTGGAATGGAATTTGATTTTAATTCTCTGAATGATAGATTCAACTCAAAATACTCTAATAGCGACGATTGGATGTTTACCGCTCAACTGGGCGTAACATATAAATTCGGATTAAAGAAACCACGCAAACCAATCACATCAGCAAAGTCAGCTATGGCAGACTTCACAGAAGAGGCTGCTAACGAGGCTGTTGTCGCATCCGGCCCGGAAACGACATTAAGCGTTGTGGAGCCAATACACGAAGTCATTTATTATGTAATATCAGGAACGACACCTACGAAAGAGACCATAGAGCATGTCGTTGAATGGGCTAAAAAGAATCCCGGACATACCATAAGCATAAGCGGTTATGCAGATAAAGGTACAGGCACTGCAGAGATTAATGCAAGAATAGCAAAGCAACGTGCTGAGACCGTAGCCACACACCTTGTTGAAGCCGGTATACCTGAGACTCAGATGATTGTAAAATCATTTGGTGACACAGTACAGCCGTTTGCGGAAAACGATAAAAACCGTTGTGTTATAATTTCTGCTAAATAATATAATGCGAAAACTGGCATATAGCATAACAAACCAAGTATTAGTATCGCTAATAGCGGTACTAATACTTGGGATTTTAGATACGGCTGTCTCAAGAATACACGTGTTAGATCCGCTATATCGCTCTATCAACAACTTCCATCTCTCTGATATGTTCTTCCAGATAATGGCAGATAGTGGAGAAAGTACGGAAAGTTCATTGATAACAATAGTTGATATATCTGAACTACACGACCGCGGTCAGATTGCCAACGTTATAAACGAGATAAACAAATATGACCCACAGGTTCTTGGAATAGACGTAATCTTTGAGGGATTGAAAGGCGACACTATTGGAAGTGACAAACTTGCCGAGGCAATTCTAAGCACATCCCAACCGGTAGTGGCTTTCCAGCTGACACAATATGACAATGATAAGGGGGCTTTTAACAAATCACGTCACTCATTTTTCACAATAGGCGGTGATATAAAAGAGGGATTCTCGAACATAGAATCCGACATATTGGACGGAAGCATCAGGAAGATACAATCCGAAACAAGTTTCCAAGGGCATAAAGTCGGCTCATTGTCTTATGAAATAGCCAAAGCGTTTGACAGCGAAGTTGTAAAAGACCAGCCTGCCTCGGGTAAACGTATGATAGATTACTCGCCTACAAAATTCCCAACAATCCGCTATGACTCCATTGCAGAGAACAGTAAATTACTGCAGGGACACATAGTAATTCTGGGCTGCACACATGAGGAACAGGACACGCACTACTCCCCTTACGGCCGTACCCCCGGAGTTCTTATCCAAGCATACGCCGTCCAAACATTTATAGAAAACAAGCAAATGGACGTTTTCTCCAACAATATTGCAACCTTGGTATCATTCTTTCTGGTTCTGCTAACACAGATATTCAAGGATAACTTAAATAACCTGACCCATAAATATTGTAACGAATACATATGTTTCGTATTCGATTTGCCCCTTGTGAGACAGATAATAAACTTCGTTTGGATAGTGTTACTGATATGGGTAGACTTCCTTATCTTTGTAAGATATGGATATTACCTCTCATTCACCGCAATATTGTTAAGCACAGCATTATTAGGAGATGCCGAAACAGTATACAATAGCACATTGAATATATTCAAGCCACAAGACAAAGCAAACGGTAATACAGTAAAATAACAAAGAAGAAGAAAAATATACGGTTAACAATGAAAAGACTTCTATTAGCATTAGCATTGATATTGATAACAGTTTGCCACACATCAGCCAAGCAGTATAAGGTGCGTTCCGTTAAAGGCGCGGTAAAAGTAAGGATCAATAACAAACAATGTGACATATATTCCAACATGGATTTGGCCGCATCTGACATCATATCTATTGCCAACGGAGCCTCTATTGTCATCTTAGACTGTGCCACAATGCAAGAATATACCATAAAGAATGGGCAGAACATGACAATAGAAAAGCTGTTAAAGACCCCGCAGACAAGTCTCAGGCAACTATCAGAATCATATTTTAATTATTTGTTAAAACAATTGGCTTCCAAAGACAGTGGCACCATATCAGTGACGGCCTCTGCCGAACGGGAAGTTGGAGACTCCATATTCATTATACCAAACAATTGCGATACGATAAAAATTGACACCATAAAATAAACTTATTTATAAAAAGAACAAGCAAACAATAATAATAAATGAATAAGATGAACAATAGGATAGCAGCAGCCATAATTATGGTTGCTGCTATTTTGCTTGTAAATTCCACTGCTTTTGCCAAACCGTCAGTACTCGATCAGATAATAGAAAAAGCCATGATACTGGCCAAAGACGCAGAACAATCAATGGCGAGCGGAAACAAAGAAGAGGCAATGCGTATCTCAGAAGAAGAGCGGCAGGTTCTGACCCCAAACGGCATTATAGCGGATTACATATTATATGGCAATGTCATGCACCGTTTGGCTACTCTATATGCTTACCAAAAGAAATGGGAAGAGGCCATAAACAATGAGAGCGAGGCAATAGAAAGCTTTAAGAAAATAAAGGTAGACCCGAACAATATAGCCGCTTTATACAACAACATGTCAACCTTTTATTTCAAGAAAGGACAACCGGGCGATTTTGATACAGCCATACAATATGCGGAAGAGGCATTGAAAAATGCTAAAAATGGAACTGACGCTTATTTCAAAACAACCACCAACCTTATTGTATACTATTCACAAACAGGCAACACAAGTAAAGCGAAGGCACTAAACAGCAAGATTATAAAGAACGCCAAATCAATGCGTAAGTCAAAAGACGCCGCCGGCAGACTGCGTTATGCCGAATCACTTGACGCACAATCCGTGTGCCTCGCACGTAACGGAGATTACGCAAATGCTATAATATTGATTGAAGAATGCAGAAACATTTATATCGAGCAAAAGGCTGACAGCACAGCAGAATACGCACGTTTACTTATGAATGCCGCCAACATTTATTCGCATAAAGAAAACTACAACAATGTGATACAGTTGCTTGAGCAATCCAAAGACATACTTGCGACAACAGAGGGGAAGAGCAGTACAAACTATATAAAATGTATAAGCGACCTGGCCTCCGCCTACAATAAAACAGGAGACCTTGAAAAAGCTAATGACTACCTGACAGACTTACGCACCAGTGTCACCAATTTAGGCTCCTCCGGCAGTTTGGCAGAAGCACACGCTATAATAAAACAAGCCTCGGTAGTAGCCGGAGGCGGTAATTACAAGAGCGCCATCGACATGACAAAAGCCGCTATTGACATAGCCTCACGATATAAGGACACCCTGACTATAGCCGGTATGAAAAACATATTGTCAATATATTATAATGATGCCGGCGACCATAACAATGCCATCTCGACCTGTGAGGAGATTGTTGACATATACGCAAACATGGAGGGACACAAAACAGACGAGGCACTTGCCATCGGCAATATGGCAAGATACTATTACACGGCCAAAGACTTTGACAAAGCAATTGAATACGGAAAAGCCTCTATTGAGAAATATGCAGAATCGAAAGACACCCTGTCCTCATTCTATGCCAAAGCGTTGAACAACTATGCCATATACCGTCAGGCACACGGTGACCTGCAACAATCAATAGATTATGCAGGCCAAGCATACGCAATTCAGTCGGCGGTACTTGGCGAACACCATCCGGATAATGTCGTAAGTCTATTCAATATGGCATATTTCCATGACATCAACAAACAAACCGACACCATGCAGCTGTATTACAGCAAGGCGTTGCGTCTGCAAACGGAACATATAAAGCGTAATTTCTCACATTTGTCCACCTCCGGACGGGAAATATATTGGAGCACAAAAAACAACATATTCAATGTCGCGCCATTATATGCCTATATACATCACGACAACGACTCGCTACTACGAGATGCCTATAACGCCAGCTTGCTGACCAAAGGCCTGTTGCTTAACTCCGAGATTGACTTCCGCAAGATACTAATCAACTCCGGAAACACAGAGTTGCTTGACAAATACAACAAACTTGGCGAGATGATAAAACATCAGGAAAGCTCAACCGGCAAGGAAGATTATGACGCCGAGGCAGAAGCTATACAGATTGTAAAACTGGAACGTGAAATCATGCGAGAAAGCAAATTGTTCGGCGACTTCACAGACAATATGTCGATAACAGTCGACAAACTCTCCGCAAGCCTGCGTGACGATGAGGCGGCGGTGGAGATGTTTGACCTGAAGACGAGTAACGGACACGCTTATTTTGCCCTTATCATGCGACGAGGCTGGCAATGTCCACGCTACGCTTTTATGTTCAACGACTTCGACCTTGACAACATAAATAACGACGACACGAACAATAAGACAGGCAACAAGACGAGTTTCCGGCAGATGCTGACCCAACGAACCGGTGTTGATGACATCTACTCTTCTCCTGAAGTCGGTAACATGGTATGGCGTAATATAATAAACACCATCGGCTCAGGCGTAAAAAACATATATTTCTCACCATCAGGCCTATTCTATCAATGGGGTATCGAATACCTTATGTATCACTATGGCAAGCGTATCAACGAGACATACGGAATACACCGCGTATCATCAACCAAAGTGCTGACAATGCGAAAAGAACCGGCCAAGGTAACATCCGCCGTACTATATGGAGGTATAGACTACGACATCCCTGTCGAAGTAATGCGTGAGGTGAAAGACAACAAAGTAACTCAAACCGAGAACGAATTGATAGACAATGACAATCAGGAGAATATACTCGCATTGTCTGAATCTGACAAAGCCGCATGCGATACGCTTGCCGCCACAAGAGGCAGCATAAACTATCTGCCGGGAACATTAGAAGAGGTTGACAATATATCGCAACAATTCATAGACATAGGTGTGAATGTCACTCTATTAAAAGAAGAACAGGCAACGGAGGAGTCATTCAAATCCCTGAACGGTAAGACATTATCAGTATTACATATCGCAACCCATGGTTTTGCGCTTAACGAAGACAATGCCAACCGACAAGAACTGGTTGCAATATTGGGCGCATCGGCAGGCAAACGCGACATGTCCATGAACTATTCCGGACTACTATTCGCAGGAGCCAACAACGCATTAAAAGGAAAACCGATACCTGACGACTTAGACAACGGAATACTTACGGCAAAAGAAATATCCGTAATGGATTTGCGCGAATTGGATCTTGTGGTTCTATCAGCTTGCCAAACAGGACTCGGCGAGATAAAGGAAGACGGAGTATTTGGTTTGCAACGCGGTTTCAAAAAGGCCGGTGCACATACTATTCTCATGAGTTTATGGAGTGTAGACGACCAAGCCACACAACTGATGATGACAGCTTTTTACAAAAATCTGCTTGAGGGACACGACAAGCGCAAGTCGTTCGATATGGCTCAACAGCACGTACGTGACTCAGGATTTGGCTCACCTTACTATTGGGCGTCTTTCATACTGCTTGATGACCAATAAAATCAGACGGCGTTTTTACAGCTTTTTGTATATTCTTGAATTTCAAAGGGTTGCAAACAGCATTACAATCGCAGTGCGATTACGTTGTAAAAGCACTGCGTTTATAGTGTAATTGCAGTGCGATTGTATAGTAAACGCACTGCTATTACAGCACGCTTTGGCAGAAACAGCCATGCAAAACCAATCGTTATGGCATTCACCCCAAACTATATCTAAGGACAAAAGAGAGATAACAATAATACACAAGAAAGGGAAACCGTTTGGTTTCCCTTTCTTGTGTGACTCCGACAGGATTCAAACCTGTAACCTTCTGATCCGTAGTCAGATGCTCT
>CAZRGO010000013.1:0-69629 GCA_964599665.1 uncultured Prevotella sp.
AGTTCCACGCTTCTTTTCTTTTGTTGATAGCCAAGTTTTTTAATCGACTGAATCTGGAACTATAGGTCAATTCAAAAATTATTTCCATACAAGTGAAATTCATCGAATTCATGCTTTTTTTATGTTGAACCTACGTTAATGATTACAATTATGAAATTCTTTTCCCGTTTAATTATCTGTTTCTTTTGTCTTATCTTGTATAGTAATCTCTATGCTGGTAATTACACCGTTAAAAAAGGATCAACCATTAAAGTCTCATGTACAGCCACACCGCCATCTGGAGGCTGGATAACACATGCTTTCTTTTCTTTTGTAAATCCAGAGGATCAAGAATATCTTGGTTTATCTTATACATCATCAGACTTGCAAGCAACGTTTTATGGACTTAAGCCAAAATCCAATATTAAAATAGAAGTGACTTATGCCTATTCATTTCGAGGTGCTTATGATAATGACATACATGTAGGACATGGATCCTATTATGACTATATTTCTGTTACTGGTGCGCCAAATGCAACAGGCGTGGAAATACGAGAAAGCGATCCTGTTAATATTCATCCGGGAACTTCCAAGACATTACATATAGATTTCAAGCCATCAGGCTCAGAAGGTGAAGCTTACTGGGGATTTGTATCAGGATTTGGTACTCCGTTCAATTTTAATTTGAAAGTAGCTGACAACGGAAAAAGTGCTGTTATAACCGCAAAAGAACATGGAACATACGCTTATCTGATTGTAATGGTCGACAATGATCAAACGAAATCAGATATCGTAAAGATAAATTGTTCGGAAGATACAGACGTGGAAACTCCTTCTTCGTTAAGTCTATCCCCTTCTGAAGTCACAATATCGACAGAAGAGTCTTTGAGTCTGTCACCTTTATTTACACCATCTTCGTCATGGGCAGAGTTAAAATGGAGTACAGCCAACTCTTCTGTTGTGACTGTAAATGAAACCGGAGTCATTACAGGAAAATCTCCTGGAACAACCAAGATTAAAGCAGAAACGATTGACGGAACCGTATCGGCAGAAGCTACTATAATAGTCTATAGAAAATTAGAGAATTTTTCCTTACCATCTTTCGCTACCGTAAATTTGGGCTTTACTTATACAATAATCCCAACAATTATACCAACGGGAGCGGTTGGTGATCTTGAATGGGGTAGTTCTGATACCTCAGTTGCAACAATTTCTTCAACAGGCGTTGTAACTGCAAAATCGGAAGGAAAGTGTACAATTACTGCAAATTCCAAATCTCTTCAACGAAGCGAGTCCATGACTATTATGGTAACAAAGCCACAATCCGTAATAATGGATCATCGCAATCTGCGTCAACGTATACAAGCTGTCAAATATCTAATTACGAGAACTATCATAAAAAATAAATAAAACTATGAAACTAGAAAATATTATTTTAGTATACACCATCATGAGCGTGATTGTACTTGGAAATCAAGGATGCTCCAACGATACTCTTAATGCTGAGGTTCCGGAAAAGATAATTCCGGGTGGAGATGAAGAAAATACAGAAAATGTCGAAATACCTGAGGCATCAATTAATATTGTATCCAAATCATGGGGGGATGGCATATTTCTTATCAAAGAAAACCAACCAGATGGTTTGATACTTGTTGAGGAAGATTCTGAATTTCTGAATTATACCAATAAAACAAAGTCTTTTGAAATTTCTTATGATTTTGTTGAAAACCAATTACGCTCCGCTCTGCTTCTTTTCCCAAATAATTCTTCTAAAGAAAGTAGTCGCTATAAACTTGAATCCTACAAATATCTTGGTAATATTGACGGCGCTTCTGTTTATATCTCACCGGATAACATAACAATGGGTACAATTATAAATCAAAATGTTGATGGCAAGAATTATATAGCAATCGGTTTTACCCCACTTGAGTCAGATTTGTTCTTAACCATAAACCCTATTGAAGTGTCAACTCTTGCAGCAAAGAATATAACAAAAAACTCAATGACATTATGTGGGTCATATACTGGCGAAACTGATAATCCCAAAGCTACAATACGTTATTCTTTCGAAAAGGACATGGCAAATTATAAAGAATTGTCATGTAATATTACCAATAGAAAATTTGAAAATACTCTCTCAAATATAGCAACTAACACAACGGTATATTATCAGGCCAGAATTGTCGATGAAGGTATTGTATATGAAGGGAAAGTCGAAAGTGCTGATGTAGAGTATCAGTTGACATATGCTATCGGAGATCCATATCCTGATGCGAAGTCACCTCAGGGTATTGTTTGTTCTATTACAAATGGTGGAGCCAATGGCACCATTGTTTCACTTGATCAAGGTTATCTTGAGTGGGATGAAGAAAGTCTTTTTAACAAGAATTATTACTGTAACAGCATATATGACGGTTCACTCAATGATATGGGAAATATAAATCCATTTGCCAAATGGGTAAGAGCCCATGGAACAGGATGGTATGGGCCGGCACTTGAGCAACTGTTTTTTACCAAAGAAAATCTCAAAAAAATCAATCAGGGCTTACGTTCTGTTGGGGGAAAAGAATTAAATGGATTTTACTGGTCATCATCTGAGTATAAAGTAAGCTATGCATGGGTGACTACCATAACAGAAACATCATATGCAGGTAGCTATACTAATGGCTACTACTTCTATAACAGCAAAAATCAAGGTCATTCTGTTATAGCAATGAAGAACTTTTAACTTGTTTACGTAAGAACGCTACTCTATATAATATCAGACATTCTTGATTCTTCGTTGCAAAGGTTATCACTTTGCAACGAAGACGCTACAACTCGAAATGCTGATAGTCTTTCAGGCTTTTCCATGCTCCGCCCCATCTGAATCCCTGTTGCAGGAAAAGGCGGTGACATAGGTCACCACGTTTGACGGTCATGGGGATGCGTTCCCTATTCTTTATATATGGACGTCCTTCGGCCGGCTGCACCACCGTGCCTTTAATATAAGGATTATAAAGCGGATTTATGTCCACAGCCATACCCATTGCGTGTTTCGACACTTTTGTGCCGGACCCTGTCTGTCGGCGAAAGTTGAAACATGTAGTATTGTTGGCCGCCATGGAACGCTGGTCGTCAGCATCGTAGTCGTCTATCAATACCATCCGTTCTATGCGGTAGTCTTTTTCATACAGCTCTCGGAATATGCAGAGCAGCTTCGAGGCAATGCTCTTGTGGCATACCATCTCGCCCACCTGTGTGCGCCCGTCCTTATTGCGGTGTAGCACCACGAGGTAGCGCAGGGCGGAGCGTGGCGTTGTGCATCCCTTGCCAAACGATTTGCCTTGCATGCGGCTAAAAACATTGTCGGGTATCTCCTGTTGTATGAAATACCGTGACATACGTTGCTTTTGTTCTGCGGCCGTGTGGCATTCGGCAAGTACCTCACCTGCCTGTTGGGCACATAACGTCTGCGAGAGCAGCAGAGTCAGCAACAGTAACAATATGTTGCGTGACATAACGGTGTTGCTATGTATGTTCATTCCCCTCCGCCTGTGATACTCATTATCAGCGGCAACACCTCTTTCTTCAACACTTTCTCGTTAAGCTGGTGTTCACCCTCAAAGCGTATGCACTGCGGATAGTGTTTGTGGAACAGTCCGTAGGTCTTGCATACGGGGTCATTGATACCGAACAGTCCCCAGACGTTTTCTTTATCCTCTGCCGTTAGGTTCTTAAACTGCTGGCGCTCCACCTGATTGTGGTGTTGGATGATGTCACGTGTTATGCGGAAAGTCTTCTGATGGTCTTTCCGGCCGTTATAGAACTTGTGCTCTCCGGTTTTCAGTACGTTGCTCATGGTCGACATATTGACAGCCGGATTGACGCAGATACGTTTGAAACCGTGCATCTGATGGGCGTACATGCCACCCATGCTGGTGCCTACTATCACGTCCGGCTGCTCTGTCTCGCAGAGTTGCCGCAGGAATGGCAGTGCCTCCAGAGGGTCTACAGGTATGTCGGGTGCTATAATCTCGTCTTCCGGCAGCAGCTTTCGCAGCAGCTCTACCGTACCACTGGCTCCTGAGGAGCCGAATCCATGGAAATAAATTATCTTCATATTTAATGGATATTACATTGTTTCTTAATTCAAAAAATCCTCCTTCCAATGGTGTGGCATGCAGACATTAGTGCTGTTCCTGTATCGTTACCGTGTCTGCGGGCTGTCGAGCCGTCTTGTTGCGTAGCAGTCAACAATACATTCTGCTTGCCGCTCCGTTGGAAGGAGGGTTTTAGAAATCTTATTTTAAGTACCGGAAATAAGGCAACGGCAAGTTCTTGAGATGCAGTTGTTTTATCTCCGCCACTTTATTTATCTCGCATACTTTTTGTTTTGCTGTATCACCACGCCGCGGTAGGAGTCATTAACCATCTGACCTGCGGTGTTATATGTGGCGGTATTGGTGCCGTTGAGTGTGTCGACGGTGATGGTCTCCACCCCGTCGGTGTTGGCAGGGCCGCCGTAGTGGTACTCGATGTTGAGGATAACGCACTGCTGCTCGCCTGTGTTGGTGAATGTTATGACATCAACGTTAGGCAAATCGAATGTCACGCAGTTTACTTTACCTGACGTGAGGTCGAGTATTGTGGCGTTAGACTCGGTGTATGTTACTCCGCATACCTCTTTCCAATAGCTGGTGCGGTTAGAGGAGTTGGTGCCTACCACGCTCCATATCTCAAGCTTTGTGGCGCGTGCTCCCTCCGGAAGATTTACTGTTTGCTGCGCTCCGTTGGAGAGTTTGATATTGGTGCGGTCAACGCCGTCAAAAGTGTATGACATCTTTGAGCCTTTGCCCAGTTCCTTGGTGAGGTTGCCTGTGCATACGATGCTGAAGCCGAGGTTGTTGTTTGTTATACCGTTTGTAACCTTGTTCTCCACGCCTTCCAGCATGTTGTTAACGCCACTTGCGTCGTATGACTTTGGTGTCATGTTGCCGTATGCCAGTGTCACCTTCATAGTCTCGCCTACAGGCTCGTCAGGATCAACCGGTGTCACGGGCTCATCAGGCTTCACATCGCCGCCAACCACACGCAGGATACCTTTGGTGTAGAGGTCGGTCGTATCCCACTGCTGTCCCTCGGCGAGCACGTCGTCATTGATAGTCCCGAACTGTCCCGTTATCTTTCCGGAGGTACCAATCTTGAATATCTGATATTCCGTCTCGGCGTATGGCGCACGCTCTATGCCATCCTCGCCGGTTATTATGTTGAGCACGGCGGCAGCGCCTATTGTTACCGCTCCGTTCACGGTCATGGTGTTGCACTTTGTCACGTTAACAGGAACGTTTACGCTTGCTCCGTTCTGGATATCCAGTGCGCCTGCGAATGTCAGTCCCTTGCCGTTTATTAGCGTATCGCCCGCCTCGATAACAGAACCGTTATATGCTGTCACCTTTGCTACCACGCTGCCGGAGCCTTTCAGAGTGGCTCCGCTCATCACGCTCATTGCTCCTGCGCCGCTGTTTGCGCCGTTTAGCACCATTGTGCCGCCGATAATCTGTGTGGTACCGCTGTAGCTGTTGGTACCGTTGAGGCGCCACAGGCCTGTACCTACTTTCTTAATGGATACCGTGCCGCTGTACTTTGCGTTCAAGCCTGCCGGCAGATTGTTTATGATACCGTTGAATGTCTCGTCGGTATTGGCGCCGCCTACCTCCCAAGAGCACTTGAAGTTAGCGGTCTGCTTGCTTGAGCCTATAAGATATGTGCCTGCATCGCCTGAGAGACCGCCAATGACGTTGTTGGCGTTAGTTGTCCATGCGGCCATGTATGACTTGCCTTTGAGTGTGAACACCACATTTGGTGAGTTCCACTGTGATGAGTGATAGAACAGTGACTGGCTGCCTGTTGACGGTACACCGTTTGCTATTATGCGTCCGTTGAAGTTTGGCAATGTTCCGGATATGGTGAAACGCAGATACGGTACCACCATCTCCAGGTCGCCGTTGCCGGTCAGGTTGCTCTTGAAGTCGCCGTGAGTGGGCAGCATGAGTTTTGAGTATGTGCCCTCGTTTACGTGTATCGGGAATGCGAATGTCTGTGAGTCGCCGTTCTTGTAAGCGAACTTCAGGGTACCGCCGTTGAATACAACGGGGTGTGATGATGCCGCGAATACCTTGCAGGCATTCTCTATGTCGGTGAGAGACAGTGTGCCGCCGGTAAGCGTAGTGTTGCCGCTGTAACCGAAGAATGTCCCCGCGTTTGCCACGGCCAGCGTGCCGTTGCCTGCCAGTTCGAGGTCGCTGTCGCCCTCAAATGCGCCTGACGCTGTTACGGTGGCGCTGCTGTTTGCTATTTCGAGCGTTGTCGGACGCATCAGTTTCGCGCCGCGGTCTGTGGCTGCCGAGCTGCCTGTGTAGCGGTATGTGCCGCCGTCCATAACCCAGTTTGCCGGGAATGCGAGAGAGGCGCCTATCGCCGACGGGCTGCCGCCATTGGCAATGCTGTTAAATTCTATCACGCCGTCGTGCAGTACGGTAGCACCCTTGTAGGTGTTCTTCCCGTTCAGTGTCAGTTTGCCGCTGTTGCCCTTGTTCACTGTCGCCGCGTCGCCGCCTATCACGCCGTCTATGGTGAGGTCGCCCGTGCCGTTTACTACCACGTCAGCCGGTGCTATGCTCTCGCTGATGGTTAGCGTGCGCTCTGTGTCGGTGTTTAGGAGCACGTTGTTTCCGTCGGCAAACTCCTTGCCTTCTACCCATGCCGTGGTTGTTTTGTCCCATGTAGTCTGTCCGGCTCCTAATGTAACGTCCGGCTCAAATGAGTCTATGTCCACCATGCCCGTTTCTATCTGGCGTGTGGTGAATGTACCCTCGGCGTAGTCTGACTTCACCTCCGTGCCGTTGTTGGTGCCGAAGGCGCATACGCGCATCTTGTATTGTGTGGCAGACTCTAATCCTGTTACTTGGCATGATGTGGCTCCCGCCTTGGTGCGTACAGCCTCTTTCCATGTGCCGTCGGCCTGCTGTATCTCTACCGCGAAACCTTCCTCGGCGTATGTGTAGTCCCTCCACTCCAGTGTCACGGTTGATGTGGTTGCCGAGGCGAGCTGCAGTGTTATAGGCTTGCGCAGGAAGTACTGCCTGTCCTCTACCGTTATGGAGTTGATATAGTTCTCAATGTTTAGGTATCCGTTGTCAGCCACAACGGTAGCGTCGGCCACTGCCGGATTGGTGCCGTTGGCTTTCTCCCATTCGTCGGGCATGCCGTCGCCGTCAGTGTCCGCGGGTTTTGTTCCGGCGTACCACGCCCATGTGTCGGGTGCCCCGATAGGCAGGCTTGTCTCGTAGGTTATGAGCTTGCCTATCTTGCCGTATGACATTACCTCGTCAACCATGTAGCAGTCGGCCTGGTCACGATATGGCAGGCTGGCGCCTACGGTCGGTATGTTTAGCTCAAGGAGTTTGTCGCCGGGGTATAGTTCCAGTTGCGGATAGTCGTATGGCTTGCTCTCGCGTGTCGCCGCGCTGTAGTCGGTCACGAGATACGGGTCGAATATGCCGTCCATGTTCTTGTCCTGCCAGTTGTCGTCGCCATAGCAATGGAAGTCGGCGTTGGCGCCGCCGAAACAGTTACCGCCCTTGGCCGGTCCGTTGATGAACAGGTTGGACTCTATGTTCACGTATGACGAGCCCTCGGAGTCGCCACCCATTATGTAGCAGCCGTTGCTCCAGTTGTAAACCACGTTGTTGGCATATTGGTTTATGCCCTTGATTTTGTTGTTACGTGTGGAGTTGTCGCAGTAGAAGTTTCGGTACAGGGTGATATAGTCTGCCTGCATCAGTCCGCCTGCGGAGTGTGTCAGCAGTCCCTGACCGAAGATACAGTTCTGAAGGGTGATGTTTCCGAGCGAGCCCTTGCCGTCGGGGTTGATGGAGAATGTCTCGTCGAGACCCCATGAGAAGGAGCAATGGTCGAAAATCATGTTCGTGCCGTTGGATATTCCCGCACAGTCCTTGCCGTTGTCGCCGCCGTGACCCATGCGCACCCTGAGGTAACGGCAGATGATGTTGCTGGCACCGGAGAATGAAACGCCGTTGCCATATACCGTGATACCCTCGCCCGGGGCTGTCTGGCCGGCCACATAGAGGTTGCTGGCGAAGACGATGCGGCTGGAGATCTTGATGACACCGGACACATCGAACACCACTATGCGGTTGCCTTTTGACACGGCGTCACGTAGAGAGCCTGTGCCGCTGTCGTTGAGGTTTGTGACATGATAGACCGTGGGCGCTGAAGAAGCGCGCGCACCCTTGGCAAAACGTCCCCAGCCGGAGGCTCCGGGGAATGCCAGTTGATCGGCCGCTGAGACGGCGGTGGCCGTCATGAGCAGCGTCAGTAACAAGGTAATGATTTTCTTCATTAAGTTGATTCAGTTAGATATTGGTAGTATATTTATTAAATTCTTACGACTGTCTTAATAGATTGTATATCAGGCTGTTGTAATCGCAGTGTGATTGCGTTGTAAAAACGGTGCGATTACATTGTAAACGCACTGCCTTTACTGTGTGAACGCGGTGCCATGGCCACATAACCTCGATGCGGCACCATGGCCGTATGTTGCCGGCCGGCGGCTCACGGCTGTTGCCGTAGGGCATAGGTCGGTGCGGGCACGGTCTGTTCAATGTGCAAATTTAACAACATTTTCGGAAATACCAAAATAAATCATACCTTTTTCATTATAAAATGTTATTTTTTGCGTGACATGCCGAGGCGTTATGAAAAGAATTACTACCTTTGCGGAGCATATCACTAAACACATCTTTGCGATAGTATGATACAGGGACAGATCCAGACACAGGAGCAACAGTTGGTGCAACAGCAGCAGCAGCGTCTGACGGCGCAGCAGGTAATGGTGGTGCGTATGCTGGAGATGCCGCTGGCACAGTTGGAGCAGAACATACAGGCTGAGATGGACGAGAACCCCGCATTAGACGGCAATGCGCAGGACACGGAGATGGCGGGTGCGGCAAGCGTGGAGCAGAACGATGGCGGCGACACCGGAAGTGAGGAGACATTTGAGGCGGAAGAGGAGCGTAGGGAGCGTGAGGACGAGCTGGACAGTGTGCTGGACAGTCTGGATAAGGACGACCGTATTGCAGGCTCCAACTATGAGCGGGCCAACAATACCGACCCGGACGCAGACCAGGAGGAGAGGATATACGGCAACACGGAGTCGTTTTATGACAAGCTGACGGAGCAGATGGGAGAGCAGGAACTCGACGAGAGGCAGCAGATGATAATGCAGTACCTGATAGGCTCTCTTGACAACGACGGGCTGCTGCGCAAGGAACTGGCCGACGTGAGCGACGAGATAGCCATAAAGGAATACATAGACGTGAGCGAGGAGGAGATAGAACACTGCCTGAACATATTGCAGTCGTTTGACCCTGCGGGCATAGGGGCGCAGTCGCTGCAGCAATGTCTGTTGATACAGATATTCAGAAAACGGCCGTCGCGCGTCACGACGTTGATGTATAAGGTGATAAACGACTGCTACACCGACTTCACACGCAAACGCTGGGACAAGATAAGAGAGCGCCTCGCCATAAGCGAATACACGGCACAGGAGGTGCTGAAAGAGATAAAGAAACTGAACCCAAGGCCGGGAGCGGCGCTGGGAGAGACCATGGGGCGGAACATGCAGCACGTGACACCGGACTTCATAATAGACACCGACGACAACGGTAACGTCAGTTGCACGCTGAACCGCGGCAAGATGCCGCAGCTGTTTGTGTCGGCAGAGTTTGAGGACATGATAGACGCATACCGCAAAAACCCGCAGTCTATGAACAGAAGCGACAAGGAGGCGTTGCTCTATGCACAGCAGAAGGTGAACAGAGCCAAGGCATACATAGACGCCATACGCCAGAGACAGGATACCATGACAACCACGATGAGGAGCATTATAGGCCTGCAGAAACCTTTCTTGCTGAGCGGTGACGAGGCGGACCTGAAGCCGATGACGCTGAAAGACGTGGCGCAGCAGGCCGGAGTGGACATCTCTACCGTGTCGCGCGTGTGCAGCTCCAAGTACGCCGAGACACCATGGGGGATAATATCGCTCAAGACATTCTTCTCGGACGCGTACGACACCGGCGCGGGTGGTGCGGTATCGACAAGGATAATAAAAAAGACACTGAAGGAACTCGTGGAACAGGAGACAAAGGGTAAACCGCTGTCTGACATAAAACTGGCCGAGGAGATGAAAAAATTAGGCTACCCCATAGCACGGAGGACGGTGGCGAAATATAGGGAGCAGATGGGCATACCGCCGTCAAACCTAAGATAGGACGGTACCGGCGCAACGCAGTTTACACACAATAGAGCAACAGAGATAATGACAACACACAGCCGTAACATCGGCAGGAGAGCCGCCGAGGGACAACAAAGGGCCATACTGCTCATGGCAAAATATATAAGCGTGATATTCACGCCGTTCTATCTGCCCCTGATGGGACTGATAGCGCTCTTTGCTTTCAGCTATCTCAGCATGATGCCGCTGTTCTATAAGCTCTATGTGCTGCTGACGGTATATTTCTTTACGATACTGTTGCCGACGACATTGATACACATATACCGCAAATATCAGGGCTGGTCGCTGTTGAGGCTCTTCTCGCGCGAGGGTCGCATGATACCCTATGTCATCTCCATAATGTCATACCTTACCTGCTTTTACATAATGAACACCGTGCATTTCCCTCACTTTATGAGCAGCATAGTGATGGCGGCCATAACCATACAGGTTATCTGCGCGCTGATAAACCACCGCTGGAAGATATCCACCCACACGGCGGCGATAGGCGGTACGACGGGTGCCGTGGTGGCATTCTCGCTCATCATAGGCTTCAATCCGCTGTGGTGGTTCTGCGTGCTGCTGATACTCGCTGGTGTGGTGGGCACCGGCCGCATGCTGTTGCGCCTGCATTCGCTCGGCGAGATAACAGGCGGATACCTCGTAGGACTGTTCGCCGGGGCCGCCGCGGTGCTGGCAAGCTGAACAGACGGCTCTGATATAAGAGCCTGGATGGAACGGGGATGATGCATAATATTGTTATAAAGTACTTTACAAGAGTTTTATATCCATGTGCTTATGGAATGAGAGCGGCACATTGAGTTGCGGTAAAGTACCCATCTTGTATGCGAGACTCATGAGGTGTATTTATTTTTTTCGGTTATTTTTTTATAAATATATTGTCTGTGTAGAAATAAATATGTACCTTTGTGACGATTATACTCATACCGGAAGCCCTGCAAACGGGATTAGGGTAAAATGGGGTAGACATATATAAAAAAGGCGTAACTGAACGCTTTGGTTTTGACGTGTTAGAACTTCGCAACTTCAAACTGTTAGTCAAAAACAAAGCAACGGGGACGCCCCTAAAGATGTATTATATACAAGTCAAAGGCTCAGGGCAGAATTGTTCTGTTGCCTTAAAAATTATTATATACATCGGCGTGGGGCTTTCGGCGTTGCTCGTTTTGACTAACAGGGCAATGCGAAGGCCTTAACACGTGGAACGAGTAACAGGATTGGCTCCACGCTTTTTTTTGTATCTGTTCGAAAAAAATCACAAAACATAAATCTTTTAAAAACTGTTAGGAGCCGACAGAGATACTATCTGTATGGAAAATAATAAATTATTACAATCCAGGTTCTTAACTCTTTATTGCATGGTACTTGCAGACGGTGTAGTAAGAGCTACAGAGTTAGAAGCTTTATACCGCATAGGTATAGAGCGTTATGGGATTACACCTGATGAAATCAACAGAGAGATAATGTCTGCCGGTACGTCGCTTGTACCTCCTGAGACATTAAATGAAAAAATAGAATTGCTTTATTACATGGCAATTCTTGCTTGGGCTGATGGAAAAATAGAAGATTCTGAGCGCGATTTACTAAAGAAATATGTAATAAAGATGGATTTTCTGCCAGAGAATGCAGATGCCATCACAGATTATTTATTAAAGGAAGTTGAGAAAAAAGTGCCGTTAGAAGAAATCTTATACAATATAAGTAACAATAAAAAGCATTAATACTATGAAAATATTTGACTTTGTTAAAAAAACGACAACAGCGCATGCTACTCCTGCCAGTGATACAATAATAAACGAAAATCCCATACCTATCAATCCGGATGAAAAACAGGTAAATGAGACTTATACCCGTTATGGTATAAGAATATGCGGAAAAATGATGGCAAGCATCCACGCTCTCCCACCGTTCATGCAGAAAATATATCTTAACGAAAAGAATAGACAAGCTAATGACATTGACCTGCAAGATCGATTAAAAAAGGAAATACAACAGAAAATTATACAATTGGATACTGAAATTGAGACCTTAGGCAATAAATTGGAATGTACCCAGCAACAAAAAAACTATTGCGAAGAAAAGATTTTGGATACCAAAAAGCAGATAGCTCAATTGAAACAGTGTGATGTAGACGAGGATCGTATGGAGAAAATGAAAATGTACATAGGCATCATAATACTTATGCCTCTTACGATATATCTGTTTATTTTCTACAGTTCAACGTTTTATTCCGCTTTTCTTGACCACGATATAACCGGAGAAATAAAGATAAGTGACGCGATGTTTAATCCGCAAGCGCTAACAAATGCATTGAATGTAGGATTTGGAGAATTGTTATTTGTGCTCTTTGCCCCCGTAATATTTTTGGGACTTGGATTTACACTGCATATTTTCTCACAACAAAAAGGTGTAATCAAATACATAAAAACCTTGTCAGTACTAATTATCACATTTATATTTGATTGTATTCTTGCATATTCCATAGCCAAAAATAAGTGGGATATATATGTGATGACACACGATGTGCCCGACAAAGAATATACAATAGCACAGGCTTTTACTGACGAGCATGTGTGGGCTGTAATATTCTGCGGCTTTATAGCATACATTATTTGGGGACTTGTATTTGATATGACTATGGGAGCATATGAAAAAAGAGTATCAAATAGATTCGCAATAGAAATGTTACAGCTACAATTAGATAAAGATAACCAAAAGCAAGAACGCTTGATCCAAGAGATACAGAGATTAAAAGATGACATAGCATGTAAAGAAGGAACCAAAAAAGAATTATATGTGAAAACCACAATGAACGCAATCTGTATAGACAATAATATAATAAAACTATGTATTTCTGACTTTTTTACGGGGTGGCTACAACAAATGGCGACACTTATGTGTACTGAGGAGGAACAGGATAAAGCTAATAATGTATATAATCAGACTATTACTACGCTGTTCCCTGCTTAGAAGCGGCACTTCAATTACATAAACAAATAAAAAAGAGAACTATGAAAAAAATATTTTCCACATTAATAGTCGTATTCGCTCTTGTGGTATTTACACTTGTTTACATATCCTGTCAACGTAAACCAAAGAGTACTTCTGACGAGAATGTTTCCCGTCCTCTGAACATATCCATTTATATTGACCTGTCTGACAGAATAGAGAGAGAATTATCACCAACACAAAAAGACCGTGATATAGATATTGTAACATATATAGCCGATAAGTTCAAGGACACAAGCATGGGCGGTACACTTCTGCAGAGCACTAACAGGATGCAGGTGTTTTTTTATCCTACCCCGCCAGACACAAATATAGCAACATTAGCAAACAGCCTAAATGTAGACATGGGTAAAACTTCCATGCAAGATAAAAAGAAGAAACTTCAGTCCATGGGTAATGAATTCAAAAACAGTCTTGAGCAAATTTATACGACAACACTACAAACAAAGAATTACATTGGAAGTGATATTTGGGGATTTTTCAGTAACAAAACAATTGATAAGTACTGCATACGAGAGGGGGCAAGAAACATTCTTGTGATACTTACAGACGGGTTTGTTTATGATGCAAGGAATATACAGGAGAATGTAAAAGGAGACTCGTGCTCTTATATCACCCCCAAGACATTGGGAACAAAACATCTTTGGGTAACAAGACAGGGGTTGGATAGTCTGGAAGTGCTTCTGCTGGAACTGAATCCATATACACCTACACAACAGACACCACTCTGTGAGGAACTTACCCAATGGTTTGAGGGTATGGGGGTAAAGAAATTGATAATGGCATGTACAGACATGCCTGTTAATACCCAACATATTATAGATGATTTTATTAAGTGATGATAAATTATAACACGAGTGCGACATAAGAAAAAATGTCGCACTCTGCTTGTTCTTCACGTGACAAGCAATATTTATCGTGTGAACAAAAGCATACAAAATCTCTATGCTCCCGATATTAAAATCAAGAAAATACGGCAAGTCTTTTATACCTAACCACAAGAAAAACAACTTTAACGTTGAGATATTTGTGTATATGTGAAAAAAAATGTATCTTTGCAGCAGATAAAGAATACATCTGTATAAATGCTAACAAAGAAACAAATAGAATCCTTCCTCGAGGAATTCCGAACAAAAATGAATATCTTCGGTTTGTTGTTTCGTGATGACCGCGGAAAGAATCAAAAGGCATTGGAGGAATTAGAAATAGTGCCTTCATACCGAAAGATAATTATCGAGAATTTGAAAGCAGAAGATTATATTCAGGGGCCGGTAATTGATGAACTGAATCGTATTGGGGAAATGTGGGTGTTTGGCAAGGATATCAAAGGGCGTGAGGTCTACATTAAAATAATGATTGTGGATACTACCGGTCAAACTATCTGCATTTCGTTTCACATAGCAGAACATCCGTTAGTTTACCCGTTTAAGAACCTATAGTTATGAAAAGTCCATATACAGGAAAAGATATGAAACTCGTGTATGAACAGCGTACATGGAATTTTCGTGGAGAGGAATATCAGTACATACATACCGCATATAAGTGCGAGGATACCGGTGAACTGTTTACCACTGACGATACTGATACTGTAGGATTCATACAAGTAACCAACCAGTATCGTTCAAAATATGGTATACCATATACTGATGAAATTATATCTGTCCGTTCGCGTTATGGTGTGTCTGCCGCAAAGATGTCAGCGATATTAGGCATTGGCACAAACCAATGGCGGCTGTATGAAAGTGATGAGGTGCCTAATGTCTCCAACGGTCGTATGATACGCTCTATAATGAATCCTAAGGTTTTCATGGATTTAGTGAAGTCATCGCGCTGTATGTTGTCTGACAAGGATTACGTAAACATTACCGGAAAGGTTCAGACCGTAATCGAACAGTCAGACAAATATCACATAGAGAATTATGAACGCAAGCGTATCTTCTCTTTTGGCCGTGGTATAGACAACGGATATTCACCCATATCGCTTGTGCGTCTCAAGAACATCATGCTTGCGGTATTGGCGGAGTGTGGTGAGGTGTATTGTACAAAAATGAACAAACTGCTCTTTTATATAGACTTTCTCTCATATCGTCAGAGGGGTATGGCAATGACAGGATTATCGTATAGGGCAATAGAGTTTGGCCCTGTTCCTGATAAATGGGATAGGGTTTATAGTGAGTTTGACGAGATTGTTCAGGCTCCGCGTATGATTGGAGAATATGAAGGAAATGTATTGATAGCGGAAACACCTCCGGATAATAAGATTTTATCCAACGATGATATTGCGATTATAAAAACTGTCTGCAATACTTTCAAGGAATGTTCGTCAAAAGAAATATCGTTAATCAGCCATAAAGAACCGGCATGGCTGAAACATTATGGTTCCCATGCGAAGATTCCGTTTGCTGAGTCATTTGAGTTGAAAGCCATTTAGCAATACAAATACGGTGTATAATCTCAATTATACGTTCTTTAATCGTTTTATATAAATGCTTTTACGCATTGTGTTTGCCGTGCTATTATAGCGTGGAGGCGATGTTATAGTTGCCGCTACGCCTTGTTTCCGTATTTTCTCTCGAATATATCAAAATGCTCTTTGCCCCATGTTAGCATGGAGTCAATGATTGGGAGTAATGATCTGCCAAGCTCGGTAATCTTATATTCGGAGCGTGGCGGTATCTCAGGGAAGATGGTTTTGATGATAAGGCCGTCTTCCATCATTTCCTTTAGCTGTATGTCAAGAACCCGTGGTGCGGCTTCCGGCAGACATTTGTGTATCTCGTTTGGCCGCATGGCCGAGCCGCTCCGCAACTCGTCGAGTATGCATGGTTTCCATTTTGACTCTATAAGACTCATTGTGAGACGGAGGGGGCAATTTAAGTCTACCGGTATTTTTTTCTTGTATGTCATATATTGAATTTTATTGCGATTGTAAACTGATAAGTGGCGGTTGTTGCAAATTTACGTATAAAATCTTAGAAACTCCGCTTTCCTGATAAAAAAGTTTTGTTTTTTTGTGTGCCTGCCATGTTTTCTGGTGGCTGTGCAAAACGTGATACCGAATAATTTTTCGGTATATGAATAATTTTTCGGTACTTGTGCGGATTGGAATATTGTTGTAATTTTGTACCCGATTTATAAACAAATACCGATTATGAGAAGTGAGATAAAGGAATATGAGGCAGTGCAGAAAGCCGCCGAGAAGTTTGTCAGGAGTGTTGCCGAGGGTAACAGTGAGTATGCCAAGACGTTGTTTACTGATGATGCCGTGTTGTTTGGTATCCTGGATGGTGTGGTTGAACGTGGTTCTATCGAACAGTTTTATCGCAATGTTGACACTGTCGGAGCCGGTGATGGTTTCAAAGCCCGCATAGATGTGCTTGCCGTTGAGGAGACGGTGGCTGTCGTGCGTGTGCTTGAGGAGCAATGGGGCGGTCGTATAGACTTTACAGATTACCTTCTTCTGCTCAAATTAAATGGCGAATGGAAGTGTGTGGCGAAAGCCTATAATCAAAATTCAGATACTATAAAGGAATGAAAATAACTGTAATTACGGGTAGCCCGCGTAAGAAAGGCAATACCTTTGCAATGGTGGATGCGTTTATAAAGGCGGCAGAGGCAAAAGGTCATGAGGTAAAACGTTTTGATGCCGCCATGATGAGCATAGGCGGTTGCCGTGCGTGTATGACCTGCTTCAAGACCGGCAAGGCTTGTTCGTTTGACGATGATTTCAACATTATCGCTCCACATATATTGGATGCGGATGCCGTGGTGTATGCCATGCCTGTGTACTGGTACTCCATTCCGGCACAGATCAAGGGTGTTATAGACCGTGTCTTTTCTTTCTGTGTGGCGGAGAAATCTGTTTCCGGCAAGAAGATGGGGCTTATCTGTTGCTGTGAGGAACAGGATTCCTCTGTGATGGATGGTGTCAAGATACCTTTGGAGCGCACGGCCGCTTTACTTAAATGGGATGTCGTAGGCGAGGTCCTTGTGCCGGGAGTATTTGTTGAGGGGGATATTGACAAAACCGACGGTTGTGCTCAGGCGGCAGCCCTTGCCGATAAGTTCTGACAGCATTGTAGCGTGTGGCGCGAACGGACTGTAAGCGCGGCTTGTATATAGCCACAACGGGCAGCATAATAAACAAGTGCTGTCTGTTGTGGCTCTGTGTTTTTAATGTGTGGCGGACGTTATGCGGCTTGGAGCGTCAGTAAGAAACAAAAGGCGGAAAGGGGTGTCGCAAGATATGTTCTGCTATGCTGTGTTGTAATCTCAATGCGATTGTGTAGTAAAAGCAATGACATTACACTGTGAAAGCAATGCCTTTACTACCTAATGGCATTGCTTTTGCAATCTTACCTGTTGTGCCGCATTGTAATATGCAAATTACATAATTTGACTTTTATGGCCTTTATAATGCAAAATGGGGTGCGATGTAACTCTTTTTTGCATTTTTTCTAAAAAAATATATTACCTTTGCAACGTTGGTGTCTGTATGTTATCGTGACATACGGATATGTGAATTATATAATCAATACATTAAATATTTATGACAAGAATCATCAAATTAAGCCGTGGTCTTGACATCAATCTGTGTGGTGAGGCGGAGCGTAAGAAGCTTTCCGTGCCTTCCGGAGGGGTTTATGCCCTCCAGCCAGACTGTTTTGAGGGTGTCAAGCCCAAGGTGGTGGTGAAAGAAGGCGACAGGGTAAAGGCCGGTGACGCGTTGTTTGTGAACAAGGATTATCCCGAAGTCCGTTTCGCATCGCCTGTCAGCGGTGTGGTGAGCATGGTGGAGCGTGGTGAGCGCAGAAAGGTGCTCAGTGTGCGTGTTGATGCCGATGAGCAACAGGAGTATGTTGATTTCGGCAAGAAGTCGCTTGAGTCGATGGACGGCACGGCTGTGAAGGCGGCTCTGCTTGAGGCCGGTCTGTTCGGATACATCAACCAGTTGCCGTATGCCATTTCCGCCAATCCGTCCGCAGAGCCTAAGGCTATCTTCGTGTCCGCTTTGCGCGATATGCCTTTGTCCGGCGATTTTGAGTATGAGTTGCAGGGGCAGGAGCGTGATTTCCAGACGGGACTGACGGCTTTGTCGCGTATGGCCAAGACCTATCTCGGCATTGGTAGCAGGCAGACATCGCAGGCATTGCGTCAGGCTAAGGACGTGGAGATAGTGGAGTTCCGTGGCAAATGTCCGGCAGGCAATGTCGGTGTGCAGGTGAACCATATAGACCCGGTGAACAAAGGCGAGACGGTGTGGACTGTGGAGCCGACGGCTGTTATATTCTTTGGCCGCCTGTTCAATACGGGTCGTGTCAACCTGTCGCGCATGGTGGCATTGGCCGGCAGCGAGGTCAAGACGCCGGCATACGCCAATATGATGACAGGACAGGCGTTGGCGGCACTCACTGACGGTAACGTGACAGAAGACGGCGGCAGGAAACGTATCATAATGGGTAACCCGCTCACGGGTCGTGTGGTAACGGGCGAGGGCTTCATAGGTGCCCATACGAGCGAGGTGACGGTGATACCGGAGGGCGATGACGCCGACGAGATGTTGGGGTGGATAATGCCTCGTTTCGGACAGTTCTCTGTTAGCAGAAGCTATTTCTCTTGGCTTATGGGGCGTAAGAAATACCGTCTCGATGCCCGTGTGAAGGGTGGCGAGCGCCGTATCATAATGAGCGGCGAGTATGACAGCGTGCTGCCGATGGATATATATGGCGAATATCTTATAAAGGCTATCATTGCCGGCGACATAGACAAGATGGAACAGCTGGGTATATATGAGGTCAGTCCTGAGGACTTTGCCGTGGCAGAGTTCGTGGACAGTAGCAAGCTGGAGTTGCAGCGCATAGTCCGCGAGGGGCTTGACATGCTGCGAAAGGAGAACGGTTGACATTATGCGGAACCGTCATACAGAATATTAATCATAAAACAAATACAAGCAAGATGTCTTTTCTAAAAAAATACTTGGACAGGATAAGGCCTGACTTTGAACCCGGCGGCAGACTGCAGGCGTTTCGCAGTGTGTTCGACGGCTTCGAGACATTCCTTTTTGTGCCGAACACCACGTCGTGCACCGGTGTCAGCATTCACGATGCCATAGACTCGAAGCGCATTATGAGCATGGTGGTGATAGCCTTGGTGCCGGCGTTGCTCTTCGGCATGTATAACATAGGCTACCAAAACTATGCCGCGGCAGGCGTGGACGGTTCTTTTGTGGAGATGTTCCTCTACGGACTGCTGGCTGTGTTGCCGAAGATTCTGCTCAGCTACATTGTCGGTCTGGGCATAGAGTTTGCGTGGGCGCAGTGGAAAGGCGAGGAGATACAGGAGGGCTATCTGGTCAGCGGCATACTGATACCGTTGGTATTGCCGGTGGGTTGCCCGCTGTGGGTTATAGTGCTGGCGGTGGCCTTTGCCGTAATATTCGGTAAGGAAATCTTTGGCGGCACGGGAATGAATATCTTTAACGTGGCGTTGTTGGCGCGCGCTTTCCTCTTCTTCTCTTATCCTACGAAGATGAGCGGCGACACCGTGTGGGTGAGTACGGACAGTATATTGGGTCTTGGCAATGATTTGCCCGACGGGTTCACTATGGCTACACCGCTTGGCGAGATGGCACAGGGCACCGCTCCGCATGCTTCGTTCATGGACAGTGTTATAGGTCTGATACCGGGTTCTATAGGTGAGACGAGCGTTGTGGCCATAGCCATTGGCGCGGTGATACTGCTTTGGACCGGCATAGCATCGTGGAAGACTATGGTGAGCGTCTTTATCGGTGGCGGTGTTATGGCCGCTGTTTTCAAGGCCACGGGTCAGACACCGGTGGAATGGTATGAGCATATAGCGCTTGGCGGCTTCTGTTTTGGCGCCGTCTTTATGGCCACCGACCCTGTAACGTCAGCCCGCACAGAGACAGGCAAATATATCTATGGTCTGATGATAGGTGCCTTGGCGGTTATAATAAGGGTCATGAACCCCGGTTTTCCTGAGGGCATGATGCTGGCGATACTCTTTGGCAACATGATGGCGCCCACAATAGACTACTTCGTGGTGCAGCGTAACATTAACAAAAGAATTAAACGAGGAGCGTAGACAGACTATGAAGAAATTCAGATGCACAGTATGTGGATACATCCACGAGGGCAACAAGGCACCGGAGAAGTGCCCGCAGTGCCTGCAGTCAGGCGACATCTTTGATGAAATAACAGAGCCGCAGGAGCATAATGCGGACAGTGCGCCTGAGAAAAAGAAAGGGCTGAACACCAACTCCAACTCATATATTATAATGTATAGCTGCCTGATGGTGGTGATAGTGGCGTTTTTGCTGGCCTTTGTCAGTTCGGCGCTGAAACCGACACAAGACATTAACGTGGCGCTGGACAAGAAGAAGCAGGTGTTGGCGGCACTGAACATACGCGGCCTGAGTAACGAGGAGAGCGCAGCACGATACAGTGAGGTGATAGAGGTCGACGCTATAGTAGACCCGCAGGGTGACATTGTGGACAAAGGAACACAGGGCGGAGAGACGGCAGGGTTCAAACTGAACAGTGCCGATTACAAGGCCGGACGGCTGGCGCTGTATATATGTAATGTGAACGGCGAGCGAAAATACGTGGTACCCGTTTATGGCATGGGACTGTGGGGGCCGATATGGGGTTATATCGCAGTGAACGAAGACGGCCGCACCGTCTATGGAGCATACTTCAATCACGACAGTGAGACGGCCGGACTGGGTGCCGAGATAAAGGATAGCAAGGCATGGCAGGATAAATTCAAGGGCAAAACCATATATGACGCACAGGGACAACCCGTGTTGAAGGTGCTGAAATCGGGCGAGATAAAAGACCCGCAGACGCAGGTGGATGCCATTACCGGTGCCACGCTGACCAGTAATGGAGTCAGTGACATGCTGCTTGAGGGATTTGAAAAATACAAAAAGGCTCTGCTTAAATAGCGTATGCGGAGCGTTTTGAACACAACAAACCATCAAAACAACTAAAACAACAATGAGCAACAAATTAAAAGAGGTGTTTCTCAGTCCGTTGAACATCCTCAACCCCGTGTTGATACAGGTGCTGGGCATCTGCTCTGCGCTGGCCGTGACATCGCAATTGAAGCCGGCCTTAGTGATGGGACTGGCCGTAACGGTAATAACGGCATTCAGCAATTTTATAATATCCATAATACGCAACACCGTGCCGACACGCATACGTATAGTGGTGCAGTTGGTAGTAGTGGCCGCATTGGTGACGATAGTGAGCCAGGTGCTCAAGGCTTTCGCATACGATGTTAGCGTGGAATTGTCGGTTTATGTAGGACTGATCATAACAAACTGCATATTGATGGGACGCCTTGAGGCTTTCGCCATGCAGAACAAGCCGTGGCATTCGCTGGTGGACGGATTCGCCAACGGACTGGGTTACGGCATGATACTCGTCATAGTGGGCGGAATGCGCGAGCTGCTGGGACGTGGCTCGCTGCTTGGTTACAAGCTGATACCCGACGGAGCATACAGCATGGGCTATCTCGACAACGGCACTATGGCCATGCCCGCCATGGCCTTGATAATGATAGGCTGCGTGATATGGATACACCGTGCGTACTTTTATAAGGAAGAGGAGAAATAAACTATGGAACATTTGATAAACTTGTTTTTCAGGTCAATATTCGTTGACAACATGATATTCGCGTTCTTCCTCGGCATGTGCTCTTTCTTGGCCGTGTCAAAGAACGTAAAGACATCGTTGGGACTTGGCATTGCCGTCACGTTCGTACTCTTTGTCACCGTGCCTGCCAACTATCTGTTACAGACATACGTGCTCGGTCCCGACTGTCTTATGGAGGGAGTAGACCTCAGTTATCTGGCGTTCATACTCTTTATAGCCGTGATAGCGGGTATAGTGCAGCTGGTTGAGATGGTGGTGGAGAGATTCTCGCCCGTACTTTATGCGTCGTTGGGAATATTCCTGCCGCTGATAGCTGTGAACTGCGCCATCATGGGTGCCTCGCTCTTCATGCAACAGCGCATAAACATGGATCCGTCAAGCTCGCAATACATTGGCAGCATACTCGATGCCGCCGTGTATGCCATAGGCAGTGGCATAGGATGGACACTCGCAATAGTGGCCATGGGCGCCATAAGAGAGAAGATGGCTTATAGCGATGTGCCCAAGCCCCTGCAGGGACTCGGCATCAGTTTCATCGTGGTGGGACTGATGGCTATGGCCATGATGTGTTTCTCAGGACTAAAAATATAATACAACAGCTATGAATATACCATATATTTTAGCCAGCATAGGAGTATTCCTCGTGGTGATACTCATACTGGTAGTAGTATTGTTGGTGGCAAAGAAATACCTCAGTCCAAGCGGAAAGGTAACGCTGACCATCAACGGCGACACGAAACTGGAGGTGGAACAGGGTGGCAGTGTAATGAATACGCTCAACGAAAACGGCATATATCTGCCGTCAGCATGTGGCGGCAAGGCCAGTTGCGGACAGTGTAAGCTGCAGATTCTCAAAGGCGGCGGTGAGATTCTCGATTCAGAGAAGCCGCACTTCACCCGTAAGGAGATAAAGGACAACTGGCGATTGGGCTGTCAGGTAAAGGTAAAGGGCGACATGGAACTAAAGGTTCCGGAGAGCGTCATGGGAGTAAAGGAATGGGAATGTACCGTAATCGGCAACAGAAACGTGGCCTCTTTCATAAAAGAGTTTAAGGTACAGTTGCCTCCCGGTGAGCATATGGACTTTGAACCCGGCTCATACGCGCAGATAGTAATACCGGAATACGATATAGATTACGACCGTGACATGGACAAAAGCCTCATAGGCGACCTCTATGTGCCTACGTGGCAGAAGTTCGGTCTGTTCGGATTGAAGCAGAAAAACGATACGCCGACAATCAGAGCATACTCCATGGCCAACTATCCCGACGAGGGAGACATCATCACTCTCACCGTGCGTATAGCCACACCGCCATTCAAACCCAAGGAGCAGGGACCTGGATTTCAGGATGTACCGTGCGGCATAGCGTCCACATATATCTTCTCTCTGAAGCCTGGCGACAAGGTACGCATGAGCGGCCCGTACGGAGAATTCCGCCCTCATTATGGCACCGGACGCGAGATGATATGGGTTGGCGGCGGAGCCGGTATGGCACCGCTCAGGGCTCAGATAATGCACCTGTTGAAAACACTGCATGTTCGCGACCGTGAGATGCACTATTTCTACGGTGCCCGCGCCATAGACGAGGTGTTCTTCATGGAGGATTTCCTTGAATTGGAAAAGGAATACCCCAACTTCCATTTCCATCTCGCCTTGGATCGTCCCGATCCCAAGGCCGACAGCCTCGGTGTCAAGTACACGCCTGGCTTCATAGCACCCGTTATGGGCGATACATATCTGAAGCAGCATGAGGCTCCGGAGGATATAGAATACTACCTTTGCGGTCCGCCTATGATGGCAAAGACAGTGCTTGACCTTCTACATTCGCTCGGAGTGGAGGACGATATGATCAGCTTCGACAACTTCGGAGGATAGTAATCACATACATACAGTAACCGCGGGTGCACTTGATTGGCGCACCCGCGGTTATTGTATGTAATAGGTTTATGCTGTATTTTCCCTCTTTCCTCAGTCAAAGATATGCAGCGACAGCTTCAATCCTGTTTTCATTGCCTCGCCCTTTATGTAGGAAGCGAAGACGCTTATGTCCAGTAACTCGTTGCTCAGGCCGTAGCCTACCTCCATATACGGGACGAGTCCCTCGGTCATAAGGGCGTTTATGTATATGCGTTCCGCACGTATTATGCGTGTGCTGAAGTTACCAAGCAGCAGCATCGGGCTTTCTATAACAATGTGGCCTCGCAGGTAGTGGTATGAATTGTTGTAGTATTTCTGGTCAAGAAGCTGGAACACACCGCTGCGGTCATCGTCCCAGTTGTATGCCGTTATGCCGCTGTTGAAATACTCGTACTGCACGAAGTCGGCACTTTTCTTGTTGGTGAACATTCCTCCTCCGGCCTTCCATATCAGCCTGTGCACCGGTGTCATGTAGAAACTCTGGCTTATGGCACACTCCCACTTCTCATATTGGCTTGTGCTTCCGAGAAAACCTTTTATGCCCCGTTCGTAGTTCAGCATGAAGGTGGGCCATGTGCTGTTTACGGTTATTTTGCGTTTACCTATGCGGTAGTAGTCCATGTGCGGCGTATAGGTCAGTGTCATACGTGGTATGAAGTCGCGATAACGTTCCTTTAACTGTAACTCCTCGGCGTGTTGCGCCACGTATGGCTTCGGCTTGCGGTGGTGTGTCGCCAGTCCCACGGACAGATTCAGCCCGTTTGTCAGCTCACGGCTGGCGTCGATGTATGCGTAGTAGTCCGTGAAGTCGAGCGACTCCGTTGTCTCATTGCCTGTCCCGTCCTCTTTCTTGAAATACAGTATGTTGTCGTTGGCGGTGATATGTTGCATTCCGGTCTCCGCCACTATCCTGCCGTTGTGGTTTGGCTGCAACAGCAGTTCACTGCGCAGACGCCCCGCCAGTTCGCTGTTCTTGAAATAATACGTCATGCGTGGCGTTATGCTCCACCTGCGTCCTCCCGCCGTGTTGTGCACATATTCCATGTCTTGGCGGTAACTTACGCCCCTGCTGCCGAAACCAATGTTAGGCGACAGCACCCGCAGACTGCTGTATGTGGTTGTCATCAGGGCGTAGTCGTTGAAGAAAAATTCCCCAATCTTTCCGAGCTGCTTTATCCATCGCGGCGTGGTATGTGCGTGTAACGTGTCTCCACCGGCAGTGGTGCCGCCCTGTTTATTCCTGCCGTTGTCGTAGATTCGTATCTCGCTGCTGTCGAGCGGCAGCGGCCTGTGCCGTGCTATGTATGCGGAGTCGTATGCTATCCGTGTGGTATCAAGGGCCAGCGCATAACGTTCCGTTACGTCATGCCCGTCTTTTCCACCCGGCGGCAGCGTGTAGTTCCTGCGTATTGTGCTGTATTGCTGTCGGTAGACGGTATTGCCCTCAAAGACATTGCCGTAGTACCAGTGTTTGAATGACATCCTTATTGTCTCCGGCCAATATCGTTCCTCGCCCTTCTTGCCTGTTTTTAATATTATGTTGAATGCTATAAAGTTATATCGTCCGCTAAATTTCATGTCGCAGACGTTACGGTTGCGCATGTCGTATGCGAATGTACCGTCCACAAGTTGCATGTTCCGCCTTTTCTTCCTGAACGAGAAATACACCTTGTTGCCTCTGATAGAGTCGCATGAGTAGCGGTAATATATTGTGTTCCGCCTGTGTAATGGCGACAGAATATGGTCGCCGAGCAGGTAGCGGCTGTACAGTGTTACGTTGAAAAAATCCATTATATGGCTGTGTGACACGCCATACCCCGGCACGGAACTGTATGTGCGCCTTGCCTTTCTCGTCAGAATGTCGGGGCTATGGTACGCCATATCGCCAATATACTCCGTCAGCAAATCCCGTCCGCCTTTCATGTAATATCTGCGGTTGTGCGCCGATACAATTATGGCGTTTTTCTTTTTCAGGCTCACCGCCCCCCGGTAATAATACTGCCCTTTATAGTACCATTGCGCGGAACCAATGCTGTCCGTCATCCTGAAAACCTCCTGCAGCATGCTTTCACGTCCCCTGCCGTTGCACGTCAGTGCCACGGACAGTAGTGTCAGTGTGAGTAGTATGCCTGTTCTGCGCATGGTTGCGTTGATATATTGCGGTTATGATGGTGTGGAGCCTATGTTATTGCCGATATAACGGATGTCGCCAAACTCTTGCCGTGACAATAGGTTTATAGGAAATCTTTCTCATTGTTAAAATATAGCGGCAATCTGTGTTGCTCCAAAAAGGCGACCATCATGTTTAACCGTGTCGCGGACGCGGCGGTAACATCAAGTTCCCTGTCAAACACTATATAGAAATCCATATCCACCTTGTCTGTAATGTCTATGTCCTTATTTTTGCATCGTGGGGTTATTATATTGTCGTATGTATTCCATAGTTGCTCTATTGCCTTTTCATCATGCTTTTCAATGAATTTTGTGGAATAAACATTGGTCTTAAACTCAATGAAAGACATTTCCTTGTCGGTCAGTAGCGCACAGTCGGCAACGCCGCCTTGCCTCACCGTATGGCCTGTGACGATACGGTTGTCCAACGGAAGCAGTACAATCTCTTTTTGTGTAGTGTTGTTTGCCTTGAAGCATTTTGTCTCGTTATCCGGTTTCTTGTCAGTCCATTTTGTATATCCGGCTCCATTCTCTCCGTTGTCATCGTACACGTAAAGGCACTCTACCGTAGACAGTTCTATACATTCTTTCACATCTGTTCGGCCGCAATCCTCCAATGCCCTGTACAGTCTCAGTCGTTTTACGGCCGATGGTACTTTGTTATCATTTGACGGCTGTTGCATATAAACGGCATAAAATGTTGAACTTCTGCATGATTTTGTCTGATACCGTGTCGAGGGCGTTGTTTGATATCAGGCCTGTTGTGGCGGCGATTATAGACTCACAATACTCCTTGCTGTCTTTTTTCAAACAGAAGGCGGAAATGTCTTCGGGATTTATGTGGCATTCCGGCTGTACTATTTCCGCTACATCCTCCATGCTTTCTTCTCCTCCCCGGCTTGCTACCTTTGCCGCCATAATCATGAGGTTGAATATAGCGAGTGTGTAGGGACTGTGAGTCGTCAGCACAAGCATGTTGTCCGGCGAATAAGCATTGTTCTTGACCAAAGAAAACAGTACATTCATTTGAGACAGCGGGAATAGGTTCAGCTCCGGTTCCTCCGTTATATTTATGAAGCTCCCGTAGCGGCTCTGCGCCGACAGCTGTTTGAGCATGCTTTCCTTTACGCTCTTCGAGTATATGGTGTTACTCATTATTTCCTCCACCTCCTTGAATATCCGCTGGCGTTCCTTGTCAGACAGTTTGGCATCCTCACCGTCTCTCACCTTACGGCTAAGGTGTTCTGAGACGAGGCATAACGGCAATGCTGACTGTATGCCGCTTGATGCGTTTTTCAGTAACACTGGTTTGCCGGCATAGTCATCTCCCCATATCTTGCTTGTATCGTTCAGTTGGTCGTATTTATAGTGCAGATTGTCAAAAGGAAGGGTGTATCCTGTCTTTAGAGAGACTTTGGCTCCACCAAACTCATCGTTGAAAGTGGAGCATGATTCCGGCAACTCCTTAATCAGCGAGTATCTGTTCTCTGCCACACTCAGCACCAAACGCTCTGCCGGTACATACATTATCTTTGGCAGGGCGTTAATGTCTTTCTCTGTTTTTGTTATGCTGAAGTCGCCGTTACTGAACTCAAAGATATATGATGTGCCCTCAAATCTGATATAGGTGTCATTGTTTATGAACGATTCTATCCTGTGATAGCTGCACAATTTGGTGACGAATGTGTTTCTGCCAGTGTAATAATTGGTGTTATGGCGTCCCATAACCAAATCTTTCTCCAACCACATGAATGTGGAAAACAATTTGGCCACACAACTCTTTCCGGTGCCTTGGTCACCAATAAAGATTGTCACTTTCTTGAAGATTATGTCAATGTCCTTGACCGGCCCGAAAGACTTTGCTATTAAACGTTCGTTCATTATGTTAATGATATTAGGTGTCGGGGTTCATACCCCATTTGCTTTCTGATACTCTTTTTTGCGGATTCTTGCCCCGTTGCTATTCATAACCCTGTTATACAGGTTGCGGATAACTGTTTGCAAAGATACAATAAAAGTCACAAACTATAGCATTAAAGTTTATAAACTTTCTAAAAAAGGAGAGTTTTTAATCTTGAAAATGTGGCGTGCGATGTGTAAAAAGACACAGGCCGCCATGGCTTGCGCATAGTAACCCGTTCGTGTTTTTCTTGATATAAATCATTCAAGATTTGGGGATTTTGGAACATTTCGGGCAAAAAGATTTGGGGATTTTGGAACATTTCGGGCAAAAAGATTTGGGGATTTTGGAATATTGTCGTATTTTTGCACTTAAAATCATGCAGTTATGTCAACATCAAGAGTATTCAAGCGCAAAATCTATGACCGCATGCTATGGTGGAAACAGGAGCGTGACGGGCAGACGGCACTTCTTATAAAGGGTGCCCGCCGTATCGGAAAGTCTACTATCGTGGAGGAATTTGCCCGCCACGAGTATGAGTCTTACATACTTATAGACTTTTCCAGAGCCTCGCATGAGGTCAAGTCTCTGTTTGACGACCTCATGAACCTCGACTTTATATTCCTGCGTCTTCAGGCCATTTATCATGTCATTCTCAAGGAGCGTCGTTCGGTTATCATTTTTGACGAGGTGCAATTGTGTCCTCCCGCTCGACAGGCTATCAAACATTTGGTCAAGGATCACAGGTATGACTACATCGAGACAGGCTCCCTTATCTCTATCCGCAAGAACACCCGCGACATCATAATACCCAGCGAGGAGACGCGTATGGAGCTTTATCCCATGGACTATGAGGAGTTCCAATGGGCTTTGGGCAACGAGACGGCAATGCCATTGCTGCGGCAATTCTATGACAGACGGGCGCCCCTTGGGCAGGCTTTGCGCAAATCTATGCGCGATTTTCGGCTTTATATGCTTGTCGGCGGCATGCCTCAGGCTGTTAATGAATATCTCGCCACTAACAATCTGAGCCTTGTAGATGCCAGGAAGCGTGAGATTATAGAGTTGTATCTCGATGATTTTCTCAAGATAGACCCTACCGGTCGTGCTTCAAGGCTGTTCCGTGCCATTCCCTCCGAACTGTCAAAGAATACCTCACGCTATCAGATTGGCAGTGTACTTTCAGACAGCGAGCGCAAGAATCTGTATAATGTCCTTGCCGATATGAGCGACAGCATGGTCGTAAACTTTGCCTATCATGCCAATAGTCCGAGTGTCGGGTTCTCCCTTCATGGCGATGAAGAGCAGTATAAGATGTTTGTTGGCGATACGGGGTTGTTTGTCACTCTCGCCTTTTGGGACAAGGCCGTTACAGAGAATGTCATCTATAATAAGCTCCTTGCCGACAAGTTGTCGGCCGACCTTGGCTATGTTTACGAGAATGCTGTGGCCCAGATGCTCATAGCGTCGGGCAACAAACTGTACTATCACACTTGGCCGTCCGCAACGTCCAACCATAACTACGAGGTGGATTTCTTGCTTTCGCGGGGCAGTAAGATATGGCCCATTGAGGTTAAGTCGTCCGGATATAAGACACATAAGTCACTTGACGAATTTTGTAGAAAATATTCCGAGTGGGTGGACAACCGTTATCTCATATACACTAAAGACCTACGCAAAGACGGCGAGACCACCTTGCTGCCGGTGTTTATGACTATGTTCCTATAGCCTCGTCCATGTTTGTATTTACACCCTCCTGTTATTAAAAACTCCTTAATCCTACAACCGTTATGATGCAAGAGATACTGATGACCCCCGACGTGTGTATGCGTTTCCTCGTATGGTCATATTACTACCACGATGTTATGCCTGAGCGTGATGTCAGCTACAAGGCATGCGGCAAATTCTACGACGCTGACGCCGTACGGCTGGACAGCCTGAAAGACATGCTTTTCAAATGTTTTGAGGAGCAGTCCGTTGTCAATGCGTGCATGCAGTTCCGCATGGCCAAGATGAGGCAGGAGCCATGCCCTTATACGCAGGCTGAGCTCGACAAGATGTTTGCAAGCGAGAGGGGCTGACGGCGGGTTTTCATTCTATTTCCTATTATTGCTATTACAATATGGCCCCCCCTTTCAGAGTGCTTCTGCCGGGTAAATTCAGATGTTATTCCTATACTGGATTGTTTCATTATTCCGGCCTCATGCCAATCGCATAACCTTTACATTGCAATCGCACCGTGATTATGTTGTAATCGCGGTGCGATCACTGTGTAAAAGCACTGCGATTGCCGCGCCTTGTCCGTTGCGCCGCTGTCTGCGGTGATGCGGCATGGGTCATGCTGCCGCGCGTGCAGACGCCGATTGTTCGGCTTGCGGCAAAAAAGCAACCGCAAAAATTTGCACAGTAAAAACAAAACCATTATCTTTGCAGAAAAATAGTCCGTGCAGCCCTGTATGGCGTTGCCGCCTTTACGGCGTGGCGGTGGCTGCGGCTTGACGGACGGGACAACCTAAATTTCATATCAGTCAGACATGAGACTTCTTCAAATTCTTTTCTGCCTTCTGTGCAGTATCGGTCTATATGCCCAGACGGCGATGGACGACTTCAAGCGTGATATATGCCTTGCGGGCGACAATTATGTGGCCTACCGTGGTCCGCAGAAACAGCTTACGGCAGCCCCCAAGGGCTATAAGGCCTGCTATATCAGCCACTATGGCCGCCACGGCTCACGCTATCTTATTGGTGACAGGACGTACGAGCACCCGTATAACATACTGCGCGCGGCGGCAGACTCCGGCATGCTCACCCGACAGGGCATGGAGCTGATGGAGAAATTGTGCGTGATAAAGAACGATGCGGCAGGGCATATAGAGGAGCTGACACTGCGCGGCGCGCAGCAACATCAGGAGATTGCGGGGCGCATGTATGAGCGTTTCCCCACGGTGTTCAAGGGCAACACCCACATCAAGGCCAACAGTTCGGTGGTGGTGCGCTGCATTCTGTCCATGAGCAATGCCCTGCTTGCCCTGCAAAGCAAGAACAGCGGGCTGACATTCCGCATCGATGCCTCAAAGGGCGACATGAGCTACATACACTTCGACGACAGGGAGCTGTTCCGCCACCGTATGCCGAAAGGCTCGGACGCTGAGAAGGCATACCGTGATTTCGAGCGCAAGCACATAAACTGGGTGCCATTCATGAACCGCATATTCAAGCAGGAGGACTATTGGCGGCGCAATGTCAGGAACCCTTGGCAGTTCTATATAGATGAGGTGTGGAAGATATGCTCCAACATGCAGAGCACGGAGCTGCGCCACAAGATGTCGCTATATGACTATTTTACATTTGATGAGCTGTATAATATATGGCTTACGCGCAACGCCAGCTGGTATATCAACTACGGGCCGTCGCCGCTGAACGGCGGGACACAGCCATTCTCGCAGCGTCGTCTGCTGACAAAGATTATAGAGGAGGCAGACTCCTCACTGGCATTGCCCGTGCCGGGAGCCACATTGCGTTACGGGCACGAGGTGTGCGTGCTGCCTTTGGTGTGCCTTCTCGACCTCAATGGCTATGGCACGCAGTACAGAAGCCTTGACGATTTGGAGCCGAACGCATGGCGCGACTACAATATCTTCATGATGGCCAGCAACGTTCAGTTTGTGTTCTACCGCAAGAACGCCGCCGACAACGACCCGCTTGTGAAGGTATTGCTGAACGAGGATGAGGCCACGCTGCCGGAGGAGCTGACGCCTGTGACCGGCCCTTACTACAAATGGCGTGACGTAAAACAGTATTATATTAACAAACTGCAGGAATATACGCCTACGCCGCCGCTGCAGTGACAATGGGATAACAACGGAATAATGAGACAACTATATATAGAAACATACGGCTGTCAGATGAATGTGGCGGACTCTGAGGTCGTGGCCAGCATAATGCAGATGGCGGGCTACGAGCAGACGGATAACATTGACAGCGCGGATGCCGTCTTTCTGAACACCTGCTCGGTGCGGGAGAATGCGGAAAACAAGATATATAACCGCCTTGAGGCGCTGCACAACGAGAACCGCAAGCGTGAGAAAGAGATGCGGAAGGACGGCACACCCTACCGCCGTATCATAGGAGTACTGGGCTGTATGGCCGAGAGGGTGAAGGAAGACCTTATAGACAACCACCACGCCGACCTCGTGGCCGGTCCCGATTCATATCTCTCGCTGCCCGAACTGATAGCACAGTGCGAGATAGGGCAGAAGGCTATAGACACAAACCTGTCGACCACTGAGACCTATCGTGATGTGTTGCCGCGCCGTGCGCACGGTATGCACCTGTCGGGCTTTGTGAGTATCATGCGTGGCTGCAACAACTTTTGCCACTACTGCATAGTGCCTTACACAAGGGGCAGGGAACGCTCGCGCGATGTGGATAGTATTCTTAATGAGGTGAGGGACTTGGAGCGTCGCAACTATAAGGAGGTTACGCTGCTGGGACAGAACGTAAACAGCTACCGTGCCACGGCTGATGACGGCACGGTGGTGACTTTCCCGATGCTGCTGGCGCTTGTGGCCGAGACCGTACCGCAGATGCGTGTGCGCTTTACCACATCGCATCCGAAAGACATGAGCGACGAGACGCTGCGTGTTATTGCAGCACATCCTAACCTGTGCCGGCACATACATCTGCCCGTGCAGTCGGGATCGGACAGGATTCTGAAACTGATGAACCGCAAATACACCAGACAGTGGTACATGGAGCGGGTCAACGCCATAAGAACCATATTGCCTGACTGCGCCATAACCACCGACATCTTTGTGGGATACCACTCGGAGACGGAAGAGGATCACAAACTGTCGTTGCAGCTCATGGAGGAAGTGGGATACGCAAGCGCCTTTATGTTCAAATACAGTGAGCGCCCCGGCACATACGCCTCAAAGCATCTGCCCGACGATGTGCCTGAGGAGGTGAAGATAAGTCGTCTGAACGAGATGATAGCCTTGCAGACACGGTTGTCGGCAGAGAACTACAAGCAGGATGAGGGCAAGGAGTTTGATGTTCTGGTGGAGAACTACAGCAAGCGTAGCCGTGAGCAGCTTTGCGGCCGTACGTCGCAAAACAAGATGGTGGTGTTTGACAAAGGGGAGCACCATATAGGAGACATAGTGAGGGTACGCATAACCGGCAGCACATCGGCAACGCTGTTTGGCGAGGCGTTGTGAGCGATATGGCGGTATTGCGAAAGAATAATAACAAAACCATTGAATCAGAAATATGAAAAAGACACTGCTGTCCTTGACTCTAAGCCTGTTGGTGCTGCTGCCGGCATTGGCGCAGAACGAATGGAACACCGTATACAAACAGATAGAGGCACGGATAAAGGCACCTGAGTTTAAGGACAGGACTTTCAAGGCAGCCGTAAAGCCCGGCTATGCGGCAAAGAGGAATCAGCAAATCATTAACGCCGCCATTGTCAAGTGCAACAAGGCCGGTGGCGGCAAGGTGGTGATACCTGCCGGCAGGTATATGACCGGCCCCGTGACGCTGTTGTCAAATGTCAACCTGTGCGTTGAGAAGGACGCAGAACTGGTTTTTGCCTTTGACCGCTCGCTATATCCGCTTGTATATACCCGTTGGGAGGGGCTTGACCTGTGGAATTACCAACCCTGTGTGTATGCCATAGACTGCAAGAACATTGCACTGACGGGAGAGGGAACCATAAACGGCAATGGCAGTGACGACGGAAACTGGTGGTATATGAAGGGATTGAAGAGACACGGATACCACGATGGTGTTGACGAATGGCAGGGAACGGCAAAGAAAGGGCCGAGAGCGGAACTGATAAAGATGTCCGACAACAATGTTCCTGCGGCGGAACGCCGTTTCGGTTTGGGAAAAGGCCTGCGCCCGCAGCTTGTGAACTTTGTGCGTTGCGAGAACGTTCTCATTGAAAACGTGCGCCTGCTCAACTCTCCTTTCTGGGTTATACACCCGTTGTTGTGTAAGAATCTGACCGTGCGCGGGGCATATATCTACAATAACGGCCCCAATGGTGACGGCTGTGACCCGGAGTCTTGTGAGGATGTGCTGATAGAGAACTGTACCTTCAACACCGGCGATGACTGCATAGCGCTGAAGAGCGGACGCAACGGCGACGGCAGACGTGCCGCCATTCCGTGCCGGAACGTGATAGTGCGCAAGTGTAAGATGGTGGACGGACACGGCGGTGTGGTAGTTGGCTCGGAGATAAGCGGCGGCTGTGACTATGTGTTTGCAGAGGACTGCGACATGGACTCGCCAAACCTTGACCGTGTGTTGAGAATAAAGACCAATACCTGCCGTGGGGGAGTGTTGCAGAATATCTTCATGCGCAACATACGTGTAGGGCAGTGTGCCGAGGCGGTAATGCGCATAAACCTTGTATATGAGCCTAATGAGATAGCCGAGAGAGGGCATATACCGACCGTGCGCAATGTGTTTATGGAGAACGTTACGTGCGGAAAGTCCAAGTACGGGATACTGCTTAACGGTCTGGAGGAATCATCGCAGATATATAATATCAATGTGAGGAATTGTCGTTTTGACGGACTGACGGCCGAGCCTGTATTGCGTACCGGCAAGAGCCATGGCGTGAAGATAGACAATCTGACTGTGTCGGCGGCCATGTAGGGCGCGACACTCTGTATGAATGTAAAAAATCAAACCTATAAAAATATTATGAATAATTTATTTGACATCAAGGACTACGTTGTGGTCATAACAGGAGGCACAGGCATACTGGGCAGGTGCATAGCGAAATATCTTGCCTTGGAAGGGGCGAAAGTAGTGATAGGCGGACGCAAAGAGGCTGTGGGCCATGAGATAGTGGCCGATATAGAGGCTGTGGGCGGTGCGTGCGAGTTTGTCAAGATGGACGTGATGGATGCCGCACAGATGCAGCAGGCTTGTGATTATATTGTTGGTAAGTATGGCAAGGTGGACACTCTGCTCAACGCCGCGGGCGGCAATATGCCCGGAGCGACTATAGCTCCCGACCAGACTTTCTTTGATTTGGCTCCCGAGCAGTTCCAGACAGTGTTGAATCTGAACCTGACCGGCACCGTAATACCTACGCAGATATTCCTGAAACCAATGGTGGAGCAGGGTAAAGGCAGCATAATAAACTTCTCGTCAATGTCGGCTTTCAGACCTATCACACGAGTGTGCGGCTATAGTGCGGCCAAATCGGGTATCAACAGCTTTACCGGTTGGATGGCGCAGGAGGCGGCTCGCAAGTTCGGTGAGGGCATAAGGGTGAACGCCATAGCACCGGGATTCTTCATAACGGAGCAGAACCGTGCGCTCCTTACCAATCCCGACGGCTCGTTTACGGCTCGCGGTGAGGCCGTGATACGACAGACACCGTTCTCAAGAATGGGTGAGCCGGAGGAACTGTGCGGCACCATACACTACCTGATGTCTGACGCTGCGAAGTTTGTAACCGGCACCGTGGCAGTGGTAGATGGAGGATTTAACGTAACGGCAATGTAATATATCCGAAGGAATATGGAAAGAACATGGCGATGGTTTGGCAAGAATGACAAGATTACTCTTGCCATGTTGAAGCAGATAGGCGTTGAGGGTATAGTGACGGCACTGCATGATGTGCCCCTCGGCGAGGTGTGGACACGTGAGAAGATACGTGACCTGAAAGAGTATATAGAGTCTTACGGCATGCGATGGTCAGTGGTGGAGTCGCTTCCCGTGACTGAGACGATAAAGTACGGAGGCCCTGATCGTGAGCAGCAGATAGAGGTTTACAAGGAGTCTCTCGCCAATCTCGGAAAGGAAGGCATACACTGTGTGTGCTATAACTTTATGCCGGTGCTTGACTGGGCGCGTACGGATCTGTTGCATGATAACCCCAATGGCTCAAGCAATCTATACTTTAACTGGGCGGAGTTCGCTTATTTCGACATACATATATTGAAGCGTGAGGGAGCGGAACAGCAGTGGAAGGAGTTCAACGAGGCGCATGCCGCCTGGAATCGTGACATACTGGCGGAGGTTAAGGATATAAAGGAGAAGGCAACACCGGAATATGACCACGACCTGGTGGAAACGATTGTTATCAAAACGCAGGGCTTTGTGAGCGGAAACTTCAAGGAAGGTGATGAGAAACCGGTGGAATTGTTCCGTGAATTGCTTGCCCTATACGACGGGGTGACCAAGGAACAGCTGCAGGATAATATGAGGACATGGCTGGAGGCTATCATGCCTATATGCGATGAGTATGACATTGATATGTGTGTGCATCCCGACGACCCTCCGTTCCCGATTCTCGGGCTACCACGTATAGTCAACAACGACGCCGATATACAATGGTTCCTTGACGCGGTGCCGAACGTTCACAACGGACTCACATTCTGTGCGGGCTCGTTGTCGGCCGGAGGACACAACGATATTACCGCTTTGGCGGAGAAATACCATGAGCGTACGCACTTTGTGCATCTTCGTTCGTGCTTTATCTTCCCCAATGGCGACTTTACGGAGGCCAGTCACTTGGGCGGACGTGCAGACCTTGTTGCCCTTGCGCATATCTTTGAGAAAGAGGAACAGCGCCGTATGGCTACCCGAAAGCCCGCGACGCAGAAACTGCCCATGCGTGTGGATCACGGCATGACAATGCTTGGCGATGAGGATAAGGGCTACAATGCCGGTTACTCATTCCTCGGACGTATGTTCGCATTAGGACAGGTGCAGGGCATACTCGCCGCCGTTGACAAGGAGTTAGGCATAGAATACACCCAGCCGGGCTTCTTTGGATAAAGAATTAAGGTGTAGAACACGCAAGAAAGGCATTCCGTTTCTGCCGGTATGGTTTATGTTGTACCACGGAAACGGAATGCCTTTCTTGTGTAAATATATGTGGTTGTGTTCTTTATACGTTGTTCTCCTGTGCGAATTTGATGTTCCTTGGGTGATGTTCCTCTATCTCCCGTTTCAGGGTTGACATGTCTATATGTGTGTATATCTGTGTGGTGCCAATCTTTTCATGGCCGAGCATGGCCTGTATGGCACGCAGCGAGGCACCTCCTTCCAGCAGTGCTGTGGCAAAAGAATGGCGCAGTGTGTGCGGCGATATTGTCTTTTTTATTCCGGCATCCGCTGCAGTCTGTTTCACCATTATCAATATCATGGTGCGTGTCAGGTGTGCTCCCCGCCTGTTCAGGAACACATAGTCCTCCTCTCCGGGCTTTATTTTCATCTGTTTGCGGCATTCATACCACAGGTGCAGAGCTTTCAAGGCCGCTCCTGATATTGGTACGAGACGCTCTTTTGCACCTTTTCCCATTACTCTTATGAAGCCCTCTTCCTCGTACACCTGCGATAATTTCAGCGTTATCAGTTCCGATACACGCAATCCGCACGAGAACAAAACCTCTATTATGGCTCTGTTTCGGTGTCCTTCCCATTTTGTCACGTCCACGGCTTCTTCAAGTCTGTCCACCTCGTAAGTCAGCAATACCTCCGGCAGATGGCGGCTTTTTATCGGCGACTCTAATAGTTCAGACGGGTCTTGCTCTATATATCCGTCCAGTTCAAGGAAGTGATAGAATGCCCTAACGCCGCATAGTATGCGTGCATGTGTTGACGATGCGATGCCAAGGTCGTGGAGCGACGCCGAGAATTCCTCCAGATCACTCAGTTGCAGCGTCACGGGGTCTTTCTGTTCCTCCTGACACCACTCTGTCAACTTTCCCACATCGTGCATGTAAGCCTCGAGAGTATTGGCCGACAAACCCCGCAACAGTCGCAGATGTCGCCGGAAATCATGTATTATATTTGATAACATTGTTTTGTGTTTTTATGTTCCTATGGCCGCAATCTTCAGTATCGCGGCGTTCTGTATGCCCGCAACTGTGCTCAATGCCCATACGCACAGGGAGAGAAGAGGCGTTAGCCACGGCAGCAACGTTACGGCTCCATATAGCGCCACCGCCACTATTGCTAGCGGTATGATGAGCAACGCACACGGCGACACTACATAACTGCTCAGTAAAAACATGGGGCTTACACTCCCGAAGTACAATGCTATGAGCGGTGCCACGGCCGTCTGTGCCGTTATGGACAACACTGTAAGTCCCCATATCCATGCCCCTATGCGTATTATGGTGTTGTGTACCAGTTCTTCCAGCAATGCCATGTAGCGTATTTTGCGGTGCCTTCGTTGCATGAACCACGGCCGTTTACTGCGGTATGGCCTGAAATCCAGTATCTTATATAATGGCTGATAGAACGTTGCTATGCCCGTTACGGCGGCGAATGACATCTCGAACCCCACGTCAAACAGCCACTCCGGTTTTACGATCAATATCAGAAATGCCGTTGCAGGCAATACTGTTCTGTTGCCGTTTCGTCTGCCCGCTGCAGTCAACAGAATGTATATGCTCAGCATTGTCGCCGCCCTCACCACCGAGGGGTGTGCCCCTACCAGCATCACATAAGCCCATATTCCCGCTGTCAGCACCACGGCTGATATGGGGGGGTGTTTTCTGTATGGGATAATGCAGCAAAGAAAGAAAAACAATATACTCATGTGCATACCCGACAGTGCGAATATATGCGCCGCTCCGCTGTTGCGATATGCTTCTTTCAGCCGTTGGCTTGTATCCTCTTTTTCGCCCAGCGTCATTGCCACCACTATTGCATATTCGTCTCCCCGCAGTCCTATCTCCTTATATATTCCTTTCAGTTTGGCCCGTTGCGTGTCCGCATGCCGTGCCACATATTCCATTGTACCCGTCCGTTCTGCCCGCTTTTCCGTTCCGCTGCCGCCCGTGTTCGTCCTTAAAATCCCTGTGGCGAACACCGCTGTCAGTAGCATTGCCGTGGCTGTTGTCGCGTGCCGTTGCCGTATTGTGGGCACCATTGCTGTCAGAGCCAGTAATACCGGCGTCGCCCATAGCGCTATTCCTGCTCCCGTTTCGTGCAACACGCAAGAAACACCCGATACCTCTCCCGTTATAATGCCTGCCGCAAACATTGTCAGCGCAAGCCATAAGGGCCGGTGTATCGGGTGTCTCATCAGTGTAAGGAGTTTGTGTCGCCACCGGCACAGAATGTCATTATAACCGGTGGCACGTCATTTCTCCATGCCGTTTTTTCTACTTCACGTGCACTTTGTGGTTGCGTATATATATTCCGTTTTTGGGAATGGCATTCAACCTCACGCCTTGCAGATTGTATATGGCATCATCCTGCCGCTCTTTCTGTTCGTCAGCAATGCACTCCATTACTGTTGTGTAAGTCGGATTCCACCAGTCTCCCAGCACATAGGAGTCAGCAGGCGGGTTAACCGAGGTACCTGTCAGCACCGCAAATCCCGTTCCTCCCTCTATCGTCTTGCCGTCCGCCAGATAGAATCCCAGTCCTCTGTTTCCGTTGCGGAACTCATAATATCCTCTTGTGTCGGTTGCCGCTACCATTGTTGAGTCGCAGTAAGAACCGTTTATCGTTGATGATGTCAACGCTGTCACCGTCTTTGTGGTCGGTACGAATGTCACCTCCGGCGTGGTTGAGTTATAGATGATGCCTGAGTTGGCAGGTATCGCTATTCCCGGCTTCAGCTTTGTAATCTTTATAGTGTCCACTGCGTTTGTCGTTGTGCGTGAAGTCACCTTCCATGCCGTTATGCCCTCAGGCAGAATAACCGGATATGTGGTGTAGAAACAATCCCAATACTTACCCAGTTTTGTGCCTCCGTTGTCTATCTCAGCCTTTGGCTCCACCTCAAAGCACTGCCTTGTTATCTTCTTTGAGTTACGAAGGTTGTAGCTGAGGTGCGGCGGCTGGTTGTAACAGCAGTTCTGGTTTATCACCTGCGCACGATAGTTAAGGTCGTCCATGAGGTGAGGCACAGTGTAAGGAGTCTCATAGTTTGTTGCGTTTATTATGAGATTATATGTACCGTCTGCCTGTTGTGTCCATGTTATGATTTCCTCTCTCCAGTCACCGAGTATGTCTCCCAATACGCATGGGTTGTATTTTGAACTGTTGTTCAGTGTACCTATGGTATAGTTTCCGCCGTTCACCTGCATGCGCCAGAACGTTTTGCTATCCACATTATACTCCTCAAGCACCGACTTGTCATAGAAGTCGTCGGCCAGTGTACCGTTCCAGTATATGCGGTTGTTCAGCGATGCGCCGCCGCCATGCGTTACTTCTGCGTTTACCGTGGCTCCTGTCCAGTCATACAGTGCCTTTGAGGCGCTGTGTTGGAAGTACGCCCCTTCCGCCTCAGGGTTGAAGTGTGCCATTATTCCGCGTCCGGTGTCGCCTCCCGCTGTCTGTCTTAGCAATATCTTTCCGGTCTTAGCGTCACGCAGGTCTGCGCCGTATGGGCTTTTCTCGTGCGACATGAACACCTCCAGACCGGGGTTCTCCGGTACGAAATCGCTCAGATGCAGTGCGTCTCCGTGTCCCATTCCGGTTCTGTAGAGCAATGTTCCGTTGCTCTTCAGTGCCGCAGAGCCATAGACAATATCCTGCTTGCCGTCGCCGTCACAGTCACCCACGCTTATCCAGTGTGCGCCTTCGCCCCAAAGGCCCTGTCCGCTTGTCGTGTTGCGGCTTACCCAACGCTCTTTCAGCGTCTCGCCGTCCCAATCGTATGCACCGACGAACGCTCCGCTGTAGTATCCTCTTGCGAATATTGGCGACGGGTTTCCTTCCGGACCGTCAAGCCATGCTATTGCCGCAAGGTAACGCTCGGAGCGGTTTTGGTTAGAGTCTCCCCAGTAGTTCTTGCCCGTTGTGTAGTCGGTGTGGTAAGGTATCGTGGCGAGTTCTGCACCTGTTGTGCCGTCAAATACCGTTATATACTCCGAGCCGTGGTCCTGTTTGCCGCGTCCGCTCTTCAGGTTCGCCTTCGGGTCGTCATTGCCTAAAAGCACATAGTTGCCCTGTCCGTCTATTGTTCCGGGTGCGGTCTTGGCCATAAACTCGCCATATCCGTCGCCATCAAAGTCCCATGCTATGAACTGCATGGTGTGAGCCGATGCGAAGAAGTTCTGCCCCATGTCTATACGCCACAGACGTGTGCCGTCCATCTTGTAGCAATCAAAGAATACGTTAGATGTCGTTCCGCTGCTGGCGGCGTCCTTTTCGTTTGATGGGCTCCACTTAAGTATGATCTCATACTCTCCGTCTCCGTCCATATCGCAATATGATGCGTCGTTAGGTGTGTATGTGGCACCGTTGCCCGACGGGTCAGTCGGCGCGCCGTCTTTCAGCGGTATGTACAGTGTCTGGTTGTCCCAGGTCTTTCCGCTCACCTCAGTCTCTATTATATTGCCGTCGGCATCTATAACCTCTAATCTGTAATAGTTAGCCGCTGTCGCTCCAGTGTCGAAGAAGTTTGTTTTGCCTGTTATGAATTTTCCGCTGTTCACCTTCACGTTTTGCGCTGAGGCTGTGCCCCTGTAGAGCCTGAATTTCAGGTTGCGGTCATCGTTAGCCCTCGCTCTCCACGATACGAGGTTGCCTGATGCCTGGTGCAATGCCATCAAACCACGTTTCAGAGGTGTGGCCTCCGGCTTTGCGGGTCTTGTGGCAATGTTGAACATTACCGTCACTGTCATCTTCACCTCGTCGCCACGTCTCACTGTAACGGTAGCGTTGCGGTCGGCATACTCCACTGCAGCCGTGCAGCCCTCTGCCAGTTCTTCGTTCAGAGTGACATTAAAATCCGTAGGCTCTGCCGACAGCTTTGTGGTGTAACGTACGTTGTCGCCGTATTTGAGATCTTTCACAATGTCCAGCAGCGACACCTCCGTCGGGGCGTTATTGCCCGTCTTTGCCATGCAGGTCAGCGATGTAATGAAATCACCCGCCGTATAAATCTTGGAGTCTACCTCGCCTTCTATGCAAAGGTTGCGCAATGCCATCGTCTTGGTTGTGGCCACACCGTTGATATATATCATCAGCAGGAAAGCCTTTCCCTCTACGTTGAAGTTATTGACATAAAACTCGTGGTGGCTGTATCCGTTGCTGTTCCCGTTCGTAACTTTGTTGCGCAACGGTGTCACGGCCGCCAGTTCCGTCTCTATTCCACCACTTTCTTTTACGCGCACCGTGATGCCTCCGCCGTCGGTTCCGACCTTGCAGGCATCAAACGATACCTTAGTTGGCTTGAACTTATGTCCCGTGGCGGGCGTTACGCCGACGGCCACGTTGTGCCCTGAGCTAACGCCGGACACCTGTGCCGATGGCTTCAGCTGCGTAAACGGAGTGTCGTATGTCACCGCTGTGTATCCCTCATCGGCGTTACTGGCTGTCAGAAGGTCTGTTGCCGTAAGGTTGGAGCCAAGTGCATAGCTGCCGCTCACAAGCGGAATGGCCGCTGCATCGCCTGTTATGGCGCAGCTTCCAAGATTAGATAAGTCATTGAAACCCCATGTAGCCTTGACACTTTGCGCCTTGACGGCAACGGCCGTGATAAGGGTCACGGCAATAGTCAGTAGAAATTTCCTCATTGTATAAAGTTAGTTGTTGTAGATGTAATGATTACTTCGTTTTGTTTCTGCAAAGTTATGTATTTTTTTTCAATAACCAAGCATTTGCCTTGTTTTTTGACATTTTTGCACGAGTTTTTTTGTGTTGTGCGGCAAAATATTTAACTTTGCATTGGGTGCGGTATCGACCGGCGCCACATATTCCATGATAACAAAACCAAACTAATTGACAATAACAATGCTTAAACAATTATCAGCCATTTTTCTCGTAGTCCTGTCGCTATCGGCTACAGCCCAAAATACGGCACGCAAGTTCGTAATGAAAAACTCATCCGACGGCCGTTCGGAAATTACTGTCTATCTGCCTGCTGCCGATGCGGCGGCAAAGGCCAACGGCCGCGCTGTCGTAGATTGTCCCGGAGGCGGCTACAGCCATCTCTCTATGCAGAACGAGGGTCACGACTGGGCGGAATATTTCAACGCCAAAGGCATTGCCTATGTCGTCTTGCAGTATCGCATGCCCAACGGCAACCGCAACATACCGCTCTCCGATGCCTATCAGGCCATAAGAACGGTGCGTGACTCCGCCGCCGTGTGGAATGTCAATCCGCGTAACGTTGGCATTATGGGTTTTTCGGCAGGCGGCCATCTCGCCTCCTCAGTCTCTACCCATGCCCCCTATGATGTGCGTCCAGATTTCAGCATACTGTTCTATCCCGTAGTGTCAATGAATGAGCGTGAGACGCACAAAGGCTCCGTAGTGGGATTTCTTGGCGACAACCGTGGCGACAAAAACCTGCAGAAAGAGTGGAGCAACTTCAATGCCGTGCGCCGTCATCTCACGCCGCCCGCCATCATTCTCCTTGCCAACGATGACCGTGCCGTGCCCCCGGTCACCAACGGTGTGGCATACTATTCCGCCATGCGCCGTGCCGGTAACTCCTGCGAGATGCACATATACCCGTCAGGCGGCCACGGCTTCGGCTTCAGAACAACATACAAATACCACGACCGTATGCTGTCAGACCTTTCGCAATGGCTGGAAGATACCCGCATGCCTGCGGCCGGTGACGTGAAGGTGGCCTGCATAGGCAACAGCATAACCGACGGCTCCGGTATAGACATGTCCGGGCAATTAGGCTATCCCGCCATGCTACGCAAACAGCTTGGCAGAGGCTATGAGGTGCGCAACTTCGGGGTTAGCGGCCGTACCATGGTCAACGGCGGCGACAGACCATACACCCGTGAGTTAGGATGGCAGGACGCCAAGGCCTACAACCCGAACATAGTGATAATAAAACTCGGCACCAACGACACCAAACCGGGCAACCGCGAGGTGATGGAGCGCAGTTACGTAAAGGACTATCAGGCCATGATAGACACTTTGAAAGCCCTGCCCTCGAAGCCGAAGATATATCTCTGCACACCCATTCCGGCCATCAAGTCCACATGGGGCATAAGCGACTCCGTGATAGTCAACTTCCAGATACCCGCAATAAGGAAATTAGCCAAGAAGAACAAGCTGCAGGTTATAGATCTGCACACCCTCTTTACTGAGCCGGAAAAGAACATACAGGGCGACGGCATACACCCCAATGAAAAGGGAGCCGCAAAGATAGCAGAGATAGTGGCGGAGGCTTTGAAACCATAATATTTATACGAAAATAACTTACTTATAAAATAATTCACGTTAAATTATGGCAAAGAAAGAGGATTTTTTGAAAGAAATTTGTGAGGCATTATACAATAAAGGAAATCATAGTAAGCCCAACTATAATTTTTTTAAAGACACAGACTTCTATGATTTTATGACTGAAATGTATAGAACTTTAGGAGGGATAGAGGAAAAAACTCCATTAAATACTGGTAAATATGATATTGATTTAGAGGATTGTATTATTGAACTTGACGAGGAAAATCATTTCAATAGATATCGTTTGATAACGTTAAATTCTCCGATATATAAAGATTGGAAAAATTTTAATGTTACAGACTATCAACAATATTGTATAGACTATGAAGCAAAATGTTGTATGTATGGTGGATACTGGAATAATCCTTCCTCTGACAAACAATATGGTATTAGTTCAAACAAAGGAGACTTGGACGGTAATGGCCCATCACGGTGGAAACAACGAGCTTTTTATGATTTTGCAAAAGATGTATATTCTATGGTAACGGGTGTTCCTGTTATAAGAATATCTATATACGATACATATCAATCCCAATCTATTAATTCTCTTATACTACAGGAAAAAGAAGAGGAATTGAAGCAATATATCAAAATGAGAAGAAAGATATGTGCGTTGAAAGATTAAAAATAGTTGACGCTTTCGTTTAACCCTGATTATGCAAAAACACTTATTTCTTTCTAATTAAGATAGGGGCTTTCTGTATCGTCTGATGTCTTTTACAAGCTCTTTTGGATATGTGCGGCGATATTGCCCGTTTGACAAAATGCTATGATTGCAGTCGTTTTTCTTACATCTTGCTTTTTGGAGAATGACGATTTGAAAATGCGAAATAGAATATCCGGACAGGATGAATCTGTGTGCGTGGGGCTTGCAAAACGCAATCGGGTGCAAATCACGCTGTGATTGGATAGCGTTTACAATGTAATCGGGCTGTTTTCGTGTTTCAATCAGATAGCTTTTGCAATGTAATCCGATAGCTTTTGCAGCCGGAAACGTTCGATTTTAGGCTGTGTTTTCGCCTCTGTTTTTATAAGTGGTTGAATCTTATTGATATACGTTTTGCCCAATTTCTGCGGTATTTGCTCTTCGGTAGATATTTTTTTCAAATACAACATTCTCAGTGGGGTGGTAAAAATCATAGTGTAAGCAACAGCGACGGATTAATGGCAATGTGATATGTTGTTGTAAAAAAGAACATGGTTCCGGGAGTAAAACTATAAATTGTGACCAATATGCCTGTCGTTGTTGATTGTGGTTTGTCTGGTGTATTGTCGTGTTTTGTCGTCATAATAAAGCGTGTCGCTAAGGTTGTATGACGATTTTTTTAGTATCTTTGTGCCGATAAATGTCTGCTTGTGGCAATTTCCTGAATATTGGTAGTGATAATCGTGATTCGGGTATAGGATTATCGTTGGGAAAGTTGTATCTTTGCAAACGAAAAACAGAGTGTGGAATTATGAAGGATATCATACAGATAGATAGTATTGACGATTATAACCGTGGCATGGGGCTGGTTACACGCCATCCGCTTGTGACGGTGGTTGATACGTCTGCCGCTAAATACAGGTTTAACCATGTGCGGCTTAACTATGGCCTCTATGCCGTGTTTCTAAAGAGGGGCGAGGGCTGCAGGCTGCGTTACGGACGTCGTTCCTATGACTATCAGGACGGCACGATAGTGTGTTTTGCTCCCGGACAGACCGTGGAGGTGGACATGCCCGATGATGCTCCGCCCACACATGCCTTGGGATTGCTGTTTCATCCTGATCTGATTCACGGCACATCGCTGGGGGCGAAGATTGGCGGGTATACGTTTTTTGAATACTCGGAGAATGAGGCGTTGCATCTGTCGGAGCCTGAGCGTGACATTATAACGGACTGTCTGAGGAAGATTGAGTTTGAGCTGTCATATCCTGTGGACAAGCACAGCCGCCAGTTGCTTTGCGTGCAGATAGAGATGGTGCTGGATTATTGTCTGCGTTTCTATGACAGGCAGTTCTGTACACGTGAGAAAGTGAACAGTGATATATTGTCCCGCTTTGAGCAACTGCTTGCGGATTATTTCAATAGCGGCCGCCCACGGCGCGAGGGCTTGCCGTCGGTGGCGGCGTTTGCCGATATGGTGTGTCTGTCGCCGGGGTACTTTGGCGACCTGATAAAGCGTGAGACGGGGCGTACTGCAAAGGAGTATATACAGCGTAAGGTCATAAGCACGGCCAAACAGCGCCTGCTTGGTTCTGCGGACAGCGTGAGTGAGATAGCATACGATATGGGTTTCCAGTATCCGCAGCACTTTACCCGTCTCTTCAAACGTGAGGTAGGGTGTACTCCGGGCGAGTATCGTGAGGACAGATAGCGGTGCGATGGCGTCGGCAACACATTAATAACATTAACAGATATATTATGAAGAAAATAACGACTATGCTGCTTATGTTGCTCTCGGCCCTTAATATGGTGTCGTGTACGGGCAGCGCATCTAAAACGAATGACGGTATGGAACAGCGTAAAGTATTGGTGACTTACTTCTCACGGACAGGCGAGAATTATGGAGTGGGGAACATTGAGAAGGGTAATACCTGTATTGTGGCGGAGATGATAGCCGCCGCTACGGGTGGGACTTTATTTGAGATAGAGCCTGTCAAGGCCTATCCCGCGGGCTATGACGACTGTGTTGATATTGCCAAAAAGGAGCAGGAGGCCGGCGCGCGCCCTGCCATAAAGGGGGATATTGCCGTGGAGGATTATGATGTCATATTCATAGGCTACCCCAACTGGTGGGGAGATATGCCCATGGCCGTTTACACTTTCATTGAGAAACACAACTGGCAGGGCAAGACTGTGGTGCCGTTCTGTACGCACGAGGGTAGCGGACTGTCTGCCACGGAGCGTTATATCGCCACGGCATGCAAGGGGGCGGACGTCGCTGTAGGAAAAGGTCTCGCCATACAGGGGCGGGTTGCGCAGGAGAATCGGGCGGCAGCACAAAAGAAAGTCAATGGCTGGCTGACGGAACTGAAGATGAAATTGAAATATTGACAAACCAACATTTCCCAAAGGTGTCATCAGGCACGCTACTGATTATGAGAAAAAATGTAATGATACTTGCCGGTGCCGGACAGATAGGCATGGCAATAGCCCGCCGTCTTGGCTACGGAATGAAGATTGTCATCGGTGACAAGAATATAGGTAATGCAGAGGCGATAGCCGGGATAATGAACAATGCCGGATTTGACTGCACGGCAGTTGAAATGGAGTTGTCCTCTCGCGAATCAATAAAGGATATTATTGCCGAAGCCAATAGATATGGTGATATAACCATGTTGGTTAACGCTGCGGGCGTGTCTCCCTCGCAAGCCCCGGTAGATGCAATCCTTAAGGTTGACCTTTACGGCACTGCTGTTTTGTTGGAAGAAGTCGGTAAGGTGATTGCTGCCGGCGGTACCGGTGTGACTGTCTCCAGTCAGTCGGGACACCGTATGCCCGCATTGACACCGGAACAGGACCGTATGCTTGCGATGACTCCGGCCGATGAACTTCTCTCGCTACCCATGCTTCAGCCGGAGAATATAGAAAACACTCTCCATGCCTATCAGATGGCAAAGCGATGCAACGTGAAGCGCGTAATGGCCGAAGCCGTCAACTGGGGGAAACGCGGCGCGCGCATAAACTCCATCTCTCCGGGTATAATAGTTACTCCACTTGCAATAGATGAGTTTAACGGCCCGAGAGGTGACTTCTACAAGAATATGTTTGCCAAATGTCCGGCCGGACGCCCCGGCACGGCAGACGAGGTGGCAAACGTTGCCGAACTGCTCATGCGTCCGCAAGGTGCGTTTATCACCGGCGCCGATTTCCTTATAGACGGCGGTGCGACAGCATCCTACTTTTATGGACCTCTCCAACCGAATGTATGATGAAACGAATATTTTTACTGTTAATCCTAACTAAAAGCATTGCAATGGCATATTCACAGAATCCCACAAGACTTACTGCGACAGAAGTCAATCCCAACCAAACGGCGGGGCGCGCGCAACTCGGTGAGTTCGCCCCCAAGTTTGCCGAACTGAACGATGACATTCTTTTTGGCGAGGTATGGAGCCGTACTGACAAACTCTCAAGACGTGACCGCAGTATGGTGACGATTACGTCGCTTATCAGTCAGGGTATTACTGACAGTTCGCTGGGCTTTCATCTTCAGGAAGCCAAAAAGAACGGCATAACACGCACTGAGATAGCCGAGATTATAACGCATATAGGTTTCTATGCCGGCTGGCCCAAGGCATGGGCGGCTTTCCGTCTGGCCAAGGATGTGTGGGCGGAAGACGAGAAAGGCACTGATGCCAAGGCTGCTTTTCAGCGTGAGATGATTTTCCCGATAGGTGAGCCGAATGCGGCTTATGCCAAATACTTTATCGGAAACAGCTATCTTGCGCCTGTATCCGGCGAGCAGATACCGTTCTTTAACGTTACTTTCGAGCCGGGATGCCGCAACAACTGGCATGTGCACCGTGCGTCAAAGGGTGGCGGTCAGATGCTGGTGGGGGTGGCCGGACGCGGCTGGTATCAGCAGGAGGGACAGCCTGCGCGCGAGATTCTGCCCGGTACGGTTATTAATATCCCCGCCAACGTGAAGCACTGGCATGGCGCTGCTGCTGACAGCTGGTTCGCTCATCTTGCCTTTGAGGTGCCGGGTGAGGATGCTTCAAATGAATGGTTGGAGCCGGTCACAGACGAAGAGTATGGCAAACTGAGGTAGTACAGGCTGCGGGTATTACACGAAACGACTCCGCCGCATTAAGGAACATGGCGTATCCTCAATGCGGCGGAGTCGTTTCGTGTTTTGTTATTTAGCTATCTTCTTGCCGTTTATGATGTATATTCCTTTGGCGTTGACAGCGTTTTGTTTGCGTCCCGCGGTGTCATACACTTTGTTGCGTGTTGTTATGTCATCGCTGACGCTGCCCACTCCTGTCGGGTCTGCTGCTATACGTATCACACCGTCGGTAGTCAGTGTGGAGTAATCCCATTTGAATCCCGCACCCGGTACGGATGGTTCAAACACCGGTGTGCCTGTCAGCGTTATGCTGCCGCTGCCGGGGAATACCTTAATCTCGTTGCCATCGGCAAACTCTATCTCTCCGGAGAACGGCGTGATGTTGAACACTGGGCTGTCGAGTGTTACGTTGCCGGCCACAGACAATGCGTCGTTGCGTATGTTCTGCCCGCTCTTACGCATACGGATGCGCACCTTACCGCCCTCTGCCACGGTTAGGTTGCCGGTTATAGTGAGCGTTGTTGACAACGTGGAGGTGACCAATGAGCCTGTGCCTATCGTTCCGCCTTTGTTCACCTTAATGTTTGCTGCCTTGCCGTTGCCTATCACCATGCCGCCATTGTTGATTGTTATGAGACCGGTAGTAGTCTCTTGTGCGGTGTTGCGCAGCGACACAATGCCTTCGTTTATGTTTACTTTACCTTGGCTTGCACCGCTCAGTGTCAGTGTTCCTGTGCCGTATTTGCTTATTGTGGCATTGCCATTGAACACTCCGGCGTATGTGCTGTTGGTGTTGTCATAGCCTATGTTCCATGTACCTGTGGATAGAGTGCAGTCTGTTGCCGTGCTTGACAGGTTGCCAATCTTCGTGGTTTTGTTCTCTTCCGTACCGCTTTGGCTTTTGTAATGCGCCACATACACGCCGGTATTGAGTTTCAGCCCGGCCTGCGAAAGGTCTGCGCCGCCTATCAGACGCAACTGCCCTGAGGTTACCTCATAGGTGCCTTTGAAGCCTGACATGTCTGTGGATACATCGCCACGCACGTAAGGGAACGATACTTTTATTGTGCCCTCGCCGGTTAGTTTGCCCTGCACCTTGCATCGGCTGCCGCCGATGAGTGACAACGTTTTGCCTTTGATTACCTCCAGAGCGTTGTTGAATACGGGTATGGTGCTTGATGAGTTGCAGTCGAATAGCCGTATGGTTCCGCCTTTGGCCGTTATGGGCGATGTCGTGATACCGAAGGTAGTGTTCCACGAACCCATTGCCAGCGTACCGTTTTCGAGTATCGTGCCGCCTGCCCATGTGTTGCTTCCGGCGTATGTTATGTTCAGCTGTCCGGCACCTTTCTTAACCAATGTGCCCTTACCTTTTACAATACCTTTCAGAGATGCCGTTCCGCTTGCTATCTGCACGCTTGCCGTGTCGGTCAGTGTTATACCGCGATTGGTGGCGGTGTTGGTGTTGTTTATTATGAGTGTAGCCTTGCCTATCTGCAGATTGGCAGCGTCTGCTGAGGCCGCACCCAATGAGCTTGCTATGCCGCCGTCGGACAATTCCTTCACGGTCACGGTGCCACCATTTATTATTGTGGCGCCCTTATAGTCGCTCTTGGCTGTGTTCAGGGTCAGTTTGCCGTTGCCGTTCTTCACCAATCCGCCGTTTCCGCTGAATCCTCCGTCGCCGTTCACGGTGTATTCTTTTGTCTCGTTGCGGAATTCCACGCCTTCTACAGGCATCATCTCAGGCATATCAACCCCGGTTGTTATGGCTGCGTCGTCAAATATCACCTTGTCGCCCGCCACAAACGTTGTGGCGTTGCCCTCAATGTTGAAGTTATCAGTCTGGAAATCCCATGCGCCGTTTACGGCTCCTGTCCAATATACGTTCTCGGCCGCATTGCGCTGGTCGTTGATGCACAGCCATATCGCACCGTCCTCATTTATTATATTATATGAATATCCGGTCATTCCGCGCACCTTAAACGCCGCTGCGTCGCCCTGCATCTCGCCGGTATATTCTATCAGTTTGTAGCGTCCCGGTTCACGGTTGTCAAACTTCACGGTGATGGTCGGCACCTCTTTGACGGTAAGGTTACCGTTAACCTTTATCAGATCCTCTGTTGTCGCATACTCTATGAACAGATGTTTGTTGAGTTCAAGCCCCTTTGCGAATGTGATGGTGCCGTGAGGCATGAGACATCCCTCCGCATAGTTGAGGGCACCCTCTATGGTTAGCGTGCCGCCAATGGTCATATTACCTGCGAGATTGCCTCTGGCACGCAGCTCCACGTCACCCGTTATGTCGGCGTTCATACACAGAGTACCCTCGCTTATGAACACCTTGCCGCTTGTCTTTATAGGCACATTGAGCGTCATGCAGCCCTGTTGGCTTTTCCAAATATCCCCGTCGCCGCCGAAACTTCCGCTTCCGCCTACGGTTATGTCATGGCCTTTGACAGGCATCATATATACGGTTGAAGCCTTCATCTCACTGTTCAGGCTGATGTCCGCATCGGTAGTGAGGTCGTATAGCACGCTCATGCCGTCGCTATAGCTCTTCGTTGTGGCGTGGTCATAGGCCGTGTAAGTGCCGGTACCCTTGGCAACCACGTCGGTCACCATTACCGGGGGCAGCTGCGGACGCGGCATGTCATAGCCGAGATAGAAACCCGTGTTGGGGCTTTGATAGTAGCCCTTGGTGGTGCACTGCATGCGGTATGCCGGGTCTTCCTGCAGACAATAGATGTTGTTTATGTCGGTAGCGTAGTCTGTTGTGAATCCTGAAATGCCCACACATACGCCGTTTTCCAAATGGCGCAGTATGAGTTCCTCACGCCAGTCGCCCGTTATGTCACCCCAGAAAGCGGCTCTTTTGGCATATACCGTGACGTAACGGTAGCCGCTCAGCTTTGCTATCTCTATGAGACGTCCTTTATAATAGTCGTTAATGTAGACATTATAGTGGCTGTCGCTGGTCTCGACAGTCTCACGGTCAAGGTCACCATCCCACCATAGTCCTTCGGTAGGGAAGCGTGATGACAGCTCCGGTATCCTGTCTCCCTTGGCGTCATACACTCCCTCCATGGTAGACCACATCTCCAATCCGTAGTGGCTTGGGTCAACGTCTATACATTCTCCTCGTCCGACGTCACCCACTGCGGGCAGGTACCATTTCTTTATCGGCTCGCCGGTGGCGGCATCATATAGAATCTGGCCAAGCATATCGCCGGCGTTCTGCTGTATGGCGAATGTCTCAAGACCTGGACGTTCCGGGTCAATGTCAGTGGTTCTGAAACGGTCTCCGTGCGCTATTCCGGCGTTAAACAGTGTTGAACCGTCATGATCCATGGTGTAACCGCCCTCTATCATCTCGTCACGCCCGTCGCCGTCGGGGTCTGCCACACGTATCTGGTGGAATGTTGCTCCGCCTGTCGGCTCATTAAACAGCTCGTGCCAGTTTGCCGCTTTGCCGCTTGTGAAGTCGTATGCGAACGCCATGTTATAGTAATGGTGGTCGCCTCCCGTTCCTCTTGTGTGCCATTCCATCACTATTGCGGGATGTATGCCGTCATGGTAGAACACACCCACATGGCCAACGTGCTTGTTATACTCGTCGCCCATTAGCGCCGCATGGTTTGTTCGGTTATACCATGTGTTGTATGACTGTTCCACAGACACCTTCTCGCGTCCCGTCATGCCGTCCACTACGGTCATGTATCTTGGCGCGTTGCGTTTGCTTTGCGTCTCATAGTCAATGATACCGTCACCGTCGGTGTCACCTGTTGTGTTGCCATTGACGTACAATCCGAAGTCCTTTGCGTCGGAATCCCAAAAGCGTGTGCCGTCACTTGTCTGCATTACCACCTCGGCCTTGCCGTCACAATCCATGTCATACGCCAGTATCTGATCGTCCTGTCCGGAGCATATCAGCTCGTTCGGACCCATCTTAACCGTCCACAGATGCTCGCCTGTGCGCAGATAACCCTCTACATAGCAGTCAAGAGCATTTGAAAGACTCATGCGGTTCACTACATAATCGTATTCACCGTCGCCGTCCAGGTCAGCGGGCCATACGTAAGAGGTGTTGAATTGCGATGCGTCGAGTGGGGAATCCGTGAACTTTATGTCCATGAACATACTGCGGCAGTCAAAGTCCTGCACCGTGAATGCCGCGCTTTGCTCCGACTCCTTGCCGTTAATCACGGTCGTTACCGTCACTTTGCTGCCTGTCGGTACAACCGAGGAAGTCGTTTTCCAGTTGGTATTGGTCAGTGGCGAGGCGTTTACCTTGGTGCCGTTGACATACACGTTGTATTGTGTGTTCTCCGGTTCCTGGGCCAGTCTTCGCCACGATACTAATACGTTGGAGCCGTTTTTGGCTGTCACCACTCCGCGTCCGAGCTGTTGCTGTATGCGTTGTGCCGTGGCGTCGCCCGCCGATAGTATCAGCATTGCGCCTGCCGCTATATAAAACAGTTTTCTTTTCATTGTTGCTGTGCGTTGGTTTCTTGTAATGTGTGGTATCTGTTTCTTATAAGTTCTTGAGGAACTGCGCCTCTATTATCTTCAAGGCATAGTTACCTTTTGCCTTCTTCTCGTTGTTGCTTGAGTCCATCTCCTGCACCGCTCCGAAAGCGTCTCTGGTGGTACTGGAGCCACGCATCTTTATGGTTATGCGCGATGTGGCCGGCGCTTCCTTCAGAGGTATGTGTATATATCCCAGTTTCTTGGGTGTCCATCCCTCCCATACCAGCGTGTCTCCGGCATATATCGCTATCGGATAGGTCGTCTGACGGAATCCCTTTGTCTTGAGACATATATCGTCTATCTGCGTGCTTTCGGCCAGATTGTATGTTATCCATGCGGAATCGAGGTCGTTTTTGCTCTCCCATGCGGTCAGCTCGTTACTGTCAAAACTTAGCGCCGGGTCATTGCCGCTGCCTGCCTCGGCACTGACTATCTGCACATCGCGGCGCCATTGTCTGAACGACGGCCCGTCCGGTGTCTCTCCTTTGGTCAGTATTCCTTTCAGACCGTCAGCCGGCATGTACCTCGTAAGGCCGTTATCGGTTGTCACGGCATTCGTTTTCAATACGATTGACGCCTCAGGCAGTCCCTCAGCCTTGGCCGTCAGCGTTATGTTTCCTGCCTTTGTTGTGGAGCGCAGCATAACTCTGTTTATGCCACATTCCACTCGTAGTGTATCCATAAAGGCGTGATTGTCATAGCCTTTGGACACTCCGCCACGCCATTCCGCCTCGCCTTTGGTCTTGAAGCGTACCATTTGGTTTGCCAACGGGCAGCGTTGTCCCTGCTCGTCCACCACTTCTACCTGTATTATGGCCACATCGTTGCCGTCAGCCTTCCATCCTGTTGGGTTCTCTATGGCCGTCAGCTGCAGGTGGTGCGGCTCGCCTGTTGTCTGCAACGTGTATTCCGATATGGTGTTGCCGTTGCTGTCGAGACCTAATGCCTGCAGTGTGGCGTCGGTATATTCCACGTTACGGAATACGTTAAGGAATCTGCTGCGTCGTTCTGTGGGTGCTATTCTCTTGCCACCCTGCACGAGTACTGCGCTGTCGGCGTTTGAAACCACATATATTGTAGGTATCACCTCGCCCGCCTTATAGTTCCAGTGACCTGCTATGAAGGTACGTGGCGTCAGGTCATCCACCCATCCGTCCCACATGACACGGTGGGCATAGAATGCGTCTTTGGGCACACGCATGGGGTCCACCACTCCGCTCACACGATAATTGTCGGCAGAGCGGCCGTGTGTCTGCGTGTCACTGAACACGATTTTCACGCCTCCGGAGTTCACTTTCGTTCCGCTTCCGGGGCGTTCCAGCCAACTGTCGTACCAACGGTCCACGAGTTCCCTTACAAACTCATCGTTGTTGTGGTTGTAGGCATCAGCGGGAGCGTTACGATAGAGCGGGCCGTCACCCTCTTTATGGTACGGATAGCTCCAAGAGTTCCAATACCATCGCAGCGCCTCGTCGCGACAGTACTCCATCATCCACATAGGCTTGGTGTCACTTTTGTTTATATACAGCATCTCTCCGCCATATTCCGCCTCCGGGCGGTCGAGCATCTCCCTGCTGCCTATGGCCCTTCCGCCGTTGGGGTCAAACTCATCGCGTATGGCTTTCATCGCTATCATGTGCTCACGGCTTATCTTTTGGTTGCCGCACTCGTAGAATATCACGCTTGGGTTGTTCCTGTTGTATATTATCGCGTCTCGCATCAGCTCCTCGCGCATCTCCCAACGGCGTCCGTCAACGTCCTTCTCAGCGTCGCCGGCGGGCATGGCCTGTATCAGACCCACACGGTCGCACGACTCGATGTCCTGCTTCCACGGTGTCACGTGCATCCACCTTACGACGTTGCCGCCGCTCTCCACCTGCAGGTTGTTGGAGTAGTCGCTGAGCCATGCCGGCACGGACATGCCCACACCGGGCCACTCGTTGCTCGTGCGCTGTGCGTAGCCGTGTACCATCATGACACGGTCATTGAGGTAGAACAATCCGTTACGGAAGGCGGTCTTTCTGAAACCGGTGGTGGTTACCACCTCATCGTCGCCCACCGTTGTCTTGACCTTATACAGATAGCCGTAGCCCCAGCTCCAGAAGTGCAGGTTGTAGGCTCTCTGTTCTGCCTTGAGCACTGCGCTTCCTCCTGCGGGTATGGTTATCTCCGCACTGCGAAAGGCGCATACCTCATGCCCCTCAGGGTCTGTCAGCGTAACGTCCATGGCGCGTTTTACCGGCGTGTCGGTGTCGTTCCTTACCTCACTCTCCACGCATACGGTGGCCTGCCGCCCCGCAATGTCAAAGTCTTTGGCGTAAACATACGTGCCGGTAGTCTTGAGATTGCTCCATAGCGGCAGTGTCTGATAGACGTTCTCGGTCACGTGCAGCCACACGTTTTTGGGCAGTCCGCCGTAGTTGGCGTTGAAGTTGTTGTTATGCCACTGCCAGCCGGAGCCTGTAGCCCGCTCTTTGTAGTCCCATGCGTTGTCGGTGTTCACCACGATAGTGTTCTTGCCCTTGTAGCTTATGTATGGCGTCAGGTCGAAGCCAAAGGCCATAACACCGTTCTCGTGCAGTCCCACACGCTGTCCGTTCACGAATACCTCGGCGCTTTGGCGCGCTCCCTCAAACTCTATGAACACCTTTTTGCCCTGTGCTGACGGTGGCAAGGCAAACACCTTGGTGTAGGTGACGGCAGCGCCGCGCATGTCCTTTATACCGACTTTGTAGGTGTCGTCTTCGTTCCACGCATGGGGCAGCGTGACAGTCTTCTTCTGTTTGTTTATCTTCCAGTCGCTATTGAAGTTATATGTGTCGCGTGCCTGTGCAGGTATAGCCACCAAAGCCGCCATAGCCAGCAGCATGGAGTTTAGTCTTTTTCGCATAAAAAATAATTAGAAAAGTAGTAGTTAGATGAATGTTTAGTTTTTGTTATACCTTGCAAAGGTAACAAATAAAGTGTATATTATATATAGATAATATCGGCGGGAATAATCCTGCGATTATGTGTTTTTTCTGTCTTTTTAGTAATTGTTAACAGCGTATGGGTATTCTGACCGTTATCCTAACTCTATTACCTCCAAGTCCTTTATCTCCGCTCCGTCTATGGTAAAGCGTATAAGTGTGCGCACGGGTTGCTGCCCGTACAGTCCTGCGGCGCCGGGGTTGATGTGCAGGAGTCCCAGTGTACGGTCATACATGACTTTGGTAATGTGCGAATGCCCTGAAATGAACAGCTTGGGCGGACGGGCATACAGCTGCCGTATCACAGAACGGTCATAGCGCCCCGGATAGCCTCCGATGTGTTTCATCAGCACATCCACATCCTCGCAACGGAAGCGTAGCGTCTCAGGATATTCATGTCTCACGTCACTGCCGTCTATATTGCCGTGCACACCGCGCAGCGGCGCTATGCCACGCAAACCGTCGGCCACCGCCAACGAACCGAAGTCACCGGCGTGCCATATCTCATCGCAGTCGGCAAAGTAACGTGTGTAACGCTCATCCCAGTGTGCGTGTGTATCAGACAATAATCCTATTTTCTTCATATTACGGCTGTTTTAGAGGCGGTTCCATCCGCCTTGGCAACGTGTTACGCAAACGGTGCGTAGCCCGTTGCGCACGACGAAATTCCCGATTATTATACACGCCGCGCGGGGCGGCAATGCTTTTGCAAGCGCAAAGGTAATGATTTTCACCCAATTTCCCACTAAAAACACAAAAAACTGTCGCTATGCGAAAAAAAAATGCTACCTTTGTGGCATAATAGCGGCATGTGGAGCGCTGCGTGCCGCATGTTGTTGTGTCCGGTATATCTGCTAAAACCATTCGTTAATTTATCTACACGATTTAAGAGGCGGTAAACCGTTGGAACACTGCCGGTGTCGTGTCTGTACGGGCACCATATCCGCCCGCTCTGTAAAAGCACCCTGATTACATTGTAAAGGCAGCCCGATTACATGCTGAAAGCACTGCGATTACACGGTAAAGGCACTGCGATTGCAGGACAGCAGGAATATGACTGCTGTGACGAGAGATATTTCAATACAAATAATAAAAACCTAAACAATTTCAATTATGAAATTACTGACAACATCATTGGGACTGATTATGATGTCCTCCGCCCTCACCATGCAGGCGCAGAAAAGCATGCGTGCGCCGGAAGGCGGCAAACAGATAAGCGATGAGCTGATAGGCATATTCTTCGAGGACATCAGTTCTTCAGCCGACGGCGGACTCTATGCTGAGCTGTTGCAGAACGGCTCGTTTGAGTTCAGCCCCGCCGAGAGAGACGGATGGGGACCCGGTACGGCATGGAGGGTGATACGTCCCGGTCACTCGCTCGGCATGATAGAGGCCTTGCAGGAGAAGCCGCTGCACCCTAACAACCGCAACTATATGCGTCTCAGCACAGAGCGTGTGGGGCATTACTACGACTTTGACGGTTGGACAGGCTTCGGATTGGAGAACAACGGCTTTGACGGTATAACGGTGAAGAAGGGTGCAAGCTACGATTTCTCGCTCTTTGCCCGCAACGCTGACGGCAAAGACAAGCAGCTACGTGTGGCATTGGTGGCTCCGGGCAAGGAACAGACAGTGATAGCCGACACCACAATGACCATATCAGGCAATGCGTGGAACCGCTACGCCTGTACGCTGCAGGCCGGTGCCGACTGCCCCAATGCGGCGTTGAGACTGCTGGTTCTTACGACGGGCGTGATGGATGTGGACGCTATCTCGCTCATGCCGCAGGACACATACAAAGGCCACGGGCTGCGCCGTGACCTCGCCGAGGCTTTGGAAGCGCTGCACCCGAAGTTCATGCGTTTCCCCGGCGGATGCGTTGTGCATGGCGGTGGTGACGGTTTCTGGAACACATATCGCTGGAAGACTACCATAGGGCCGAAGGAACAGCGCCGCCAGTTGAAAAACACATGGGGCTATCACCAGTCTGTGGGATTGGGCTACTACGAGTATTTCCAGATGTGTGAGGACATGGGCATGCAGCCCTTGCCCATACTGCCGTGTGGTGTCAGCTGCCAGGGAACCAACGGCGGTTGGGGCATGAGGAACCAGGCGCAGGACGTAGTGCCTATGAGCGAGATGGACGAATGGGTGCAGGACGCCCTCGATCTGATAGAATGGGCCAACGGTGACACCTCTACCAAGTGGGGGCGCATACGTGCCGAGCAGGGACACCCGAAGCCTTTCAATCTGAAGTATCTCGGTATAGGCAACGAAGAGAAGATAACGCCGGAGTTTGCGGAGCGTTTCAAGTATATGTATGATAAGATAACGAAGGCGCATCCGGAGATTGTTATAGTGGGAACGGCGGGTCCCGGCTCACATCCCGGAAACCCTGACTTTGACAATGGCTGGAAGCTGGCGGAGGAGATAGGGCTGCCTATACTCGACGAGCACTACTATGAGCGTCACGACTACTTCGAGACAAGCAGGCAGTATGACAAATATCCACGTGACAGGAAGACCAAGGTGTACCTCGGCGAGTATGCCTCCAAGGACAAGAAGCTGCGCGATGCGCTGGCGGAGGCATTGTACCTGCTGCATGTTGAGCGCAACGGCGATGTGGTATGCATGACATCATACGCTCCGCTCTTTGCCCGCAAGAACGCCACAAACTGGAACCCTGACCTCATATACTTTGACAATGAGCGTCCGTTCCTAACATGCTCATACTATGTGCAGCAGATGTTCGGCCGCTCATCAGGCAACTATTACTATGGTGACTGCGTGAAGTTTGACGGTGAGAAGACAAACATGCAGGAGCAGTCTGTGGTTCTCGACACCAAGGCACGCCGCCTTTACGTGAAGATATGCAACGCATCGGCCGACGAGCGCAAGGCAACTATAGACCTGTCACGGTTCAAGGGCATGAAGGCACAGGCCGTCAAGACTGTCATATCAGGCAATCCGGACGATGAGAACAACTACGAGTGCCAGCCGGTGGTGCCGGTAGAGGAGACCGTGAAGATGAAGAAACGCATGACAGTGGACGTGAAACCGTACTCGTTCGTGATGTACACCATACAATTATAAAGAGTATTAACAAATGAAAGTGATGAAAACAAAACAATATATCGCCTGTGCGGCCCTCGTATTGTCGGCCTGCGCGGCACAAGCGCAATCGCAAATATATCCGCAGCATTTTGACCTTAGCGAGGTACGGCTGCTCGACGGCCCCATGCTCAATGCTATGAATGTCAATGACAAGCTGCTGTTGCAGTATGATGCCGACAGGCTCATGACGCCACTCATACGTCAGGCGGGTCTGCATGAGAAGCAAGGCACGAAGTATTACGGCTGGGTGGAAAAACATCCGTCGTTCAAGAACTGGGGACAGCCGGAGTGGTCGCTTGAGGGACACATCGGAGGTCACTACCTTACGGCACTCGCTCTCGCATACGCCGCTACCGACGATAAGGAGACAAAGAAGCAGTTGAAAGAGCGGCTGGACTACTGTCTCGGCATAGTCAAAGACTGTCAACAGGCGTTTGTCAACGACACACAAGGCATGAAGGGCTTTGTTGGCGGTCAGCCGATAAACCAAATATGGACGGGGCTGTATAAGAAAGAACTCGGCGAGTTCTACAAATACGGCGGATGGGTGCCGTTCTACTGCGAGCACAAGATACTCGCCGGACTGCGTGACGCATGGATTTATACCGGCGACAAGACGGCGCGCGACGCATATAAGGAGATATGCGACTGGGCGGTGAACGTGGTCAGCAACCTGTCTGAGGCAGAGATGCAGAGTGTGCTGAACTCCGAGCACGGCGGTATGAACGAGACGCTGGCGGATGCCTACAAGCTGTTTGGCGATAAGCGATACCTTGACGCAGCGAAGAAATACAGTCACGCCGTAATGGTAAATGGAATGCAGGGTGAGGACTGTAACTATAACACCACATTCCTGAACGGAAAGCACGCCAACACGCAGGTACCGAAATACATCGGTTTCCAACGTATAGCGCAGGAGGACAAAAGCGCCGACGAGTATCGCGCGGCGGCACGCAACTTCTGGAGCGATGTGGCGACAAACCGCACCGTGTGCATAGGCGGCAACAGCATAAACGAGCACTTCCTGAGCCAAAGTAACTGCGAGAAGTACATAAAAGAGGCGGATGGCCCGGAGAGCTGTAACACCAATAATATGATGAAACTGTCGGAGATGCTGTTTGATGACACTCACGACGCGCGCTATACCGACTTCTATGAGTATGCCATGTGGAACCATATACTGTCCACACAAGACCCGAAGACAGGAGGATACGTATACTTCACATCACTGCGTCCGCAGGCATACCGTATCTATTCGCAGGTGAACCAAGGCATGTGGTGCTGCGTAGGTACCGGCATGGAGAACCACAGCAAGTACGGCCATTTCATATACTCACATCAGGACAGGCAGACTCTATATGTGAATCTATTCACGGCAAGCACGCTGAAGAGCAAAGACTTTGCGCTGACACAGCAGACAGCGTTCCCATACGAGCAGGCGACAACCATAACCGTGGAGAAAGCGGGCAACTACACCATTGCCATACGTCACCCGCAGTGGACAACGGAGGGTTATGCGATAGAGGTAAACGGCAAACGGCAGGACATAAACGTTGAGGCCGGAAAAGCGTCATACGCCATGCTGACACGCAAATGGAAAAAGGGCGATGTGATAAAGGTCGCCTTGCCGATGGCATTGCGTTACGAGGAATGCCCTAACTATACCGATTATGTGGCTTTCCGCTATGGCCCGATACTCTTTGCGGCACAGACTACGGCGGCAGACAGGGCTGAGGAGCAGGCAACAGGGCTGCCATACGAGCAGCTGCGCAACGAATATGGCGATGACAGCCGTATGGGTCACTCGCTCGGAGTGCGTGGAAAGGTGCTTCCGTTGTCTGCCGCGCCATTGTTGCTGGGCAACCGTGAGAGCCTGTTGCAGCGTGTGACGCCGACAGACATCAGCCGTCTGCGTTTCAATATAACTACCGACACATATAACGCCGGTAATGATAAGACACGTCAGTGGGGCACGCTGACATTGAGACCGTTCTATGAGATACAGCATGCGCGGTATATGTGCTATTGGTATCAGAGACCGAAAGAGGCGTTTATGCAAAGCGATATGACACGGGCTGACCGTGAGGCAAAGGCTATTGCAGACAGAACGCTGGACTTTGTGGCTACGGGAGAGCAGCAGAGCGAGGCGGGACACGATGCGCTCTATTCGCCCGACAGCCATAGCGGGGCCTTCCGGGATGAGTTCTTCCGTGACGCTCAGAAGGGCGGCTATATACAATATACGTTGGCAAACACCGCAGGAATGACAGACGGGGTGTCGCTTATGATGCGATATGTGACGGCGGACAGGAACAGGGTGGCTACGGTTTATATAGACGGCAGTCCGCTGAAGGTATTCACTATACCGCAGAAGGCGGATAATGCCGATGACAACGGGTTCTTCAATATGGAGGTTCCGATAGACACCGCTATGCTGTTGCAGGCCGACGGGAAAACACCTAAGGAGACAGTGAAGGTGAAGATTGTCGCAACAGGAGACACTCCGTTGCCGGGATGTTATTATATAAGATTACTGAAAGAGAAAAAATAAACAAACTGTATATAAATGAGAAACAGATATATTATCATAGTAGCGGTGACGCTACTGCTGCAAGCAACGGCGGCCATAGCCCAAAAGCTGTGGTACAGCCGGCCGGCGGCATGCTGGCTGGAGGCGTTGCCGTTGGGTAATTCACACCTTGGAGCTATGGACTACGGCGGTACCGCCATGGAAGAGCTGCAACTTAACGAAGAGACATTCTGGTCCGGCAGCCCGTATAACAACAATTCCGCCACGGCATTGCAGCATCTGCAGGAGGTGAGGCAGCTGATATTTGACGGAAAGGAGAAAAAGGCAGCGGATATAATAAACAAGGAATTTGTCCGTGGGCCGCATGGTATGCGCTATCTTACCGTAGGAAGCATGAAGCTGAACTTTCCCGGTCACGATAAGGCGACGGACTATTATCGTGACCTGAACATAGGTAACGCTACGGCGACAACACGCTATACCGTGGACGGGGTGACGTACACCCGTACCACATTCGCGGCAATGGCCGACGGAATAATTGTGATGCGTGTGGAAGCAAGCAAGCCGGGTGCGATAAACATGACCATGACATACGACTGTCCGCTGCCGTACACTGTGGCAGTGAAGAAAAACACCATTACGGCGGCAGTGAAAAACGTGGAGCAGGAGGGCGTACCGGCAGGGCTGACGGCGCAATGTATAATGAAACTGACGGCTGACGGCAAGACGGTGGCGGATGAAAAAGCGGTGAGCGTAAGCAATGCTACAGCCGTGACGATATACATCAGCTGCGCTACAAACTTTGTGAATTATCACGACATCAGCGGCAATGCCCTGAAAAAGGCTACGGCATACCTGAAGGCTGTGGAAAAGAAATCGTATGCACAGTTGCTGGAGAGACACACCGAGGCATACAAAAAGCAGTATGACAGAGTAAGGCTGACACTGCCGGAGGATAGGAACTCAAAGTTGGAGACGGACAAACGGGTGGAGCTGTTTGCCAAAGACGGTAACGATCAGGCACTCGTGGCGCTGATGTTCCAGTATGGGCGCTATCTGCTCATATCGTCATCGCAGCCGGGAGGACAGCCCGCTAACCTGCAAGGGGTATGGAATAACAAGATGAATGCACCGTGGGACTCCAAATATACCATAAACATCAATACCGAGATGAACTACTGGCCGGCGGACGTTACAAACCTGCCGGAGACGGCGGAGCCGCTGTTCAGTATGCTTCGGGACCTGTATGTGACAGGAGCGGTGACGGCAAAGGAGATGTATGACTGCCGTGGATGGATGGCACATCATAACACTGACCTGTGGCGTATAGCGGGACCTGTGGACGGTGCGCCGTGGGGAATGTTCCCGAATGGTGGCTCATGGCTCTCGACACATATCTGGCAGCATTATCTTTATAGCGGTGATACAGATTTTCTGAGGCGTTATTACCCGATACTGGCAGGGGCGGCGCGTTTCTATCTGGACTATATGCAGAAAGACCCGCGCAACGGATGGCTCGTAGCGGTACCGTCGGTATCGCCTGAGCATGGCCCGAAAGGCACCGGAACACCGGTGACGGCAGGCTGTACAATGGACAATCAGATAATATTTGACGTGCTGTCGCAGGCGCTTGCGGCACAGGGGATAGTTGATGCCGGTAACAATGCTTTTGCCGACAGTCTGAAAGAAGCCATAAAGCAGTTGCCGCCAATGCACATAGGCCAGTATAATCAGCTGCAGGAGTGGATACAGGATGCTGACGATCCGAAGGACCAGCACCGTCATATCTCACACCTTTATGGCTTGTTCCCAAGCAATCAGGTGTCGCCATACCGTAATCCGCAGCTCTTTCAGGCCGCGCGTAACACTTTGTTGCAACGTGGCGACATGGCTACGGGGTGGAGCCTGGGATGGAAGACGTGCTTCTGGGCACGCATGCTCGACGGCAATCACGCATATAAGATAATATCAAACATGCTGCATCTGTTGCCGGATGAGGGACGGGAGAAGGAATATCCCGACGGCCGCACATTCCCAAACCTGTTTGATGCTCATCCGCCATTCCAGATAGATGGTAATTTTGGTGTTGCGGCGGGAATAGCCGAGATGCTCATGCAGAGCCATGACGGAGCGTTACATCTGTTGCCGGCACTGCCGGACGCATGGCAACAAGGCAGTGTTAACGGCCTGATGGCAAGAGGCGGATTCGTTATTGACGACATGAAATGGGACGGACAGCAGCTCGCCACCGTAAGCATTACATCACGTCTTGGAGGTAATCTGCGCCTGCGTTCATACGTACCGTTAAAGGGTGAGGGACTGAAGCCGGCCAATGGCGTGAACGATAATCCTTTCTACCGGTTGCCGGAGATAAAGGCCCCGATAGTAAGCGAAAAGATAAATCCGCAACAACCGCTGTTATACAAGGTGTATGAATATGACGTGCAGACCACTGCCGGACAACAATATACGTTTGAAAGGCAGTAACTGTATCTGCATTACAGGTGGATTTTTAATGTAAGCAAAAATATTGAAGGTGGGTTCTATTAATTATCTTTGTCGGATTCTGAGGTTGTTTGAGCCGGAAAGAGACTAAAAGAAAACAAAATATAACCTATGTGTTCTTAAGTTCTGTTACGTTGGTAATTAACAGAACCCACCTGAATAAATACTGTCATTTACAATTGAACTCATAAAGTTTCATAAAAATGATAGTGTTTGATAGTGATTTTTGTATGTGTTTGAGATTTTTTTCATAAATTCGCAATGCAAAAGTGATGTGCTTTTCGCAACTGCAATCATGAAGATATTCAATATAACAGGAACCTGTCGCCCCAATGAGCACTATATGGTGGACATTACCGAGCGTCTGGAAATCATCCGAAAGATGGTTGCCAAGGGTGATTATTTCTGTATAAATCGAGGAAGACAATACGGTAAGACTACCACACTGAATGCCATCAAGACGACTTTGGAGAATGATGGCTACACAGTATTCTCGTTGTCGTTTGAGGACTTGGGACAAGGCCTTTTCTGTTCTGATGAGAAATTCTGCGCCACAGTGTTGTGGCTCATGAGGGATGCAATCGAAAATGGCAATGTATGTGGACTTTCTGATAAATCGCGAGATTTGATTTTGAATTCTGTTGATGACACTATCAGTCCTGTTGAGACTGTAATTCTGTCAAGTATTTTTAGTAAGGTATGCAAGTTCAACGATAAGCCTATTGTCCTTACAATTGATGAGATTGACAAAGCCTCTGATAACAGCAGTCTGATTGCTTTGTTGAGCATCTTGCGCAAATTGTTTCTCGATAGACAGAACAAGGCAACTTTCCAATCTGTAATCCTTGCAGGAGTTTATGACATAAAGAATCTCAAATTGAAGATCCGCCCAAAAGAACAGCATCAATATAATTCACCTTGGAATATAGCTGTGCCTTTCAATGTTGACATGAGTCTTTCTGCTGAAGGTATCAAAGGTATGCTTGATGATTATGAAGCAGATCATAATAAAGGGATAGATACAGCAGAGGTCGCTACATGGATTCGAGATTATACAGGTGGTTATCCTTTCTTGGTTTCTCGTCTGTGTCAGCAAATGGATGCCCAAAACGATTGGAGTCATGATGGATTGCTTAATGCAGTCAAGATAATCATCAATGAACGTAATACACTCTTTGATGACATGGTAAAGCAGATTGAACAGTTCTCAGACTTGAAGTCTTTGCTTATGGATTTACTCTTTTCTGGTGAGGCCAAGAAATATAATCCACACAATGTGACATTCCAGTTGGCAGAACAGTTCAATATCATCAATATTTACGATGATGGGACTTACTCTATTTCTTCTCGTATAATGGAAACTGTTATCTATGAATACTTTATGTCTTTGGAGAAGGAATCCGAGATCTATACGGCCGGTTCGTTGGAGAAAGCTCAGTTCATCAAGGGTACAGGCTTGGATATGCCATTGCTCTTGCGGAAGTTCTCTGAACACTTCAATGAGATATTCCGCACGGAAGATGGAACGATGGATGCAAAGTTCGTGGAGAAGCATGGACGAAAGCAATTCCAACTTTATATCCGTCCTATCATAAATGGTGTCGGTCACTACTATGTAGAGGCAGAAACACGTGATGAGACTCGTACCGACCTTATCATTAATTATAACAATCACGAGTACGTTATTGAACTAAAGATATGGCGTGGTAATAGCTACAACACCAAGGGTGAAAACCAGCTTTTCAAGTATCTTGAACTAAAAAAGCACAAGATTGGTTATCTCGTATCCTTTTGCTTCAATAAAGGCAAAACTCCTGGATTGTTACAATCTGTTGAACAAGATGGGCGTACAATCATAGAGGTAATAGTATAAACTAAAATAAAGATATTCACATAATAAACGACTTGCCTATGTAAATAACTGATGCACATATATTATATATATTAGAGCTTCACAGCTCTTGTTCTTATTATCTTGAATACCGCCAAATTTTCAAACGTGTAGGGACAAGCGACTGAAGGCTCACGCTGATAAGGCGTGGGCTGTTCTGTGCTTGTTACACGTGAGGGTATACTTGGCGGTGACCTAAGATAATGACAAGCTAAAGAATAGTTGACGCCTTTTTTATATTAAACCAGTTAAACAATATGAAGAAATCCACCAAGTTTTTACTCCCTCTCGTGTTTACCGCCCCACTGTTGGGCAGTTGTCAGATTTACACTGTAATAAAAGATTTTACGGACAAGGAAGAAGGACGTGTAGTAATGAAGGACGGTACAGAATATACCGGACGTGTTAAAATGCCCCATTGTAATACCAAAAACATTAAGATAAAAACATCTGATGGGCAGAAAATGAAGCTGAAGAACACGGATATTGCCGTGCTTGGAGTGTGGAAAAAGACACATACAGACAAGTGCCACTATCTTGTTTCATGTCCTTATTCTACAAATAAGATGTTTTCTACCAAAAAGCGGAAGACTATAGCGCCGCAATGGATGGCTATACAGGCTCAAGGCGATTTTGTAGAATTTTATTGTTGTAGTTACAAATATAGTATTCCACGCGATGGTACTATGACCATTACCAGCGTACAGAATGGCAATATAGCTTTTATAGCCCGCAAAAAAGGTGAGGAACAAGGTCGTATTATAGGATATCAGGGTAGTGGTAGCAAACATTGGCGCACATTGCTCATGGAGTATCTCTCTGACGATCCGGCCCTTTGTGAGAAGTTAAGGAATAAGGAGATAAAACCAGACAATCTGCAACAAATAGCGGATCTATATAATCCGAATGCAAAATGAGTAGACTACGTTTTCTTACTGTATTGTTGTTGGGTAGTCTTGGTTTATGTGCTGGAGCGCAGGCAGAATATACCCACATTGATTTGCAGGGTGGGTACGAATTGTTTCCGGATATGAGCTGCAAGTCCGGCTATAATCTCAATATCGGTATGCGGTATGTTTGGAACGAGAGATATTTTGTTTCCGCCACACTGCATGCAGGTATAAATAATGGTACTTATGAGGCTCTCTATGCCGGAGAATATGCGCAGCTTGACCATACGTTACGTGAGTATATGGCAGGCATAGGACCTGGGATATATTTATACAATGGGGGTGACCGCTGGATTTACGCTGACATACTTGCAGGTTACGGCTTTGGTGAGGAACTCAAAGCGTCATCTGACAGCCAAACTTCCTCACTTAACGGCTTCGCCTCTGCGGTGCGTATTGGAGTGGAATATCAATTGAATGCCGGACATATTATTGGTGTTTGTGCCGGAGGGTATATGACAGGAAAACAGATACGCCCGGCTGTGAACTTGAAATATGGCTTGTTCCTGAATTTGTGGTAAAAAGAGTCCGATGAATTTATAATGAAGAATCTGCTGCACTGCCAGGTAATTGCATTCATTATAGATTCATCGGATTTATATTATTGATACTTTTATATATGTACCAAGTTTGTTGTGGGTACATTCTCCTTTTTGGGTCCTGAAGTTTTCTTAGAAGATAATTAAGTAAAGAGTACATGTCCTTTGTCCTTAAAGGGATATGCGGCCTCATCGCCTTGTGTAGCAGAGAATACAATTGTTTTGCCCATAAGGGTTGCAGCTTTTGACTTTAAGGTTAGGTCTTGTGCCGATGTAAAAATACTAATATATGTGTAACAAACGCAATGGAATCACGCTGTAAATACTATGTTTTTATAGCACAATCTTACTGCTTTCGTAACTGTATTTATAACTGTTTAGGAAACAGTGACATACAGATTGTCTAACTATAGGTTGCGATTTAATGCATCTTATATTGCAGGAGCTATCTTTTTACATCAAACTAACGTTAAATAATGTTAGCGCAATAATTTTGTTATTATATATTTTGTTCTCTTAAATCTTTATTAGTATTTTTGCAAACGCATACCTAACGCCGATACTTCTGTTTGTATTAGCAGAGGCGGAAAGGGAGGGAATGCGCTATATAAAGAAAGAAGACGTTTACTTGACGTTTTATCTGTGGCTTGTTAAACTTCGCAACCTTAACATTTCCGTCACATGGTAAAGCAACAGTAGATGTTCATGGGTGTGTAATATACAGTCATTATTGTGTCCGTATGTAAAATACGGGCATGCATTGTGGCTTATATACATATCGGCGTGGGCTTTTGGCACTCAAAAATGCGCCAAAATCGGTTGTTGGAGATTTAAAGATTGGTTCGTGTAAATAACTGAAAATAAGGCAAGAATCGGCAAAAACGGAATCTTAAATTATCTAAACGAGAGAGCGATTAGTTTAGGTTCTCTGGGAACACATTCGGGAAAAGTTTTTATCTTTGCGTTGAAAATTTTAAGCGCGAGATAAAAAATGAAAATTACAACTTATTTAACAGAATATAAGCGTAAGGTCGCTGAGCCGAGTCCGCTCCTTGATAATATCTGGAGTGAGGGAAACGCCTATCTGTGTTTTCGTTTGCGTGCCAAGAATCTCGATCTCAAAGTGAGAACGGACATTCCTGTCAAGAGTGAGTTTTGGGATAACGACATTCCTGGTTACGGCAAGACGAGGAAACTTTCTTCTGCTGTCAAGAAGAAGGTGAATGCTCTCGTTAGTGACATCATCACCAAACTATCTGATGAGTACGATGCCGAAACGGCAGATGCTGTTTGGGTAAGAGAGGTTGTGAGCCGCTACATATTCCCAGAGTTGGAGCAGAAGCGTTCCACTCCGACCTTCATTGACCGTTATGAGCAATACCTCAGAGAGTACACGATGGCACAGAAGTCGTATGACATCTATATGCCTACCCTCAAAAAACTAAAGAGGTATGAGGCATACAAGAGGGAAATAGAAGGCATAGATGACTTCCACCTCTATGTCGAGACCATCACCGCCGATGATTACCATGACTTTGAGGAATACATACAAAGTGAACATGAACTGTTCAAAGAGTATGCCGACTTCTATTCCCAGTTTGGACTGAAAGGCGTCAGTGTTCCCAAGC
>CAZRGO010000014.1:0-44310 GCA_964599665.1 uncultured Prevotella sp.
GACGTAAGAAATATTATACCGCCATAGTTTCAGGTATTGACCAAACACCTCCGCACTTCTTAACTTTGTACCCATGTACCTATTTCTCTTTAGAGAAAATCTTAAAACAAATCACGAAAAATGAGGCTTCTAGCTCTTGCGCTTGCGGTCATAACTACTTTCACAGTATTCGGCTCTACCGGCTCCGACTCGGTGAAAGTTTATTTCCATGTGGGGCATCGTCAGTTCGACCCATCGTTGGGCGACAACCGTGCCGAGATGGAACGGTTTGTCGGACAAGTGCGTGAGGCCGAAGCCGCCGGCGACCTCGAACACATTGTCGTTCGTGCCTATGCTTCGCCTGACGGTATGAACAAAGCCAACCAACAGTTGTCTGTCAGACGCTGTAAAGTCATCGCCGACTATATCGCAAAGCATACCGGTGTCAGTCCGACACTCATAAAGACGGAACCGGGTGGGATTGCCTGGGATGAACTCAGACGGCTTGTCGTGGAAACCCCTGATGTTCCCTCACGCGAGAAGATTCTTGATATTCTCGACAATACTCCTGTCTGGATTTTCAATTCAGCCGGAAAAATCATAGACAGTCGCAAAAAACTGTTGATGGATCTTGGTCGCGGCATTCCCTATCGCTGGATGCTCACCAATCTGTTCCCCGAACTGAGAAATGCTGTTGCCGTCTCGCTCTATATTACCTCAAAAAAAGAACCTCAGCCCGAGCAAACCAAACAGCTTGAGCAAGAGCCTGTAGAGCAAACCAAATCCGTAGAGTCTGACAAGTCGGAAATATCAGACAAGTCAGATCTGGCAGAACAAGTGCCGCTTTCCCAGCCGTCAGCCGTATCGGTCGGACAGATCGGCCCCAAGCCATATTATTTCGCTTTGAAAACCAATATGCTCTTTGACGCGCTCCTTATTCCAAACATCGGAGCGGAGTTTTATCTCGGAAATAACCTGTCGCTCTATGGCGAATGGATGTATGGTTGGTGGGACAACGACCAGCGTCACCGCTATTGGAGAATATACGGCGGAGACATCGGTCTCAGATGGTGGTTTGGCAAGAAAGCACATAAAAAACCGCTTACCGGTCATCATATCGGGGGCTATGGCGGCATCTTCACCTTCGACTTCGAGTTTGGCGACAAAGGCTATATGGGCGGTAAACCGGGAGGAACTCTCTGGGATCGCAGCCTTGTAAAGGCCGGAATAGAATACGGCTACTCGCTCCCTGTCGCCAGCCGACTCAATATAGACTTCTCTATAGGAATCGGCTATCTGGGTGGAAGTTACATCGAGTATTTCCCGTTTGACAATGATTATTACCGCAAAAAAGAATACAACCTGCAATTCTTCGGTCCCACAAAAGCCGAGATTTCGCTTGTCTGGCTGATCGGCCGCGGCAATAAAAACATCAAGAAAGGAGGTGACCAATGAAACTGTGTCATAACAAAATTTCGCTGATGATTCTGGGCACTATTGGTGTTCTGACCTCCGGATGCACTCAGAAAGACCTGAACAACGATGCGCCGACAACCATTGCCGAGAACGTCGAAGTGATTTTTGACTGGCGCAAGGCGCCCGACAAAAAGGCCTCAACGATGCTCCTGTATCTTTATCCGGAAAATCACAAGTTGATGAACTACTGGTTTAAGAACGTCGATGGAGGACCAATCAAATCATACGGCGGAAAACATACAGCCATCTGCCACACCAATGATGACACATACGCACATCATCTGCGCAATCAGCACGCACATAACGAATTTGAGATTTACACCGACAATTCGACTATGCTCATAGGTCAGGGCATATCAACCCGTAGCCTACCGCGCGCCGAAGGCACAGAAGATGAGCCGTTACGAAACACCCCGACCATGATATATGGCGCTCAGGACAGTGAACTCGACATAAAGGTCACAAGCTTCGCACAGACCATAACCCTCTATCCCGAAGAACTTGTATGCCACTATACGATTGAATTTGTAGATGTCGAAAACCTCAAGAATGCCGACCTGCGTATTGACGGCACAATCTCGTCGCTTGCAGGAGGCTACTATCCGGGCAGGATGTCGGCGACCTCAGAAGCGGTGTCTTACACATTCACCCTTGCGGCAGACGAACAACTGACATCACTGCGCTCAGACTTCCTTACGTTCGGACTCCCCGTTGGCGAACAACGTCCTCATAAGGTATGTCTCTACATAGCTATGAAGAACAGGAATGGCAATTTCTACACCTTCGATGTGTCGGATCAGGTCAACAATGCCCCCGACCCACGAAATGTCAACATCAAAATCTATGGTCTGAAACTGCCGGAGGTGCCCGACGACCCTACACCGCCACCAGTCCAAGGCGGAGTAAGCGTTGAGATTAACACATGGGACATTATCCATTTTGACCTGAAAGTGTGATATTCCGATTTCGATAAAAATAAGAAAAAATAATAAATCATTAATCATTAAATTCTCTTTAATTATGAACAAGCTTTATTCAATTGCTTTTGCAGGTTGTCTGGCAGTCCTCGCATCCTGCTCACAGGAAGAGATGACACAACTTAACCAAGCTAAGGAAGACTTACCTATCTCTTTCCGTGCCGGTGTGGTTTCACGCGTCAATCCGGACCTTGACTACACCTCTAATCCTGCCACATTCTATGTGACAGCCTTCCCCAACAGTCACGTGGCTGTAAACGGAATCGTTCCCAATCCTCTCTTCAATGATGAGCCGTTCTATCTGATGGGCGCAAATCTTTATGCAAGCACCAGTAACCAGAAATGGCCATCTCAGGAAGAAGCAAGCCAAGTGGAATTCTTTGCATACGCCCCTTCTCTTGAAGAAATTCAGGCTGCAGCTATGACACAGCTCGACCCGAATGCGCAGAATTACAACACGATTTTCAACAACTACACTGAGAGCATGAAGTTCTTCAACCTTTGTCAGGATGGTGTGCCTCTCGACCCTATGAATCAAACTACATTCTCCGGTGTCCAGCTTTACAAAGGCTTCAAGCTCGGACGCTTCTATGTAGCTACTGACATTTCAAAGCAGGTTGACTTTATCACTGCCCATATCGCATCTGAAACTCCAAATAAGGAAGATGACGCCAAGCTGGGTGTAGAACTGAAGTTCAAGCATCAGCTTTCAAATGTTGAACTCCGCGCTTTCTCAGGCAACAAGAACTTCAATATCGAGATTGCCGGTGTCAGAATCGGTCGCCCGTACACCGGTGACGCCATCTTCAATTTCTGCGATGCCGATGGCAATGCGTTCAATATTGATGGCGGTCAGTGGGGTATTGCAAAAAATCCTCAGCGTCTTCCTGTAGAATATATATATGGGGAGGGTGATGAAATATACCGTATGGGTGTATTCAACAACCTTAACGGTACTCAGATTGTTACAACCACTGCTCATACCACATCGGCTCAGGCTCTCAGCATAATGGGTAAAGGTGGCAACGCAATGGTGCTTCCTACCAAGAACGGTGCATGGGAAGGCGAGGCTAACCCATGGATTGCTCCTAAATACAGTGCCGCAGTGGATGGCAAGGACCCTAACCCTTGGAGTGCAGACAACGAATATGGCGACATGTACTTCAGTATCCTCCTCCGTGTTACAATGAAACCGGAAAACAATGAAGTGAATACTGCTCAGATTTATCCATACGGTAATAATACAACAATGAATGTTGTGTATCTGGAGAAAGAGAAGAATTCAAACAAGATCATTGGCCGTGTACCTACCAAGAACGCAACTATCGGTGCCAACAACGAAATCGTTGAATTTGGTTGGGCTGCTGTTCCAGTTGGCGTAAACTGGGAGCGTGGTAAGAAATACATCTATACTCTCGACTTCACTGAGGGTGTTGGTATTCAGGATCCTGAAGATCCGAAACCGGGTACTGCCATCATTGGTTCAGGCATCACATTCTCTGTGTCTGTCGTAGGTTGGGACGAGGTTATCACTCCTACACATGTTCCACAAGAATAAACCGTAATTATATTTTCGGGGTGGAGGCTCCGCTTCCACTGATTGTCAACTGAATTAAAAGTATATGAAGAAAATAAGAGTGACATATTTTGCTCTTGCGACGGTTCTATCCGCTGCCTCCTGTTCAAAGGAGGCAGCGGAATCCGACGTTATTGACTGGGACGCCAAGGAGATTTATTTCAAGTCTTCTATCGCTGACGTCTCCTCGTCAAGAGCTGACGATATGACACTTGATCACCTTGAGTCTTTTCAGGTGACGTGCTTTAATACAGGTGATATAAAGAAAGATGCGGACGGTTTTCTCTCCACTTATTTTGAAGACGCCACTTTTATCCGTCGGGTGAGTCCGTCTGCCGGCGTTACCTACGAGTCGTCACCGGCCGAAGGACCTCGCGCATGGCCGTTAAAAGGCGGACTAATGAAGTTCTTCGCCTTCTCACCGTCGCGTACGGTCATGGCGGCCAATAACCCGGTCATCACCGACGACAACAGAAGCGAATATTTCAATCTCATCAACACCTCCACCGAGACTGATTCCGAAATATCTACCGCCTATCGGCTTAGCCCCGTCAGGGTCAATTCCGATATTTCGAGACAGTTCGACCTTATAACGGCCGATGCATCGGGAGAACGGTGGAAAGATTTCAACAACGGTGTTGACCTTGCGTTCCGCCATCAATTCAGCCAGGTCGAACTGAAAGCCTGGGGCGGTGGCACCGAGCTTGACTATGAGATAGCAGGTGTACGATTAGGAAATCCGGTGGTTGAAGGCACATTCGTTTTTTGTGACGACGCCAACCCCGCTTTGTCAGGCCAATGGGATATAGCCGGAACAGCTATCAAGAATAAAGTGGAATACCTCTATAAAGGAACTGCTGACATTGCCGACAACGAAGAAACGCCGGAAGCAGGCGACAACATCTTTTATATAAATAAAGATAAACATAACACCCCGGAATCGGCTGAATCGATCATGGGACTCGGAGGGTGCGCAATGGTCATTCCCACAGACAACCGGAAGTGGGAGGGACTGGCCGACCCTAATATAGATATGATCCCCTATTCTACCGATAAGATGTATTTCAGCATATTGATGAGAGTCACCAACTCAAAAAGCGGCAAACAACTCTATCCCTATACCGATGACAAATATGATGATATGACAGTCATACATTACGCTGTTGATAGGTCTGGAGTGATAGTCGCGCGTCTCTATCCCGGACCGACAGACGGTACATTCTTCACCGACCCCGGACTGCAGCGTCCATACGTAGCGGCTGAAGGGGAAGAGACTAAGGAATACGGCTGGGCGACAGTGCCGATTGACGTCAACTGGAGTGCAGGAAAAAGATATGTCTATACATTAAATTATACGGACGGAATCGGCATTCATGATCCCGAAGATCCGGCACCCGGCACTCCTATCTCAGGCAAAGAAGAAATATCCTGGGGCATAAGCGTAGAAACCTGGGAATATGCCACCAAAAACGAAGATTATCAACCCGATGTCAATGTCCCCTGATGGACGTTACCCATCATTGCTCTGAACCAACAACAACAATATCAGTTTATGAACAGCAATAAACTCATATATTTCGCTCTCTGCGCTTTGGCAATACTTGTTTCGTGTTCACAACAGGATGAACTCGAAAAACGAGAATACCACGGAGACTCGAAACGGATTTATTTCCGTTCATATCTCCCGGCAGTAACCGAAAGCCGTGCTCAGGTACTTTCATCAACCAATTTCAACAACTGCCAGGTCACAGCTTTCAACATTGATGACGACAAGCTCATCCATCTGCCCACAGGCAACATGACACCATATTTTTTCGATGTCTGCTTTTCAAAGGCCGACGACGGCCGCTTTCTCCCAAGTGAAGAGGATAGCTGTTTTTGGCCCGACAACGAAAGCAGACTCCATTTCTTTGCATATTATCCGTCAGTAGACAGCATGAAGCAAACGGTCCCCGACGGATACTTCAACCTCGTAAACTCCTCCAAACTCATTGACGATAACCCCGTTTTTGATTTTAAAATCAATAATTTCCGGGTAGCAACCGATATTGCCAAACAGGTTGACTTTATTACAGCATACGCGAAAGGTACGCTTGCCGAAAACGCCAACAAAGGAATAGAACTCAAATTCAAGCACCATTTGGCACGTGTCGAGATAGCAGCCTGGAGTGCTAATGAAAAATATGATTTTGAAATTGCCGGCGTTAGGATAGGTAACCCGCTGGTTGAAGGCGATTTCAATCTATCATCTACAGACAATGCCGGCCCGTGGGAGAATACATCGGGCAATCACGGTATTATTAAACATATCTTTGAACCCGGCGAAACCATCGTCCTTCTGAGCAAAGACGCCGACAGCCATTCGTCAGAAAACGATGCGGTCTCTATTATGGGCTCGGCCGGAGCGGCGATGGTAATTCCAATGAATGAACGAATCGAACAGTGGGAAGGTAAGAACGACCCCGCCATAACCGCTACTAACTACTCCACTGATAAAATGTATTTCAGTGTCCTGCTCAGGGTGAAAAATAAAGATAACGAAGTCGCCTATCCCTACTCCAACGACCGCGACAACATGACTGTCGTCTATTTTGCTATTGACAACGACAATAAGATAACCCAAAGACTCTATAAGATCGGCGATGATTTCTACACCGCTCCCGTAAAAAACGAAGAGCTCAGATATACGCCTGCCGACTCCGAAGAAATATGTGGCTTCGGGTGGGCAGCCCTGCCGGTAGCCGCCAAATGGGAAGCGGGAAAGATATACACCTACAAACTCAATTACTCAACCGGAATAGGATGGCACGACCCTGCCGATCCCAAGCCTGGAGAACCTATTATAGAACGGGGAAAAATACCGTTCAGTATCAGCGTCGAGGAATGGACACCGGCCGACGATTACAATTCTGATATAACCGTCCCTAAAAGATAAAGACAAAAATTAATCATCATACCACCATGACAAAGTACATATTACCATATACACTCCTCAGTCTATCACTGTTCGTGACCGCATGTTCTGACGAAGTGACCTCCGACGGAAACAAATCGGAAAGAGGACGAATTGAATTCAGCGCCTCGCTCCCCGGAATATCTTCACGTGCAACCGAGGTAACCGGTACCACGATAGACAATATCCGGGTCAGCAGCTTCACGGTCGGCGAGTCATCCACCGCCCACAAATTCCTGGATAAGATTTTCAGTCGAAACAGTGTCACCGGGAAATTCGTGTCAACCGATCCCGAGTGTATCTGGCCCAACAACAACGACCTGCTCAGATTTGTAGCTTTCGTGCCTTCGTGCGAAGACCTGCGTCTCACGGGTGATTTCGGAGACAAACATTTCACTCTTCCGTCTGCGGAAGAGGGGAAATCCGTCTCACTCGAGGATTACAAGCTGTCAGACTTCAAAATCGCTCACGACATAGCCAATCAGGTAGACTTTGTGGCTGCCATCGGTTCAGGCAATCTTTTGGATAACGAAGACACACCCATCGACCTCCATTTCCAGCACCAGCTGAGCCGAATAGAGCTTAAAGCCTGGGGGGCTTCAACAAGTTACAATGTGGAAATTGCCGGAGTCAGACTTGGTGGAGTCAGCACAGAAGGCATATTTAATTTCGCAACTCTCGCCGATGACGGCGAGACTATTGAAACGGGACGCTGGGAGTCGCTCAACAAAGGAAGCGTTGAGTATATCTTCCGCGCCGGTGACCGGATTGTTATCTTCGACAGAACCGCCGGTTCGGCTTCCTCGGCCGATGAGGCAGTCTCTATCATGGGCAGTCAGGTCTCAGGAGAAAAAGAATACTATGACAATTCGGCTATGCTGATTCCGTCCGACAATCAGGCTTGGGATTACAAAGGCAATGCGACCAACGGCGACAACCACACCGACGGAATGTATTTCAGCGTATTGATGAGAATAACCGACGTCACCCCATACGCTTCTCCGACCAATCCGTTGGTTTATCCATACTCCGACAACGCCGAGAAAATGGAAGTCGTTTATCTTGCGGTCGATAAGACCGAAACCAACAAGGTCCTTACCCGGCTCTACAGTCAGGGTGACGAATACTTCACCGACCCCAAATGCACTTTGAGCTATAACCCCGAAGCCAATTCGGCCGTGGTAAAAGCATTCGGGTGGGCAGCACTCCCTGTCGCCGACAAGTGGGAACCGGGATTTGTCTATACCTACACTCTCAACTACACCAACGGCGTAGGACTCCGCGATCCTCGTGACCCGAAGCCCGGCGAGCCCATTATCAGTGACAAAGTGCTGATCAATGTCAATGTTAACGAGTGGGTATCCGCCGAAAACAAAGACATAACGGTTCCAAGAAGATAAATAAAGAAAAGGCCTATGAACACAACGATAAAACCATCACACCTGTTACTCGGATCCGTGCTGATGTTCACCGCCTGTTCTCAGGACATGTCTCTTCCGGACATTGAAGAAGCGGGAGAGCCAATCGCTTTCAGGACATCGCTCCCGGCTCTTTCAAGCCGAACTCAGATTGTGACCGAAGAAAATATTCCCTATTTCCATGTTACCGCCTTCGATCCTTCCAACCCTGACCTGATAGCTCAGAACAATGGATTTCTGACTGAATATTTCAAAAATGAGCGTATTGAAGTGAAGAATGGAGTAGACAGAATCTATTCTGAAAACTGTATTTGGCCAAAACCGGGCTACGAATCCCATAACCTCACCTTCTTCGCTTACTATCCGGCTTTGAACAATAACATCAAGCCGATCAATGGTACTACCGTAACGGGTGGCACAATGAATGTAGATTATAAAATGAAAGAGTTCAGCGTGAACTCGGACATCAGCAAGCAGGTGGATTTCGTGACAGCCAATGCCATCGGCAGTATGGCCGAGAATCTGTTCTCGGGCGTTTCACTCCCTTTCCGTCATCAGCTGAGCCGCGTTGAGGTCAAGGCCTACAGCGCGCATAAGAGCTGCAACATAGAGATTGCCGGCGTGCGCCTGGGCAGCGTCTATAAGGGAGGCACATTCGATTTTGTGGGGAACTCCTGGTCAGATCTTTCCGACAAAGGCATAGTAGAGTACATCTACGGCAAGGGAGATGCCATTGTGTTGCTGGCCAAGGGTGCGGCATCGACATCAACCGCCGACGGCGCAGTATCCATCATGGGCAACGCGCATCCTGACGGCAATAACGCCATGCTCATCCCTGCCGACTATGCCACCCCGTGGGATTTTGCCGGCGACAATAATAACGCCAAAAAGGGCATGTTCATCAGCGTGTTGCTCAGAATAGTCGACGCCACATCGTCAGAAACCAGAGGCATCCAGCAATATCCATATTTAGACCTGAAGCAGGGAAAAGACGCATTGTCAGATAAAATACCCAGAGTGTATCTGGCTGTAGATAAGCAGACTAACACCGTCACGCGCAACCTGGGCAAGCTTTGGAAAAATTGGAACAATAAGAACGATGGCAACTATTACATCGACGCGGATTTGACTCAGCCATGCCACTTGGAGAGCAACGAGATAGTCAAGGAATTCGGATGGGCAGCCCTGTCAGCCACGGGCAAATGGTCATCCGGATATGTCTACACTTACACGCTCGATTACACCTATGGCATAGGCCTGCACGATCCGGAAGTCACCACTGCCGCGCCCAAGGCGGGCGATCCGATCATCAGCGACAAGGTTGGCATCAACGTCTCTGTCAAAGATTGGAAGAACGTTGAAATAGATAACTTCGAAGTGCCGGGACATTAATAATGTAGGGACATGCCTTTGGCATGTTGGCGCAATAAATTGATTGCCAGTATGACATCGCAAAGCGATGTCCCTACAAAATGGAGGATAATATGAAAAATACAAGATACGCATACATAGCATCGATGGCGCTGCTGTTTGCCTCTTGCGGGCAGGAAGACGGGCCGGCCAGTTACGATACTGACGAATCAACGGTGTCTTTCATCGTGTCGATGCCCACTGTCAGTTCGCGCGCCGCAATATATTACGATGACCTCAAGTCTTTATTTAATAATGGGGATGATATTTTAGTTACTTCATTCGTGCCTGAAGGGGAGTCTGTCGGAAATTTGGAACCGTTCGCTAAGGATTTCCTTATTACAAAAAGACAAGACGGCGCCTACCGCAACGACGATTGCCGTTGGCCCCAAAACCGAGGCCCCAGAGATGGCAAGATGAAATTCTTTGCCCACTATCCCACGTGCGAGCAATTGTGCGATTATTATGGAGTTCCAGACACTTTTTTCGTGTTGAAAAACTATTCGAGAATAACCCCGGCCGGCAATGCCGAATACGACTACCGCATTGAGAATTTCAAGATTGACAACGATATATCCAAGCATATGGATTTTGTGGCGGTTGGTGTTGAAGGCTGCAAAACCGAGAACATATACTCAGGCGTCAGGCTCAATTTTGAGCATCAGTTGAGCTGTGTTGATTTCCTGGCCTGGAATAGCGAAAACGAGTATAATGTCGAGATTGCAGCCGTGAAGATCTGCAACGTCATGACCCGGGGCGACTTCTGCTTTAATCGCGCCCCCTACGCCGAAAAGGGCGACAATGCGACAGGGCATTGGGAATACCCTCAGAAGTATAAAAAAGACACTGTCGAGTATATCTACAAAGAGGGTGAGAAACTGTTTGTCATCGACGGAAACAACCATGCCACCAAGCAGACCGCCGGGTCTATTTTCGGCACAGCCGGCAATGCCTTGCTGCTGCCTTGCGGTCATAAGAAATGGGAACATGGCAAAGACCCGACAAACAAGGCTGGAGGCTTGTATATCACCGCGCTGATCCGCGTGGAAAAGCGCTCAACCGGAGTCCAGATTTACCCCGAGCCGGGCCATAGATATGGTTCCGGAGGCGTCCACTACTATCTGATCAATAAGCAGGATAGCACTATCAACACTAAGGAGCTCAAGCTTTATGTCAAGCATTTATCTGCCGGAGACAATCAGGAAATTGAGGTCGGAGCCGACGACAAGCCGGTTTATTACACCGACAAGGGTTGCACAAAGATTTATACCGCGCCTACTGGTTGTGAAGTCAAGGAATTGGCATGGGCGGCGATTCCCCTTGAAGTAAACTGGAAACCGGGCTACCGCTACACATACTACCTCGACTATGGCAAAGGCGTCGGAGTCTACGACCCAACGGATATCGGCAATAACGTCGCGCCGAATGTCATGATTATCGGGTTTGATGCCTGGATATCGGATTATAAAGTCACATTAACAGTAGGTTAGTCATAAGAAGATTAAAGCAATGAAAATTACAATCAATATATTACGCAACCGGCTCGTATGGCTGTCAATGCTCATCCTTTTTGTCGTGGCGTGTGACGACGACATAAATTATCAGTCAGGCAATCTCAGCTCATACGAGGTCCGCGAGGTGGAAGTGCCCGTGATGTTTGATATCGAGGAGATGATTTCGGCCGACCCGCCCTCGCGATCACCGGAGGATGGTGATATGGACGCGGAATTGCGCGTTCACGATTTCTGGCTTATTCAATTCGACCCCAAGGGCAAAAGGGTCACCAAGCCCTATTACCATCGTTCGTCCGACGGCGATCATGTGCCGATGGTTGTCCCCGTCAAAGAGGATGTTCAATTCCGCTGCGTTGTCATTGCCAATACCAATGACCCTGACCTTTTCACCCTTGAAAACACTCAGTCTTTTGAGCAAATCAAGGATCTTGCTGAGATGGAGATACCGGGTGGAAACTTTTGTAGGGCAGACAGGATGTTTTGTGTCGTTGAAGACGGAAAGCAATATCCCCTGATGAGCGGTGAGTCATGGGTCGATTACCGGACTAATGGCCTTGGGACTGTGCTCAGATGCTACTTTGCACAGGTTCTGCTGCATTTTAGATTTGAAGGAGAACAATTCAAAAATGCTGAAGAATTCAAAAAATTAAAAAGCATTAAAGTAGTAAATATCCCCAAAAGAACATATCGTTACACAGGTGAAGAGTATCATGAACCTGATATGAATCCGGAATCGTTAAATAGAAAAGACTACACTTTTTGGGAAATTATGGTAGCTGAAGACGGTAGTTACGCGCAGTTGTTTGATAAGATAAAGAATGAGCGCAGTTTTGACTATTTAATGTACCTGCCGCGCAGACTACCAATGACGGCGTCTGCTCATGATACGAATTTTAGAACCGCTATCCAATTTGAGTTTTTGTACGATAAAGATGGTGTTGAAACTACCGGATACCAGATTGTTGAAATTAGGAAAGCTGATACGAGCAGTGAGTATGGCTCACTCAAAGAAATCGTTCCCAGAACCAAATACGACATGACAATCCGGATAAACAATTTGAATACTAGTTCAGGTGGTGACTATTATTTCATGACCGAAGATCTGACTGTCATTAAAAATAATAATCCATATAAGAATGGCTACGTTCTTGCACATGCCAACTCATTTATCATCAACCCCGAAAAGATAATTGATAATGATGGCACAAAGCTGATTGACAGGCACCTGAAAATTCCACTTTCGAGAATAGACCAATTTTACTATATGAATTCAGTGATGAAAGATAATAATAATGAACCTTATTATGATTATGACATAGACCGAAACGGGTACGATAGGTATGGTATTATTGATTTTTTCGGGAAAGGAAACCCTGTTCCTATTGAAGATGACACAAAGTGGACTGCAGAGATTCTCTGGCAGGATACTCCAGAGAGACTTATATATTTCGTTAACGACGACGGATTAATTGATTTCAACGCAACAAATGCCGGAGCAGTTACAGGCACCGGCACAGCAACCATTGACAACCAATGGAATATAGATAGCAAGGACGATGGATTATGTTTTCGTCTCACGGGAGCAAAAGGTAATCTCATTATTGGAATCCGCAAAGATTATACGAGCTCGAATACTAGTGAAAACTGGCCTAATGGCTCTTTCCCTTTCTACGATGAAACAACCTCCATGGATAAGCAGTATCTATGGTGCTTCCATCTCTGGATAACCGATTATGAGCCCAAGGATGAGGATGTTATTATGGACCGTAACCTCGGTGCAATGAGTACTGATGACCCCGGTTTATACTATTATTCCAATAGAAAGGACCCCGTGCCCTATACCGCACTGAATGGGAAGCAGGTTTACGACCATTTGGGAAATCCAACTGAGTGCATCCAGATAGGAGGAAATACCCCCTCCCGAGACGGTTACAAGTTGAGTATATACAAAAATGTGATTATGGGATACAACCAAGAGCCTTGGGATTTATATGCTGATGCATATATGGGGGGTGCTATAGACCAGGATCTGCAGTTGCGTCGGTTAGAATGGGCATGCTATTCATTGAGACACCCTCTCCTCTTCCAATCAAATGATGATGGATATTGGTTCAACCCTGAACACCATAATCAATATATTGATGCTTGGTTGTTTTTCGATATTAAAGTCGGCAATTCCATCTATGATTATTTGGAATATTTATGGGAAGAGGGCCAGAACTACATGGGGGAATGGATCGGGAAACGTGGAAATACTAACTCAGTAATGCTGACGATGACGGAACTTCCCTTGGCAGAGGAGCCGATTAACCGAAAAAGCTTCTTTGATCCTTGTCCTGACGGATGGCGACTGCCGGAAAACGCCTCAGATATCCCGAGGAACACCCGCAACATGAAGGGACAGTATTGGACAAGCACCTACAACACTAATGCTGTCACGAATGACGGCAAGCCGATTACGATTAAGATGAGTTATGACGCCACCCCGTTTAAGATAAAGGGAAAAGCCCTGAATGTCAATGGCGGTAGCGTCACGGAGAGCGATATACCTCTCGCCACCTTCCTCCCCGTCCGCTGCGTCCGCTACAAACCGAAAAAATCTATATATGAATGAAGGGACTCAATCAAATCTCTTTAATAATAGGTTTCGTTCTGCTTCTTTCCGGAGCAGAGCGAAACTCCTAAAGCCCTGATGTCTGACAGCCTCGCCTAAAAGCAATTGGGAGACTCATCTTCACCTTATCGCGATGAGGAGCGCTATATCAGCTTTCTCAACGATTATCTTGCAAGTGACTCTATTCCTGAAGCCTGTCGGCTTCGAGCTGAGGAGTATCTGCGAATTGCATTGCTCAACAGAAATGGGAATATCGCCGATGACTTCCGTTTCCTCGACCGCGACGTGCCTAAAAACAAATACTGAATTTGGCAGAATTTTCGGGCGAGATAAAGCAAGAATGGAGCAATATATCGAAGTGAAGCACCCTTTCAGGGTGCAATGTCCAAGCCCGGGGTGTCAACCCTATAAATTAATGTATATGTATCAACAACAAGAGATATAGAACCTGCGCACCCTGAAAGGGTGCAATATACAACCCGGGGTGTCAACCCTATAAATTAATGTATATGTATCAACAACAAGAGATGTAGAACCTGCGCACCCTGAAGGGGTGCAATACACAAGCCTGGGGTGTCAACCCTATAAATTAATGTATATGTATCAACAACAAGAGATATAGAACCTGCGCACCCTGAAGGGGTGCAATATACAAGCCCGGGGTTTCAACCCCGGGAACAAGGAACATATATAAGGGATAAAACGTATTTCGCCCTGAAGGGGCGGGACAACAATCGCATTACATAACGCACCGCAACAGGAGCATAATAGCAATAGAATCGTAAAACGCACGAATGTTATAGCGGCTTCTGTCCCGCCCCTTCAGGGCGAAATACAATTTGAGGGATTGGACTATTCTATCCCCGGGGTTGACACCCCGGGCTTGTGTATTACACCCTTTCAGGGTGCGCCGCCGCAATCTCTTACTTTATTCCAATTCAATACAGACAAGGATATTACACTCCCACAGGGCGCCTCTGCACAATATATTACTCTATTCCAAATACCGACAAGAACATTGCATTCCCACAAGGGTGCTTTATCGCAACATTTTACGCTTTTTTTTATTCTTTATCGACCGAAATATTGCATTCTTGCAAAGTGATACCAATAATAAAATACAGATATTATATCTACACTTATTACGTGAGTTCGATATAAGGAACACACACGTCAACAATAAAATAATCAGCCATTTAGCCATAAACTAAGTGGCTGATTTTCTTGGTAATCCCGAATAAATTTCGTAATTTTAACGTGAGTTCGATACAAGGCACACACGTTACTTAACAATTCAGACGGTATGAAAACCGTTGCAGGTAGATTCGTATTTCTGACTTGTGGCTCGTTAATATTAGTTTATTATGACACTAAAACATAAGATAGTTTGTTTTCCATTTCATCAATCTTCTTAAATAGTGTCTTTGAGGTTTCTTCAATAGGAAATTCTGCACCATCAGAAAAATCCATTGTTTGCAAAGCATAAGGATAGACGTTTTTTACAAAATCTCGTATATAGTCTCTTCTGTATATATCGAACATCATATCAAAACTCTTTCCTAAACCTTTTTCCAGATTCTCTAAATAGTAAATAATATGATAGGTAAGTAGAGAGTATCGTGCTGAATCAAAAAAAGACACACTCTCTGCATTGTACATATCTATTTTCTGCAATATACACTCTTCTATTGCTTTAATATTCTCTATGAAATAAAGAACTCTTACAGATTGAACGCAAGCATCGTATAATTCTTCTTTTGAAGATCCACCATTATTGAATATTTCCATCATAACATTCCAAGCATGGAAATCACAGGCATATTCTTCAAGTTTATTCTTGTTTTGAAGAATTGCCGACATCTGTTCTTGAACTCGATTAATTCTCCCTAGGCCCAACTTGTCATAAAGGTAAGAACGCATTCCCCATGGAATTTCTTTTGAAATTATATTCAGAACTTCATCTTGATCATAGTTCATGACATCTTCAACACGCTCTTTCACTATGGAAAAATAGGTTAATTTTCTTTCCTCATTTACTGTAAAAAGCCCATGACTATATTCGTGTAAGAATATAAAAAGAACTTGATACATTAAAGTGGATTTATTAGGTTCTTTCAATAATTGTCGATTGACTTTATCCCATATTTGCGAGAGTAATCCTTTATTTAATTTCTTGTCAACTATCTTGTTTGTCTTGTATAACCAGCGTTCTACCTTGTCGTATTTATTATATGCCATGTATTTATGGGTTATATAATACTTTAAGAGTAAATTAACATCTCCATACATATATAAATCTAACAGCAATGGTAACCGTTTGTTTATGTTTATACATAGAGACCTCTTGTCGATGAAAGGTAGCAATCTACTATCATCAATAAAATTAAGACTCATTTCAACAGAATAACGCTGATTTAAGGCATTCAATATAGGCCCAAGAAACGACGGTATCATTTATTCTTTGTTTTGGTTATTAAGATATTCAATAACCTTTTTCAATGGCATGTCTTCAATAATCATATTTGATGTAACTACCTTTTTTAAACGCTTTTCGCCCCATAGAGAATAAGCTTGCATAAGGAACATTCCAACATTTACTGCTGTTCCTACAACTGTACAAATCAATGCACCATCAAGGTTAGCTTCGCTATCGTAGTTTACCTCAACTCCTGTTTTCTTCTGAAGAACTTCAATATCCTTGTCGAGCCCTTCTGCGTCAAATGAAATCTCAAGATTCATGATTTTTATTGTTATTAAATTATATACTTCTACGTCAGTTCGGTATAAGAAATGTTCCATAAAAGTTGGTAATCTCGCAAATATTTTGTACCTTTACAGGTAATATTCAACAACTTACAAAAATATAAGCGATGATTACCGAGGACAAAGTTATAGAAATTTTCTGTATTATGGAAGAGTTTTGCAATAATTTTGCATCTGAATGTGCAAAAAAACTTCTTCTTGAGGATACTGAACACCGTCACCGCAAGGGGCGGTTGAGCGACAGCGAGATAATGACCATACTTGTGTGCTATCACTTCGGCACGTTCGCCAATTTCAAGCATTACTACCTGTTTTACATAAAGCGACATCTCTCCAGCTATTTTCCCGATGCCGTCTCGTACAACCGTTTCGTTGAGCTCATGCCCCGTGTGTTCTTCCACATGATGCTCTTCATGAAACTTCAGGGCTTCGGCAAGTGTAGCGGCATCAGTTTCGTGGACTCTACGATGATACCTGTATGCCACAACCTCAGACGCTATGCCAACAAGGTTTTCAAGGGCATGGCTACGGATGGTAAGGGAACGATGGGATGATGTCACGGATTCAAGCTGCATCTAATGTGCAATGACAGTGGAGAAATCATAACCTTCTGTCTTACAGGAGCAAACGTTGATGACAGGGATGAACGGGTATGGACAGTCTTCGCAAAGGAACTCTATGGAAAGGTATTTGCCGACAGGGGATACATCAAGCAGGAACTTTTCGAGAACCTCTTTGACTGGGGCATACACCTTGTATACGGGCTGAGGGCGAACATGAAGAACAGGCTCATGTCTATGTGGGACAAGATCATGCTCAGGAAAAGGTGCATCATCGAGTGCGTCAACGACCTGCTCAAGAACAAGGCAAACATCGTACATTCAAGGCACCGGTCAATACACAATTTCATCATGAACGTCTGCTCTGCACTCACGGCATACTCGTTCTTCGAGAACAAGCCGGAAGCACTGCCTGTGCATGTAGAAAAAACGAATCAATTGACTTTGTTTTAAGAGATAATTATCCCGAACTGACGTACTTATTATTGTTTCCTTATACCGAACTGACGTTATTTTAATCAATATAGGACTTTTACTGGATAAAAAAAATATTTTTTTATCCAGTACAGTAGATTTATTGGATAAAAATGACTATCTTTGCAATATAATCCGATGAGAAATGAAAAATATTATCCTCAATCAAAGGGCTGAGAAGGATGAACTGACGGCTCGTCCGTATCAACAGCGGGATACCAAATATAATTTTGATGAGTTACTCGCCAATCCGTTGATAAAATTAATTACAGGGCCTCGTCGTGTCGGTAAGTCTGTGTTCGCATTACTCTTATTACAAGGCAAGAACTTTGCGTATCTCAATTTTGATGATAACCTTCTGTTAGAAAACTGGAATGAGGACTTGGTAATGCAGATGCTCGATGATGTTTATCCAGGCTATGAATACATGCTGCTCGATGAAATCCAGAATATTCCTGATTGGGATTTATGGGTTAATAAATTATATCGTCGGGGTAAAAATCTGATTATTACGGGAAGTAATGCCAAAATGTTGAGCAGTGAAATGGCGACGGTATTGACCGGTCGTTATCTTCAGATTGAGATACTACCATTCAGCCTTGAAGAAACAATGCGATGGAGAAATGTAAATCCGAAACTTGAAGAGCAGTCGGCACAGGCAATTGTAGTAGCAGATGATTATATGCGCAATGGAGGCTATCCTGAAACCATACTGTCGCGTAACATCACAAAGAGCTATCTTTCAACATTGTTCGATTCCATTTTATTGAAAGATGTTGCCAAACGACATAACGTAAGAAATACCACAGATTTATACAACCTTGCCACTTATCTACTCTCCAATTTTTGTAATCCGGTTTCCGCTAATGACCTTGCCGCGGAATTGGGACTATCAAGCGTAACGACAACAAAGAAATTCTGCGACTATCTTGCTGAACCTTACCTTTTCTTCTATCTTCCTCGTTTCAATAATAAGATGAAACTAATGAAGAAAGCACCGAGAAAAGTATATGTTGTTGACAACGGGTTCGTACAAAGCATAGCGTTCAACCTTAGTGAGAACCTCGGCAGACTGTTGGAGAACCAAATTTTTGTAGAACTTCTAAGACGCGGATACATTCCCGGTCAGACCCTGTTCTACTACCGTACACGTAATGACAAAGAAATAGACTTTGTTACCCGAAAGGGAACAAAAGTAGAGCAACTAATCCAAGTCTGCTATGACATGACTTCCGATAAAACCCGAAAACGCGAACTCGACGCCCTTGTCGAAGCCGCCGAAGAACTCCATTGCGACAACCTCCTCGTCATCACTAACTCACAAGAAGAAAAAATTGAGTGGAAAAATTATAAAATAACAAATTTACAACTATATAAAATATAATAATTACAAGTTAAACATAGCGGCGAAACACCCTGAAAGGGTGCGCAGACACTATTTTAATCAATATACGACTATTGGATAAAAATGACTATCTTTGCAATATAATCGGATTATATTACAACACGTCAGGGCGCAAAATTTCGGGCGAGATAAAGCAAGAATGGCGCAATATATCGAAGCGAAACACCCTGAAAGGGTGCAATACACAAGCCCGGGGTGTCAACCCCGGGAATAGAATAGTCCAATACCTCAAATTGTATTTCGCCCTGAAGGGGCGGGACAAAAGTCGCCATAACACCCATGCGTTGTGCGATTTTGGTTGCCGTTACGACCCTGTTGCGGTGTGTTACGCAATGCTATTGTTGTCCCGCCCCTTCAGGGCGAAATACGTTTTATTATTTATATGTGTCCATTATTCCCGGGGTTGACACCCCGGGCTTACATGTTACACCCCTTCAGGGTGCGCGGAAACAATACATCAGAAGTTTATCGTATTACCTCTCCGGCGGCCCGAAGTAGCTGTAGCATGAGTCATCAGGATTTATAACCAGCTTCTCAACTACTATCTCCGGGTCTATCATCACCAGTTTCAGCGTGTGTCTCACCCCCTTGCCGGCCGGGAACGATACATCAAGCCAACGCATATTGTCGAATATCTCGTTACGCATATTCCGCCCGCAACCGTTAAGTGACATCCTGCCGGCGGCAGGCAACGGCTTTAGTTTCTTCGAGCGCTTCAAGTTTTCACGTGTGTACTCGCTGAACGTATCCACAAGCCCGCGGCGGGCATCGAGAACAACGGTCTCCCCATCGTCGAGCCTGACGCCAAGACGCAGCCCGCGGGCCGGATTGATATCCTGAGTGGGCAATATCCCTATCGCCACACGCACGCTGTCGCCGCCCGATGTGTCTATGTCATACTCCAGCACCGGCCCCGGAGCAGCGACAGAGGCTGACGCTGCCGACACATTGTCTATGCCCATGCAGCCGTCTTCTCTGCCTAAGTCGGGCAGTACTATCCAGTTGACACCGCCTGCCCCCGTCTTGCGGCTATATCTTATGGCGGAAACCGAGTACTCGGTCGTGGCCTTGCGCACCGGTTCCACACATGCCTTTCCGGCCGTCACGTATGTCACAGCGGGCATGATGTTCCTGTCGGGCATGAACCATTGCGTGTAGCCTATATGCTTGTCCTGCATCATGCCGCGCCACTTACCGTTGCTCAGGGAGTCGTTGTAGAAAACCGTCATCAGCGAGTCGCGCTCAAACAAGGCCTTGACCCTGTCGGCATACAGGTTGGCACGCGGGTCGTCCAGTCCGGCATAATAGCGGTTTTTGTCAGCCGCTATATACATGCGCGCCACTCCGGCCGATGCCATCGCGGGATAATATACAAGCTGATAGAAGGCGTCACGTGCCTCAGGGGCTATCCTGTCCCTCAGCCGCTCGGTTCTAATGGTCAGGTCCTCCCACAGCGAGTCGACCCTCGATGCCTCGTCATAGTTCTCAACACTGAATATCCCGGCTGTCTGCACCTCAGGCTTTCGCCATAGGTTATACTTGGGATATCTGGCAAGTATGTCGGCAACATCACCGGCCACCCCCTTGCCGAATATCTCCTCCGCCCATCTTGTGAGCCATGTCTTCTCATCGCCCGGACGTACCTTGTCCGGGTTCCAGGCATAGTCCATAATGAAATCTATCGGCAGTTCCTTCGGTTTCAGGTCGCCCACGTTTATGATCCATATCCTGTCTATGCCCGAGCGGTATGCAAGATTCAGCTGCTCGCGGAGCTTCGGGAGCGGCGAGGTGTTGACCCAACGGTCATTCCACGGCCCGCCGTTCATGTCTATGTGATAGTACATGCCGAAGCCGCCACTCCTGCTGCGCTCATCGGCCGGTGCGGTACGGCGTATATATCCCCAGTTGTTGTCGCAGAACAGCAGGGTGACATCATCCGGCACGGTGAAGCCGGCATCGTAATAGCGCTGCACCTCAGTGAAAATGGCCCACAGCTGCGGCACGGAGTCGGGACGGCCGTACACGTCAGAGATAATGTCCCGCTGAGCGCGTATCACATCACGCAACGTGGCCATATTGTCCTCGTCGTCGCCCCTGCCCATGGCAACATCGCCGTCGCCACGCATGCCTATCGTCACAAGATTGTCATAACCGCTGTTACGCTCCATGCCGTAGCGGAAAAAGCTGCCTATACGCCCGGCGTTGGAGGCATAGTCCCACGGGCCTATGGAGTCGCGGCGGCGGGTATATTCCTTATGTGCCCGCATCATAGGCTCATGATGACTGGTGCCCATCACTATGCCGTACTCATCGGCAAGGCGAGGACACTCCTCGTCATCCTCGTTAAACGCCGTGTCCCACATGGCGGGCCAGAGGTAATTGGCCTTAAGCCGCAACAGCAGCTCGAAGACATGAGCATACGCCTTGGAGTTGACACCGCCGAAACGGTTGACACACCAGCCACCGAACGAGGGCCACTCGTCGTTTATGAATATGCCACGGTACCTGACCTTGGGCGAGGGCTGCACATACCTGCCCCGAGAATAGACGGCGGTGTCGCTGCGGCGCGCCGGGACATCAGCCCAATAATGCCACGGCGACACGCCAATAAGCCGGCTGACCTCATATATTCCGTAGATGGTGCCACGCTTGTCGCTGCCCGCTATAACTAAATTGTCGCCGACATTGTCTATGACAAACGACTCCCATTGCCCCCTGACAGAATCGACATCGAGCAACCCCTTCTTTATGAGACGGTCTATGATGGGAGACTTGCCTATAGTGCCGGCTATGATGGCACCACCCTTGCGACGGGCTTTGAAGCCCCTGTCTGAAGACACGGCATGCACCTCGGCCGCCGTACCTGTAACCTTGCCAATGTCGCCGGCAAGATCACCGGCAGCGCGTATGACGCCCCTCCAGTCGCTGTCGGCCACTATTATGGGAGCTGACCGACCGTTCGACGAGATAATGAACCCCTCACTCGCCGCATACACAGAAAAAGGCAGCAGCATGAGCATTGACACTACAGACACAAATAGATTTTTCATAATATAAGGTTTACGCGTTATTTACAAGATATAGGCCTCAATCGGCGGCAGCCCCACGGAGACATCGCCCGTATGCCGGACGCATCAGGCAAGGCATGGAAACAACCGTTATCGGCCATCTGCTGCAAAGTTATAAAAAATTCAGCGTAATCGTAAGCCTCACACAAATATTTTGCCGCCACAGCTCACAAAAACTTGTTCTTTATTCTTCTTGTTTTTCTCTTATATAAAAATGAAATAAAATAATAAGAAAAAAAAATAAAAAGTTGTGGAAATGTGCATAACTGCCGTAAAGGCATAGCGATTACTATGTATAAGTGCCTTGATTACAGTATAATAGCAATGCAATTACATGGTAATCGCACTGCGTTCATAACCCGTTGAAAATGCCGTGGAAACCGTATTGACAACACTGTCGATATGAACCGTGCCGATTTTAGCCCCTCGCCGTGTGTTGATAACATAATGTTTATGCCTTTGTTTTGCAAGCGTTTTGAATATGTTTTCAACGGGTTATCCACATAGTTATCCACAATCTCCCCCCGCTTCTTTTTATGGCGCGGTGATGGATACCCGCCATTCCGCCGCCGCTGCGTTTTACTCACAATTCAGTTTATATATTAGTAATGTGGAGAGAAAAAAACGGAGCACGCTAACCTCACGGCCAACGTGCTCCAAAATATTATATTACAATACATATTACTTGTTATATGTGGTAATGTTTTTACTATAATGGAATGTTACCGTGTTTTTTTGGGGGATTGCTTTGGTTTTTGTTGCCACACATTTCCAGTGCCTGTATTATGCGTATGCGGGTGTTACATGGTGATATGATCTCATCAATGTACCCCAATTGTGCCGCCGGCATTGGATTTGCGAATTTACTACGGTATTCCATTGTTTTTTCTATCCGCTTCTCAGGTGAAACTTTACGATATAGAATGTTGCATGCTCCCTCTGCGCCCATCACTGCGATCTCCGCCGTTGGATATGCGAGATTTATGTCGGCTCCTATACTTTTGGAGTTCATTACGATATATGCTCCTCCGTATGCCTTTCGTGTTATAAGCGTTATCTTCGGCACTGTGGCCTCCGCAAAGGCATATACTATTTTTGCCCCGTGGCGTATTATCCCGTTGTGTTCCTGCTGTATGCCAGGTAAGAAGCCCGGTACGTCTTCTATCGCTATGATGGGGATATTGAAACAATCGCAGAAACTGATGAACCGCGCTGCCTTGTCAGAGCCGTCAATGTCGAGGGCTCCCGCAAGATGGTTTGGCTGGTTTGTCACAAATCCCACGGTGTTGCCCGCCATGCGTCCGAAGCCTATCACTACATTTTTGGCAAACTCCGCCTGTATCTCAAAAAAATACTGATGGTCGCATATCGGCTCTATTATGTCGTGTATGTCGTATGGGATATTCGGGTCTTTCGGTACGACCCCGTCCAGCTCGTGACAAACACGCGTAACCTCATCGGTTATGTGGTGCTTTGGTGCGTCTTCCATATTGTTTGACGGTATGAAGCCTATCAGCTCCCTTATGGTCATGAGTGTCTCCTCATCGTTGTCACAGACAAAATGGCTCACACCGCTTATGCTGTTGTGTGTCATTGCCCCTCCAAGACTCTCTTTGTCAATGTCCTCGTTTGTTACCGCCTTTACAACGTTTGGGCCTGTTACGAACATTTGGCTTTGCCCCTTTACCATCAGTATGAAATCGGTAAGGGCCGGCGAGTAGCATGAGCCGCCGGCGCATGGTCCCATTATTGCCGATATTTGTGGAATGACACCTGATGCCATCACGTTATGCCGGAATATATGTGCGAAGCCCGTTAGTGACTCCACCCCCTCCTGTATGCGTGCGCCCCCAGAATCGTTAAGACCGATTATCGGCGCGCCGTTTTTCAGTGCTAACTCCTGTACCTTAACTATCTTTTGGGCGTTGGCGGCGCTTAGTGAGCCTCCAAAGACGCTGAAGTCGAAAGCATAGACGAATACTGTCCTTCCATCTATTTTCCCATATCCGCTGATGACGCCGTCTCCCTCTATATGTCTCTCCTCCATGCCGAAGTCGGTGCAGCGGTGTATCACATGCTTGTCAAGCTCGACAAATGAGCCTTTGTCAAGTAATGTGTTTACTCTTTCCCTTGCTGTCAGTTTCATAATGTTTTCTTTTGGTTCAGTTCCAGTTTAATTGCTATGTCATTGGCTTTCATAGTGTCGCCATCGTTTATCAGCACGTCCAATACGGCGCAGTCACAGCCTACCTTATAGTTTGACTGCATCTTCATAGCCTCCATTGTGAACAGGGTGTCGCCCCTACTCACCCGGTCTCCCGGTTTCACATACACCTTTAGTATCTTGCATGGCATCGGCACCGTTATGGTATCCGTTTGTGTGCTTTCGCGCTGTCTTAGTCTCATGTATTTTGCCTGAGAGTCAAGCATATCTATTTGGTATGTTGAGTAATTGAGGTTTACGGTATAGTGTTTCCCCTCCCCGCTCTTTGTCATCTCGGCTTTGTATGAGTTTCCGTTGTATAGGATGGAGCATGTGCCGTTCTGCAACATGACTACATCCACGTTGAACCTCCTGCCGTCTATGTCTATGCTCACGTTGTTGCCCTCTTTCGATAGCAGTGTGACACATTGCGTCTTATTGCCTGTTTTAATCTCCATAGTATCTTTATTATTATGTTTTTACACTCTCAGTACACCCTTTTGCAGGCCGAATGAGCGCCAGCGGCTGATGGCAGACCCTCTCTCGTATGCTCCGCTGTCTGGACTATTCTCTTCCATGTTCATAATGTAGTCTATGTACGCGGCTATGACAGCCATGTCCTCGGAGTCGTTTTTGAACCCTGAGCGTGGCCGTAGCCATTCCTCGTTGCGCTCAATGAAGTATGTGTTATAATCGCCGTTTTTGAAGTCTGGCACGTCCATGATACGGCGTAGGTACCTTATGTTTGTGGTAATCCCTGTTATTTTGTATTCGTTAAGCACACGGCGCATACGCTCTATAGCATAGCCGCGCGTAGTGGCCCATACTATTAGCTTGCCTATCATAGGGTCGTAGTGCACGGGTATCTCATAACCCTCGTAAACATAAGAGTCAATTCTTGTCCCTATGCCATGCGGCTCTGTCAATTGTTGTATAACCCCCGGCGACGGCATAAAATTATTCTCGGGGTCCTCGGCGCATATACGGCATTCTATGGCGTGTCCATGTTGTCTCAAGTCCTCCTGCTTGAAGCGCAGCGACTCACCCGCCGCTATGCGTATCTGCTCCTTTACCAAGTCTATGCCGACAACCTCCTCTGTCACGGGATGCTCTACCTGCAAACGTGTGTTCATCTCAAGAAAATAGAAATGATGATGCTTATCTACAAGAAACTCTATCGTACCGGCTCCTTCATACCCAACGGTTTTGGCGGCTGCAACAGCTTTTGCTCCCATTTCCATGCGCAGGTTGTAGTCAATGAATGGGGAGGGTGACTCCTCGACAACTTTCTGGTGTCTGCGCTGTACGGAACACTCGCGGTCAAACAGGTGCACCGCGTTGCCGTACTTGTCACCCAGTATCTGAAACTCTATGTGGTGAGGTTCCTCCACAAACTTCTCTATATATACGGTATCGTCCCCAAAGCCCGACAGAGCCTCACTCCTTGCGGCATCATACATTTCCGCCATCTCCTCAGCGCAACTCACGAGGCGCATGCCCTTGCCGCCTCCACCCATTGAAGCCTTCAACATGACGGGAAAACCAATTTCGTGGCTCACGGCCATTGCCTCATCAACTGATTTTAGCGGCTTTTCCGTTCCCGGCACAACCGGCACGCCGGCCTCCCTCATTTTGCGGCGGGCGCTTATCTTGTCGCCCATCATCTCCATGGTCTCCGGACGAGGCCCGATGAAAATAAAGCCCTCATCCACACAACGACGGGCAAACTCCGCATTTTCAGAAAGAAAACCATAGCCTGGGTGTATGGCGTTGACATTGTGCTTGTGCGCCGCGGCAATGATACTGTCTATGTTCAGATAGCTGTCGGCACTTGCGGCACCTCCGATACACTCCGCCTCATTGGCAAACAAAACATGGCGTGACATACGGTCGGCCGTGCTGAACACGGCCACAGTGTGTATGCCCATCTCATAGCAACTACGCATTATGCGTATCGCTATCTCGCCACGATTAGCAATTAGGATTTTTCTAATCATGTTGATAAAACATTATGTATTCTTGCGCCCGTAATCCCGCAGGCGTGTCTGTAATTTTGCAAAATGGCAGGTCTTCTGACTATGTCCTATCGGAGAGCGGTCTTCCCATCCTCAGTCTTGTAACAAAAGCAGAAATCTTTTGTTCAAGGACAGTGACCGTGTATTGCCCCCCTCAATAAAGGACTCACAGCATCGGGTAATGTCGCAGAATTACACTGCGTTCCCATCTTAGCCCCTGGCCGCTATTAATGCGTGCGGGGGAACCAAATGCAATATGATGGTGCAAAGGTACTAAATATTTTTTGTTTACACAAAATTTATCATAATTTTGTCTGCCACATATATATAGTATAGAATTATGATATGCGGCAAACAGACAAAAATCTTGCATTCGGCTTGGTATCTTATAATGGATAAGGCCGAGTGTATTTGTTTGCATATGCGTTGCCGTCCAACAGAGAAAGGCAATGCGAGAAGCCTCAAGCAGTACACGGAAACCGCCACTACCGGCCATCCACTGCAAAGTTATAAAGAATTCGGCTGACCGTAAGCCTCACGCAAATATTTTACCGTCGCATTGTGTGTTTTATTGGATTTTATTTTCCGCTCACTATCTTTTTAATGTCGTTCAGTTTGTTCAGCGCTTCGAGTGGTGTCAGGTTGTTGACGTCGAGGCCGAGGATCTCATCGCGCACCTGTTCCAGCACGGGATCGTCCAGTTGGAAGAATGACAGCTGCCCGGCGGTGTTGGCGGCGGGTATCTTCTCCAGTGTCTCACGGGGCTGCTTCCTGCCTGCCTTGCCCACCTGCGCCGCCTCTTTCTCGAGTGTCGCAAGGATGTCTTGGGCGCGTTTCACTATCGACGGCGGCATGCCCGCTATCTGTGCCACGTGTATGCCGAACGAGTGCTCGCTGCCTCCCTCCACGAGTTTGCGCATGAATATCACCTTGCCGTTCAGTTCCTTCACCGACACGTTGTAGTTGCGTATGCGGGGATAGTTTCTCATCATCTCGTTCAGCTCATGGTAGTGTGTGGCGAAGAGGGTGCGCGCGTCTGAGCCTTTGTGCTCATGCAGATACTCTACTATGGCCCATGCTATTGATATGCCGTCGTATGTGGACGTTCCGCGGCCCAGCTCGTCGAACAGGACGAGTGAGCGGCTCGTTACGTTGTTGAGTATATTGGCGGCCTCTGTCATCTCGACCATGAAGGTTGACTCGCCCGTTGACAGGCTGTCGCTGGCTCCCACACGTGTGAATATCTTGTCCACGAGTCCTATGCGCGCGCTTTCTGCCGGCACATAGCAGCCTATCTGTGCCATGAGTACTATCAGCGCCGTCTGTCGCAGCAGCGCCGACTTACCGGCCATGTTGGGGCCTGTGATTATTATTATCTGCTGTGTCTTGCTGTCGAGCATTACATCGTTTGGTATGTATTGCTCTCCTACGGGCATGTTTTTCTCTATTACGGGGTGTCGTCCCTGCCTTATGTCTATGGTTGTGGAGCTGTCCACCACCGGTCTTACATAGTGGTTTCCGGCCGATGTCTTGGCAAACGACAGCAGGCAGTCCAGTTCTGCTATCAGGCGTGCGTTTTCCTGCAGGCGGCTTATGAACTGTTGTGTGTAGGCAACCGTCTCCGCGAATATCTTTGCCTCAAGGCCAAGTATCTTCTCTTCGGCTCCGAGTATCTTCTCCTCGTATTCCTTCAGCTCCTGTGTTATGTAGCGTTCGGCCTGCGCCAGTGTCTGTTTGCGCACCCACTCCGGCGGAACGTTGTCCTTGAACGTGTTGCGCACCTCCAGATAGTAGCCGAAGACGTTGTTGTATCCTATTTTGAGCGATGATATTCCCGTGCGCTCTATCTCTCGTTTCTGCATCTGCAGCAGGTAGTCTTTGCCGCTGTATGCTATGTGGCGCAGTTCGTCCAGCTCAGGGTTTACGCCGTTTCGTATCACTCCCCCCTTTGCCACGAGTTGCGGCGGGTCCGGCTCTATGCCGCGCTCTATGTGCTCCCGCAGTTCATCGAGGGTGTCAAGGTTCTCCCCTACCCTTTTGAGCACGTCCGTGTCCGACTGTGTGCATATCACCTTTATCGGCTTTATGGCCTGCAACGCCGTCTTCAGCTGTACCACCTCGCGCGGCGATACCCTTCCGGTGGCTACCCTTGACACTATGCGTTCCATGTCGCCGATGCGGTGCAGCTCATCGGCTATGACATCACGTGAGTCCGTTTGCCTGAAGAAGTAGTCCACCACGTCCAGCCGCTCATTGATGCGTTTCTCCTCACGCAGCGGGAACACGAGCCAACGGCGTAGCATACGCGCCCCCATTGGCGACACCGTGTTGTCTATTACGTCCACCAGTGCCGTGCCGCCCTCGTGCAGCGGCGCGCTCAGCTCAAGGTTGCGCATGGTGAAGTTGTCCAGCCTGACGTAGCGTTCCGCCTCTATGCGTTGTATGCGTGTTATGTGTGCTATCTGCGTGTGCTGCGTTATCTCAAGATATTGCAGTATGGCTCCCGCCGCCACAAGTCCCTCTTTCAGGCTCTCCACGCCGAATCCCTTCATGTTTCTGACCTTGAAGTGGTGGTGCAGTTTCTGTTCTGCCGTCTGTGGTGTGAACACCCAGTCGTCCAGTTCGTACAGGCACAGCCGGCTGCCGAACATCTGTTCCGTCTGAGCCTTGTGTCCCCGCTCCACCAATATCTCCTTGGGTCTGAAGTCGCCGAGCATTTTTTCTATGTATGCGTGGTTGCCCTGGTCCACCAGATACTCGCCTGTCGATATGTCGAGCAGCGACAGGCCGAAGCATCCTTTGCCGAAGTGCAGTGCGCATAGGAAGTTGTTCTCCTTGTAGTTCAGCACGTTGTCCTGCATGGCGACGCCCGGTGTCACCAGTTCCGTTATGCCCCGTTTTACGAGTTTTTTTGTCAGTTTGGGGTCTTCGAGCTGTTCGCATACGGCCACGCGTCTGCCTGCCCTTACCAGCTTGGGCAGATATGTGTCGAGTGCGTGGTGGGGAAAGCCGGCCATGGCGTCGCCCTGTGTCGCCCCGTTGTTGCGGCGTGTAAGGGTTATGCCCAGTATCCGCGACGCGTCTATGGCGTCGTCGCAGTATGTCTCATAGAAGTCTCCGCAACGAAACAGCAGCAAGGCATCGGGATGTTTTGCCTTGAAGTCGAAAAACTGTTTCATCATCGGCGTCAGCTCGCCGTCTTTCTTTGCCATTAGGTTTGTTGGGTGATTGCCCGCTGTTGGTGGGCGGGTGTGGTTGGTTTTGTTCTCTCGTGCCGTAATCGTGCCGCTTTTAGTGTGTGATTGCATTGCGTTTACCATGCAATCGCACTGCTTTCACCGGATTATCGGGCTGCCTTTACCGTGCTGTCGGGTTTATGCCTCGCGCGGCACGCTCTTCAGCCCGTGCCACGTGAAGTACGCTCCGGCCACTATGAACGGTATGGACAGCAGCTGCCCCATGTCCAGCGGCAGCGATGCCTCAAACGCTTCCTGCACCTCTTTGGTGTATTCTATGAAGAAACGGAAGGTGAATATGAGCAGTATGTCGAGGCCGAAGAAGAAGCCCGTGCCTAAAAGGGCGGGGCGGCGGCGCCACAGGTGCCACATGATGAAGAAGAAACTGAAATAGGCTATTGCCTCATACAGTTGCCCGGGGTGGCGGGGCAGCATGTCTATACGCTCAAAGATGAATGCCCACGGCACATCGGTGGGCTTGCCTATTATCTCGGAGTTCATCAGATTGCCGAGGCGTATGAAACTGGCCGCAAAGGGAACGGAGAGGCTTATGGCGTCGAGCACCGTCCATGGCTTCATCTGCATGTTGCGGCAGTAGAGCAGTATGGCCAGCAGCAGGCCTAAGGTGCCGCCGTGGGAGGCCAGACCCTCATAGCCCGTGAAGTGCCATTCGCCCCACATGTCCTGACGTATCGGCAGCAGCATCTCTATGATGTGCGTGCCGCTGCTGAGGAAATACCCCGGTTCGTAGAACAGGCAGTGGCCGAGTCGGGCACCTACCAGTATGCCTATAAAGCAGTATATGAACAGCGGCTCGAACTTCTCGTCGGCTATTTTCATCTGACGGTACAGGTATCTCACCGTCAGGTAAGACAACAGCAACCCTATCAGCCAGCAGGTGCTGTACCATCTTACGGCCACCGGTCCGAGATGGAATATGGTCGTGTCGGGATTCCAGTGTATGTATGCTATGATGTCGGTCATGTGTCGTTACACGTTAAAGCGGAAGTGCATGATGTCGCCGTCCTGCACGATATATTCCTTGCCCTCGATGCCCATCTTGCCCGCCTCGCGTATGGCGGCCTCGGAGCCGTATTTGATGTAGTCGTCATACTTGATGACCTCGGCGCGTATGAAGCCCTTTTCAAAATCGGTGTGTATTACGCCGGCGCACTGCGGAGCCTTCCAGCCCTTGTGGTACGTCCACGCCTTCACCTCCATCTCGCCGGCCGTTATGAACGTCTCGAGATTGAGCAGCGAGTAGGCCTTTTTTATAAGGCGGTTCACGCCGGACTCCTCCAGTCCCAGCTCTTCAAGGAACAGCTGTTTGTCCTCGTACGACTCGAAGCCGGCGATGTCCTCCTCTGTCTTGGCCGCCACAACCATCGACTCTGCGTTCTCCTCCTTTGCCAGAGCCTCGATTTTGCGTGTCCACTCGTTGCCGTCCTTGGCCGCCGTCTCGTCCACATTGCACACGTACAGCACCGGCTTGCTTGTCAGCAGGAAGAGATTGCGCGCCGCCTCCTGCTCCTCCTTGGAGTCGAAGTCAACCGTGCGTGCGTTCTTGCCCTCATCAAGAGCATTCTTATATGCCGTCAGTACGGCCAGCTCCACCTTGGCGTCCTTGTTGCCCGTGGATGCGATCTTGGCCGTCTTGGCCAGTCGTCCCTCTATGGTCTCAAGGTCTTTCAGCTGCAGTTCGGTGTCGATTATCTCCTTGTCGCGTATAGGGTCAATGGTACCGTCCACGTGTGTGATGTTCTCGTCCTCGAAACAGCGCAGCACATGGATTATGGCATCTGTCTCACGTATGTTGCCGAGGAACTTGTTGCCAAGTCCCTCGCCCTTGCTTGCGCCCTTGACAAGACCTGCTATGTCCACTATCTCGCACGTTGCGGGCACTATTCTGCCCGGGTGCACTATCTCGGCGAGTTTTGTCAACCGCTCGTCCGGTACCGTTATCACGCCTACGTTAGGCTCTATGGTGCAGAAAGGGAAATTGGCCGCCTGCGCCTTTGCGCTCGACAGACAGTTGAAAAGGGTTGATTTGCCCACGTTAGGCAGACCGACTATACCACATTTTAATGCCATATCTTTGTTTCTTAAAAATTAAATTCTGTGCAAAGTTAACAAAATTATCACCAACAGCCAAATATTTTAAGCCGTTGTTACGTTCTCTCTATTAATAAGAACACGAAAAAGCCCCATAGGAAGCGGATTCTTTTGCTGCCCATGGGTGCTTGTATGTCGTTTTTTGGGGAATGTTGTATTATATCGAACTAACTTTTTTATTCCTTTCCAAAAGCGCGGACTTGTAACATATTGATTATATATCACACTCACGTTATTTCTGCAATGCGCTTACAATCTGCTCCACTTGCTCCGTGCGTGTCATGGTGTAGAAATGCAATACGGGGAAACCGGCTTTCAATAGTTCCTCGCCTTGCTTTACGGCCCACTCTACTCCCACTTTCTTCACGTCGTCGTTGTCCTTGCATGCCGTTATCTTGTCTACCAGTTCCTGCGGCAGGTCAACGGCAAATGTCTGCGGCAGCACCGTCAGCTGTGTCTTGGTGGCGAATGGTTTCAGTCCCGGCAGCACCGGAACGTCTATGCCTATCTCCGCACAACGGTCGCGGAAGCGTATCAGTGTCTCGGCATCATAGCATATCTGCGTTGCTATGTATTCCGCCCCCGCGTCAACTTTCTGTTTCAGATAGCCCAAATCGGTTAGCGAGTTGGGTGACTCCACGTGTTTCTCCGGATATCCCGCCACTCCTATGCAGAAGTCGGTGCGGTGGCTTGTGTTCGGCTCACCGTCTATGAAGCGGCCGTTGTTCATGGCCGTTATCTGGCTTACGAGTTGGTCGGCGTGTGCATGCCCCTCTTTGTGCGGCATGAAACGGTGCGCTCCCGGCATGGCGTCGCCGCGCAGTGCCAGCACGTTGTTTATGCCGAGGAAGTCCATGTCTATCAGGGTGTCCTCTATATCATAGCGTGATTGCCCTCCGCAGATAAGGTGTGGCACCACGTCTATGCCGTATTTCTGATGTATGGCCGCCGATACGCCTACGGTGCCCGGCCGGCGGCGCATTATGTGTTTCTCTATCAGGCCGTCAGGTCGTTCCGTGTATTTCACTTCCTCACGGTGGCATGTCACGTTGATGAATGCCGGATCGTATGGTATCAGCCTGTCTATGGCTCCGAATATCTTGTCCATGCCGTCGCCTTTGAGTGGCGGTAGCAACTCGAACGAGAAGCGTGGCTTGCCTTCCTGCCTCGCGTTGTTGATGATGTCGATAACTTTCATATAGTGGTTTTCTGAACGGTTATACGTTGAAGTACTTGTCGGGGGTATTGGCGAATATCAGTCCGCAGATACTCTCGCCGGGATTTATCATGCAGGTGTCTGTCAGAGTGAGCCCGCTGCTCTCCCCCACCCCAAGTATGTCGAACACCTGTTGTTTCAGTCTGTGGTCGGGACAGCTACCGTAGCCGAATGCCATGCGTATGTTCCGTGAACCCCATTGCAGTGTGTTCTTTATGTCGAGCGACAGTTTCTCGGCCATGGCCTCGGCCAGACGGTCGGCCAATAGCTTTGCCATTATGGCGTGATACTCGTCGCCGTCGGCGCGGAAACTCTCCTGCAGTTCCGTCAGTCCCACCCCCGCGCTTACCACAAAGGGACATATATAGTCTGCGGGAGCGTTCTCCGCCCCACCCTGCCGCGGCATTATGTAGTCGGCCAGACAGTGCGTCTCCTCCTCGTCACGCAGCGAGCGTTGCATGGGCAGACGGTGTTCGGTGCTGTTGTCGTCGGTTATCACTATCGTATCGCCGTCGGAGTATGCAGGCAGTATCTGCGCTTTCATCTGCAACCGCAACAGCCTTAGGCGTATTATCTTGTCGAGCAGCCTTTGGGCGTCTTGGTATAACTTACGTGCCTCGCCGCCTTTCTCCTTGTCGTCGAGCAGCTCCGGGAAACGGCCTTTCAGTCCCCATGCGGCAAAGAAGAACTGCCAGTTTATCAGCGGCACCAAGGGGTCGCAGCACAGGCATGTGCCTTTGGGGTGCAATAGCGAGTGGTTGTCTGCCGACAGCGGTCTCATGGCCTCCGGTGCGGGCACCGCCACCTCCCCGGCCTGTTTCACATGTCGGCGGCGTTGTGCCTCCTCAAGCGTCAGAGCGGCTTTCTTGCCCGCCTCGTCCTTTATGTAGTTCTCGCGTATTATGCGTTGCTGCGCTTTCAGTTCGGCTATGTATTGTTCCTTGTCATCGGCCAGCAGTTTGCGTATTATGCCCGGATTGTCTGCCGCGGCGTGTGCGTGTATCACTATGCCGTTTGGATATTCCGGTGCCATCTTGACGGCAGTGTGCAGCGCTGATGTCGTGGCGCCGCCCACTATCACCGGCGTTGACATGCCACGGCGTTGCAGTTCCTTCACCACCCGTATCATCTCGTCGAGCGATGGCGTTATGAGTCCGCTCAGGCCTATTACGGCTGCGTTGTGTTTCTGCGCCGCGTCCACTATCGTTCCGGTCTCAACCATCACGCCGAGGTCCCTCACCTCATAGCCGTTGCACTGCGTTACGACGCCTACTATGTTCTTGCCTATGTCGTGTACGTCGCCTTTTACGGTGGCCATTACTATGGTACCCTGGCCTCCGGTGGCCGTATTGTCAGCGGCGGTCTTCATATATGGCTCAAGCACCGCTACGGCTTTCTTCATCACTCTGGCCGACTTCACCACCTGCGGCAGGAACATCTTGCCCTCGCCGAATAGCCGTCCCACCTGTTCCATGGCCGGCATCAGGTAGTTGTCTATCACGGCCAGCGCCGTACCCGCCTCGTTGTAGGCATCTTTTGTGTCAGCCTCTATGTGGTCTGTCAGTCCTTTCAGCATAGCGTGGCTTATGCGGTCGTGGAGTGGGGCGGTGCGCCAGTCGTCGGCCGCTTTGCTGTTTGCCGTCCCGTTTTGTCTGGCATTGTCTGCCTCTTCCGCCTCTTTCAGCCTTTGCGCGAAGTCTATCAGCCGTTCTCCCGCCTCGCTGTCTCTGTTCAGTATCACGTCTTCCACCGCCTGTAACATCTCTTTCGGTATGTCAGAATAGATGGTTGTCATGGCGGGGTTCACTATGCTCATGTCCAGACCGGCCTGCATGGCGTGATAGAGGAATACGGAGTGCATGGCCTGACGTATGGTGTTGTTGCCGCGGAAGGAGAAGGACAGGTTGCTGATGCCGCCCGACATGTGCACCTCGGGCATTTCGCCGTGTATGGTGCGGCAGGCTTCTATGAACGCCCTGCCATAATCATCGTGCTCCGGCATACCCGTGGCAACGGCCAGAACGTTAGGGTCGAAAATAATATCCTCGCCGGGGAAGCCGATGTTCCGGAGCAGTCTGTAGGCTCTGCGCGCCACCTCCACCTTGCGGTCGTAGGTGTCTGCCTGCCCGTTCTCGTCAAACAGCATCACCACCGCCGCCGCTCCCATGGAGTGTATGTACCGTGCCTTGTCAAGAAATGTCTCCTCACCCTCTTTCAGCGATATAGAGTTCACTATGCTCTTGCCCTGCACGCATTGCAGGCCTGCCTTCAATATCTCCCACTTGGAGGAGTCAATCATAACCGGCACACGGGCAATCTCCGGCTCCGACGCTATGAGGTTCAGAAACGTTGTCATGGCCTCAACACCGTCTATCAGGCCATCGTCCATGCAGATGTCTATCACCTGCGCTCCGTTCTCAACCTGATTGCGGGCTATGCTGAGTGCCTCGTCGTAGTTCTTCTCTTTGATCAGACGCTTGAACTTGGCCGATCCGGCCACATTGGTACGCTCGCCGACATTCACAAAGCCGGTGTCGCTCGTCAGTCGCAGCGGCTCCAGACCGCTAAGCGTGCATACTCCGCAGCTGGTTGCGGGCAGTGGGCGAGGGGAGAAGTGCGCCGCCACTCCGGCCAGTGCCTTTATGTGTGCGGGAGTCGTGCCGCAGCAGCCGCCGTATATATTCACCACCTGTGTGGCTGAAGACAGAAATTCCCTCGCCGTTGCGGCGAATGTCTCCGGTGTCTCATCGTATCCGCCCATGACATTGGGCAGGCCGGCATTGGGATGTATCGACACCGCGCACGGTGCGATGTCGGCTATGCGCCGCAACCACGGCAGCAGCTGTTTGGCGCCAAAGCCGCAGTTGAGGCCTATGGACAGCAGATTGCCGTGTGTCAGCGAGGCAGCGAAAGCCTCTACCGTCTGTCCGGACAACGTGCGTCCGGAGGCATCGGACAGCGTTCCCGACACCATTACGGGTATATCGTTGCCACGTTCCTGTCCAAGGTCTGTTATGGCTTTCAGCGCCGCCTTGGCGTTGAGAGTGTCAAAGACGGTCTCTATGAGCAGTATGTCAGCGCCGCCGTCAATCAGTCCACGTGCCTGCTCACGGTAGGTGTCGTAGAGCTGTTTGAACGTGACATCACGCTGCGCTGGGTTATTAACGTCTGCCGACATGGACGCCGTACGGTTTGTGGGACCCATGGAGCCTGCCACGATAGCGTTCCCGCCGGCTCTGCGGGCACATTCGGCCGCAGCCCTGCTGATGTCGTACACAAGATGTTCCAGACCATAGTCGGCCAGCGAGAAGCTGTTGGCGTTAAACGAGTTAGTCTCTATAATATCCGCTCCGGCATCCAGATAGTCGCGGTGCATCCGCTCTATGACATGAGGTTGTGTGAGACACAATACATCATTGCATCCCTTCAGCGGCACGGGGTGGTTTTTGAAGCGTTCTCCTCTGAAATCATCCTCTGTCAGATGCAGCTCCTGCAGGTATGTGCCTGTAGCGCCATCGAGTATGAGGATGCGCTGCCTCATAAGGTCTTTTATCTCGTCTATCGTCATTTGTCGGTTTCTGTTGTGTTGTTTGCGGTGCTGTTATTCAGTCTTTTTTAATTTGCAAAGTTACGGTAAAAAGTTCAAACCACCAAATATTCACATCAGTTTGGCATTAGAAATTGTAAATCCAAACAAAAAGATTACCCTTGATAACCGTAGGCAAAGTTTGGTTCCATGCCTCGTATGCATTTGGCAAGAAATTTGATGAGGAAATAAGAAAGCTTCCTCTTCCGGGCTTAAAAAGAGCAGGATATGTGACGATTGGATATACGGAAATGAAATCTTGCGATCGGTGCAGCATTCCTATGCAGACCCGCATTATATTATGTCCGGCGGCAGGACGTATGTATATTCTTGCCTTTTAGGCTGTTATGAATACCGTCGTAAACGCGTTGAGATTACATTGCAAAAGCATAGCGTTTACAGTGTAATCTCAATGCCTTTGCAATGTAATCTCAATGTGTTTACGACGCACTTGCGGCAGTGACTTTTGCTATTGCGTAATTATAGGATAGAGAAATAAGCATGGCAAACCATAATAAAAGACCAACGGACTTACGATTTTTCGTAAGTCCGTTGATCCAATGTAGCGGGAGGGGGTCACGATCCCTCGACCTCCGGATTATGAATCCGACGCTCTAACCAGCTGAGCTATCCCGCCATCATCGTTGATTGCTAAATTGCGGTGCAAAGGTAAGGCTTTTTTCTTGATTGTGCAAATTTTCAATGAAAAAAAATACAAAAACTAACCTTTTGTATGTTTAATGTTGCGGCGGTGGGGGTATTGTCGTGGAAAAATGCTAACTTTGTCGGATAATAGCATTACTACTAACGCAGAATAATTGTTTTCAAATGAATTTCAAGAATGTTGTTGTTGCCGCAATGGCACTTTTTGCCGCTACCGCTCAGGCGCAGAGGCATGAGCAAGAGATCAAGGCATGGATGTTCTCGCATGACAAGGAGAACTGGGAGCAGGTGCGCGTGCCGCATGACTGGGCCATAGCAGGGCCGTTTGACAAAAAATGGGACTTGCAGGTGGTCAGGATAGAGCAGAACGGCGAAAAGAAGGCCACGGAGAAGAGCGGACGCTCCGGCTCGTTGCCGTGGATAGGTGAGGGACACTACAAAACCACTGTCAGTGTGCCGGACGGGTATGAGAAGGCCATGCTGGTGTTTGACGGTGCCATGTCTGAACCGACGGTGTATGTCAACGGACAGAAGGCGGGCTATTGGGCATACGGCTATAATGCTTTCCGCCTGGATGTGACGCCGTTCGTGAAACCGGGCGAGAACACTGTTGAGGTGGATTTGCGGAACATGGAGGAGAGTTCGAGATGGTATCCCGGAGCGGGGCTGTACCGTCCGGTGACTCTTGTGCTTACGGGCAGGACAGCACTCGACCCGTGGGCCACGAGCATACGCACCACAAGGCTGTCGCAGGGTGTTGACAACCATGGCAAGACCGAGGAGCAGGCCGTGATAGACTTCTCTACATTGGTGAAAGACGTGGAGGGCGATGTGGCTTGTGTGATAGAGATCATAAACGACAAGGGGTGGTTTGAGACGGGCAGTCATATAGACGTGCCTGCCGACGGTGTCATAAACACTACCATGACGCTGAGCAAGCCGAAACTGTGGTCGCCTGAGACTCCTTATTTATATAAGGTGCGCACAAGGCTGTATCGTGACCATAAGATTATAGATGAGAACATTACCAGTCTCGGTGTGCGCACGGTAGAGGTGTCGGGGGATGGCGGTTTCAGGCTGAACGGCAAGACACGCAAGATACAGGGTGTCTGTCTGCACCATGACCTCGGCCCGCTTGGCGCGGCGGTGAACAAGGCGGCTCTGATACGTCAGATAAAATTGATGAAGGATATGGGCTGCGATGCTATAAGGACGGCGCACAATATGCCTTCAACCATGCAGATGGATGTCTGCGACTCGCTCGGCATGATGGTTATGGCCGAGAGCTTCGACATGTGGATATATCCCAAGTGCAAGAACGGATACTCCCGTTTCTTCAAGGATTGGGCCGAGAAAGACATTACCAATCTGGTGCTGAACCACCGCAATCACCCCAGCATTGTAATGTGGAGTATCGGCAACGAGATACCGGAGCAGGGCGATGCGAAAAACGGTGTGATGTGGGCTAAGCGCCTGCAGGATTTGTGTCACAAGCTGGACCCTACGCGTCCGGTTACGCAGGGCTTTGACCGTGTGGACAATGCCCTGAAGAGTGGTGTGGCCGAGACAATGGATGTGGTAGGGCTTAACTACCGCACGCAGAAGTATGACAAGGCGTTCAAGACAACGACCAAAGGTTTCATACTCGGTTCGGAGACGGCATCGAGTGTCAGCTCGCGAGGTGTGTACAAGTTGCCGTATGAGGTAAAGGCCATGGCACAATATCCTGACGGTCAGTGTTCAGGCTACGACACGGAGTATTGCTCATGGAGCAACCTGCCGGAGAATGACTTTGAGGATATGGACGATTTGCCATACACCATAGGACAGTTTGTGTGGACTGGCATAGACTATCTCGGTGAGCCAACGCCATACGATGAATATTGGCCCAGTCGCTCGTCATACTTCGGGATATGTGACCTTGCGGGACTTCCGAAAGACCGCTATTGGCTGTACCGTTCCGTATGGAACAAGAACGACCACACACTGCACATCGCGCCGCACTGGTCGTGGGGCAAGGAGATGACTGGCAAGAATGTACCCGTACAGGTATATACCGACTATGACGAGGCGGAGCTGTTTGTCAACGGTAAGAGCCTGGGCAGGATAAAGAAACATAACGCCGCCGCCGACATGCAGAAGGTAGGCAAGGCAACATACATTCCGGATCTTGACCGCTACCGCCTGCGTTGGATGGACGTCAGCTATGAGCCTGGCGAGATAAAGGTTGTGGCATACGACAAAGACGGCAATGCAGCCATGGAAAAGATAGTGCGCACGGCAGGCGAGCCGGCACAACTGCTGCTGACGGCCGACCGCAAGGTTATAGACGCCGACGGCAATGATTTGAGCTATATAACCGTTACCATGGCAGATAAAGACGGCAATGTGTGTCCGCTTGCCTCAGACGCTTTGGAGTTTGAGGTAGAGGGGCAGGGAACATTCAAGTGCGTATGCAACGGCGATGCCACGTCACTCGAGCCGTTTACCGAGCCACGCATGAAGTTATTTAACGGTCAGCTCGTCGTGACGGTGCAGAGCACGGCCGATGCCGGCGCAATGACGCTGAAAGTGAGACGCCCGGCCACGGCAGCCGTAAAAGCAAAGGGTAAGAGGAAGGCCGTGGCGGCACAGCCGGCCATAGAGGCATCCATAGACATATCAACAAAACATCTTGGCGCGCGCATAAAATAAATCCTATGAAAGGACGTTTCGCACCGTCACCGACCGGCAGGATGCACTTGGGCAATGTTTTCAGTGCATTGCTGTCGTGGCTGTCGGCCAAGTCACAGGGCGGCACATGGCTGTTGCGCATAGAAGACATAGACCCGCAACGCTCACGGTGCGAGTTTGCCGAGTGGATAATGGACGACCTGGAGTGGCTTGGCCTGACATGGGACGAAGGGCCGTGCGTTGGCGGCGACAACGGGCCTTATTGCCAGAGCGAGCGTGGTGACATATACGCTCATTATCTGCACAGGCTGGAAGCAATGGGCATGGTATATCCATGCTACTGCACTCGTGCCGACATAATGGCGACACAGGCTCCGCACGAGAGCGACGGGCGGGTGGTATATAAAGGTACATGCCGCGATATGGCTACGGGCATACGCCCCGGTGCCGCCGCACTGCGCATGAGGGTGCCGAACGCCGGCTACGGTGAGCTATCGTTTGTTGACGGGCATTACGGTGCGCGGACGGTTGACCTCACAACGCAGTGCGGTGACTTCATCATAAGGCGCAGGGACGGCGCATGGGCCTATCAGTTGGCGGTGGTGACAGATGATGCCCTGATGGGTGTGACGGAGGTAGTCAGAGGCCGTGACCTGCTGTTGTCATCGCCGCAACAGATTTATCTTGCCGGCATGTTAGGGTTCCCGTCTCCCGCTTTCACCCATCTTCCGCTGCTGTGCAACAGTGCCGGGCAACGTTTGTCGAAGCGTGACAGAAGCATGGATATGTCCGCACTACGCGAACATTATACAGCCAATGAGATAATAGGCTTGTTGGCTCATGCCGCAGGGCTGTTGCCGGAGGCCGCACCAACGGCTGCTGAGGCATTGATAAAAGTATTTGACTGGGCAAAGGTGCCGAGGGAGGATATTATTATAGGCGCCATAGAGTAGAAAAGTAGAAAGGAATGTTATAATGACCAAGAAAGACAAGGATATTGCCTTCTTTCATCGCATTCTGTATAGAAGATACGGAGCGGTCAAAGGAGTGAGCGGTGAGCAGGTTCTTCACTTGTTCCCGCTGTATGGTGTGATGCGGTTTCTTGCAGCGACATTTGGGGCCATCATGTGTATGGCTTCTATGGCGCAAAACAGGGATGTCAATGCGATCGATGTTCATTCGCATCTCAGGTGCAATCAAGCAGATTTCGCATGAGGTGCCGGAGAAGTTCCAAAATAACATATTCATCATCATCGGGTCTAACCAATCCGTATCATTGACACAGAAGCAACAGGACTGGCTGTCCTCCCATTCCGGACGACTCCTTTTCGTTCAGGCAGACAGAGCATCCGGCATGCCCTATCAAGATTTTCTTTTGCAATCAAAATCAATCATCGACAATCACTCCACGGATTATATTGACAGCATATCACGGTATATAGCAGATATCAAACTGATAAAACCAGGGTTATTTAAAAATATAGATAGCACTGATGCTAACATTTATATTTATGATGCCCCTGCCAATAGTCTTTCGGTTGGTGGAATAGTCTTTCCCAAAGGAAGGTATGAGTTGCAAAGTGCATCTCTTGAAATTGCATTGGATTCTATTATCAGTCAGTCGATAAAAATAGATAGTATGCTTGTGCGCTCTCTACGGAATTATGAGCAGAAAATAGGAGTATTGAGAAGCAGACCCTCAGAGATCATATCCCATTTGGATGCTCATGCTACATCAGACAGAGCGGGCGATATAGCTCATATAGACAAGAACAGTATAAACGACATATTCTTTGTTGAAGTTATTGCTTCAGACAGCTGTCTTAATGTCTATGAGCATGGTTATCTCTTTACGGAGGCACAATTGGAGGAGCTTCTTCAGAATTACAGGTCTCTGTTACCTAAGTTTGCAGACAATAGTATTCAGATTGGCGACCTCAAGAAACTTCGTAAGTTGTATAATAAGCAACGAAAGACCATAAATCGAAATTTTCACAGGGAAGTTCTTACAAAGAATAGTCTCATATCGGATATATTTTATTACAAGACAGGGATCAGTCTCACGGACAGCCTGTTTAATAATATGACCGTGAAGGAATTGAGGCAAAAATATATTGATGATATATCTAAGTTCAGTGAAGATTATTCAGAACTGATAGAAAAACTTAAGAAACTTGAAGAACTATACCAGCGCAATATGCTTGAGCCGGTAATACTCTCAAATAAGAAATACCTTTTCATTCCTGAACAGCTAACTCTATAATATATGGAACCGACTAGAGAACAATTGCAAAAAGACATACTGGAGATTCTTTATCAAAAGAGTCTTCAAAAGCCGATATGGGTCAGTAGTGCTGAGATTTATTGGAGCATCAACAATATCAAGGTTACAGAAAGAAGTGTAAAAGATGTACTTGATTGGTTGGTTAAAAATGATTTGGTACTATGCCAGGCGGACAAATATCAGATTTCCAAACGGGAGTTTATGGATATGTCCCGACGTAAAGGTATAGAAATTAAAGATGTTGAAGATCCCCAAGACACTTCAACAAATAGGTCTTCGCCTATGTTGCCCGGGACGATGGACGCATCACAGCCATGGCCCTATATGGCGCAACGTGAACGTTCATCTTCAGTATTCTACGCAATTATTGCCTTGATAGCTTTGCTTGTCAGCGGTACATTTATCGGAGTGCTGGTGTATAACAGTTGTGTGCGCACCAACAATGAGTATGTAGAGTTGACTACTTTGCCTGACAGCATAAATATTGGGTCAATTCATGTGCTTGAACCCGTTCATATTAAGGACGCATATACAGTTAATCGAAATTTCAAGACCTTGTATAATTCTCTGGTTTCGCAACAGGGTGTGAATAAGGATGTAATGGAGCTTGCAAAGGCTCAGCAGCATCAGATTAATCAGCTTACTATGGTAGTTAAGCAACAATCAACTCAAATTGATGAGATAGAAAAAGAGCGCAGAATCTATACTTGGATGACTGCCTCGGTTCTTTTGGTGCTGAGTTTATTGCTTGTTTGTCGTTATGGACGACGAGGTTAAAATGTCTATGTTCCGTTTAATATCATCATAAGATCTTAATTTTAAATAGAAGGTGAGATATTTTAGTATAAGAACGTTTATTATAGGATTTTAAGAAAATGTTAACTTCTAATAATATGGATACATCTCAATCCGATGCTAATATAGACCTTTTAGCAATTTCACTTCTGAAGAGATATAAGAAATGGATATGTGCTTTTTTTACTCTTATATTAGCAATAGGATCTATTGAATATAAGGTAATTTCATTTTTTCATGGACGAGAAATAGAAGATGTCAAACGTAATCATGTCCTCGAAATTCATTATATTAATGCTGATATGAAAGACCAGATTACTATATACAAGATTCAAATTGATCGTTTGAAAGAGAAGGCTGATCGTTTGAAAGAGAAGGCTGAAGAAAATAATGAGAAAATTAGAGAGCTAAAAGAAGAGCTGAATCACTATAAGTATCAATAAATAATTAAATACAATATAATATGAAAAAGTTGTTTCAATTGACATTAGCAATAGCAATAATATCAGTTATAGCAAATATCGGTTTGCTAATTATGTGGCAATCTGGAAAGAAATATTATCAAAATCTTGAGAAGCAGGTGGATGAGCGTGATGAATTGATCCGAAAATTTTATGCTGACCATTTGGTTTTAGATAAAAATGGTATGGATCTATTGAAATCAATCTGTTTGAATGACAGTGTTTCTTCAATAACAGGGAAAACTTCAAAAATAGAAGATTCTGAACGAAGGATTATCTACAATATAGTAATGAACTATAAAAGAAAAATAGAAAATCGTGACATTCAAGGATATACCGACTTATTTGCCGATTCGGTTTCTAGGTTCTTCTTGTTAGATTCGGTATCCAATAAATATATTTATGAGAATATAAAGAAGAATTGGAGTTCTCAATCTAATCCAGATGAACCAATATACGATCTTGGGTCTATATCAATAGATAGAAGACCAGAAGAATTTATTGTTTATATTCCGTTCAAACTGAACAGTGATGAATATATTACCGAACTACGCATTAATAATGAATTCAAAATATTTTATATCCGAGATTTTTTGAGTTATGTTAACAATAAAAAATAGTCATATCTTTTATTAGAAGAGCACATTTTTAGTCGTCGATGAATAAAAATATCTGCATGATATTATGGTGTAGAATGCATATTTAGATAACCTTATAAATAAGTTTTTAGTGTGCTTAATCGTTTAAATTGTTAAAAAAATACAAATTAGTGGGTTAATAATTTGTGGGAATGGGAATAAATCATTATATTTGCAGCATCAAATGATGATGTTTTATTTCCTTCTCTTTTTCCCACAATAAAACAAAGTCATCCGGAGG
>CAZRGO010000015.1:0-40018 GCA_964599665.1 uncultured Prevotella sp.
GGAATGTTAACAGAGGTCAGGCCACTGCAACCATAGAAGGCAGAACTCCCTATAGACGTTACGGAAGAGGGAATGTTAACAGAGGTCAGACCACTGCAATTATAGAAGGCAGAACTCCCTATAGACGTTACGGAAGAGGGGATAGCTACTGAGGTCAGGCCACGGCAACCATTGAAGGCCCTTTTTCCAATAGACGTTACGGAATACTCGGCCTGCTCATACAGAACCTTTTCAGGGATAACCAAAGCACCTTTCAAATCAAGATAATTGATTACCTTACACGTTTTAGCCCCTTTGTTCAAGATTTCGTATCGAAGTGTCTGCCCCTCATAGGTGTAGGAAAACTCTTGTGCCGATGCTGCGATACCGGCAAAGAGCATGATAAATGATAACAGATATTTCATAGTTTCAAATGATTCTCTTGTATCTTTTGTTTCTCGCTGTTTCTGAACGCTCCCCACTATTAATTCTGTTGGAAGCGGAATTTTGTAACACAAAGATACTAATAAACATGAGTCCGACACAAGGAGCTGTCCACGGACATCGGGTTCGTGAACCAAAAGTGATTGCATGACCCTTATGTCAAGACTCACGTCTAAATATAAAAACTGTCCTATTTAATCCTGATACATAAACTCACTGGCGTCGGCCATGTTCTGAAAGTCCTGTTCATCTGTGTGTTCGCCACCTGTGAACAAGTCAGACAGTTTCTCCTCGGCTTTATGCAACAGTTGCTCTGCCATAGTGCCTGGGACAGCCTCCGCAATGGCGAGGTCGTCATCCTCATCGTCAAATTCCTCACCGAAATCCGGTTCCGCTACCACCTCGGCAACAGGACTTGCCATTGCAACATCCTCTACTGGCGCAGACACCACCGGCTCCGGTTCGGCAACCGGCACCGCTTCCGCAGATGCCATATCAGTATCGGCAACTATCGGCTCGGCAACGGCAGCAGTCTCTACGGCAGCATGCCCATTCACAACAACATCGGCAAGCACTCCGCCATCCAACACCGGCACCGTCCCCGTAACCTCTACTTCAGGCAGCGCACCGCCATCAACCAAAAGTTCCTGAGGCTCGGCAACGTCCGGCTCATTACTTGCACTCTCTTCGTTGTAATTGTCTTTATCACCGCCGGTAGCGCTCATAGTGACTGCAGCCGCACCGGCTATAGCGGTAGCAGCCGCTGCGGCTGCAGTACCAACTTTCTTCTTGTCTTTTTTCATAACAGTTTATTTTTAAGGATAAAAAATATTATACAAGATATTGTTTGATACACTTATTTATTGTTGCCTGTGGTCTTGACATATCTGCCGTTCTTGTCACGTGTTAGATATAGACCTTTAGGGGATACAGAGGTTGGTCGTCCCAACAGATCGAAATGTACGGGAACAGCGGTGTCATCAGCCACACCGGTAATCATAATGCCCGTGGCATTCATATTATCTATAGCAAACATATTCCTGGCAGAGGCAGAGAACATGCGGTAGGCGTATGCTTCAAAAGGTCGCACACCACGCATCTCACGCACAAACACCGCACCGGGATGATAGCCCGCATAGTCATCGTCATTGATAGGGTAAACATCCGCATCACGCTCTACAGTAAGGTAAGCGGGTACGAAATCAAATTCGGGACAACTGAAGACGCGGGCCTCTGACGTGCGGTGCACGATGGCATCGGTAGCGGAGAACGTCACGGCACCCGTTATGTTATACTCGCTAATGTACTCATCGCTATTGGGCATACATATAATATAAGGTATATTGGCCTGTATGCGTGAGGCATGTCCGAAACCGGACGGGGTTAGACCGGCAAGCCAGAAATTCTTCATGCCGGAAGCACCGCTATGGAAAGGTGTAAGCAAACCACGGGTATCGCTTTCTATTGTATTTACATCGAAAGGAAGAACTATAGTCTCCCAACCGCCGCACTCATGAAGGTAAGAGGTCTTGCCAAACATACGGGTATAGCTTACACGCCTTGCGGTAAACTCCCTTGATATTGACAACGCCTTGCCGTCCTCCAATACTATATTATCAGCCACCCCTCCAACAACAACGTTACCGTTATAATATGTCTGGGTGCCTGCAGGGGCATATACTATCATGTTTGTATTAGACCCGCTGCCGCTGAAAGCGTCATAAGGTATCGTCAAAGTGTTGCCAAGAGTCACCTCAAGGAGATTCGGGCAATTGATAAGCGTACCGTCATAACTCGTCAGCGTATTTGGCAATACCACACTCTCAAGCGATGCTATGCCACCAATATGCAGCGTGGTGTTGGTAACACCGCTAAGGTCTAACTCCCTCACCTGCGTCAGGGCGTTAACCTCTGCCACGAGAGCATCTGACAGATAGCCGTCAAGAGTCACTTTCTCTATGTCATTGATGTGAACTGGATATCCATCCTTAACCTCTGCCTCTATTGAGTAAAGGTGAACACCTTTGGTTGCTGTAAGCACTACATCAACATACTCATCAGAGCTTTCAGGGATAGTGTATTCAAGTACAGTATAGTCAGCTGTTGTCTGGGTTGCACCAACCTCAGTGCCGTTAACCACTACCTTGAAGCCACGCTTATCACCAGGTTTGTGTGACTCAACACCAAGTTTGAATGTTGATCCGGCCTTAACGTTAGGAACAACGATAGAAGATGATGTACCGGTTATCCAAAGATAAGAGGGAGATTCGTATGGTCCCCAGTTGTTACCGTCGGTCGTTGTCTGGTAATCGAAAGCGGTAGCCATGCCGTATGCACCAAGAGAATTGTGGCGAAGACCCTTCATCTCAGCGATGGCCGCACCACCGGCAACGAGGTCTCCGTTAGCGTCTACAGTAGGATCCAAAACCCAACGGATCTCATCACCTGTGATATAATTCTTGGATGCAGACTCGGCTGTAGTCCAATCCTCGGCTGCAAGTATCTGAGACTTGGTAGCATCAGACCACTTTGTGAAATCCCAAATACGAGAAGTATTGGGCATCTCAACAATAAGAACAGCAATGTAGGCTTCACCATTATACGAACCTATATAAATAGTATTATCCTCTGTTGCTGTCCACTCATACTTGTAACCAGCTGTTACCATTTCGTTATCAACTTCAGGAGCTGCATTAAGAACATTCTCCAGTTTTGCATCTGTAGCAATTTTGGGAATACGTGCATTTACACCAGATCTATTGTTACCTTCCATGAGGAAAATAAGCTTTGAGCCTGCAATAACCTTCATGGCAATAACATCCTCCGCATTCTTAATACGCATACTATTGAAATGTTCGCCAACATCAGCATATTTAACAGCGAAAGCCTCTTCATAACGATAATCCTCAAACTCCTCCATAAGTTCTTCATCCAATATATAAATACGTTCTGAAGGATTAGATTTACCCTTATCGGTAGATACAGCGCCACCGTTAACATCAAGGAACAAGCCATCGCCAAAAATCCGTCCCTTACCGGGACGCTGTGTACCATTATTATTCCATTTGTCCATTACAAGCACATAATCATGCCTACATACTTGTAAATCGTCAACTGTTCCAAACGGAAACTCATCACTTTCGTCAATGATGATAGAAAAAATCTCGATACCTGACTTCGGAGCGCCTGACAATCCGGTAGAGATCTTAACCACACCGTCAGCAATAACTGTCGCTACAACAGTGTAAACACCGGGGGAGCCTTCTACCTTATTACCTAAAAGGATAACAGATGTCTCACCATCTGCTGTCTGTGCGTTTGTCAAAGAGAAACCTCTGTCAGTTGCTTCACCGTTGGCTGACTGCGCAACGATTGTGATCTTCTGACCTGCTGACAATACAGGTAATGTGATAGAGCAATTCTTCTGCAAACGAATATTGGTGCCTTTGTACATCACTGCATTTGCGGCAGCGAAGTCACCGAACTGCAAACCTGCAAACTCAGGAACTACCTCGCCGTTGGCTGTCAACTCGCCATCAAACGATTTGTTTGTTGTCCATGCAGTGCTCACGCCATCACTAATGGTTTTGAACCATGTGGCATCGTCAGCGTCAAGCATCTCACGACTGCTGTCGCTCACTCCCTTAGTGAAATCCCATGACTTGCGACTCTGCGCATTAGCGCCAAGCACCAAGAAAAGTAAAAACAAAGTGACAAAAAAATATAATTTCCTCATAATGTTATTAATTTATATCACTTATCATTATATCTCCGGAAATACATTATCATCTGTTAATGGTATCTTTTTTGCGGTGCGCACAGTTATAGGCTCACTGTAACCTACTCCGCTCTCACTGATCGCATAAGCGCGTATTGTAATGTCCGTATCCGGCTCTAAGGCTTGCAAGACAGCACTAAACGACTTGCCTCCCGATATGGTAACAATATTATCGTCAACCGTTGGCGTACCTGTGCCATAAATATAGCAGAAACCACGCTCAATACATACTGTGGAATTAGTGACAGATGACGTTACATTGATGGACGAGAACACCACATTATCTACGTTACAAACAGATAATTCCGGAACCGGCTGGCGCAGACCTATGATATTAACATCGGATACACTACCGTACACATAGAATAGAGCACCGTCTTTTCTAACCTGAGCAAAAGGACGTATATAATACCGTCCCGCTTGCAAGTCCATAAGACTTACACTCACATTCTTATCCACAACAGGGTCAAAGACAACCATGTTATGCTCCGTCGGCATCTCAACCTCACGGCTGTAGAATACACCCTCGTTAATAATTTCCTCATCGGTAATGACCGGCTGTAATATCGTAACATTGTCATCACCGGAGCTAACAGTAGGACCAGCGAAAGAAACACTGATATTACCAGTAGTAAAGAAAGCGACCTTCCCTTGTGCCGTGCGTCCCGTTGTTGTCACAACATGCACACAAACAGCGTAACGCGTGTTCTGCGCCAATTCGCGAAGTGTTGCAGAATAGCCTGAAGCATCGATAATAGAGCACTCACTCTTGTCCAATGTTGATGGCATTTCCGATGTTCCAACAGGCTTGTACCATAGCTCCAATGTCTGTACCGCATCCTCACCGCCAATATCGAGAAGTTGAAACGATGCCGTACAGCTGCTGACTGTAAGATCAGAGAATACAATATCTGTAAACATTGGCACTGATGACGCAACGGTAGAGAACTCTGTTATTTCACTCCGCGCAACACTATATCCGCTCGACACAAATGCGCAACAGTAATAACGTGTCTTGGTCTGTAACCCTGTAACACCAAGTGACATTCGTCCTGTTGTTACAGGCTTATCGGCAGTAATTATGGTACACGCCGATGAATTTCGTATATCATCAAGAGTCATGCCTGAGAAATCATTGAATGTGGAAAGAATAAATCCACTTTCCGTGATACTGCGTCCCTCACTTCGACTAATATTTGCCGAGAGTACTGCGCCTGTTCGGTGAATATCGGTAATCTCTCCCATTGTTACTTCAGGCGCAAGCGCCATATCGAAATTGTCCTCTCCACATGAAACAAAGAAAAAGGACAGGAGCATCAATAATAGTGTAAGTTGCTGTCTCATAATTATTGTTGTTTATATTTTATCATACAGAATAAGATGATATAGGAAATTAGAAAAAAATACCTATGCCAACGTTCAACTCCCAGTATTTCATTTGACATGTTTCTATGCCGGCAGCGAAAGCTACGCTTTTCCATCGTCCTATGATTCCGGCCTCTATTTCAACGCCATTGGTACTGGTGTCAATATTCTTGGCCCATAATCCGTCAGATGTTTGTCTGGAGTATGTATATTGCCCATAACCAATGCCACCATAAACATATAACGGTCCCGTTGCCCTGTATAAGAGGCCACCCGTTACGGCGAGACGACTCTTAGCTTCTACACCATTGAACCACACTTCATTACCTGTATCGGTAAAGCCTTTCTCGTTACACTCTATATCGTCATCAACCGACTTAAAATCAGAATGTCCCTTTATATATCCTCCGTATTTTTTTACAATACCAATCATGGCACCATAAGATGTTGTCTTACCCATACCCGCTACCGGCATCACCAACGTGCGATAGCGTTCGGTATTATATACAAGAGTCATAGTGTACACAGTCTGAGAAGCAAGTACCGTACCACTAAAGTCGTAATCTATACTTCCTTGGGTATCACTTGTCACTTCGATATAGTTCGCCCCCGGCGCCATATATAACCGTACTTCGCCCTCAGCGTACTCAGGTTCTCCGACAATCTTTCCGGAGAAATGATACTCTCCGATACTGTTACCCTTGATGATAAGCAAGGCACAATTACGGCCTGAGACAGGATCAGCCACAGGCTTTGTCCTTGCTTCAGCCGACATAACAAGTGTTTTGAAGTCCTTAACCTCGAGATGTTGCGCAGACACTACAATGCTTACCAGCATGAGGCCTGTAATAAATAATAATTTCTTCATTGTTTGATATTTTTTATAATATAATATTCATCCGGTGCCCAAATGGCAATAATTCAATATCGGAAACTGTTCAGACTAAAAATCTCCTCCTCAGTCTTTACTCCTTCTTTAGGTTGCCATGTACGTGCATGTATCATTGGTTTTTCCGGATCTTGAAAATCCCACAGAAGAAATAAATAACCGACATCGCTATATACTTTTTCTGTTTTACTGCGCGATGTCCAATGTTGTACAAGTGTAACACCATAAATGTGTTTTTTTGCCGGGTCCTGTACTACACGAATGTCGTCAAACTCTACATTTACCTCTTTTTGTCTATCAAAAAGATTGCGCAGGGAAGTAATATATTCTTTTTTGTTTTTGCGATTATATATTACTTTCTTATCCATAACAATCTTCTTGCTGTCTGCTTGTCTTACAGCTTTGGTTATAACACTTCCTGTAATAATAATGGCATCATCGGCAAAAATATTTTCTATTTTATCCGCATCCATATTAACATAATAGTTTCGATAATTCTCTACAAAAGAGAGAATAGAAGTACGACGTGCTATGTCTGTAGCCTCCGTTATCTCCTTACCGCCATTGCGCATAATCTTTTCATAGGATGCCAACTCTACAGCAAAACGCACACACTCTACCTGTCCTTTTTCATTAAACGATATGGACAATTGTCGGTTTGGCGTATCATCGTTTGGCGAATATACCGGTATATCGCGCACATTCATATTGTCAGAAGCATAAAGACAGGGTTTAACATTATTTGTTTCTATACAATAATAAGGTTTATACTTCCACCCCATCAACAGACTTTTACGACAATCGGCTGTCATATCAATTCCCTCGGTATCAGGTGTCGTATTGTCACGATATGCGGTATTGATAGCATTAAGAAACGCTGTGATGTTTTTTTCTACTTGCCGCCTTGGCGCTTTAACCTCTGACTCTTGTGTAAAAGCGAACTTTACAGCAGCACACGGTAGCAGCCGATTTTTATTAGGCAATGTCTCTTCGACAGCGGTATCTCCAACAAAAGATTGTAACAAATCGCTCTTCTTCACATAGAAAAACATTGTTAATTGCCCTGAGCGTGTAATATTAATCTCTTTTATAAACGGAACTATCGCTTCTTCACGAAAGCGGCCGGGCATACATGCCTCCACCGTCTCCAAAAGGCGTAACCGCCCCAACAGACGTGCTTTATATACCGATGCGTCACGCACAGTAGTATGAAGATAAGCTGTGTCTGTCTGTATGGAAAGCACGGAGTCTATGGACTCTGTCTGCGCAGAAGCGACACACAGACCAAATAACAATGTAAAAAATATGGATAACAAACGTTTCATCATTATTTCTTTTTGTATTCGTAAAAAAGGTTATTTATATTAGATGTGGGTGAAAAAAGATAAGCGGTTCCATACAGCGAGAGTACCGATTTGTCAAGCTGGTCAATATCACAAGACAACATCAACACATGGTCATAACCTGTAGTCTCATTGGTGGCATAGAGCACAACCGTTGCTTTACCGTCTTCTTCTTTATCGAAAGCATAATACGAGTGACAGCCGTCGGCTTTCATGCACTCCAACCAGTCGGCAACAGTAATTTCCAGTTTCTCTGTATTGCCATCGTATTTCACCACAGAAAGAAGCATGCGTGCCTTAGGCAAACGCCGGTCTGCCGTTAGTAAGATATTAGCCAGCGACTCTGCCGGTAAACGCGAAGAAGAGAAAAGGTGATAAGTAGAACCGGAACGCCGATAGTAAAGATTGTTAGTGATAATCGGTTTGATATGGCAGTCCCCTTCTAACATATACACTTCATCGTTTTCATAAAGTCTCGAGAAAAGCACCGCCTTGGCACGACGTATAGTATTGTCCGTCTGTTGCCCTTCAATAGTTTTAAGTTTCTGTATCAAACGTTTTTCCAACTCTTCTTTATTACTAAACATTAACATATCATACTGAACGGGGAAAGAGACTGCAACCAACGTAGCTCCATCACCCCGTTGCCATATAACCTCATAATTCTTACCATCATTACAAATGACGGAGCATTGCATATCCGGGGTAATGGCAAGCATATCGTTCCATGATCCCTTTATAAAGGTAATACCACCATGCGGTACCGAAGCCACAGGCAAATCCAAAGTATTAACCAAGAGCATATATTCTATATAGTCATACACAGGCGATGGTGTCGCACGGCGCATCTCCATAGGAAAAACAGGTATCCCGACATGCTCTACCCCATCAGCAGACACACGCAATACCACACGCTGTCCACGAATGGTATATAGTGTATTTCCCGTAGCAAGCGTATCAACATTGGTAATACCAATGGCACGAAGAACATTAGTTACATTATCTTTTGCTGCAGACCGAGTCTGTGAACAAACACAGAGCGGTGCCATAGCGCATAACGCGGTAATAATATTGTATTTCATCAATCTTCTATTTCTATATATTTACCATTTAATTCACCATTAACAAGACGTCCTTTAGAAAAGGTACCTTCAAGGACATCACCGGCATTAGCACGTATGGACGTACCCGGTATAATGTGTGAACGAGTAAACGTCATGATACCAGTTCCATCCGGTTCACCATTCTTTACACGCCCGTTCCATGAGGCATAATCGAGTGCAGGAGTCTTAGATGACAACATTTCTTTGGTTCCGATGTTTTTACCTTTGTCTGTGACTGTCTCTTTAGTATCTATTACCCGAGACATTGATTTTATATTAACAGTATCATCAGCCTTTGTATTAATGGTCTTTGTCAAACTATCCTTATTACTATTCAAATGAGTCATAACCGTGTCGTCAGGCACAGTGGCACTATCACTACCGCCAATACAAGTATTTTGCTCAACACCAGCAGGTATAATGAAAATCAGGCATACAACAATAGCCACTGCAGTAATTATCAACATCGGTACAAGAGCCTTCCTTTTTATAGTATATAAACGTATTTGGGGACTATTAGACCGTGTATCCTCGCCAACAAGCGTTGTATTGTTGTCATCAGGTATTATATATCCGAGAATGGAAAGAATATCCGATACACGCTCGCCACGTTGATGAGGCTCACGGGCAAGACATTTATAAAGCACCTGCCGCGTTTCCACACCAATACCAGGAGGCAATATAGAGTCAATATACTCTACAGACATATCTTTGGCCTCCACAGGATGTTTACCGCTGAGCATATACAGCAAAGTTACACCGAGAGCGTATATATCGGCAGAAGGGGCAAAGTGCGTAATACCGGAATATTGTTCCAATGGAGAGAAGCCATGACTGACACACTCTTTCGGCCTACCAGTCTCCTTACCGTCAAAAACTCTTGACTGTCCGAAGTCTATCAGTTTGGGATGCTCTTCATGGAGCATTATATTATCAGGCTTGATGTCAAGATGCAACCGGTGATGAGAATGCAAAAATGCCACAGCCTGAGCGATATCCAAAAATATATTTAGAGCCTTCTGTTCCGGCAGGATATGATTTGGAGCTGTCTCTATATAATGTGCGAGTGATTCACCGAGATACTCCATAACATAATACGATGTATTGAAAGCATCCATAAGTTCGTTAACACTCACGATTCCCTGATGTCTTGGCATATCATAAAGCATGCGTGCCTCACGCTTAAAAGCCGCAAGTTGGGTAGAGTACAAATCCTTTTGTGCTGTATTGACAACAACACTACCGTCTTCTGCACGTGAACAAGCTGCCGTGACAAAAAACTCTTTTATTGCATAATGCACAGTATGCGTAACATTGCCTATTGTTACATGTGTTTTTGCCTTATACGTGATGCCGAAAGCACCGGCACCAAGTACAGATTCCACCTCATAGGTAAATTTCTCGCTTTTCAGCAACGTACCGACCTTGAGTGTCTTTTTCATTTCCGCCATATACTTCTATTGTAATATCAGTGTTGTATTTCCAAGAGTTATAGAATCTCCCACTGCAAGCACTACGATTTCTCCTTGCTGTAGCGGTTGCCCGTTATGTATAACCGGATTCAATAAACGCCTCACCTTAAGAATATAGGAATATCCGCTGTTGTTAGCTCCATGTTGCTCTACCGTCAGTTCTACAGACTGACGGCTCATCATGGGATCATCAAAAGCAATGTCTGAAGGATAATCACTATCCAGACGGCCTATCAGTTGCTTTCCCGCCCGTAACGGTATCAGGGGCTTCTGACGGCTAAATAATCCACGACGTTTCTTTCGCAATCCCCCTATAGTGGCATAAAGGCGGCGATTTAACTGTGCAGCCTCCACGGGACGTATGTTGCCGTCATATTTCTGAGGTTGCGCCGCATCAACATTCTCATCCTTGAACGTTATGGCAAAAGCTTCCTTGCAAGCGGTACAGGTATATTTATAACGCCCCGGGGAATCCGGACGACGGATGGTTATAGTCTGTTTACATTGCGGACAAACACAAGACAGTTTTCTTGACATTCTGATGTCTGATTTAGGTTTTGGTTAATGTATGATAGCCACATTTGATGTCAGGAATGTGCCTTACAAGCCGGACATTGCTGTATCTGTAAATTATAATCGTTAAGAGGAAGCCCGCATCGCGGACAGACAAGCAGGTTCTGCATACGCATAGAGAACTCTTTAAGACTCTTGTCACGATTTGTGTACCATGTAATAAACATATTGAGCAATGCCGTTACACCGGACATCATACCTATTATAATATATACAATATTGGTAGAGTTACTGAATAGCAATCTTGCCGAAACTCCAAGCACCGATGAAGTTACAGCCGGAACTATGCTAAGAAACATTCTGCGTTGCTTTATACGTTCCTCCATCTCTTCTTTCTGACGCGATATATACTCATACAGTTTTACAAGATGCCTGAACTCAATACGATAGTCATCCGGATCATGTTCCAATAGATGATGCGCAAAGAATGACGCCCCCATGACAGAAGTATCGGCAAGGATAATACGCGTAAATTCCGTTATTATCTTTTTGCGCACCTCTATCTGTTCGCCACTTTCTGTTATTATAAAAGTACCGTTAAGCGACCCAAGGTCTTCCAGTGTCCATACACCGTCATCACTGATTACAAGCCGTGCATGAAAATCATTGACCTTTTCTTTCTTATCCAAAGGAAAATTCTGATTTCCTTTCTTTCCTATATTATATATTCTCATGGCTATATGAATACTATTGTGCTTCCATTACAGGCACACGGGCCAAAATCCACCCTTTATTGAAATTGCCCCACATATTGGAATGTTGCCTGTCTCCCAAACTTGCTTTAAGTTTAGCAGATACATATTCGTGAAGTTCTGCTGCTGTCACCTTTCCGTTTTTGTTAACATCAGCCGCTCCATTCAAGGCTTCGTTTAGATATGTGGTAAAATAACCGTTAGTCATAGAGGGACTCTCATACGATGGCTCATAACCGCGTGAGGAAAGAAACAGCATCACCTGTTGCTTATTTTTTACTGAAGGAACTGTCACCTGTTGCACTTGTGCCGTATCCTGTCGCGTGACATTGGGGGTAGTGCGTAAGCCTCCAGAGAAACACGCATCAGCCAATATAATACGACCGTTAGCCTGTATACGACGGAACACCTGTTTTATGTCATCATACGACACATATCCATGACCGGAACAGCCATAGTCGTATGGACAGAAGCCATTACGGTAACCATGACCGGAAAAGAAAAACAACACATTATCATAATGTGTAGAACGAGAAAAGAACGCCAACATCTTACTAACAATACTGTCACCTGTTGCCTCTTTGTTTTTAAGCGTTATAACCTCAGCATTATACTTAGAAAACAATTGCGCTATCGTGTCAGCATCATTAAGAGGTTTTGTCAGTTTCGGTATATCCGGCCTGAAATAATCACTTACCCCAACAACCATGACATACCATTTTCTCTCACGTTTTTGTCCATACAAAGTAGCGGAAAACAAGCAAAAAGAAAATACAAGAAAAAATAAATGTCTCATACTTGGAATCATTTCATAAACAATGATGTGTCTACAGTTCCAGGATAGACAATATAAAAAATATAAGATCTTTTTTGTGTAACCGACAAAAGAAAAAGAGCGCGGAACTGTCACGTTGCCCGTTCCACATCAGGAGGCCTTCACATTGCCCGGAATCGTAGAAACGAAGCAACATGAAGCCCACGCCAATGTACTTACAGTCCCTTATATATGACATAACGAAAGAACATCATGCACCATCTTAAGTACACTTACAAATCCTTCTGTAAACCATATATAAGGGATGCGTTATAAACACATCCCGAGGACATTCAATGCTGCCGTATTCCAAAGATTCCTGAAAGTTGTGAAGTTTCCTGATGTTTGGAACAAAGCGCCACATGAACGCCTTATCACTATGTCGTGATTTCCTCCACACTCCCCGCTTCATCCATAAATGCTTCAAGATTGAAAGCATTACGAACTCTGCACTGCGTGGGCTCTATGTCGTCATTTTATTGTAGCAAAAACATAGTCTTCTCTACTTAACGCGACCTTATTGAAATCGATTGCAAAGATAATATAAAAAAACGAAACAGAAAAGAGAAACAATAAAAAATATTCCAATTTGGTAGAACAATGCAAATCCGTAGGTTGTAAGTTACACTGCAAAAGAATCTAAAAATCAACCACTTTTCAACACCATTCACAAAACATCTGCTTGTATTTCCAATCAGACATACCTCCTTGAGCACAGCATCTATACCCCCAACGTTATACATATCACAGTAATCGCATTGCGATTGCGATGTAATGTCAATGCGATTACATCGCAATCAAGGTACGATTACACTGTAATCAGGGCACGATTACGGAACGGGTTGAATGATACACATTTCACGCCGCAATTGCACCACCGGCATATCACCTTTATCTCAGTAATATACCCATTCAGCCTATCTCCACAACAGTAATGCCTGCGCCCCCAAACTGCACATGCTCGTCACGATAATCAACAACATTTGGGATGCCACTAAGATATTCCCTGACAAGCTGACGCAATATACCGTTTCCCTTACCATGAAGTATTCGCAGATTACTTGCCCCCAACAATATGGAATCATCAATAAACGTCTGCACAGCAAGCAATGCCTCATCGCCTCTCATACCTCGCAAGTCTATCTCTTGCTTGTAGTGGCTCTTGTGCTCGTCTATAACCTCTCTCGTAATGCGCATCACAGAAGCGGATTGCGATGCCGGCCGGACAACGGGAACATCCTTCGCCTGCTCCAGACGGGCAACAGGCATTTTGGTACGCATTGAGCCGAGCAGTACTATCGCATACTTTCCTTGTATGCTTTCTATTGTTCCAACGCTCTTGGTACCTTTGATGCGCACGTTGTTACCTTCACATATAAATGCCCCCGCCAAATCGGCCTGCTCACGCTGAGACAATGGAACTTCATTTGCAGCAGACGACACGGTCGATACTTTCCCCTCAGCCTTTTCTTTCTTTCGTTTCTCCTTACGTTCACGACGCGCCAATATCTGTTGCATTTTTTTCTCTATCAGGGCGTCATTAGCTTTTGTGTCTATCTCGCTCACTTCATTGCGGAACTCAGCCATTTCCTCTCTCAGCCGACGTGTTTTTTCTTTCTCTGCCTCCGCCTCACGTATCTCACGTATCGTGTTCTCTATGCGGCGGTTGGCCTCGCGCAGGAGGTCTTCCGCCTGCTCCTTCGCACGGCGCAATATGGCTTTACGCTCTCTGTCTATCTCTTCCACACTCTCTTCAAAGCGTGATATGGTGCGTTCGATATCCTTCTCACGTTGGTGAACGGTCTGCCTTTTATGCTCCCAATATCTCTTGTCGCGCACGATGTCTTGCAGATACTTGTCGCTTTGTATATAGTCTTGCCCGACAATATCCGACGCATCTTGTATAACCTCCTCTGGAAGCCCTGTCTTACGGGCTATCTCTATTGCGAATGAAGAGCCGGGACGCCCTATCTGCAACTGGAAAAGCGCTTTCATCTCATTCCTGTCATAAAGCATCGCGCCATTGACTACCCCCGAATGGTCTTCTGAGAAATGTTTCAGATTCTGATAGTGGGTAGTAATTACCCCCCATGCTTTCTTCATCCAGAATTGCTTCAGTACAGCCTCGGCAATAGCTCCGCCTATCTGTGGCTCGGTACCGGTGCCGAATTCGTCTATCAGCAACAGCGTATGGCCGTCTGCATGGCGTATCATCATCTTCATATTGCGCAAATGTGATGAATAGGTTGAAAGGTCATCCTCTATGCTTTGCTCGTCACCAATGTCGATCATGATATTATTGAACACTCCCATGGTACTGCTTTCAGCAACAGGCACACTGACACCGCATTGCACCATATACTGTAACAGTCCCACAGTCTTGAGACATACAGACTTTCCGCCAGCATTGGGACCGGATATTATGAGTATTCCACGGTCAAGAGTTATATCCAAAGGCACGACGCTTCTCTCCTGACGTTTCAGTGTTTTCTGCAACAACGGATGAACAGCCTGCACCCAATCTATATGAGGCCCGTCAAAAAGAACCGGTTCTATAGCCTCAAACTCGTTGGCTAACTTTGCCTTTGCCTGTATAAAATCTATGTGTCCCAAGAAACGAAGCGATAGCAGTATGCTGTCGGCAAGCGGCCGTAACTCGTCACTTACGGCCGTAAGAATACGTATTATCTCCCTTCTCTCCTCGGCTTCCAATTCCCTGACATGATTATTAGCCTCAACAACAGCCGTCGGCTCCATAAAAAGCGTCTTGCCGGTTGCCGACTCGTCATGCACAATGCCTTGTATCTTACGTTTCATGGCCGGTGCTATAGGTATGACCAAACGGCCGTCACGCATGGTAGGTGTAACATCCTTATCCACAAGGCCATCCTGCTGGGCTTGCCTGAGGATTGATGCCAAAGTACGTGAAATACTGCTTTCTGTCAGCTTCAACTCACGTCTGATATGAAACAGTGTAGAAGACGCACTATCCTTTATATGCCCATATTTGTCAACTATGCCGCCTATGCGACGTACTACATCTCTAAATGTCCTGACATCTTTTGCCAGCGCCCACAGTGTCGGACAGTCTGCCGCAACGGAGTCTGTCCTATCGGCCTCGGTATGCGGTCGGAGCCGCTCTTTGATGCCACCGATGGTACGTAGGGTCTGCATGAGCTCAAACAGCTCCTGCTCCTCTATATGGGTACCTTTCAACTTCAAACGCGCTATACTTTGGCGGCAATCAAAAAAATATTGCATCGGGAAATCATCATCGTTTTCCAGTAAACGACGCAGTTCCTTTATCTCAGACAGAGAGTTATTTATCTCAACGGCATTTGTCATAAAAGACATTGCCCCGACTTCGTCACATCCCATGGGACACAAACAGTTGCCACGCAGCATACGACGAATATCTTCAAATCCTATTTTCTTCTCAAAATTCTCCTGGTATATCATTTATTAATGATTTAATCCAAACACAAACTAATTATTTCATCAAAATCCTTGCAGATGTATGTGGCTCCGGCCTCACGCAATTCCGCTAAATCACCATAACCATATAGCACTCCCGCAGATACTATGCCACACTCTTTAGCCCCAATTATATCAAATTTACGGTCTCCCACCATCAGGACCTTATCAAGATTCTGTACGGACAACGTGTTCAACGCACTGCGTATGACATCCGCTTTTGTATGGATTACGCCGTCATCATCACGCGCAAAAACATAATCTATATATTGTGACAACCCGAATGTCTCAATAACAAACCGCGATTGAGTCATCATCTTGCTCGTTGCAAGACACACCGTACACCCCGTAGCACGGAGTCGCTGCAAAAAAACATCCATTCCGGGATATGGTGTCTGCTCCATCCTGCCTTTGGTAAAATATCTCTCACGATATGCCATAACAGCATCATGGGCCTTGGCAGCATCAAAACCATAGAACTCCATAAAAGAATCTTCAAGCGGCGGGCCTACAAACCGTCGCAACGTATGCCAGTCATCCACCATTACCCCCATCTTGCCCAAAGCATATTGAGCACACCGCATTATCCCCTCGCCGCTATCCATCAACGTTCCGTCAAGATCAAGCAACACTATATCGTACTTCATTAATATATTATTTTGAGTACAAAATTACTTATTTCTCCCCTATTCTGCAACTTTCTATACAAAAAGTAGGCAAAATATTTGGTAATAACAAAAAAAAGCACTAACTTTGCACTCGATTTCAAGAAGTATCACACTTCGCTTACCTAAAGTAAGTAAGGAGAGATGGTAGAGTGGTCGATTACAGCGGTCTTGAAAACCGCCGTGCTGAGAGGCACCGGGGGTTCGAATCCCTCTCTCTCCGCCAACAAACATTGATTTACAATGTTATTAAATCAACACCCGATTTTACAAACAAGAATGTAAAATCGGGTGTTTTGTTTATGGCCTTGCATAATACAGTGAACAGCCCCCAAAGGTATGTGACTGACCTTTGGGGGCTGTTGGCTATTTACTGCTTGACATAAAAAATGATTTCACGCCCATTGGCGGAAAAACAAATGGGGCATTCCCCCGATACATCCACTACTGTTTCACTCCAAACTTATAAATAGTTGTCTGACGATATATCTCTTCAGGATTTAATACCACAGGCGGGAAATACGGACGGTTTGGTGAATCCGGGAAATGCTGTGCCTCAAAGCATACGGCAGACCTGCGTGGGAATGTTGCTCCGTTTTGGCCACTGTATCCATTGGCCCAGTTGTCTGTATACATTTGTACTCCCGGTTCCGTGGTCCAGCATTCCATTGTGCGTCCACTTGTGGGTTCTGTGATACGCGCGGCGAATGACAACTCCTCTACTTCGCGTTTATTCAATACGAAACAATGATCATAACCGGCACCATTGCGTATCTGTATATCATCAGCATCAATATCACGTCCTATTGGTTTAGGGGTACGGAAGTCAAACGGTGTACCCTCAACCCTTATGATTTCTCCTGTAGGAATACTTGTTTCATCAATCGGCAGGAAGAAGTCTGCGTTTATTTCGCATTCAAGATCGTCTATGGTTGGCGTGGGATTGGCAATACCGGTGAGCGAGAAGAAAGCATGATGAGTAAGGTTGATAACTGTTTTCTTATTTGTAGTGGCAAGATATTCAATCTTCAACTCATTGTCATCTGTCCATGTGTATTCCACGTTTATTTTCACCTCACCCGTAAATCCTTCATCACCGTATGGAGAAACAAGTGACAATGCGAGTGTTTGCTCATTCATTTGTATGGCATCCCATACCTTCGCATGATAGCCCTGAGGCCCGCCATGAAGAGCATTAGGACCGTTATTTATTGCCAACTGGTACTCCTTCCCGCCAAGGAAGAAATGCCCTTTGCATATACGGTTGCCAAAACGCCCTATAAGGGTAGAAAGATAAGGCTCCGGAGAATTGATAACGTCTTGGATATTGTCATGCCCTTGAACAACATTTGCTAACTGGCCATCTTTGTCCGGAACCATAAGAGCTACAATAGCACCTCCATAATTTGTTATAGCCACTTCCGTTCCATGTGCGTTACGAAGAATGTAAAGGTCTGTTTGCTTTCCGTCAACGGTTGCACGGAAATCCTTTCTGCGTAATCCGCAGACATTAGTTTTTTCGGTCATAATAGTTATTGGTTTTTAGTTTGTTTGGGTTGTTTTGTATGCCGTCTTGAAGAACGACGCCTTGGTTGTTGCTTTTGTGAATTGGACTGTTGTGCTTTTGGCTTCCTGTTTCTATACCTTCGTTTGGGAGTTTTAGCCGTAGAGACTTCTGAAGATGCCACAGACGGCGCTTCGCCCATTCCTACCGGCATTGGATTTTGTGGTATTTTTTTATCAAGAAATTCCTCTATCCGTCTAAAAAGATAATATTCATCCGGTGTAACGAGTGTAATGGCAATGCCGTCACGCTGGGCGCGAGCAGTACGCCCGATACGATGCACATAGTCTTCAACATCACGCGGTACATCATAATTCACCACCATACTGATGTCATCAATGTCTATTCCGCGTGATACAATATCTGTTGCGACAAGAATGTCAGTCTCACCGCTCTTGAATCTAAACATTATATCATCACGCTCAGCCTGTGTAAGGTCAGAATGCATTTCGCCGCAATTTAATTTCATGCGCCTTAAAGAGCGTGCTATATCCTTAACTGTTTGTTTCTTGCCTGAAAAGATTATTACACGTTTCAATAAAGGCATGCTTTCGTCTGCCGGTACGTCAACCAATCTATAGGTTCCGTTAAATATAGCATTAAGAATACTCAGTTTTTGTGGCTTGAAACACACAAATACAGATTGCTTTATCTTTTCTGCAGGTTTGCTTACAGCTATCTTTACATTAACAGGCGTCTTCAACAACGTTTTGGCCAGTTGCTCGATCTTTTCCGGCATGGTTGCGGAAAACATTATAGTCTGACACGTATTGGGAATGTTCTTTGCTATGTTAAGAATGTCTTCCGAGAAACCCATATCCAACATACGGTCCGCCTCATCAAGGATAAAAAACGATAAGCGGGACAAATCTAAGTTGCCCATTTGTATATGAGAAAGAAGACGCCCCGGGGTGGCTATTACAACAGCTGCTCCTTTTCTGAGTGCCGCAACCTCTTGGTCGTAACGTCCGCCGTCATTTCCTCCATATACAGCAAGGCTGCTTATATCATTTAGATAATACCCAAATCCCTGCATCGCCTGATCTATCTGTTGCGCAAGTTCACGCGTCGGACTCATGACAAGACAATTGACAGCGTCTTCCGGAAAACCACCGTCATCAAGTCTTGAAAGAACAGGAAGCAGATAGGCAGCCGTCTTTCCTGTTCCCGTTTGTGCTACTCCCATTATATCATGCCCCTCGATGATAGGGTCTATGCAAGCAGCTTGGATTGGGGTACACTTATCAAAACGCATATCATAAAGAGCATCAAGGATATTGTCGTTAAGCAGTGTTTCGTCAAAATATAATTCTTTTTCTTCCATGTTCGCTTTTTTAATTTGGTGCTTTACGATAGCATATATACGCAACAACGCTGAATATGATATTAGGCATCCATGCGGCCAACACCGGTGGTGTTCCGGCATTGATCGCAAATGTAGCCGAGACTGTTTGAAGCATAATATAAATGAAACTAAGAGCTAACCCCGCCCCCAAATACATTCCCATACCGCCTTTACGCTTACGAGAGGAGAGTGAGGCTCCTATTATTGTCAGAATGAAAGACGCAAATGAAGCCGCAATCCTTTTGTGATACTCCACCTGATACTGTACCACATTGCTTGAGCCACGGTTTATTTGTTTGGAGATGTAATCGTTTAGTTCCGGTAATGTAAAGGTTTCCTGCTGTCCTTTGGAATAAACAAGATCAATAGGCTCCATTTGTATAAGGGTATCAAGTTGCATTCCACTTGTTATATACTCTTTCATGCCTCGCAACTCGCGGATTTTCCAGTTCATAGCTTTCCAATGATATTTAGTGTCGGAAATGGTATCATACTGTATCTCCGTTGCAGACATATGTGAAACAAGTTTCTTATTTTCAAACTTGTCAAGGCAAAAGCCATATCCCCGTTTCACTTTATTATCATAATGTTGTATATATGCGATAACACCCTTATCTACCTGTAATTGCACATTCTCTGCCGAGGTGTTCTTTTTGTTATTTTTGTATAGGGACTCAAAATTCTGTCTTATCACAGTGCCGTGAGGTATTACGTATGCACTAAGACAAAATGACAGGGCAGAGATTATAACACATGAAAACATATATGGCCTGAGCATTCGTTTGAAACTGACACCGGCGGCCATTATTGATATAATTTCACTACCCGCAGCCATCTTTGACGTAAAGAAAATAACAGCTATGAAGACAAAAAGCGGAGAGAAAAGATTGGCAAAATAAGGAATAAAATTCAGATAATAGTCAAAACAAATCGCTTTCCAAGGAGCATGATACTCCGTAAATTTTGCCAAATTCTCATTAAAGTCAAAAACTATAGATATACTTATAATAAGAAGAATAGCAAAGAAATAAGTACCGATAAATTTCCCTATTATATATCTGTCAAGACGTTTGATATAACGCAAAGGATTTAAGAATCTCATCAATGCAAGACAAGACAACACCTTATATAATATAGGTGTCATCAGTCTCAACAGGTGATATATATATTCCTTTATTTTGTTCCAAACATTCATATTCTTTTTTGCATGTTATCAACAACACCCTTTTTCCATTGTGCGAAGTCACCCTTAATGATATGTTCCCTTGCATCAGCAACCAGACGAAGATAAAACGACAGGTTATGAATAGAAGCTATCTGAAGAGCAAGATATTCCTGAGCCTTAAAAAGATGATGAAGGTATGCTTTGGTCGTTACAATATCTATATCACAACCTTCCTCGTCAATAGGCGTAAAATCATCTTCCCATTTCTTATTCTTCATGTTCATTGTACCATTATAGGTAAATAACATAGCATTACGCCCATTACGTGTCGGCATAACACAATCAAACATGTCCACTCCACGTTCTATATTTTCAAGTATATTCCATGGAGTACCTACCCCCATAAGATAGCGTGGTTTGTTTTTCGGGAGAATCTCATTCACGACCTCAACCATCTCATACATAACTTCCGTAGGTTCCCCAACGGCAAGTCCACCAATAGCATTGCCGTCACATTCTTTCTCAGCAACAAACTTGGCAGACTCCTGACGCAAATCCTTGAAAGTACATCCCTGTACTATTGGAAAAAGACTCTGCTTATGCCCGTAAAGCGGTTCTGTTTCGTTAAAATGTTTTATACACCTGTCAAGCCAACGTTCTGTCAATGTCAGACTTTTGCGGGCGTAATTCCAGTCGCTGTCACCTGGAGGACACTCGTCAAAGGCCATCATAATATCAGCACCGATGATACGTTCAATGTCCATTACCTTCTCCGGAGTGAAGAAATGCTTACTTCCATCAATATGGGAACGGAACTCGCAACCTTCATCCGTGAGTTTACGAATCCCCGTAAGCGAAAACACCTGAAAGCCTCCACTGTCTGTAAGGATTGGCTTTTCCCAGCCAATAAAACGATGAAGGCCTCCGGCTTTACGTATAATGTCCAGCCCCGGTCGGAGATACAAATGGTATGTGTTGCCAAGAATTATCTGTGCCATCACCTGCTTACGCAGCTCTTCAAAATGCACAGCTTTCACACTGCCCACAGTTCCCACCGGCATAAAGATAGGTGTAAGAATCTCCCCATGGTCTGTAGTAATGCGCCCTACCCTTGCATTAGATACCTTATCAGAATGTAATAGTTCAAAGGTCATTTTGAGTTTCCTTTTTTTCTTCCGTTACAGATAGATTTATCGGTTTGTCAACAATTTCATTTGTCAACGCAAACGCCCATACATCAGATACATTCTCAACATAATGGAATGTAACACCTGTCAGATACTCCTCCGGTATGCTCTCAATATCCTTTTTATTGGCCTTGCATAACATAATATCCGTTATTCCGGCACGCTTAGCTGCCAGTATTTTCTCTTTTATGCCACCAACAGGAAGCACCTTACCACGAAGCGTTATCTCGCCCGTCATAGCTACATTCTTACGAACCTTTCGTTGAGTTAAAGCCGAAGCGATACTTGTTGCAATAGTAATACCTGCCGACGGCCCGTCTTTTGGAGTAGCTCCCTCCGGCACATGAATATGGATATTCCAATTATCAAATACCCTATAGTCTATATCCAGCTCCGCCGCATGGGCCTTAACATACTCAAGAGCAATGACAGCCGACTCCTTCATAACATCGCCAAGATTTCCTGTAAGTGTCAGTTTTCCTCCCTTACCTTTAGAAAGGCTTGTTTCTATAAATAGAATCTCGCCACCAACACTTGTCCATGCCAATCCTGTCACGACACCGGCATAATCATTACCCTGATAAATATCACGATAAAAAGGTGGTTTGCCAAGTAAATCCTCAAGATTATCCGGCGTTATCTTTTCATAAGGCAACACTCCGTCACGCATCTTGTAATATGCCAATTTACGCAATGCCTTATCCAGTTGTTTCTCCAACTGCCTTACCCCACTCTCACGTGTGTAGCGTTCTATGATCTTCTCAATTGCCGCCTTACGTATACTAAGCCCCTTTTCCTTGTTCAAACCGGTCTTATCCTTTTCTGACGGCAATAAATGCTTCTTGGCTATCTCTACCTTTTCCTCTGTTGTATATCCGCTTACCTCTATAATCTCCATTCTGTCACGTAGCGGTCCGGGGATTGTACTAAGATCATTAGCCGTGGCTATGAACATAACCTTAGAGAGATCATAATCCATATCCAGATAATTGTCGTGAAACGCGTTATTCTGTTCCGGGTCAAGCACTTCCAATAACGCCGACGCCGGATTACCATTAACAGTATTCTGCGTTACCTTATCAATCTCGTCCAAAACAAATACCGGATTACTTGTACCCGCTTTTTCCAGATTCTTTATAATACGTCCTGGTAAAGCGCCGACATAAGTACGACGATGTCCGCGTATCTCCGACTCGTCATGCAAACCACCAAGACTCATCCTAACATATTTTCTTCTTAATGCGTCCGCTATACTCTTGCCTAAAGATGTCTTGCCTACCCCCGGAGGCCCATACAAACATAGTATAGGCGACTTCAAGTCTCCACGTAAGGATAATACAGCAATATATTCAAGTATACGCTCTTTGACCTCTTTCATGCCATAATGGTCACGGTCCAACACTCTCTTGGCACGTTTCAAGTCCAAATCGTCTTCAGTATATACATTCCATGGCAAGTCAACAACCTGCTGCAGATAAGACAACTGCACATTAAAGTCACTGCTCTGAGGGTGCATTTGGTCCAAACGCCCCATTTCTTTCTCAAATGCCTCTTGTGTAGCCTTACTCCATTTTTTTGTTTTTGCCTTGGCGCGTATCTTTGCTTTTTCCGAGAATCCGTCCTCTCCGCCTAATTCCTTATTTATACTTTTGATCTGTTGTCTAAGGAAATAGTTTTTCTGTTCCTCGTCAATAGTGTGCTGAGTACGGTTCTGTATCTCAAGACGCAGGTCAGCATATTGTATTTCTCTATTCAGAAGCTCCAGCAAACTTAAAGCCCGCATCTTCACATCATTCTCCTCCAGCAATTTGGATTTCTCCGCTATTGAGAGCGGTATGTGATATGCTACCATATTAAGAAAGAGCATAGGATCTTCAATACCATGCAGGGACAACTGCAATTCAAATGGAATAGAATCGCTTTTCTCTATATACTCCTTAACACGTTGACGTAAATCCTTGATTATCGCAACAAACTCCAAATCGTCCTCTGCCGGTATCTCCTCCGCCATCGGTACAACATGTCCCCATAGGAAAGGTGTTTCTTTCACTACATGATCCATCTCACAACGTGTTAGAGTCTGCGCTATAAACGCATAACGCTTCTCCTGTCCGGGAATTTCAAAGACTTTAAGGAATTTGGCTATTACACCGTATTTATTCAAGTCCTCAACCGACGGTTCGTCCACAGTCTGGTCTTTCTGACAAAATATTCCGAAATGCTGGTCAGGATGTTTTTCTATATATTTAACTAACTGTCGTGTTGTATCCCGTGCTATTGTAACGGAAGTCAAGACGCCGGGGAAACACACCATATTACGTGTGGTAAGTATCGGCATGTCGCCCTCTTTGCCTTGCTCAAATATCTTCTTTATATCACCATCAAACTCCGCAAACATGTGCAATGGTGAATCTTGTGCCATAACACTATTATCTCTATTCATTTATTTGTTTTTTTCTTCAATTTCAACTTAGGGATCTTTATTATATCACCCTCTTTGACTGTTTTAACGTTATTGTAAACTTCTATATAACATTCCATTCCTTCTCCGAAAGAAGCACGGCTGATAGACTTGAGCGTCTGCCCCTTCTTCACCTGGAGTTCCTTGTCCGTGCCGACTATATAATACGCTCCCGTTCGCACTCTAACATCCGTATCATATTGCCTCAACGGCTGTTCCTGACTATTGTCTGCTATGCCGTCAGCTTTGTTGCCTGCCGAAACATTCGTGTTCTGCCGTTTGTTGTCCTGGCGAGACCTTTCAATCTCTTGTTGAACCGTGTCCTTTTTGACAGAGTCTGCACCTGTCGTTTCTTTCATATTGCTATATTCATGCTGTCGAGACAGGGCCGCATTTTGTTTTGGCAATCTTTTTTCAGAAGCCGCCGCCACGTTTGTTTCTGTCTCACCACGCTCAAACCATTGCAAAGAACTTGCACAATACCCCAACGCAAACGCTATTACAGCAACAACAACATTTATTAATATGCCATAATAAATAAACATGTTACGGCAACGCACATGTGGCTTATAACAATCTTCATCGTCACAATCCTCCTCATCTGTTACAGTCCCCTGTTCCTCCAGATCCGTGACATCATCCTGCTCCACACTGTCAACAGGCACCTCCGTTATTGCATCAGACTCATCCGCAATAGCCATTTCGTCCGTTTCCGGGCTGTCCTGTGTCTGTTCATTATCCTCTACCACCGTCAATGGCTGTACAATAAGCTCCGGTTCCTGTTTTTCTTCCTCCACATCAGCTTCAATGTCCATTTCAACATCTTCACCCGACAGCAAGCTTTCCTCACTAACGACAACCGTCTCAAATTGTACAAAAGGCTTGTTTATGACATCTTTCATAACCTTATCCGGTATGAAAGTAACCTTGTCGTGCTCCGCTATTACAACACGTTCACCCGTATTGACATTTACACTGCTACGTTCCTTGACCGACTGTAATTTGAATGTTCCGAACCCTTTTATCTTTACAATACGATCCCTTAGCAGACCATCATTGATAACCTCAACAATCATCTGCATAAATATGTCAGCCTCGGCATTTGACAATTTATGCCTGCTTGCCAATATCTTAGCTATATCTTTTACGGTTGTCATTACTTTTACAGTATTATGGCAATCATAGATGCCGGAAATATTTATTTGGTGGCCTTTACCTTTTCCTTCAAAGTCGCGAAAGGCTTAAAGTTTGCAACAAGTTTAGGCGGGACAAGCATCTTCTGCCCTGTACCGGGATTTATTATAATGCGTTCCATTCGCTTCTTAACGTCAAAAACGCCTAACCCCGAAACACTCACATTATCCCCGTCCGCAAGCAAATCTATAATGGAGTGGCATGCCGTACGCACCATATTCTGCACATCTTCACTTTGATACCCGGTTCTCTGTACAAGTTCTGTTATAAATTCTTTATTATTCATGTTCTTGAAATTGCTTCACGTCATCTATATTACATTACAGTTGCGTAAATGTCAAACTCCTCTGCATCTGTTATTCTGACATTATAAAAGCAACCTTTGCGTAATCTCTTTTCATGCGCGGGTATAAGCACTTCCGGGTCAACCTCAGGCGAGGAATATTCAGACCGGCCGACATACCAGTCCCCTTCCCGCCTGTCTATTATGACTTTTATCGTCCGGCCTATTTTTTCAGCCATCAGTTCGGCCGAGATTTGTTGCTGAATGCGCATCAGCTTGTCAAGTCTCTGCTGTTTAACGTCCTGCGGAACATCATCAACATAATGCCCGGCACTATATGTACCGTCCTCTTCCGAGTACATAAACGCCCCCATCCGCTCAAATCGGGCCCATTTTACAAACTCAACCAGCTCCTCAAATTCCTCTTCTGTCTCTCCCGGGTATCCAACCATCAGAGTCGTACGAAGCGCGATACCGGGTACATTCTCCCTAAGTCGGGTAACAAGTTCCATGGTCTCTTCCTTCGTCGTGTTGCGTCTCATTCTGCCGAGGACAGAGGTCGAGATATGCTGCAATGCAATGTCCAGATATTTGCATACATTATCTTTGGCCCGCATGACATCAAGCAGTTCCATAGGAAACTGATTAGGATAGGCATAATGAAGACGTATCCACTTCACGCCCTTTATGTCCGCCATCCGAGATATAAGCTCCGCTATCTGCCTACGGCCGTAAATGTCTATCCCATAATATGTAAGTTCCTGTGCAATCACCTGAAATTCCTTTACGCCCTCAGCCACACGGCGGCGTACCTCATCCAGTATATCCTCTATCGGACGGCTTTTATGCCTGCCGGTTATTAACGGAATGGCGCAATATGCACAATGACGGTCGCAGCCTTCTGATATTTTCAGATAACAATAGTGTCCTTTTTTTGGCAAGACCTTCAGGCAACCGTCCTTTGGCCTCAATGCGTCAGACAACTCTTGGGCAAGAAGCGGGTAATCAAATTTACCGAAATATTTGTCCACTAAAGGTATTTCTTTCTGCAGTTCGTCCTTATAACGCTGCGAGAGACAGCCCATAACATACAATCGTTTTATAAACCCCTCTTCTTTGGCCTGAGCATATTGCAATATGACATCTATACTCTCTTGTTTCGCATCGCCTATGAAACCGCAAGTATTGATAACAACTGTGTCTCCGCTCACTTTCTCTGCATCAACCACACAATCCAGTCCTTTTTGCCAAAACAGACGTTGTAACGCCTCACTGTCAACGAGGTTCTTTGAGCACCCCATAGTAATTATATCTATCCGGTTTTCCTGCACTGTCTCTGTCCTGTTTTCTTAATCGTCTTATCGGCTCCTTTATTCAGCCCGAAATTAAAATCATCCCCCAATAATAATGCTGCTTTCCTTAACAAAAAGAACACTATTGCCTATCCGAACAGGGAGTCAACAAATTCTTTTCGATTGAACAATTGTAAATCACGCATGCCTTCTCCCAAGCCAATATACTTCACAGGCACTTTCAACTGGTCGCTTATACCAATGACCACACCACCCTTAGCGGTTCCGTCAAGTTTTGTGATGGCAAGGCTGCTGATTTGCGTTACAGCGGCAAACTGTTTCGCCTGCTCAAACGCGTTTTGTCCTGTAGAGCCGTCAAGAACAAGCAACACCTCGTCAGGAGCATCAGGAAGAACTTTTTTCATAACCTCCTTGACCTTCTTCAACTCGTTCATCAGATTAACCTTGTTATGCAACCGGCCGGCCGTGTCTATAATAACGACATCCGCATTGTTGGCCTTGGCCGAAGACAATGTGTCAAAAGCCACACTGGCAGGATCCGATCCCATTTGTTGCTTTATGACAGGGACACCGACACGCTCGCCCCATATACACAATTGCTCTACGGCAGCGGCCCTGAACGTATCCGCCGCACCAAGATACACTTTCTTTCCGGCCTCCTTGAATTGCCATGCCAATTTGCCGATAGTAGTTGTTTTGCCAACGCCATTAACGCCTACGACCAATATCACGTATGGCTTATGCCCCGTCGGTAAGTCCCATGAATCATTGGTTCCGGTGTTATTTTCGGCCAATAAGGCAACAATCTCATCACGAAGAATAGCATTGAGTTCTGATGTTGAGACATACTTATCATGCGCTACCCTTTCTTCTATACGTCTGATTATCTTCAATGTGGTATCAACACCGACGTCACTTGTAATTAAAACCTCCTCAAGATCATCGAGCACATCATCGTCCACCTTGTCTTTACCGGCTATCGCACGTGTCAACTTGTCAAAAACACTGCGTTTTGTTTTCTCAAGTCCTTTATCAAGAGTTTCTTTTTTCTCTTTATTGAAAAATCCAAATATACCCATATTATTCCTTATTTTGGAGGTGAAGCTATTTTGTAGCCAATTTAGTTGCAAAGGTAAGAAAAAAAAATAACATTTAGAATATAATACTATAATATTTTGACAAATGGAAAGAAATTTGCACATGTTTATTTGTTAATGTGCAAAAAACATCTTATCTTTGCAAGCAAATCACAGTTAAAGAAAAAACATACTACCTACACAATTAAATGAAAACTATACCGAGTTTCAACGCCTGCATAGAAGAAAGCATCAAAACGCATTGGAATTTTGATGCTTTGACAGATTATAAAGGCGCGACATTACAATATCAGGATGTAGCAAGGAAAATAGAGAAACTGCATATAATCTTTGAGCACAGCGGGATAGCGCCGGGAGACAGGATTGCACTTTGCGGACGCAATATGAGTAACTGGGCGGTCGCTTTCCTCGCCACATTAACCTACGGTGCTGTAGCCGTACCTATCCTTCATGAGTTCACGGCCGAGCAGATACACAACACGGTCAATCACTCCGAGGCGCGGCTGCTTTTTGTCGGCGATGTGGTGGCGAAACAGATTGACCCAAGCAAGATGCCTGATTTGGAAGGTATCATAAACATACCGGATTACTCACTGCTTGTATCAAGATCGGAGAGGCTTACATGTGCAAGAGAAAACCTGAACCGTCTTTTTGGAGATAAATATCCGAAACAGTTCCGAAAGGAAGACATCTCATATTACAAGGAGAAGACACCGGACGAGCTGGCGCTCATCAACTACACTTCAGGCACAACAGGGTTCTCCAAGGGTGTGATGGTTCCATATCGCGCGATGTGGTCTAATCTTGATTTCGCATCAAAAGCTCTTGACTCCCAATTACATCCGGGAGACAACACAGTCTCAATCCTACCTATGGCGCACATGTACGGCATGGCATTCGAGTTCATAAAGGAGTTCATGTCGGGGTGTCATATATTCTTTCTCACGAGAATGCCTTCACCGGCAGTAGTGGCTCAGGCCTTCACCGACATTAAACCAATAGTCATCATCGCCGTTCCGCTTGTCATAGAGAAAATAATCCGTGGAAAAGTATTCCCGAAGATCAACACTCCCGCAATGCGATTACTGATGCATACGCCTGTCATCGGTACAAAAATCAAGAAGAAAATCCGCCAGCAAGTCTACGAGGCATTCGGCGGAAGACTTTACGAAATAATCGTAGGCGGTGCAGCGCTAAATCAGGAAGTGGAGAATTTCCTGCTTGACATAAAATTCCCTTTCACCGTAGGATACGGAGCAACGGAATGTGCACCCATCATCACTTATACCGACTGGCAAACACATAAGGCAGGCTCATGCGGCAGAGTGGTAGTGCACATGGAGATAAAGATTAACAGCAAGAATCCGCGCAAGGTGCCAGGAGAGATTTTAACGCGCGGACTTAACGTAATGCTTGGCTACTATAAGAACGATGAAGCGACGGCACAGGCAATAGATAAAGACGGATGGTACCATACGGGAGACCTCGGAATAATAGACAAAAAAGGCAATTTATTCATAAAAGGACGTTCCAAAAACATGATTTTAGGTCCGAGTGGGCAGAATATATTCCCGGAGGAGATTGAAGACGCGCTCAACTCATTGCCTATGGTCATGGAAAGCCTTGTCGTACAACGTGGCAAAAAGCTCGTCGCATTAGTGCACCCTGACATTGACACATGCGCCCGAAACAACATGTCGAGCATGGATGTCGAGGCATTGATGAAAGAGAACCTGAAGCAGCTCAATGCGTCACAACCCGCATATTGCAAGATCTCGCACATAGAGATACACGACGAAGAGTTTGAGAAGACCCCGAAAAAAAGCATAAAAAGGTATTTGTACAGTTAAACATCGGTTGCGGCGGAAATGTATAACATTCTGCACATCCCGTAATCGCACCCAAATCACCTTGTAATCGCATTGAGATTGCAAGGTGATTTGGGTGCGATTACGTTACAATCTCAATGCAATTACAGCGATACTTATAAAGCACTGAAAACAAACACTTTATAAGCATGGTACTTTTTCAGAGCCATATTATCCTAAAGGGATGCGATATCCAAGCCTTGCACTTTCAACTCTAAAAACAATAAACATTCATAAACAACAATACATATTGGGTCTACGCACCCTGCAGGGGTGCAAAACCATTATTATATATCAAACTATATTTGCAATTTATTGTAATCTAATATCATGACAACAATCTGAACATTTCCGATATTGCAAATATTCATTTTTGTAAAACATTCACTTCCATAAAAGTTTCACCAAAACATATTTTCCGATTAAAACGCGCAAAGAATATTTTCATTATCGTATATTTTCCTTCTACGCACACATACTGAAGCCTAAAACATTTCTTTTCATTTAACGCTACAGCGACAAACTACTGAAAATATGGATTTTACATCACAATCTCAAAATTACAGGCCTGTCAAAACATGTTTTTTTAAGTAAAAAGATTTGGCAAAACAAAAGAATTATATTACCTTTGCATCGCAAATAAAACTAAAACATACAATTCATTTTTGTTTGTGAAAGTTTTCCATTTTGGGAAACTTTCACAAACAAAAATCCAAAAAAGTTTCCCGAAAAGATGGAGTTAAAGAAGTTCACTATCACTAAACGCGATGGTTCCAAAGACGAGTTTTCATTGGATAAAATCATGAATGCCATCATGAAGGCATTCGACGCAGTAAAAGAGCCTGTCAACGTATCCAAGATATCCAAAATTATAAGTCATCTGGATATTACCGAAAATGTCACCGTTGAAGACATACAGAATCAGGTGGAGGTAGCCCTTATGAAAGAAGGTTACTATAATGTGGCAAAATGCTTTATGCTATACAGACAGAGTCACAGTGAAGACCGTGAGACTCTTGACAAACTCAACTTCCTGACAGCATATATGGAGGCGGCCAACGCGGCCACAGGCTCCAAATTTGACGCCAATGCCAACGTGGAACATAAAAACATCGCCACACTCATAGGTGAACTGCCAAAGTCTAATTTCATCCGTCTGAACAGAAGACTGCTCACAGACAGAATAAAAAAGATGTATGGCAAGGAATTGGCCGACAAATACATTGAGATGTTAACACATCACTTTATATATAAGAACGATGAGACATCCATTGCCCCTTACTGCGCTTCCATCACCATGTATCCGTGGCTTATAAACGGAACGACGGGCATCGGCGGCAATTCCAGCGCCCCGACCAACCTCAAATCATTCTGCGGCGGTTTTGTAAACATGGTGTTCATCGTAAGCTCTATGCTGTCAGGTGCCTGCGCAACTCCGGAGTTTCTCATGTACCTGAACTATTTCATTGGCAAGGAATACGGACAGGACTATTGGCAAAACGCAGACAAGGTAGTGGATCTTTCTCTACGTCAGCGCACTATTGACAAAATAATCACAGACTGTTTTGAACAGATTGTATATTCTATCAATCAGCCTACCGGCGCAAGAAACTTCCAGGCTGTATTCTGGAACATAGCTTATTATGACAAATATTACTTCGACTCTATATTCGGTAATTTCTATTTCCCTGACGGGAGTCAGCCGGATTGGGCGGGACTGTCATGGTTGCAGAAAAGATTTATGAAGTGGTTTAACAAAGAACGCACTAAGACGGTATTGACATTCCCGGTAGAGACAATGGCGCTATTAACGGAAAACGGAGAATGCCGTGACAAAGAATGGGGAGACTTCACAGCCGAGATGTACTCGGAAGGTCATTCTTTCTTCACATACATGAGCAATAATGCCGACTCATTATCTTCTTGCTGCCGCTTGCGCAACGAGATACAGGACAACGGTTTCTCATACACTCTCGGTGCAGGCGGTGTCAGCACAGGCTCAAAGTCCGTACTGACAATAAACCTTAACCGCTGTATACAGTATGCGGTAAATAACGGCAAGGACTACAAAGAGTTCTTGGAAGAAGTCATAGACATGTGCCATAAAGTGCAACTTGCATACAATGAGAACCTGAAAGATTTGCAAACACATGGTATGTTGCCGTTATTTGACGCGGGATACATCAACATGAGCAGGCAATATCTTACAATAGGTGTCAACGGACTTGTAGAAGCGGCGGAGTTCATGGGACTGCAAATTACCCCTAACGACAGATACAAGGAGTTTGTGCAGGGTATATTGTCTATAGTAGAGAAGCTAAATAAAGAATACAGGACAAAAGACGTGCTCTTTAACTGTGAGATGATACCGGCCGAGAATGTAGGGGTAAAACATGCGAAATGGGATCGTGAGGACGGCTATCTCGTACCGCGCGACTGCTACAACTCTTACTTCTATATAGTAGAAGACCAGTCTATGAACATCATGGATAAATTCAAACTGCATGGAGAGCCATACATTGAGCACCTTACAGGCGGCTCGGCACTGCACATGAATTTGGAAGAGCACCTGTCAAAGGAGCAATACAAACAGCTTCTGCATGTTGCGGCACAAGAAGGATGCAACTACTTTACGTTTAACATTCCGAATACGATATGCAACAACTGCGGTCATATAGACAAGCGGTACCTACAGGAATGCCCGTCATGCCATTCCAAGAACATAGACTACATGACACGCATCATCGGTTACCTTAAACGTATAAGCAATTTCTCACAGGCAAGACAGAAAGAGGCGGAGAAACGCTATTATGCCAATTCTGACAAAATGGTCGGATAAGTAAGTAGGTCGTTAAAATTAATGAAATGAAATATGTAAATACGGGCGTGGTCTTTCAGGAAATACCTGACGAGGTCACGCTCTCAATAAATATATCAAACTGCCCGTGTCACTGCAAAGGCTGCCATAGCCAATACTTATGGGAGGATATAGGAGAACCGCTGACCGCTATGTCGCTGACAAACATGTTGCAGAAATATGAGCAGGACATTACATGTATATGCTTCATGGGAGGCGACAACGAACCGGCTACGGTCAACAGCCTTGCACAGTGGTTAAAGACAACACACCCACAAATACACATAGGATGGTACTCCGGACGTACGAAGATGGCAGAAGAAATAAACTTAGCGAATTTCGATTACATTAAATTAGGACCTTATATAGAGGCTAAGGGGGGACTTTCCAAACGTACTACCAATCAGCGGCTATACAAAATTGTTGACAAGAAAATGACAGACATTACCCGACGTTTCTGGGATAAGAAGAAATAAAGCATTAATATAATGGAGAATATATTTATAGCAGGGCCTTGTGTTATAGAATCCGCAGACTTGTTGCATACTGTAGCGCATACCATAACCGATATAAACAGACGTTTAGGAACCGATATTATCTTTAAGGCGTCATTTGATAAGGCTAACCGCACCAGCATAACTTCATTCCGTGGCCCCGGACTTGAGAAAGGCTTACAGATGCTTGCGGACATAAAGGAAAAATTCGGCTTACGCATTCTGACTGATATCCACGAGTCATATCAGGCACAACCGGCAAGCGAAGTGGCGGATGTATTGCAAATACCGGCATTCTTATGCAGGCAGACAGACTTGCTTGTGGCGGCAGCAAAAACGGGGAAAACAGTAAACATAAAGAAAGCACAGTTTCTGTCGGGGATAGACATGCGGTATCCTGTACAGAAGGTACTCGACACCATAGCCGAAAAAGGTCTGACATCTAACGATAACGCTTCAGACAAGAGCAATATATGGCTGACAGAACGCGGAAATTGCTTTGGATATAACAATCTGGTGGTAGACTTCCGTAATATAGCGGATATGAAAGAGATTGTACCCAATGTCATTATGGATTGCACACACAGTGTACAACGGCCGGGAGGAGGGAACGGATGCACAACAGGAGACCGCCGGTTCGTTCCAGCAATGGCCTTGGCGGCAAAAGCATTCGGCGCTAACGGATTCTTCTTTGAGGTGCACCCTGATCCGGACCATGCGAAATCAGACGGCCCAAACATGTTGGAACTTGAGAAACTTGAGAAACTCATAAGCAGCCTTCTAAACTAAAGAACCAATTAAACAGGAACATTTTGAAAGACATTCGTAAAATAGCGGCACAGGCACTAAGAGATGAAGCCAAGGCTATTACCGACCTCATCCCTCTGTTGGATGACAACTTTGAGCAGGCTGTCCGGCTTATGTTGAAATGTAAAGGCAAAGTGATAGTAACAGGTGTTGGCAAGAGTGGTAATATCGGGGCTAAGATAGCGGCGACATTATCCAGTACAGGGACACCGGCCGTATTTGTAAATCCATTGGATGTTTACCATGGGGACCTCGGAATTATAACGGAGCACGATGTCGTACTCGCCATATCAAACAGCGGACAGACAGACGAATTGCTACGCTTTGTACCTATGATACTGCACATGAATGCGGCAATCATTGGCATGAGTGGTAACCCGAACTCGCTACTTGCAAAGTATTCGACATGCCATGTCAATGTAAATGTCGAGAAAGAGGCATGCCCGTTAAACCTCGCCCCAACAAGTAGTACAACCGCAGAACTGGCAATGGGAGACGCAATGGCTATTGCATTGATGGAGTTACGCAATTTCCAGCCGCGTGATTTTGCACAGTTTCACCCCGGAGGAGAATTGGGTAAAAGATTGCTTACAACTGCTGCAGACGTTATGCAAAGCAATGACTTGCCTGTCATACCATCCGATATGCACCTTGGAGAAGCCATCATACACGTCAGCGCCGGAAAACTTGGGCTTGGAATATCATTAAATGAAGATAAAACAGTAGCAGGACTAATTACAGACGGTGACATACGCCGTGCGATGGAAAAATGGCAAGCAGCGTTTTTTGATCATACCGTATCAGACATTATGACCAGAAAACCTAAATGTGTTCCCGCAACAACAAAGATATCTGAAATACAGGCTATCATGAACAAGAACAAAGTACACACGGTCTTGGTTCTTGACGAGGAGAAACATTTGATTGGAGTCGTAGACCATTACTCCTGTATGATATAAACAAGCAACAGAATACAGTCCGGCATTCTTTACAGATGCCGGACTGTGTTTCTATATACTCCGAGTTCATCTTCTGAAAATCTCGCTATTGCGTTGTCAAGTTCACGGAGCAGCATAGCCTTGTCATTCGGTAACATTCCGGTAATAGGTACCGGATTGGATATATGATTAGAGAGAATTGTTGTCTTTATCGTCAGATTATTGATCAGGGTTCTAACTTCCAACAGGCGCTCTATCTCCGGTTCCTCAATATATGTTCCTCCTTTCAGGTCACTGTATAACAGTGATTCCGGAAAGATGGTAAGCGATACAATGTTTATAATAAACGGATTCAGTTCATTCAGCACAGCCGCAGTTACTTTTGCCGACTCTATTCCCATGCCCTTACCTCCGAGACCACTCAGATATACAATGTTATACCTGATTCCGGCAGCATCGAGTTTTGAAAGCTGCTCCAATATATCAGAAGAGCGGTAGCCCTTGTTCATATACTCAAGTGTCGGATCATAGGCTGTCTCCATTCCGATGTTGATATTGTCCAGTTTCATTTGTCGCAGGTTTTTCAATTCCTCTACACTCTTAGTTGTAATATCAGAGACTCTGGAAAACATCCCGAACGATACCATCTCGGGCAGATTATTCCGTAGAAGAATGGCTATATCCATAAGTTTATTATAAGATAACGCAAATGGGTTTGCCCCTGTAAGATAAATTCGCCGGGCGCGAGGTTGCCATTGCCGTATTACCTGTACATCTTCCTCGATTTCTGAGAAAGGGGACATCCTAAAAGGTGTACCGTGATAGAGACTACAGAATTTACATCTGTGCCATGTGCAACCGGAGGTAACTTGAAGCAGCTGTGAGTTAGCTTCGTAGGGAGGTCGCCATATCTGACCTGTGAAATGTAATTGTGGATACATCATGATTCGATTATTTTTTATAATTTTGTACTGCAAAATTACAAAATAACCAAAGGCTAAACAATAACTTACCTAAAGGTTTGCCCCTTACCGGAAAGTTAGTGTTACTCATTATCAATATCTTTTACACAATCGGATATGACAAAAAAATTAGATTATGAATACTGCAAGGCTGCACCGGTACTTGAATGGATTGGAAACAAATGGGCACTGGTTGTTCTTATGAAGATTTCAGAGAATGAACCGGTACGATTCAACGAGCTTTACCGTAATATACCGTCCATACAGGAAAAAGTCCTGTCACAGGTTCTGAGACAACTTACTGTAGATGGGGTCATTTGTCGCAAGTTATTCCCTGATGTGCCTCCAAGAGTGGAATACTCCATAAGTGAGTTGGGCAGATCTTTACTTCCTCATGTCGAGGCATTAATGAACTGGGGACAGGAAAATTTCGTTCAGATAATGACTAACCGAAAATTAAACAACAAATAATTATTCATTATCCACAACTATAAAAAACGGGGAGCCCATAGGACTCCCCGTAATATATTAGAGTATCAAAGTATTACTTGCGAATACCGTCAATACCATAGAGAACGCCATTCTTCTCGATGACGATCTGACCATTCTCAATGCGCTTAACAGGAGCAGATACCTCTACTGCCTCAACAGCAACAACCGCATCAGGATCAGCAATCTGATACTTTACAATGATATTACCCTTGTCAGATGTAGCAGGGATGTTAGTTGTAAGACTTACTACCTCACCATCAACTACTTCAAAGTAATTGTCATTAGCATTCATGTTAGCAGTGAACTCTGTATCATCAACTGTTACCTTGAAGCCCTCGCCGGACATGCCATACTTACCATCACCCATGTCAGTAAGTCTAACACCATTTATTACGGTCTCTAACATAGAGTGAGTATTATAGTCAGCAGCAGGAAGAGTAATGTTTACAGTACCGGCTGCAGCACCTGCCTCTACTTTGATTGTCTGACCATAGAACTCTGCCTTAGCACCTGAACCGGTAACTGTTGCATCAACGAGATACTCGCCAACAAACGCTGTTACGTCAACAGGAGCTGCAGTGTTATATACCACCTCAATATCACCCTTGTCTGATGTTGCCTTGATAACGGCATTCAGTTTTGCAGGGTCACCAAGCTCGTATGTAACGGTTGACTCTGTTACTGTAAATTCTGTGTCATCAACGTTAATCTTCTGACCAACAACATTGAGAGAATAAACATCTGCATTTTCGGTCTCTCTTACAACAACACCACTCAACTCTGTCTGTGCCATAGAATGACCTTTCCACTCTGTAGCTGGGAGGAGAATGTTTACAGTACCGGCTGCAGCACCTGCCTCTACCTTAATTGTGCGACCCTTGAACTCTGCTGTAACATTGTTACCGGTAACTGTTGCATCAACAAGATGATCGCCAACAAACGGAGTTACGTCAACAGCAACAAATTCACCGGTCTTCTGAATATAGATATAGTCAAGAGCATTATCGTTGCCCATACCCTCTGCATAGAGAGTAACCGCTGTTCCGGCAGGAACGCTAAATTCACCAGACTTAACCTCGCTTGCATTTACAACTGTTACAGGAGCATCAAAAATCTCGTTGCCTACACCAATCTTAATAATGTAATTAGGAGTCTTTGCGCTTGAGAACACACCGGCGGCAATAACATATTTGCCGGCAGGAAGGGTTGTGATAACCTTATCTTCAGTAGCCTTTGCAGCAAGAGCCTTTGACGCACGAACAGCTACATTGCCGTATGTTACTGTCGCAAGCCCCTCTATATCCTCTGCCTCTGAATAGAAAACGATGTTTTCTGCATTTTTGTTATAGGTTACAGTTGCAGATGTGTTATCCTCGTTTACAGTCATTGATACACGATACTCCTTATTTGTTACGCCAGCGGCATAGAGAGTGCCGTCAATAAGCTGATAGTGTGGATAACCTACAGAAAGCGTTTCACCCTCAAATGTGCTACCACTGTTTACTACACCTCCCTGTGAGCTTGCTACTGAATAGTTGTAGATTGAAGCCTCACGTACATTTACTACTACCTTTGAGCCTTCTGTCTCTACTGTTACATCTGCGCCATTATCTGAAACATAGATATACTTCTTGTCTCCAACCATGAAGCTTGCTTTCTCCTCTGCAGAGAGAGTTACAGCGCCACCGATAGAAGCAACGGCCTTACCGGTCTTCACTTCCTCATCACCACACATATAGCTAAGGGCAACATCAGCGGAAGCACTTGCGTTGATAGCGTCGATTGTCAGCTTGATATTGCTAACCTGCTGCTCACGTGCTGTATAAGTAAATATAGCAAAAGCTACTTTCTTGCCAGTGTTATCCTTAACAGCATTGAGAACATCCTCTTTCACATTTACAGTAGAGGTCTTCACATTCGTACCAGTACCGGCAGAAATCTGTGTAGCACCTGCATTTGCCGCAATGTTTGAGAATGTTACTGTAGCAGGATCCCACTCTGGTGTCATAGAAGCAAGAATCAAATTAGAGTTCTTGGTAGAAACAGTACATTTAGAGTCAAAAGAGAACTCCGCTTTCTGAATAGTGAAACCATCAAGTTCTGCAAGATCAATCTGCATAATGACAATAGGACCAACATAACTGGCACCGGAAATACCCTTAAAAGCTGTACCGGAAATAGCACTCTGTGAGCACCTCCATGAGGTAGCATCTGCATTGTAGTAATTTACATCTACATCGCTTGGATTGATTGTTGTCACTGCAGAAGGTGTAAGGGTGAACTGTTCAGCAAAAGCATTCACAGAACCCATCATTACTGCCATTACCGCAAGTAACATTAAAAGTAAATTTTTTCTCATGTTTATAACATTAAAAAGTTAATAATATATTATATATAGACATAATTCCCTGCAAAGGTATATATTATTATTCAATTAGCAAAAAAAAACTGCAATTTTCTCACTTTAATCTATAAAACGGAACTGTTTTTTATAAAAAAATCTCCGCAACCACACAGATATGTGATGATTGCGGAGAAATTATTATTATACCCGTTTATTACCTAAAAGAGGTAATATATCCCATCTCCTATCATGGAGAAAAGGAGGAATAGAGAGCTTACTTCATCTGTGCACCGGTAGCGCTGTATTGCTTGCCATCCTTAAAGATGATCAGCTGACCGTCAACAAATACTTTCTTGACAGCAGGAGCAGCAACCTCAGCAGCTTCTATCGGAGCTACAGCAGTAGAAGCATTGCGAATAATCTCTATCTTTGTGATAAAGATGTTTGTACCAGTGGAATTACGTGTGAGAGTGATGGTCTTAGCACCTTCCTCTGCAGCAGGAACAGTCCATGTATAAGTGCTTGGAGTATCACCATCGTTGTCATAGTCTACACCGCCCGCACTATATATATTTGTCCAGAACAGATCACCTTCCACACCGGCAAATTCTGTACCGTTTTCTAACTTCATATATATAGAAGCTTTCGTGCCATCGTTATTCTTAGTACGGTATGCAGTGATATTGATTTGGTCATCTGCCATCAGTCCCTCATCGAGAGTGATAACCATGTGACCTGCGTTTGCACTTGGTTTTTCATCTTTAAGATTAGCTTTCTTACCATTGAGGCAAACGGTATAATAACCGCTGTTTGAATAGTTCACACGTTCGCCATCACCATTCTCGTACTTAATTGTACCACCTGTTTGAATTACTGTGCCTTCAGGAGACTCCCAAGAGTAAACAGTGATGTCAGTTGGTTCAACAGGAGCCGCTGTGTTATAAACAACTTCAATATCGCCCTTGTCTGATGTTGCCTTGATAACGGCATTCAGTTTTGCTGGGTCACCAAGCTCATAGATAACGGTTGATTCCTCTGTCACAGTAAACTCTGTAT
>CAZRGO010000016.1:0-5083 GCA_964599665.1 uncultured Prevotella sp.
TATCTTTCCCCATCCACTGGGAGAAGAACTCATCAGGAACAAAGCCATGTATTCCAGCTCCGATCGCTATGCCAATGAGAATATAAACGAACACACCGCTTACAATCTCCCACGCATCATGTATGATGGTGGGCAAGCGTTTCAGGAACGGAAGTTTTTCAGCTTCCCACTCTTTTGCCTCGGCTTCCGACTGGGCTTGTATCTGGCGTACCCAAGGAGTCAAGAGATGATTGAGTTTCATTCTGCCAAGTATCATGCCTCCTATCATACCCATGAGGATGCCGCTTGCAATATACACGCCTGTGATTTTCCAACCGAATGTGCCTGCGAACATAGCCACTGCAACCTCATTCACTAATGGAGAAGTGATAAGGAAGGCAAAAGTCACTCCCAACGGAATACCGCCTTTGACAAACCCGATGAACAACGGAATTGACGAGCAGGAGCAGAACGGTGTTATCGCTCCGAAAACAGATGCAAAGAAATATTCCAGACCATAGAAATTACGGCTTGTAAGGTATCTCCGCAGCCTGTCAATCGGGAAATAGGCGTTGATTACGCCCATTATCACCGATATGAAAAACAGCAGTACCGTTATCTTTATGGTGTCGTAGAAAAAGAAGTTGACGGCGCTTCCCCAGTGCGACTCCGGCGACATTCCGAACACCGTATATACGAGCCAGTCTGCAAAAGCCTGTATCATACTATCAGTGCCTTTACTTGCTCTACTGAGAGTTTCTGACCTTTGGCTACCACCTTGCCGTCAACGACGAGAGCCGGAAGCGACATTACATTGTACGCCATAATCTTCTCAAGGTTCTCCTCCTTTTCGACTGTCGCATCGATACCAAGTTGAGCCAAAGCCTCCTGCACTGTGCTGTAAAGTGCCTTGCAACTTGAGCAGCCCGTACCCAATACCTTTATGACTTTCTTTCCTGAGTTATTGGTGTCGCAGCTGCAAGCAGGAGTTTCTTTCTTGTCCGTGCTTTCAGGGACTATCTCGATCTGACTGCCGCAACAGCATGACGATTTCTTTTTGGGAGCGAAAAGGGTGCTCCAAAAGCCTTTCTTTTCTTCTTTATTTTCTGACATGGTTATATCTTTTTTGATTAGAAATACATTATTATGCAATAATAGATGCCGATGATTAAGAAAAGTACACCTACTATAATATTGAGCCATTTCTGAATTGCTTGCATTTTTCCGTAGAACTCTCCGACCTTCTCAACGCTGAAAGCGAGTATCCAAGCGACAACAAGAACAGGGAGGGCGGTTGCTACGGCAAACAGTATCGGCAAAAGCCATCCGGCTGTAGCGGTTACGGACATCGGTATCAACATACCGAAATAGAATACTCCGCTTGAAGGACAAAACGCCATTGCGAAAAGCACACCGAGAAGAAATGCTCCCCAGCCACCTTTTTTCGCAAGCCCTTCGCCCTTGCCGTCAAAACCGAATTTAGGCAGGTTGAGCTTACTTCCAAACAACATGAAAAGTCCGATTACCAATAACAGCGGACCTAACAGAAACTCGCCACATTTTCCGACGGCTTTCTGAATACCGAATACACTGGCACCCTCTTTCAGAATTGAAATAAGGATTACGCCAAGCAGTGTGTAGGCGATTACACGTCCTAACGTATAAAGTATGCCATTGAGGAATATCCGGCGACGGTTCTCTATATCCTTACTGATAAATCCGATAGCCGCAATATTGGTGGCAAGCGGACAGGGAGAGATAGCAGTAAGCAATCCAAGAAGAAAAGCCGTGAATGCCGGAGTGGTGCTGTTGTCAAGTAAAGTTTGTAGCCAATCCATCACTTTAACGACTTACGTATTGTCTCAGCAAGTCCTTTCTTAAAACCATCAGGGTTCTTTCGGGCGTTACCAAAACCGAACTCTGTCATGTCATTACGGGTTTCTTTTCCGTTCTTCCACTTGTTTACAAAGAGAGACGACCAAGAGAGCTCATACTTATCAGCGATTTTCTCTCCCTCCGGCGTGGAAATATCTACTATTCTGAAAACCACATTGCCTTTTTTTACTTCATCGGCAAACGCTGAGTTTACAAGTTCTTTAGCGTTTTTCTCGATTGCCATACATGTGGCACAGCGTTGCTTACCGTGAAAGTAAATAACTTCCACTCTGTCCTTTTCAGGAGATTTTGCGTTAGCGGTGTTCTCACTGCTTTCGCATGACATCAGCCCAATCACAAGGGCGAAGATTACAAGTGTTTTTTTCATATTCTTGATATTAAATTGTTATTTGCCGAATTACGAACAATGTAAGTAAAAAAATAGTGCTTACGAGCAGCAACTATTCTTTTTTGAGGGACAACAATCATCAAACATCCTTGAAAAAAGCTGTTTTGCAACTGCCCAGTTTTCGGGGTTGATGCAGTATTTTACTTTCGGAGGTTCAATAGTCCCTTGAATAAGACCTGCCTCTTTCAACTCGCTTAGATGTTGTGAAACGGTAGCCTTAGCGATAGGAAGTACCTCATGAATATCTCCGAAGAAACATTCATTGCGCTGAGCGAGAAAACGAAGTATAGCAATTCGGGTCGGGTGTCCCATCGCCTTAGCAAACCTCGCAAGTCGCTCTTGTTCATGTGTTATTTCTAATTTCGCCATATATCTTTTATTTGTTGTTTGCAAAATTACAAACAATATCCGATATTTCCAAATTATTCAGAATAAAAATATTAAAATAAACCAAAATATACGTTAGTTCGGGATAATCTGTGGTTAAAACAACGTCAATTGATTTGTCCTTTCCACATGTACGGGCAGAATCTTTGGCTTGTTCTTGAAGGACGAATATGCCATGAGCGTAGAGTAGATGCTCATGATGAAGTTGTGTATTGATTTATGCCTTGAATGCACTATGATGGTCTTGTTCTTCAGCATATCATTGATACACTCGACGATGTAGTGTTTCCTGAATATGATTTTGTCCCATATTGACATAAGCCTGTTCCTCATGTTTGCCATCAGCCCATGCTGAGAGGTATGCAACAATGGTAATGCTAATTGTAAATGCACCTAAAGAGGCGAAAATATCTCTTTCTTCATAATTATAAGTCGTGCGTAAAGTTATAAAAAAAATATAAATGTAGTTCGATACAAGGGTTAAAAAATGCAAATTTGTATATTTTCAGCGTCTTAGATTTTGAATTAACATGTTATTGTGTATCTTTGCATTAGAAATGTTTGTAGGGCAAATGAAGATGTAGAAAGAGATTTATTTGATAATTATACTGTGAATAACTATCCTATAAAGAAAATAGTACGTTGGCTGTGGCTGTCATCGCGTGACAATCGTTTGCAGGCAATCCTTAATACGGTTATAGGGTTGCTTGATGTGGTTGTCAGTCTTGCCTCGGTGTGGGCTGTGCAGAGGGCTGTTGATATTGCATCGCATAATATAGATGGTGATGTCATAATGGCTGTGGTTGTTATGGCTCTTCTTGTGCTGTGCTCGTTTGCTTTGGGTATAGCGGCGTTGTGGGTGAGAAATATTCTTGGCATAAAGGCCCAGAATCGTATGCAGCAACGTATGCTGGGACGTATTCTTCACTTGGAATGGAGGGGGCGGGAGTCGATGCACAGTGGTGATGTGATAAACCGGCTGGAGCAGGATGTAAATACTGTGGTGGATTTTATGGCAGAGACCTTGCCCAATGCTGTTTCGGTTGTAATGCTTTTTGTGGGTGCTTTTTGCTACCTGTTTCTTTTAGATCATACACTGGCATTGCTCATAGTGGTTGTAACACCGTTCTTTCTTGTTCTTAGTAAGTTTTACATGAAGAGGATGCGTGCGCTTTCGAGGGATGTGCGAAGTTCTGATAGCAAGGTGCAGAGTCTGTTGCAGGAGTCTGTACAGAATCGTATACTTGTCAAGACATTGGAGGGTGAGAATGCGGTTATTGGACGATTGGGCGGACAGCAGCGTGAACTGCATGGCAAGGTGGTGCGTCGGACGAAGTTCTCTATGTTTTCGAATCTTATGGTGAATGTAGGATTTTCTTTGGGATATCTGCTGGCTTTTGCATGGAGTGCATTGCGTCTTTCGGCCGGTACGCTAACGTATGGTGGTATGACGGCGTTTTTACAGTTGGTAAATAGGATTCAGAACCCGGCAAGGGATATAGCAAAATTGGCACCGAAGTTTGTGCATGTTCTTACGGCGGCAGAACGTCTTATGCTCTTTGAGGATATGCCTGTAGAGGTTGATGGGACACCGGAGGCACTGCAAGGACCTTGTGGTATAATGGTGGATAATGTGTCGTATGCTTATGCTGATGAGCCTGATGTTCCAATCCTCCGGAATCTTACTTTTGACTTTAGGCCGGGTACTTGTACTGCTGTGCTTGGTGAGACAGGTACCGGGAAAACTACATTGTTGCGGATGATACTCGCATTGGTACGCCCAAGTGTTGGGGATGTATATATATATAATAAGGTGAAGCGCATGGTGGTTTCGCCACTTACCAGATGTAATTTTATATATGTACCGCAGGGTAACACTATTCTTAGCGGCTCGATACGCGACAATCTGTTGCTTGGCAATGGCGAGGCGACAGAGGCACAGATGTATAAAGCTCTTGATGATGCATGCGCTGGATTTGTACGTGATCTTCCTGAGGGGCTTGATACCGTGTTTTCTGAGAATGGAGGCGGACTGAGCGAGGGGCAGGCGCAACGCATCTGTATTGCAAGAGCGCTTTTGCGTGATTGTCCTATTATGATTCTTGATGAGGCTACAAGTGCTCTTGACCCTAATACTGAAAAGCAATTGTTACGTAATCTTCTCGCAAAGTCATCGCGTACTGTTATAGTTATTACTCATCGTCCGGCTGTAATGGAATATTGTGATAATACTTTGCGTTTGTAATCTCATATATTTTTCGGCATAATCGCGTTGCGTTTATATCCCGCTTTGGTCTTGTGTTCCCTGTGTGTTCTCTCTCTTCCCCCTTGTTTTTGCTGTTTTTCTTCTATTATTCCGGTTTTTGTGTTCATTATGCCTGTATTTGTATATAGATTTATAAGAAAGAGTGTAAAATATTTGTTTATTGTTTT
>CAZRGO010000017.1:0-4867 GCA_964599665.1 uncultured Prevotella sp.
GTTTATCCCCGGTGTTATGTATGAAGCATGACGCCGGGGATACTTTTTTGTGTGTGTATGCGACGGAAACGTAAAGTGATATGTTATTCGTGTGATACCTGTGTCGTGAAATGACCCCGCTGCCTTTGTATACGGTTGTGTATAGTGAGATGATGTTTCCAAGTTATGCTATTGTCTGAATTAGAGTTGTTTAGCTTAATATGTTATTGTCATCACATGCCGCTGGAGATTTTCTGTGTGTATGTATTATACGATTTATTTGCCGTACGATATGTGTCACACATGTCAATCATTTCATATAATATTAATCGTATCACATCAATCACTCTCTTTTTGGATAATTGCTTGGCAGGAGATGTGGTGCAGCGTGCCACAATGAAAGTGGATGACCGTTTTGTGCATGTCATAGACGGGAATATCATCTTGAATGGGGATGGCGGTGTCAGCGCGCAGGAGGGTGGCGAAGGAGCGTTACATCATGTCACATGTCGGTGACAAAAGCTGAAACCGAAGAGGAAACTACGAGGGGACGGGAGCATGAAGGCGGTGAGTTATGTTTTATGGTATATCTGGTTGTGTTTTATATGTTGTTCGACAGCAAATGAATTATGGTTGGCATGACCGGATGTCTTTGCTGTTTTTCTATATAATATTTGTATATGTGTCTGTGATGCCTGTATGGTGGGATGTGGTTGGTGTTTTTATGTCCAATTGTATATAATGATATTTTTTGTTAATTCTGTCCTATAATTTATTCAAGGAAAATGCTTATCTTTGCAACATCAAATCAAATTATATATGGGAAAGAATATGATTACAGCAAGATTAAGAGACGTTTGTATTGCGTTATTGCTTGGTGCGGCAACTACAGCGGCGCAAAACTATCAGGTGCCTGTCAGTGAGGCGCAGGAGCCTATGGACAAGGGCGTATATGAGCCTACGTGGGAATCATTACGTAACTATGAGGTGCCGGAGTGGTTCCGTGATGTCAAGTTTGGCATTTGGGCCCATTGGGGACCGCAATGTGTGGAGGGTAGCGGCGATTGGATGGCCCGTGAGATGTATATGGAGGGTACGTACAAGTACAATTATCACCGTGAGCATTATGGTCACCAATCGGAGTTTGGCTTTAAGGATGTTTTGCCGCTTTTCAAGGCAGAGCGTTGGGAGCCTGAGAAATTGGTACGTTTCTATAAAGAGATTGGCGCGGAGTATTTCTTTGCTCTCGGTAATCATCATGATAACTTTGACCTTTGGGACAGCCGTTATCAGGAGTGGAATTCAATGGCGATAGGTCCTCGCCGCGACATTCTCGTGGAGTGGGCGGAGGCCGCCAAGAAAGCCGGTTTGCCGTTTGGCATATCGTTTCATGCCGACCACGCATGGATGTGGTATGAGTCCTCACGTCGCTTTGACCTTAAAGGTGAGAAGCGCGGAGTGAAGTATGACGGCTGGTTGACAAAAGAGGACGGTTACAAACCCAATAGCGACGGCACAGAGAAATGGTGGAAGGGATTGGATCCGCAGAACCTTTACGCGCAGAACCATGACATCAGCAACAAGATATGGGACAATGGAGGCATACACAGTCAGTGGGGATGGGAGAATGGCGCTATCATCCCATCGGAGGAGTATGTGACGAACTTTTATAACCGTACTCTTGACGCTATAAACCGTTACTCACCCGACCTGATATACTTTGATGTCACGGTGTTGCCGTTCTATCCTGTCAGTGACGCCGGCATGAAGATAGCGGCACACATGTATAATCACCACCTGAAGACCAAGACCGTCACACGGGATATGATGAAAAAGCCTGACCCCGGTGTCGTGTTCGGCAAGATACTTAATGACGAGCAGAAGCAGGCTCTTGTGTGGGATGTGGAGCGTGGTGCCCCAAACAAGATAATGGAACGCCCCTGGCAGTGCTGCAACTGCTTGGGCGACTGGCATTATAATACCGGCGTTTATGAGCGCAACCATTATAAGTCCGCCGCCACAATCGTAAAGCTGCTTGTTGATATTGTCAGCAAGAACGGAAATATGCTGCTCAGCGTTCCGCTTCGTGCCGACGGTACGTTTGACGAGAAGGAGGAAGCTATCCTGAGGGAGTTTGGAGCATGGATGAAGGTTAACAAGGAGAGTATTGCCGGCACGCGCCCTTGGCGTGTCTTCGGCGAGGGACCTATCGCCAACAGCGACATAGCCATTAATGCACAGGGCTTTAACGATGGCCAATACAGCAGGGCCGGTGCCGAGGAGATAAGGTTCACGCAAAAGGGCAACATCATATACGCCACCGCCCTTGCGTGGCCTGATGATATGACTATGACCATAAAGAGCCTTGCCGGCGAGAAAGTGAAGTCTGTTGAGCTGCTTGGCTATGGCAAGGTAAAGCATACAATGTCTGACAACGGCCTGTCTGTCGTATTGCCAAAGAAGGTTAATGCCATCGCTCCGGTGTTGAAGATAAAATAACGTCAGTTCGGTATAAGTAAAGGATAACCGGATAAGATAATATCAGCATCTCATTAATAGAAACACTATGAAAGAGCGCGATATCTCGGTCGGTATAGAATAAGATATGGTGTATAATCTTGCGACGAGGCACTCTGTAGGAGTGCGATATCCAAGCCCGAGGTTTCAACCTCGGGGATAGAATAGCCCAATCCATCAACAGGTATTTCGCCCTGTAGGGGCGGGACAAGGGCCGCAATAACATCCATGCGTTTTACGATTAGTTACTGCCCCATGCTCCTGTTTCCGTTCGTTATGCAACGCGTGGGTTGTCCCGCCCCTACAGGGCGAAATACGTTTTATCGTTTATGTGTGTCCATTGTTCCCGGGGTTGAAACCCCGGGCTTGTCTATTGCACCCTTTCAGGGTGCGTGGACGCGGAACGTTTAGTTGTTTATATCTGTACGTTATTTATAGAATTGAAAATCAAGGATTGAATATTGCACTCCTGCATGGCGTGCGGGCGCAATAGACATATAACTACAATCGCAATGTTTGTATTGTTATCTTATACCGAACTGACGTTAAAATAGCTTGACGACAATTTCGTATAAAAGAAAAGTGAACGGATAAGGTTATCACAACAACCTGTCCGTTCACTTTTTTATTATTGTGTTTCAGAGGTTTACGAGTGCCGTTGTAAAGGCAATGGGATTACACTGTAAAAGCAATGCTTTTGCAACGTAATCCCATTGCTTTTGTTGTGCAATCTCATAGCCTTTATCTCACACTTAGGTCTGACATGTTTTGTTGTATTTTTGTGCCGCATTCACGTATCAAATAAAAGTTTATCCCTATCTTTATACGATACTTTAAGTTTTATCGGACAGTAATATTAATGAATTATGACAACCATCAAATTAAGATTTCACCCCTCTTCTGTTGCCGGCAAAGAGGGCACATTGTACTATCAGGCGATACACCATCGTAAGGCCGTGACAATAAGCACCGAATATCATATCTTTCCGCATGAATGGGATGAGGAGCACTCCGCTATCCGCCTGACGGATTGTATGGAAAATGACGAGGAACGGAAAGCGCTGCTGCGGTTGTATCAGTTAAGGGTCAATTGGGACATCGGCAGAATGTTGGAAGTCATTGACAGGACAGAACAAACAACAGGCAATTACACCATAGATGATTTACAGAAAGCATTCAGGAATATACCTCGTCGTACGAGTGTGTTCTGTTATATCAGCGCACAAACAGCAAGGAAGATAAGGATGAAGTGTTACGGTACGGCAAGAACATACGTAAATGCGCTGCGTAACTTCAGCAAGTTCCGTAATGAAACGGATTTGCTGTTCTCTGACATGACCGGCGATATGATACAGGAGTATGAGGCATGGATGCTGCATGCGGGACTGAGGCGCAGCTCCGCCTCCTGCTATATGCGTACGCTAAGGACGCTTTATCGTAAAGCCATGGAAGAAGGATTGGCAGAGGATAATGATGTTTTCCGTAAGGTACATGTGTCTGTCGGCAAGACACGCAAAAGAGCCGTAGCCTCCGATGTTATCCGGACAATACAAAAGCTTGACCTGACAGGAAAACCATCATTGGCCTTTGCCCGCGACATCTTCATGTTCAGTTTCTATACCCGTGGCATGTCGTTCGTGGATATCGCCCACTTAAAGAAAAGCGACCAAAGGAATGGTTTCCTGACCTACAGCCGTCGCAAAACATTTCAAAGCCTCACCATACAGTGGGAACATCCTATGCAGAATATCGTAAACAGATATGTGGAACAGACCAATGGCTCGCCCTATATGTTTCCGATAATAACCGGAGAAACCTTTGCGGACCATGTCGCGTATAGTCAGGCTCTGCAGCGTATAAACCGTAGCCTCAAACGGATAGGCGTAATGATAGGACTGGCAGTTCCACTCACCACATACGTGGCCCGACACTCTTGGGCAAGCATAGCCAGAAACATGGATGTGCCCCTGTCGGTCATAAGCGAAGGGTTAGGGCACGATTCTGACAAAACCACACAAATATATCTCGCGTCGCTCGATACATCAATGATAAACAAGGCTAATAGCAGAATAATCAAAAATATAATGCTTAAGGAAGCTACGGATAATGTTTAATAAAATTTAACAAGACATGCCCGTTTCTATATAGGAAAACGGGCATATTTCGTTAATATGTTGATATTCAAGAGTTAATAAGATACATAATTACTCTGTTTGTAAAAATATTCTGTAATAATTTGCGAGAGACGTTAATGTCTTTAATAAAAAAACACAAAAAAATTCAAGAATGTAATAGAAAATTCGTACCTTTGCAACGATATGCCCGTTTTCCTATATAGAAACATGCAATAAATATCAGAAACGTGCTTGTC